>NZ_QURN01000026.1 GCF_003403035.1 Mesorhizobium denitrificans | reverse complement strand
CTGTTTGTCCATCCTAACCGATGCCTACTTAGCACCGGCGGAGCGGGAGCCTTCCATCCCATCGATTTCGCACTGCTCTTGTTCTGACCCCTAAAACTTTGGACCTTGATCGCGTTTCAGGTCTCCACGGACAGCAAACCATTCCAATGGGAACGGCGCAGTCGTGTGCCGGTATGTCGGATGAGCCTCGATCTGCTGTAACTGCAACGGATACTGCTGACGTCCCCACAATTTCGGCTTCGCAAAACTCCCGATTTTTGCATCGGTTTTGCGTCCGATATTTGCGATGTCGCAGAATGATGATTTCTGTAACGCCTTTCAAGGCATGACCTATGCAGAATGTTACGCAGCCTGGACCGCTGAGCCGGCTGAACC
The DNA here is from genome assembly GCF_003403035.1 of Mesorhizobium denitrificans. Taxonomy (GTDB): domain Bacteria; phylum Pseudomonadota; class Alphaproteobacteria; order Rhizobiales; family Rhizobiaceae; genus Mesorhizobium_G; species Mesorhizobium_G denitrificans. The sequence goes on along the minus strand of NZ_QURN01000026.1, from coordinate 30,490 downwards.
TTCAACATCGGCTGCGAGTGCCGCCTCGACCTCATCAAGCTGCCGGCGCTTCTCTGCCAGCTCGCCGGCAAATGCGAACTCATCCCCACTCTCTCGCAACTGGTAGGAGGTGAGCCTGCGGCGCGCATCATCAAGACGTTGACGATAGCGTTCTCGATCCCCATCGAAACCGTCGAGCGCATGTTCGAGGCGAGAAATCGCTCCAAGCGGCGTGACCGTAACCGGAAGCTCAATCTCATGATCGGCACCGGTGCGCATCAGCGTGGTGGCATAGCGATAGCCGTCCATGCCAAAGCGCTCGCCGGAATATTCCAGATCGAACCCGCCAATCGACGCAATAAGACTTTCGCCCTCGTGCTGGAGTTGCACCAGGGTCAGGATCTCCTTCATGAGCGCCCGGCCCGCCGCTTTCCGGTCGGCATAGGATTTGACCGTGACCGTCATCGCGAAGGCATCGCCTGTGGTCGGAACACGGCGCTCGATATCCTGGCCCGTTTCGGCAATGCGCCGGGTCGAATAGTCGATATCGCGCTCGGCGTCCCGGATCTGCCGGCGGACGGCGTGCTGATCGTCGATATGGGCGGCGCGTAGTCGCTCCAGACGCGCGATATCGGCTTCCAGCCCTGCTTTCTGCATCAGGCGCTGATCACCCGATGCAATGGCCTTGGCCATGGCGAACTGGCTAGCCTGCCCTTCGCCCATATCTTCCAGTCGGCGGATCGAGGTGTCACCTGACAGGGCAGCGGCGATGAAGTGGGCCTTGCGCTCGTTGTTTTGCCACATGGTCGCATCGAGCGAACCTTCCGTGGCATAGGCAAAGACATCGACGACATCGTGCTGATTACCCTGGCGTACAATGCGGCCCTCCCGCTGTTCGATCTGGGAGGGCAGCCATGGTACGTCGAGATGATGCAAGGCTTTCAGGCGTAGTTGCGCATTGACGCCGGTACCCATGGTTTCTGAACTGCCGATCAGGAAGCGGACCTTGCCGGCACAGACATCGCCAAACAGCCGCTGTTTGGCTTGCGCTTTTTTAAAATCCTGCATGAAGACAATCTCGCTTGCCGGAACGCCCATGCGGATCAACTCGTCACGGATCCAGCGATAGGCCGAGAACCCGCGCGTCTTCTCGACACTGATGGTGCCGAGATCGGAAAAGATCATCTGCGCCGCACCCGGCAGCTCGAACGGCTTGCCGTCGGAGCGCACATACATGTTCTCACCCGTCTCTTGCCAGATACGGAAGGCGTTCGAGATGAGATCATTGAGCTTGTTGTCGGGCTCATTGTCGTTATCTGGATCGACCAGGCGAAGATCAATCGCTGCATGCCGACCATCGGTGATGACCGAGAGCAGGATGTCGTCACCAGGCTCCGGCGGGCGGTCGCGCTCTTCAATGGCCTTGATGCGCGCATCCAGCAGCAGCTGGTAACGCTTGAACGCCTGCGTCGGCTTGGAGGTGAGGATCTGGCGCTTGCCAGTCGAGATCGCTGGCACCTTGACGTATTGGCGCAAATCCTCCGGCAACACGACATCTGCAAACGAGCGGAACATCGCGATCAGCTCGGGAACATTGACGAAACTGGCGAAGCGCGAGACCGGCTTGTATTTGCCAGAGGGTTGCAGCTCCAGTTCGGTTGTGGTGTCGCCAAAGGTGGACGCCCAGGCATCAAACTCGTGCAACCCACGCTCCATCAGCGCGGCATGGTCCATGAGACGTTGCACGGTAAACATTTCACCGAGCGTGTTGGTGATCGGCGTGCCCGAAGCGAGCACGAGCGCCCGGCCCGGGTTCTTGGTCTCAACGAAGCGGGATTTTACATAAAGGTCCCAGGCCCGCTGCGATCCGTTCGGGTCGACGCCTTTCAGTGTGCTCATATTGGTGGCGAAGGAGAGCTTCCTAAACTCCTGCGCCTCGTCGACAATGATCTGGTCGATGCCGATTTCGGCAATGGTGAGCAGATCGTCCTTGCGGGTGGATAGCGCTTCCAACCGCTCCTGCAGGCCCTCCTTCAACCGCTCGAGCCGTTTACGCGACACCCGGTCTTCACTCTCGACCTTGGTCAGCAAAGTCTCATAGAGATCGAGCTCATCGTGGATCATCTGCTGTTCGAAGCTGGACGGAATGCCGATGAAGCGGAAGGCTGAATGCGTGATGATGATTGCATCCCAGGTGGCCGTTGCGGCCCGCGACAGGAAGCGGGCACGCTTATCCTTGGTAAAGTTCGTCTCGTCGGCAACGAGGATGCGAGCATTTGGATAGAGCGCCAGGAATTCGCGGGCGGCCTGCGCCAGGCAATGGCTGGGCACGACCAGCATCGCCTTGGCGATCAGGCCGAGCCGTCGTTGCTCCATGACGGCTGCGGCCATGGTCATCGTTTTGCCGGCGCCGACGGCGTGCGCGAGATAGGTCGAGCCAGCCGAGATGATGCGCCAGATGCCGCGCTTCTGGTGGCCATAAAGAGAGAAGGCGCCTGAGGCGCCTGGAAGCTGCAGATGGTCCCCGTTGAATTTTCGCGGGGCGATATTGTTGAAGCGGTCATTATAGACTCGCGCCAGCCGGTCGGTCCGGTCGGGATCGGACCAGATCCAGTTCTGGAACGCGGTCTTGATTTTTTGCAGCTTTTCTTTCGCCGCCTCGGTGTCGACGACATTGAGCACGCGCTTTTCGCTGTCGCCATCTTTTACCGTGTCGAATATTTGCGGGATGCGGCTGTTGAGAGCATCCGCCAGCAACTCGCCGGCATGGCGGCGGTCCGTGCCCCATTCGGAGGTGCCGGCTGCAAGGTAGCCGAGCTGTCGCGCCTCCACGGTCCAGGACGCCAATTCCGGCATATGGTGGATCTTGATCTCGGCTCCCATCGTCTCCCGTACGAAGGTGACGACATCCGCAGCGGGGATCCACGGCGCGCCGAGCCGCGCGGTAATGTCGGAGGGCCGAAGATCGGCAGGCTGCACCTTGACCAAAGCGCGGACATTGCGCTCATAGGCAGGGTCAAGCGCCGCGGCGGACTCTGCTATCGCCAGCTTGTCGCGGACATGCCCGGACAAATAGGCGTCTGTCGTCCGCCAGGAACCATCGGCCGGATCGCGAAAGATGGCGCTGCCTAGTTCGGCGGCAACGTCGTCGGGATCACGGTGCAGCAATTCGGCGATATGATCGAGATCGACATGCCCACGCTCGTTGAGGATGACGGCGAGCGCATCGGCAGCGCTTGTGATTACCGGCGATGCCGGCGGCGCAATCACCCGTTCAGTGAAGATCGGACCGGGCCTGGCGGTGTCGTTTTCGAGATCGTAATCCTCGATCGACGCGACCAGCCAGCAATCCGGATCATCGACAAAGGGCTGGAGATTCGGCTGACGGTGGCTTTCACGAACGCCGCCAGTCTCGGGGTCTTCGGTGATGGAAACGACCGTGGCGTTGATCGGCCCGAAATCACGCACAAAACTCGACCAGGCAATGCGCAGCTTGACCTGTAGATCCTTCCACGGCCGGTCGAATTCCTGGGCCTTCAGCACCGCACGCACGGCATCGCGCACGGGGATCAGTTTTTGGATGATCCGAACGTGTTTTTCCGGAATGCCGTCGCCGCCGCGGCCCTTGCGGACCTTGATGACGACGGGCTCACCGTCGATGACCTGCATAAGGCCTTTGGCGGTATCGACGAAGAAGCTGCCCTCACGCACATACGAACTGCTGGGCAGATCGACGGAGACCTGACCTTCCGTTGCATCCCGTTCGGGCCCGATCTGCGTGGGTTCGCCGTCGTAAACGGCTTCCGGAAGAAGATGGATGGCGGCTGAAAGCGCTGCGTCCAGATTCTTGTCCTTTCGAGGAAGGCAGGTGTAGGCCTCGCCGAAAGCTCGGCAAGTCAGTGCATGCGTGCCGAGCACAAAATCCGGATGACGAGCAAACCATCGGTTGATGCGGATGGCGCCCTCATCTTCGGTCGCCGGCCTGACCTCGTCGATATCGAGCCAGGACTGGTCACCCTCCGGCTCGCCCACCTTGCGCTTGCGCAGGAACAACAGATCGACCACCACATCGGTACCGGCGTCGGCGCGGAAACTGCCCTCCGGCAGGCGGATTGCCGCGATCAGATCGGCGGATTTGGCGATATGTTCCCGGGCGGTACAATCCGCCTTGTCCATGGTGCCGGAGCTGGTGACGAAGGCCGCGAGCGCCCCGGGCTTCAGGAGATCGACCGAGCGGGCGATGAAATAGTCGTGCAGCCGCAGACCCAGCGACCGATACTTCGGGTCGGAGCGGACGGTCCTGTCAGAAAATGGCGGATTGCCGATCGCAAGATCGAAACTCGACGGTAGGTTTGTGCGGGCAAAATCTCCGGTGACAATGCGCGCCTGCGGCTGCAACAGTCGGGCGATGCGCGCCGTGACCGGATCAAGTTCGACGCCGGTAACGTGGCTACAATCGCGCAGTGCCTCCGGCATCAGCGCCGGAAACAGCCCGTTTCCGATGCCTGGCTCCAGCACCCTGCCGCCGCGCCAGCCGAGACGCTGGAGACCCGACCAGATCGCCCGGATGATGAACTCCGGCGTGAAATGGGCATATTGGGTGCAGCGGGCGAGCGAGGCATAGTCGATTTCGCCGACGGCATCCTCCAGCTGCGAGCCGATCTCGGCCCAGCCGTTGCGGAATTCCCCTTCTCCGGGGCGGCGAAACACCCCGTTGGCGAGATCGGACGCGCCGAAGCCGGTGAATCGGATCAGGCGCTCCTGCTCCTCGCGAGTTGCCGGCCGCTCATCCGCCTCGATCTCGGCGGCGAGCCGGATCGCCGCGATATTGTCACGCGCACGCTCCTTCCAGCCGCGCGCCAGACCACGATCATCGGCGAGATAGAAATTCGAGCCGCGCGTTTGGTACAGGGGCGATGGCGGCCGTACGACGGCCGCGATCGGCATCACCGGTGATGGTGACGTTGGATCAGGATCATCGTCGCCATCGTACTCGAAACTATTTCCGAAGGCTGTGACACCTAGACCGTAGCCTGAGGAAAGCGCGGTATTGCCGAAAAGATCGATGGTGAAAGGGTCGTCATGAGACATGGGAAAATTCCTTGGATTCAGGGCAAGCATGATTGCGCCGACGGCGTCGTCGACCGCGTGGACGGGCTGGCGGAGTGGAAAAATTAACGGGTGATCAGGGACAGCGAGACTTGGCGCTCGGAGAGTTGCACGTTCAGATGCGTGCAGCGGAAATTCCGGTCAAACAGCGGGATCAGCTGCTCGGCATCGATGAATTCGATGCCGTCGTCACCGCCGAAATGACGGCGCTTGTAGTCATGCCAATCGGGATTGCCGTTCGGGTGGCACTGTTCGGAATAGAGGACCAGAGGCCGGTCACCATCGGCAAGCTTGCCGTTCGACATGAGGTAGACCCCCTGGTCTCCAACCAGCCAAACGCCAGGAACCTCGCCCTCGCCAGGCCTGAGGCCGAAGTACGGATTGCGGAACCCGCCATTGTTGGCGGCGTCGATCGTGCCACGCTCGATGATGTTGCGAACGGCAAGGATGGGAAACGTGAACATCGCCCTTCCCTCACGCCGCAACAACTTCCGGAAGATCGCGCAGATGCACCGGCAGCTTTGCCGCGATCTCGAGATCATTGAGCTGATCGAGAAGTTTTATCGTGGTGTCTCGACCCCGGCAGTAGACGAGGATGGTACGCTTACCCTGCTGATCTCTCGGCCAGGTCTTGCCCGCATAGCCGCGAAAGTCGTCATGTGTGCTCGACCAGATGTGTTCGAGCCGTTCCTCATGCGTCATCGCACGGACCGGCCAGGATTCCCGCTCGATGATGGCATCACGCATCTTGATCGGAGAACAAGGAAGATTCAGGTCGCAATAGGCATGGAAATATCGAACCCTGCCGTCAATGCGCAGCGCATAGAAGACGCTGGTGACGCTGTCGGTGAGAAATTCGCGCAGCGCGAACATTTCGCCTCGCATCCACAGTGGCGGCAAGATATCCAGCATGGTGTCGTGTTCTACGCGGCCGACCTCGAACCATTCCCCGGCATAAAGAGCGCCAGCCTCGGCTTCAAAGCGATCCGGCCTTTGGGCATGACGGTCGAACAGACGAAACATCTGCTGGCGGCTGGCGACGCCCTGGTAGATTTTGCGGATTGGCGAAACGGGGTTCATGATCTGGCTCCTTGTGGCCTTGTCGGGCCGGAGCGCGGTCATCCCTCTTGGGACTCACAATCATCGTCAGGCCTTCATGACCCCTCCCCCAAGGCCGCCTCTCCGCCCGGGCGGGTCAAGGGCCGGCAAAGCCGGGCGAAGCTTCACCCTTGACGCGGCCGATGGACATGCGGCAGCCGGGTTTCATTTTTTCTCCTCTGGATTCCTGATCTGTATCTTCTCCTCTCCCCTGATTGGGCACGCGAGATGACCCTGCTGTCAGGCAGACGCCGCATTCTGCAGCATCGCGTTCCAGTCTTCAGCAGCCGGCTTCAACCGCTCGAAGTCGCAGGCGATTTCGCCGGCAAGCTCACGCAGGCGCGCGACAAAGACCTCGCCCTGTGGATTGGCATCGGTGGCCGCAACAAGGCGTGCGTCCGGCTGCTCACCCAACGCCTGAAGGGCGGCTTCCGCCGCTGGCGACCAGCCGCCGCCGGTGCTGGTATAGAGCGTGTCGCGCCGGGACTTCTCGATTGCCGCCAGGCTCATGGCGTCGATGGCCGCTTCGGTGACGCAGATGCGGCTGGCTCGTTGTGAGCCGAGCCGGAATAGCAATTTCCCGCCGCCATTCGCAAAGCCGCGCCATTGCGCTCCACGTTCCTCCCAGCCGGTGACGAAACCTGTCGCATTGGTATGGGCTGCCCACATGCTGCCGTAGGGCCCTTCCTTCAAAACATTCTGGGCGATTGCCGTTCGGATAACCTGCTCCGGGATACGGCGCTCGTCGCGCAGATACCGCCAGGTGGCCGATCCACGCCAAGGCTTGCGCCGCGCTTCCCAGCGCCCCGGAATGGATAGGTCGGCTTCCGCAGCACGGGACTGTCGCTTCCATTCAGGCTCGTTTGGCTCAAAACCAACCAGGGACGCGACCTGCACGAAGGCTTCCAGGAAGTCGCAGCCATCCAGATGCCGAACCAGCGAATAGACATCGCCCTTGGCATCCGACTGCGGATCGAACCAGCCCTTGCCATCGTGGATGACAATGATGATGTCATCACACCGGCGATACTTCACGGCCTTGCGCGTACTCTCCTTGAGATCAACAGCAAAGCCCGCCGTCTCCAGCACCGCTGCGCAACTGACCTGGCTGCGTAGCTCTTCAATATCCGCCTTTTCCATTGTTCTCTCCGCCGCCTTGCGCCGGACCTTTCATACTTCTCAAAACCGATCTCCTCCGCATAATTTGCGGAATATTCCGCGAAAGCCGCGAACAGCAAAGCCGGCAAGGGCGCGGCTGACAACTGCAAATATGCGGGCAGCATCTCTTCAGCCGCGGCGCAGCCTCCCTTGCCGGCTGCCGCCTGATTGCGGCACGCCGGACGGAAAAGCCGGTTCATTGAACCGGCTGGGCTCCAATGTAGGGATCGTAGAGGTAGAGGGCGTTGACCTCATCGCCATCGAGGTTGTCTTCAGGAAGAACGCCGTACTCGTCGTTTTCGGATTTGAAGAGGATGACCGGCGTCATCAGGGTGCGGGCAAGGTTCCAAGCGTGGTTCTGGGCGAGGCTGAGATCGTGTGACATTGCTGTGGCTCCCGTACTTGGCGGGGACCATTCCCCGCTCGACAGGCGCCCGTTGGGTCCAGGCCAGACCGCCGTCACCGGGATGGCGAAGCCATGAGCGGCGGCACGCTATGCGTAGTCCGACCCCTTGGGGTTGATCGGATCGGTTAGGACTGGAACTAGGGAATTAAGCCGATAAGAGCGGGGAAATGGTTCTCGCTACAGGAGCCACATCGCACGATCGGACTGCTGCCACTTCAGCGACAAGCATCCGCATCCTATTGCCGTACGGTCTGCCGAATTTTGCAGACGAGTGTTCTTGCTGTAACCACGTGGCGAACCGCCTGAGCTACCTTGAATGAAATCTTACCTGGATAGAGCGATGACCGACGAACCTACCGTTGCGGAACAAGATTTGATCGAGCTGACCGCCGATATCGTGGCGGCCTATGTCAGCAATAACCCTGTTCCGGTTTCTGATCTTCCCGGCCTTATCGCAGACACCCATGCGGCGTTATGTGGATTGGGATCCCTAACCAGCACCGTGGCCGAGGAAAAGCTCGCGCCTGCAGTTTCAATTCGGAAGTCGGTGACGCCGGATTTCCTGGTCTGCCTCGAGGACGGCAAGAAGTTCAAATCGCTCAAGCGCCATCTGGCGACGCACCACAACCTGACGCCAGACGAATACCGCCAGAAGTGGAACCTGCCATCCGACTATCCGATGGTGGCGCCGAGCTACTCGGCAGCAAGATCGGCGCTAGCGAAAACGATGGGGCTTGGGCGCAAGCCCGCGTCTGTGAAGAAGGCGGCGAAGCCCGCGCAACGCAAGAAACTCGGATTGAAGCTCAGCTAGACACCCCTTCTTTGTCACCTTACCGAAAATCCCGGGTCCTGACCCTGATCTCGTCGATCTGGACAAGCGCTAGAAAGAAGATTACCACCAAGGCCATGCGCAACCTCGCCCGCATGCTCGTAATCGTGTTGCTCACAGTATTCGCTGCGGGCACGGTGGCGAATGCGGCCGGCGCGACCAGCATGTCCCTGAAAATGTCGGCCATCGCCATGGCCGACGGAGCCATGGGAGATTGCCAGGATTGCCCGTCCGACACCGGCAACAGCCTTGCCTGTGACCAGGCATGCGTGGTTCCGCTGATCGCGATCGCACCGGTCGCCGGGATTAATCTTCCTGCTGCCCAAATCGACGTCGCCGTTTCTCCGGTGAAAGAATCCGCCGGTCGCACCGGGCCGCCGCAACCCTATCCTCCCCGAACCATCATCCTGAGCTGACGCCGCCGGACAAGCGTCCGGCTTGCGGCAGCATGTGTCATGGTCGGCCTCAACGCCGCTCATGATCGCCAGTCATGCATGAACGCGCGCACCGCCTGCGCCGCCGCCATGCGATCCGACGAGCAACTTCAGGATGACCGTACCATGTCGAAATTCCGCCTGCCGACGCTGACGCGTCGCGCCTTCCTTGCCTCATCCGCCGCGGCTGCGGCCGGGGCAATGATGCCCTTGCATTCCCCCTCACCCGCCCAGGCCGCGCCGCTGCGCGAGGTCACGCTGCGCGCGGCCCCGGGCCGTGTCCGTCTGCTGCCGGCAGCCGATGCGGAAACACCCGCCTGGTCCTACAATGGCAGCGTTCCCGGCCCCGAAATCCGCGTGAAACAGGGCGAGCGTCTGCGGATCACGGTCGAAAACGGCCTCGCCGAGGAAACCACCGTCCACTGGCATGGCGTGCGGGTTCCCAACGCCATGGACGGCGTGCCGTACCTGACGCAGCCTCCGATCGATGCCGGCAAGAGTTTCGTCTATGAATACGACGCGGTCGATGCCGGGACCTTTTGGTACCATCCGCATCAGCGCAGCTTCGAGCAGGTCGGGCGCGGTCTTTATGGCCCGCTGATCATCGAGGAGCCGGAGCCGATCCGGGTCGATCGCGACGTGACCTGGGTGCTTGGCGACTGGCGGCTGACAAAATCGGCCGAGATCAGCGACGACTTCGGCAACATGCACGATGCCATGCATGGCGGCCGCATTGGCAACACCGTCACCATCAACGGCCACGTTCCCGATGCATTCGCGGTACGCAGGGGCGAGCGCATCCGGCTGCGGCTGATCAATGCCGCCAATGCGCGCATCTTCGGGCTCGACTTTGCGGACCACAAGCCGATCATCGCTGCGCTCGACGGGCAACCGGTCGAACCCCATGCGCCGGATGGCGGGCTTGTCGTGCTCGGCCCGGCCATGCGCGCCGACGTCATCCTCGACATGACGGCCGCCAGCGGAAGCCGCGTTTCCGTGACCGACCGCTTTTATGAGGGGCTGGAGTATCGCCTGGTCGATCTCGCCTATGCCGATACGCCACTCAGGGACAAGATGCCCGACTGGCCTGTCGTCCTGCCGCCAAACCCCTTGCGGGAACCGGACATGACCGCGGCAATCCGGCATGAGGTCACCTTCAACGGCGGCATGATGGGCACCATGGTGATGCAGGAGATGGGCGGCAGCATGGGCAAGGGTTCCTCCGGCGGGATGGGCGGCGGCATGATGGGCAATATGGGCATGATGATGGACATGATGCACACGGGCGGCATCTGGTTCATCAACGGGGTCGCCGCCGAAGGCCATGTCATGAAGCCGATGCTGACGCTGGAGCGGGATCGTGCGCACGTCATCGCCATGACCAATGCGACGGCCTGGCACCACCCGATCCACCTGCACGGTCACTCGTTCCGGGTGCTCTCGCGCAACGGCCAGCCAACCCGCTACCGCGAATGGCAGGACACGGTACTGATGGCCCCGCGCGAAAAAGTCGAGATCGCCTTCGTCGCCGACAACCCCGGCGACTGGATGATCCACTGCCACATCCTCGAACACCAGGCCGCGGGCATGATGGGTGTCTTCCGTGTCGCCTGAAAATACCCTCACAGAAAAGGAGAACCGCCAATGCGCACCATGCTGAAACCTGTCGTTCTCGCCGCGCTGCTGATCGCTGCGGGCGCGGCCTATGCCGACGAGAGCAAGGACGTCACGCTCTACAAGTCGCCGCTATGCGGCTGCTGCGAGGGCTATGCCGACTATCTGCGGGACAACGGCTTCACCGTCACGGTCAAGCCGACGCACGATCTTGTCACCATGAGCCGCGAGGCTGGGATTCCCGACGACTTCCAGGGCTGCCATCTGTCGATGATCGACGGCTATGTCGTCAGCGGCCATGTGCCCGTCAACACGGTCAGGAAGCTCTTGAGCGAACGACCCGACATCAAGGGTGTGACGCTGCCCGGCATGCCTCTGGGATCACCCGGCATGAGCGGCGCGCAGGAAGCGCCGTTCGAGATGCTGGAGATCACCAAGTCCGGCACCGTGGGCGGGATTTACGCAAAGGAATAGAAGCCCCGCCGAGCGCGGGTTCCCGGCATGCGGGAGGTCCGCCGCGGCGCGTATGAAAGGAACGAACCATGATGAACGGCCCAAACGGCATGATGGATGGCATGGGCGCGATGATGATGTGGGGCATGGGCCTGGTCTGGCTGCTTGCTGTCGTGGTGCTCGCCCTCGGGGCGACGGCACTGGTCAAGTATGTCTTCTTCAGCAGCCGCAAATGAACCGCATCGCCATGGCTGCCGCCGCGCTCGGCGCGGCGATCATCGGGCTTGCCTTGGCGTGGAGCTGGCCATTCGGCGCGGGTGACAGCGCGCCGTCGGCTGCGACCGTCGCGCGCGGCCGTGCACTCTATGCGCAGCAATGCGCCAGTTGCCACGGGGCCAAGCTGGAAGGCCAGCCCGACTGGAAAAGCCCGCTTGCGACGGGTCGGATGCCCGCACCGCCACACGACGCCTCCGGACATACCTGGCACCATCCCGACGGTGTGCTCTTCCGCATCACCAAGGAAGGGCCCGCCGCCGTGGTCGGCAACGGCTACAAGAGCGACATGCCGCCTTTCGGCGCGGTCATGGACGATGGGGAGATCGAGGCTGTCCTGACCTTCATCAAGAGCACGTGGCCAGAGCGCGAGCGTGCCTATCAGGCGGGCATGAGCCGCCGGGAGAAGGAGAAGACACAATGAAGGCGATCCTGTTGGCGATGGCCATGGCCATCCTTGCCGTGGCGGGCGCGCTGGCGCAGGAGCCTGCGGGTATGATCCTGCACGGGGAGCCGCAACCCGTGCCCGAACTCGTCTTCGCCGACGAGTCGGGCGCGCCACGAACACTGGAGTCCTGGCGCGGCAAGATGGTGCTGCTCAATGTCTGGGCAACGTGGTGCGCGCCCTGCCGCGCCGAAATGCCGACGCTCGACCGCTTGCAGAAGCGGCTCGGCGGCGAAGGTTTCGAGGTTGTCGCCCTCTCCGTGGATCGCGCCGGTGCCGGTGCGGTCCGGAAGTTCTTTGACGAGATCGGGGTCAGCCTTCCGGTCTTCATCGACCAGGATGGGGCCGCTCTTCGCTCGCTGGCGCTCTTCGGGCTGCCAGCCACGCTCCTGATCGGTCCGGACGGAAACGAGCTGGCGCGCCTCACCGGACCCGCCACGTGGGACGCACCGGAAATGATCGCCTTCCTGACACGTGCGATCGAACGACATCAGCAAAGGAACCAGACACCATGACGGTGCAATCCGGACTCTCTTCACCCGAAACCGCAGCAAGGCTGCTGCGCGCTTTGCGAACGCCTGCCTGGCTGCTCGTCGGCCTCTCGGCGCTTGCCGTCACCCTCTGGTCGAGATGGGACTGGCTCGTTGCGGCCGGCCTCGCCTCCCTCGTCCTGGCCGTGCTTCCCTGCGCCGTCATGTGCGCGCTCGGCGTCTGTATGCATCGCAATATGCCGCATGCGAAGGCGCCTTCGTGCCAGGCACCGTGCGAACGCACCGATGCAGCCGGAGAGCGGAAATGAACCGAAGAGCCCTTCTGCTTGCGATGGCCGCCATCCCGGGACTCGCGCTTCCGGCACATGCCCATCACCCGGGGGCCGATCTCGACAGACTGATGGGCAGCGCGGAGAAGTATTTCCAGGTGATCGACGCGCCCGCAGCGCCCGGATTCGAGCTGGCCGACGCCGACGGCGCGCCCGTCCGCCTCGCGGACTTCGCCGGCAAGATCGTCGTGCTCAATTTCCTCTTCGCCAGTTGCACCGATGTCTGCCCGCTGCATTCCGACCTGATCGCCAGGGTGCAGCAAATGGTAAATGCCACGCCGATGAAAGACATGGTGCAGTTCCTGACGGTCACCACCGATCCGGCGGCGGACACGCCGGAGATCCTGAAGGCCTACGGGCCCCCGCATGGGCTTGACCCGCGCAACTGGCTGTTCCTGACCACGCGGCCGGGGCAGGCCGCGGATGCGACTCGCGAGCTCGCCGAGGAATACAACCAGCGCTTCGATCCGGTCGATGATGGCCAGCAGATGCACGGAGTGGTCACCCATATCATCGACCGCGGCGGGCGCTTTGCTGCCAAGTTCCATGGTCTGAGGTTCGACCCGCTCAACCTGGTCATGTATGTCAACGGGCTTACCAACAAGGCGGCCATGCCAACGGATCAATAGGTAGCGCCAAGACGGCAGGAATGCCGCCATCCGCACAAAGCCGGTGCGTCGTCAGTCTTTGCGGCGACGCGACTTCTCGTGCTGCAAGGGTTCTGGTTCGCTGCAATCGCAGATCAGCCGATAGGCATCCTGTACGGCACTGCCTTCGACCGGACCGCCGCATAAGCATTCCAGCGCGCGCAAGAGAAGCTCGGCAACGTCAAGCCTGCCTGAATCCTGCGCGCTTTTGAATGCCGCCAGTATCGAACCATCGAGAGGCGGCCAGCTCTGACGCATCGCCTTATCTCTCTTCATCAAGGGATCGTGCGCCTTCCAGCAGGTGGAAGGTCAAGGGTCTGATGCGTCGATGAGTGAGAGCGACGCATCACGCGGCAGGGAATGCGCGTGGCGTCCCGCGATGCCATTCGGTGCGATGAAGATGAACCGGATGATGCCGCCCGCCAATCTACGGAACTGTACAGCAATTCCCTGACGCGTGGCTTTCCCGCGCTTCCTGGATCGGCGGGCACGGGGCAGAGCCGTACGAACAATACACGCAGCAATCGCCCGCCTTCGGGCGCAGCAGCATGCCGCAACCCTTGCAGTCATAGAAGAACTGGCAGGCGTCGACGGGCATTGTTTCCATCTCTTGATGCCCGCAACTTGGACAAGTGATGGTGCTTTGTAGATTGGTCATGATGATCCTTTGTATTGCGCTAGCCGCACTACCGGCGGCTGGCAAGAGCTAAGGTGCGGTCTCCGCGCTCGATGCTGTCGACACGCAACGCCTACTCCGCAGCGAGTTTAAGCTCGGACGACGACGCTTCAATCTCTGGCCGCTCGACAGCAGCCTGTTTCGGCAGCGCCCAGCCCTTGACGATGCCGTACACCGCCGGGATGACGATCAGGGTCAGGGCGGCCGAGGAGATCATCCCGCCGATCATCGGCACGGCGATACGCTGCATGACCTCCGAACCTGTCCCCGTGCTCCACAGGATCGGCAACAGGCCTGCCATGATGGCGACGACCGTCATCATCTTCGGCCGCACACGCTCGACTGCGCCGACCATGATGGCCGCATGGAGATCGTCCAACGTCAGACCGCGGTTCTCCGCCACAGCCCTTGCCTTGGCCTCCAGCCAGGCGTGGTCGAGATAGATCAGCATGATGACCCCGGTTTCGGCAGCAACACCCGAGAGCGCGATAAAGCCGACGGCCACCGCGACCGACATGTTGAAGCCCAGCCACCACATCAGCCAGATGCCGCCGACAAGCGAGAAAGGTAGTGACAACATCACGATCAGCGTCTCGCTGAGCGTGCGGAAGTTGAGGTAGAGCAGCAGGAAGATCAGCGCGAGCGTGACGGGCACGACGATCTTCAGGCGTGCCTCGGCCCGCTGAAGATATTCGAATTGCCCGCTCCATGCGACCGAATAACCGGGCGGCAGCTTCACCTCGCTCTCGACCGCAGCCTGAGCCGCTTCGACATAGCCGCCGAGGTCACGGCCGGCAATGTCGACGAAGATATAGACGGCGAGTTGCCCGTTTTCGGTGCGGATGGAAGTCGCGCCGCGCGTGAGTTCGACCTTGGCCACCTCGCCGAGTGGCACAAAGCCGCCGCCGGGCAAAGCGACCTGCACGTCACGGGCGATCGCTCTCGGGTCGCTGCGCAACGCGCGCGGATAGCGGATGGCTACCCCGTAGCGTTCGCGACCCTCCACCGTGGAGGTGATGACTTTCGCGCCGAGCGCCATGGAAATCACGTCCTGGACAGCGCCGACGGACAGGCCGTAGCGCCCAAGCGCTGTTCGGTCTGGGGTGATGTCGAGATAATAGCCGCCGATAACCCGCTCGGCATAAGCGCTCGACGTTCCCGGAACCGTCCGCAGCACCGCCTCGATCTGACGTGCCACCTTTTCCATTTCGGCAAGGTCGGTGCCATAGACCTTGACGCCCACCGGGGTACGGATACCCGTTGACAGCATGTCGATACGGGCGCGGATAGGCATCGTCCAGGCGTTCGAAACGCCCGGGAACTGCAGTGCCGCGTCCATCTCGGTCTTCAGGCTTTCGGAGGTGACGCCCGGCCGCCATTCCGATTTGGGCTTCAGGTTGATGATGGTCTCGAACATTTCCGTCGGTGCGGGATCGGTCGCGGTCTGCGCCCGACCCGCCTTGCCGAAGACGGATTCCACCTCGGGAAAGGATTTGATGATCCGGTCCTGCATCTGCATCAACTCGGCCGCCTTGGTGACCGAAATCCCCGGCAAGGTGGTCGGCATATACATCAGCGTGCCCTCGTCGAGGTCCGGCATGAACTCGCTGCCAAGCTCGCGCGCGGGCCAGACGGTGACGACAAGGGCCGCGATCGCGACCAGGATGGTGAAGGTCTTTGCGTTAAGAACCCTGGCGATGATCGGGCGATAGATGCCGATCAGCAGCCTGTTGATCGGGTTCTTGTGCTCCGGGATGATCCTCCCGCGTACGAAGATGACCATCAGCGCCGGCACCAACGTCACCGAAAGAAGGGCTGCCGCCGCCATGGAGAAGGTCTTGGTGAAGGCGAGCGGGCCAAACAGGCGGCCTTCCTGGCTTTCGAGCGTGAAGATCGGCAAGAATGAAACGGTAATGATGAGCAGGCTGAAGAACAGCGCCGGTCCGACCTCGCTGGCCGCCTCGATCAGGATCTGGATGCGGAGCTTGTCCGGGCTCGCACGTTCAAGATGTTTGTGCGCGTTCTCGATCATGACGATCGCCGCGTCGATCATCGCGCCGATGGCGATGGCAATGCCGCCGAGGCTCATGATGTTGGAGCCGATGCCAAGGAGTTTCATCGCCACGAACGCCATCAGGACGCCGACGGGCAACATGATGATGGCGACCAGGGCGCTCCTGACATGAAGCAGGAAGAGGATGGTGACGAGGGCCACCACGATACTTTCCTCGATCAGCGTCGATTTCAGGGTTTCGATCGCCGCCTCGATAAGCTTGGAGCGGTCGTAGACAGGAACGATTTTCGCGCCTCCCGGCAGGCTCTTTTCGACTTCGGCGAGGCGTTCCTTGACATTGTCGATGACGGTCAAGGCGTTCGAGCCGACGCGTTGCAGAACAATGCCGCTGGCGACTTCGCCTTCGCCATTGAGTTCGGCGATGCCCCGCCGCTCGTCCGGAACGATCTCGACCTTGGCGACGTCACCAAGCCGCAGCGGAACGCCGCCAACGGTCTTCAGCACGATGCTCTCGATGTCGGCAATACCCTTCAGATAGCCGCGTCCGCGAACCATAAATTCAAATTCGGAAATCTCGACCGTACGGCCGCCCGTATCCATGTTGCTGGTGCGGACCGCCTCGCCGATTTCCGAAAGCGTCACACCTTGGGCACGCATTCGCGCCGGATCGACGACGATCGAATATTGCTTGACGAAACCGCCGATGCTCGCGACCTCGGACACACCCTCGGCTTTTGAAGCGGCAAAGCGTATGACCCAGTCCTGCAGCGACCTCAGTTCCGCTAGCGAGAGCTTTTTGGCGACGACGGCGTATTGATAGACCCAGCCCACGCCCGTCGCGTCCGGTCCGAGCGTCGGCGTGACACCCGTCGGCAATCGGCTTGCGGCGGCATTGAGGTACTCGAGCACACGGCTGCGCGCCCAGTAGGGATCGGTGCCATCCTCGAAAATCACATAGACGAACGAGACCCCGAAGAACGAAAAGCCACGGACCACCTTGGATTTTGGAACGGTCAGCATCGACGTCGTCAGCGGATAGGTGACCTGATCTTCGACCACCTGCGGGGCCTGACCTGGATAGTCGGTGAAGACGATGACCTGAACGTCGGAGAGATCGGGGATGGCATCGAGCGGCAGCGTCTTGACCGCATAGACACCTGCGGCGGAGGCAAGTGCGGCGGCGAAAAAGACGAGGACCAGGTTGCGTGCCGACCAGGCGATGAGCTTGGCGATCATGGCTTCGCCTCCGCAGGCGTAAATGCGCTCAGTGCCGCCTTCAAATTGCTTTCGGCATCGATCAGGAAATTCGCGGCAACGACGACGCGGTCGCCTTCGGCAACGCCCTTCATGATCCCGGTCATCCCCTCACCGTGCGCGCCGATCTTCACGTCGCGTGGCTCGAAACGGCCTTCCCCCTTGGCGACGATGACGACCTGGCGGTCGCCTGTATCGATGACGGCGCTGTCGGGCACCGTCACCACAGGGTTGGTGCCGCCCGTTGCAATCTCCACCTCGGCATACATGTTGGCGAGGAGCAGCCCTTCCGGATTGGGAAGTTCGATGCGCAGTGTTGCGGTACGCGTCTGACTCTGGATTTCCGGGTAGATCAGGCTGACCTTGCCTGTGAACACCTTGCCCGGAAGGCTGCGGACGCGAACCGAAGCCGCGTCCCCGACACGAACGGCGTTGAGTTCATATTCGGAAATGTTCGCCGTGACCCAGACCGTCGAGATGTCGGCAATCCGGAACAAGGGTTGTCCCGCCGCGGCCATCATCCCGTCCACGGCCATTCTTTCCAGCACCACGCCGCCGCGCGGCGCCGTGATCGTGACGGAGAGCGGCACTTTCTTCGTCTTCTCGATTTCGGCGATCGTTTCCGCCGGAACATCGAGGTTTTCGAGACGTTGCAGACTGCCAGCGGCCCCGGCTCTGCCGCCTCCACTCTTGAGGTCGGCTGCGTACAGAGCGCCTGCCGCGGCGATTTCCTTGGCATAGAAGCGGACGAGCGGCTGGCCTTTCTCGATTGCTTCCCCGGTCGTGATGTCAGCCACCTTTTCAATGAAGGCTTCCGTGCGGGTCGAGACGACGCTGACACGTCGCTCGTCCAGGGTCACGGTTCCTGGAATGCGGATCGGGCGTACGATAACGCTCCTGGTCGCAAGCGCAGTCTTCACGCCGGTCCGCTGCAGTTTCCCGGCCGAAACCTTGACGATCGACCCGTCCTCCGCCTCGCCGTCATAGACGGGGAGATAGTCCATCCCCATCGAGTCCTTCTTCGGGGTCGGCGACGTATCGGGCAGGCCCATAGGGTTTCGGTAGTAGAGAATTTTTCGACCGCCCGGTTCCGCCACCTCGCCACCGGCCGTCTTCACCTCCGGCTTGGGGCGATCTTCGAAGCTCAGATCTTCGCTCGCCAGGACCGCTAGGAAATCGCGCCCGTCTTCGGTGTGTTTCGGTGTCCGCGAATAGGACGGATCGCCGTCCGGATGACGGTAATAGATGACGGGGCCGGATGGAGCCTGGCTCCCAACCGCTGTCAGCGGTTCCGCCTCGGCACCCGCGATGCTCGCCCTGATCGTCTGCATGGCGGAAGCGGCGGACAGATTGTGCTGTCCGGCCCAGTATCCGCCCGCCCCGACCCCCGCCGCCACAACGGCGAGGGTCAGGAAGGAGCCAGCTCTGCTCATTGCGCGGCCGTGACGATCAGTTTGCTCTCGATCGTACCGGTCTCGCCCTGCACCTTGGCGGCGATCGAGAAGCGCCAATCTCCCGACATGACGAGATTCGTCTTGAAGCGATAAATACCGGGTTGCTCCGACGGCACCGTCTCGACGGGCGTGGTCATCGCCTCCATTCCGCCGGGAGCCATATCCATGCGAGTAGTGAAGATGACGGCATTCTCCACCGGAGCCCCCGTCCGTTTGTCGACCAGCCTGACGGCGACAATGGCTTCGCTGCCTGGCTTGACCTCGTTCTCGACGAGCTGGAATTCGTAGTCTTCGGGCGCGGCCTTGGTCGCCTGGGAAGCCACGATGAGGGATGCGAGCGCCAACGTCGTGGCGCGAAGTGCAAATATCGATTTCATGATTTGAAAATTCCGACTGTCATTGATCCGCGCTTGCGCACGGCATTGAGCATGGCAAACGCCATACCACTCCGCCCGTGCAGCGGTCGGCAGCACGGGTTCAGGCGCCAAAAGCGCCTAGATGACAGTCAGGCTTGGGGAGGTCTTGGCGGCGGTTCGCCGATAAGCGAAGCGAGAACCCTTTCCCGGCCCTCGCGGAATTCATTCTGGATCGGCAGGCGGATCAGGAACGACGAGGTTTCCGGAACCGAAATGCCGGGGATGGCAGACACACACAGGACCGCTAAAGGGCAGTCACTGCCGCAGTCCGGGACCGCAGGCTGACTGTCAGGGCAGCAGGCCATGCCGTCGGCCATCGACGCCATCGTCTGTGCGGCCGTAGTCGGAGCAGCCGACGCAGCACCCATAGGCCCGAGCACCAGCCCCAAAAGGGCCAGCGCCAGAACAAGGCGACTCGCGAACAACCAAGGTTTCATCGACCAAAGACATGTCACAGCGGAGAGGAACTGCATAGGCGTTCATCAGAAAGTGATCAACGGATGGTGACGCCAACCGTCTTTGAAGCGACCCTTGTTGGAGCCGAGGCCGACGACAAGGGCCGCGTGCCCGTCCAGGCGATCAAATCGCGAAGGCGAGGCAACCCCTGCCCTGTCCCATCGACTTCGACGCTCTCTGCAGCCCGCCATTGTGGGAAATCACGTAACTGACTTGACCCTGTAGCCACTTCAGGGTGCAGTCATCGGCGCATGGCGTTTGAGATTTCCAACATCAGCATCGCGGCCGCCGTCGCCGCGGGAACAGTTTCGTTTCTGTCGCCCTGTGTGCTGCCGCTCGTTCCTGGTTATGTATCGTTTATCGCCGGCAATTCGGGCGGTACGCGCGCGAAAGCGACCGCGACCAGCAAAGCTGCCGTAGCCCTTCTCAGCCTTTTCTTTGTGCTCGGCTTCTCGACCGTGTTCATAGCCCTGGGTGCCGGCGCGACAACACTGAGCCGCGTGCTGCGGTCCTACAGTTACGAGGCAGGAATCATCGGCGGGATAACCGTCATCCTGTTCGGATTGTTCACCACCGGATGGATACGTCTTCCTTGGTTGCTGCGGGACGCACGCTATCATGGACGAATCACGGGAGGCGGCCCCATCGGAGCCTATTTGCTGGGCCTGGCTTTCGCATTCTGCTGGACTCCGTGCATCGGCCCTATCCTTGGCACGATCCTGACAGTTGGCGCAATATCGGCTACCGCCTCTGACGGGGTTGCGTTGCTCGCCCTCTATTCCCTCGGCCTCGGCATTCCCTTCGTTCTGGCGGCGATGTTCACCCAGACGCTGATGGGCAGCCTGCCGCGTATGCGTCGCGCCGGTCGGGTGCTTCAGCCCATCGCTGGCGGCATCATGATCGCGATGGGCGCAGCAATGGTCACAGGGCAAATGTCACGATTTGCCTTCTGGCTGCTCGAAACGTTCCCCGCATTTGGGAATATCGGTTGAGCGACATTCCCCACGAGCGGGCCTGGGCTGGTGGCAGGCCCCGTCTGGCTTGCCCGATAACCAAAATCATCAACTGCGCTGTCAGGCACCGGCAAGGCGCCGAAGTTTCGCCAGTACCGTGTCGCGCGGTTCATGGATGTCGAGCGTGCCCGCGAAGTTACCCTTCGCATCCATCAGGATAATGCCTGCGGTGTGGTCCATTGTGTACCTGCCACCTTCGATCGGCACTTTGCGGTAATAGGCCGCGAACGCCTTTACTACCGCATCCGTCTCCGCCTGGTTCCCCCGCAGCGCGACGATGCGCTGGTCAAAGGCCGTCATGTATTGTGCGAGCACCTCCTGCGTATCACGTTCCGGGTCGACCGTGATGAAAAGCGGAGTGAAGCGGTCAGCCAACGGCCCCATCTCGGCCATCAGATCGGTAAGTTCGAACAGCGTCGTCGGACAGATATCCGGACAGTGGGTGAACCCGAAGAAAACCAGATATGGTTTTCCCGCCAGTGTCGCGTTGTCGATCGCCTCACCGCTGTGCGCAGTCAGTTGAAACGGGCCGCCGAAGCGTGCCGTTCCTGTCCCTAAGGCCTCTTTGGAATTGGTGCCAGGGAGATAGCCGCTAAAGCCGATCAGTATGCCGCACAGCAGGGCGATCGCCGTCCAGACCGCGATCCGAAATAATTTCACGGCGCTCAATTTGAGCTCCCATGCCCTGAATGGTCTTCGGCCGCCGGTTCGCTTGCCTTGCGTTGGACTACGAATTCGACATCGACTGTCCCAGCTTTCTCAAAAACGAGTGTCGCCGGGAACTTGTCTCCGTCCTGCAACTGCTGCTTGGGACCGATGAACATGATGTGGAGCTTTTCCGCTTCGAAATCGACGGTCACGCCAGGCTCCAGGGCAAGCCCATCCACTGGCCGCATACTGGCCACGCCGTCCTCAACCGCGGAACGGTGAATTTCCGCGCGCGCGGCGATGGGCGACGTCACCTGCACGAGACGGTCGCTGTCGGGGCCACTGTTTTTGAGGGTCATGTAGCCGCCGGCCACAGGAGCGAATGGCGGTGTCGGTCGTGACCAGGGATGATTTATTTCAATCACGCCGACCTTGAAATCATGCGCTGAAGCAGGCCCGACAAGGGTGACATACGCGACAAGAACCGCTGTGGTTTTCTTGAACAAGTCTGTTTCCTTCCGATTATCGTGATGGCCGATAGGCAAGAAGACGCAGCGCGTTCGCGGTGACGAGCACCGTTGCTCCCGTATCGGCAAGGATTGCCATCCAGAGCGTGGTCACGCCAAACAGCGTGGTGGCGAGAAAGACGGCCTTGAGGCCGAGGGCCAGGGTAATGTTTTGCCAGATGTTCCCGAGCGTCGCCCGCGAAAGCAGGATCAGGTCGGCCACCCCTTCCACCCGGTCCCGGAGAAGGGCGGCATCCGCCGTCTCCAGTGCGACGTCCGTTCCGCCGCCCATGGCAATGCCGACCGAGGCGGCGGCGAGCGCGGGGGCGTCGTTGATGCCGTCGCCGACCATGGCGATCGGGCCCGCCTCCTTGAGCCTGGCGATCTCGGCGAGCTTTGCATCGGGCAAAAGTTCGCCCCGCGCCTCCAGGCCGAGGGTACCGGCGATGGCACTAGCCGTGCGCTGGTTGTCGCCCGACAGCATCACCACGCTGACACCCTGATCCTTGAGCCGCCGCACGCCGGCCGCCGCATCGTCGCGGGGCTCGTCCCGCAAGGCGATAAGGCCTTCGATGGTCTTGCCCGCCATGACGACGACAACCGTCTTACCCTCGCTTTCCAAGGCATGGATGCGATCGCGGATATCGGTCTCAACGTCGGTGTGCTCGGCGGCATGGCGCGGAGACCCGACCGAGGCGAAACCGGATTTTAGCCGTGCCGTCACAGCTTTGCCTGGTACGGCAAGGCCACCGCCGAACGTCGCAGGAACCGCCAGAGCACGTTGCGTGGCCGCCTCGACAATCGCCAAGCCTAATGGATGGCTGACGTTCCGCTCGACGGCCGCCGCTTTGGCCAGCACCTCATCCTCGGACCCGGCCAGAGCTACAATGTCGGTCACCCGGGGATGGCCGCGCGTCAGCGTACCCGTCTTGTCAAAGGCGACCGTGGTGACCTTGCCGAGCGTCTCCAGTGCCGCGCCGCCCTTGATGAGGAGGCCCTGTCGCGCGCCGGCAGCCAGGCCCGACGCGATTGCGGCAGGGGTGGAAATCACCAGCGCACAAGGACAGGCAATCAGAAGCGTGGCGAGCCCACGATAGACCCATGTCATCCAGTCGCCGCCAAACGCCAGCGGCGGCACGATCATGATCAGCGCGGCGAAGACCATCGCCGCTGGCGTATACCAGCGTGAGACGCGGTCGATCAGGCGCGCGGTGGGTGCCTTCGACTCCTGCGCCTCCTCGACCATGTGGATGATGCGCGCGATGGTGTTGTCGGCGGCCGCGTGGGTGATCCGGACGCGCAGTTCGCCATTGGCGTTGATTGACCCGGCAAACACTTTTGCGCCCGCCTCCTTGAGAACAGGAACGGATTCGCCCGTTACGGGGGCCTCGTTGACCTCGGAAGCCCCCTCCTCGACGACGCCGTCGGAAGGCACCCTGTCGCCAGGACGGACGACAACACGGTCATCGATAGCGAGTTCTTCCACCGGCACGCTCACCGTCTCGCCGGCCACAGTCAGTCGCAACGCCGTACGCGGCACGAGGTCGATCAGCGCCTCGATGCCTGCCCGCGCACGGCCCGCCGCGACGGTTTCCAGAAGCTCGCCCACCGCGAACAGAAAGATGACAACAGCGGCTTCCTCTGCCTCACCGATCGCCACGGCTCCGAGGGCGGCGACGGACATCAGCGTCTCGATAGTGAAGGGCGACCCTTGTAGCGCGCCGGAAATTGCACGCCGCGCAAACGGAACGATGCTGATCAGCGCGGCGCTGGCAAACAGCCATGTATCCCATTCAGGCATGAGCCAACCGGCGATCAAGGCGACGGCGAACAGTGCCCCCGTCATGGCGACGAGCCTCGCCTTCATGCTTTTCCACCAAATCTCTTTCGCGCGTTTGGCGGGTAAGGCAGGTTTGGCAGCAGGGGCAATGCCGAGGGGCTGGTATCCGAGCGCCCTGATCTTGTCCTCAATCGTATGAAGCTGGGTGCGGTCTTCATCAACACTGAGCGCAAGCGTGCCGGAAGCGTAACTGACGCTTACGTCACTTACGCCTGGCAGGCGCTGCATGGCGGTCTCGATCTTCAGCGCGCAGGAGGCGCAATCCATGCCTTCGATCTGTAGCTTCATGGTGCTTGCAGTAGTCATTTCGTCACCTCGACATTCCCGATGTGACGCCTTATCTGAGGCCTGTAGTCACTACAGGGTCAAGCGATGAACGCAAAAATTCTGACGATCGGCCATCTGGCTCGGGAGACAGGGACAAAGGTCGAGACTGTCCGATTCTATGAAAAGTCCGGACTGCTGCCGGCTCCGTCCCGCACAGAGGGCAATTATCGGTCCTATGACCAAGCGCATCTGAATCGCTTGAGTTTCATTCGACGGGCGCGAGACCTTGGCTTTTCGCTAGACCAAATTCGAGCCCTCCTCGCCCTGTCGGATGATAGAAGCCAGTCCTGCGCTTCTGTCGATACCATTGCTAAGCAGCACCGCGAGGAGGTCGAGCGAAAGATCGCCGACCTGCAAGCCCTGAAGGCCGAGCTTGACCGGGTGATCGACGATTGCGGGTGTAATATCGTCGCGGACTGCCGCATCATCGACACTTTGTCGCCGCGTCAGAATACGCCGGCGTGATTGTGCTTCTGTGCCAAGAGCCGTCTGGCTGGCCATAAGGGTACGGATGGACCTATCTTCAGCCCTGCGCCTTCACACGGCTTAAGGCGGCGGCAACCCAAAAACCCACACACAACACACATGCGCCCACACCGATTGCGATGAGGACGGCATCGTAGCCGCCTGTCGCCGACCATATCCATGCGGCGGCCAAGGGGGAAACTGCCAGCATGATGTTCATCGGGGCAACCAGCGCGCCGTTGATCGCCCCGTAGGCATCCCTACTGATCATCTCAGGCACCATAAGGCCTCGAACAATGGTGATCATGCCGTTGGCCCCGCCGTAGAAGGCGGCGATCCCGGCGATGATCGCCACGTTCGGCGGGGCCAACGCGAAGCCGACGACGGCGAGCGGGAAGGCGATGACGATCACGGAACCAACCCTGCGGATCGGGGCGTTGGATGCGAACAACATTATCAGGATGCGTCCTGCCACCTGCGCGGGGCCTATCACCGCCAGCACCGTGACCACGCCTGCGGTGTCGAGCCCGCGTTCGAGCAACAGCGGATAAAGGTGAAAAGTCAGCGCGGCGAAGGCGGCTTCATAGCCGACAAGCGCGACCATGAGTGCCCAGAATACAGGGCGACGCATCGCCCACGCGACAGCCTTGCGACCCGCCAGCGGAGGCGCTTCGTGCGGCTGGCGCTCAGGGACCGCATAGTCCTTGGCGGGATCGATAGCCAAGAAATAGAGCCCGCCGCAGACGACGATGTTGATGGCCCCGAGAACCATCAGCGCGTCGCGCCAGCCGACCCAGTCGATGAGGAACTGGATCAACGGGATGAAGACGGTGCTGGCGAAGCCGCCCCACAATGTCAGGGTGGTGATGCCGCGCCGCGCGTTTCCCGAACCGACACGCCGGGCGATGACCGCGAAGGCGGGCTCGTAGAAGGTCGCGGCCTGCAAGCAGCCGATGGCGGCGAAGATGGCGTAGAAGACGATGACGTTCGACACCTGCGACCAGGCGAACAGCAAAAGGCCGGCCCCCACCGAAGCAAGGCTCATGACGGTACGGCCTTGCCCCCGGTCGATGGCCGCGCCGACCGGATAGGCCGCGAGGCCCGCAAGCGTCAGGCCAAGGGTCGCCGCACCGTAAATCTCGGTCTTCGACCAGCCGAGATCGATCCGCATCGCTTCGGCCATCAGCGCGAAGGAATAATAGAGCGTTCCCCAGGAACATATCTGGGCAATGCCGAGAGCGGTGATCAGCCGCCCTGCCCCGGCATTGCGCTTTCGCGCCTCGTCATCGATCGCAGTGGACGTCACGCGGCACTCCGGCAACATCCGGCTTCGGCGGCAGGCTTTGTGTCCGCCGCCTCGACGGAGCCACATCCGCAACCAGACCCGCCTTCCATCTTCGCTTCCGCGTCCTTGACGCAGCAGGCTTCGACCTCGGCGGAAGCGGGTCCGCCACAGCAGACGGCTGCTTCAGGCTCCGTGAGGGGGACGGCACTACACACCCCGGTCTCAGGGAGAACCAGTCGCACCTCGCGCGCGACCTCGTGGTCTCCGGCAATATCGGCAACGACCGAACGGACCTGCTCGTAGCCCGTCACCATCAGGAAGGTCGGCGCGCGGCCGTAGGACTTAGAGCCGACGATGGTAAAGCCGGGTTCGGGATGGGCAAGTTCGTCTACGCCGTGCGGCGGTACCGTCCCACAGGAATGGAAGTTCGGATCGATCAAGGGAGCCAGTGCAGGCGGCGCTTCAACAACCGGGTCGAGTGCGATGCGAAGCTCGCCGAGGAAAGAAAGGTCGGGCCGAAACCCCGTCGTCACCACGATCCTGTCGACGGCAAGGCTGAAGGGCTTCCCCGCAAGCGTCGCTTCGACCAGAAGGCCGTCGCCCTTGGTCGCGATACGATTGACGGCGAAGGCAGTAAGCATGTTCAGTCGCCCATCCTCCATTGCCTGCTTGGCGGCAAGGCCGAGCGCGCCGCGTTCGGGCAATTGGTCGTTGAGGCCGCCGCCGAGAAGTTTTTCGACGCTGTTGTGGCGCAGCGCCCAGAAAATTTCCGTCCCCAGAGCCACGCCCTGAAGCTCCATGAGCGCCAGCGCCACGTTGATCGCGGAATGCCCGCCGCCGATGACGAGCACGCGCTTTCCGGCATAGTCGCCGTGTACGCGGCCAACCACGTCGGGAATGCCGTAGGCGATGCGGGCCGCCGCCTGGCGTTCGCCGAGAACGGCCAAGCCGTCGGTGCCGATCGGGTTCGGCCGCGACCATGTTCCGGAAGCATCTATCACCGCACGCGCCAGAACGCGGTGTTCGCCGTCGGCATCCTCATAGCGGATGACGAAGGGAGACTCCTTGCGGCCTTCATTTGAGACCTTGTCATGGCCCTGCCGGGTAACGGCGGTGACCGTCGCCCCGAGCCTCAGGTTGGGGGCGATCTCCGGCAACGCGGCGAGCGGTTCCAGATAGTCCCGCACGATCTCCCCGCCTGTGGGCAGGCCGCCTTCGTTCGGCGCGATCCAACCGGAACGATCAAGCAGCGCGCGCGCCGCCGCATCGATATTGTAGATCCATGGCGAAAAGACCCGGACGTGGCCCCATGCGAGAAGGGCGGCCCCGACACGCGAACCCTGTTCGAAGATGACGGGACGCAGGCCGCGCTCCACCAGATGCGCAGCAGCAGCTAGGCCGACGGGGCCTGCACCGATCACGGCTACGGGAAGGTTTGCCGTCATATCCATGTCTTCGATCCTTCTGGTATCTTCGAATTAGTCAGGCAAAAGAAGGGCGGTCATGCGATCGCTTTCTTCGCAGTCGGCGCGCATTTCGCGTCGGCGCAGCATTCGTCCGCGAGATAGCCGATTAGCGCGTTCATGCCGGGATAATTGGCGCGGCAGATCAAGGTGGTCGCCTGGCGCTCCTGCGTCACCAGACCCGTATCGACGAGCCGCCTAAGGTGGTGCGACAGGGTCGAGGCCGGAACGGCCAGCTTCTCCTGGGCGCTGCCGACCGGAAGCCCTTCGTCGCCGGCGCGGACGAGAATGCGATAGAGCTGGAGTCGCGTCGGGTTGCCGAGCGCTTCGAGCTGTGTGGCTGCTTTTTCGAGTTTCATGGAAATAAGGAATAACCGCTACCGGACACGCCGTCAAGGAAATTTCGAGAATCATCGAAATACGACAGGGCTTGGAATTGTCGCTAACCCTATGCGGCCTGGAGACCTACTTCCCTTGGCGCACGGACAACGAGGCCGAGGCCAGCCAAAATAATCGCACCTCCGCAAAGGACCAAAGCCGACGGCTGTTCGTTCAGGAACAGAAACGCCAGCAGCACGCCGATGACCGGCATCAGCAGAATGAACGGGGCGACCTGGTCAACGCGGTAGCTGCGGAGCAACCCGTACCAAATCGTGTAGGCTATGACGAAGCCGCCCACCGCCAAGACGAGGATCGCGCCCCAATCCAGAAGGCTTGCATTGAGCACGGCCTGACGTTGCCCGGTTTCCAGCAACAGCGACATCACCAGCATCTGCGGCACCGCGAGCGCAGACATTGCCCCCATGAGATAGCCGCCCGCCTCCGTCGATTTGGCGCGTATGATCGCCTGCGCGATACCCCAGCAGAGGGTTCCGGCAACAATCATCAACAGGCCCCGGATTTCGCCAACGGAATTCGGCAATCCCACGACAAGGGCAACGCCGCCAAGCGAGAGGATGATCCCGGCAAGTCGGCGCGGGTTGATCTGCTCCAGGCCGATTGCCCAAGCGGCCAGAACAGCGAAGGGGACCTGGGATTGAACCGTCATGACTGCCGTGCTTGCTGGCACGAGCGCGATACCGCTGAAGATCAGCCCGCTTTGCACGCTTCCGCCCAGCACGGAACCGACGACGATGACCCAGAGCGAGGTCTGCCGTTTCGGGTTCGGGCGATACAAGGCGAGCGCCGTAATTCCGTAGATGATGCTCATCAGGAACAACGGCGGAAAGCTCTGCATGGTGGGTTTGGCGATCGTGTAGGCGATCGCCCACAAGGCGGGGGGCATAACGGCCAAGGCAACGTCGCGCGGTCTCATGCCGACGCTCCCCCATCAAGGCCCTCGGATGATCCCGTTGCCATAGCTGCCCCGAAAACGACAAGCGTGATCGCCCGTTACGACCCGGGACATCATCTGCCGGCCGCGCCGCGCATGCAATCCTGTTCGCGGCAGATATTTCCTAAATCGACCGTTGATTCACCCGCTTGGAGACCTGCTCGGCACTTTCGACACGCTCGGAATAGCGGTCGGTCAGATAGTCCGAACGCTCGCGCAGCAGCAGCGTGAACTTCATCAGTTCCTCCATCACGTCAACGATTCGGTTGTAGTAGGAAGACGGCTTCATGCGCCCGGCTTCGTCGAACTCGGCGAAAGCCTTGGCCACCGATGACTGGTTGGGAATCGTGAACATGCGCATCCAGCGCCCGAGTATCCGGAGCTGGTTGACGGCATTGAAGCTTTGCGAGCCGCCCGACACCTGCATGACGGCGAGTGTCCGCCCCTGCGTCGGCCGCACCCCGCCCATCGACAGCGGCAGCCAGTCGATCTGCGCCTTCATCACACCCGTCATCGAGCCGTGCCGCTCCGGCGAACACCAGACCTGCGCTTCCGACCAGATCGAGAGGTCCCTAAGTTCCTGCACCTTGGGATGATCGGCCGACGTTGAATCGGGAAGCGGCAGACCTGAAGGATTGAAGATGCGCACTTCGGCCCCGAGCCGGCGCAGGATGCGCGCGGCTTCCTCCGTGGCGAAGCGGGAATAGGACCGTTCGCGCAGCGACCCGTACAGCATCAGCACCCGTGGCCTGTGGATGGCGCGCGGTCCGTCGAACAGCGCCTTGGCGTCAATCGGCGGGAGCTGGTCCTCATCGATATTGGGCAACAAGTCCTCGGACAAATCGTGATGCTCAGGCAAGGCGCGTGCCTCCGGCGTCGATGACAACCTCGCCGTCCTCCTTCGTGAACGTGCCGATGTGCGGATTGGGCAGAATGGCCAGAACCGCTTCCGACGGCCGCGCCAGGACAACGCCGAGCGGCGTGACGACGATCGGACGGTTGATCAGGATCGGATGCGCCACCATGAAATCGACGATCTCGGCGTCGGTCCATTTTGGATCGCCGAGGCCAAGTTCGGCATAGGGCGTTCCTTTCTCGCGCAGCAGGGCGCGCGGCGTGATCCCCATCGCCGCGATCAGCTCGACGAGCTTTTCGCGCGTGGGCGGCGTTTTCAGGTACTCGATGACCTGCGGTTCCGCGCCGGACTGGCGGATCATGGCCAGCGTGTTGCGCGACGTGCCGCAGGCGGGATTGTGGTAGATGGTGATCGTCATTCGGCAGGGTTCCTGATTGACTTTGCATGGGCCGGGAGGCCGGCTTCGTACCAACCCTTGCTGCGGTTCACGATCCAGACAACCGACAGCATCACGGGCACCTCGACCAGCACGCCGACAACAGTTGCCAGGGCCGCGCCGGAATTGAGCCCGAACAGCGCGATGGCCGCCGCGACGGCGAGTTCGAAGAAATTGGAGGCGCCGATCAGTGCCGACGGACCCGCCACGCAATGCCGCTCCCCGGAAATGCGGTTGAGCAAGTAAGCAAGGCCCGAATTGAAATAGACCTGGATCAGGATCGGCACCGCCAGCAGGGCGATGACCGTCGGCTGGGCAATGATCTGCTCGCCCTGGAAGCCGAACAGCAGGACCAGCGTGGCCAGCAGGGCAACCAGCGAGACGGGCTGTAGCCTGCCCAAAAGTCGATCAAGCGCCTCTTGTCCCCCGGCCCGCAAAAGCCGCCGGCGCACGACCTGGGCCACGATCACGGGCAGCACGATGTAGAGCGCGACCGAGAGCAACAGGGTGCCCCACGGGACGGTAATCGCCGACAGGCCGAGCAGCAGGCCGACGATCGGCGCAAAGGCGACGATCATGATCGCGTCGTTGAGCGCCACCTGCGACAGCGTAAAATTCGGCTCGCCGCGCATGAGATTCGACCAGACGAAGACCATCGCGGTGCAGGGTGCCGCCGCCAGGATGATGAGGTGTTGATTTCCACCCAGAAGTGAGCCGGGTAGGCGTCTAATTTCCACTGAGAATTGAGCCATGTGAACCTTTCCCCAAAGCGGTGAGCGGCGG
>NZ_QURN01000025.1 GCF_003403035.1 Mesorhizobium denitrificans | reverse complement strand
CGAGACCGCGCTGGCGTTTGAGCCTCCGTGCCCGGGTGGCAAGCTGCGCGATCGAGATGCCGCCGGTCTGGTCGATGTAGAGCGGAATCTTCTGCATGGTCTGCGAGGAGGAAACCAGCCTTTCGAACTCGCGTTCGTCGATTTCGCCGCGGCGGATGCGCGAGGACGAGATCTCCGCCTGTTCGGAGATGATGCGGGTGGCCAGCTGCTCGGCCGACATCTCGAGCGAGAAGAACCCGACCACACCGCCCTGCCCTGTCCTCACCGAGCCGTCGGCCTGTTGGACGGGCTGGTAAGTGCTGGCTATGGTAAAGGCGATATTGGTTGCGAGCGAGGTCTTGCCCATGCCCGGCCGGCCGGCCAACACGATCAGATCCGATGGTTGCAGCCCGCCCATGCGGCGGTCGAGGTCGCGCAGGCCGGTCGCGATGCCCGACAAATGGCCGTCGCGCATATAGGCGGCGTTGGCCATGTCGACGGCATTCTTCACCGCATCGTCAAAGCCGGCGAAACCGCCGTCATAACGCCCGCTCTCGGCAATCTCGAATAGTCGCCGCTCTGCGGTCTCGATCTGGTCGACCGGTGCCACATCGACAGGGGCATCGAAGGCGACGTTGACAATGTCCTCGCCGACCGAAATCAGCATGCGGCGCAAGGCAAGATCGTAGATCGCGCGTCCGTAGTCCGGGGCGTTGATGACCGTCACGGCCTCGGCCGCCAGTCGAGCCAGATAGTGCGCAACCGTCATGGGCCCGACCTTTTCCTCTACCGGAAGAAAAGGACGCATCGTCACCGGATTCGCGATACGACCCATCCGGATCAGCTCGGCCGCCACTTCGAATATCTTGCGGTGAAGCGGCTCGTAGAAATGCTCGGCCCTGAGGAAGTCGGATACCCGGTAAAAGGCGTCATTGTTGACCAATATGGCGCCGAGGAGTGCCTGCTCCGCCTCGATGTTGTTCGGGGCTTCGCGGTAAAGGGGTTCGGGCTCATTCCCGATCTTCCGCGCTGCGTTCGAGGCCGTCATTTCCAGCCCTTTCCTTGCAAGGATTTTGCGAGCGCGCTGCTGATTTCGAGCGATGACGGCTTTTTAGCCGCAACGCCGGATTGCGTACCGCCCCGCTCGGACCTCCTCACCTTTCCGGCTGCGCCGTTCTCCATCGTCGACATCCTGGCGTTGAGCAGCGCCATGATCATCGGCCATGCAGAGAACATCCCGTCGCGGGCGCGGTCCACCAGGCTTCGCAGATAGCCGCCGCGGCTGCGGATATGTTCGGTGCGCTCAAGGATCGCGGCCAACGTGACGGCGGCATTTTCCAGGCCCATCACCTCGACGGCTTCCTGCCAGGCGCTTGGGCTGACCCCCATGTGCGGCCGGACCTCCTCGGCGGCGGCGATAAATTCCCGCCACGTCCGGATTGGCCCTCCAAGGGCGTAGGTGGCGATTTCCGGGCAGGCGTTCAGGACCATACCCAACGGCAAATCCCGTTTGGGCAAGGTGCGTACGTTGTCGGTTTCCGCTACATTGGTGCTGGCTTCATGTTTATTTCTGGAGCCATGTTTAGATTCATCGGTAGAATTAAAGTCTGGTTTTGAATCTTGTATGTGAGTCTCGTCCTGAGACTCATTGGGGTTCATATTTTGAGATTTAACGAACGATTCCAACGTGTCCTGGACATCGAGCCAAAGGTCTTCGAGCTCATCCGCGATGGCATCTAGCAATGAACGCGGAGCCGTGCGCGGTAGCCTGGCGATGATAGCCTCGTAGCGCTGGCGAAATGTAGGCCAGTCACCCGGGACGCCTTCGTTGATGCCGGCGGCGATCATCTTAACCACGTCGCGCCGGCATATGGTCAGACGCTCTTTGACGAGTAGGAGCGCCCTGCGCTCTGCCTGGACGCTCTCGGCGAGCTGACGGAACTCCCCGGCGCGCGCAAGGATCGGCGTCAGATCGAAGCCGTAAGCCTGCTCCACCTCGCCGCCCTGCCCTCTACGAGCGTATCTCTTTCCGTTGGGGCTGTCCCTTCGGATAACCAGGCCACAGTCCATCAAAACCGCGATGTTGCGACGAAGCGTCGGCAGCGACATCCCGTTCGCTCGCTTGATCAGTTCCACATTTGAAGGGAACACGACCAGATTGTCGCCGGCGACAAGTTCAACGGGGCGACGGCACGTTAGAAGCGCATGCAGGATTGAGAGGGCCCGATCGGTCGCCCCCAGCAAGTCCTTGGCGTCACGGATGTCACGGAAGACTTCCCACTTATCGACAGTGGCGCCCTCCTCGACCTGTTTCGCGGCAGCCTGGCTTGCAATCAGGCCAAGTGTCACCGTCCGCCGCCCGAAGGGCGTCGTTGCTATATGTGTCCCCATTTCTTCCTTCCACCTATCGCTAGGCAAAAGAAACCTGCTCGCCAAAACGACGCCAAAACTCTTGACAGTGATTCGCGAATTTGCGATTCTCGTTCGTGTCAAGGATACGAGAAGGGCTTCCGCGAGAGATCGTTTCGGGGGCCTTTTTCTTTTGCGGTTTAGTCTCCTATTGCCTTGGACGACCGTTGGAACGCCTCGTAAAGATCGTCCAATTGGTCAGTGATAAATCCTGCAAAGTCTTGGCCATTCGAAGCCTCAAAGGTAACCACAGTCTTCTTTGCTGTAGACTTTATGCTGATGGCAATTTCCTTATCTGGCGGCGCCCAACGTCTGAGCTGCGCCGAGTGCCGCCCGGCAGACTTAGTGGAAAGCAACTTGAAAACGGCTTCGAAGCGATCCAAGCTTGTCAAACGTTTGAAGTCTGCTGACGCGATGAGTCGTTTCCAGCTTGCTTGGTCGGAAGACTGCAGCTTTTGGACGAGTTTAGCCCAGCGCGGCCGGCCAATGCCCGGAGCTTTGCCAATTGAATGAAGAAGATCGCTCGGTATTTCCGAGGCGATCGCGATCATCTCGCTGACGTGCGATTTACCTGTCGAAAGCGACGCACAAATGGTGTCGCGCTTAAAACCGACCTCCTGCTGAGCCAACGCAAATGCGCATTTCTCGATAAACGACAAATCCTCGCGAGCCGTGTTCTCTTCGCCTTGGAAGATTACTGCTTCCTCATCGTTAAGGTCTCGTATGGCAGTCTTGAACTTCATACCAAGCTGCTTGGCAGCGGCGAGACGTCGACGTCCATAAACTATCTGATAAACGCCCTCCTGCCCCACAACCGGGCGAACCAATCCGGGAACGATCTGCCCTCGTTCACGCATCGAAGCAGCTATTTCAGAGATTGCCTCCGCCTCATAGGCTTCGTCATAACGATCATGAATCGATGAAGGCTGAATGGCGTTGGCATCGAGTTCAACGATCTGTTCTCCCGCACGCAAAAGCCGTTCGGCTGCTTCACTGCGTTCATGCATTTGGCGTACGCCTGCCGCAACTTTCAGAAGATGCGGCGACGAAGAGCGTACTGCAGCGACTTCCCTTTCCTTGTCCTCACTTAACTGGCCCAAGACTGCGGCGAACATTCCCTTGGAATCTTTGCGGCTCATGGTTCACGACCCCACGCGCTGGCGATCAAGCCTTCTATCTCGGCATTCGCGGCATTGATCGATTCGATTGCACGATCATACGTCTTTGGAGCCGAGAAACGGGATCGCTGGACTTCGTATAGGCTCTGTTTCCATGTCAGAGCGTCGGCCACGGCCGTCGATTTCGCCACCGCGTTGAGGAGGAGATCATCGCCAAATACTTGCCGCATAAGAGCCTGCATATTGGCCTGGGGATGATCATTTGCTTCGAACTTAGTAATCAAGAATTTAGCAAAGTCCCATCTGGCTCCTGCCCCGGCCTCATCGAGAATCTGCATGTATGAGGCAGCCAATTCGAGGAACTTTCCTGTCGAGTCGACGTCGAGCATATGTGCGGGTACAGGAATGAGGACCCCGGTTGCCGCCGTCAGCGATGAAAGCGTTAAAAAGTTGAGCGACGGCGCACAGTCCAAAAGAATAATGTCGTAATCATCGGCAATCTGCCCAAGTGCCTGTGAGACTCGTAACAAAAAACCGGTTCCTCCGGTTTTCCGCATTTCGAGCGCCACGGCGGTCTCGAATTCGGTCAACTCTAGGCCTGCACAAATCACGTCAAAGCCAACAATATGGGTCTTGTGGACAATTCTTTGCGTCGGGAGCGGATCGTCAAAGCGGATCGCGGAATAAAGCGTATCGCCTTCACGGTAATCGAACCCCGGCAAAGCTCCATGCAGGCTCGTGAGCGAAGCCTGAGGGTCCATGTCCACGGCTAATACTCGATAACCACGAAGCGCAAGCCAGTGGCCGAGATGAATGGTTGTGGAGGTCTTGCTGCTACCACCTTTAAAATTGGTAACCGCAATAATCTGGCAGTCCTCTCCGTCAACGCGCCTCGGATTAATCCACTTCCTCCGTCCTTTTTCAGCAAGATGCATGCGCAATTCGAGGATATGCTCCAACGTATAGAGCCGCTTTCCTGAGCCCGTTGTTTCAGGTTCAGGCCCCTGCCCTCTCAATGAAACCTGTCTAACGTAGGCTTCTGTAACGCCAAGAAGTGCGGCGACTTCCGTTGAAGAGAACTTCCGCATAGTGCGGACGGCATCAGGCGGGTACTGGGCAAGTGATAAATTCTGAAGTGCCTTATCGAGCTTTGTCGAGAAGGTATCCATAAATTCAAGGCTGCTAAGATGTCGCGTCACCCGATTCTCCATCATTCCCACACTTTCACTGTGTTCCCCGCGTGGTAAATGATTAGTAAACACGTTCGAAACTACGTAGATTTAGCGTATTTCCGGTTTTTACCGTAGCAGGAATATTCCGATTCGGGGTGGGTGTGCAATTTGGATGGCACAAGTTCCCAGCTGGGAACCGCGGTTTACAGATAGCGAGCGCGGCTCCAACAATTGAAATTGTCATCTTGCGGACTCGGCCTTCGGAAAAGCTTCCTATCGACGCCTTTGTACGACTTCCCTGTCGACACCGTCGCCTATAAGGGCAAAAGACCTTCTAAGCACCGTTTTGTAGACGGCTCACTTCGTTCAGTGACCTAGGAAGACCTTTGCCCCCAAAAGTTCCCAGCTGGGAACTTTGCTGTGATGCTCGTCAGCGACGCGCCGACACTCCCCCGACGTCAGGCAAGTTCACCCAATGCTTTTTGCGAGAGTTTATAGGGACATCACCTCCAGACCCTCCTTGAGAGGCATGTTTTCCGTGCCTAGATAGACAATAAGGCGACGCTCGGGATTGATGTCTTCTCAAGCCAGGTAAATGCGCTTTTCTACTTTCGCCGCTGGAGTGCGCTTGATCTCAATCGCGCAAGACGCTTGGCGGTAAGGGTTAGAAGAAGGTCAATCTCGGCCCTAGCAACGGAGCGATAAGAACTGCTATTTTGCGAGTAGGTGCCACAGATAGCAGGTTTCCGATGATGAAACCTTCCCAACTGGCCCCGACAACAGGATGCCCCGAAAAATCATTCAGATCTTCGATACTCAGCAGAGCAAGCACAATGCCGCTGTTGCGCACATAGGTCTTCGGGGATTTGACCAATCTTTTACCCGTATTGGCATGGAACGACTGTAGCCGTCGTACCGGCAGAAAATCGGCGAGTAGATCAACATAGGACGTCACGGTTGGCGCGCTGACAGATAGAGTTTGTGTCAGAGGGCCATTACCGTCTTCGACGGGCACGGCTATGATGTTTCAGATCCGTCATCGTGAAAGCCATGACATCGACTTTCATTGAATATCGAAGATTGTGCTGATCTCACGGATGGGTCTACCATTGACTCTTCAGGCTGCAACGCATATATATAACCCATTGGGTTATGGGAAGAGCATGCAGGCCGTCGCCGAGACAGCATTGTTCATCAAGCAAGCGGCGGAGCTGTTTAGCGAGGATGAAAGGAAGGAACTTATCGACTTTCTCGCGGCCAATCCGCAGGTAGGCGATGAGATTCCAGGTACGGGTGGCGTCCGCAAGACGCGGTTCGGCGCTAAAGGCAAGGGCAAACGCGGTGGTGCGAGGATAATCTACTACTGGTACAGCGATGACGCACCAATCTATGCGTTGTTGGCGTATGGTAAGAATGAGAAAGTCGATCTGAAACCAGAAGAGGCAAAGGCGGTGGCAGCGTTCGCCAAGGCGATCAAGGCAACGATCAGGAGCAAGACATGAGCGAGATGACAAAATTTGGCGCTGATCTGATCCAGGCCATGTCGGAGGCCTTGACGCATGCGCAGGGCAAGGACGTTCCTGGCATCCAGGTTCATACGATTGATGTCGGTGCGATGGACGCAAAGGCGATCCGCAAGAAACTCGATTTGACTCAGGACGAAATGGCAGCCGTGCTCGGAACCAGCCCATCCGGTTACAAGAAGTGGGAACAAGGTAAGCGGCAACCAAGTGGCGCTGCTCGAACATTGCTTCGTGTAATGGACCGGGAACCGGAGGCCGTGCTGCGTGCACTCTCATCTCATGATACGGCAACCGAAAATCAGGAAGCTGCGCACTGAAAGAAAGGGGAGGGGGCTTTTCTACAGTCCCGAGGCCTTCGTGAGATTGACGCGGAACCGATCGCGCCGCCGCTGGTACTTTCGTGTCATCTCGGCGCTCGCGTGTCCAAGCTGCTTTTGCACATAGCGTTCGTCGACTTCGGCTGAGGAGGCCAGGCCAGATCGCAACGAGTGTCCGGCGAACAGCTTGCCGCGCTGGCCCTCCGGCAGATCTCCGCGGACGCCAGCCGCAAGCGCGGTCCGCTTGACGAGGCGCGCGACCTCCTGGTCGTTGAGACGCTCCGATCCGACAGCCTTGCCCTGACCCGTTACACGACGGAACAGGGGGCCGTGGACGATACGCGCGAATTTCAACCAGGTTTGGAGTGCCACGACAGGGCAGGTCGCATCGGACGAGCCACACCCGATTTCGACCTCGCGCCAGCCAGTCTTGCCGCGCAATGTCACCAGTATCCCTTTGTCGAGGATGTCGATCCAGCCGGACGCATCCTCGGTCTGGTCGCGGCCGACGTCAAGACCGACAACTTCGGAGCGACGCAGGCCGCCGGCAAAGCCGAGCAGCAACATGGCGCGGTCGCGCAACCCACGCAGGTTACCGCGATCGAGAGTTTCCAGCATGGCGATCAAGTCTTGGGGCAACACCGCCTCCTTCTGCCGGGGCGGGGAGGCGTGCTTGTTGCGGATTCCAGCCATGACAGTGGCAATGTGACGGTCTTTGCGATCGAGCGGCTGGCCGCGTTGTGCAAAGTTCCAGGAGAGCGAAGAAAGGCGACGCTCAATCGTCGAGACCGAGTTCGGCTTTCTATCTCCATTCGCCTTGCCAGAAGCGCAGGCGGTGATGTAAAGCCCAACCACCTGCGGATCCGGTGGGCATATCTCTACAGCCTGACGCCGGCACCAACTGGCGAAATGACGCCAATCGGAAGCGTAGGCGCGCCGCGTGTGCGTCGAGCTGGCCGCTTCGACATAGTCCTGCGCTCGGCCCGCCAACTCCTCGAGATGACCAGGTAAACGCGCGCCGCCGCGGTAGTCACCAGTGGATAGGGGAGGGGAGGGGGTGTCATCCGCGCTCTTCGCGGAAGCCTCATCAGGCGCGGTCACGGCCATGGCGCGAACCATCTCAACGATATCGGGGAGTTCGTCCTCAGTCCCGTCCATGGTCATTTCTTTTCGTTAGCGCGATTCACCGACGCTATGATATTTGTTCGGCTAGGCATGTCTATGATCTGACTGACCTTCCACCCTTGAATTTCATAGCACCAAGTGCTATCTTTTTACCATGCCTGATCGCGTATTCAAAACGGCCTGGTTTGCCAAGGCGGCGCGAAAGGCACGGCTTCCGGACGCAGCGCTTCTACGAGCGGCGCGAGAGGCCGCGCAGGGCAAGGCTGACGATCTCGGTGGAGGCGTTTTCAAGAAGCGGCTCGGCGACAATCGCTTTCGGTCGATCCTGCTCGCCAGAAGCGGTGAGTTCTGGGT
Source organism: Mesorhizobium denitrificans (assembly GCF_003403035.1). Taxonomy (GTDB): domain Bacteria; phylum Pseudomonadota; class Alphaproteobacteria; order Rhizobiales; family Rhizobiaceae; genus Mesorhizobium_G; species Mesorhizobium_G denitrificans. The sequence continues at coordinate 27,602 of NZ_QURN01000025.1, read as the reverse complement.
TTACGTCTATCTGTTCGCCAAGCAAGACCGGGCGAACATCGATGAGGATGAGCTGCGGGCATTCCGCGAGCTGGCAGCGCTGTATCGGCGCAAATCCGCGGCGGAACTGGATGCGGAACTAAACGCTGGAGTCTTGATGGAGATTGGTGATGGCCACTAGACGAAAATTCAAGAGCGATGCCTTCGAGGCGATCCACAGCGCGGTGGAGGGCATGGTACGTGCCGGCACGGTCGACAAGCAGACCTTGCGCTCCTTTGACGACGCCTGCCTGTCCAGGCCGACGACATTCGACGCCAAAAAGATCAAGGCGCTGCGCGAGCGCAATCACGTCAGTCAGCCGGTATTCGCGCGCCATTTGAACACGTCGGAATCGACCGTGCAGAAATGGGAGAGCGGCGCCAAGCGGCCGAGCGGAATGGCGGTGAAGCTGCTGACGGTGGTCGAAAAGCACGGCCTTGACGTGCTTAGATAGGCACTTTCAATAACGAACGATAAGGCAACATTATCGGTCTTTTATTCAACATGACAGGCGCGGCGCATTTCGCCGGTAATCGTTGCAATAAGCGCCGTCGTGATTCATGCTGCAACCCATGATTCTTTCGCCTGAACGCGCCGCGTCCCTTCAAACCGCCTCGGCCAACGCCGCGCCGCATGCCGCTGCGACCCCTGTGCCGGGCTGGTTGCGCCAGGCCGTCCCCGACGCGAAAACCCTTGCGGGAAAAGAGGTTGAGGACGTCGCACTCGCCGTCGGCGCCGCCATCGGCGCGCTCGATGCGGTGGTGCGCCGGGAAGAAAAATGGGCCGGCGCCTGGCGGCAGCGGCTGGCGCTTGCGGCGGCGGCGACGACGGCAAAGCACGCGGGGCGTGTCGAGGATGAAGCGGAGCTGCGGGATGCGGTGCTGTTGACAAGGCCGGGCGACGACGTGGGTCCCGCCGGCCGTCTGCTGCTTGGCTGGCTTGGGCTGTCAGCCCGGCCTGCGCAAGACTTGCTGACGGAGAAAAACCTCGGCGCGGTGCTGGAAGCGTTCGGCTATGCGCCCGACGCAGTCGGCGATCTGGCCGAAAAGCTTCGGAAATGTTCCACCCGTGTCGGGACGGTGGCCACGTTGGCCGGTGCCTTTACCATCGCCCAACAGTACGGCTTCGGGCGCGCCCTTGGCGCCTGGTTCACCGACGCGCTTTTGGCGCAGCGACTGGGCTGGGCCCATGCCGTGCCGTTGCTGGGAACGGAGATGGCCGCTTCCATGCGTTCCGATCGGTCGCGGGGGGCTGCCAATGCGACAATCGGCATCGAGGCGGAGAAGGAGCGGGCCAAAGCCCTGCTCGCGGCACAAGCGCGCGCTGCATTGCGCGCCATCGATCTTTCGGCCGAACTTGGACGCCGCGCCGACCGCTTGCTTGCGGTGGCGCCAAAACTCAGGGCCAAGGGGGCGGACATCGTCGTCCAACGGCTCCTGTCCGGCGATGCGATGGTCGCGTCCGATCCCGTCGCCGGCATGAGCGATCGCGGCTTGCGCCGCCTGTTCGACCGGCTGTTCGATCTGGGTGCCGTGCGCGAACTGTCGGGCCGCCCGACCTTCCGCATCTACGGATTGTGACGATGGCGGCGCATTCGACAAAGGCTCGCGGAGAAAATGGGCAACGACCGTTTCTGGATCGGGAACTGGATCACCTGCCGCCGGACGCGCGCTGGCGCGAATGGATGCACCGCGTCGAAGCAACGATCTTCGCGGCACAAGAGCCGGTAACACGCAGTGCGCTGGCACGTGTGGTTGGCGCAGGCTGCAATATCGATCTTTTGATCGACGACATCCGCGAGGAACTGCGCGGCCGCCCCTATGACCTTGTCACTGTGGCCGGCGGTTGGAAGCATCTTACCCGGCCGGCCTATGCCGACGCCATTCGGGCGGCCGTCGGCGGCAATGAGCGTTCGGTCGATCTCAGCCAATCCGAGGTGCTGGTGCTGACGGCCATCGCCTATTTCCAGCCGATCACCCGCGCCGAACTGTCGTCGTTCTTCGGCAAGGAAGTTTCGCGCGACCTGATCGGCCGTCTGCGCGGCGCAAAGCTGATTGCCTCCGGCCCGCGCAGTCCGACGCCCGGCGCGCCTTATACCTACGTCACGACCAAGGACTTCCTGCTCGAGTTCGGGCTCGACACGCTGCGCGATATGCCGGATTTCGAGGCGCTCGAAGACGCCGGCCTACTGTCGAAGGAGAAGTTGCTGGCCGGCGATATTCCGGCCGGGCTGACGGGCGAAGATGAGGCAGAAATCACCTGAAACGGAGCGGCGTAAGCCGTTTCTGGCCGCCTAATTGACGTGTAGAGCGTCGCCAATACTCATTACTGGAATTGCTCCAGATATCGTCGAAATACCTCATACGAGCAAGGGGTCGCTTGCGATGGTTGGCCATTCGAACAACGTTCGTCTTTCTAGAAGTCGCCGCCGCCACACGTCAGCAGAACATTGTAGCCGCGGATTTGCTCGAGGGCCACGCGGAAATCGTTGACGATTTCGAACCCGCAGAGATCGGCACGGCGATGTACGAAAGCTACGTGAGGATCGCGAAACGAATGATGGACGAGGATTCCGAAAACTTGTGGCCCTCGAAAATCTAGAAGGCGAGCTGACGGATCAGTAACCGTCTGCTCAGCATAAAGACTACGTTGTTGGCTTCGATCGCGGCACTCTAAGCCTGTCGATCGCCTTCTTCCTTACTGAGATGAATTCCAGAATCCGATGATCTACGTACGTGCGTACAACAAATGACGGCGCTGCCTTGAAATCGGTGACTTTGATGGCCAAGGTGCGCAAAAGGCTGATCGTGACATCTGCTTTAAAACTAAGCGGCTCATTTATTCTGCTGAAACGCATATGAATTTGGTTGCGTTTTTCGTCCAGAGAAGAAAGCTCGTAAATGTCGAGCGGTTCGCCATCACGGTTCTGGAATGAGGTATGGACGTTCAATGCCAGCGGCTTCACATATCCGCTCTGTGCCCGTGGGATATCCGTGCACGGGTGTTTCGGCCATGGCCAGCCCAGATCATCAAAAAAGACGCGGCCGCCATACGGGCTCTGATAGAAATATACGCGTTCACCGCATACTGGGCAGGTAGCGTTCGGATTGACGTAAGAAGCGATGCTTCTAAAGGGCCTTGCAATAGCCCCGCTACCATTTCCATTCCTACTGCTGCCTGAACACCAACCGCCATTCACGTGGATCGGTGTCGGCCTGCCACCCATGTAGCGGAATTCAATCTTTCCACCGCAAATATTGCAAGTCGCCATGTCCAATCCCCCGGAGCAAGACTATCTCTCTCCGAGACCAACGCCAAGTTTTGTGATCATCGACTAGCTGTGTGAAACAGCGGGATATTAGGTCTCGATGATCGACACATTGGCGTCGACATCCGTTGCGACGTCAATTTCAATCCCAACCCGCTTCAAATTCGACCAGAGCACTTGAACCTTGACTGCCTTCTTCTCGATCTCGTCAGCGCTATAATAATGGTCACTGCCTTTTCGTTGAACGAGAGGCAGGTTAACATCTTTCTCGTATCGACTGGATTTTGCCCTGAGCCAACGCCTGGCAATGAGTTTCAGTTCGGATGAGGACAGGACCGTTTTCATTGACAGTGTGGCGTTCGATACCGGGTCCCGTGTCACCAATTCGTAGACTTGACCGAGCAGGCGGGAGATTTCGGCCACATACATACTCTCCAGGAATCCATCGCCTCCTTCCGCTGCTGTTCTGATTGCAGCGATTTCCTCCCGAGTGGGGAGGTTTCTCATGAGGAAGCGAACAGCCTCCTCTTGATTGGCAGGGTTCCGGGATTTGACCAGTGCAAGGGCTTGCTGTCGTATCTGGGCGTTGCGGGTCATCTGATGCTGACGAAGGATGGAGAACACGCTGCGAATAACGACGGCCGCTCTGGGGTCGTCGGAAATGGCAGCCGTCAGCATGTCATAAAGCGCTTCTCGTGAACTAATACGCGGAGCCAAATACCGCATGAGTTCGGCTTGCAGGAATTCGTCATTGCGGGCCCGATAGAAAAGGGCCTCCGTGATTGGGAGAGCGAGTTCGTGAAATTTCCCAGTCGGCCGCAGATTTTCGGCAGCCCAAATGATCTGAGCTGACCAGCTTTGTCCGGCTACGCTTGCCAAAAGGTTGTTCGCCTGCTGGTCCATATTGAAAAAGGTTCTCAAACGGATTTTGGAAGCAAATATCGAACCCGATAGATCGGCACCGTCGAATATTGTGGTTTGGTCCCACCTGACGCGAATACCTGTAATTCCACGGAGATCGGCACCGGAGAAATCGAAACCGTGTAAATCGGAATCAGTCAGGTCGATGTTCCGCAGATCGGCATGCCTGAAATCTTTCGCTGGCACCAAGCCAGCCAGTTTGGCCTGTTCCTGAAAGGTCGCCTGCGGAGCCGCCGCTAAGGCTTCGATTCCTGCCAGTGCTGCCTCCGAAAGCGCATTTGAAAGGAACGGACTATCCTTCATCGGAGATCGTCGATTGGGAGAATACCAGGTGGCCCGAGTATTCGCTCGAGCCGGAGCGCTCGTGAAGGCTTTTAGCGATGACAATATTCATGAGGGCTTGCTGGTTTCTCGAAAATGGCACGGCGATAACCGATGCCTTTCGTTCCAGCGTGATTTTCACGTGCTTCTGTTTGGCGACGAGACTGGTCATTGCGCCTTTTCGATTGGCTTCCCGAACCTCGGAGACCTCACAGAGGCGATCATTGTCTAGGAACGCATCGTTCAGCGGACCGCCGTCCTGCATGGTGACTTTCCATCGATCGTCAGACAGCGCCCTGACAGGGTAAAAATCTTCAGTCACGCTTTCGCTTTGGCGATGCATTGCCGTTTCCGCGTAATGTTTGGATGAACTGCCACCTATGCCCGCTTTGCCTTCCGGCCCCGTGGCAGAGGCACCGACGGAAGCGTCGGCACTCTTCTTCTTGTCCGTCTCGCTCGTCGTTGAGATGATGGTTTCCCTCTGCAGTTCCTTGCGCGTCTTCCCTCCAGTTTCGCCTTGGCCGTGGCGGGTTTTGGGAGCCACCTTCAACCCGCTGAAATCAACCGAGAGCGTAGCTTCCAGTATTTCAACGCTTATCGTCCCTATCCTGTCCTCTTCGATTTCGTCTGGATTTATCCGCAACTCGACCAGAAGATCATGATTGTCCGCTGTATCATCTTTCAGGGCGAGGCTGGACTTCAGTTCCACGAGCTGGGCAAGCGGATTCTGATCGTCAGTAATGAAACTCATTCACCCCCCGGTTCAGACTGTTGCACCCTTTATGATCCAGACTACCCGCCAGCGAAGGCAACGCAAAGACACGCTTGACGCCTAATCGATATTCCTAGTCTGTGAAGGTCATTTATCCGGAAACAGGACTGTTAGTGTGGCGCGGATAAGGGGAACGAAGGGGTTCATCGTGACTACCGCTGCGCGATTGGCGTCGAGATCGACAAGGCACATGGACTTTTCAACGCCCGCCTCCTCGAAACCGAAGGCGAGAGGAGCGCCCGAGTAGCGAATATGATCGGCGCCTGCGGTTTGCTAGCGATAGATGTGACCAAGCGCAACATAGCGCGCGTCGTCAAATATGTCCGACGGCACCGTCTCCATGCCGCCAACGCGGGCGAGGCGACGCTCGCGCTCACTCGTTTGTACACCTGCAACAAAGTAGTGTGAGACAATGACCCAACGAGCACCATCCGGGAGGTGACGCCTAAGAGCGCAGCTGCGCTACCGCGCCATGCTCGCGCAAAGCGGCCTTCGCCGGGGGCGTACGACATTGTGGCCAGAGACGCGGCTCCGAATCCGCTTGCCTTGATAAGGTGGATGATTTTTCAGGTTTGGGCGACTGTGAGGTCGCGGCCGGCCTGTTTCTTGAGTTAGGTCGGACGACGGAGCCATACCGAAAGCTCGGTAGCCGTAAAGGTTCTCTGGTCCAGGACCATCCATATCTCTTTCTGATAATTTTGATGCTTACCCCAGACGATCCGGTGATAGAGGCCGAGATACTCCCAGTCCGCCCAAGACATGTCGTGAGCCGTGTCGGAAGAAGGGAAGATCGCGATATTCGGGAGGTCCTTATAGCCGTCCGCAAGGCCGAGCTCCCATGGTACCCATCGGCTTTCCTTGCTGTTTTTGCTGGTTAAAACGACAAATTTTCTAGATTGTCGTATTCTCGACTTCAATAAGTTGGCGGTCTGCGTGTTAGTGTATGGCGGCATCTCCGGATCCACCTCATCAACGTAGACCTGCGCCCCGTGATTTTCGAGAACGATAATGGCGCCGACGACAAGGTCCTTATCCTTACTGGAGTGCGATAAAAAGGTGGCACCTTGAGGTGATCGAGCGCGAGCGGCCATGCGCATACGCGCTTGTTCCGCCTCAGATCGCTTCGCGGCGTAACTTCGAAGTTCGTCAGATGTGATGAATTCAACCAAGCACGAAGCCCACCTTTGTTACGCGAGTCGGTCGAGGATCGCGCGAACTGTGGCAATCAGCTGCTTTTCGGTCGCCGACTGGCTCAAAAGTGCGGTGATTTCCTCGTCCTTCGGCCGCGAGGCCTTCGAACCGTCTGAGGGTGCGCCCGATCCGAGCAGTTGCTTGGCGATCTGCTCGGCGGCACCGCCGAACGCACCGATTGGTAAAACGAAGGAACCGCTGGCCTGCGCCAGTGCGAATTCTTCCATCACGCCATCGGCAGCGACTAGAGACCCTTTGTCAGTCTTCAGCCCACCTAGAAAAACAGTCACGCCTGCCAGGCGAGCCATCTCACTTCGAAGGGCCGTCCATTGGGCGCGGTCAGCCGCTTGGCCCGGGACCCCCTGCGGAAAGGGCCGGGCAATGAGTCTGCGGTCGATATCCCAGCCGCCATCTTCTCGCAGAGCATCCATGAACCCGGAGACGACCGCTGGGCCAATCAGCAAGCCGGTCCCTGTGACAAGATCGCGATGCGTCACGCCGATCAGGCGGCCGATCTCTTCAGCCACTGAGTAAACCCGGGGTGTGTGTGGATTGTTACCTTCCAGTGGCCAGCTACCGCTCACCCAGACACGTTTCGTCGCGACGCGCCTTTCAATCTCGCGCATCAGTTCAGGGACCTCGCCGTAGTCATCGACCTCAACCGCTACAAGGCCATATCGACTGAGATCCTTTGCCCAGAGTTTGTGTTGGGCTAGCCGTGCCTTGAACTCGTCGTCGTTTGTGAAATCCTCCGCTTTGGGCGGCTTGAGGATCGCAAAATGCTCCGGCGGTGCGTCCGTGAAGCTTTCCCTGATCAGCGACAAGACATGGCGAACATTGGGATCGGTCAAGCTGAGGCCGACAAAAAGCATGGACATGCTGCTCAAATGGGCCTGCAAAAGCGGAAGGAACGCTCCCCGCTTCGTGCGAAAGAGCTCATAGTCATCGGTCGAGATGACGATATCGTCCAGCCTGTCGACAGAACCATGCATCTTATAGAGCCGGGTTGCGCCCGGCGTCACCTTAAGCGCGAGGTCCTTCACACCGGCGACCGGATCCAATGGCCGGCTGATCTCCGCAAAGGCTCGCTCGACCAGGCGATCGTAGTTCGTAGTCCAGATGTGGCGAATGGGAAGGCGAGCAAGCGTTTTGACAGTTTCGGGGAGCGGACGATCGAGGCCGATTTCTCTTTTGATTACATTGCGCACGCCCGTTGCGTTTCCGGTCTCCCGGATGTGCCATTGCGCAAGGGCGGCGAGGTCTTGAATGTCTCGAGAGTTGACCCCGATCTCTTCGCCGATTTCTGTCAGCAACTTTGACCAGGAGGGATAGCCTGCGGCCATAGACACGCCGGCGCCTACAAAGACGACACCGGCGCCTTCATGCAACGACGACGGAAATTCGCGAAGAAATCTGGTGCGGCCATTACCCGCCATCGGCTATCGTCCCGCAGCCTTTGCGGACGCTTCAATCCACGAGCTGATATTGGCGTAGCCGTTATCCATCACCCAATTATATTGGTGGTACATCGTGTTCAAAGGCGTGTGGTTGACATTGAAATAGGAGAGTGGGTTCAGACCCTGAACATCAGCACCGATCTGGGGGTGCTTGATATTATGAATGTCGATCGCCAGAAGACCTTTTCCCAGCTCATAGCTACGCTTGATTTCGTGCCGTACCCAAGGGCGGTTATAGGTTTCAGCCCCGTAGAGCACGACGGTGACCGATGTCCCCGAAAGCTGCGATTCGATCCACTTTTCAATACCGCCTGCGCGCAGTTTAACTTTTTCGAACTCAGCCTTATCGAAGAAGGGCGAAGCGTCGCCTTCAGGACGAACGATCCAAGAATTTCTCACCTGCATCACACGGTGAACGTCACGGTCATAGTGAAAGCTAAAAAATACCTTCCGAGCCAATATTCCCTCCGTATCTTCATAATAAGAGTATTTAGCCTCGCTACTTAGCAGGATTGCTAGATGCTTATCGTCAAAATCAAGATATGTTGGCGATATCCACAGCCAGCGCGCCGACTATGAGCTCAGCGCGTCTGGCCAAGCTAGGTTCGAATGGTGATCGAGGTCGAGGTGGCTGGAAGCCAGAAGAGGAAAGCAAAGCGCGCCACGCCGGTGTCCATTTCCGACGCCATGTGTCGGCTCGACCTCATGCTGAAGGCCCTCGAAAGTGAGACAAGGAGCGCGATCTGGGCGAAGGTGACGCTTGAGGTCGGAAACGCTATCGTGATGGCCGATTATCACGGCCAAACATTCGATGGTGCCGATTGCTACAATGTACTTCGCAACAGCACACAGATGGCTCTAATCCTGTCACTTTGTAAGCTATTTGAAAGGCCGCGCGGCCGTCAGGGGCAGTCCGAGGTAACAGCCTTCAACCGTAGCGACCTGTCGTCAATCCCAGTATTCCTTCATCTGCTCAGGCAGAAACGTTGCCGTGCCAAATTGGTCGAAAGAGCGTCGACAGGCTGGGATGGAAGACCTCTCGGCATGTCGAAGACCTGGGAAGGTGATTGCATGGCGGCTCTGCAACGCTGCGACGATACTGCACGCCGCTTGACATCGCCTCGTGGTCGGCGCGCAGCCGCCACCTTGGGTGTTTTTCGCGATGACCACGTCGCGCATCTTTACGCCGAACCGCGGGCTTGGAGCGCAAATCGCTACAACGAGCTATTTCTGCTGCTCGATATTGCGTCGGATCTTGTCTCGCATGCGTACATTGCGTTTAGGGGATGCAATCTCGATTTCAAAGAAAGGGAGGAGATCTGGATGGGTGAGGCGCGTGCCTTTTGGAAGCCGGCCCTGGCTGCTGCGACTGCGGCAGATCCACATTCGATCTAACGCGTCAACACTGCGGAAGCGGTCTAAGAGCAATGGCAGGTTGAGTTGGTATCGGGCAATGGCTATCTGGTGCCAATCGCAGGCGGGTTCTCCGCGAACGCAAGGCACATCCCAGCATGATCCCAGATTTTCTCGTCACCCATTCCGGTGGCTTCCATGCCGATGAACTGCTGTCCAGCGTCATCCTGACCGAGCTTTTTCCGAAGGCTCGTCTGATCCGCAGCAGGGCGCCGGAATGGATCACGCCCGGCCTGGACCGTATCGTCTACGATGTTGGCGGCCTCTACGACGCTGCTGCGCAGATATTCGATCACCACCAGCGTGGCGCGCCGTTGCGCCAGAATGGCCAACCCTTCAGTTCATTTGGGTTGATCTGGAAGCATTATGGCCGTGACTATCTCGCCGCCTCGAACCTTCCCGAAGCCCATATTGAAGCGGTCCACGCCACGTTTGAAACAAGTTTTGTGCTCCCGGTCGATCTGGTGGACAATGGGGCGCTCAGCCCTTCGGGGTTGTTGGCGGGACTCACGCTGCCGGCACTGCTGGAAACCTTGAAGCCGGCTTTTGACGAGACCGACCCTGCAGCCGAAGATCGCGCGTTCCAGGCCGCGCTGACGATCGCCCGCAGTTTTGTCGAGGCAGGTATTGCCCGCGCCGCCGCAAAATTGCGTGCTGAAGCTGTTGTGCATCGAGCCATCAAGACGACGGGGCAGGGGCGCGTTCTCGAGCTTCCCATGGGAATGCCCTTCCGGCCAGCCATCGTGAAGGCGGGTGCCGATCATCTGCTGTTCGTGGTCCACCCGCGCGACAAGGATTGGTGCCTGACCACAATCCGCCAAGCGGACGAAGGGTTTGAGGTGAGGGCCGATCTTCCCGCGACTTGGGCCGGGCTGAGCAATGGCGATCTGGAGGCGGCATGCGGCGTGAAGGGCGCAAGCTTTTGTCACAACGGCCGCTTTATCGCTGCCGCCGAGACCCGCGATGCTGCTCTCGCCATGGCTGAATTGGCGGTGAAGGAGGCTATTCCCACCGAGGCCAGGTCAGTTGGCTGCAACTGACACCGATAGAGGGGTCTATGAGCTAAAGTGGGTGATTACAGCAACGTTGCGACAGACCATCATATCCTGGAATATGAGGACCTCGGCATGAAGCTGGTCGTCGACGTGCAAGTCTGATCCTTCGACTGACAATGGAAACGATTGTGCCCTACAGCGCCCTGTTCCTCAGCGCCTTTATCGCCGCGACCCTCCTGCCGGCTCAGTCAGAATTGGTGCTGATCGGCCTGCTTGCCGCTGGTCGCGTCGATCAGGGCCTGCTGCTTGTGGTGGGGACAATCGGTAACACTGCAGGCTCAGTGCTCAACTGGGCAATCGGGCGCGGGGCAGACACGCTTCTCGGCAAACGCCGGTTCCAGGCGGCTGCAAAGGGTTACGAGCGGGCGGCCCGCATCTTTCGACGTTACGGGCAATGGTCGCTGCTGTTCGCCTGGTTGCCAGTGATCGGCGATGCCTTGACCATTGCCGCCGGGGTCGCGCGCCTTCCTCTTCTCCCGTTCATCGCCCTCGTCGCCATCGGCAAGGCGGCGCGCTACGCCGCGATCATCGGTGGCCAAACGTGGGCGATGAATTGGTGACAGGCTGTGCCGTTTTGTGTTCGTCATGGATCGGCGACGACGTGCGTCTCGCGTGGGCGCTTGAACAGAATCCCGCTCATAACTCCGTCACGGAAAACGATCGCATGCATCAGCGCGGACATGATGTGGATTGCGACGAGTACAGCGAATACCCAGAACAGAACACTGTGTAGCGCGATGAAATCCCGAGCCGTGAGACCGGTCAGCGTCGGCGCCAAAGGAATTGGCAGGCCTCCGAACAGACGCGCCGGCGCCATCAGCGGCATCGGTCGATAGGCGAACCAGCCGGTCGCAACAATGGCGACGAGAACAGCATAGAGGGACCACTGACCAATGGAAGCAGCAGCTTTTGCGAGTGGCGGTGCGCGTCGGGTCGGGGCGGGGCCGAAAATCCTAAGAACCAGTCGAAGTGCGGTCAGAAGCAGCACAATCACCCCGATCGAGATGTGGGAAGGAAGCCATAGCATCGCTGCCATTCCGGGGCCTTTCATGGGGCCGAAGGCAAGGGCCACTTGTACGGCAAGGACGACCGCGCTCAACCAATGCAGCAATCGAATCGCGAAGGACCAGCGCCATCTATCCGCAAACCAACCCATACCCACCGAATTAACCATTCCACCAGTCAGGGTTCTTGCAAGGGGCCCGGTTCGTCGTTCTCCTCCGACGCCGTAACATGTTTGCATAAATAACCGGCCCGTTAGGCTATGGAAAGCGTAAGGCTGCGGCCCATGATGTGAAATATCGCTGGATGGGCACTGACAGGATGTGTGGTGTCATGTTCAAGTTGACCACACCGCGGTCACTTGGATGTATCCTTCATATACCGCCCATGCACAGATACTTCATTTCCAGATAGTCCTCGAGCCCGTGGCGGGAGCCTTCCCTGCCGATACCGGATTGTTTCATGCCCCCGAAAGGCGCAGCCTCCGAAGACATGCGCCCCGTATTGATGCCCACCATGCCATATTCCAGCGCCTCGGCCACGCGCCAGACGCGCTTGAGATTGGAGGCGTAGAAATAGGCGGCCAGCCCGTAGATCGTGTCGTTGGCCGCACGCACCACCTGGACCGCGTCCTCGAAACGGAGGATCGGGGCGAGCGGCCCGAAGGTCTCCTCCTGCGCGATCTTCATCTCGCCGGAGATGCCGGTGAGCACGGTCGGCTGGAAGAACGTGCCGTTCGCGCCGATGCGCTTCCCGCCGCAGCGGATTGCCCCGCCCTTGGCGATTGCGTCGCTGATATGGGTCTCGATCTTGGCCACGGCGCGGGTGTCGATCAGCGGCCCGATGGCCACGCCCGGATCGAAGCCGTCGCCGACCGAAAGCTCCCCGACACGCGCCACGAACTTGGCGACGAATTCGTCATGAACGCCCGACTGGACGTAAAGGCGGTTTGCCGAGACGCAGGTCTGGCCGGCATTGCGGAACTTCGCCTGGATCGCCCCGTCGACGGCGGCATCGACATCGGCGTCGTCGAAAACGATGAAGGGCGCATGCCCGCCCAGTTCGAGGCTGATCTTCTTGATCTGGTCCGAACACTGGCGCATGAGCAGCCGCCCCACCTCGGTCGATCCGGTGAAGCTGATTTTGCGGACCTTGCGGTTGAAGCACAGTTCGCGCCCCACCGCGTCTCCTTCCGAGGCGTAGATCAGGTTCACCACGCCCTCGGGAAAGCCGGCCTGCGCCGTCAGCGCGAACATCGCCCCGGCCACGAGCGGCGTCTGCTCGGCCGGCTTCAGCACGATGGTGCAACCCGCCGCCAGTGCCGGCGAGATCTTGCGCGCCACCATGGAAGCGGGGAAGTTCCATGGCGTGATCGTGCCCACCACACCGATCGGCTGCTTGATGACCAGCATGCGGCGGTCGGTCGAGGGTGCGGAGATCGTCTCGCCATAGATGCGGTTGGCCTCCTCGGCATACCATTGCAGGTAAGCGGCGGCATGCGACACTTCCGATTTTGCTTCAGCCAGCGGCTTGCCCATCTCGGCGGTGAGGATCGCGGCAAGGTCATCGGTATGGGCGACGATCAGCTCGTGCCAGCGCCAGAGCATCTCGCTGCGCTCACGCGCCGTCAGCGCGGCCCATTCGGCTTGCGCGGCATGGGCCTTGTCGATCGCCGCGCGCGTCTCTGCCACGCCCATGTCGGGCAGTTGCGCCAGCAATTCTCCGGTGGAGGGATTGAAGACCTCGAAGGTGCGTCCGCCGGGCGGCGTGCCAAGGGCGTTCGGCGCGCGGTCGATACCGCTAAACAGGTCCGGGAATTTCAGGCGGCGGATCAATGGAAGGCACAGCGACAATGCCAGTTTCCTCCTCAGAGCATCTGATGTGTCGATTGATAAGGGTAAGTCATGTGTAGCCCGCTCATCGGGCATCCGCATAGGACCTCGAAGCGGTTGCTGGTAGACCCACTATTCAGCCTCGACCTACCGGAGGAAATTCATTGAACTACAGTCCATTTGACAAGCCGGAAGGCATCGTGACCGTCTTTGCCGAGGCATGGGCACGTCGCGATGCGGAAAAGCTCGCATCGCTGTTTGACGAGGATGCCGAGTTCGTCAACGTTACCGGGCTTTGGTGGCATGATCGCGAAGCGATCAGGAAGGCGCATGCTTATGGCTTCGCGCACATCTTCACCGACTCGACGTTGCGGGTGACGAAGGTCAGGGTCAAATCGTTGACCGATGATATTGCGGTGGTTCACGCAAGAGTGCGTCTCGAGGGACAAACTGGCGCGGCGCAGGTTGATCGGCCCGGCGTGCGCAACACCATCTTCTCTTTTGTCGTCCACCGCCGGGCGGGGGTGTGGAGTTGCGCATCTGCGCACAACACAGATATCGTGCCGCATATGGAAACGAACCTGGTGGAACCGGACGGAACATTCAGGCCCGTCAGTTACCGACGCTGATCCATCCGGCCGTTCCGTTCACGCGGGCGGTACCTTGAAGCGCCGCAGCCGCAGCGCATTGGCAATGACCGAAACCGATGACAGGCTCATGGCGGCGGCGGCGAACATCGGCGAGAGTAGCCAGCCGGTCAGCCCATAGAAGATGCCCGCTGCCACAGGCAGTCCGGCCGCATTGTAGACGAAGGCGAAGAACAGGTTTTGCTTGATGTTGCGCAGTGTCGCCTCTGCCAGATAGCGCGCCCGCACCACGCCCAGAAGATCGCCGCCCAAAAGCGTCAGCCCGGCACTCTCGACCGCTACATCCGCCCCCGTACCCATGGCGATGCCAACATCGGCTGCCGCCAGCGCCGGCGCGTCGTTCACTCCATCGCCTGCCATGGCGATGATTTCGCCTCTGCCACGCAAGGTCTCAACCAGCTTCTTCTTATCCTCCGGCAGCACCCCGGCATACACCTCGTCGATCCCCAGCTTCTCAGCTACCGCCTCGGCGGTGCGCTGGTTGTCGCCGGTAGCCATGACCACCTTGAGGCCCAGCCGGTGCAAACCGCGGATCGCCTCTTCGGTGGTTTTCTTGATCGGATCGGCGACGGCGACCAGACCTGCCAATTGGCCATCAAGGGCGAGGAACATCGCTGTCTTGCCTTCGGTACGTAGCTGATCCGCCTGCGCTTCGATCGCTTTCGTATCCAGTCCATGCTCGGCCATCATGGCGGCATTGCCGAGCGCTGCCTTGCGGCCGGCGACAATGGCCTGCACACCTTTGCTCGTCACCGCGGAAAAGCCTTCGACCTCCAGACGCCCCGCGCTCCGCGCCTTCGCTCCTTCGACAATGGCCTCGGCCAATGGGTGTTCAGAGCCGCGCTCCAACGCGGCGGCCAGCGCCAACAAGCTCTCTTCACTTTCTGCACCGAAGCTGCGCACATCGGTCAATCGCGGACGGCCTTCGGTTAGCGTGCCGGTCTTGTCGACGACCAGTGTCGTCACCTTCGCCATCAGTTCGAGCGCCTCGGCATCCTTGATGAGCACGCCCAGTTGAGCGCCGCGACCGGCGGCCGTGGTGATTGAGATCGGCGTGGCGAGACCGAGCGCACAAGGACAGGCGATGATGAGCACGGAGACGGCAGAGGCGATGGCGAATATCAACGCCGGCTCAGGCCCCCAAAGCAGCCAGCCACCAAAGGCCAGGATTGCGATCACCACAACCGTCGGCACGAAGATGCTCGACACCTTATCGGCCAGTCCCTGAATTGGTGCGCGCGAGCGGCGGGCACCGGCGACCATCTGCACAATCTGCGCCAGCACGGTTTCGGCGCCCACATGGCGGGCCTCGATGACAAGCGAGCCATTCTTGTTGATCGTACCACCGGTCACGAGATCGTCCGGCTGCTTTTCAACCGGGACCGGCTCACCGGTAATCATGCTTTCATCGACGAAGGACGCACCCTCGATCACCACGGCATCGACCGGAACGGAATCGCCGGGGCGAACGCGCAAGCGGTTGCCGACCATGATATTGTCCAGCGGCGCGTCATATTCGCTGCCATCGGGAAGCACCCGTCGCGCAGTCTTGGGCGCGAGATCGAGCAGCGCGCGGATCGCATCGCCAGTGCGCTCACGCGCCCGCAATTCGAGCACCTGCCCGACAAAGACCAGGGCGATGATGACGACTGCGGCCTCAAAATAGGTACCGACGCTACCGGTCGCGTGACGGTATTGCTCCGGAAACAGACCGGGCAGGAGGACGGCGAAGATCGAATAGAGATAGGCCGCGCCCACGCCCATGGAAATCAGCGTCCACATGTTGGGAGATCGGTTGACGATCGATTCCCAACCGCGCTTGAAGAACGGCGCGGCTGCCCACAGCACGATGGGGGTGGCGAGGATGAACTCCAGCCAGCCGGCAAATGTATGGCCGACCCAATCACGCACCGGCAGGCCCACCATTTCTCCCATGGTGAGCACCATCAAAGGCACGGCGGCAGCCAGGCTGATCCACATGCGGCGGGTAAAGTCGACCAGTTCGTGACTGGGCTCGTCCGTCGGGATCATGGGCTCCAGCGCCATGCCGCAGATCGGGCATGAACCGGGTTCGTCGCGGATGATTTCGGGGTGCATGGGGCAGGTATATTGGGTGCCTTCCGGTGCATGCTGCGGTTTGCGCGCCGCCTGGCCGGAGGCATAGAACCATGGATCAGCCTTGAAATCCGACTGGCATTTTTCGGAACAGAAATAGTAGGACTGGCCGTCAAAGCTCGCCTGTCGACTATCCGCCGTCGCGGCGACAGTCATGCCGCAAACCGGGTCTCTGACGCCATCCTCTACTGTTCCGGCAGCGTGATGGCGGTGGGCGCGGCCATTCGAATGATGATGCGGATCCGTCATGCTCTGGCTCCTTTGGACTGGTGAGCGGTGAGCCTTTTCGGGGCTACTTACGTGAAGGTAGCAGGTTGCGGCGCCAAAGACGCCGCAACCTGTATTTTCAAAGGCCTGAAACCTTACGCTGACGCGCGGCCTCGGGTGCCGGCCAGGTGCTCTTGATATAGTCGAGCACAGCACGGATGCCGTCGTCGCCGATGTGATCGCCAAAGCCGATCATATCGCTCTCATAGCCATTGCCGACGAGCGCAGCGGTGCCGAACTTGGTGATCGCAAACAGCTGCTCGTCGGAATGATGCCAGGTGTGGCCGCTTGCGTCATGCGGAGGCGCCGGCAGACGGCCGTTGGGGCCAGGCGACTTCCAGTTGGGCTGACCTTCCAGATTGACACCATGGCAGCTTGCGCAGTTCTCGGCGTAAAGCATGCCGCCGAGCGTGATCCGTTCGGCCAGTTGCGCGGCGGTGGCGTTACTGCCGGCGCCGCGCCAGATCCAGACGCCTGCGACAGCCACGGCTATGGCCAGCAAGAATACAGCTGCCTTTTTCATGCCGTCACCTGGAATTCGGTCATCATGCCGGTTTCCAGATGCGGCATGTGATGGCAATGCAGCATCCAGCGGGCGGCCTCGCCTGCATCGAGCGCTACGGTCACCATCGACATCGGCGGCACATAGACCGTATCGCGGCGCGCGCCATTCACCTTGCGGCCTTTGATGTCGACAACCTGGAAGACATGGCCATGCAGATGCATGGGGTGGCCCATCATCGACATATTGTGGAAGCTGAGCAGCACCCGCTCGCCGGTTTTGGCGGCAACCGGGCGATGCTGGCCCCAGACCGCGCCATTGATGGTCCAGACATAGGGGGCCATCGTGCCACCCAGCATGATCATGTGGCTGCGCTCGACCGCGCGCTCGGGCAGGTTTTGCCGCGCCTCAAGTCGCAGTTCCTGTGACAGGTCGGTGTCGAAGGCCGGGGCTTCCTGTTCCGCCAGTTCGGGGATTTTCGAAATCGGCGCACCCGCGGTGGCCAAAACGATGCCAGTGCGTTCGCGCGCGCCCTCGCGCAAGGCAAGGATCGGCCAGCTTCCGGCCTCGTTCGGCAGATCGAGTTCCAGATCCAGCCGCTGACCCATGGCAAGGCCGAAGCGATGGCCATCAAGCGGCCGGATGTCGTGGCCATCGACGGCGACCAGCCGGGCTAACACCTTGCCGGTGTCGATCCAGAACACGGTCGCGGCGGCGGCGTTGATGACACGCAGCCGGATACGGCCGCCCCGCTCGACCCTGACCACTTCGGGATCGGCCAGCGTGCGGTCGTTGGCCAGATAGGCGTCCCAGTTATAGTCGTTGAGGTCCATTTCCATGTCGGCCATGTCGCCCATCATGCCCGGCATCATACCTTGCGTCATGCCATCCATGGCTCCTTGACCGCCACTCATGGCGTCGTGGTTCATGGTTCCATGACCCATCGCGGCATGATCCATTCCTTCGTTATCCGCCGCGGGGGCCATCGAATGCCCGTCGCGTTCGGCAGGTTCACCGTGACCACCGCCGCCATGGCCCTGCCTAATCTCGGCCATCACCTCTTCGGGGCTCTTGAAGGCGAAGTCGTGCAGGAACAGCGTCACTTCCTGGCGGTCGGCGGCGACATCCTGTTCGGTGCGGACGATCAGCGGTGCGGCAAGCAGGCGTATCTCCTGCATGGGCACGTGGCTGTGCATCCAGTAGGTGCCGGTCAGCGGCTCGAAATCATAAGACCGGGATTCGCCTTGCTTGAGCATCGGCATGGGAATATCGGGCACGCCGTCCTGGATGTTGGGCGGGATCTGCCCGTGCCAGTGGATCAGCGTCGGTTCCGGCAGGTCATTCGTAAGCTCCACTCGGAAGCGTCGGCCGGGATCGAGGACCAGCCCCTGTCCTGACGGACCGGCAAGGCCGAATACCGTGGCGGCCCGACCATTGACGTCGAGCACCCGGCTGGTGGCAGCCAGTTGGATCGGGTCTGGCTGCTGTTGTTGAGCAAAGGCGGGAAATTGCGTTGTCGCAATAGCGGCGGTTCCAGCGGCCAGAAAGCCGCGACGGGTAATAGTCATGTTTCACATCCTGTCGCGGGACGTAAGCCCGCGTCACCATTATCAATATGGCAGGCACACTGCCCGCCGATGGCTACAGAAGGTGAGATATGGGTGGTTGATCGGGTAGGGCCGGCTCTTGTCCTGCCCCGAGCCGTGCACGTTCGGGCGACCAATGCGCATTCACAGGCGCCATCAGGCTCACGCCATCCGCGCCTGACAATGCCGCCGGCAGGCTGAGGCAGGCGATGGCGCATTGCTCAAGGGAGGTTTGGCATTCGCCGGAAGCACATGTTTGTGCCGGCGCGGCATGGTGGGCCGCCCCGGATGGTTCATTCATGGCACTGGCCACCATTCCGGAATGCATGCCGACCTGGCTCGCAAGCACCTGCATCGGTGCCGCAAGCAGCGAGAGCGCAATCAGGAACGAGGCGAAGACACGCAGCATCACGCGCAACTATACAGTCCGGTGCCTGGATGCCAACCACCGGGCAGGCGTTGTGACGCCCGGCCGCAGGTGCTGCAAATCGGCTGTCGAAAGACCATTCGATGGTGTGCAGTGAGCAGCGGTCACGCGATTGCGCCGGCGCGCCGACGGATAGACAGGTCCTCATCCTCCTGATCGGTTTCGAGCCGTTGCAGGATCGGGCAATGCGGGCGGTGGTCTCCCCGGCAGGAGTCGATGAGCACGCTCAGCGTATTGACCATGTCCTGAAGGTCTTTGATCTTCCTTTCCAGTTCATGGACATGCCCCTGCGCCAACCGTTTGACCTCTGAACTTTCGCGGGTTTCATCGCGCCAAAGCCCGAGCAGATCACCGATCTCTGCGACCGAGAAGCCGAGATCGCGTGCCCGGCGCACGAACCGCAGCATATTCACATCGGTATCCGAATAGTCGCGATAGCCCGACGCCGTCCGGTCGGCGGCCGGAATGAGGCCGGTCTGTTCGTAGTAGCGGATCATCTTGGCCGAGACGCCCGATTCCTTCGATGCCCGTCCGATGTTCATCAGCATTCTTCCTAAAATGGCGCGAAAGCCGTTCCGAATATAGGAACGGCTGCCGCAGTTTATCAGTTCGCCACCTTGAACGTGCGCAACCGTAGCGCATTGCCGAGCACGAACACGCTCGAAAGGGCCATGGCACCGGCGGCGAAGACCGGCGACAGGAGGATGCCGTAGGCCGGATAGAGCAGGCCGGCGGCGACCGGGATCAGGGCGGTGTTATAGGCAAACGCCCAGAACAGGTTCTGCCTTATGTTGCCGATCGTCGCCTTGGACAGCGCAATGGCGTTCGGTACCCCCTGCAAGCTGCCCGACATCAACACCACGTCCGCTGCCTCGATGGCAATGTCCGTGCCGGTGCCGATCGCAAGTCCGACATCCGCCTCGGCCAGCGCCGGAGCGTCGTTGATGCCGTCGCCGACGAAGGCGACCTTGCCATGCTCGGCCTTGAGACGGCGCACCGCATCGACCTTGCCGTCGGGCAGTACTTCGGCCACCACCTCGTCGATCCCAAGCCGGGACGCGATGGCCCTGGCAGTACGGGCATTGTCGCCGGTGATCATCGCGACCTTGAGGCCAAGCGCGTGCATGGCCTCGATCGCGGCGGGCGTCGTATCCTTGATCGGATCGGCCACGGCGATGATCGCCGCCAGCCTGCCGTCTATCGCGGCATAGAGCGGCGTCTTGCCCTCGTCGCCAAGGCGTTCGGCGACAGCCGCAAAGCCGGCGACGTCATGGCCGAGTTCGATCATAAAGCGGTCAGCGCCGATCTCGACGCGCTGGCCCTCGACCAGAGCCGTGACGCCGAAGCCTGTGACCGACTGGAAATCCGTCACCGGTGGCAGCGCGATGCCCTCATCGGTGGCGGCATCCACGATCGCTCGCGCGATCGGGTGCTCCGATTTGGCCTCGACGGCCGAGACCAGGCCCAGCACCTTCGCGCGGTCGAAGCCGATGGCCAGTTCCAGATCGGTCAGCGCCGGCCTGCCTTCAGTCAGGGTGCCGGTCTTGTCGACGGCCACGACCCTTGCGTCCTTCAGAAGCTGGAGCGCTTCGCCCCTGCGGAAAAGCACGCCGAGTTCCGCACCGCGCCCGGTGCCCACCATGATCGAGGTCGGCGTTGCCAGACCCATGGCGCAGGGGCAGGCGATGATCAGGACCGCGACGGTATTGACCAGCGCGAAGGTCAGGGCGGGCGAGGGGCCGAACCAGAGCCATGCCGCGAAGGTAAGCGCTGCGACTGCGAAGACGGCAGGGACGAACCACATCGTTACTTTGTCCACCAGCGCCTGGATGGGCAGCTTCGAGCCTTGCGCCTCCTCGACCATGCGGATGATCTGCGCCAGAACCGTGTCGCCGCCGACGGCGGTTGCGCGAAACGTGAATGCGCCATTCTGGTTGACTGTGCCGCCGACGACTTCGCTCCCGGTCGTCTTGCCTACCGGAATGGGCTCGCCGGTGATCATCGATTCATCGACATAGCTGTCGCCCTCGACCACTTCGCCGTCGACCGGCACCCGCTCGCCGGGGCGAACCTCGATGATATCGCCGGCGACGACCGAGCCGATCGGGAGGTCGAGGGTCTTGCCGTCGCGGAGGACCCGCGCGGTCTTGGCCTGCAAGCCGACCAGACGCTTGATCGCCTCGGATGTGCGGCCCTTGGCGCGCGCCTCCAGTAGCCGGCCAAGCAAGATTAGCGTCACGATGACGGCGGCGGCTTCATAATAGACATTGATCGTGCCAGCGGGCAGGAGGCTGGGCGAGAAGGTCGCGACCAGCGAATAGCCGTAAGCCGCCAGCGTGCCTACCGCGACCAGCGAGTTCATGTCGGGCGCAAGGCGCCAGAGCGCAGGCAGGCCCTTTTGATAGAAGCGGATACCCGGACCAAACAGCACAATCGTCGTCAGCGCGAACTGGATGTACCAGCTCCACTGCATGCCGATGCTCGCTTCGATCAGGCCATGCATGTCAGGAATGAGATGAGATCCCATCTCGATCAGGAACACGGGTGCCGTCAGGATCGCGGCAAGCGTGAAGTCGCGGGTCAGCCGGCGCTGCTCCACCTGCTTCTTTTGCGCGTGTTGCGCCGCCTCGTCTTCATCGCCAGCGCCAATGCGGATGGTTCTTGCGTCATAGCCGGCTTCGCCGATTGCCGCGATCAGGGCTGCCGCATCGGCCGTCCCTCGTACGGTGGCGCGCTCCGTCGCCAAATTGACAACGGCCTCCGTCACGCCGGGAACCGTCTTCAAGGCGCGCTCAACGCGGCCCACGCAGGAAGCACAGGTCATGCCCTCGATCGATAACTCGACGACGCCGGCTGAGCCGGCCGGGATCACCGGCACGGAATAACCGGCGTTTTCGACAGCCTCGACAAGCGTCGTGCGGGCGACGCCCGATCCGATCGCAATGCTGGCACGTTCCGTCGCCAGATTGACCGATGCGGCGTCAACGCCCGGCACGGCCCTGAGGGCTCGTTCGACCCGGCCGACGCAGGCTGCGCAGGTCAGGCCGTCGATGGGCAGCGATATCGTTCCAGATAGGTCTGTCGCTCGAATGGGGGCATTCATGGCCGCCTCCTTTCTCATTCCGAAAAATCAATTCGGATTGAAGATGGGGCTTCCAGCGATGGGAAGGTCAATAGAAGAATTTTGTTTTTGTGCCACTTGACCTTCCCATCGCTGGAAGCCCCATTTCTAGGGCCGTGAGATCGAAGCTACGGAGAACACACATGGAAATCAGTATCGACAACATGACCTGCGGCGGCTGCGCCCGGTCCGTCACCAAGGCTATCCAGTCGGTTGACCCGAACGCCAGGGTCGAGGCCGACCCCGCCTCGCGCGGTGTCAAGATCGAAACGGCCGCGACGCAGGCCGCTATTCTTCAGGTTCTTGAGGAAGCCGGCTACTCGGCAACGACGACCTGATCAGGCGCGGGACCATAAACAGGCTTAGACAGGCGAAATGGCGCCCCGCATGGAGAAGTGCGTCGTGTTTATCCCTGCCGTAACACCAGTCGAATGTGTCTGAACGGCACCGGATCACCTGTCGCTTGCTGCGTTCAGCCAGAAACTCGACTTTGACATTGAGAGGTTCGGGCCGTCCTTTGACCCGCTCATGCGCCGAAATTCGACGCGGTGGATCGTTGCGGTACCAGCGTGCACCGTTGCGCTCGGCGATGGTCATGCTGTTGCGCCGAATCTATGTCCGAATTAAAATCAAAGTGATTGGGAGCCGCCCCAAATCGCTCAGAATTCAGGCGTTGAGCTATCGGATCATGACCCAAAGGAGGGGCAGATGAAATATTCGGTCCTTGTCTTAACAGGCGCAATCTCAGTGGCTGCATTTGCTGTTCAGGCGGCGCCAGCGATGCTGCTGGGCTCACCAGTCCATGATGACCTTGTACAGCAGGCCCATGTGACGTGCTCGTACCTGACGCGTGACGGTTACTGTGTCCGTCCGCGAAAGGTCGACAGGAAGCACAATGTGCAACGTTGGCGACACTACCAAAGAGCATATCGTACCTACGAGCCAAGCTACGAATATTATCGACGCTATGAGCCGCGGCCGATAATCCGCATCGTACCGAATTATCCGTCACGAAACGACGATTATTGGGACGACGGATCGGACAACGGCTGGAATAGTGGTTGGGATGATTGAGAGTAGTGGCAAGCCACCGCCGGACGATGGCAGTCACCAAGCCTCTGTCACATATTGGCATCACAAGGGTCGCGGGGCGTTTTCCAAATTGGGCACGAGCACCTGCAAAGAGTGCGACCATATCCGATAGCGCAAAGGCATTGTCTCCTTGGCGGTCTCCCCATCCATCGCGACGCGCATTTGCCGTCGGCGCGCCTTGATCTCCAGGCGTTGCACCCGGAAAAGCTCGACATCGCGAAGCGGATCAATCAAGCCGAGGGCGACCTTGAACGGCAGTAGCGCCAGCTCCAGCCAGGACTGCTGCTTCACGACGTAGACACACAGTTCTCCGGACATAAGACTACTGCGGCGGCCCAGCGTGTTCAGATCGTAGAAATTGTTGCCGACGAACACGCAGAGCGTCCGCTGTTCTCGCCCGTTGCCATCGATCGAAATCTTGACCCTTTGCCACGACGAAGCCTTAAGTGTCAGAACAAGCGCCGGCCCGAGAGCGGCAAGCTTTCCCAGCCCCCACCGCCTCTGCTCCGCGGATCGTTCGGCCACGAGAAACGGGTAAATGCCGATCGACGAGTTATTGAGGAAGACCCGACCGTTTACCTCCGCAACATCTATCGCCTCTACGTGCCCGGCAGCGATCGTGTCCATGGCAGCTTCCAGATCGTTCGACAGGCCGATATCCCTAGCGAAATGATTGAGGGTGCCAAGCGGCAGGACGCCAAGCATCACATCGGTCCCTACGACGGCCGACGCCGCGGAACCGAGCGTGCCGTCGCCCCCGCCAACCACGAGGATCGATGGTTCGTCACCGGATGATTTCGAGCTGACGAACTCATGGGCTAATTTCGCAATGTCACGGCCCACCACCAGCCGCACATCCGCCTCGAGCCCGCGTGCTTGAAGCCCGCCTCGAAGCTGCTGCTTCAGGTCATAGCTATTGGCCTGCTTGATCGAGCCAGCACCTGCATTCAGGAGAACCAGAACTCTCATAGGCGGCACCGGACAGGGTAAGAGAATGGAGGTCAAGCGTGCTGCCAGCATGCCAGATGTCGCGATTTGGCGGAACCAATCTTTTGGTCGTGAAAGCCTCTAGCTATCTGCGGCGGTGTTTGGCGCGATAGTGTGACGGCATTGAGCAGTGACGCTACCAGGATTGGCAGGAGAGGCTGAACGTAGGCGTTGATTTGTTACGGTCGTTGCATTAGGTTCTGGTGATGGTTGTGCCAACTTGGCTTCTTCTCACTTACAAGGTGCCCCCTGAGCCTGCCACGAAGCGCGTCGCGCTGTGGCGGCGGCTAAAGGGAATGGGTGCGATCTATCTCCAGAACGGTGTCTGCTTGCTGCCGAAAACAGACGACCATGTCCGCCGGTTGAAGATGCTGGAGAACGATGTCGCCAAAATGGGCGGCGAGTCCGTAATCCTTGAGACCGTTGCGCTTGATCGTGCCCAGGAGGACAAGGTGGTCGCGCGCTTCAAGGCGGATCGCGACGATCAGTACCGCGAATTCCTGGGACGCTGTGCCGATTACGAGATCGAGATCGCCAAGGAGATCGCGATCAACAAATTCACCTATGCCGAGCTTGAAGAGGAAGACACCGACCTCAAGAAGCTCCAGGGCTGGCTGGAGAAGATCAAGAAGCTCGACTTTTACGGCGGGACACTTGCCGAGGAAGCCACCGAGCGCCTGAAAGCCTGCGAGGTGCTGCTCGACGGCTACGCTCAACGGGTCTTCGACGCGCACGATGAAAATCGGTGAGACGAGGATGATGGAACAGCCGCGATGAAAGGCGGGAGCATAGAGCGCGACAGCACCCGGCAGGGAATTCCAGCCGGAATCTGGGCCCTTGGCTTCGTCTCGATGCTGATGGACATCTCGTCGGAGATGATCCACGCACTGCTGCCCGTCTACATGGTGACGGTACTCGGCACTTCGGCTCTGGCTGTCGGCGTGATCGAAGGCGTCGCGGAAGGAACGGCGTCGGTCACAAAAGTTTTTTCGGGCGCGCTCAGCGATTGGCTCGCCAAACGCAAATTCCTCGCGGTGCTCGGCTATGGCCTGGCTGCCCTGACCAAACCGATCTTTCCCTTGGCGTTCTCGATCGAGTGGCTCATCGCGGCACGCTTCATCGATCGGATCGGCAAGGGCATTCGAGGTGCACCGCGAGATGCCCTTGTTGCGGAACTTGCACCGCCGCATCTGCGCGGCGCGAGTTATGGTCTTCGCCAGTCACTGGATACGATCGGTGCATTTCTCGGCCCACTCTTTGCCATCGGCCTGATGTGGCTGACGGTGGATCATTTCCAGACGGTATTCTGGATTGCTGTGATTCCGGCATTCCTGTCCGTTGCTCTGATCCTCGTTGCTGTGAAGGAGCCAGAACGCCCGCGGGAACAGCGCCGTGTTCGCATGCCGCTGCATCGCGACGAACTCCGCCGTCTGGGCGCGACCTATTGGTGGATTGTGGCGGTTGCTGCTGTCTTCACGCTTGCTCGCTTCAGTGAAGCCTTCCTGATTCTGCGCGCGCAATCGATCGGGATGCCGCTGGCATTGGTTCCGGTCGTCCTGGTGATGATGAGCCTCGCCTATTCGCTTTCGGCCTATCCGGTCGGCGTGCTGTCCGATCGTGTCAATCGCCTGACCCTTTTGGCACTGGGTCTCGTCCTTCTTCTCTTGGCCGATCTTATTCTTGCTTTCTCGACGAATATCGTTGGGCTCGGGATCGGGGTTGTATTTTGGGGCCTGCATATGGGCTTTACCCAAGGCTTGTTGGCAACCCTTATTGCCGAGGCCGCACCACCTGAACTGCTGGGGACCGCGTTCGGCATGTTCAATCTTATGACGGGCATTGCGCTGCTTGCCGCCAGCGTCGTTGCCGGGGCGCTTTGGGATATGGCCGGGCCGCAAGGCACATTCATGGCGGGTGCCGGCTTCACCGTGCTGACGCTTTCAGGTTTGTTCGTCATCCGAAGCCGTCTGAGAGAGCGGCCCCATGCGTGAACGCCTCGTGGAGCCGAACCGTCAACCCTCATCCGTCCATTATCTGAGGGCATTTCACTCGCGTCGAAACTGGAGGCCGAGCCCAGGAGGCTTAGATGTATGAACTCGACGCTTCCGTTACGCATTCGATGAACGGTTTGGCGGGCCACAGCGCAGCCATCGATTTTCTGATGATCTGGCTTTCGGCGGTCGGCGTCCCGCTAATGGTTCTTGCCGTCGTCGTTCAATGGTGGCGACGAGCCGACAGATCGCACACGCGCCACGTTCTTGTCGGGGCAGGGCTCTCGTTCCTTCTGGGCCTCGCGCTCAATCAGTTCATCTTGCTGTTCGTGCATCGGATGCGACCCTATGACGGCGGCATAACCCATCTCCTGATCGCCCCCAGCGCCGATCCCTCGTTCCCCTCCGACCATGCAACGGCGAGCTTCGCCATTGCGGCCGCATTCCTGCTACACGGCATGCGGCGCGCCGGGTTTGGCATCGCCGCCGCCGCAGGGCTCATTGCTTTTTCCCGCATCTATCTCGGAACCCATTATGTCACCGATGTTCTGGGCGGGGCACTGACCGGAATCCTTGCCGCCATTATCGTCCGCGCGGCTTATCGGGAAAACACGCGCATCGATCGATGGGTGACGGGAATTCTGTAGACGAAGCCACCAAAATTGGCGGCTTCATGACAGCAATGGCGGCTTGGAACCGGGAGCTAGAAATGTCCTATAATTTCCTTTCCCTGGCAGGAATCAATCGCCCCCGTTCTCTTGCCCGAGTCCTTTCTTGGCTGATCGCGCTGGCTGCGATGCCGATTGCAACCGGTTTCGCTCTCGAAACGCCATCCGCGGGGCTCGCTGACGCGACGGTACTGATTGTCCGGCATGCAGAGAAACCGGCCAGCGGTGCAGGGCTTTCTCCGGCGGGTGAGGCGCGGGCATTGGCCTATGTCAGCTATTTTCAACATCTCACGCTGAATGGGACTGCGTTTCACCCTGATATGCTGATCGCAACCGCCGATTCCAAAAACAGTGCGCGCGAGCGTCTAACACTTGTCCCCTTGAGCAAGGCGCTTGGAATTCCTCTCGATTTGAGGTTCACCAACAAGGACATTGTCGGGCTTGTTCATGCGTTGACGACCGAAACCCACGGAAAATCCATCCTCATCGCCTGGCATCACGGCAGCGTACCGCAGGTCATCGATGCATTAGGAGGCGACCCCCATGCGCTCTTTCCCGACGGCTATTGGCCCGACACGGTGTTCGATGCCGTGGTCGTGCTCCGCTACGACCATAAGGGGCACTTCATTCCGGGTTCCGAGCGGCTAGTACATGAGGATTTCGCCAACCCACCGGGATCAATCAGCGGGACGAGCTCCCAATGAACGGCTCTGCCATCACAAACATGAGCGACCGGCGTCCCTCAAGACGCGCGTCGTCGGGCAGCAATTGGACGCGTATCCGGCAGGTACCGCAGATTCAATTCTCGGTTGGAATGACCAAACGATGACTTCATTTTTCGCGACGCTCACGGACTGTTGATTTCCACTCAGAAGTGAGCCGGGTTTTCCATCGAGAAGTGAGCCACCTCTGATTATGGATTTCGAGTCATGCTGGGGTCAATACGGT
>NZ_QURN01000024.1 GCF_003403035.1 Mesorhizobium denitrificans | reverse complement strand
ACCGTATTGACCCCAGCATGACTCGAAATCCATAATCAGAGGTGGCTCACTTCTCGATGGAAAACCCGGCTCACTTCTGAGTGGAAATCAACAGAGCGATGGCATCTGCCGCATGCTTACGAGTGCTGAGAGCGTACTTGACCGTGCAGTCCTGCCCATAATGGTTGTCGATAACGAGCGTCAGCGCGCCTTTGCGCGTCTCCGAAGAGGAGATGCGTGAGAATTCAAGTTTGAGAACCGGCCCCTCCGGCTTCCATTCTCCATGGAGGTCATCAAACTCGGGGCGCTTGTCCCAGATCAGCGATCCCCATCCAAGGATCGCAATGTGCAGATCAGCTTTTTTTGTCACCAGTGCCTCCCTCAAGGAATTGTTCGATCATCCGTGTCCGGTCTTTGAGCGGAGCGGCAATCGAGTCGACCAGCTGGGACGGAAAACCTTTTGGCAATTCATCAATCGTGGACTGCATCGCTTTGCCCGTGGTCGCAGCGAACTCCTCGAAGATCGCCCGCAGGGCAGCGGTGCCTATGCCCGCCTCATCGGCGGTCTGCTGAAAATGACGCGGGACAATCTCATCGAGCGCGTAGTGATTGTTCTTGCCGACCGACATGGCGAGCTTGAACTTCCTGCGCGCGATCTGGCCGCTATCAAGGCTCGGCTGCGTGGTCAGTACATCGTAGAGCGGCGTCATGTGGAAGCGTCCGCCCGGCGCGAGAAAGATGCTGAAATTCTTGGCGTGCCCGTCTGTCGCGCCGATCAGCCAGAACAGGATGCAGGCTCGCATAAAGGCGGCTGTGTCCTCATCCGGCCTGTCGCTGGCTTTCAGAAGCTGGATGATGGCGCGCATTCCCGGACCGCCTTCGGACTGGTACTTGCGTGTGGGCGGGATGGAGAGAGCCTGGCACATATCCTCCTGCGGCAGGCGCAGCAGGCGTCCATTACCTGTCCAGCGGCGGTCAAAGCGCTCGACAATCAGAGTGCGGCGATCCCCGAAATCGGCAATCTCTGCATCAGCCGACGGCAGGCCGAGAGCAGCTGCCAGCTTCAGGCATAGATATTCATTTTCTACACTGTTGGAGAGGTCAACGCCGTCTGCGATCTGACCTATCTGCGGCTTGAGAATATGCGTGGTGGCAGCGGTACCGGAAGGTTTGAACCATTTTCCGTCCTTGCGCAGCAGCGCGGTCTTTTCCTGCGCACCCGCAATCGAAATCCGGAAATCCTCATCGTCGCCCACGCCGAGCGGGGCGCTCGCAAGGTTAGCAAGAAGTGCGGCGATTTCGTCATCGCTGACCGCTCTTCCTTCGACGCTGCCTGCGGTGCCGGGCTCGCTACCATCCGGCAGGAATTGAAGCGCGCCGACGCAGTCATGGCCGAGCGCGGTCAGCAGACTGTAGGGGTCTATGCCTTCCGCGCCCACGCGCTCTGCCACGCGCCTGCGGATCAGTTCGCTGTCCGGTAGCAGGTTATCAAAAACGTTCGTGACAGGCGCGCCGATATAGCGGCTCTCCCGCAGCGGCAGGGACAGCGACACCGGGAATGTCTCGCTCCAGTCGAGCCAGTCGCGAGCGTATGTGAAGTCGATAGCGCCGGAAGTTTCCCGGCGCAGCACGCCGACATGGCGGCTGTTCAGAAAGACATTGAGAGGCACATGCGTCTTGCGCCGCACCATCAGAATATATCCTCAATATCGGCAGCGCTGGCCTGCGTCCGGGGCCGGATCACTAGTTCGAGTTTGAGAGCAGACAGCGCCTCCATCAGGGTACGCAGCTGCACGGCTGGCTCCCCTGCTTCAAGACGCGAGATCGTGCCCTGGCGCAGATGGATCAGATCGCTTAAAGCGCCCTGTGTCAGGGCGGATTGTTTGCGGGCGCGGCGGATGATGGCGCCCAGCTGTTTTTCAGTGCGGGCAATGGAATCGGTCATGTGGGTCTCCATCGTTAATATACGCGAGGCCGTATAAATTGTCAATATACGCACTTGCGTTTAAATTTCTCTTATACGTGAGCGCGTATAGAATTGTTTTATACGCTTTTGCGTATATTATGATGGCAGATATGCACGAGCTGGAAGCTCGCTTTGGCTGTTGCGACCAATAGCTTAAATAGGCATTATGGACAGAATCGGGGCCGGGATCAGACCCATGAAATCCATGTCCGCAAAGGACGCCAAGAATGCTTTTGGCATGCTGATCGACAATGCGCGAGCCGAGCCCGTCATCATCGAAAAGCACGGCCGGAAGGTCGTGGTCGTGATCGCGGTTGAAGAATACGAGCGGCTTAAGGCACGTGACGATGCCCTGGCCGCCAAGACAGAATTGAAGGGGAATGGCTGACGTGGCGCTCAAAAATCAGAACTTTATAGCTTCCTGTGGTCGAGCTGCGATGAGCTGCGCGGCGGCATGGATGCCAGCCAGTACAAGGACTACGTCCTCTCACTTCTGTTCATTCGGTACATCAGCGACAAATACGCGGATGTTCCCTATGCGCCGATCACCGTACCCAAGGGCGCAAGCTTCGCCGACATGGTAGCTCTGAAGGGCACGCCCGACATCGGCGACCAGATCAACAAGAAGATTATCGCGCCGCTCGCAGCCGCGAACCAACAGCTGTCCCAGGCTGACTTCCCAGACTTCAACGAAGCCTCGAAACTGGGAGACGGCAAGGAGAAGGTTGAGAAGCTCACAAACCTCATCGCCATTTTTTAAGACCCGGCGCTGGACTTCTCATCCAACCGCGCCGATGGCGATGACATTCTGGGCGACGCCTACGAATATCTGATGCGCCACTTCGCGACGGAGAGCGGAAAGAGCAAAGGACAGTTCTACATACCCGCCGAGGTCAGCCGCATCATGGCGCAGATCATCGGCATCAAGTCGGCGAAAACCAGTGGCGATACCACCGTCTATGACCCGACCTGCGGCTCAGGATCGCTGCTGCCGAAAGTGGCCGATGAGGCAGGGACGAATGTGACGCTCTACGGGCAGGAAAAGGATTCTGCCACAAGCGGTCTCGCGCGCATGAATATGATTCTGCACAACACGCCCACCGCGATGCAAGGCAACACGCTCGTCGACCCAAAATTCCGTGACGGTGAAGCGCTCAAGACCTTTGACTACGTCGTCGCCAATCCGCCGTTCAGCGACAAGCGCTGGAGCACAGGGCTTGATCCGCTGCATGATGAGCATGATCGTTTCAAAGGTTTTGGCGTGCCTCCGGGGAAGCAGGGCGACTATGCCTATCTGTTGCACATTGTCCGGTCGTTGAAGAGCGCGGGTAAGGGCGCTTGCATTTTGCCGCATGGCGTACTTTTTCGGGGTGGAGCCGAAGCTGAAATTCGGCGCAGCCTTGTGCGGAAGGGATACATAAAAGGCATCATCGGTCTTCCGGCCAATCTGTTTTACGGGACCGGCATTCCGGCTTGTGTAGTTGTTATCGATAAGGAGGATGCGCAGGCGCGAAAAGGCATCTTCATGATCGAGGCGAGCCAGGGCTTTCTAAAGGATGCCGCCAAAAACCGCCTGCGGTCCCAAGACATTCACAAGATCGTCGACGCCTTTACCAAAAGAATCGACATTTCTGGCTATTCACGGATGGTGTCTTTCGATGAGATCGAAAAAAACGATTTCAACCTCAATCTGCCGCGCTACATCGATGGCCAGAAACTAGAAGATAGGCAGGACATTGAGGGCCATTTGAGGGGCGGAATCCCGCAGGCCGACATCGAGGGATTGCAACATTACTGGGCAGTGTGCCCGTCGTTGAAGAAGGCGCTCTTCAAAGAATGTCGTCCGGGATATGTCGAACTGGTAATCGACAAAGCCGCAATCAAATCAACCATCTTTGGGCATCGGGAATTCACAGCCTTCATTCACGGCATGAACAAGCATTTTGACGACTGGCGAGGACGCAATGCTGAGAAATTGAAAGCATTGAAACCGGGTCATCATCCCAAGAATGCGATCTTCGACTTGTCGGAAGACTTGCTGGCGCATTATGCGGCCAAGCCGCTGATCAGCAAGTGCGACGTGTACCAGCACCTGATGGATTACTGGGCTGAGGTCATGCAGGACGACTGCTACCTAATCGCTGCCGATGGCTGGAAAGCGGAAACTTATCGAATCATCGAAAAAGACAAAAAAGGCAAAGAGAAGGACCGGGGATGGGCCTGCGATCTCGTCCCAAAATCGTTGATCGTTGCCAAATTCTTTGCCGGCGAGCAGGCCAAGATTGATGAAATGACTGCCGAAGCCGAGTCCGTTTCAGCCGCCATTGCGGCACTGGAAGAAGAGCATGGCGGAGAGGACGGGGCCTTCGCTGAACTGGAGAAGGTCGATAAAGCAAGTGTTGCATCCCGTCTGAAAGAGATCAAGGGCGACAAAGACGCGAAGGAAGAGGCCGTCACTCTCAACGAGTGGCTGAAACTTTCAGCGCGCGAGGCCGAGCTGAAGAAGGAATTACGGGAAGCAGAGGCGGCGCTGGATTTGGCGGCCTACAAAAAGTACCCGAGGCTTACTGAGGCTGAGATCAAAGTCATGGCGGTCGATGACAAATGGCTTAGTGCGGTCGATTCAAGAGTGTATAGGGAGATGGATCGCATCAGCCAATGTGCTTGCGGGCATGACGGTTGCTATCGTGGGTCTTGGCGGCGTGGGTTCGCTGATTGCGGAGTATCTCGCCTGGCTTGGCGTGGGGACGATAGTGCTGATCGATCCCGACCGTATTGATCCGACAAACCTGCCGCGTGTGGTGGGCGCACGGCGCGCGGACATCTGGTAGGCGCTTACAAGCCCTTCAGCGCCCACCTGGCTACGTCGCCGGATGCTGAAACTGGCGACACGGAAAGTAGATATCGCCCGTCGCGTGATCAGGCAGGCCAACCCCCAGACCCGTGTAAAGGTCATTGCTGCGAACGTGCTTGAGCCGGAAGCGGCGGCCGCGCTGTTGGCGTCTAGCGCAGCATCGACGGACTTTACGCGGTATGACAGCCAGTCGCGTGCGGTGTCGTTTTCGACGCCGCGCGTTGATCCTGCTTGTACCGAATGCGGTTGCGGAAAGAGCGGTCGCCTAGGTCACGGCGCGTCCGGGCCGGAGCTACCGGTATTTGCTTCCTGAGCGTTGCCGCATGGATATCAATCAATAGGAAAAAAAACATATAGCGATGTCCAGTTTCATCTCTTCGGGCGCGCCATTTTTCCTGCATTGCAAAACCCAGCATTGCAGAACTAAGCCAGGCACTGCTCCATGATCATCGCGGGGAGCTTTCCTACAGGGCGCGAGCTTCGCTTCCGTGAGATGACGGGCCAGCATCATCGTTGTGCTCTTCCATTCGATTGAGCGTCCCGTACTCAGCCGCGAGAAAGTCCAACAATGTCCGCACCGACGGCAAGAGGCCGCGACGGGAAGGAAAGGCGACGTGGATGATGCCGGCCCTTGGAGCCCATTGGGGCAGGATATCGACCAGCCGTCCCGCCTCCAGATCCTCGCGCACCACCATCGTTGGGAACTGGCAGACACCGATGCCATCAAGCGTTGCGTGCCTGAGCGCCACCATATCCTCGGTCACCAGTCGCGGCTTATGTGGAATGGCGGCTGTGCTTCCGTCAGGGCCATCGAGGCACCATTCATGATCGGCTTGTGATGGCCCCCAGGCAAGACTCGGCATCGTGGCAAGATCGGCGGGCACAAATGGCCGTGAGAAACAGCCCTCCAGCAATGCTGGGCTCGCAACCAGCCGCTGATTGCTGTCGGCCAGCTTGCGGATGACAAGGTCACTGTCATCAAGGGGCGGAAAGCGCACCCGGATCGCGAGGTCAAACCCTTCGCGAATGACATCGACCCGTCGGTTTGTGCCTTCAAGATGAATCTGCACCTTGGGATGCGCCGCCATGAAGCGAGCGATCATCGCGCCGACCTGGAAATAGATGATCGACGGCGGGCAACTCACGCGCACTATGCCCTGCGGTTCGGCACGCATGCGCGCGATCGCCTCCTGCGCGGCCTCCGCCTCCACCATCATGGCCAGGCAGTGACGATAGAATTCCTGGCCGACCTCGGTGATCACGAATTGCCGCGTTGAACGCTGGATCAGGCGCACGCCGAGGCTTTCTTCCAGCAAGCCAATGCGCCGGCTGAGCCGCGAGCGCGGGATGTCCAGCTTGCGCGCCGCGGCTGCAAAGCCGTTATGCTCTACCACATCAACGAAGAAACGAAGGTCGTTAAGATCCAGCATGAGCGTTTCAACTGCTTTATTGTCCTGATTTTAGGACAGACTAGAGTATCGGCGCGGCTTCCGCAAACTTTGTAGCAATCATACTTTGCCTCCAACACGATTGCCCTTGCGGCGCGAAAGGAGAAACCCGATGCGAAAGATTCTCGGCATCTACAGCAGTCCAGCACAACATTGGGTCGGTGACGGCTTTCCCGTTCGCTCCATGCTGTCTTATGCCACGCATGGCGAACATGTCAGTCCGTTCCTGCACCTGGATCATGCCGGTCCGACGGCTTTCTCGCCGACCGACCATCCGCGTGGCGTCGGCGCGCATCCGCACCGTGGCTTCGAAACCGTTACCATCGTCTATGAAGGCGAAGTCGAGCACCGCGACTCGACCGGCGCGGGTGGCCTCATCGGTCCCGGCGACGTGCAATGGATGACGGCAGCAGCAGGCATCCTGCATGAGGAATTCCATTCTCAAGCCTTCACCGAGAAGGGCGGCACGCTCGATATGGTGCAGCTCTGGATCAACCTCCCCGCGAAAGACAAGAATGCCGCGCCGGGTTACCAGACACTGCTTGACGGCGATATTCCTGCCGTTGCTTTGCCTGACGGCGCGGGCGTGTTGCGTGTGATCGCCGGCGAATACCAAGGTCATAAGGGCCCGGCGCGCACATTTTCCCCGATTGACCTCTGGGATCTGCGCTTGAAGCGCGGCAAGGCGCTTTCGGTGGATCTGCCCGAGGGACACACCGCCGGGCTGGTGGTATTGCGCGGTTCGTTGAGCGTCAACGGCGGGGTTGCGGTGCGTGACGGGCAGTTCGTGCTGCTCGACCGCGAGGGTGGCGCTGTGATGCTTCAGGCCGATACCGACGCAAGCATACTGGTGTTGAGCGGCGAGCCGCTCGGCGAACCCGTAGCCATGCAAGGTCCATTCGTCATGAACACGACCGATGAGCTGCGGCAGGCATTTGCCGACTTCCGGGCCGGCAAGTTCGGCGCGATCGCGGCCTGAACAATCGCCCCTCGCTTCGAAGATGAAAGCGTGGGGCAGACCCCTGGCCGGAGAGGTGACCTCCGGCCCTCGTCCAATCTCGTAACCCAACAAGGAGAACTAAAATGGCTAACTCGAGCACAATTGCCAACTTCAACGGCCAGCGTCCGGTTATCGATGTCAACGATGCAGTGATGCTGCTGATCGATCACCAGAGCGGCCTGTTCCAGACCGTGGCCGACATGCCGATGCCGGTGCTGCGCAATCACGCGGCAGCCCTTGCCAAAATGGCGACGCTGTCCAAGATACCTGTCATCACCACGGCCTCCGTGCCGCAGGGACCGAACGGCCCGCTGATCCCGGAAATCCATGAAAACGCTCCGCATGCGCAGTATGTGGCGCGCAAGGGCGAGATCAATGCCTGGGACAATCCGGACTTCGTGGCTGCCGTAAAGGCGACCGGCCGCAAGACCCTGATCATCGCCGGCACAATCACTAGCGTCTGCATGGCCTTCCCGGCAATCAGCGCTGCCTATGACGGCTACAAGGTATTCGCCGTCGTCGATGCCTCCGGCACCTACTCCAAGATGGCGCAGGAAATCACGCTCGCCCGCGTCGTGCAGGCCGGCGTAGTACCGATGGACACTGCGGCCGTCGCGTCCGAATTGCAGAAGACGTGGAACCGTCCGGATGCGCAGGAGTGGGCAACGATCTACACCAAGATCTTCCCGGCCTATCAGCTTCTGATCGAAAGCTACATGAAGGCCCAGGAAGTCGAGAAGACGCACGAGAAGCTCGATTCTACACGCGCCTGATTAGCGCCAGACAAACGATGAACGCGGCGGGCCGAGCCCCGCCGCGTTTTTCATTTTCGTTGCGACGCTGATTTCCTGCAGGAAGCAGCCGCCAGCTTTCGCAGCTATTCCAGCTTTGAGCCACAATGCGTTGTCCGCGGCCATTATGCGACTGCGGTCAAGTTCCCCGGAATGATCTCCGCCACTGCGCAGGACTGACGCCATGTTGAGCCAGGAATTGTTCGCGGAAGGTCTTGGTGTTGCCGAACCCGGCATCGAGTGCCGCCTGATCAACCGATTTGTTTGTTGCTCCGAGATCGCGCCGAGCCATGAGCAGCCGTTCGTTGATCAGCCATTCGCCAAAGCTGACCCCCATGGTCTGATGAAAATGCCGCGTGAAACTGCGTCGGCTCATCGCAAGACTTGCGGCAAGCGTGTCGATTGAATGCTTTTGATCGAGATTCCGCACTATGTTGTCGAGCGCGTTGCGAAACCGTGCATCCCGCAGATTTTCTCCAAGCGGACGCTCAATGAACTGCGCTTGTCCGCCTGCCCGATAAGGCGGGGCCAGAATGTTGCGCGCAATCCGGTTGGCTCTGCGGGCACCGTAAAGGCGCCTTGCAATATGCAGGCAGCAGTCGATCCCGGCCGTTACGCCTGCTGACGTCAAAAGTTCTCCCTCGTCGACGTAGAGCGGCATGTCGTCCAGTTCGACGGCGGGGAAACGCTGCCGGAATTCCTGGGAGAACGCCCAATGAGTGGTCGCACGCTTTCCATCAAGCAATCCAGTCTCGGCGAGGATGAAGGCGCCAAGGCAGAGACCGACGATGATCGCGCCGTTTGCGTGCGCTTCAAGCAGCGCGTCGATGAGCGACGGTGTGGGAGGTTTGTAAGGGAGCCGCCAACTCGGGATAAAAATCACGTCCGCCTTTGGCAAATCAGCGAGGCTATGCGTCGTACAGATCGCAAATCCAGCGCTTGTACGGAGCAGTCCCGGTTCAAGGGCGCATACCCAAAGTTCGGGATCGACGCCCTCGCAATGGAGTTCGCCAAAAATCTCGCATGGCACCGACAGCTGGAAGGGGCGAACGCCCTCATATGCAAGGACCGCCATGATCTTTCGCTTTGCGCCTGCTGCCGCGCTTGTGCCCATTCTATAGCCCTCTACCCGTCGAGCGCGGTTCATAAATTGGCCCGATCTTTCCATTCTTTGCCCATCAGGCCACTGTGATCAACTCAGGGTTGCGTTAGTCTTCAGGCGAAACGCCAGCAGGAGACGGTATATGACGAAGCCAGCAATCATTCTTGTTCACGGCTTTTGGGGAGGCGCCGCGCACTGGGCGAAGGTCATCCCTGAACTCGCGAGCCAGGGGTATTCGGACCTGCACGCCGTCGAAATGCCGCTCACTTCGCTCGCCGACGACGCGACGCGGCTGCGCAAGATGATCGCGCAGCAGAAGGGACAGGTCTTGCTGGTCGGACATTCCTACGGTGGCGCTGTGATCACAGAGGCAGGTACTGCGCCCAATGTGGCTGGTTTGGTTTACATTGCCGCGTTCGCGCCTGACGCGGGCGAGAGCCCCGGTGGGATTTCGCAGGCCAATCCTCCAGCCGCCTTCGCCAATATCGCTCCCGATAGCGACGGCTATCTGTGGATCAAGCCGGACCTTTATCATGAGAGCTTCTGCCAGGACTTGACCAAGGAGGAGGCGCTCGTCATGGCGGTCACGCAAAAAGCGCCCATCGGAGCGACTTTCGGTGATGCGATCAGTCAGCCCGCGTGGAAGAGCAAGCCAGCCTGGTATCAGATTTCGAGTGCGGATCGCATGATCAACCCTGAAAACCAAAAGATGATGTCGGCCCGCATGAAGGCGAAGAAGGTCATTACTCTCAACGCGAGCCATGCGTCGCTGGCATCATGCCCCAAGGAAGTATCCGAGCTGATCGTCGAGGCAGCCCGCTCTCTCGGTTAGTGTTCGGTCGCGTTAAAAAGCGACACAGGCGCCCTGCTGATCGGGGCGCCTATACTTCGGAACGCTGATGATGGACACGCCAGCGTTCTCACACCATCTTGGTAACAGATCGTCGGGATATCCACCCGTCACCCAAAGCACGCACTTCTTGCGCACACATTCACCCAAGAGGGGAATTGCCGCCCTTGTGGCCTCTGATAGCGTTCGCGGTGGCAATCGCGTCAGGGAGGCGGGACATGGCCATCAGCATTCAATTGAATTACAGGGCAATTGCCCTCGCTCTTGCTCTGCTGTCTCCAGCGGCAGCATATGCGCAAAGCGGTCCGTGCGAATTGGACGCCAACGGCGAACTATACTGTTACAGTAACAATAGCCCCAACATGCTTGAGGCGTCCTGCCTGACCTATGCGGATCCGCGGTATTGCCTGCCGTATCATCAGCGCGCATGCCAGGTCAGCGGATTTGCGCTTGCATGCCGGATGGTCAGCCTTGGCCAGAACTGCGTGGGCGGCGATCCAGCTCAATGCAACTACTACGTCCAGATTCTGCAAGCCAACCGCGCATGCAATTTACAAGGTATGCAGCAAGCTTGCGGCTGGCTGCAGCAACAAGGCCTTTAACCGCGCAGCGCAGATTTGCAGGTCTATAGGCAATTTGCTCGGAGCCGAATGGGAGCTTACCGACCAGGTCAATCAGTGCGTCGAATGCCAGTTTCGAATGTCACCTCGATCCGGGTCGCGTTCATAACCGCGCAAATAAGTGATATTAGGTATCTGAGCAAAAGCTGTGTTATGCGGCCCTTAAACAGAGACCAAATATGACACAGACCGACGAATCGGGCTCCCTGCCCACCTCAATTCATTCTGCGCTGGCCGCGGCCCTCAAAGCGAAGGGTTATAGCCAGTTGACCCCCGTACAGACCGAAATGGCGGCAAAGGGTCAGGGTGATGCCGACCTGCTGGTTTCGGCACAGACCGGCTCCGGCAAGACGGTCGCATTCGGCATCGCGATTGCTCCAACGTTGCTGGGCAAGGCGGAAAAGTTTGATGCGGCTGCACAACCGCTGGGGCTTGTTATTGCGCCGACGCGCGAACTGGCGATCCAGGTGCAGCGCGAACTCGACTGGCTCTATGCTGACACAAAAATCCTGACCGCGACCTGCGTTGGCGGCATGGACATGCGCAAAGAACGCCGCGCGCTGGAGCGCGGTGCGCATCTCGTCGTCGGCACGCCGGGCCGCCTGCGCGACCACATCACCAAGGGCGCGCTCGACTTGAGCGCTGTCCGCGCCGTCGTGCTGGATGAGGCTGACGAAATGCTCGACCTCGGCTTTCGCGAAGACCTCGAATTTATCCTCAGCGCCGCGCCGGACCAGCGCCGCACATTGCTGTTTTCGGCAACGGTTCCTCGCGGCATCGCGGAACTCGCGAAGAACTTCCAGAGAAACGCGGTGCGCATCGCCGCCACGGCCTCGACGGAGCAGCACGCCGACATCGAATATCAGATGATGCTCGTGCGACGCGATGAGCGCGAGCACGCTGTCATCAACACATTGCTCGATTCCGACAGCACAAGCGCGCTGGTGTTTTGCCACACGCGCGAGGCGGTAAGGCATTTGACCGCGCGGCTGGCAAATCGCGGCTTTTCTGTCGTTTCACTCTCGGGCGAGATGGCGCAGTCGGAAAGGTCGAATGCGCTGCAATCGATGCGCGATGGTCGCGCGCATGTTTGCGTGGCAACCGACGTTGCGGCGCGTGGCATCGATTTGCCAAACCTTGATCTGGTGATCCATGCTGATGTGCCGAGCAATCCGGCAACGCTGCTGCACCGTTCGGGGCGCACAGGCCGTGCTGGCAGAAAGGGCGTCTGCGTTCTTATCGTGCCTGAAAACAGGCGCGGTGCTGCGCAGCGCGTGCTGACGCTTGCCAAGCTTTCGGCAACTGTTCGCGCCGCGCCAAGCATATCGGATATCGAAGCGCGTTATCGCCGGCAAATTGTCGATGCGGTTCGTGGTGCAGCCGAGCCGGACGAGGCAGAAGCGGCTTTCGTGGCTGAAATGCTGGAGCAGGCAAGTCCGGAACGCATAGCTGCGGCGTTTTTGCGCCAACAGCTTACGTCGCGGCCCATACCGGAAGACCTTTATCCGCTTCCCGTCGCAGACATGCAGGCGAGGAAGCCCAAGCGCGACCGGGGCAATGATGATACGCGCGGCCCTGCACCAGCGCGCGAGCCACGCGGCCCAGATATGGTGGGCGGCGTCTGGTTCACGCTTTCGCTCGGTCGCAAGCAGCGCGCGGACCCGAAATGGCTGCTGCCGATGATCTGCAAGGCTGGCGGTGTTTCAAAGCGCGATGTCGGCTCTATCAGGATCGACGAAATGGAAACCCGCTTTGAAATATCCGCAGACAAGGCAGCGGATTATGCCCAGCAGATCAAGCAGCCGGGTAGCCTCGAACGAGGAATCGTCATTGCGCCCGCCGGGGAGTCGCGCGGGACGTCCTGGCAGCCTAAGCCGAAATTCGGAAAAGGCGGAAAGCCCGGCAAGAAGCCGCCGCACCGAGGCAAGGCCGCACCGGCAGACCGCGATCATGCGCACAAACGCAAGAGCAAGCCGAAGCGCCCAAGCTAAGGCTATCAGCCGCGCAGGCCGGGTGCTTCCTGGCCTGTGCGCTCCACATATTCGGTGTAGCCGCCGCCATAGGTGTGCAAGCCTTCCGGCGTCAATTCCAGAACACGATTGGACAGCGCTGCGAGGAAATGCCGGTCGTGACTGACGAAAAGCATCGCGCCTTCGTAGCGTGACAACGCCTCGATCAGCATCTGCTTGGTTGCAATGTCGAGGTGGTTGGTAGGCTCGTCGAGAACCAGAAAATTCGGCGGATCGAACAGCATTCTCGCCATCACCAGACGCGCCTTTTCGCCACCTGACAGCACGCGGCATTTCTTATCGATCTCGTCGCCGGAGAAGCCGAAGCACCCGGCGAGCGCACGGAGCGGAGCTTGACCCGCCTGCGGAAAAGAATCTTCCAGAAATTCCAGCACTGAGCGGTCGCCGTCCAGCACTTCCATCGCGTGTTGCGCGAAATAGCCCATTTTCACGCTTGGACCGCGCGCCACCGAACCTTCGTCAGGTGTGGACTCACCCGCCACGAGTTTCAGCAGCGTGGACTTGCCCGCACCGTTTACGCCCATGACGCACCAGCGTTCGCGCCTGCGTATCTGGAAATCCAGCCCGTCATAAATTCTGCGCGTGCCATAGCTCTTGTGCACACCTTTCAGCGTGGCGACATCTTCGCCAGAGCGCGGTGCGGGTTGAAACTCGAAGCGCACTGTCTGCTGGCGCTTGGGTGGCTCGACCTTTTCGATCTTATCCAGCTTCTTGACGCGGCTCTGCACCTGCGCGGCATGAGATGCGCGCGCCTTGAAGCGCTCGATAAAGGCGATTTCCTTCGCGAGCATGGCCTGCTGGCGCTCGAATTGCGCCTGCTGCTGAACATTCGCGATGGCGCGCTGCTGCTGATAAAATTCGTAATCCCCGGAATAGGAGGTCAGCGATCCACCGTCGATCTCCACGATCTTGCCGACAATGCGATTCATGAAGGCGCGGTCGTGCGAGGTCATCAGCACCGCGCCGTCGAAGCCCTTCAGGAAATTTTCCAGCCAGATCAGGCTTTCCAGATCGAGGTGGTTGCTCGGTTCATCGAGCAACATCACGGTTGGCCGCATAAGCAGAATTCGCGCAAGCGCGACGCGCATCTTCCACCCACCGGAAAGATTGCCGACATCGCCGTTCATCATTTCAGGACTAAAGCCCAGCCCGCCAAGCACCTCGCGGGCGCGACCGTCCAGCGCATAGCCGTCCAGCTCATCGAACCGGCTTTGCACTTCGCCATAGCGCATGATGATGTCGTCCATATCGTCAGCGCGATCCGGGTCGCCCATCGCCGCCTCGAGTTCCGCCATTTCGGCCGCAAGCGCGCTCACGGGGCCGACGCCGTCCATGACCTCAGCCACAGCGCTGCGCCCGCCCATTTCGCCCACATCCTGGCTGAAATAGCCGATGGTGACGTCGCGATCGGTGGAAACCTGACCTTCGTCCGCCTGCTCTTCTCCGATGATCATGCGAAACAGTGTGGTCTTGCCCGCGCCATTTGGCCCTACCAGCCCCACCTTCTCGCCGCGCTGAAGTGCGGCAGACGCTTCGATGAAGACAATCTGCTTGCCGTTTTGCTTGCTGATATTTTCGAGGCGGATCATGAGCTTCCGATACGTTGCGCGTTCCGGCATCATGCAAGGAACGCGCCGTCGCTAGAGCATTGAAGCCCATTGGCGCAAGGGCGATCTATGTCGCAGCCGGAGGCCCTCCAACATAATCGCGACCCCGGCGTCAACCGGGGCTGCGTTATTCGATGGCTGTTGTTTATGTGCGCGGCGGAGCCGGCGGGGCCATTTCGCCATCCGGCCGATCCCGGCCACCGGGACCGAAATCACGCCAGCCGTGACGAGGGCCATGTGGATGTGGAGGGCGCAATTCATCAACGCGGCCATCGGTGTGGATCACCATACCGGCACGAACGAAGCCATCGTCAAAGCGCCCCTGCACGGTCACTTCTTCATTTTGTGCGACGAGAGACTTGTCATCGCCAGCGGGTCCAACGTCGATGAGCGCACGCCCGGAACTGTCGGCAATGATGAACTTGTTACCGAAAATCTCTGACACCTTGCCCTTGACCGCGACCAGCGAGTCATCGGCCATCGCGTTGATTGCGACCGGGGGCAGCAGCGCTTGACGCTCGTCGCGATGCGACATCTTCATCGCGAAAGCACCTGCAACAGCCCCGACGAGAAGCACACCCACCAAGGCAGAGCCGCCGAGCACTTTGCCGCGGACGCTTTTCTTTACAGGCGGCGTCGCAGATGAGGTTTCGGGTCCGCTCGTCGCGTTGGTGTTGTCTTGGTCCGACATTTGAAAATCCT
Source organism: Mesorhizobium denitrificans (assembly GCF_003403035.1). GTDB lineage: Bacteria > Pseudomonadota > Alphaproteobacteria > Rhizobiales > Rhizobiaceae > Mesorhizobium_G > Mesorhizobium_G denitrificans. Next base: position 20,801 of record NZ_QURN01000024.1, on the reverse strand, counting down.
TTCTTTCGTTGTCGATGGCCCTTTCTAAGGAGCCGTGTCGAACCGAAACTGAACCGCGTCGTTCAGCTTGAGTTAAGCCGCCGTACCTATCACGATGCCCAAAAGCCGGATTTACGCCTCATGCGAATATTGCTCGTAGAAGATGACGCTGCCCTTGCTGATGGCATCTCCAAAGCACTGCGCTCGGAGAACTTTGCCGTCGATGTGGCGCGCAACGGTGAAGACGGTATGCATCTGGGTGATACCGAAGCTTATGACGCGGCTGTGCTGGATTTAGGCTTGCCCAAGGTCGATGGCATTGGCGTCTTGAACTCCTGGCGCAAGGCGAACCGGATAATGCCAGTGCTGATACTGACCGCGCGTGACGGCTGGTCGCAAAAGGTTGAGGGGTTCAAGGCTGGCGCTGACGACTACATGACCAAGCCTTTTCGCATCGAAGAACTGGTTGTTCGGTTGCGCGCCTTGATCCGGCGAGCTGCAGGATATGCGACGCCGCTGATTACCTGCGGTCCGTTGAGCTTCGATGCACAGTTGGGAACGTTCGAGAAAGACGGCTTGCCGCTGAAGCTCACCGCACTGGAATGGCGCGTGCTGCAATGCCTCATGCTGCGCAAGGATACGACGGTGGACCGCTCCAATCTGGTTGAGCGGGTTTATGAGGGCGATGCCGATGTCGATTCAAATTCCATCGAGGTGATTATTGCGCGCCTTCGTCGAAAGATCGGCCATGAGATGATCGAGACTGAGCGCGGGCGCGGCTACCGGTTGGTGACGCCACAATGAAGATGTTTGCGAGCCTGCGCCGGTTGGTGCCGCAATCAATCGCGGGTCGGTTGGCGCTTGGCTCGGCTATTCTCGTAATCGCGGCGCTGATCGTTACTGGCATCAGCACCGGCGTAGTGCTGTCGCGCTTTATTCGCGCGCAGATCGATCAACGGCTTGATGCGCAGATCGGTGCGGTGGCGACGGCGTTGTCGGCTCACGATGCCTTGCCGGAAACGCTGGAGGTTAGCGACCCGCCCCCATTCGACCGGATAAATGATGGCTGGTACTGGATGGCGACGGGCGACGGACACACCTATCGCTCCACCTCGCTGAACGGCAATGACATCGTCACGCGCCGTTCAAACAGCTGGTGGGATGGTTCGCGGGGAGGGCCGCCCGACGCCAATGCGCGGCCACGGCCCTTCAACGGGGTTGGTCCGCGCGGACAGCCTCTATATCTGCGCACGCAAATTGTGCCGATGGGTGGCTCGTGGATCACCATTACCGCATCCGCGCCGGCTCATGCACTGGTGCGCCCGTTGCGCGACGCGTTGATGCCTGTTGTGTTGGCAATGCTGGCGCTTGGCCTGCTGCTCGGCGCGGCAAGTATTTTGCAACTGCGCCTTGGCCTGCGCCCGCTCGCAAAGGTCACAAAAGATCTCGAAAATGTCCGCAATGGCCGCGCCAGCCATATTGGCGGAAATCAGCCGCGCGAATTGAGTGGACTGGTCAACGAGTTGAACTCGCTGATCGAGCAGAACGCAGAAGGCATCAAGCGCGCGCGCGGCCACGTATCGAATCTGGGACATGCGCTCAACACGCCTTTGGCCGCGTTGTCCCTGTCCTTGAGCGGCAGTGATAAGGCAGCAGATCGGGAACGGCTGGCATTGGTGGAGGAAATGCAGGAGCGCATTCGTCACCATCTCGGGCGCGCGCGGGCAGCAGCCTTGCATGGTTCCGCACATGTCAGCACGCCCGTCGGCGCGCGTGTACGGGACATCAAGGATGTGCTGCTGAAAGTTTACGTCGAGCGGCGATTGAAGGTGACGACCGATCTGCCAGACTCGATCGCCGTCGCCTGCGAGCCGCAAGACCTTGACGAGATGTTGGGGAACGTTCTCGACAACGCCTTTAAATGGGCAAGCAGTGTCATCAATGTTGCGGGCCGCGTCGATGGCAAGCAGGTGGTGCTGGAGATTTCAGATGATGGTCCCGGCATCACCAATGAGAAGATCGAGGACGTATTGCGGGCGGGCCAGAAGCTTGACGAGAGCGTTGCCGGTCATGGATTCGGCCTCTCGATCACACGAGAATTGGCCGAACTCTACGGCGGCAGTCTCGAATTAAACCGGGCAGTGTCAGGCGGGCTGAAAGTTACAATCAGCCTGCCCGCAACCGACCAATAACAGTCTGTTCAAACGAGCCCAGCTTTGGAAAGACCGCGCAGCAGATGGCTCACGCCATAGGTCCACGGTGCGCACTCCGTGGAAAGCCTCACGCGATTGACCAGCGCGCCCATTTTCTCGTTCGAAATCGTAACCACATCGCCGATGTGGTGCGTAAACCCATGCCCTTTGGCGTCGCGGTCCTTGGTGGGCGCAAACATCGTGCCGAGATAGAGCACCATGCCGTCAGGATATTGATGGTGTTTGCCCATCGCGGCAGCCACCAGTTCTTCGGGTGAGCGGCTGATTTCCGACATCGAACTCGATCCTTCAAGTACGAAGCCATCTACGCCCGTCACGGAAAGATTGACGGTCGCAGACTTCACATCGGCAATCGAAAAACTGTCATCGAACAGCCGAATGAATGGCCCGAGCGAGGCCGATGCGTTGTTGTCTTTCGCCTTGCCTAGAAGCAGGGCGGACCGCCCCTCAACGTCGCGCAGGTTTACGTCATTGCCCAAGGTCGCACCCACGATCTTGCCCTTGGACGAGGCGACCACAGCGACTTCCGGCTCAGGATTATTCCACGTCGAAACCGGGTGCAGCCCGACATCCGCGCCGAAGCCAACCGACGCCATTGGCTGACACTTCGTGAAAATCTCGGCGTCCGGCCCGATGCCGACTTCCAGATATTGCGACCACACACCGCGCTCGATCAGCTTCGCCTTGATCTCCATCGCTTCTTTGGAGCCGGGCTTCAGCTTGGAAAGGTCTTCACCGATAAGCGATGCAATATCGGCGCGAATGGCATCGGCCTTTTCGGCAGAGCCGCGCGCTTGCTCCTCGATCACGCGTTCCAACAGCGACACGACGAAGGTCACGCCCGAAGCCTTCACAGCTTGCAGATCGACCGGCGAAAGCAACACCGCTTTTTTGCCGTCGTGCGCACCAAGACTGTTGCTTGCAATCTCCGCCAGATTACCGACGCGACGACCTTTGGCGTTTTGCACGTAGCTTGCCGGATCATCCATCTCGCATATGTCGCGAACGGTCGGCGCATCCTTCGACGTGATGTCGAAAACCTCTCCGTCGCGAACGGTAACGACCAGAGGGTGCGCCGTTCCCGGCACGCTCAATCGTCCAAGATAAGTGCCGGTCGAAGGCAATGCGATTGCGACGTCTGACATGGCGTCCTCCTGAATTCTGCTTGTTATAGGCCGTCTAGATCGACGTGTATCCGGCATCCGCCGTCAAGATGCTGCCCGTCATCAGGCTTGAGGCATCGGACGCGAGGAACAGAACCACGGAGGCAATTTCCTGCGGCTGTCCCATGCGCTTCATCGGCGTCAGGTCCAGCCAGCGGTCGATCATTTCCTGCGCGTCTTCCAGATTGGCGATCAGCGGCGTCTCGATATATGTCGGCGCAACGGCATTGACGCGCACGCCGCGCGTCGCCCACTCGACCGCCAGCGATTTGGTAAGATGGTGTACGCCCGCCTTGGCGGCGTTGTAATGGCACTGCGGCTGCGGCGTGTTCACAATATCACCGGACATCGAGCCGATATTGACAACCGAGCCACGCCCCGCCGCCAGCATCTTGCGCCCGAACGCGCGACAGGTCTTGAAAACCCCGGTCAGATTGATGCCGATGACGCGATCCCACTCCGCATCGCTCATGTCTTCGGCGGGCGTGTTCGATGCGATGCCCGCATTGCAAACCAGAGCGTCGAGCGTCGGCAGCTTTGCCGCTAATGCGTCGAGTTGCACCGTATTGGTCACGTCGAGTTCGTGTGCGGTCGCCTTCAAGCCGCGTTTGGTCAGCGCATCGGCGACCTTATTGGCGCGATCCGCGCTGAGGTCGGTCACGAATACATGCGCACCCGCTTCGGCAAGCGCCGTCGCACATGCTTCGCCAATGCCTTGCCCTGCGCCTGTCACGAGCGCAAAACGCTCCGGCAGGCCAAATTTCTCCATGTACGACATGATTCTTCCTCCGCGCAGGTCAGAACAGTAGCCGACCTTGTCGTTCTTATATACCTTCGGTGTTTGCCCAGTAGTATAACTAACTTTTCAATCGCGCAATGTCTCTTGAGATGTCAGGGCGATTCCGCATCGATAATCGATCACGAAGCAAGTCGGTAAACTTTATATTGCAAAAACAATTCACTAATACCTTTTACACTGAGTTTTTCTCATTCGGCGCCTTCGCCAGACGAAAAGGTTGCGCAAGCTAGTAAATCTAGTTTATGAGTATGGGAGATACAAAAACTCGCGAAAAGCGCGCAGCGGAGGAATGCTAGGCATGATCTCGGAACTGGCCGAAAAGCTGTTTATTGATGGCCGGTTCGTCACAGGCACAGGCGTGCGCATTCCTGTCGAAAATCCGGCGACTGGCGAAATTCTCGCCCACATAGCAACCGCCACGCCGGAAGAAATCGACGCCGCTGTCGCGGCGGCGCGCAAGGCGTTTAAAACATGGTCGCGGGTCACGCCGTTCGAGCGCTCTCGCGCACTGCATAGGCTTGGCGAATACATTGCCGCCGAAGCAGACGCGATGGCGCGCACCATGACGCTGGAACAAGGCAAGCCTCTGAACGAGGCCAAGGGCGAAGTGCTCAAACTCGCGGAAGCCTGCCATTTCTATGCCGAGGAAGCGGTTCGGATTCATGGCGAGATCGTGCCGAACGCAACGACCGATATAGATAGCCTCGTGGTGCGCGAGCCGATTGGTGTTGTTGGCGCAATCACACCGTGGAACTACCCCGCTGAACTGATTGGCTGGAAGATGTGTGGCGCGCTGGCTGCCGGTTGCACAATCGTCATCAAGCCTGCAGAACTTACGCCCTTTACCGCGCTGGCCATTGCCAAAATGGCAGAGAAGGCGGGCATCCCTGCGGGAGTAGTGAATGTTGTCACCGGCTCCGGCTCCAAGGTCGGTCAGGCGCTGGTGGAGCATCCCGGCGTGGATAAGATCGCCTTCACCGGGTCAAGCGCGGTGGGTCTGCATATCCAGCGCTCATGCCCAACGATCAAGCGGCTTTCGCTGGAGCTCGGCGGCAACTGCCCGCTGATCGTGACCGCATCTGCCGATCTGCAAGCCGCAGTGAAAGGAGCGGCGCGACGGTCATTCCGCAACATGGGGCAGATATGCATCGCCATCAACCGCATCTATGTTGCCCGACCGGTCTATGTGGATTTCGTGAAAGCGCTAGGCGAAGCGGCAGACAAGCTCGTCGTCGCCAACGGCATCGAAAAGCCGGACGCGGATGTCGGCGCGATGGCATCCGCTGAGCCGCTTGCCAAAACAAAGGAACATCTCGCCGACGCGCTGGAAAAGGGCGGAAAGCTCATTGCTGGCGGCAAAGCACCCAATGGCGCGGAATTTGCGCATGGTCATTTCTTCCGGCCAACGGTCGTTGCAGCGTGCACGCATGGCATGAAAGTGATGACCGAGGAAACATTCGGCCCACTGGTTGGCGTTATGCCGTTCGATACGCTGGATGAGGCAATTGAGCTTGCCAACGATACGCCTTACGGCCTTGCCTCCTATCTCTACGCAAAGGACATGGCCGAGGTTCGCTATATTTCCAGCCGCCTCGATTATGGAAACGTCGCGGTGAACAATGTCGATGCAGGCATCATGAACGCGCCCTATGGCGGTCGCAAGCAGAGCGGCGTGGGCTATGAGCATGGCCGCGAAGGCATGCTTGAATATCTGAACTTCAAACATATCCGCATTCGCTACGACGAGCCGGAAGGGCAGTGATCCGTGACCCAGGCTCTCCTTGGCATCGATATTGGAACGTCCGGCTGCAAGGCGCTGCTGATTGACAGCAAAGGCGCTGTGTTGGCGAGCCAGACCGAGACTTACGGCCTGTCGCAGCCAAAACCCGGCTGGACCGAGCAAGACCCGCAACTGTGGATCGACGGCGCGCGCAAGGCGGTTGCTGGCGTTCTTGCCAGGCAGCCGAAGATCGAAATCGCGGCCATCGGTCTGTCCGGTCAGATGCATGGCCTGACGCCGCTCGACGCAGACGACAAGGTGCTGCGCCCTGCGTTGCTCTGGAACGACCAGCGGAACGGTGCAGAGTGCGCGGAAATCACCGAGCGCGCGGGTGGGCTTGAGGGCCTGCTGGCACATACCAACAACCGTATGCTGGTTGGGTACACGGGCGGCAAGATCGTCTGGATGCGCAATCATGAGCCGGAATTGTTCGGGCGCATGACGCACATTCTGAACCCGAAGGACTATTTGCGCCTCGTACTGACGGGCGAGAAGGCGACCGAGGTTTCGGATGCATCCGGCACCGGATTGTTCGACACCCGCGCGCGCAAATGGGCGGGCGGTCTGCTCGATATTCTGAACATCGATCCTGCGCTTTTGCCGCCCTGCCATGAATCGCACGTCATAAGCGGGCGCGTCAGCAAGTCCGGTTCGGAATTGTTCGGCCTGCCGGTCGGAATTCCTGTGGTCGGCGGCGGTGGCGACAGCGTCATCCAGACAATCGGATCAGGCGTCATCGCGCCCGGTGAACTGCAAACCACGATTGGCACCGCAGGCATTCTCGCTGTCGCGCTGGATGAGCCGGTCAACAATCCCGACGGTCGGTTGCAAGTGTTCTGCAATGTAGCGCCGGACAAATGGCATTGCATGGGCGTTTCGCTCAATGCGGGCGGCGCGATGGAGTGGTTGCGTTCGGTGATTGGCGGTTTTGCTAGCGATAATGTTCCGACTGCGGAGAACCTGTCTGAACTCGCAGCCGATGCGCCTGCCGGTTCGCGCGGCCTATTCTTTCTGCCTTATCTCAATGGTGAACGCTGCCCGCATCCCGATCCTTCGGCGCGTGGCGCGTTTGTCGGCCTGACTGCCCGTCACGGCGCGTCAGATATTTCGCGCGCTATTATGGAAGGTGTCACGCACTCGCTTTTCGACATTTATTCGCTGATGGAAAAAGTCGGCATTGGCCGCAAGCTTATCAAGGCATCAGGTGGCGGCGCGCGCTCCGCTCTGTGGCGGCAGATGCAGGCAGATCTTTTCGGCTGCGATGTGGTGACAACCGAAGGCGCAGCGGAAGGCGGCGCGTTTGGCGCGGCACTTGTTGCTGGTGTTGGCGTCGGCATCTGGCCCGATGCGATCGCAGCGGCAAATGTCTGCAAATCCATGACGCGCGAAAGTCCGAATACTGCAAATAGCGAGGCGTTGCAGGCCGCGTTCCGCATCTACGCCGAGCTTTACAAGACCCTCACCCCCAGCTTTGCCGCCATCGGCAAATCTGGTCTTGACCGATAGCGCCAGCATGGACGGACACGTCACATGAGCCAGCAAGACGGCCCCGAGCGGGAACCCCCCTACAAGGCGCTGGTGTTTGACCTTGATGGCACGTTGATCAACAGCGCGCCCGACATCGCTGCTGCCGTCAACAAGGTTCTGGAAGCGCATGGCTGGCCGGTTCAATCTGTCGCTTTTGTCGAGGAATTCATTGGCTTTGGTCCGCGTCGCCTCCTGCACGACCTGCTAGCTGCGCTTGACCTGCCAAGCGACGACCGGACAGTCGATAAGGCCGTACGCGATTATCTCGCGAACTATCAGCAGGAGCCTGCGCAACGCACGCTGTTCTATCCGCATGTTCGCGAGGATCTGCAGGCGTTGCACACGGCTGGATTACGTCTCGGCATTTGCACCAACAAGCCGCAGGAATTGTCTCTGAAAGTGCTCGAAATACTTGGCGTTGCACCATTCTTCGAAGTCGTGGTTGGGGCTGATACTGCGCCTGTTTGCAAGCCGCACCCGAGTCACCTGCTCGCGGTGGTGGAAAAAATGGATCTGAACGGCGACTCCTGGGCCTATGTGGGCGACACCAAGGTCGACCAAGCCACCGCCGAAGCCGCCGGCGCTCCATTTTATGCAGTTTCCTGGGGATGCGGTGCCGAGCTTTCCGTTGAACCGCATCGACGCCTTGACCGACTGATCGATCTCGCGAGGAATCCTGACCGTGACGAACGCACGTAGGGAGGGACCGATGGCGCAAAGTCTTTTGCAGCGCATTGTACAGGAAAGCGAAGAGATGGGCTCGGCTGAGTTGCGCGTTGCGCGATTTGTCAGCGCCAATCCCGGCGAAGTCATTCACATGAGCATGGCGCGACTGTCCGAGCAGTGCGAGGTCAGCGACCCGACGATCATGCGCTTTTGCCGTCGCTTCGGCTTTCAGGGCTATCAGGATTTCAAGCTGCACCTGGCGCAAAGCCTCGTGCCTTCTGCGCCCTTTGCTTACGAACAAATCGCGCCGGGCGACTCGATCCAGAATGTCGTGCGAAAGACAGCGCGCAATTCGCTCAACGCGATCCAGCGTTTGCTGGAAGATTTGAACCCGCTTGAGGTTGAAGCCGGTGCAAAGCTTCTGCACTCCGCCACATGGGTTGGCATTTATGCCAGCGGCATTTCGGAAATTACCGCGCTCGACGCGGAGCATAAGTTCCAGCGCCTAGGCATGCGCTGCGCCGCGCTGATCGGCCGAAAAAAACAATGGCTGCACGCCGAAACCTCGCGCCCGAATGAGGCCGTGCTGATTTTCTCGCAGTCCGGACACACCAAACAGATGATCGACATAGCTATCGCGGCGCGCGCGAAAGGCGCGCGAGTGCTTTCGATCACCGCTGCCGACAGCCCACTCTCGCATGTCTCGGACTTGCTCATCGCGGTGCTGCCTTATGACCGCACGGAAATTCTCACGCCGCTTGCCTCGCGGCTCAACCATCATCTGGTCGTCAACATGCTGGTAACGGCCATCGCCATGACGAGCGGAAGCGAGTTTCCGGATCAACTTCCGGCGCTCGACTTCTGGCAGACCGAGAAAATTTGAAGGAACACATTATGAGTAAGCAGGACGAAGCAAAAAAGGCAGCGGGTCGCCGTGTCATTCAGGAGTTCGTCAAGGACGGCATGAAGCTCGGCCTCGGCTCCGGCACCACCTCGCACTTCTTCGTCCGCGAACTCGGCAAGCACGTTGCCAACGGTCTGAAACTCACCTGCACCACCACCTCGCGATCCACCAATGATGTCGCGCGCGAAGTCGGCATCGTGCTGACCGATCCGAATGAAATTGGCGAGTTGGACTTGACGGTCGATGGTCCTGACGAAATCGATCACCAGTTCAATATGGTCAAGGGCGGCGGCGCCTGCCTGTTGTGGGAAAAGATCATCGCCCACGCTTCCAAGCGAATGATCACCATCTGCGACGAATCCAAAATCGTCAAAACCCTTGGCGCGTTTCCGCTGCCGGTCGAGGTCGTGCAATTCGCCTGGAAGCAGACCGAGCGCATGGTCGCTCACGCGCTGGTTCAGCATGGCATAAAGAACGCGGTGATCGAGCGGCGTATGCGCGACGAACAGCCGGTCGTAACCGACAGCGGCAATTTCATTCTTGATTGCCGCTGCGGGGTGATCCCCGCGCCAGCAGAGCTTGAAATCGCATTGAACCAAATTCCCGGCGTTGTCGAAAATGGACTCTTCACGCGGGAATCCCAAGGCATGGTCGTGGGCCGTTTCGATGGCACGACATATGTAGAATTACGTCATAAGTAGTGAACGCTACATTTTGAATGTTTTGCTATATGACGGCCGATTTGGCCGTCATGCGATGCTTTGTTGCGTCAATGGCTGCATACGAAAATACATAACGCATTGTTTTTCATGTAAAAATTTACATTCTGAATTTTCGCGAATACGTGACTTGTCCCGTAAAGAAAGTTGCGCCAGCCTAGTGCATATCTCTTGTCATTGAATTACAAATCTAGTATTGCTAGATGAGTTCGCATCTGGGAGGAAATAATGGATCGAATGAATGGATTGACCCGTCGCGGCCTTTTGAAGGCTGGCGGCGCACTTGGCATGGCGGTTGGAGCAAGTTCTGTTCTCGGCAAATCTGCCTTTGCGCAAGAAGGGGGTTTTATCCCCTACAGCAATAAGAGCCTCGACTACTATTTCTTCGTGATTCAGGAAGAGGCGGTAAAGCGCGCGGTGTTGGGGAACAATATGAAGTTCCAGGCGACCAACGCCAGCTTCGACAACACCCGTCAGCTTGAACAGTGGCAGAGCCTCATGCTCAGCCAACCATCGGCTATCGTTTCTGACCCGATCGACAGTCAGGCAATCGTTTCGGCCATCGGCCGCTACAATCAAAAGAAGATTCCTGTCGCGATCATCGACACGCCGTCTGACGGTGGCGATGTGGCGATCACCGTGTCGTTCGACAACAAGCTCGGCGGCGTTATGGCTGCGCAGGAAATCATCAAGCGCCTGACCGAAAAGCACGGCAGCCCGAAGGGCACCGTTCTGAACTGCTTCGGCGCCCTGCAGAGCGTCGCCTGGCGCCTGCGCAAGGAAGGCATGGACGAAGAGTTCGCCAAATATCCGGACATCAAGTATCTCGCGCGTCCGACTGAAGGTGCGCTTGACCAGATGCTTGCCGTTACGCTTTCCACGCTTTCGGAGTTCCCGGACCTCGATGCGGTGCACGCACCGTCTGACTCTCCGTCGCGCGGTATCGTTACTGCTCTCCAGCAGAAGAACCGCTGGAAGAAGGTCGGCGAGGAGGGCCACGTGATCTTCGTCAACATCGACGGCGAGCCTGTTGCGCTCAAGTGGATCCAGGAAGGCTTTATGGACGCCTGCGTTTCGCAGGACCCGATTGCTTACGGTGAAATCGCGGTCGAAATGCTGGTCAAGCACGCCATCAAGGGCGAGGCTGTTCCGATTGGCACATACGAGAACAAGAAGTACTTCTGGGAGAAAGGCGAAATCGTCGCTGGCCAGACCGGCCCGACACTTATCATTCCGCCTTTCGTCATCGATGGCTCGAACGCAGCAGACAAGCGCCACTGGGGTTCGATCGCCGAAAAAGAATGGGGCATTCCCTACACTTGATGAGATCGGCTTAGCCCCATCCTCCCCTGTGCCACGCCGGTTTTCCGGCGTGGCACTTCCCGCGTATTGAAATACGCTGTTTGATAGAAAACCAGATTTCGGGAGATTGCATTGAGTGTCGCCGCCGCCACCGAAACCGGCCAAGACCCGATCATTCTCCGGGTCGAAAAGCTGACCAAGCATTACGGCTCGACCGCCGCCCTGCGAGATGTGTCGCTCGGCATTCGTCGCGGCACGATCCACGGCCTGCTCGGTGAAAATGGCGCGGGCAAGACGACACTCGTGGGCATCATCTCCGGCCAGCGTACGCCTACCTCCGGCTCCATTTATCTCGATGGACAGCCCATCGTGAATGTCGACGTCAAGGCGATGGAAAAGGCAGGCGTCTTTCTGGTGACGCAAGAGCCGATGATCATCGACCACATCACCGCGGCGGAAAACCTGATGCTGGGCATCTGGCCAAGCAGCGGCGGGTTTGTGAACTGGCGCAAGCTCAAGGCTGACGCCGCGCGCATGCTTCAGGATACGGGCATCGACCCGCAATCATTGGCCGGTAAGCTGGATGCTGTCGCCCGTCGCAAGCTCAACATCCTGCGCGCCATGTTCAGCGGCGGCAAGGTCATCATTCTCGACGAACCCACAGCAGCGCTGACGGTCGAAGATCGCGCGCAGCTCTTTACGTTCATGAAGGAACTGAAGGCACAGGGCGTGACCTTCATTTTCATTTCGCACTACAACGACGAGATTCTTGAAATCTGCGATGCCTGCTCCGTGCTGCGCGATGGCGCGCTTGCGGGCGGCACGGAAGATGTCGGCAACCTGACCTCCGAGCAACTTTCAGAACTGGTGCTTGGCCGCGGGCTTGTGCTTTTCCAGCGCGAGCGCCGCACATATAATGAACAGCGACCCGCAGTGCGCATTCGCGATGTTCGCGGTGACGGCATTAACGTGAGCGCACTCGATCTGCGTCCCGGCGAAATCGTAGGATTTACCGGCCTCCCCGGCGCGGGAGCGAAGGAATTGGCGCGTATGATTTTTGGTCTGATGCCTGTCCGTTCCGGCACTATCGCGCTTGGCGATAGCCCGGTGCAGCCACTTCCCGCGGCTCCCCGCGATGCGTTCGACATGGGCATCGCCTTCCTGTCCGATGATCGCCGCCGCGATGGCCTCGTTGCGCAAATGACCATCGGCGAAAACATCTCGCTTTCGTCGCTGAGTGCAGTTGCGCGCTCCGGCTTCCTCAAGCCTGAGGCCGAGAAAGTTCTGTCGGATCGTTACTTCAAGGCAATGGGCATCAAGGCATCCGGTCCCGCGACTGTGGTGGATACGCTCAGCGGCGGCAACCAGCAGAAGGTGTGCCTCGGTCGCGTGCTGGCCACCGGCCCGCGCCTGCTGATGCTGGATGAACCGACGCGCGGCATCGACATTGGCGTCAAGCAAGATGTGTTGCGCATCATCGACGAGCTTAGCCTCACCGGCGTCTGCGTCATCATCGTCTCGACCGATACGGACGAGATCGTGCGCGCCGTGGATCGGGTGTGCATCTTCGAGGCTGGCGCGATCCGGGAAGAACTGTCCGGCGACGAGATTACCAGCGAAAGATTGCGTCAGGGAGCGAAGGTGACGGCGGGTGCTTAAAACCGCCGCACAGGGAAGGAAACCATGAGCCAAACATCAGCCACTGCCGCCAAGCCCGCCGCCGCGCCGAACTCGCAAGATCACGGACCATCCATTCTGGGCTGGATATTGCACAACGTCGTGTGGATCTGGCTGATCGCGCTCGTCGTCCTGTTCGGCATGTTCAACGAATATTTCTTCACGACCTTCAACCTGCAGAACATCATGGTTCAGGCCACTGTGCTGGGCATGATCGGGCTCGCCGTTGCGCTGCCGCTGCTGGTCGCAGAAATCGACCTTTCGCTTCCCGCCAACCTTGGCTTTTCCTCAGCAATCGGCGCGATGGCCTATTCAGACCTCGGCTTGCCCTGGTTTCTCGCCATGCTCATAGGTGTTGGCGTGGCAACGCTGATCGGCCTCTTCAACGGCATCTGCATCACCAAACTCAAGATGGTATCGCTGATCCAGACGCTTTCAATGATGATCATTTTGCAGGGCGCACTTCTGGCGCTTACGCAGGGCCGCACAATCACCAACCTGCCGCAGGGCTATGTGTGGATTGGACAGGCTACTATCGGCGGCTGGCCGATCATGCCCGTCATCTTTGTCGTCGCGCTGATCGGCATGGCGATTCTACTCAAAAACACTGTGCTCGGCCGTAGTATTTACGCTGTCGGCGGCAATGCGGTGGCGTCCAATTCTGCCGGCATTCGCGTCGACCGCATCAAGATCATCACCTACACGCTTGCCGGAGCGCTGGCTGGCGTAGCAGGCTTCCTGCTGGCTTCGTGGCAGATGGCGATCACCTCCAATCAGGGCTCCAGCTATCTGCTCTACGCCATCGCCGCGCCGATCATCGGCGGCGTCAGTGTGTTCGGTGGTCGTGGCAATGTCGTCGGCGTTCTTGGCGGCGTGCTGCTGCTCACCGTCATTCAGGTCGGCCTAGCCATCATCGCCGTGCCGTCCTTCTATGTCGGCATCATCGGCGGCGTCATGATCTTCATCGCTGTCGCAATCGACGCCATCCGCGTCCGTTACTTCGGCTGATGGACACTGTAATGAGCGCCGAACAGCGCGTGGCTGACGCACTGGATGCCTTTCGCCACTCGCTCGACAATTCGGGCGTGATCGACGGCAATGCACCCGATGCCGTGCGCTATCTGCACGACTGGACCGGCGATTATCTTGGCGCTGCGTGCGCAGTGCTGCGCCCGAAATCCGTCGATGAAGTTCAGCAAATCGTCCGTATCTGCAGCAAGTATCGGCTCGCGATCATCCCGCAGGGCGGCAATACCGGGCTCGTTTCCGGCACGGTCGGAAACGATGCCCAAGGGACAATTGTTCTCTCACTGGAACGGCTGAACCGTATCCGCTCAATCGACCCCACCAATTTCACGATGCGCGCCGATGCCGGCGTCGTTCTGCAATCCATGAAGGATGCTGCGGAAAACGAGGACATGCTCTTCCCGCTCGCGCTTGGCGCACAAGGCTCCTGCCAGATCGGTGGCAATGTCGCGACCAATGCGGGCGGCATCAATGTGCTGCGCTACGGCATGACGCGCGACCTCGTGCTGGGTCTTGAAGCGGTGCTGCCCGATGGCAGCCTTTGGCAAGGCATGACGGGTTTGCGCAAAGACAATCGCGGCTATGATTTCAAGCAGCTTCTTATCGGCTCCGAAGGTTCGCTCGGCATCATTACCGGCGTGGAGGTGAAGCTGTTTCCGCGCCCTGCCAATGTTGAGACGGCCTATCTCGGCGCAGAATCTTTCGAATCCGCGATGCGGCTTTTCGGCATGGCGCGCAGGATTTGCTCCGACCTGCTGACCGCATTCGAGGTGATCGGCTCCGAATGCATCGCAATGGCCAAGCTTGGCAACCCCGATACGCGCCCGCCACTGGAGGGCGATTGGCCGGTTCACATCATCATGGAACTGGGATGCAGTGCGGCCATCGATGGGCGCGTTTTGATCGAAACATTGCTGGCTGAAGCGTTTGAAGCCGGCTTGCTCGGCGACGGCACAATTGCGCAAAGCCGCGCGCAGGCTCGCGCCTTCTGGGCCATCCGCGAAGACCTGGTCGAAGGTCAGGCAAAACGCGGGCGGCATGTGCGCACGGACCTTTCCGTCCGCCTGTCGGATGTGCCGCGTATGATCGATTCATGCAGGCAGGCAATCGCTTCGGACTGGCCCGGTTGGCAGCCTCTTGCATACGGTCACGCGGGCGACGGCAATATCCATTTCAACGTGCTGCCGCCGCACGACATGCCAACCGAGGAAATCGCCGCAGCCACGCCGCGCGTGCTCGCCTCGCTCTATGACATTGTGCGCGATCTTGGCGGCTCGTTCAGCGCGGAACACGGCGTCGGTCGCAGCCGTCGCGATGTGTATTGGGATTGGCTGACGCCAGAGAGCCGGCAGTTGATGAAGGCCATCAAGTCCGCATTCGATCCGCAAGGCATGATGAATCCGGGCGGTCTCATGCCCGACTAGAATATCGACGCGCTTGGCTCGGGGCCGCGCAAGCTGGAGGAAATGCGATGTATGTGACGGAAAATGGCGACAAGATTTTCGTCGTGGACGCGCATTGCCACGTCTGGGACGCACGCCCGGAAAACATCCGTAACCGCAACGGCCAGATGTTCATCGACACATTCTACGGCGCCCACAAGGCGATGACACCCGCCAACCAGATGTGGACCGCAGAAGAGTTCGCATGGCAGGGTATCGACAAGGCCGCCAAGGATTTGTTCGTTGATGGGTATGTCGACGTCGCGGTCATGCTGCCGGTCTATCTGCGCGACTTCTTCATCAACGGCTTTAACACCACAGAGCAGTGCAGCGCGTTCAAGAAATTGCACCCGGAAAAGGTCATACTGAACGGTCGCATAGATCCTCGCGACGGTCCGCTCGGCATCAAGCAGCTTGAGCGCGATGTCGAGCAATGGGGCATTACCGGCGTCAAGCTCTACACCGGCGAATGGAAGGGCGCATCGCGCGGCTATTCCATGAAGGACCCGTTTGTGCAGCCCTATATGGACAGGTGCCTCGAACTGGGCGTGCGCAAGATCCACATCCACAAAGGGCCGACCACCTACCCACTCGACTATGACGCCTTCGACGTGCGTGACATAGATTACATCGCCACGAACAACCCGGACCTGACATTCATCATCGACCATTGCGGAATGCCGCGCATCGATGATTTCTGCTTCATTGCCGGGCAGGAGTCGAACGTTTACGCCGGTCTGGCGCTTATCCCGTCCTACATCCACGCCCGGCCCAAATACTTCGCCAAGATGATGTGCGACATGCTCTTCTATCTTGGGCCGGATCGGCTCCTCTTCGGCTCGGACTACGCGATCACCAGTCCGAACTGGATCATCGAGAAATTCATGGAGTTCGAGTTTGACGAAGAAACCGCGCGCGAGGCAGGCACGCATCTGACGCTCGACGTGAAACGCAAGATACTCGGCCTGAACGCCGCCAAGCTCTACGGCATCGACGTTCCGGCCGATCAATCGCTCGAAAAGGCAGCGTGAGCCATGACTGACGCCGAGCGCATTGCGGAAGTGCAGCGCGTTATTTCCGCCGTGCGTGACCCTGAAATTGACGAAACGGCGGGCGAGCTTGATTTCGTTGTAGGCGTGGAAGTAAACGAAGGCGACGTCGCCGTTTCCATTCGTCTTCCGAGCTATTGGTGCCCTGCCAATTTCGCTTGGCTGATGGCACAGGATATGCGCAAGGCCGTGTTGTCTCTGCCGTGGGCCACGGGCTTCCGGCTGGAACTCGTCGACCATTTTGCGGAAGCGCAGATCAGCCGAGGCATTAGCCAAGGACTGGCTTTCGAAGCCGTCTTTCCCACGCACGCCGTTGGCGACCTGACTGCTCTTCAGCGCGACTTTGCAACCAAGGCGATGCTTATGCGCCAAGCCCCCTTGATCGCTGCCATCGGCAAATCCGGCATGGACGATACAGCGATTTGCGCAGCTAAAATCCGCGCCTTCGATCTATTGGACGACGCTTCTATTGCCCCACTCTGGGCCGCAGTGATGGAGAAGCGTCGCGAAGCCGGCATTGCTCATGACGCCGCTCAACCCGCGGTCTGTGATGCAGCGGGCGCAGCCGTCGCTGATCTAAACGCACATCTGCGGGAGATAAGGCGCGTTAGTACAAGTGCCGCCGCAAGCGGTGAGATGTGCCGAATGCTGGTGGCCGGACGGCGCATTGGCGTCGGCTGCACTGCCTTCGCGCCGACAAACAACATAAACAAACAGGAGAATGCTCGATGAGCGAAGCGAAATTCCGCCTCATGCATACCATGCTGCGCGTGAAAGACCTCGAAAAGTCGATTGATTTCTACACGCGTCTACTCGGAATGAAGCTGCTCCGCCGCAACGAGTTCCCAGACGGAAAGTTCACGCTCGCTTTTGTCGGCTACGGGCCAGAGCAAGATAACGCCGTGATCGAGCTTACCTATAATTGGGACAAGCCGGAGGGCTATCAACTTGGCACGGCCTATGGCCACATCGCGCTCGGCGTGCGCGACATTTACGGTATCTGCAAGGAGCTGGAAGCCAATGGCGCGAACGTTCCGCGCAAGCCCGGACCTATGATGCACGGTACGACGAATATCGCCTTCGTCGAAGACCCCGATGGATACAAGATCGAGCTGATTGACCTTGATACGATGGTCTGGGGTTAATCGCGGCTCTATCTGATCGAACGTCCATCATTCCGGAAAAGGCGATATTGCCTGATGGCAATATCGCCAGTGCCTTAAGGCAAATGCGCAGGCTGAGCTTGGCTGCCTGCAGCATATTTCGAAACGTGTCGTCAAGAAGTTGTACTTATTTTGTTCTTTCCGACAATTTTTCGATGATGCGTTCGTTATGTTCGATACTTATCTGAAGCTCTGGAACCTTGTCGCTGATGGCGACCCAATCGTCACGTCTGCCGCGAACCTCTTGCCAGCGCTCCGAACGGGCGATCAGCCGGCGATGTTGAAACTATCAAACAACCCGGATCAGCAGCGCGGCGCAGCTCTGATGGATTGGTGGGCTGGCGACGGAGCGGCGCAGGTATTTGAGCGGAGCGAAACGGCTCTGCTTTTGGAGCGTGCAACGGCTAACTGGTCTTTGGCCGACATGGCCCGGAACGGCGATGACGATCAAGCCTGCCGAATTTTGTGTGCGACAGCCGCCAGACTGCATCGGCAGCGGCCCAAGCCTTTGCCTGAGTTGGTCC
This sequence comes from Mesorhizobium denitrificans, assembly GCF_003403035.1. Lineage (GTDB taxonomy): Bacteria > Pseudomonadota > Alphaproteobacteria > Rhizobiales > Rhizobiaceae > Mesorhizobium_G > Mesorhizobium_G denitrificans. Next base: position 2,868 of record NZ_QURN01000024.1, on the reverse strand, counting down.
CGCTCGATGTCTGGTTCCGCGAACTGGAACCGGCTGCGCAAACGCATGGGGGCATTTTAATGCGAAGCCTCGATGCCTCGCGCACGCTTCTTGCCGATCCGCGAGAACAAGTGGTTCTTCATGGCGATTTGCACCACGACAATGTGCTCGACTTCGGTCCGCGCGGTTGGCTTGCCATCGATCCGCATGGGTTGGCAGGCGAACGCGGCTTCGACTTTGCCAACATCTTCACCAATCCGGATTTGAGCGATCCAAGTCGACCGGTGGCAACGCAACCGGGGCGCTTTCAAAGTCGCCTGAACATTGTAGCGGCGGCGGCAAAGCTTGAACGAAGGCGGTTGCTGCAATGGGTACTTGCGTGGACCGGGTTGTCGGCAGCTTGGTTTCTCACAGATGACGACCCGCTGGCGGAAATCGATCTGAAGATCGCTGAGCTTGCGGCAGCCGAGCTTGATCGCTGACATCGGCGGACTTCGTAAAATTTGCACGTCGACGGCGGCTAAGCAAACCGCGCAAATGGGTGGCGACGCGCGGATGATCGTAAATGTGTATGAAGATACTGACGCACAAGCTTGCCGTCCATTCCAATCAGAGAAAGACCGTCAGCGAGTTTGTTCCTGCTCACGATGCTGGCGACCCCACAAAGCGCTCGCGAAAAGATTCGATCGCGGCAGGAAGCCATGACCATTTCTGCGTCCTGTTCTTGTGGAACGACAGGTAAGCCACGCGGTGAAAGCGCGGAGCATCATCCACCTCAAAAAGGGTGCGCTCCTCAAGGGCGTCCTTGACCAGACGCATTGGAACATAGGCGGCGCCGCCCTGTGAAATTATATGTTCCAGGGCGAAGCTGACATCCGAGAAGGTTACAACAGCGGTATCGTCTACCGGGTATTTCTCCACATGCCAGCGGCGAAAATCCTCACCATAATCGACATAAACATAAAGTGGATCCCATCGCATAAGCTCTCGCGGAACTGTCGACACCTCGATCAGAATATCCTCGAAAAGCGGCATTATAGTGCAGCCGGACGCATATGGCGGATCATAGGAAATCGCGAGATCGACCATGTCGTTTGCGATCCATGAGCGAATATCATTCTCGTTGCCATTTTCGACTTTGATGGCCATCGATTTGTGGTGCTCACGCAGAATGTTGAGCATCAGTGCCCCGGCGCCGCCCCACAGAACATCTGTGCAGCCGAAATTGCAGACATCCGTAAAGCCTTTCGGAAGCGATGTGTCGTGCCGCACCTGTTTCCATACCTGCACCAATATCTGGGCATGTTTCAGAAATTTGGCGCCAGTCGCGGTGACCACAGCGCCCGACTTGTTTCGCGTGAGAAGGCGTTGTCCCAGAAGGTGTTCCAGCGCATTGATGCGTGCCGTTACAGTTGACTGGGTAACGTTGAGCCGGTCTGCAGCCTTGTTCAAATTACCGGTTTCTATCACGACGAGAAAAGTCTGCACATGCGCGAGGTTCACGAGGCTGCTCTACCTTGATTTGAGGACATCTTTTCGCTGCCGCGCGATGCGCAGGCGTTTATCGCAGCATAATGCAAATAATGCGATTATAAAGAGCAATTAAATTCGCTTTCTCGAACTGTCGAGGCTCCATATGTTCGGACAACAACAGGGCGGGCCAAGACATTGGATTTCAATTACTTCCTCACCAGCTATCTCCCCTCAAAGGAATTCGGGGGCAAACAGCTGTATTCGAATATGCTGGAGCAGGCGGTACTCGCCGACAAGCTTGGCTTTCGTGCGGTTTCGATACCCGAGCATCACCTGGTAAATCTGCTGCTGGTGCCTTCACCGCTGCAAATGGCGGTCAAGGTAGCAACGTTAACGAAGCAAGTGGAGATCACGACCGCAATCGCAGTCTTGCCAGTTCGTGACATGCGGGTGTTTGCCGGTGAGATTGTGCTGGCGGATATACTCTGCGACGGACGTCTGAATCTTGGAGTCGGGCGCGGCGCGTTCGGCTTCGAACTAGCCCGCCTTGGCACGCCAATCGAGAAGTCGCGCGAGAAATTCGATGAATCGTTCGCTGTTCTGCAGGCGCTGCTGAGCGGTGAAGAAATTTCCTGGAATGGCAAGTATTACCAGTTCGATCCTATCACGGTCATGCCTCGTCCGATGCGCCGCGTGCCAATGATGGTGGCGGCAATGGCTCCCGAAGCCATCTACAGTGCTGCAAGCAAGGGGTTGAGTGTGCAAACCACGCCCCTGCAGGAAGCCCACTCAGTTCTCCTGGAGCAAGTCGACGCGTTCAAGCGTGGCAAAGAGGCGGCCGGCGAGGCAGGAAGACACAGCAGGCTCGCTCTCCAGCGCGTGGCTTACGCGGCGCGCGACAGGGCGGAAGCAACGCGGAGTCTCGAATTCATCCACGACTACTACAAGCGCTTCGACAATGTCTTCTCCGGGCCGGGGGTCGTGAAAAACGGGTTGGTCGAACCACTGCCGCGAAAGCAGACGATAGATGAGCTAGAACGGAACGTCCTCGTCTGTACACCCTCGGAGATGATCGATCGCCTGGGGCAATATCAGGATGCGGGAATCGACGAGGTTATTCTGAGTTGTGGCTTCGGTCAGAACCAGGCGGACATGATCGAAATGATGCAACGCTTTGCATCGGACGTCGCGCCACACTTTGCGAGGCAGAATGTCGACGCGGTGGCATGATGAATATTTCAGCGAGACACCTGAATTCCCAACATACGACGCCACGGACCAGCTTTGGCAGTGCGACTTGTAATTTTAAGAACGAGACAGGTTCCGGGTGTTGATTTCCACTCAGAAGTGAGCCGGGTTTTCCATCGAGAAGTGAGCCACCTCTGATTATGGATTTCGAGTCATGCTGGGGTCAAT
>NZ_QURN01000023.1 GCF_003403035.1 Mesorhizobium denitrificans | reverse complement strand
TGACCGGGCGCTAATCGGCGTGCCCTTCAACGCCCCTAAACAGGGGTCCCTTTTGCGCGAAAATACGGGGTCCCAATTCCACGGTCATTGACACCCATTCCCTTCCGCCATCGTCACATGATTTCCAGTGTGCCGTCGCCTTCGATTGCCGTTCCGACAATAGCCGCCTCTGCAAAGCCATGGCGACGGAAGCAGTTGAGCACGGCCTCAGTGCTGTCCGGGGCACAGGCGACCAACAGGCCGCCGCTGGTCTGGGGGTCGGTCAGCAGTGCCTGATCACTTGCTTGCGCGCTTCCGAGCGAAACGCGTTCGCCGTAGCTCGCCCAGTTTCGCGCCGAAGCGCCGGTGACATAGCCTTCGCCGATCAGCTTCCTCGCTTTGGCAAGCGTCGGCAGCGACGCCAGGTCGACACGGATGGCACAGCCCGAGCCGCGCGCCATCTCCAGCGCATGGCCGGCCAGGCCGAAGCCGGTCACGTCGGTCATCGCATGGACGCCGGGGAGGCGGGCGAGTTCTGGTCCCGGCGTGTTGAGACGTGTTGTCGTAGCGATCATCTCGTCATAGTCATCGGGCGACAGTGCGCCCTTCTTCAGAGCAGCCGAATAGATCCCAACGCCAAGCGGCTTGCCGAGAATCAACCGGTCGCCCACGCGCGCGCCGGAATTGCGCTTCAGGTCGGAGGGATCCACCAGTCCGATACCGACCAGCCCGTAAATCGCCTCGACGGAATCAATGGTGTGGCCGCCGGCGATCGGGATACCGGCCGCCTTGCAGGCCTCTGCGCCGCCGTCCAGAATCTGACCGATTGTCCCGGTCGATATGCGATTGATCGGCATGCCTACGATCGCCAAAGCGAAAAGCGGTGTCGCGCCCATCGCATAGACATCGCTGATGGCGTTGGTAGCGGCGATGCGACCGAAATCACGAGGATCGTCGACAATCGGCATGAAGAAGTCGGTGGTAGCGACAACTGCCTGCCGGTCGTTGAGTCGGTAGACGGCGGCGTCATCTGACGTTTCCGCTCCGACCAGCAGTTCCGGAGGCACCGGCAGCGCCATCGTCGTGCGCAGAATGGTTTCAAGGACACCCGGCGCGATCTTGCAGCCGCATCCGCCCCCATGAGAAAGTGAAGTCAAACGAGGTTCAAGGATTTCAGTCGAATCGAGCACCATCTGCTTTCAAACTCTTCAACGCCGCCATCGCATCTTATGACACGACAACGAGCGTTCTCGAAGATTATTACACGCCGTTCAAGCCGCATAAAGCTAACCGGCTCAACCTCCAATTCCGCACTCATCACGCCATTTGGCGCCTGCCGAAAACTTGCGATTTGCTGCACTTTGCAACCCGCCGCCGGTCGGAATCCGAACCAGCGGCGAGTATCGGGATGGCACTCTAGTCCGCTTTGACTATTAGGCTACCCTTCATGTTCGGGTGGAACCGGCAGTAGAAATCCACTGTCTCTACCTTGTCCAGCTGTTGCGCTACCGTCTTTTTCGGCGGGATCATCACCTCCCAGCTTCCCTTTACGGTAGCGGTGTGGGCAAATGCGTCCTTGTTGACCCACTCAATCGTGTCGCCGACCTTCGCCGTGATTGAGGCTGGCGAAAACACAAGCTTGTCGATGACGACCTGGATCGTTTCCGCCTGCGCCTGTGTGGCGACGCAAAAGACCAATGCGAAAGAAGCGGCAAAGCTCCGCGTGAAAGCCATCGCCGTCGTCCTATTTGAGCTCGGCGGCGACATGCTCGGCATGGGCCTGATGGCCCTGGAACAGCTTCAATCCGGTTTCCAGCAGATCTTTCAGTTCGGCGTTCTGGGCAGATGGGATTAGCAGCGTCTCAAGTGCGCCGTTGACCTGCTTGTGATAGGCAACCTCGTTTTCGATGTAGGCTTTGTCGAATGCTTCGCCATCGAGACCCGAGAGTTCACTGCGCTTTGTCGCTGCCGCCGCGGTGAGTGACTTGCTGGTGTCGTTGTCTTCTGGTGTAACGTTCAGCTTCTTTACGAGGTCCAGCGCCTGGACGTTGACCGCCTCATGATCCCGGATCATGCCATTGGCGAAATCGACAACCGCCGGGGTTTTTGACTTTTCGACCGCGAGCTTCGCGGCTTCGATGTCGATCACGCCCGCAGTGTAGGCGATATGCGCGATCTGCGGATCGGTGGGATTGTCGTGGGCACGGACCAGCGTAGCGGATCCGAAGAAACAAAGGGCGGCCAGCACGGCCAGCGGTTTTGCGAGCATGGAATTCTCCTCTCCGGCGATGGTGCCGGGACCGGTTTCAGTGACACCGATTGGATGTCGCCGGAGGGGAAGAGGTTCCCGAAAAAATCACTCGTCGAAACCCAGTCGCTTGAGAACGGCTGCCGTCAGACGGTCGCAGCGGCGACCGGCGAAGGGGAACGCATCGAGCAGGATCGGCCCGATCTTTGCGTCAAGCTCCTTGCGAAGAAGTGCTCTGGCCCGGTGCAGACGTGTTTTTACTGTCTGCGGTGGCACGTCGAGCAACGCGGCCGTCTCCTCGGCACTCATGCCTTCAATCACCCTGGCAACAAACACTGCCCGGAAATTTTCGGGAAGATTGTCTGTCGCCTGCTCGACCAGTTTCAGGATTTGTCGTTGCGCCATGGCTCGTTCGGGATCGCCGCCGTCTGAATTCGAGGGAAACGGAATGACCTCGGCTTGCGCCGTTGTCGCCTGCACGAAACCGCTCGCGGCGGCACGCCGGCGCTTGCGCAGCCTGCCGCGCGCTTCATTGATGGCGATTCGGCAAAGCCATGTCGAAAGGCTCGAGGCGCCTCGAAAACCGCCAAGGTTCTTGAACGCGCGAACATACGTCTCCTGCACAATATCTTCGGCTTCCACGTCGTCGCCGACGATTGTCCGCGCTACCCGATAAAGCCGCTGATTGTTGCGTCTCATGATCAATTGAAATGCGTCTTTGTCGTGCGCGAGTGCTCTTGTCACCAACGCCCAGTCGTCGGATGGCCTCTCCTCAAAAATCCTGGCTTCGTTGGTAGACATAGCAACTCCCTGTCCTCATTGGATGCTGCTTGCAAGAAAAGGTTCCCGCTCGTAACCTGATCACTCAGGAAGAATAGGTTGCGAAATCGCAAAGACCGACATCTGAATCGGGGCTAGTGACGTGCCTGAGACAATAAAGGACTTCGTGCCATGAGTGCCAAGCCAATAGTATCGTCGAGCAAGGATGCGAGCGCCAAGGATGACAAATCCAGCTCGCTGCTGCCAATGTTGTTCGCGGGCTTGATTCTCGTGATTATCGGCGGCGTCGTTATCATGGTCTTCGTCTGAGGCGATTGGAGCTTGCGCGGCTGAACCTCGTATTCGCTACGTCGGGATGCCGTCACGAATTTGTGAACAGGCTCCGCATCGTGTGATTGGAACTCACGGAGCCGCTACTACCTGCTTCAGCCCGCGCAATGTTTCCTGCACATCGTCTCGGCCCTCCGCTGACTCGGGATAGACGGCATAGGCCGGATAGGTGAATACCGGTGCGCCATCGACCAGTTCCAGTTCGCCAGCCTCGATATGCGGTGCTGCTACACCGCGACGAAAATACCCCATGCCGCCGGCCCTCAGAATGTAATTGAGGCCAAGCGGACCGAGACCGACAAACAGTCCGGGTTCCCCGAACGCAGCTGACCCTACGCCCCCCAGCGCCGCAAACTGGGGACCCCAATCGACATGAACGTAGTCTACCGGCTCATCATCGTGGGCCGGCGTCCGTACCAGAATGAGCTGCTCCTCCTCGACCAGTTCGACCTTGAAGCCAGGCAAAAGTTTGGGGGCATAGAGAACAGCGATGTCGAGCACACCGGTCCGCAATTGTTCGAGCAACTGATCGGGCACCCCGACATGGGCGTGAATTGCGATCCGCGGCAGTTCTTTCTTCATCCACACCAGCCAGTCGAGCAAGAGCGGGTTCCAAAGACTGAGCTCACCACCCAGTGCAACGACGCTCGTCCGCCCCGACGGAACCGTGAGCTGCTGGCGTGCGCGTTCCCATATCTGCACGAAGGATTGTGCGAAACGCTCGAACTCGCGACCTGCGGGTGTCAGGGCGGCACCGTTGCGCGTGCGTATGAACAACTGCCGTCCGAGCCCCTCCTCCAGCGTCCGAATTCGCGCGCTTACCGTCGTCTGGGTCACATGAAGGCGGTCGGCGGCTTTCAGGAAGCTGCCGGTGTGAACGATCTCAAGAAACGTTTTCGCCCGATCGATGTCCATGAGTTATCTCCTTCAGTGCAATTATTTTGCATTGATAGAGCATTTAATTCCGTTTGCCTTCTGCTTTCGCGATGTCCACTCTGTCAAAAGTTACACATTGGACCCCGCAATGGCTGACAAACTCGAGACGTCGGAATACGCGTCGCCACCCTGCTTCATGCATGAACTGGCCGCGGACTTCCGCACGGTTGCGTCTCCCTCGGATAGTTGGAGGGACGTTTCCCGCTGGCGGATCGCAGAACGCAAACGGCTCATTGATGAACGTCTTGCTCTGGATGCCGACGAGCGCCAGGCAAAATCCGTGCGTATTGCCGGTCGGCTCGACACGGTCATCGGTAGGCCAAGCGGCCGCACGGTCGGAACTTACTGGCCGTTCCGCGGCGAGCCCGACCTCCGCAATTGGGGAATAAAGATCATCGAGCGTGGTGGACGCATCGCACTACCCGTCGTCATCCAGAAGGGATGGCCGCTCGAATACCGGATCTGGTCGCCGGGTGATCCTCTGGAACGCGGCATCTGGAATATGCTGGTTCCTTCGCGCGGTCCGGCGGTGCTGCCCGACGTGGTCATCGCCCCCGTGGTCGGCTTCGATGACGCTCGCTATCGGCTGGGCTATGGCGGCGGCTATTTCGACCGCACACTTGCGATCATGGCCAGAAAACCGCTGATCGTCGGGGTCGGCTACACACAAAGCCGACTTCCATCCATTTATCCGCAGCCTCACGACATCGGAATGGACGTGATCGTGACGGATTGATTCAACATACAGGCAACGCCTGGTTCCCGAATGCGGCGATCACGTCGCGCCGCCCGCCCCGAAACCATCGCGTTGCCCTACCGAAAGGCCAACAGCGATGACCGAAATCGCCCACACCGAAACAGATCACAAGCCCGGCTTTTTCGCACGCTGGCTGTTTTCAACGAACCACAAGGATATCGGGACACTCTATTTGATTCTGTCCATGGCGTCGGCCATACTCGGCACCGGGTTGTCAGTCGCCTTGCGCATGGAATTGCAGGAACCAGGACTGCAATTCTTCGCAGATCCGAACGTCTACAACATGATCGTCAGCGCTCATGGTCTGGTAATGATCTTCTTCGTGATCATGCCGGCTCTCATCGGCGGTTTCGGCAACTGGTTCGTGCCGATCATGATCGGCGCACCGGACATGGCGTTTCCGAGGATGAACAACTTATCATTCTGGCTGCTGGCGGCTTCGCTGGTCACATTCGTATCATCCATGTTCGTTCCCGGCGCTTCAGGTTCATACGGCCACAGCGGCGGCTGGACGCTCTACCCTCCCTATTCGACTGATGGTCAGCCTGGCCCCGCCGTCGATCTCGTCATCCTGTCGATCCATCTATCGGGCGCGTCCTCGATCCTTGGCGCTATCAACTTGATCACCACCATCTTCAACATGCGCGCGCCCGGCATGACGCTGCACAAGATGCCGCTGTTTGCCTGGTCGATGCTCGTAACCGGGTTCATGCTGCTGCTGTCGCTGCCCGTATTGGCCGGAGCGATCACCATGCTGCTGACCGACCGCAACTTCTCCACCACTTTCTTCTCACCGGCAGACGGTGGTGATCCGGTCCTCTACCAGCACCTGTTCTGGTTCTTCGGCCATCCCGAAGTCTACATCATGATCCTGCCGGGCTTCGGCATCATCAGCCACGTCATCTCGACTTTCGCGAAGAAGCCGATCTTCGGTTATCTCGGCATGGCCTATGCGATGGTGGCGATCGGCGCGATCGGCTTCGTGGTCTGGGCACATCACATGTACACCTCGGGCATATCGGTCGAAAGCCAGCGCTATTTCGCTTTCGCCTCCATGGTGATAGCGGTACCGACCGGCGTTAAAGTCTTCTCCTGGCTGGCGACGATGTGGGGCGGCTCTATCAGCTTCCGCACGCCGATGCTGTGGGCGACAGGCTTCGTGCTGCTCTTCACCATCGGTGGCGTGACCGGCGTGGTGCTTGCCAATCCGGGCGTGGACCGAACGCTTCACGACACCTACTACGTGGTCGCGCATTTCCACTACGTGCTGTCGCTCGGCGCTGCCTTCGCCATTTTCGCGGGCTTCTACTATTGGTTCCCGAAGATGTCCGGTTACCTGATGAACGAGACGCTTGGTCACATCCACTTCTGGCTCACCTTCATCGGCGTCAATCTGGTTTTCTTCCCACAGCACTTTCTCGGAATGGCCGGCATGCCGCGCCGGTACGCCGACTATCCCGACGCCTTCGCGGGCTGGAACTTTGTCTCGTCGATCGGTTCCTACATTTCGGCGGCTGGTCTGGTCGTCTTCTTCATCGCCGTGGCAGAGGCTTTTGCGCGCAAGCGCCTAGCACCTGCCAATCCTTGGGGTGAAGGCGCCACGACGCTTGAATGGACCCTCTCTTCTCCACCGCCCTTCCACCAATTCAGTTCGCTGCCACTAATACGCTGATGGGAGGATGCCATGAGTGAGACCCCGGACGTCGTCAACAGTTTGCCGGCCATCATCCTGCTCTCGTTCTGGTGGGCGTTCCTGACTATGGCCGAGCTTCTGTCACGGCAGCGTGAAGCGGAACGCATGAAGACGAACGCGCATCATCCCTCAGGCGAAATGGAGTCGAATGCGATCGGCCCATCTTTTCCAAAGCTCCAGGTACTGGATCCTACCTTCGAATACCACGCGTTCTTAAAGGGGGCCCGCAGAGCGTATGAGGAGGTTCTGCGAGCCTACGCCATATGCGATACGAAGACCTTACAAACACTGTTGTCCGCGGATGTATTCCAGGCATTTTCCGAAACCTGCAAAGCGCGATCTGAGCGGGGGGAAACTCTCGAACTGACCCTTGTCGGAATTCGGTCCGCCGAAATTGCGCGTGTCGAGATCGGCGTCGACCTGGTTGAGATCGAAGTGCTCTTTTGCGCCGAGATCATCCAGGCGGAACGGTCAGCAACCGGCACCGTAATAAGCGGGGATCCGACAGAGATCGCCGCCATGGCGGATCTATGGACGTTTGCGCGCCATTTGCCGATCGATGGCGTCGCCTGGACCGTGGTCGCAACAGACGAGGCGCTGAAGCCGGCATGACACCCGACCTTCGATAGGGTGGGTGATGCCGACATCATGTATGCTGGCCCAGCCGACCAGCTTCCAAAATGAGACGCGGCCAAACTCTTGTTGCGATCGTTGCTATTGTCTGTGGCCCTGAGGGGCGGCAGATTGCTTGATGCCCGCCCACCACGCCTCAATTTCACGCCTATCCGCCTTGAGCCAAGCTGCGTCGGAAGCAAAAGCTGTCCAGGCATCCATATGCTTTGCGGAGACAGTAGTCAGCAGTGCCTTGTGTGAAGCTTTCGCCGCCGCGAACGCGGACCAAAGACCTCGTTGCATCGCTTCCAGCTTGCCGAACTTGCTGAGCACAATGATTTCAGCCGTAGGGATTTGATCCATCAGCCCGGTACAGGCCGCCTCCATTCCGGCGGTGTCCAGATGACACGAGCTTCCCTCCGGGGCCGCATCGAGCGCCACGGTGAAGTCGTGGCCGGATGCGAGGTCGCGCAGCGTTCCTGCAGTGCATATTTCCTCAAGACCTCGACTACTCGCGATCACGCCAGCCACCTTTATCCCCGCGCCAGACCAACCGCGCGCAACGGATTGCAGCAGAGCCTGAGCATCCACACTCTCAACGTTAAGAATAGCCGCGGTGATGTTGGTCTTGGTCATGGTCCTACACTCTCTTTGATCGTAGGTTGGACATGGAATACTCCTGGTTGCACGGAGGTACAAGCGGAGGCAGCATGAGCAATGTGTCGCTGGACCCTTAGCCGCAGGTCAGCCGCCACATCACCTCGATCGAGGCAAACCTGAGAGGCGCCGCCCGATTGTCGAGCCAAGCCGCTGCCTATGGCGCTGCTCTATTGCCATCGCCGACCCCATTCGCACCGGATGCAATTACTTGATGGCATTCGGGGGAGCAAAGTACGCCAAAGCCTTGGCAACAATACCGCGCGGAGAGGTGGTTGCGCTGACAGCAATTGCGCGCTCCGAACTATCCGGGCGCTCGAGCGCTTCAAACTGACTGGCAACGAGGCTTGCGGGCATGAAGTGATTGCGCCGCGCAGCTACGCGACGTTCGGCCGCGCTTTGATCCAGATCCAGAAACAGAAACGAAAGGTCTGGCACGAAGCTTCGCAATCTGTCGCGGTAATTGTGCTTTAAAGCGGAGCACGCAGCCACAACCGCCCTGCCCTGTCCGCGTTCGGCTTTCATCAACTGCCCAATTGCATCGAGCCATGCCGCGCGGTCTTCATCACGCAGCGGAATGCCGCTGCGCATCGTTTCGATATTGGCTGACGAGTGCAATCGGTCGCCCTCGATAAAACTCGCATTGAGTGCGCGAGCGAGACGCTTGGCGATAAGCGTCTTGCCGCAGCCGGTGACACCCATGACTACAATTGCGACAGGCTCCGTACTCATTGCATCAACGGATTGCCGGCGAGCGGCCATAGAGCAGCAGCATGAGAATGATAAGCAATCCATAGGTAATCTGCCGCCCGGCCTCCGGCATCTGCATGACCGACAAAATCGACTGAAGCAGGGTGATCAGAATAACGCCTGCAACCGTTCCCATATACGACCCGCGCCCGCCCAAGATAGATGTGCCCCCCAACACTACCGCAGCAATTGCGGGGAGAAGGTAGGCATCGCCCATCGATTGCGCGGCCTTGGATGCGTAGCCCGCCAGAAGAACACCCCCAAATGCGGACAACGCGCCCGACGCCGCAAACGCGATCATGACGATGCGCCGTGTATTTATGCCAGACAGATAGGCGGCGCGCTCGCGATTTCCGATGCCATATACGGATCGCCCAAAGCTCGTGCGGCCAAGCACAAAAACTGTTGCGACACCTAAAATAAGCCAGATGATTGCGGCGTTTGGTATGCCCAGTATCGTGCCGGTAGCGAGATACCGCATCGCATCTGTGGCACTGTCTTGCGGCGAGAACCCGCCGGTATAAATGACCATAATGCCCTGTGCGACCGCATTGGTCGCAAGCGTTACAATCATTGACGGTATGCGTAAATAGGCGACGCCAATGCCATTGATGGCGCCGATTAGCGCACCGCAGAAAATGCCGAACGGAATCGCTAGCGCCACTCCAACTGGACCGTACGCCGCCACCGCGCAAGCCATCATCGCTCCCGCAGTTACTGTCCACGGCACCGAAAGATCGATTTGCCCAAGCAGTACGACCAGCATCATGCCCGTAGCAATGACACCAAGAAAAGAAGCGACCTTGAGTTGTTGCAACAGATATTCCGGCGACAGGAAACTCCTTGAGTAAATGCCGCCGATGACGAGCAATAAAATGATGCAGCCAAAGGCCGTCAGGACAGCCGGGTCCGCCTTGCGAATGAATTGCGGTAGTGCGTTTGCCGTCACAGGAACCACTCCAACCGGTTTTTCACCCTGAACAGCGCAAACGCGCCAAGGCTTACAGCAGCAAGAAGAATGAGCCCCTGGAACAGCGGCTGCCAAAGCGGATCGAGATCAAAGACAAACAGCAAATCTCCAATGGTGCGAAATGCGAGCGCGCCAAACACCGCACCAACCGCGCTACCCTTGCCGCCAAACAGTGACACGCCGCCCAGCACCACAGCGGCTATTGAAAACAGCGTGTAAGCATTGCCGGACGCATAAGCCGCTTCGCCAGTATAGCTGAAGAATGTCAGGAAAAGACCGCCAATCGCAGCGACCAAGCCCGCCAGCGTATAGGCGAGAAACTTGCCCCTGCGGATCGGCATTCCCGAAATATAGGCTGCGGGCTCGGACGAGCCTGCCGCATACGCCGCGCGGCCATATACAGAGTGGCTGAACGGAATCCAGACCAGCAAAATGACCGCCAGCAACACGATGAGGCTGGCGGGCACGACACCGAAGATTTTACCCGTTAGCGCGTCGGCCAAATCTTCATTGACCGAGCCGCCCGGGAATGGGCGCAGCAACAGCGCGACGCCGTAGAAAACAGCGCCCGTCGCGATTGTCGCGACGATGGGCTGCAATCTGCCATAGATCACGATCGCACCATTCAAGGCTCCACAGGCCGCGCCGGCCAGCAGCACAAGCACAGCGCCGAATGCAGTTTCCATCGGGCTGCCGACCACCACCCACGATGCGAGGCAGTTTGTGAGAAGCAGGATCATTCCGACCGACAGGTCGATGCCGGCGGTTATGACCACCAGCGTTTGAGCAATTGCGACGAAGGCCAGAAGCGCGCCTTTGTTGGCAGCCGTCTGAACGACATTTGCAGTAAAGCCAGCCGGATGATTGGCGGTATAGATCGCGAACATCACAATGAAAATTGCAAGTGCAATGAGTGTGCCGCGATGTTCGGCAAGGCGATATTGCCAGTCCTTCATCGGCTCACCCTTTCGCGGGGCTGATTTTCCTTGGGCCTGATGTGCAGCGCGCTGGAGATCAGTGCATGTTCGGTGATCTCGTCGCCCAAAAGTTCCGTTTCCACCGCGCCGTTGTACATGACAAGAACCCGGTCGCAGCATCCGATAAGTTCGGCATAGTCAGTTGAATAGAAAACGATGGCTGCCCCCTGATCCGCGAGCCTGCGCATCAGCAGATAAATTTCCTGCTTTGTGCCCACATCGATACCTCGCGTGGGATCATTAAGAAGAATGATGCGAGGGTGGCGCATAAGCCATTTCGCAATGACGACCTTCTGCTGGTTGCCGCCAGAGAGTGAACTGACCGGAGAGTCCAGCGCGCCCGTTTTAATGGCCAGCAATTTTACCATCTCGTCGATGGATTGCGCTTCCTTCGTCTTGTCCACGATGCCACGCACTGTCAGCATGTCGAGCGAGGCAAACGACAGATTGTCCCGCACGGACATGGGCAACATCAGCCCTTCGGTTTTCCGATCTTCCGGGATCAGCGCCATGCCGACATTTTTCTTTCTGGCGCTGGCAGGACTATCAAGCTTGGTCGCCTTGCCTTCGATTTTGACCTCGCCTTCAAGACCGCGCAGAACACCGAACAACGCCAGCAAGAGTTCGCGCTGGCCCTGCCCATCAAGACCGCCGAGGCCAAGTATTTCTCCCGGCTTTACGCCGAATGAAATGTCGTGCAGGCGGTTTGCCCAGGACAAATTCTGCACTTCGAGCAGCGGCTTCGCGTCAGCCTGAGCAGTGGGCTTTTCAGGATAAACATTCTGGTATTCGCGACCGATCATCAGTTGAACGACCTCGCCATCGGATTTCGTTCCCGCGGGGAAACTTGCAACGTTGCGACCATTACGGAACACGGTGCATTCATCCGCCAGTTCTGCAATTTCGTTCATACGATGCGAAATATAGAGGAGCGCCAAACCCTCAGAGCGAAGTCTCTTGAGCACCTCGAATACTTTGGAAACGTCTGATGCCGTGAGCGCCGATGTCGCTTCATCGAGGATGAGAATACGCGGCTTGCGGGTGAGCGCCTTTGCGATTTCGACCATCTGCCGTCGAGAAAGCGGGAGATCCTTCACGAGCGCCATGGGATGCACATCGCCTGCTCCTGCGCGCAAAAGTGATTGCTCCGCGATGCGCCTCTGCGCCGTTCTATCGATCAATCCGAAACGCTGTGGCGGATTGGAGATAACCACATTGTCGGCAACGCTCAGTTCCGGGATGAGCGAAAGCTCCTGAACAACACAAGCAATTCCCGCCTCCATTGCTGCCGCAGGCGAAGCAAATTGCACCGGATTGCCACCAAGCATCATTTGCCCTTGATCGGGGGAAACAACGCCCGCCATTACTTTGATAAGCGTCGATTTGCCTGCACCATTTTCGCCAAGAATGGCATGGATCGTTCCCGCTCGAATGGACAAGGAGGCGTCCTGCAACGCGCGCACGCCGCCATAGGATTTGGAAATGCCTTCCATCTGAAAGAGCGGTCCAGCGCCTTCCATGACTTTTTCCTCGCCGTGGAATGAAACTTGGCGTCGCAGTTATTACTCCGCGACGCCAATTCCTTTTCAGAACCTTACTGGTTCTCCTTCGACTGCCCCATAATTTCCTGCGCGGTGAAATTGATGCCACAGGTGGGGAAGGAATTGCCCACGAAGAAGTTGTCGGACTCGCCCGAGAAATAATCCTGCCCGTCTTTGAAATCGGGATCAGACACGATTGCCAGCGGCAGCTTGACCGATTGCGGAACAACGTTGCCTTCCAGCGCTGCTATCGCTGTCTTGATAGCGACAGCAACTTGCGCCGGACCTGTTCCCGCCGAAGTGCATTTCAGCCCTTCACCGGAAAATTTTGCGCAGAACTTGCGGAAACCGTTCTCTGTCTCACCACCAAACGGCACAAACGGATGCTTGGCATCGATCATCGCCTGCACAACGCCCGTATCGCCACCTTGCGCGGTGATACCGTCGAATGGGCCGTTGGTTGCAATTGCATCCGCTGCAACTTTCTGCGCGACACCATCATCCCATTTGCCCATAACCTCGGTGACCTTGAAGTCCTTGCCAGAAGCCTGAAGCGTTTCGTGGATACCGTTGTGACGATCCGTGTCCACTGACGTGCCGGCCACACCGCGAACTTCCAGCACCTTGCCTCCGTTCGGAAGATGCTTGACCAGCCAATCGCCCCACAACACGCCGAGGCCCTTCTGGTCGACATTCACATTGATCGCATCCTGCGTGTCCAGCGTGTTGTCAAACGCCACGAGAACGACACCCGCTTCCTTGGCGCGCTTGATGACAGGAGCAAAGGCAGTGGGATTCTGCGCATTAACGACAATGGCGTCATAGCCGGAATCGATGAAATTATTGATGGCCGATATTTGTGCCGGAACATCTTCTCCCGTCGATACGACCTTGAACTCTTTCAGCTTCGCGGCCACGTCCGGCTGTGCCGCATAGGCCTTCGCGGTCTGCACCATCTGGATGCGCCAGGTATTCGCGATGTAACCATTAGCAAGCGCGATCCGATATGGACCATCCTTCTTTGGAAACTTGAAAAACTTGGTATCTGCGGACCAAGGCGCAAAGCAATCAGGTTCTGCGGCTGGACCCGAAACTACCTCTGGTTCGGCGTAAGCGGCCGAACCGAGCAACGTAAGCGCCGTCACGGCAACAATGCCGCCTAGCAAAGACTTCATCATCGACATTTCCTCCCTTATCGCTGCGCGCTCCTTTTTGACCGGCGCCGCCTCACCTGCGGATGCCGCCCCAAAACGGAATATGACGTGGGCACGCACACGCCAAACACCTTCGTTGCCTAGCCGGCAACTCCTCCAAAGGTTCCGCTTTCCGCATAAGGTAGCGCTACCATTTTTTATTTGTAAAGAGGATTTTCTAGCCGCATCGCAGGCTAAAATTGATCTTTCCTTTAGTGTATGGTGAAAAGCAGGCTGTTCTTGATGAGATAGCGCTGTCATGCAATCTTGACGTAAAAGCATGATTAGAGGGGGAGGAAGATGGCGGACTGTTACGAGGTTCTTGATCCGCGCTTTGCGCGACTTTTCAATCATAGCGCGCAAGTCGAGCAGCTCTACACAGGCTGTCGATGGGCTGAAGGGCCGGCATATTTTCCGGCAGGGCGCTATCTTGTCTGGTCTGATATTCCAAACGATCGAATGCTTCGCCTCGACGAGACGGATGGGCATGTGAGCGTTTTTCGTCAACCATCGAACTACTCGAACGGCAACACGACGGACCGCGAAGGCCGACTGGTTACATGTGAACATGGCACGCGGCGCGTAAGCCGAACAGAACATGACGGCAGCGTCACAGTCATTGCCGACCGGTGGAACGAAAAAAGGCTCAACTCGCCGAATGACGTGGTCGTTCGTTCTGACGGCTCGATCTGGTTCACCGATCCGGCTTATGGCATCGAATCTGATTACGAAGGCCATAAGGCCGAAAGCGAAATCGGCAACTGCAATGTCTATCGGGTCGATCCAAAGTCGGGAGAAGTCACAGCAGTCATAACCGACATGGTGCGGCCAAACGGGCTTGCCTTCTCGCTCGACGAACGCGAACTATACGTCGTCGATACGGGGCGGACACATGGCCCGCAAAATCCTGCACATATGCGCGTTTTTGATATTGGCGCTGAAGGCAAAGTTTCCGGTGGCAAGGTTTTTGCCGATTGCACTGCGGGCTTGTTTGACGGTTTCCGCCTCGATTCCGACGGCCGCATCTGGACCAGCGCGCATGACGGGATTCATTGCTACGACCCTGATGGAACCCTGATCGGCAAAGTGCTTATCCCTGAACTCGTCGCGAATTGCGTCTTCGGCGGACCGAAGCGAAATATTCTCTATATTTGCGCAACCACTTCTCTTTATGCGGTGCGCTTGATGGTCAATGGCGCAAAACTGTGAACGAATTGAAAAAGGGCGAGAACGAGCCTGAAGCCCGGAAAAGCAACCGCCGAGGCGGCGGCCGCCCCACAATTGCAGATGTTGCTCGCCTCGCTGATGTTGCAGCAATCACTGTCTCGCGAGCGCTCCGACACCCCTCACGCGTGTCGGCTGAACTGCGTACGAAAATCGATGATGCCGTGGCCCAGTTGGGCTATGTGCCCGACCCAATCGCACGCGCCCTGGCCTCAGCCAGATCCGACGTGGTGGGGGTGTTGGTGCCATCGCTTACCAATGTGGTTTTCGCAGATGTCGTCAAAGGCATTTACGATCAATTGCGGGGCAGTTCTCTGCAGATTCAGATGGGCAACACGCACTATTCTGCGCTTGAGGAAGAGCGCCTCGTCAGCGTCTTCTTGAGTCAAAAGCCTTCGGCTTTGATCGTCGCAGGAATCGATCCGACCACAGCAACTCGAAAAATGTTGGCAAATTCCGGCTGTCCGGTCGTGCAGATCATGGAGACATCCTACGACCCCATCGACATGCTCGTTGGCTTTTCGCATTTCGATGGCGGACGGGAGGCGACGCGGCACCTGATCGACTCCGGCTATCGTCGCATCGGTTTTATTGGCGCGCGTATGGATCCCCGAACGCAGCGGCGTCTTGCAGGTTACCGGCGCGCAATGGAGGACGCCGATCTTTTCGATCCGGCGCTGATAACCACTACGCCGACGCCTTCCAGCGTAACATTGGGTGGCCAATTGCTTGCGGACGCGCTTGGCCGCACGCCAGATATGGATGCTATCTTTTGCAACAATGATGACCTGGCTCTTGGCGCTCTTTTCGAATGCAAGAGATCATCCATTCAGGTTCCACAGAGGCTTGGCATTTGCGGTTTCAACGATCTGGAGATGATGGCGGTTGCCTTCCCGACGCTTAGCAGCATACGTACGCCGCGTTACGCCATCGGTCAGCGCGCAGTTCAACTGCTGCAGGAGCGGCTGGCAGATAAAAAGGTCGACACAATCACTGATCTCGGGTTCGAATTGCGACCGAGAGAAAGCACGAACCGCATTGTATAGGTTCTGGGTATAGGTTCTGGTTTACCGCCTGCCGGAAAGATCAAGCCCGATCTGTTGGCGGAATTGCTCGACATGCGTTCTCACGCTTTTGCAAGCTCGTCCGACAAAGCGGATTTGAGTGGCGATAGTTTCGCGCAACGGGTCCGTTTTGTTGAAATATGTCCTATCCAAGCCGAGCTGAATACTGGTGACATCACCCTCATAATAGGTGCCGAAGAGATGGTCCCAGATCGGGAAATAGTTGGCAAAATTGCGATTATGGTGCTCGCACAGCTTCGAATGGTGGACCGAATGATCGCGCGCGGACTGGATCACGTATGTGCCAAACCATCCATGCCATGGAATGGCACTGTGCTTTACAAAGCCGACGGCACCGAACGCGATCATTACCAGGCTGAAATCACTGGTTGGCAGGCCAATTACCAGCGCCGGAATGATCAGCACAACCATATTGATCGCCTTCTCCAGCGGATGCTCACGATGTGCCGTCAGCGCGTTGAACTCCTCGGCAGCATGATGAAACTCGTGTAGCCGCCAGAGTGCCGGCGACCAATGCATAACGCGGTGCTGCCAGTAAGATAAGAAATCCGACAGCACTAAAAAAAGCATCACATGCGCCCACCCCGGCAAGCGATTGCCGAGGTCCAGATGAGCGAGATTGTTGGCCGATTCCATGATGAAATAAGATAGGCCCAAGGATGAGAGGGCCGCGAACAGCGCGATCATTCCCGTGGTTTGCAGGACAAAGAATACAATATCAGTGATGGTGGATTTGCTTCGTTCAAAGAACACACGTCGAAAACCGGATTTGCCGTATTCGACGTAGAAAAGTTCCACCGCGAAGACTGCAAGCACCAGACATAGGTAAATAGCGAATCCAACCGCAGTCTGATGAAGGTTCAGATAGTAGGTATTGTAGAGAAAGCTCCCAATCTTTCCGAACGCGTATTCGATCAACTCCATGGCAAAACTCCATTGGATTGATCGGGGCGAAATGTCCCAATATGGTATATCGCTTGTGAGGAACCGCGCGCGATTACATCTGTCGCGCTATGTTGGGTGGCAAGGTTTTTTGGCACCTCGACGCACATGGAAGCAAACCCCAAAACCACGTCTGACGCGGTAAGGCGCGTTCCATACGTTAAGCCATCGAGAATCAAGCCGCTCGTCCATCTTCCGCCATCTGAACAGGATAGCGTTCGCAACCCACCGCGGCCAGATTGCTCGCAAGTTTAGCCAACATCATTTAGACGTAGCGGCTTACCCTACGGCGCTATTGGGGCGCTCTGGCTCAGCCTGCACGGGTATTAATAAATATGAAAATCGAGAGCGAACCTGCCAACCAAATAACGCTTCCCGCGCTATGAGTTAGCACGCAAAAACTTTGATCGCAGAGGAAGAAACCCGCGATCCTTGCTTTCGGTCACGCTTTTCGGTCGCTTACGTCAGCGGCGAGAGATAAATTTCTACGCGCCGATTCTCCGCCCTGCCCTCTGGAGTTGCATTGCTGGCGATTGGACGGGTGTCACCAAAGCCATTGATAGCCAAGCGACGTCCGTCGACATTGCGGCTCGTGAGATAGGATGCCACCGAGGAAGCGCGACGCTGCGACAGAGCCTGATTGTAGCTGGCCGAACCGGTGGAATCGGTATGGCCATTGATATCGACAAAGGTGCGATTGTATTTGTTTATGACCAGCGCCACAGCATTTAGCGTCTCGTAGAATGCCGGGATGACCTGATCCTGATCCGTAGCAAATGTGATGTTGGACGGCATATTCAGGATAATCTGATCACCATTGCGCGTAACCGAAACGCCGGTGCCGCGAAGGTAGCCACGCAACTCAGCTTCTTGTTTATCCATATAGCCGCCGATGGCACCGCCTGCGAGCGTTCCGATACCGGCTCCAATCAAGGCGTTGCGCCGATCGTTGCCGCCGGCAAGCAGCCCGATGCCGGCACCCGCGAGAGCTCCGAGTGCTGCGCCGCCAGCTGTGTTCGAGATTTTCTGCTCCCCCGTATAAGGATCGGTCGTACAGCCCGAAATAAAGGCGAACGCAACGGCACCCGCGACCAGTCTCTTCATATTGGGTTCCCCTTCTTCCCTTCGCTTATGCGATCACAAGCGGCATTGGTGTGTTTTCCGATTATGGCAGAATTCCACGCGCCACAACCATAACCACACGCGCTCCACACAAGTTAGCTCACGAGTCGTACTTCCCGGCAATTCCTTCTCGAGATGGGTAGTGCGGGACGGTGACGAATAAATTGTGGAGGTTATCCCGTCATGTTTGGCCTCGGGATATGCCGAGTACAGGTCGCAACCATGTTGACCTGGATAATCTGATTCGGACTGTCGAGCGATGTTTCCTACACCTCGACATATGGCTTCAGCAAAATTGGCGCGGGCGCTGCCAACACGTACCGCATGGTTAACGAGGTTTTAATCCTCGCAACGTTCCCGATATGTATCAATATTTCAGCTGGCCGGTTCTGGTGTTGTTCGCATCGATCTACTTCCTAAGAGGTATAATCCCTGCCGTACAGAACCGGTTCCAATCAACCCTTACCGCTCGCGCAATGCCTCTCCGGCGCGCTTCAATGGCTTCATCAGATAATTCAAAACGGTATTCCTACCCGTGCGAATTTCCGCCGTAGCGACCATACCTGGAAGAATCGGGTGCTGGTTGCCGTCTTTGGTTTCGAGATACGAATGGTCGGTCAGCACATAGACGCGATAGTAGTGGATCCGACGGTCGGTCGTGTCTTCAATAGTATCTGGCGAGACGCGGTCAACCTTGCCCGAAAGGGAACCGTAAATCGCTGAATCATATGCCGTGATCTTAACATTCGCGTCCTGACCGGGATGGATGAAGGCAATGTCACGAGGGCTGAGCTTGACCTCAATAAGAAGTTGATCGCCAAGAGGCACAATCTCCATGAGGACGCCACCAGCACTGACGACGCCGCCAATCGTCGTGACCTGGATGTCTTTGACGATTCCGTGCGTCGGTGAATTTATGACGGTGCGTCGCAATTGATCCGCACGGCCTTCTCTCACCTTCAGCAAGGGCTCCAGATCGGCCATGGTGGTGGAAAAATCTGCTTTCAGCGCGACATAATATTCGCTCTGTGTCGCAGCGAGTTTGGACGCGTACTCTGCGACCTTCTGCTTAAGCCGCAGCACCTCCACCTCATTCGTGGCGCCCGATTTCAAAAGCGGCTTGGTGATTTCAAGCTCTTCTTCTGCCAGACGCGTTTGCTCACGCAAATTCGCAAGGTTCTCCTTGAAAGCTTTTCTGTTCGCGAAAAAGAGTTGACGCTCGCGCTCAACCACATCCGTATCGGCTTGCAAATCCGCAGGAAACTTCACTTCCTCAGCATCAGCCATTTCGGCCTGCAAACGCGAGGCGCGAGCTTGAAGAGCAACGATACGGGCCAAAGCTTCTTCAACGGAAGCACGCGCCTGCGCGGGATTTAGCGTCGCGAGCTTTTGCCCCTGCTCGACAATGTCACCCTCTCGCACGAATAATTCGGCCAGGATGCCACCTTCAAGGCTTTGAATGATCTGTCCTTTGGATGATGGCGTGACCTTTCCCTCGCCAATCGCGACCTCATCAAGGGGCGCGTAAGCCGCCCAAACGATGAAGATAAAAAGCGCAGTCATGATCAGCCATAGCACAGAGCGCATGCGCCGCGTTTTAGGGTTGCTATAAGCAGAAATCGACAGACCGCTCATTAGTTTTTCAGCTTTCCTGATGCTGCTGCGGCTTGCTTCTGTGCGTTGTTTTGGCCGCTCAACATCGCAAGTATTTCAGCTTTGGGACCGTCCTGAACGACACGACCGCCATCTACGAGGATGATGCGATCAACAAGGTTGAGGACCTGGTATCGGTGCGTGGCCACGATGAGACTACGAGAACCGATCCAGCCACGAAGATTCTCGATAATCGCGCCTTCGGTCATGTCATCCAGTGACGCTGTGGGCTCGTCGAGAAGCAGAATGTTCGGACCTCTCAGGAATACGCGTGCGAGCAGGAGTGACTGCTTCTGGCCACCGGACAGGCCCATGCCATTTTCACGAAGTTTCAAATCCAGCCCGTGCGGCTGGTTGAGCAAAAGGCGATCAGCACATGCGAGCCGCATCGCTTCCAATATCTGTTCGTCGGTTGCATGCGGATTTGCAATCAAGAGGTTTTCTCTGATCGTTCCGTAAAACAGCCCGGATTCCTGAAGCACGAAACCGACATCCCGGCGGACGTCAGAAACATCGATCAGGTTCATTGCGGTGTCGTCGAGCAGAATGCGTCCCTGCGAGGGAGTCGCCAGTCCGCCAACCAAACGAAGGAATGTTGACTTCCCTGCCCCCACACGGCCCAAAATTGCAATGCGCTCGCCCGGATTGATCTTGAGTTGAGGAATGGTCAGTGCCGGCTTGGATTCCTGATCATATGCGAAGGCTACGTTTTCAAACTGAAAGCGGCCGGCGAGATTGGCCCTGTGATAAGCATCCTTATCGGGATCGTGATCAATCGGAAGCTTGAGCAGGTCATTCAAGCCCTTCTTACTCGCGCGAACGTTCTGCAGCCTGCCGAGAATTGCCGGTATTTGACCTAGCGGTGCGATTGTTCGACTGGTGAGGATCGAACATGCAAGCACCGAGCCATACGACATTGTGCCTTCGAGAATGCCATAGACGCCCACTACCACAACACCAACATATGCCAGCTGTTGGATTTCCTGCGAAAAGTGCACGAGCGAAGCGCTCAGCTTGCGTTGCCGCAATCCAATTTCACTCGCCGTGCGGTTTACGCGCTCCCAAACACTGCGAAAGCGAGATTCCGCCTGCAGCGTTTTTATGTCCTCCGCGCGGTAGATGGCCTCCATCAAGATGGCGTTGCGAATTGCCCCCTCTTCAAGTCCCTCACGCGAGAGCTTTGCGAGAGGTATCTGCGCAACGATGCCGGGTATTACGATAAACGGGATCGCCGCGATCGGAACCAGAACAAGAGGACCTCCCAAGATCCACATGATGAACAGGAACGCGACGATGAACGGCACGTCGATCATGACACCGATGGCGGTCGAGGTGAAGAACTCACGCACCTGATCCAGATCGCGCAACTGAGATATAAGCGTGCCAGGTGAACGTGGACGGGCATCATTGCGGATATCCAGCGCCCTCGCAAAAAACATGAGCGAGAGTTTCTGGTCCGCGTCCTTGCCGAAATAATCGGCGAGCTCGACCCGTACCATACGTATGGTGAATTCGATGACCAACGCGATAAGCACGCCAGAAGCAAGCACCCAAAGGGTCTCGAATGAACGCGCGGGCACCACGCGATCCCAGACCTGCATCGCGAACAAAGACGTGGCGATACCGATCAGGTTGGCAAAAAGCGATGCCGCGCCCAGCTCCGCAAAGGTACTCCAGTTCTTGAGCAGAAGATGCCTCAGCCAAGTGTCGGGCTTCTGCCGCAGATAGCTTTCAAGACGATCATCTTGAATCTGCTCTCTCGCTGCAACAGTAAGCACCTTTAAGGAGCCTTTGCGTGCCGCATTGGCGATGGGGATTTTGCGCTCGATAAAGGAGTCTTCGACCGCAAAGGCAACGCTGAATTTCCCGTCTGCGATTTCGGTAATGACGCCGACGCGGGATTCGCCGATTACAATCAGCACAGGCAGCATCTCGGCAGTCAATTTTTTGGCAGAAATCTTCCGAAAATCCGCTGACAGTCCGGCGGCGTGCGCAATATCGATAACAGCCTGGTCTACATCCGCCGATGGCGCCCACGCAGCAGCGTTACGGACCAATTCGGGGGAAGACCTGACACCGATTTGCTTCGCAACAAGCAAAAGCGCCTGCGTCCATGATTCCATGTCCGGCGGGCGCGATTGCTTTAAATCAGGGGTTTCGGGAATCTCAGACTCAGCCGATGCGGAAACCGGTTCTTCCTGAACATCCAGGCTCATTTTTAGGAACTCTTCTTAGCCTTGAGCTGCGCTACAAGTTGACCAACTGCGGCATTGGCTTTGATCCGCGCGTTGGCGCCATCCGCGATTGCGGAGATGCGCTGCACCTCCGACTGATAAACATCTCGCTCGGCATTAATGACATCGGTAAGCGGACGCTTGTCCAAGGTGTATTGCTGCCAATAAAGGTCGAGCAGTTCCTTAGAAAGGTCGATAACGCTCTGATAACTCGACAGTCGCGCGGCGGCGCCGGAGGCTTGGGTTTGCGCCGACCCCAGAGCGGTACGCGTGAGCAGACGCTGATTTTCCAGAACCTGCGCTTCGGCGCGCTGCTCGGCCAGCGCCGTATTAATCTTGTGCTTGGTCAAACCGCCCAATGAGAAATCACCACTCAGGGTCATGCCAACATAAGTGTAGCGGTCGTAGTCTCCTGCATTGTCCTTCAGTGTCGAAAACTCCTGACTGACAGTTACGCCCACGGAGGGGAACTGTGCCGCTTTGGCAAGCTTGACGTTTGCTTCAGCGGCAGTGAGCGATGCCTTTGCCGCAAGGATAGCCGGCGTATCGTCAACTTTATCGACGGCGTTCTGGTGAAGCCCATTCACTACACTCGTTGTGGCAGCCAAGGCAGCAACGCGCGAAGGCCGAACACCCGCCAGCTCGGCAAGTTTTCCCGCGGCATCATCAAACTCTGTCTGAGCCGAAAGAGCTTCGGCTTCGGCTCGTTTGATAGCGACTTCGGCCTGATTCAAATCCGACGCATCCGAAAGGCCCGCCTTGACACGCGCCTCGATCTTTTCTTTCGTATCGCGCAGCGATTGCACTTGCTGCTCGGCCGCACCAATCATTTCCTGGCTGGCAGAAAGATCGACGAATGTCGCGGCTGTGTTGAACGCCACCGTCTCAATTGTATCAGCAAGCAGGTATTGTTCCTGCTCCAGCGTCGCTTTGGCCGCCGAAATATTGCTGCGCGCTCTGCCGAAATCGTAGACAAGCTGCTGCAAACCAACGCCGGCTTTCACCTGATGCACGTTGCCACTTGTATTGTACCCCGGATCAAGTCCGTAATTGATAGTCGGATACCAAGCGGATTTTGCCACTGCGACTTGCGACTCGCTGCGCGCGACAATCGCCTGTGCGCGATTTATGTCCGGATGTTTGGCAATCGCCAGACCGACAGCATCCGCAAGACTTAACCCGTCGATCAAGACTTCGACGAGTTCATCACTATCCTGCATGCCGGACTTTCCATCCGGGTTTGCAGCCGATTGCACATTTGTCAGCGAGTTTGCATTTGAGGAAGCGAGTTCCGCACTTCCAGAAACTTGCTCGCCGGGTTTGGCGGGCGAAGGCAGGAGGGAAAGATCGGTCGCACTCTTGCGAACTGGAGCCTCACCTTGTGTCGAACAACCACCCAGAGCGCCCGCAATCAGCACAGCAGCGGCAAGAATTGTTGTTGCTCTCAAGCTTTTCGATGCGCTGCCCAGCCCGCTTAAGCGGACGGCATCATTCCGCACACCGATTCGCTGCAGAGATGCATTTGAGCCGAGAACTTCCGCATCGCCGCTTTCGCGCGTGGTTTGAATCGCCAAGATCACGTTCCCAATCACTGCCTCTGGTGGCAACATCTTGTTCTGGTTGACTTTTGCGAAAAACGACCAACTGAACGGCACGTTTCAAGGATTAGCTAAAACCCATTCCGCAAGAGAACCCTTGCACCGAAATATCAGCACAAGGATTTAATATACCTAAATTAGCAAATAGTTTATTTCAAGACACTGTTTTAGATGATCCAGATGAAATGCTGAACCCCAGCGGAAAAATCCGGGGACCAAAGCCCCCGGATCGCGGTTTCGTAGCCTCAAGCGTGCCGATCAGGTCACGATTACGTTCGTTATGTCATGGTCGATGTAGACAGCGTATAGGTGATCGTGTGTTCGCCATCGCTGAGCGGTTCCACCGGCGTCAGCATGCCGGTGACCGGATCATAGGTCGACGCCACCTTCTCGCCATCGACATAAAGCGATGGCGCCGGGTCGAGGTTCTCCCCGACATAGATGCCCGGCGTGCGATTGTCCGGCTGATCGGTGGTGACCGGATCGATGACCGGATCCGCGCCCGAATATTGGGTATCGACCGTCAGTTCGAAGGCCGTGCTCGGCTGGCTGCGATTGCCCGCCGCATCGATCTGCACGACGGTGAGACTATGCGCCCCATCGGCCAGCCCCAGCGTCGGGCTGACGCTCCAGGCGCCGTCATTACCGGCAATGGCCGTGCCGATGACACTGCCATTCTCACGAAGCTCGATCGTGCTGCCGGCTTCCGCGCCGGTGCCAGACAGCGTCGGCTGGGTGTCGTTGGTGGTGCCATGGGCGACAATCGCACCCGTCACCTGATCGACATCGTCCATCACCGAACCGATCACCAGCTGCGATGCGCCGGTGTCGACGGTCAGATTGAACGCGCTGCTGACCGGGCTGCGATGACCGGTCGTGTCGCTCTGCACCACCGTAAAGGCGTGCGTGCCAGCGCTCAGCGCCGCCGTCGGGCTGACGCTCCAGCGGCCGTCCATGCCGACGACCGCCGTGGCAAGCACGACATTGCCCTGCCTCAGCTCGACCGTCGCACCAGCCTCGCCGGTGCCGGCAAACAAAGGCCGCGTATCATTGATCACACCGCCCGATTGAACCGCCCCCGTGACGGCATCAACCGTATCGGTAACCTGCACAATAACGGGAGCCTCGGGCGCAATGGTATCCACCACAACCACAAAACCTGCAGCGGGACTCTTGTTACCCGCAGCATCGATCAGCACCACAACAAGGTTGTGGCTGCCCTCACTCAATCCATTTGACGGTCGAACGCTCCATGCACCGTCGTTGCCAACAATCGTCGAACCGAGAACTACATTGCCTTCCCGCAGTTCTACTATCGCGCCAGCTTCACCAGTTCCCGATAAAACAGGCCGCGTATCATCAGTCGCGCCTCCGGGCTGAATTTCGCCAGTGACGGCATCAACCGCATCAACGACATGGACAAGAACAGGTGTTCCGGGGGCAGTGGAATCGACTACCACTACAAACCCCGTACCCGCGCTTCCGTTGCCGGATGTATCACGCTGAACAAGCGAGAGACCGTGTTGGCCGTCCCGCAGACCGGTGGATGGGCTGACACTCCAATCACCACCAGAGCCAACCGTGGAAGATCCCAAGAGGGTTGCCCCCTCCCATAGCTCAATGGTCGCCCCCGCAATTCCACCTCGGCCAGAAAATGTCGGACGCGTGTCATCGGTAAGCCCGCCAGAACTGAGCGCCCCAAGCTTGGTCCCTACATCGTCACTCACAAGATCAAGGACGGGCGCGGCGGGAGGCGTCGTATCCACAGGCGTTTGCCCCGCAACACTCAGCGCAACCAAGCCCACACCACCCGCGGCACCGGCTGCTCCGAGTATTCCGAGCAATGACATTACGGATGTACTGGCGCTGATTGCCTCAATCGTAATGAGAGCCGGCGCCAAAATGCCGTTGGATACTGCAGCTGCGGTAAAGGCTGCGGAAATGTCCACGAGGGTATTCGCGCCGCCAGCGGATAATACGATATTATTGACCAAGCCCTGCTGTGCAAACCCTTGAATCGTAAAGGTTTGGCCTGTCTTCATCTCAATGATCAGGTCACTGCCCTGCCGGATATAATTCGCGACATTGGCGGGCGAGCCAGGCACCACAAAATTGGCCGGAGCATTCGGAGCAACGACATTGCCCTTGACCTGCACTGTAACGTGCCCATCTAAAACCGAAGCAGCAACCATATATTAACCCCCAGTATCTACCTGCCAGTGGCCCCACCACCGTTCGGCATCCCTGAAGAGTCGGCACCGTCGTTTAAGGGTTCGAGGGCTACGCAACGGATCTCCGCTTGGGCCGCGCGCTGTTGAAAAAGGCGAAAATCGGACGCAATTCCGCCCATGCCTACAACCATCGAAACACACTTGACTCGGTATGCTAACCTTCTCGGGTAACGAACCACACTGAATCGGTACGTCTATTAAGCGATGCTAATTTAGTCAATCATAACATTGTTAAAAAAAGTGTGAATACATACATGCGCCTATGAGCGATTCCTTATGTCGCAGAGGACATGCCCGGATATGCAGTACTTAACAGAGGGGAAGCTGCCGGTTTGAAAGGCCGGTCACGCGGTGGGCCTTGAATCCGGCAAAGAAGCTCTGATCACAGCTATGACCGCTTCTCTCGATGACAGAACATTTCAAAAAAGACGCGCTCAGTGCAAAGCGCAAAATTAGCCAGCTCAACAAGCCGGACCGCGCCATCGGCATATTTACTGATAGTGACGTTAACTTTATTGGCAAGCAAAACGCATTCGTCGAACCCGCACAAAGGTCTGATTCGTCAAATGCTACCACGCATGGAATAGCGACTACCGCACATCTATCCAGCGTTGACTCGCATGCGATTTGGCCATCGCATGCACGGTGCGTTCAATCTCTAGGCCGTCGCCAAAATCGATAACATTACCTTCGCCGGTCGCAATCCGACGCAGATATTCATGGCATTCGATAATTTTCAGATCATTGAACCCAAGACCATGACCCGGTGCTGGAACAAATTGCCCATAAGGCGCGTGATTCGGCGCCATCAACATAGTACGAAAACCCTGCAGGGCGGGTTCATCACTGGAAAGATAGAGCTGAACTTCGTTGAAACGCTCTTGATCGAAAAGGATCGTACCTTTCGAACCAAATATCTGCACCGCGATGCGGCCCTTCCTTCCCCACGCAGAACGGTTGACGTGCAGGCTTCCGGAAACCCCGTTTTCCAGATGGATCAACGCTGTTGCAATGTCGTATGTCTCGACAGCTCGCCGCGAACCTTCAGCATTCTGCCTCACGGCATAAGGCTTGCTCATGTCGCACATCACTCGCGATACCCGCCCGAAAAGACTATGGATTAAAGAAAGCGGGTGAACGGCAAAATCATCCAGCGCGCCATATCCGGCGCTGACTTCGTTGCGCCACGAGAACGGAGCCTCACCATCAGCCATGAAGTCCTCGTCCATCTCAATACGGAGATGATTGACGATCCCGATGACATTCTTTTCCAGCAAGCTCTTGATATGGCGAATTGCAGGACTCTGAATGTAATTATATCCGAGGATCGCAACTTTGCCGGAATGCGCTGCAGCCTTCGCCATTTCCTGCGCTTCGGCAAATGTAGGCGCCATCGGCTTTTCGCACCAAACGTGTTTGCCGGCCGCCAATGCAGCTAACGCCATTTCCTTGTGGAAAGCATTCGGCGTCGTGACGGATACAATGTCCACCTGCGGGTCATCAATCACCGAACGCCAATCGCCCGACGCCTTGGCGAAGCCGAACTCGCCAGCCTTGCGGTCCGCCAGTTCTTGATTCATTTCACCGAGGTGAACAAGCTGCACCCCTGGCGTATCGCCAAACACCGCCTGCACGGAATTCCACGCAATTGCATGGCACTTGCCCATAAATCCAGTACCTATAAGACCGACACCAATCATGGGAGAAATTCCGTTGCGAGAATCGTTGATATGGATGATATAGTCTAAATTATTCAGAAATGGAATAAACACTCCATTTTCTCGCCGCTAGTTTTCGCGTTCCGATTAAGGAAGCTTTGAATGCCTGAGAATCTTCCATTGCCGCAAAACTTTGAAGCATTGCGAGAATTGGTTTTGGAAAAGCGGCAATCCCTTCCCAAGCGCATTGCACAAGCGGCGGCTTACGCGCTCGATAACCCTGACGAAATCGCGTTCGGCACAGCCGCAAGCATCGCGACCTCTGCCGGCGTGCAGCCTTCAACGCTTATTCGCTTCGCTCAACATCTCGGCTTTGACGGTTTCACCAGCTTGCAAACAGTTTTTCGCGAGCGGTTGCGCGAACGCACCACTTCTTATGAGGACCGCCTCAACGCTTTGAGAGGCGGCTCGAATGGCAGCCAGAACCGCACCATTCTCGAAGGCTTTATAGCATCGTCTCAGGAGTCCCTTGAAAACATGGCGCGAGTGCTGGACGAGGGAACGCTTGAGCGCGCAGTCTCGATACTGTCACGCGCGGAAACCATTTATATTATCGCACGGCGTCGTTCTTATCCCATCGCAAGTTACATGGCCTATGGTCTCGCCAAGCTAAAAGTGCGACACCAGATAATCGACTCGGTCGCGGGCCTTGATCCTGAATTGCTCTCATTCGCCGGTCCTCGGGACGCTGCAATCGCGATCAGCTTTTCGCCCTACGCCCAAACTACCATCGATCACGTCGCTCAATTGAAATCGAGCAATGTTCCAGTAGTGGCGATCACAGACAGCGCCTTTTCACCTTTGGCCCAATCGGCTTCAGAATGGTTTGAAGTTGCGGAAGCTGACTGCGCGGGCTTTCGTTCGCTTGCCGCAACAATGGCGCTTGCCATGACGATCAGCGTTGCTGTGGCGGAGCGCAGGCAACGAGCAAAATAGGTCGGAAAAATTTCGTATTAATAGCAAGTTTAATTGACCGATCAGTGCAATCTCAACCTGTCGACGCTTACGGTTAACGCAACAATCGATGGGACGATTGGGTGGGACATGAGATCTGATTCAAAAGTGGCCACAACCGTGGCTTTCGCATTATTTGCTACGGCAGCGACTGCAGGTGCAGGCGCTCATTGGGGCGCGGGCCCGAGTTGTTTGCGTAACCATGCAAACGCAATGGCAACGAAAATCTGCGCGGAAAAGAGTGCATCTTCTCGCGCGACGGAATTAACAAAAGCCAAGCTTATGGCCGAAGCAAGATTCGGCTCGCGCGAGTGAGCGCTGGCAAGATCAGGCGGGAGGTTCTAGCTGCGCAGCCTGCCATCGCTCAATCCCTTTGTAATGCTACCATCTGACGGCAGAAGAGGGATCAAGCATGCTTGCAATGCGTGATAAATGTCGGGCCGTCCCGTGAATACTCGGCTGATTGGACGCATTTCTGCATCCAGTTCTGGAAACCAACTCCCATTTCGCCAATCGATGAAGTGATTGGCAATCACTCCCCAGATGCGGCGATACCACTCCTCAAACGTGGCATCGTGCAGCGCATCGCCGAGTACTGCGGCGGCTGCGGCTCCTTCCGCACAAGGCCACCAGAAATGGTCGCGCTGATCGGGTTTATCGTCCCAATCAAGAGTATAGAAAAATCCGCCAACTGCGGTATCCCATCCGATTTGCGTAGTGTGCAGAAACAATGATTTCGCGGCTTCCGGCATCCAGCTTCGCCGTTGGCCGCCCAGTTGCCAGAGTTGGATCAGCAGGCGGCTCCATTCCAGCGCGTGACCCGGTGTGGTGCCACGCGGCCTGAACATGGGATCACCGGAATAAGCGCGGTCGACATTCCACTCGCCATCGAAATGTTCAGCAACACGCCAACCTTGTTCGCGGGCATGGCGATCGATGATTAGCCCTGCGATGCGCTCAGCCATTAGCAGATATTCGGAATCGCCGGTTGCCTCAAACGCGGCCATCAAGGCTTCGGTTAGGTGCATGTTGGAGTTTTGGCCGCGATAATCACTGATCACGGACCAGTCGTGACCATACTCTTCTCTCGTAGCTCCAATCTCATTGTCCCAGAAGCGCTTACGAAGAACCTCTGTCACGTCCGCCAGCAATCGATCCGCCGCCGGATGGCCGACGACCTTCGCGGATGAGGCGGCGAGCAGGACGAATGCGTGACCATAGGCTTGCTTGGTCGCATTGGTGGGGCCCGCGTCATTCACGCCCCAGAAATAGCCACCGTTCTGTTCATCTCGATGATTGTTCCAAAGAAATTTCATTCCGTGGTCGATCACGCGATCCGAACCTGGAACGCCAAGCAGATTGGCAACCGCGAAGCAGTGCACCATGCGCGTCGTATCATGAACCTGTCGTTCAACCCCTGCTGACCGAGGACCGGCGCCATTCGGACGCCCCTGCTCGTCAAGGGTGAAAAAGCCGCCCGCCGGATTGAATGTCGCATGTCCAAAAAAGTCGAAAAGCGCGAATGCTCGGTCCATCAGCCAGCGCCGATGCACGGCACGCTCAACAAAACGCGGCCCCTTGGTCCCTATCCAGTCGAGGGCGAACTGAGTCTCGGGCATACCGGTCGAGCTCCAGACTTAACGGCTTGATGTCTGGCTTATCATAGAGCGCAGTCGGCGGTTGGCCGCAAGGCGGCCAACACGCTTTCTCTTTATGACGCTGCTCGTGTATCGTCGCGCAGTTCGGTCCAGCCGGTGAGAGCAGCCGCTAGCGAATTTGCTCGTTCAATCGACATTTCGATG
Source organism: Mesorhizobium denitrificans (assembly GCF_003403035.1). Lineage (GTDB taxonomy): Bacteria > Pseudomonadota > Alphaproteobacteria > Rhizobiales > Rhizobiaceae > Mesorhizobium_G > Mesorhizobium_G denitrificans. Next base: position 5,110 of record NZ_QURN01000023.1, on the reverse strand, counting down.
CCAGCTGTCGTCTGATCGGAGAACAGCAACGGTCCTGCGTCGGCGCGCTGATCCGCAGTGTGCGTAGCCACTACGCCAGTCAGCAGATCGATCCGAACATTGTCGACGACGGCGCGGTTGCTCTTGTCCATTGCCTGTATTTTCAGGTCAATGAAGGCCAGTCCGGCCGGTGGACGCCCAATCAGCATTCCGCCCCGATCCAACTCGATCCAGTTGGGCAGCGCACGCCCGTCGGCGAGTGTTATGGTATGGCCTGAGGCGATTTCTGCGCCTCTCTTACCATCAGCGGACAGGATCGTCAGGTGGAGCACGCCCTCACGCATGATGGTGTTGACCATGAACCAGGTGCTGTCACCACCCTTCGGATCGGTAAGCGCCGAGCCGCCCTCAAATAGACCGCGCTCAGCACCGGCCAGACGCTCGTCTGCGCCCAGCCAACTGTCGATCTGATGCACGACCTGCCCAATTGGGCCGTCCGCAGACAATCCAGAAATTCCATTGAGATAACGAATGGAATTGACAACGCCATCGATTATGTCGGTCGAAGAGAGATACGTGCCGTTCAAATCGCCGATGGAATCGCCAACAAGCCCGTTGGCCGTAAGCAATGGCGGAAGATAGTCCCGACGATGCGGCGGTACGAAAGGCGGATCTATTTCCAGATAGCCAGCCCGAACGTCCACAGATACAGACGCCGTATCGAACCCGCCATTCCCGTCACTCACCGTATAAGAGAATTGAGCCGGGCCGGAGTAGCCAATATTCGGCGTAAAGCTGATGGTTCCATCCGAATTGACCGTAACGGTTCCATTAGCGATTGAAACCGGAACGCCAATTGTGATGGGCCTGCCGTTTATGGCTACGATCTGCAGTGGGTCGCCATCCACATCTCTGTCATTTGCGAGTACAGGAATGCGGATTGTATCACCGCCCTTAGCAATAACTTCATCGCCACGCGCCACCGGCGCATCGTTGACCGGAGAGACCGGGCCAAGCGTAAGCGTTGCCGTGTCGGAGCCGCCGTTGCCGTCAGATACGGTATAGGTAATGGCCGGAACCGCACCGTTGTAATTCGGCGCAGGGGTGAAGATGAACGCGCCATTTGCGGCGATAACCACCGTTCCTACGCCCGGAATAGCTGCGGTCTGACCGGGCAGGTAATTATGACCGCCCACCGTGAACCCGGAAACCGTCAGCGGATCACCATCCGAATCCGTATCGTTGGTGAGCACATTGCCGGATACTGGCGTGTCCTCGACAACCGGGAAGCTGTCATTGCCCGCAACTGGCGCATCGTTCAGCGGCACTACCGGCCCAAGAAGAAGCGATGCGGAGCCCGTACCTCCGTTGCCGTCCGAAATTGAATAAGTGACCGGCGGCACCGGACCGTTGTAATTTGGCTCTGGGTTGAAGCTGAAATTGCCATTCGCATCGATGGTAAGCGTGCCTATGCCGGGAATTACCGCTGTGCCTGGACCATAGCTGTTGCCACCAACGGTGAAGCCCGTGACCTGCAGCGTATCGCCTTCAACGTCCGTGTCATTGGCAAGCAGATTACCGGTTACGGCAGTGTCTTCGGTTACAGGAACCACATCATTGACTGCGAGCGGCGCATCGTTGACGGGTCTGACGGGTCCGATAGCGAGCGTTGTGGTATCGGCACCGCCCTCGCCGTCGGAGACGGTATAGCTCGCGGACGGAACCGGGCCATTGTAGTTGGCAGCAGGCGTGAAGGTGAATGTGCCATTGGCATTGATCACCAGCGAGCCGACACCAGCGATTGTCGCCGTCTGACCCGGAGCATAGTTGTTGCCGCCGAAGCTGAAGCCGCTGACCACAAGCGGATCACCGTCTGCATCCACATCATTCGTCAGCACATTGCCGCTTGCAGCAATGTCCTCTGTCACTGCAACCGTATCGTTGGTCGCAACCGGCGCATCATTCTGGCCGTTGATGGTGATCGTCAACGTTGACGTGACCGTATCGCCGTCACCATCGCGATAGGTATAGGTGAACACGTCCGTCAGTGTTTCGCCCTGCTGCAGGGCCTGCACTGCCGGATTGGTATTGTCCACGCTGTAGGAATAGGTGCCGTTGGCGTTAAGCGTCAGGTTGCCATAGCCACCCGCAAGCGCTGAACCGACCGTACCCGCCGTTGCACCGAACGAGATCGCGCTTACACCACCGCCTGTGCGGTCGGCTCCCAGCACGTCATTCGTCAGCACATTGCCGGTAACCGGTGCTGTCGCATCTTCCGCAATGCTGTTGGCATCCGGGTTGGCTGTCGGCTGATCGTCATTGATCTGGATTGCCAGCGTGCCGTTGACGGTATCCCCGTCACGGTCGGTCAGCGAGATCACGAAATCATCGGTGACATTGCCACCCGATTGGTTGGCTGGCTGCGTCAGCACATACTGATAGGTCACGATACCTGTCGCGGCATCGTAATTGGTCACGCTCAGCGTACCATAAAGACCGGTGAACACCACCGGATTGCCCGGGGTTGGCAACACCGTGATCGGTGTGCCGTTGACGCTGAGCGCGCCAATGCCATCGACTGCGGTCAGCGTGACCGAGCCATTCAGCACCTCACCCGCTCCGGCAGGCGTCGAGCCATTCGGCAGGTCGCTTTCATTGACAGCGCCGTCCGTACCGTTCGGCCCGTCATTCAGGCCGGTAATGGAGATTGCATCATCAAGACCGGTGACGGTTATCGTAACCGTTGCCGTCGAAGACGCGCCGGACGGATCACGAACGGTATAGGTGAAGCTGTCGGTCGCTGTCTGGCCTTCCGGCAGACTGTCGAACACATTGTTCGGATCATAGCTGAAGGTGCCATCCGAATTAACGATCAGCAGCGCGCCCGAAGGCAGCGTTATGGTTGAGCCGGAATTGAGCGCAGCGCCATTGACCAGCGCCACTGCAAGCGGGTCATCGACATCGACATCAACGCCGGAACCATTATTGGCAAACAGATCGCCATTGATCGACGTGTTCTGGTTCGTCGCAAACGCATCATTCTGCGCAACCGGCGCGTCATTCACAGAAGCCACCGTGATCGCAATCGTCGCGGTTTCCGTCACACCACCCGAGGTGACCGTGTAGGTCATCGTCGTTGTGCCATTGTAATTGGCCGGCGGCGTATAGGTAATTGTGCCGTCGCCATTCAACACGGCTGCGCCAATCGCCGGCTGCGTAATAGCCATGATCTGCGCGCCCGCATTTTCAAAATTGTCCGCTTCGGACCCCCCCGTTCCGGTGATCGGGTTGAACGTCAGCGCGGTGTCTTCGTTCGTCGTCACCGTGTCGGCAACGATGTCGGCCACAGGCGTAACCGCAATGGTGAAGCTGGACGTGGCCGGTGCAGCAACACCGTCGTCCGTTACCATCGTTACGGTGAAATTGCTGCCATCCGTGTTGAAATCGGCTAGCGGGGTGTAAGTCAGCGTCGCGAGAGCCGCATTGATCTGCGCAGGTGTGCCGGCAATCGTCAGCGCGCCCGTCGCCGCGTTGAAGCTGCCGCCCGTAGCGGCAAGCGCACCCGCGCCAACCGGGATTGTGAGCGTCGTGGTCAGGGTCTGCGTCGCGTCGGGATCGGTAATCGAAACGCCCGAGATCGCTACAGCTCCAGCGTCTTCGGAAATCGTCTGTGCTCCCGGCACCGTATTAACCGGCGCATCGTTGACGGGTCTGACGGGTCCGATAGCGAGCGTTGTGGTATCGGCACCGCCCTCGCCGTCGGAGACGGTATAGCTCGCGGACGGAACCGGGCCATTGTAGTTGGCAGCAGGCGTGAAGGTGAATGTGCCATTGGCATTGATCACCAGCGAGCCGACACCAGCGATTGTCGCCGTCTGACCCGGAGCATAGTTGTTGCCGCCGAAGCTGAAGCCGCTGACCACAAGCGGATCACCGTCTGCATCCACATCATTCGTCAGCACATTGCCGCTTGCAGCAATGTCCTCTGTCACTGCAACCGTATCGTTGGTCGCAACCGGCGCATCATTCTGGCCGTTGATGGTGATCGTCAACGTTGACGTGACCGTATCGCCGTCACCATCGCGATAGGTATAGGTGAACACGTCCGTCAGTGTTTCGCCCTGCTGCAGGGCCTGCACTGCCGGATTGGTATTGTCCACGCTGTAGGAATAGGTGCCGTTGGCGTTAAGCGTCAGGTTGCCATAGCCACCCGCAAGCGCTGAACCGACCGTACCCGCCGTTGCACCGAACGAGATCGCGCTTACACCACCGCCTGTGCGGTCGGCTCCCAGCACGTCATTCGTCAGCACATTGCCGGTAACCGGTGCTGTCGCATCTTCCGCAATGCTGTTGGCATCCGGGTTGGCTGTCGGCTGATCGTCATTGATCTGGATTGCCAGCGTGCCGTTGACGGTATCCCCGTCACGGTCGGTCAGCGAGATCACGAAATCATCGGTGACATTGCCACCCGATTGGTTGGCTGGCTGCGTCAGCACATACTGATAGGTCACGATACCTGTCGCGGCATCGTAATTGGTCACGCTCAGCGTACCATAAAGACCGGTGAACACCACCGGATTGCCCGGGGTTGGCAACACCGTGATCGGTGTGCCGTTGACGCTGAGCGCGCCAATGCCATCGACTGCGGTCAGCGTGACCGAGCCATTCAGCACCTCACCCGCTCCGGCAGGCGTCGAGCCATTCGGCAGGTCGCTTTCATTGACAGCGCCGTCCGTACCGTTCGGCCCGTCATTCAGGCCGGTAATGGAGATTGCATCATCAAGACCGGTGACGGTTATCGTAACCGTTGCCGTCGAAGACGCGCCGGACGAATCACGAACGGTATAGGTGAAGCTGTCGGTCGCTGTCTGGCCTTCCGGCAGACTGTCGAACACATTGTTCGGATCATAGCTGAAGGTGCCATCCGAATTAACGATCAGCAGCGCGCCCGAAGGCAGCGTTATGGTTGAGCCGGAATTGAGCGCAGCGCCATTGACCAGCGCCACTGCAAGCGGGTCATCGACATCGACATCAACGCCGGAACCATTATTGGCAAACAGATCGCCATTGATCGACGTGTTCTGGTTCGTCGCAAACGCATCATTCTGCGCAACCGGCGCGTCATTCATCG
>NZ_QURN01000022.1 GCF_003403035.1 Mesorhizobium denitrificans | reverse complement strand
CAACGCCGGAACCATTATTGGCAAACAGATCGCCATTGATCGACGTGTTCTGGTTCGTCGCAAACGCATCATTCTGCGCAACCGGCGCGTCATTCATCGGCGAAACCGGCCCCAGCGTCAGAGTCGCGGTGTCGCTGCCACCCTGCCCATCGCTTACAGCATAGATGATTACCGGCACAGGACCGTTGTAGTTAAGCGCGGGCGTGAAGGTGAAAGCACCATTCGCAGTCAGCAGCAACGTGCCCACATTCGGGATCGTCGCCGTCGCGCCCGCCGAATAAGAATTCGCGCCGATTGTGAAGCCCGTCACCGTGAGCGGATCGCCGTCGACATCGGTATCATTCGTGAGAACATTGCCTGTAGCGGGCGTGTCCTCAACCACCGGAAGCGTGTCACTCGCCGCCACCGGATCGTCGTTTTCGTCCGTCACTGTAATCGTCAGCGTGGCCGTGTCGGTCAGGCTGTTCGGGTTGGAAGCAGGCCCGTCAGCCATCGTATAGGTGATGACCGGGACGTTTCCGAAATAGTTTGTGACAGGGTTGAATGTATAAGTACCGTCGGCATTTATAACGATGGTGCCAACGCCTGCGATTGTTGCCGTTGCACCCGCCGCGTAAACGGTCGCATCTCCAGCCACGCTGAAGCTGCGCACTTCGAGATCGGCGGCGCTGTTGTCAACGTCCACATCGTTTGACAGCACATTGCCCGTCGCATCGACATCTTCTGTCGTGCCGTCGATGTCATCCACCGCCTGAGGCGCGTCATTCGCCCCGTTCACGGTAACGGTAATGGTCGCGACGGCAAAACCGCCTTCACCGTCCGAAATGCGATAATTGACCGTAGTGGTGCGCTGCTCGCCCGGTTTCAAATCATCAAAAGATGTCCCCGGTTCGAAGATATAAGAACCATTGGCGCTGACGGTGAACAGCCCGCCGTTCGAGCCCGCAACCGCGACATCAATTCCGCCTGACGGATTCGCTCCCTGACCAACGCCGACGACAGTCAGCGTATCACCGTCTGGATCGGAATCGTTACCCAGCGCGTTGCCGCTTCCGTTAGAGTTTTCACCAACCGTAAGCGTGTCATTGACCGCTACCGGAACCGGATTGCTGATCGTCCAGTTGAATGTATCCTGAACTGTGCCGCCTTGGCCGTCGGATGCAATAACGGTGATCGAGTAGATGCCGCCGACACCGCCCTGTGACGCCGAATTATCGAGCGTGCCCGAAATAACGCCTGTGGTCGGATTGAGCACCAGACCTGCGGGCAACGTGCTGCCCGAAGCCAGCGCGTAGGTAAGCGCCGGGCTATCCGCATCCGCAAAGGCTCCAGAAATATTGACCGAAACCGTCGCGCCGTCCTGATTTGACTGATCCGCGATCGGCGTAACAACCGTTGGCGCATCGTTGCTGCCGGTGATGGTCACAGTCAACGTTGCAGTTGTGCTGTCGCCATCCCCATCCGTGATTTGATAGGTAAAGACCTCAGTGACGATCTGGCCTTGCGTCAGCGCGCTTGTCGCCGGGCGGCTATTGTCCAGCGTATAAACATATGTGCCGTTGTCGTTGAGCACCAGCGAGCCGTACGTCCCGTTCACAGTGCTGCCCGGCGCTCCAGATGGCGCGCCGGTGCCAAAACCGACAGCCGTCACCGGCGTGGCGTCGACATCCGCGCCCGTTTTGTCGTTTGTAAGCACATTGCCGTCAGCGGTATTGTCGCTGTTATCTTCCGTCACCGAATTAGTGTCATTGTTGGCAATCGGCACATCGTCAACGATGTTGATACGCAACGTATGCTCACTAAGGTTGCCAAGTCCGTCGCGGATAATCAGGTCGATATCGTCTGTCAGTATGCCCGTCGCCGGATGTGCAACCGCGGCGGTCAGCGTATAGCGATAGGTAACCTCGCCGGAGACTGCATTATAGCCGGTAAGCGTAAATGTACCCTCGCCCGTCGCAACAGTGACAGGCGTCGTCGCCAGATTAAGCAGCTGCGCATTCGTTACGATCTGGCCGTCAATGCTGATGGAGTCCAGGCCATGCTGGCCGGCAATGGCGCGGAATTCACCGTTCAGCGTCTCGCCGGTTCCCACAGCATTTGTGCCAGTGGGAAGATCTGATTCCAGCACATTCCCATCTGTGCCCGCGACCGGGCCGTCACCCAACCCAAGAATAGTCGGAGTACCGTTGATGGTGATCCGCACGGTTGCAGTCGCCGTCGATCCATCAGCATCCGTCACGATATAGGTGAACGTATCGGTCAGCGTAGCGGGCGGAATGAGTGCCGCAACTGTCGGATTGGCATAGTCCGGCGTATAGATATAGTTGCCCGAAGCATCGAGCGAGAAAGTGCCGTAGCTACCAGCGATCGCAGTTCCGACATTTCCCGGCGTTGGCGCTAAGGCGCCAATACCAACCGCAGTAACCGTCAAACCACCATCCGCGCCCGGCACATCGGCTGTGCCGTCTGCCGGATCGAGATCCGGCGCAGATGGATTATCCAGACCGGTAAGCACATTGCCGCCCGCCTGGCTCGATGGATTGCCCGCAACATTGATCGTTGCATCCTGATCATTATTGGCAATCGGCGCGTCGTCGTTGATCAAAATACCAAGCGTACCGCTCGCAGTATCACCATCGCCGTCAGTCAGCACGATTGCGACCGCTTCGATCACCTGACCGCCTGAATGATCCGCAGCCGAGGTCAGCGCAAACGTGTAGCTCACCGTGCCGGTCGCAGCGTCATAGCCGTTGATCGTAACCGTACCATGCGCGGTCGTTACGCTGATCGGCGTCGCGCCGCTCGTCTGCAACTGCGCATACGAAATAACCGTGCCGCCTACCGAAACGCTGGTCACACCATCGGCTGTTGCAATGGTAAAGCTGCCACTGGTGTTTTCACCCGTACCGGAAGGGTTCGTTCCGCTCGGAAGATTGCTTTCGTAGACCTGTCCGTCCGTGCCTGAAACCGGCCCGTCATTAAGTCCACCGACAAACTCAGGATCGTCCACAGCGGTAACGCTGAGCGTTAGCGTGGCGGTATCCGTACCGCCTTCGCCGTCCGTCACTGTGTAGGTCGCCACAGGCACAGAACCATTATAATTCGGGGCTGGCACGAAGGTGTAGGAGCCATCCGCGCGGATCGTAAGCGTCCCAACACCCGTTATGGTCGCGGTCTGACCTGCGGTGAAGACGGTCGGATTGCCTGCAATGGTAAAATTCGCCACCGACAAAGCATCGCCATCAGTGTCCGTATCATTTGACAGCAAGCCACTTGCCGCAGGCACATTGAAGGTAACGTCTTCCGTAACCGTACCGGCATCATTGCCTGCCACAGGGGCAGGGTTCAGGACTGTCCAGACAAACGTATCGGAAACGGAGAGGCCGCCAGCATCTGTAGCTGTCACTGTCACCGTATATGGATCTGTCGTGGAGGCCGAGGCCGTGATCGTACCTGAAATGACGCCCGTTACCGTATTGATCGAAAGACCCGGCGGCAGACCCGTTGCCGAATAAGACAGCGTCGGATTGTCCACATCGGTAAAGTTGCCCGAAATGTTCAAGCTAACCGCATCCGAATCATTATCGGTACGATCAGCTATCGGCGATGTAACAGTCGGCGCATCATTTTCTGCCGCAACAGTAATCGTAACAGTTGCGGTTTCGGTCACGCCGCCAGATGTGACAGTGTAGGTGAAGCCTGTCGTGCCATTATAGTTTAGCGCAGGGTCAAAGAGCACTGTTCCATTTGCCTGAACAGTAATCGTACCGCCCGTTATGGCAATCGGCACACCCGCCGTGAAGGATGCGCCATTGATCTGCGTAACAGCGGGCGAACCCTCGAACGAGTCGGCACTTGCACCACCCGTACCGGTAATGACATTGAACGTCAGATCGGTGTCTTCATTGGTCGAAACACTGTCATTCTGAATATCGACAACCGGCGTGATGTTGATGGTAACCGTATCTGTGTCGCTCTGCGCACCGCCTGTTCCGGTCGCGCCGCCGTCATTCGTCACCATCGTAAGCTGGACGGCGCCATTGAAGTCGGCGGGCGATTGCGTGAAGCTAGGAGCTGCAGCCGATGCGAGATAGGCGTTGAGCGCGGCAACCGTACCCTGAAGCGTGAGCGAGCTTGATCCTGCGCCGGAAACCGTGACGCCTGATCCGGATACAGCCTGAAGCGTGCCCGCAGTAACAGAAAGCGTAATCGATACACTCGAAGAACCAGCATCGACGTCGGCGATTGAAAGCCCCGTCAATTGCAGCGGTGAATCTTCCGGTGTCGTATAGGACGCAGGCAGCGTATTGACGGGCGCATCGTTCACGCCTGTCACATTGACCGTGACGGTTGCCGTTTCGGTTGCGCCACCGGAAGACACCGTATACTGGAAGGTCGTCGCGCCATTGTAATTCGCGTCGGGCGTGAAAGTCAGCGTGACGCCGTCGGCTGCCATGCTCACAGTGCCGTTTGCGACCGCTATCGCAGGGCCGCCCGCGGTGATTGCGACTCCGTCAATTGCAGTGATCTGGCGACCGGAATTCTCGAAACTGTCGTTCGAAAGCGGCGTGATCGCAACCGCAGTATCTTCATTGGTCGTGACGCTATCGTTTGCAATGTCCGCAACCGGAGTGATGTTGATGTTTATCGTATCGGTGTCGCTCAGAGCGCCACCTGTACCTGTGGCCCCACCATCATCAGTGGTCATCGTCAGCGCGACCGACCCATTGAAGTCAGCGACCTGCACGAAGTCGGGCGCAGAAGCCGAGCCGAGATAGGCGTTGATATTCGCCAGCGTGCCAGTCAGCACAAGCACGTTGGAACCAGAGCCCGAAACAGTGACGCTGCCACCGTTCAAAGCCGTCAATGTTCCAGATCCGCTCGGAACAGAAAGCGTCACGGTAATATTCGCGCTGCCCGCATCTACGTCAGCCACCGACAAGCCGCTGAGCTTGAGCGGTGCATCTTCCGCAACTGTGTAAGATGCAGGCAAGGTGTTGACCGGTGCATCATTCACTGCAGAGGTTGTGATTGTCACGGTAGCCGTCTCAACCGGCGTGCTGCCGCCACCTGCGCTCACAGAGTAAGTGAAGGTGGTCGTGCCGTTGAAGTTGCTTGTCGGCGTAAAGATAACCGATCCGTCTGCCTGAACGGTGATGCTTCCGCCTGTAACGGCAATCGGCGACCCTGCAACGAATGCCGCGCCATCGATCGCGGTCACAGTGCGCGAGCCTTCGAAATTATCAGTACCACTGACTTCGTTCAGCCCAGTCAAAACATTGAAGCTCACTGCCGTGTCTTCATTTGTCTGCACGACATCGTTCACAATGTCGGCCACCGGTGTAACGCGCACTGACACCGTGCTGTTTGCTGTAAGCAAACCGTCGCTGGTCGCAACGCCCAGATTGAACGACCCCGCTGCGCCATTATTGAAATCTGCCGTCGGCGTATAGATCAGCGTCGCCAGAACACTGTTGATCTCGCTCGCAGTGCCGGAAATCTGCACGGTACCCGTGCCATTTCCGGTAACCGTCGCCCCACCCGACAAGTCGGTTACGCCGAGCAAACCAGCGCCCGCCGGAATGGTCAAAGTCGTGGTCAGATTCGTGCTGTCGACATCGGCAACGCTAATACCCGAAATAGCAAGCGCAACATCTTCCGCCGTCGTCTGCGCCCCCGGCACCGTGTTCACCGGCGCATCGTTCACCGCCGCTATGTTAAGGGTAACGGTTGCCGTTTCGGTCACGCCACCCGAAGTCACCGTATAGGTGAAGCTCGTCGAGCCATTGTAGTCCGTGTTGGGCGTAAACGTGACTGTGCCGTCCGTTGCAACTGTGATCGTGCCGCCAGTAATCGAAATCGGCGTACCGGGCGTAAAGGTCGAGCCATCGATCGCCGTTACGAGCCTGCCCGCGTTCTCGAAGCTATCAGCTGTCGCGCCATTCGTGCCGGTGATCACATTGAATGTAATCGCCGTATCCTCGATGGCCGCAATCGTGTCATTCGTAATATCGGCAACAGCCGAAATATTGATCGGGATGACCGTTACGGCTGTCTGCGTTCCGCCGCTACCAGTGTTGCCCAGATCCGAAGTCGTCATGGTCACGTTGACCGTGCCATTGAAATCGGCAACCTGCACAAATGTTGGTGCCGAGCCAGAAGCAAGATAGGCGTTGATCGCGGCTTGCGAACCCGAAAGCACCAGGCTGTTGGTGCCCGAGCCGCTAACGGTCACGCCGCCGCTATCAGTCGCAGTCAACGTTCCAGAGCCACCCGGCACAGCCAGCGTAACGGTCATGCCGCTCGAACCCGCATCGACGTCGCTGATCGAAAGACCGGTTAGCTGCAGCCCGCCATCATCCTCAGCCTTTGTATAGTTGGCTGGCGCGGTGTTCACTGGAGCATCGTTGACCGAATTCACCGCAACATTGACGGTCGCCGTTTCAGTCACGCCGCCGGAGGTCACTGTATAGGTGAAGCTCGTCGTGCCGTTGTAGTTGGCCGTTGGCGTAAACGTCAGCGTATTGCCGTCGGCGCTCAGGCTAACCGTGCCGTTTGCCACGGTTACAGCGGCGCCTCCCGCGACAATTGCCGTACCGTTGATCGCCGTCAGCGTGCGGCCTGAATTCTCAAACGTGTCGTTCGCAAAAGGCGAGATCGTTGCGGCCGTGTCTTCATTGGTGGTCGCGGTATCGTTTGCGATGTCGGTAACAGCATTGATCGTTATCTGAACCGTATCGGTATCGGTCAGCGCGCCACCGATACCGGTGTTGCCGAGATCCGACGTAGTCATTGTCAGTGCGACCGTACCGTTGAAGTCAGCAACACCCTGATTGAACACAGGGCGAGTGCCTGCCACGGACAGGAACGTGTTGATATCCGCGACCGTACCAGTCAGCACCAGCGTGTTGGTACCTGAGCCAGTGATCGTAACACCGCCGCTGCCTGTTGCAGCCAGAGTGCCCTGTCCCGCAGGGACGGAAAGCGTCACCTCCACATTGCCAGAGCCCGCATCAATATCGCTTACAGCGAGGCCAGTAAGCGAAATCCCAGCATCCTCATTGCCGGACTGCGCGGGCAGGGTGTTGACGGGCGCGTCGTTCACCGCGCTCACATTGAAGCTGATGGTGTTCGGCGTCTGGTCGGTGTTCTGGCCGCCATTGGCCGTGCCGCCATTGTCGCGAACCTGGAAGGTGAAGCTCGACACAGCCGTGCCATTGCCATTGGCCGGCGGCGTCCATGTCAGTGTCGGGATCTGCGCAACCGTGATCACCTGGCCAGCCGTCACCGCAACGCCGTTCAAAAGCAGCGTGCCGCTGGCCGGAAGCGTGGTGATAATCACATCCTGGAATGCATTGGCCGGGCTGTCGTTCGGATCGCTGAAGCCGAAATCGGCAACGGCGAACGTATAGGCCGTGTCCTCATTCGTGGTGATCGTCTTGTCCGCACCCGCCGGTGCGTCATTGATCGACGTCACATTGAAGCTGATGGTGTTCGGCGTCTGGTCGGTGTTCTGGCCG
>NZ_QURN01000021.1 GCF_003403035.1 Mesorhizobium denitrificans | reverse complement strand
GACAGCGCCATCCTGCGTGATCGTCATCGGGCCGTTATACGTTTTCAACGAAACGCCAGCTTGAACCCCAGCTGTAGTTGCGTCCGGCATGCCGTAGTTGGCAGGATTAATAGCCATTAAAGGCGTCCTTTCTTTCTATGCTCCCCCGGCCCACATTTCCAGCGCGAGTAAGAACCCGCGCTCCCAAATAACCCCGTTGAGTCTAATGACCGCACGAATGTGCGATCAGAGAAATGTTGTCGGTCGATGGTTGAGTGGGTGGACCACCCCTCCATCCGATTCGGTAGCATCGACTGCCAAAGACGTAGCCTACCTACGCCATCACTCCACACCGATCAATAATAAATCACAAAAAAAACCAGTAAGATTTTAATAAGTGGAAGCTTATCGCAATCAACAATCCACAATTGAGGCGATTTACAGAATATCGCCACAAGTACGACCAATTTTGGACACAAATCATTATCGAATGAATCAAAACATTCTGGAATTTCAGATATTGTTAAGCCTGATAAGCATGAACATAGTGAATATTACGGTATGTAATCTATGTGATCTACATAAGTGGTATTGGGTAGATCATCGTATCTAGACCCTTTGGCGGTGGTCTGTCTCTCTTTGTGTGAATCGCGAAACCGGGGCTTCTCGGCTTATCGTGTTGATGGAAATAAGGCGGGCAGGCAGTTTGAATTTTTGGCAGCGGCGGATTTGACGGGCAGGGCGATCGATTGCCATTCAACGCTGCCGCAGATTTGTTCGTTCAAGCACATCTGCTGGCTTTCCGCGTGATCCCATTCGCATCGCTGCGAAGGACAGCCAACCTAAGGGGCATAAAGCATGTGCGGCATTGCCGGATGGATGGGGCCACCGTCCGAAGTCGGACTTCTGGAAAAGATGACGGATGTTGTCCGCCACCGTGGGCCGAACGGTGAGGGGCACATTATACTGCCTCTATCGAGCGGCAACATTGCAGCGCTTGGCCATCGCCGTCTGTCGATTATCGACCTTGCCGGCGGCGCGCAACCGATGGCGAGTCATGATGGACGATACACGATCGTCTACAACGGCGAGATTTACAACTATATCGAAATTCGGGACGAGCTCGTTTCGCGCGGTGCGCACTTTGAAACGCGTTCCGACACAGAGGTAATCCTTGAAGCATGGCGGGCATGGGGCGCAGACGCGCTGGTACGATTCCGAGGCATGTTCGCATTCGCGCTCTACGACAGCGTTGAGCGCTCTGTTGTTCTCGCCCGCGATCAGTTCGGCAAAAAGCCGCTTTTCGTTCATGACGGCAAGGTGGGCTCGTCGCGCTGCCTCGTGTTCGGCTCTGAAATCTCGGCGCTGCTCGTACATCCTTCGGTGAAACCCGAACTGGATGTCGATACTCTCTTCCAATATCTCTGCCAGCGCTATGCACCCGGACCGTTTACTTTCTTCAAGGGAATTACGAAGCTGCCACCCGGCAGTTACATGGTTTGGAAGAATGGCGAGATAGAGACACACCGCTATTGGACAGCCCCTGAAGAAACCGCGGCAAACATCGCCGAAATCGACGATCCGGTCGGTGCTTTTCGCCAGATCTTCGACGAGGCGGTACGCATTCGGTTGCGCGCCGATGTGCCGGTTGGAGCGTTTCTGTCGAGTGGCCTGGATTCAACCGCGATTGTTGCAAGCCTTGCGCATCTTGGTGCGCAGGACGTTCACACATTTTCTGTCGGCTTCAGGAACGATCCGGAATCGGAATTGCCTGCGGCGGCGGAAACCGCCAAGATTCTCGGCACCCGGCATACTTCACTCGAAATCGAAGCCAATAAGCTGACCGAGTTGTTGCCGATGCTGAGCAAGCATCGCGGTGCGCCAATCTCGGAAACGGCCGATCTCCCCATCTATCTTATGTCCATGGAAGCCTCGAAGAGTGTTCGGGTCGTCCTGTCGGGGGAAGGATCGGACGAGATGTTTGCTGGCTACCCGAAGCATCTTGTGGAGCGGTATCTCGGCGGTTTGCCGCAACCCGGCCTTTTAAACGTCGCGGGACGTGCGATGCTGGCTGCGACATCGGTTTTCCCGGCGAGCGGCCGTAGGCTGAATCTTGCGGCAAGAGCCATGTCGGCGAAAAGTTTCGATGAGCGTATGGTGCGCTGGTTCGGTGCCATCACGGCAGCGGAGCGGGAGGAATTGTGGATTGGGCCGAACGTTTCACGCCCCGCCGAGCGCCGTCCATTCCAGGCCGCCAACGGCACGTCGTCACTGCGTCGGGTGTTGCATTTCGACCAAACGTCGTGGTTGCCGGACAATCTGCTGGAACGCATGGATGTCATGACAATGGCGGCCTCGATAGAGGGACGTACGCCGTTCATGGACGTAAAGCTGGCAGAGTTCGCGGCTACCTTGCCCGATCACTGGCGTATCGGAGGGCGGGTCACCAAGCGCATCGTGCGCACCGCGCTTGCATCGCGAATCCCGGCTGAGGTTCTGAGCAGGCCGAAGAATGGCTTCAAGATGCCGGTGACGTATTGGTTCCGCAATAATCTGCGCGAACCCGCGCGCGACCTGCTACTCGCGTCTGACTCTGTCAGCGGGCAGTTTCTGGATCGCAAGATCGTTGGGCGTTTTCTTGAAGAACATGCTTCTGGCCGTAAGAACCACGACAAGACTTTGTGGGCACTCTTTGCATTGGAGACTTTTTTGCGAGAGTTCTTTTAAGGGGACCGGTTGTGCTTATCAGTGTAGTAGTTCCTCATCTCAACCAGCCTGAATTTCTCGAAACCGGCCTTGCGGCGTTGCATGCGCAAGAGGGCGTAACGTCAGAGATCGAGATCATCGTTGTCGATAACGGCTCGCGTCAGTTGCCGGAAAGCATCTGTGCCAAATGGGACAATGTAAGGCTGACCAGTGAGCCGACGCCGGGCCCCGGTCCGGCGCGTAATCGTGGTGTAGCGCTTGCGAGAGGCGAGTTGCTGGCTTTCATCGATGCGGACTGCAAGGCTCACCCGGGGTGGCTTAGCGCAATAGAGAAAGAGTTCGCCGACCCAGAGTGCACCATTATCGGCGGAGACGTCAGGGTTGGCTATGTGGATCCATCATCGCCATCGTTTCTGGAGCCGTATGAGAGCATCTACTCCTATCGCAATAATGAGCATATTGCCGACGGGTTCTCAGGCACAGGAAATCTCGCAGCTCGGGCGTCGGTAGTAAAGGAAGTCGGACCGTTCGCCGGTATCGCCATCGCGGAAGATCGCGATTGGGGCTTACGCGCTGGCAAGCTTGGGTTCAAGATTCGATATATTCCCGACATGATCGTTTATCACCCCGCGCGCAAGACGTTTGAGGAGCTTACGCGCAAGTGGGACCGCCACATTGCGCATGACTATGAATGGATGAGATCCAGGCCGCTGGGTGGCCTGAAATGGCTCTTGCGCGCAATAGCGGTCGCGGGCTCGCCAGCACTCGAATTGCGCACCGTACTTACTTCAAATCGCGTGTCGGGTGCCTATGAACGGCTGCTCGCAATGCTCTGCCTCGCGCGGATACGGCTATACCGCGGACAGCGTATGCTTTCGTTGTTCTTCGAGGGAAACTCGCATTCCGTATCGGGCGCCTGGAACCGGAAATAGGACGCCTGTTTTTCAGGCTCCCTCTAAAAAAGTCTGATCAATTCAGGTATTGTGTTCCAGTTCCGGCCAGCCGTTCCACCATTCCGAACGACGGCGCCAGATGTCTCCCCATGTGGCGGAAGATGATCCGCGGCCCAGCGCGCTGGTGCCGATCTTCCTGCTGAGCGGATAGAGCCGCAACAGTGCCAGCGCCAGCGGCTTTTGCCATTCGGGCAGATGCCGCTGAGCCAGAAGCACCTTTGCCTTCAGAAGGCGCACCATCTTGTCGGTCCGCACGGTTTCGGAAGCGCCTGCATAGTGTACGATCTGCGAAACCGGCGTGACGCACGGACGCGCGCCCAGTTCGTGTGCCCTCAGGCAGAGGTCCGCCTCTTCGCCATACATCACATAGCTCAGATCGAAGCCTCCAAGTTCATTCCAGAACTGCCTCTTGATCAGCAGGAAACATCCGCTGACGATATCGACCTCGCGCTCCGTGTTGCGGGGCCATCCGCCATAACCCTCTGGATTGAACAATCCCGATTGTCGGAAAATGCTTGTGAACCCGAGCAACTGGCTCGTTATGCTCCAAAGGGTCATTCGTCCCCAGCAGCTAGCCGGATTCAGTTCGCCGTCGCCATAGAGCGTTTTGCCGCCCCAGATTCCAGCTTCCGGTTTCCGTTCCGCGAAATCGACCAACTTGTCGATTGCGCCGTCCAGGACAAGCGTGTCTGGATTGAGAAGCAGCACATACTCCCCGGTCGCCTCGCGGGCAGCGATATTGTTCGCCTTCGCAAAACCGTGATTGTGCCGCTCTGACATCAACCTGATGGATGGGAACTGTGAAGCAATCGCCTCCGCAGAGCCATCGGAAGACGCATTGTCGACAACAATGATCTCGAATGCTGTTTTCGTCTCTGCAAAGACCGAGCGAATGCAATCAAGCGTCATCTCGCGCGTATTGTAGCTCACGACGATAATTGAGATCTTCGGTGCACCCTCTTTTGGAAGGCGCAGTTTTCGCAAAGGAGACAATGTTCCGATACCCTTGGAATTGCGGCACGTCGCGCATGCCTGAATTATATCGTCGAGCTTACTTCCCCTCGGTGCCGCGATGTAGATCAACAAAAGGCGCAGGCGAAGTCAGGGCGTCTGCGTTTCCGTGTCAAAATGCGTCAAAACCCTTAGTCGAGAGCGGTTGAGCTGCCTATACCAGGGTATAGATGCAGTACTAGAACTACCCCTTTCGGCGGCGATCTTACCGCGTTTTCGGCGGTTTACTCCGAGCCCGAAAAACCGTCCTTAGAGCACGTGAGGTTCTGCTCGGTCCTCCCACTGTGAAGCTCAGGCAATGGGACCGGCGCCGAGCCTAAAGATTTCAGTATCGGGGTTGGGTGCCGGCTCATGGCGCTAGGGGCATTTGGGATCGAATGATTTCTTCTAACGTGGTTCTCGGGCCTGAAGTTGTGATCTTTCAACGTGATCAGGTCAATCTCTACGGCTGCACGATCGGCAGCGGCACGCGTATCGGGCCGTTCGTCGAAATCCAGCGTGACGCCTTTATCGGACAGAACTGCAAAGTCTCCAGCCACAGCTTCATTTGCGAAGGCGTGACCATCGATGACGGCGTATTCATCGGGCACGGCGTGATGTTCACGAACGACCTGTTTCCACGCGCCGTGAATGACGATGGAAGCCTTCAGGGCGGTGATGACTGGACGGTGGTTCCAACGCGGGTGAAGTCCCGCGCTTCCATCGGCAGCAATGCAACAATTCTAGCAGGGGTGACAATCGGCGAGGGCGCGTTGGTGGGCGCGGGCGCTGTCGTCACGAAGGATGTCCCTGACCATGCGGTCGTCGCCGGCGTGCCGGCGCGCATCGTGGGTAAGCAGCCTTCGGGAGTAGCGAAAAACAAAGGTGCGGAGAAAGTTAAATGATCGGAATTGCTGTTGTAGGCTACGGCTATTGGGGGCCGAACCTGGTCCGCAACATCGCTGACTGCCGAAATGCGAAACTCGTCGCCGTGTGCGACCTTCGCAAGGAAAGGCTGACGGCTGTAAGCGCGCGTTACCCTAGCGTTCAAATTTCTGACGATTTCGAGCAGGTGCTTGCAAATCCGGCAGTTGATGCAGTGGCAATCGCCACGCCTGTTTCCAGCCACTTTCGGCTTGCAATGCGCGCCATGATGGCTGGCAAGCATGTGTTCATCGAAAAGCCGATTGCCTCCTCCGTCGAGGAAGCACAGAAGCTTGTCGAAGAAGCTGCGCGCCGCAATCTGGTGCTGGCAGTCGACCACACCTTCGTCCACACGGGCGCGGTGAAGAAGATGCACGAGCTGGTGCATAACGGTCTGGGCGACATCTACTACTACGACTCGGTTCGCGTGAACCTCGGCCTGTTCCAGCACGACGTAAGCGTGATCTGGGATCTCGCGGTCCACGATCTTTCGATCATGGATTATGTTCTGAACGAGCGCCCCGTTGCCGTGTCGGCAGCCGGCATGTCGCACGTTCCGGGCCAGCCCGCGAACATCGCTTATCTCAACCTGTTCTTCCCCGGAAACCTGATCGCGCACATCCATGTGAACTGGCTCGCGCCGGTCAAGGTTCGCCGCACGCTCATCGGCGGCTCCAACAAAATGATCGTTTATGACGATCTCGAACCTTCCGAGAAGATCAAGGTCTACGACAAGGGCATCACCGTGAAGGAAGGTGAGGCTCAGCGCGAGAACGTCTACCAGCAGCTCGTCGGTTATCGCAGCGGCGATATGTGGGCGCCACACCTTGATATGACCGAAGCTCTGTCGGGCGAACTCAGTGAATTTGCGGATTGCGTCATGAACAAGAAGACGCCGACCGCTGACGGCCATGCAGGTCTGCGCGTCGTGCGCATTCTGGAAGCCGCAACCCAATCTCTCGCTCAGCGTGGGCGGGTAATCGAACTCGATGAAGTTAGGCGTGTAGCATGATCCCGTTTCTCGACCTCAAGGCGCAGTATCAGTCAATCAAGCCGGAAATCGACGCCGCAGTGCTCGGTGTCCTCGGCTCGACGCAATACATCCTCGGCGATGAAGTCGCGGCGTTTGAGCGCGAATTCGCAGCGTTCTGCAACGTCAAGCACGCAATCGCCGTAAACACCGGCACCAGCGCGCTGCATCTGGCTCTGCTGGCTGCAGGCATCGGACCCGGCGATGAAGTCATCACCGTGCCGTTCACCTTCGTGGCGACCGTTTCGGCCATCTGCTACACTGGCGCCAAGCCCGTGTTCGTGGATATTGATCCCGTCACGATGTGCATGGACCCAACCAAGCTGGAAGCGGCGATCACCTCGCGCACCAAGGCAATCATGCCGGTTCATCTCTACGGCCAGATGGCCGATATGGACCCGATCATGGAAATCGCCAAGCGCCACAACATCCCGGTTATCGAGGATGCCTGCCAGGCACATGGTGCAGAATACAAGGGCAAGCGCGCCGGCAGCATCGGCATTTCGGCTGGCTTCAGCTTCTATCCGGGCAAGAACCTCGGCGCATGCGGCGAAGGTGGCATCGTTGTCACCAACGACGACAAGCAGATGGAAACCATGCGCATGTTGCGCGATTGGGGCCAGAGTGAGCGCTATCATCACGTGATGAAAGGCTTCAACTACCGCATGGACGGCATTCAGGGCGCGATCCTTCGCGTCAAGCTGCGCCATCTGGAAAACTGGACCGAATCCCGCCGTTCGCGCGCAAAGCTGTATGATGCCGGGCTGGCTGGTTCGACCCGTGTAACGCCGCCGACGCAGGTGGCAGACCGCAGGCACGTGTACCACGTCTACGCGGTGCGCAGCCCGGAACGCGATCGCATCCGCGAAGAATTGACCAAGGCGAATATCCAGAGTGGCCTGCATTACCCGATCCCTGTGCACCTCCAGAAGGCACATGAGGATCTAGGCCACAAGGTTGGTGATTTCCCGGTTTCGGAGAAGGTCGCGTCGGAAGTTCTGTCGCTGCCAATCTTCCCGGAAATGACCGACGAGCAGGTCAAGACAGTCGCCGATGCCGTCAATAATGGCGGCCAGCGTATCGCAGCTTGAGCATTCAGCGCGCGGCATAAGCCGCGCGCCTTCACATCTTAACGAGCAGAAAATTTGGGGCAGGGCAAATGAAGGACAAGCGTATTCTGATCACCGGCGGTGCAGGGCTGATTGGCTCGCACATCGCTGATCTCGTCGCACTGGAGCAACCGCGCGAAATCATCATCGTCGACAATTTCACGCGCGGAAATCGCAACAATCTCCGTCAGGCGATCGAACTCGCCCCGGTGACGATCGTTGAAGGCGACATTCGCGACCGCGAATTGCTGGACAAGCTTTTCAAGCGCACCGACATCGTTTTCCATCAGGCGGCCATCCGCATCACCCAGTGTGCCGAAGATCCGCGCCTTGCTTTTGAGGTGCTGGCCGGCGGCACGTTCGACGTGCTGGAAGCAGCCGTAAAGAATGGCGTTGAGAAAGTGGTCGCCGCATCGTCGGCATCGGTGCTCGGTTTGGCCGAGAGCTTCCCGACCACTGAAAGCCATCACCCTTATAATAACCGCACCATCTACGGCGCGGCAAAGGCCTTCAACGAAGGTCTGCTCCGCTCCTTCGCGGAAATGTATGGTTTGAAGTATGTCGCGCTGCGCTACTTCAATGTTTATGGCCCGCGCATGGACGTGCACGGTGTTTACACCGAAGTTCTGATCCGCTGGATGGAGCGCATCGTCAACGGTGAACCGCCGCTGATCTTCGGTGACGGCAAGCAGACGATGGATTTCGTTGACGCCCGCGATATCGCCCGCGCCAACATTCTGGCGGCCAAGGCTGATGTAACCGACGAGGTATTCAACATCGCGAGCGGCCAGGAAACCAGCCTTCTCGAACTGGCGCAAATGCTGTCGAAGGTCATGGGCTCGAACATCCCACCGCACCACGGTCCGGAGCGCAAGGTCAACGGCGTGACCCGTCGTCTGGCCGATGTCTCCAAGGCTCGCGACATGATCGGCTTCGAAGCCCAGATCACGATGGAAGAAGGTCTGCGCGATCTGGTCGAATGGTGGCGTCGTGAGCGCGCTGCAACGATGGTGGCCGCAGAATGACACAGCAACGCAAGATGATCCCAATCGCCAAGCCGACGCTTGACGAGCGTGAAACGGAAGCCGCCAGCAAGGTGATCCTTTCCGGCTGGCTCACGCAGGGGCCGCAGGTTGCGGCCTTCGAGAAGGAATTTGCTGAAGTTGTCGGCGCGCCATACGCGTGCGCCGTCTCCAACTGCACGACCGCGCTGCATCTCGCGCTTCTCGCCGTTGGCGTGGGGCAGGGGGATGAAGTCATCACGGTGAGCCATTCGTTCATCGCGACTGCCAGCGTCATCCGCTATTGCGGCGCGACTCCGGTGTTCGTGGACATCGAGCAGGGTGGCTTCAACATTGACGTGCAGCTTATCGAGCGTGCGATCACGCCAAAGACCAAGGCGATCCTTTGCGTGCATCAGCTTGGCATGCCATGCGACCTGCGCAAGATCGTCGAGATCGGCAAGGTTCACAAAATTCCGGTCGTCGAAGACGCAGCTTGCGCCATCGGTTCTGAAATCCAGTGGGGCGTCGAATGGCATAAGATAGGCAAGCCGCATGGCGACATCGCCTGCTTCTCGTTCCATCCGCGCAAGATCCTTACGACCGGCGACGGCGGCATGATCACCACCGGAAGCAAGGAGCTGGACGCGAAGGTTCGCCTGTGGCGTCAGCATTCCATGAATGTGCCGGACACGGTGCGCCATGGTTCGGCTCAGGTCATTTTCGAGAACTACCCGGAAGTTGGCTTCAACTACCGCATGACGGACGTTCAGGCCGCGATTGGCCGCGAACAACTCAAGCGCTTGCCGGAAATCCTCGAACATCGCCGCCGCATCGCGCGGGCCTATGCGCAGCGTCTGCGCAACATTCCGGGCCTTGGCATTCCCAGCGAGCCGGCCTGGGCGCGCACGAACTGGCAGAGCTATTGCGTGAAGCTGCCTGCCGGCGCAGACCAGCGCGCAGTCATGCAATCCATGCTGGACAATGGCGTATCGACGCGTCGCGGCGTTATGTGCGCGCATCGCGAGCCTTCCTATCCGGCAGGCACGTATCGTGCGGCATCGCATCTTTCGCGCAGCGAAGCGGCGCAGGAAAACTGCATCATCCTGCCGCTCTATGGCCAGATGACCGAGGCCGAGGTGAATACCGTGGCCGAGGCGCTCGAATACGCGCTGGCTAACGCGAAACCGGCTGCACTGTCGGCCTGAGGAATAGATTTGATCTGTCGGCTCATCTCGCTTAGATGCAGCCGACAGAAATCAAGCCATTTGAATGGGGCGGTGCCGAATGGCGAAGGTGCAAATCCTCATACCTTGCTACAACTATGCAAGGTATCTGACAGCCTGCGTTGAGAGCGTTACGAGCCAACCAGGCGTCGATCTTGATATTCTGATCATCGACGATTGTTCCAGCGATAACACGCCGGAAGTGTGCCGCGAGCTGATGGCGCGCGACAGCCGTATTCGTGTCATTCGCCACGAAAAAAACATGCGTCACATCGCGACCTACAATGAAGGCATTGCCGATATTCGCGGCGATTACTTCCTGCTGCTGTCTGCCGACGACTTGTTGACGCCGGGCGCTTTGCAGCGCGCGACCTCCATCATGGAAGCGAATCCCAATGTCGGCATGGTCTATGGCAATGCCATTTCGTTTTGGGGAGAGCCAAGCCCGGCAAGGACAAATATGACGGGCTCCACCATCTGGAGCGGCCGTAAGTGGATGCAGATCATGTGCCGCTCCGGGCGGAATTTTCTGGTCAGCCCGGAAGGCATCGTCCGCGCCAGCATCCAGCGCCGTATTGGCGGCTACGATCCAGCTTTGCCGCATTCCGGCGATATGGAGATGTGGCTGCGCATCGCGGCGATCTCCGACATCGGTTATGTGCGCGGCGCCGATCAGGCTTATTATCGCATTCATCCGGCCAGCATGCAGCGCACGATCCATGCCGGAATGATGAACGACCTGAAGGGCAGGGAGCTGGCTTTCCGTTCGACCTTTGAAAAGGAAGGCGCGACGCTGCCGGAGCGGGACGCTCTATACGCGATGGCCAGAAAGGCGCTGGCATTCACAACCGTTCAGCACGCGCGCAAGCTGACCTATTTCCCCGACGAGAATGATCTGTCGGCCGAAGAGTACCTAGCTTTTGCGGACACGCTTTATCCCGAAGGCAAGGCCAGCGAGCGTTACGCACCGATTGACAAGGGTGCGCACACCATAGCTCGTATTCGTGATGCGAGTTCCTGCATGGCTGTCAAAGCGCAGGAAATTCTGCACAAGAAGTTCCTTAACAGGGTGGAACATCGCTGGGCGAGCAGAAGGGGAACTTATTTTCCCCGCACATCCGGCTGATCTTTAAACGCAATGAACGTTGAACGCCTTTGCGCGCTCAACGTACGACTACTTTCCGAATTTGTTATTTGCGAACGAACCGTGCGATTGCGCGCGGCAGGCGTTCATGCGGCACCAGCGTCAGCAGCGCGTGGAGGGAATGCAGGCTGCACAAGGCAGTGAGCACAAGGCCCAAGCCCATTGCTTGCAAGCTATCCAGCTCTGCGAAGGCGACGCAAACGACGATCGCCATGAGAATGTAGCTCCCGCCGACCCGAATGTTTTCCGCCGACCAGCGAAAGCCGCTGATGCGATTGGCCAGATAGCCGATCAGCGCGCTATGCCAAAGGTAGAGGCCAAAGAACGCCGCGCCTGCACCGGCTGGACCATATCGCTGGACGAGCAGGAATGAGAGCCCGACCTGAACGAGCGCGGCGATAAGCTCGGTCCAGAAGAATATGCGCTGCTCGTTCTTCGCGAGCACAATGAAGCCCATTGGCCAGGCCACGATGCGCAGCATCATGCCAAGGCAGAACCAGCGCAGAATATCCACCGCACCCGAAAACTCGGCCGAATAGAAAAGATGAACCACGAGCGGAGCGAGCGTGAGCGTCGCCAGCAGCCCTGGACCTGCCAGAAGAATAGAGACATGCGTCTGCTCATTCACGAGCCGGTTGCACTCGTCATTATCCTTCGCCGCCGCCGTCAGGCGTGGATAAAAATCAACGCCCATCGCTTGCAGGATGAATCCGGCATAAAGCGACGCCAAGGCCCATGCGGCCTGATAAAGCCCTGCGGCGCCAATTCCAGCTTCGTGCGTAACTATGATGCGCACGGCATAGGTCGCACCAAGCGTGAAAAGACCATTCGCCATAAAGACTAGGCCGAGCCGAAGCATCTGGCGCGCTTCGGTTGATATTTCACGGGCGGTAAAATCAGACTTCGCAACGTCGATGCGCCGCGCGTGATACCACGCCAGTGCAGCCAGAATCCCGCCATCGAGTATCAACGCTGGAACTATGCCGTCCTTGCCAAAGGCCCAGATCAGCGCAATGAACGAACACGCGCCAAACATCGCAGCAAATATGTTTACTCGCGCGAGGTCGCCGATTTTCCGCAGCCCCTGCAGAAGCGCCGTCTGCCCTGATGCGAACAAGCGCAGGAAAACAGCCGCGGCCACCATCGCGACACCGACCGAATGCGTGGAGTCACCGAACGTCAGCGAAGCAACCGGCGTAGCGAACAATATCAACAGAAGCGCGCCGCATATGCCCAGTGCCAGGGCGAGCCAGCGAAGTGCTGTCGCCGTCCGCGCGATCAGCGTCGCATCGCCAGTGCCGTTGGCTTCGGCAATCTGGCGAACACCGCTGCCGACCAGACCGCTTCCAGCCAACCCTTGCGCCAGATCGATGATGGAATTGTAGAGCCCCATCAACCCGACGCCATCAGGCCCCAGCCAGAGAGCGGCGGATTTGTTGCGGGCGATTGAAAAAATAAGCTGTACGAGCGACGAACCAGCGATAGTCGCGCTCGATTTGAAAATCTGGAGGTATGAACGCTCGCCTTGTGCAGGAGCGGCTTCGGTTGCCCCCGCCGCACTGGCCGGTTGATCTGTCGGCTTTTTCACGGTGGCTCCAGAAGTCTCTATAGGTTGGACTTCTGCGAGGCTCATTGGCTGGCAGATCCGGTGGTTTCCGGCTTGCCATTCTTGGCGTCGCCGGTGCTGCTGATCTTTGCGCTCACCACATCGCCCGGCTGGAGCATCGTCGTCTCATCCGCGTCGATCTGCGTTGCCTTGTTGTCCACCGTCCGAACGATAGACAGTTTCAGCGATGCGCGGTTGCTGCCGTCTGGCGTCGCTTGAACCATCAGGTCCGAAAGCAATCGCTGAGCGGTATCGCGCTTCAGCTTGGTCTGCGTCAGCGCTGCTTTTGCGTCCTGCATTTCTCGTGCCGCGTCTGAACGTCGGCGGTCCTGAAGGCTATCGAGATTGCGGGTCGCTTCGGCCACGCCTTGGCGCGCGCGCATGATGGCGGTCGTCTGGTCCAGTGCGTCGGTCTTGTAACCGTTGACCACACGCTCCATTTCCGATTTGCGGGCCGCAACTGCAAAGCCCTTGTCTACCAGTGAAGAAACGCCGGCCAGCTCTTTTTGCGCGCTTGCCTCACCCTGTTCGGAAGCCTCGCGCTTCTGCTCAAGAACCGCGATTTCCTGATTGAACAGGTCACGAAGTTCGGTCAGCGATTTGGTCTGGCGCTCAAGCTCTTCTATGCGCGCCTTGAACAGGATGCGCTCACGCTGGAAAATTTCGTCTGCGGCTCCCAGAGTATCGGCCTCTGGTATGCTCGGAAAGGTAACGTCGTCCGCGCCGTCCTGTTCAGCCTGAAGGCGAGCAATTCTGGCTGTCGCGCGTACTATCTCGTCGCTGCTACCTCTCAGGTCGCTCACCAGACGCAGTGTTTCCGTGGAGTCATTGATGCCGCGCCGTTCACCGCCGGCAACTGCCAGCGCTTGCATCACCGTCATGCCTTCGCGATATTTGTATTCACCCGGACTGGTGACATCACCTGCAACATAAACCGGCGGATACTCGACGATCTCGATTGAAACCTCCGGCTTGTTCACGAGGCCGGTCTGCTTCTGCAATCGGGTGGCCACCTCTTTTGCGAATGCTTCGGTATCCATGCCCGACACTGCAAACTGACCGACCACCGGCAGCGCGATTTCGCCAGTGCTCGACACTGTGAATTCGCCACCGAGTGCGCCCCATTCTTCGTAGGCGCTCTTGACCGGAATCCACTGCACCACCTTCATGCGCAGCTTGGTCTGCGGTGTCAGCTCGGCTGCCGTCGCGGCGGACGCGCCCATTATGCACGCCAATGCGATAGCTGCCGTCACGGCAATAGCCGACCGTCCGACGCGAATTGAATTGCTGCCCTTGATGACCATCTCGGTTCCCTGCCTTTGCATACGCAAACGCGGCCGCCCTGCCGCTGCCCGTGCCTCAATCTGCGGGATTGCTGCTCGTTTTGTTAGTTAGCGCCTGGGTTATCAGGCTAGTCCTTTGTGCTAGTCTAAACGAAGTAGATTACCCCAAAGGCGACACTGCGTTTTACGCAGCGCGACTGCCTCCTTTTGCAGGGGAGGGCAGTCGACCCAGTTCGTCCAGAACCCGTCTCAGGCTGATGCGCCAATCGGGACGCTCTACGCCGAATATCTTCTTCAACGACTCACAATCGAGACGCGAATTGTGCGGACGTTTCGCGGGGGTAGGGTAATCTGCGGTCGAGATATCCTCCACTTGCGTGAACAGCCCGGCCTGCATGAATATCTCACGGGCAAACTGTGCCCAATTCACGTCCGGCGTTCCGGAAAAATGGAATATTCCGCCCACTTTCGGGCCGGTCGTCATGCGCATAGCCATACGATAGATCGTATCGGCGATATCGGCTGCGGCAGTCGGCCCACCGGTTTGATCGGCTACGATCCGCAGCTTGTCGCGCTCGCTGCCGAGGCGCAGCATCGTCTTTACGAAATTGTTGCCATGAGCGGAAAACACCCATGATGTGCGCAGGATCGCCCATTGGCCACCTGCAGCGAGGATGCCTTCTTCGCCACGCCGCTTGGTGCGGCCATAGGCGTTCAGCGGTGCGCAGCGATCATCCGGTTTCCACGGCGTCGTGCCGCTGCCATCAAACACATAGTCGGTCGAGATATGTATGAAGGGTATGCCGCGAATGGCAGCGGCATTGGCGATTGCCGCCGGTGCCTGCGCGTTGATGATATTGGAAAGAACCTTGTCCTTTTCCGCCTGATCCACAGCGGTATACGCGGCTGCATTGACAATGACGTCCGCGTTCGTTTCCTGCACGATCTTCGCGCAGCCGCGCGGATCGACCAGATCGGCGTTCGGCCTGCCTAGCGCGGTGATGCTCACACCGTCTGGCGCGCGCCGGATCATTTCGGTCGCTACCTGACCTGAGCGACCGAACATGAGAATGTTCATGCGACTTTGCCCAAACGCTGGTTGACACCCGGACGATTCTGCAGCGCTCGCAGCCAACGCTCGTTCTGAAGATACCAGTCCACTGTTTGCTCAAGCCCTTCAGCCAGGGTGTAGGATGGCTTCCAGTTCAGTTCAGTGCGCACACGGGTCGGATCGATAGCATAGCGCTGGTCGTGGCCCGGACGATCAGTAACGTAGGTGATCAAATCGGCATGCGGATGCGCCGCCGGACGCAGCCGGTCGAGAATTTCGCACAACATGCGTACGAGGTCGATATTGCGTGCCTCGCTGTCGCCGCCAATGTTGTAGCTGCGGCCATTCTCACCATTGAGCAGAACGGTCAGCAGTGCTTCTGCGTGATCTTCGACATGCAGCCAGTCGCGCACATTTTCGCCCTTGCCGTAAACCGGGATCGGCTGGCCTGCGAGCGCCTTCAGAATGACAACCGGAATAAGCTTTTCCGGGAATTGATACGGCCCGTAATTGTTCGAGCAATTCGTCAGAACAACCGGCAGGCCATATGTTTCATGCCATGCGCGCACCAGATGGTCTGACGATGCCTTGGAGGCGGAATAGGGGCTGCGTGGCGAATAGGGCGTTTCTTCCGTGAACTCACCCGTTTCGCCAAGCGAACCGAACACCTCGTCGGTCGAGACGTGATGGAACCGGAAGCCAGCCGGTCGGTCATTGACTTCCCAATAGGCGCGCGAGGCTTCCAGCAAAGTGCCGGTGCCCATAATGTTGGTGTTGAGAAATGCCAGCGGGCCATCAATCGAACGGTCAACATGGCTTTCAGCGGCCAGATGCAGAACCGCATCAGGCTTATGCGTTTTGAAAATGCGGTCCAGCGCCGCACGGTCGCAGATGTCTGCGTGCTCAAAAGAGTACAGAGGCGAATTTGCCACCGAGGCGACATTGTCGAGGCATCCGGCATAGGTCAGCGCATCGAGGTTAACGATCTCGATGCCGCGCGCGATCGCCTTTCTCACGACAGCAGAGCCGATAAAGCCACAGCCGCCGGTCACAAGGATCTTCATATCGAAACCTCTTCAGTTGAGAATTGGCGCAGCGTTGGCGCCTTTGCGTCCTTGTCGGAAAGTATTGCGTTCTTGGGGTCGATTCCCCAGTCGATACCGATTTCGGGATCGTCGAAGCGCACCGAACACTCATGCGTCGGCGCATAAAAATCGCTGCACTTATAGACGACTTCGGTGTCTGGCTCGTGCGTTACGAAGCCATGCAGAAACCCTGCCGGGATGAAAAGCTGATGCATGTTGTCAGCGCTCAGGATTGCGCCCGTCCATTTGCGGTAGGTCGGCGACCCCGGCCTTATGTCGACGGCAACGTCAAACACAGCGCCGCGTACAACGCGCACGAGCTTTGCCTGTGCATGTGGTGCAAGCTGGCAGTGAAGTCCGCGAACCGTACCAACCTGACGCGAAAGCGACTGGTTCTCTTGCACGAAATCGATGGACAATCCGGCTTCCGCCAGCTTGGCGCGGTGCCATGTTTCAGCAAAGAATCCGCGCGAATCCTCAAACTTGCGCGGTTCGAGCAGAAGAACGCCCGGCAGATCGGTGGGAGTGATTTTCACTGCTGTTTACCCGCGCGCCTGATTTTGTCGCTCTTCTTCAGTATTGGCCGGCGCGCGATACTGGGCAAAGTGGCTGCGGAAACGCGCCGCGGCTTCTGTCCGGTTATGCGAACCAAGCTTGCTGATGATGTTGTGCAGGTGAATTTTGACCGTGTGTTCCGAAATCTGGCACTCGGCGGCAATCGCCTTATTCTGCAAACCCTGTGAAACCAAAGCCAGGATCTGTGTCTCGCGGTTCGTCAGATTTGCCAGTTCGCCCGGCCGATTGGCAGGCGAAGCGAATGGATCAGGTCCGGGGAACGGTTCCGGTTTGCGCGGTTGCGAAGCATAAGCATGCACCATTGCGGGCGGCAGGTATTCGCCACCGCTTAAGAGCAAACGCACCACCGAAAGCCAGACGTCGAGCTGGAGATTCATCGGCAATATCGAGCGCACCGCTTTGAGGCCCATAATATCGCGCAGAGTGATGTTGGAGTTTGCGGGGTCGGGCTGCATCAGCGCTAGTGTCGCGTAGGGATGGCGGCGAGAGATCGCTGCCGCATTGGCTTCGATTTCCGACAAGAACATCTGGTCAACAAGTATCAGCGAGACAGGGTTCTGTGTCGCACCCAGCGCGTCATCGAGCGTGGCGGACTGTTGGACCGCTACCCACGGAAATTCACGCTCCAGCGCTCCGGCAATACTGTCGGAAACGTTCAGCGAAACGAACATGAGAGTTCGACGCAGGTCAGCGCGTTCTGCGCCGCGCGGCGGTTGCTCAATCGGCAAAATACCTTCCATTCCATCACTCATATTCAAGGCTGCATGGTAACCGAGGCTCATGGCTCGTCGGCTCCTCCCGTTAATTGCCTCGAATAATAGAGAGGAGTTCCCCAAAGTTCGACGGGGCCATTGGGATGAAAACCGCGCTTTCGGCCTAGGTCGAGGGGTGGTGTAGGGTGACATATAGCTTAGTCCGAAGGGACTAGGGGCGTCCACCGTGTACATCTCTAAACCCCTCTTGCCGCTAGGTATTTCTGTTCACGAGAGGTTTGAGCGCTCGCAGAATTCATCTAAACCTGAAATGCACATGCGGGCATATGTAAAAGAACAGGCCCGATAAGGGGTAGCCCTGGCTCCTTCGCTAAATCCAATGGATTAGTTCCTTCGCCAAAGCTCTGGCTTACGCAGCGCGCAGAGCTGAAGCACATTTGCGCCGGGCTAAGGAGTACGGGTGGCAAATGAAGGGCATAATTCTGGCAGGCGGTAGCGGCACGCGCCTCTATCCGCTGACAATCGCGGTTTCGAAGCAGATCCTACCGATCTACGACAAGCCGATGATCTACTATCCATTGAGCGTGCTGATGCTGGCGGGCATCCGCGAAATTTTGATTATCTCGACAAGCCGCGACTTGCCGGGCTTTCAGGCGTTGCTTGGTGACGGTTCCGAGTTCGGCATCAAGCTCGAATACGCTGTGCAGGAGCATCCGAACGGCCTGGCCGAGGCTTTTATCATCGGTCGCGACTTTATTGGCGACGGCAGTGTCGCAATGGTTCTGGGCGACAACCTCTTTTTCGGCCACGGTCTGCCGGATATCTGCAGCGAAGCCGCGCAGCGCACAAGCGGTGCGACGGTTTTCGCCTATCAGGTGGATGAGCCGGAGCGCTACGGCATTGTCAGCTTCGATCCCAAGACCGGTGTGGCGCGCGACATCGAAGAAAAGCCCGCCAAGCCAAAATCCAATTGGGCTGTCACAGGGCTGTATTTCTACGACAACGACGTCGTGGACATTGCTGCGTCGATCAAGCCATCCGCGCGCGGCGAGCTGGAAATCACGTCAGTCAACAACATTTACCTCGAACGTGGCGATTTGAACGTCGCGCGGCTTGGGCGCGGCTATGCGTGGCTGGATACGGGCACTTGCGAAAGCCTGTTCGATGCGGGGTCTTTTGTAAGATCCATTGAGCGGCGGCAAGGCTTTCAGATCGCCTGTCTGGAAGAGATAGCGCTGGGTCAGAAATGGCTGGAACGCGAGCAAGTGCTTCGCCGTGCGGAACAGCTCGGCAAGACCGCCTATGCCACTTATCTGCGCAATATCGCGACAGCGAGCAACTAATTCAGTTCAGACTGGCCAGCCACTTTTCTATTGCGATGGCCAGTTCCTCAACTGAAAACGGCTTCTGAATGCTGGGATAATCAGCCCATTGCGGGTCAAGGTATTCCTGATCATAGCCGGTGCAGAAGACGAACGGCAAACCCCGCTCCTTGAGAATTTCGGCGGCGGGGTAAACCTTTTCACCCTTGACGTTGACGTCGACAACCGCGAAGTCTGCTTCCACCTTCGCGGCCCACTCCATCGCTTCCCTGAGTGATCCTACTGCGTGAACAACAACGCAACCCATTCGGGTCAATGCATCCTTGATATCGAGTAAGACGAAATATTCGTCTTCGACAACGAAAGCCCTTCTCGGCAGTGTTCGCATAGGCCGGCCCTCGACCCGCAGCAGGTCGCTACCGTATCACTGCTTCAGTCTACAAGCCATCCGTGGCGATATTGCGCACAGGTTTTCCGGCATAATCCGGCGTTTCCAGCGTCTTGTGATAGGCCCATATATTGGCCAGCGCGCGGCGCAGTTCTTCGCCCATTTCGGAGGCCGTGGATTTCTTCGTGTCTACATGAAGGAGCATATGCTCGGCGGTTGCCAGCAGTTCATCGCCCGGTCCGCCGAACAGTTCATGCAAGATTCGCGCGCGCTTCGAATCGTATCCCAGCAGCCGTGTTTCGACCCTCAACGGCTCGCCCATCTTCACTTCGCGCAAGTGCCGGATATGCGTCTCGACGGTGTACATCGAGCGTCCCGTCGCGAGGTAATCCGTGTTCATGCCGATATAATGCAGAAAGGCATCGGTCGCGTCTCCGAACACCTGCAGATAGCGGCTTTCGGTCATGTGACCATTATAGTCCACGAAATCCTCGCGCACCCGGTCCGTATGCAATGCCAGCGGCCCGCTCGGCTCAGTGTTCGCTGTCGCGGCGTGCGCATGTGCCTTGGCATACAGGCCATCCTCGTAGGATTTCAGGATTTCGCCGGCTCCCCACGGCTTCGCCTTCAATGCCTGCATGATTGCGACGAGATTGTCGTCGCGAATGCGCTCAAGTTCACGGATCGAATGCATACCTGATTGAGCATCGGACTGGCTGGCGATGGTAGCAATAAGCTCATCCGTCATTTCCGGCACGTCCATCAGCTTCGTCCACGGCCATTTCAGCGCCGGACCAAACTGTGCAATAAAATGCGCCATGCCAGCCTCGCCGCCAGCGATGCGGTATGTCTCGAACAGGCCCATCTGTGCCCAGCGCAGGCCGAAACCGAAGCGGATCACATCGTCGATTTCCTGCGTGGTCGCGATGCCGTCATTGACCAGCCACAACCCCTCTCGCCACACCGCCTCCAGCAGGCGGTCGGCAATATGCGCGTCGATCTCCTTGCGCACGACCAGCGGCTTCATGCCAATCGTGGTCAGAAACGCGGATGCGCGTTCCACCACCGCAGGCGAAGTCATCGCGCTCGGCACAACCTCAACCACCGGCAGCAGATAGACTGGATTAAACGGATGCGCGACAAACAGGCGCTCCGGCGTTTTCAGGCCTTCCGCAAGCTGCGTCGGACGAAAGCCGGAGGTAGATGAGCCGATCATCGCATCCGGCTGGGCGTGCTTCTCTATCTCCGCGAATATTTTCAGCTTCAGATCCAGCCGTTCCGGCACGCTTTCCTGAATGTAGTCCGCATCCCGAACAGCTTCCGCAATCGACGAAACGAAGGTCAGCTTACCCTTGGTAGGAAGCGGGGCCATCGTCATTCGCCGCAAAGCGCGCTCTGCGTTGGAAAGCACTTCATTGACCAGCCGCTGCGCATCGGGATGCGGGTCATAAACGTTCACGTCATGCCCGTTCAGCAGGAAGCGGGCGATCCAGCCGCCGCCGATCACGCCGCCGCCAATCGCGGCGGTAACAGAAGTTTTTTCAGACATTTAGCCGCGCTTCTTCAAATTGAGTTTCTTGCGAACCTCATCGGGTCCGAGAATGTTGGCATTCATCGAGGAAAGGATTGTCGCCGCACGCTCAACCAGTTGACCGTTCGTCGCCAGCTTGCCGCGCGAAAGCATCAGATTGTCCTCCAGTCCGACGCGTACGTTGCCGCCCGCCAGTGCGGCCATAGCAACATAGGGCAACTGCATACGTCCGATGGAAAACGCCGAGAACGTCCAGCTTTCCGGCACGGCCTTCGCCAATGCCATCATTGTCAGTGGATCATCGGGTGCCCCGTAGGGGATGCCCATGCAAAGCTGGATCATGACGGGATCGTCGATAAGCCCTTCCTTCACCAACTGCTTGGCCAACACCAGATGGCCGGTGTCGAACACCTCGATTTCCGGCTTCACGCCACAATCCTGAATGCGCTTCGCCATAGCCCGCAACATGCCGGGCGTATTGGTCATCACGTAGTCGGCTTCGGCGAAGTTCATGGTGCCGCAATCCAGCGTGCAGATTTCCGGCAGCAGTTCTTCGACGTGGATAAGGCGCTCTGTCGCGCCAACCATATCCGTTTGATCGGCGTTGAAGGGCAGGGGCTGTTCCGGCGAACCTAGCACGATATCACCACCCATGCCCGCCGTGAGATTCAGTACTACATCAACGCCGCTGTCGCGCACGCGCCCCACCACTTCGCGGTAAAGCGCAGGGTCGCGCGAACCTTTTCCTGTCTCGGGATTGCGCACATGGATATGCGCGATTGCCGCGCCTTCCTTTGCTGCTTCGACGCAGGCTTCCGCGATCTGCTTGGGCGTGACGGGCACCTTGTCGCTCTTGTCGGCTGTGCCGCCCGACCCTGTGACTGCACAGGTGATGAAAACGTCCCAGTTCAAAGCGCTGCTCCCTGATTTGCCTCGCCTCAACTATCCGCTTGCACAACAATAGAAAGATTGCATTATCTGCCGATATATTTGCAAAAACAGCCAATCGGAGAAGGGGGCATATCGTTGCTGCGCTGCGGCTTTCTCGTTCTGGACGGTTTCTCGAATATGGTGCTCGCCAGTGCAATCGAGCCGCTGCGCGTCGCGCGAGACTATAGCGACAACGCTCAGTTCACATGGCGGCTGCTGTCTGTAGACGGGCGCGACGTCACCAGTTCCAGCGGAATGACCATTCGCTGCGACGCGCCGCTCAATCAGGCGCGGGATCTGGACATTCTGTTTGTCGTTGCGGGCTATGGCGCGCGTTCGCAAACAAAGCCCGCGCTGACCAAGGCGCTGCAACTGGTTGAGCGCCGCGTTCCCATGCTTGGCGCGCTTGATTCCGGCGCTTGGCTGCTGGCTTCCGCGGGTTTGCTGGACGGTCACAAAGCCACGATACACTGGCAGGACATCAACCAGTTTTCAGAGACGCACTTGAACGTCGAAGTTGTAACAGATCGCTATGTCATGGACGGCAATCGCGTCACCGCAGGCGGCGCAACGACCGTAACCGATTTGATGCTCAAGCTGATCGGCGACCGGGGCGGCGGGGCCTTGGCGTTCGATGTGTCCAACATGTTTGTCTATGACAGCCGCCAGCGCAGGCCGCAGGATGGCGATGTAGTCGTGCGCGCGCCTCAGCTAACCAAGGCGGTGGCGATCATGCGGGCCAATGTGGAGCACCCAATTGGGCTGGCGTTGTTGGCGGCGCAGGCAGCGCTTTCGGAGCGCACGCTTGCGCGCCTGTTCGAGCGCGAATTCGGCATTGGACCGGGGCGCTATTACCAAAACATCCGTTTGGATGTGGCCCGTTCGCTGGTAGAGGAGACCTCGCTTAGCGCGAGCGAAATCGCTGCGCGCTCCGGTTTTGCTTCGAGTTCGTGCCTGTCGCGGGCCTACAAAGATCATTTTCGGCATGGTCTGCGGGAGGCTCGTCATAGTCGTAGGGTGATGAGTCGGGCTTAATGGGTTAGTCTTTACTCGAAAGTGGACATTGCAGACACATATGAGACTGTGATGATAGGAACGCCGATGATTGGCGGATCAGGGATAGGGCAGTGCAACTAACAATTTTCGGAACCGGATATGTCGGGCTGGTCACGGCGGCTTGCCTTTCGGATGTGGGCCACAACGTCGCCTGCATCGACATCGACGCCAGCAGAATCGCGGCGCTGAATGAGGGCAAGATCCCGATCTACGAACCGGGCCTCAAGGAACTCGTCATTCGCAACGCGGAAGCAAAGCGTTTGAGCTTCTCAACCGATTCTGCTCACGGTGTCCGTCATGGCGAGATCATTTTCATCGCTGTGGGCACACCCGCGATGGAAGATGGCTCCGCGGACGTGCGCTACGTGCAGGCCGTGGCCGACACCATCGGTAAGCACATCGAAAGCTACAAGGTCATCGTCAACAAATCGACGGTGCCCGTTGGTTCCGCCGAGATGGTCGACGCCCGCATTCGCGCGGTGCTGAACGCGCGCGGCTCAAATGTTGAATTTGACGTTTGCTCGAACCCGGAATTTCTCAAGGAAGGCAGCGCGGTTGAAGACTTCATGCGTCCCGCGCGTATCATCGTCGGCACGTCGTCGCAGCGTGTGCGTGAGGCCATGCAGGAGTGCTACGCGCCTTACAACCGCAACCACGATAAGCTGATGACGATGGATGTGCGCGCGGCGGAGCTGACGAAATACGCCGCCAACGCAATGCTTGCCACCAAGATCAGCTTCATGAACGAGATCGCGAACATCGCGGAACATCTCGGCGCAGACATCGAGCAGGTGCGTCGCGGCATCGGTTCTGATCCGCGTATTGGCTACCACTTCATTTATCCCGGCGCAGGCTATGGCGGCTCGTGCTTCCCGAAGGATGTGCGCGCACTCGCCAAGGTTGCGCATGATCACGGCCACCAGCCCGAACTGCTGGACGCCGTCGAATCCGTCAACGAACGCCAGAAGGACCAGCTTTTCGCGAAGCTCAGCCTCGCACTGGACGGCGAAATCAAGGGCCGCAGGATTGCGGTTTGGGGCTTGGCATTCAAGCCGAATACCGACGACATGCGCGAAGCTCCGAGCCGTGCATTGCTGGAATCCATCTGGGCGGCAGGCGGTACGGTCAGTGCATTCGATCCCGAGTCGATGGACGAAACGCGCAAAATCTATGGCGAGCGCGCCGATCTCGTTTTGGCAAAGAACGCCGACGAAGCTGCGAAGGGTGCCGACGCGCTGGTGATTTGCACGGAATGGAAGCAGTTCCGTGTCGCGGATTTCGAATGGCTCCGCCAGAACCTTCGCAATCCGATCATCGTGGATGGCCGCAACCTGTACGACCCAGAGCGCGTGCGTCAGCAGGGTCTGCTCTATCTGGCGATTGGCCGCGGCGACTCGCTGCGTCAGGCCGACGTCAAGTCGATGCAGGCAGAGCGCAAGCGCAACGTCGCATGAGGATACTTACCCTCATCCGCAGGCGGATGAGGGTATTTAAACACCGCCCCTGCGATTGTATCCCCTGAACCAATCCACAAAATCGGTCATTCCCGCCTCAATTCTTGTCTTCGGCGAGAAACCAAGATCGCGTTCGGCAAGTTCGATATCGGCATAGGTCACGGTCACGTCACCGGGCGGCTTCGGCTTAAATTCCTTGATCGCCTCGCGACCCGCAGCGCTTTCAATCACCGCTATGAAATCTGCGAGTTTCACCGGCTTGTTGTTGCCGAGATTGTAGACCGGTTCCAGTGGCAGCTTTGCATCCGCGGCACGATCAATCGCACCGACCACACCGGACACAATGTCACTGACATGCGTGAAATCCCGCAGCATGTCGCCATTGTTGAACACGGAAATCGGCTCACCGTTCAAAATCGCATCGGTGAAAAGCCACGGAGCCATGTCGGGCCGACCATAGCGACCATAGACCGTAAAGAAGCGCAGCCCGGTCGAGCGAATGCCGTGCAATTCCTCATACACATGCGCCAGCATTTCGCCGGCGCGCTTGGTCGCCGCATAGACTGAAATGGGCTTGTCCGCCCGCGCGCTCTCGGAAAAAGGTGTCTTCTCACCCATGCCATAAGCCGACGAGGAACTCGCATAGACGACCGGCGGGTGCTTCGGCAGCTTGGCCGCAAGCTCCATAATCGCCACCTGGCCCATCACGTTTGAATGCACGTAAGCGTATGGGTTCTGCATTGAATATCGCACGCCCGCCTGCGCGGCGAGATGCACGATAACGTCCGCATCCTCGACACTCGCGCCGATGGCTTCAAACAGGTCCGGTGTCCCGATATCCAGCCGCATGAAGCGGAAACCACGATACTGTTCGGTGATCGTCAGCCGATCCTGTTTGAGACTGACAGGATAGTAGTCGTTCAAATTATCGATACCGACGACAGTGTCGCCGCGTTCCAGCAGCCGTACTGCCGTGTGATGGCCGATGAAACCCGCAGCACCAGTGAGCAATATCTTCATGCCACGGTCATTCGCACAGGCCACGAAGCATGTCCAATATTTGCCTTGGCGCTAAAGCAGCGCTAGGACACCACAACTCAACACAATCATTGCGGGTGATACGTGAAGCTTACGCGTCTGGACAAATTGCGGCTGAGACTGGTGGCTCAGGATGCCTGCCTCGGCTGGGCGTTCAACGACATTGCTGGCAAGCCCGGCATCGTGTTCGAGCTTGGGCTTGGTCATGGCCGCACGTATGATCATATCCGCACGCATTTGCCTGACCGCGAGATCTACGTGTTCGACCGCGAGGTGGATTGCTACGAAGATTGCATTCCGCCGTCGGACAAGATGATCCTT
Source organism: Mesorhizobium denitrificans (assembly GCF_003403035.1). Lineage (GTDB taxonomy): Bacteria > Pseudomonadota > Alphaproteobacteria > Rhizobiales > Rhizobiaceae > Mesorhizobium_G > Mesorhizobium_G denitrificans. Next base: position 23,864 of record NZ_QURN01000021.1, on the reverse strand, counting down.
GGCGACATGCGCGAGACTGTACCGGAAGCCGTGCAGCGCTTCTCGGGGCAGGTGGTTCTCCTCCACGCCGATACGGGGTCTTACGGCGACAAGCACAACAGCGCCATGCAGCAATTGTTGAACGCGACGCTGGCTCCAGCCTTGGCACCGGGTGGTTTGCTGGTGTCAGACCTCAAGCTGGACGTGCAGGGAACCGAGCCTTTGCCACTTCCGCCCGGCGCCACCGAAAGCCGCTATTTCATCTATCGGCGAACTTAATACGTTTCCCCTCATCCTCTCCCTGTTCTTACGGCGTGAGGGTGAGGGGCAGCGCGAGGCTCAGCGATAAGGATCGGCGGCGTCGCGCAATCCATCACCGAGGAAATTGAACGCTAGGATCACCAAAATCACCGGGATCATCGGAAACAGCAGCCACGGATAGAACGCGATCGTACTCACGCTGCGCGCCTCAGTCAGCAGAATGCCCCAACTGGTAATAGGCGGACGCAGCCCCAATCCGAGGAAGCTCAGTGCCGTCTCGCCCAAAATCATGCCCGGCACCGAAATCGTAGCGGTTGCGATGAGGTGCGACATAAATCCGGGAATGAGATGCTTGCCGATAATCCGGCTTGTTTTCGCGCCCATGAGTTGCGCGGCCAGCACATAATCTTCCTCGCGCAGCGCCAGCAGCTTGGAGCGCACGGCGCGCGCCAGTCCGGTCCAGTCGAGCAGGCCGAGAATAAGCGTAATGCCGAAATAGATGAAAATCGGGCTCCACGTCACCGGCATGATTGCGGCCAGCGCCATCCATAGCGGAATGCTCGGAATCGATTGCAGCACTTCGATAATGCGCTGGACGATCAGGTCGAAAACGCCGCCCTTGTAGCCGGCCAACCCGCCAATCACGATGCCGAGCACGAAACTGAACGCGATTCCGATCAGGCCGATGGTGAGTGAAATGCGCGCGCCATAAATGATGCGCGAAAGCACGTCGCGGCCCAGTCGGTCCGTTCCCAGCAAGAACAGATTGCCGTTTTCTGCCGGGCAGACGAGATGCAAATTGCCTTCAATCAGGCCCCAGAAACGATACGCGTCGCCACGGCAGAAAAACCGAAGCGGCTGCACATCGCTCGGATTGTCGCGATAGACACGCCGCAGGTTTTCAATATCCAGCGTCATCTGGCGGCCATAGACGAACGGCCCGACAAACTGCCCATGGTCAAACAGTCGAATGCGCTGCGGCGGCTCGTAGATGTGATCCACATTACGCGTATGAAGATTGTACGGCGCGAGAAACTCGCAGACCAGAATCATGGAATAGAGGCAGATCAGGAAAATGCCCGACCAAAGCGCCAGCTTGTGGCGCTTGAACTTCCACCACATCAGTTGAAGCTGGGAAGCCTGATAAACGCGCTCCTGCTGCGCCGTCATCGCCTCGATCGACATGGCGTCGAACGGCGCGGAAGAAACATAATGCTTGAGCGGCGCGCCGGGCGGCGGAAGGGATGATTCCGTCATTTCGTACTGCCGCCCTGTAAGCGAATGCGTGGATCAAGCAATGCCAAGGCGAGGTCGGAAATCAGCACGCCGATGACGGTGAGAAACGCCAGGAACATCAGGAACGAACCGGCCAGATACATGTCCTGACTTTGCAGCGCCTTGATGAGCATCGGTCCCGTTGTTTCCAGCGAAAGCACGATTGCGGTGATTTCCGCGCCGGAAATAATTGCGGGCAGGATCGATCCGATGTCCGAAATGAAGAAGTTCAGCGACATGCGCAGCGGATATTTCACCAGCGTGCGGAAGGGTGAAAGACCCTTGGCGCGCGCCGTCACCACATATTGCTTTTGCAATTCGTCTAGCAGGTTGGCGCGCAGTCGGCGGATCATGCCGGCAGTTCCGGCAGTGCCGACAATGATGACCGGAATCCACAGATGATCGAGAATGGATTTGGCCTTGTCCCAACTCATGGGTTGGCCAAGATATTTCAGGTCCATCAAATGCCCGATGGAAACGCCGAACCAGATATTTGCGAAATACATCAGGATCAGTGCCAGCATGAAGTTGGGTATCGCGATGCCCAATAGCCCCAGAAATGTCAGGCCATAGTCGCCCCAACTATATTGATGCGTTGCCGAGTAAATGCCGATCGGGAAGGCGAGCAGCCAAGTAAACACGATGGTGACGAAGGATACCAGAACCGTTAGCCACATGCGGTCGCCCACGACTTCCGTCACCGGCAGCTGATATTCGAACGAATAGCCGAAATCGCCCTGCAACATGCCGCCGAGCCAATAGAAATAGCGGATCACCGGCGGCTTATCGAAGTTGTACTCTTTGCGCAGCGTGTCGAGATAGGCCGTGTCGACATCCTCGCCTTGCGCTTTGAGTTCCGCCGCGTAGCTCTCGAAATAGTCGCCCGGCGGCAATTCGATAATGGTGAAGACCAAAGCGGAAATTATCAGGAGTGTTGGCACCATCATCGCAATGCGCCAGATAATGTAACGCAGCATGAAGGCCTATGCCTCCTGATCGGAAAGCCAGAACGTGTCGGGCGACAGCGTTCCGAAATATGCGGTGGGATCGAAGCCGAAGAAAGCTTCCTTCGGAAAGTTCTGCAAATAGGTAGAGCGCAACACCGGTTGCGGCGTGGTGTTTACGAAGCCGATGGAAAACACCTGGTCTGCATAGAGCGCAAGGATTGACGCCCAAAGCCTTGCGCGGTCTTCCGTGTCCGTTGTTTGACGCCAGCGAACCGCCAGTTCGAGCAGGGTCTGCGCAGCGGGAAGGTCCGGCGCGGTGCCGCGCTGGCCACGCGAAAGAAAATGCGCACCCCAGACCGGCCATTGAAGCTGATCGTCGGTCATCGGTGCAAACTGCTTGGGGTTCATGTCCGCTGTGGGAATGCCGTTATCGACGCCTGACCACATGGACATCATGATCTGCCCGGCCATGCCGCGGCTGCGGAAAACGTCGCGCTGCGAGGTGCGAATGAAGAGCGCGATGCCAACCTTCTGCCAATGATCGGTGATGAGTTCCAGCACGTCCGTTTCCTGCGTGCCTTCGCCTGCCGTCTCAACCACGATCTGTGCCGGTCGGCCATCCGGCAGCAGACGAATGCCATCGTCACCAATCTCCTTCAAACCCGCTTGCGCCAGCAAATCAGCCGCCAGCGCGGGGTCGTACTGGGTCCACGCTTTTGCATATTCGGGCCGGAAGAGGGGGCTTGCCTGCAGCACCGTGTCCGAGCTGATATGACCCAGCCCGAAGAAGACGACCTTGTTGATTTCATCGCGGTTGACCGCGACCGAAAGCGCACGGCGCACCCGCACATCGCGCAACAGCGGTCCCCAATCGGGATCGGCGGAATTCATGTTGGGCAGCAGTGCGAACCGCGAACCGATGGTGCGCTTCCAGAGCTGTACCTTCACCGGGAATCGCTTCTCCGCCTCTTTCAGGTAGGTGTAGTCCGCAAAGTCGATGCCAGTGCCTTGCAGATCGGAATCGCCCGCACCCACCTTGGCCGGCAGAATGGCTGACGAGGACACGTTCAGGATAAAGCGATCGATATAGGGCAGTTGCGTCCCGTTCGGATCGACCCGATGGAAGTAAGGGTTGCGCTCGAAAACAAACTGCTCGGCTGGCGGTTCGGTCGTGTTGCGCCAAGGGTCGAGCGTTGGCAAATCGGGGTTTTCCGGGCGGTAGGCCCGCGCCATTTTGATGTGTAGTGAAGACCACCGCTTCGCCCGATATTTCTTCTGAAGCTCGGCAAGCTTGTCCTCAGTCTGATATTTCTTGTGAAACTGCTTCAGGTAGGCTGATGGCTGCGCAATCACCAAGGGTTGCGCTGCTGCCAGCGATGGCAGAAAGTCCGGGTTCGGCGCATCCCAGCTATATCGGATCGTAAGCGGGTCCAGTATTTCAAACTTCGGCGTCTTTTCATCCACCACCAGCGCCGTCGGCGGGCCCACTGGTGAGAGGTCTTCGTTGAGCCACACATCTTCAAGCGAATAGCGGAAATCTTCCGGGGTCAGCGGGCTTCCGTCGGACCATTTGTGGCCCTTGCGCAGCCGGAACGTGAAAACGCGGTCCTGCTCCTGCTCATAACTTTCGAGAATATCGGCATGCAGCTTGAGCTCGTTATCGTAGCCGACCAGCCGCGAATAACCATTGATGGTCATATAGCGGATGTCTTTCTGGCTGCCGATCAACATGCGGAGTTGCCCGCCATATTTGCCGGGTTCGCGCCCCATAGCGACGAGGTCCATCACGCGCGGCACTTTTGGCAGGCGGTCCGCCATCGGTGGCAACGAGCCGCTTTTCAGCGCGTCGGCAAACATTTCCGGTTCAGACGCTGCCGCAAGCACACGCTGCGGCATGAGCGCCGCCGCGATAACGCCAAGAGCCGTGCGCCGATCCATCATGGCCGCAACTCCCGTGCATCGACATTGCGGCGCGCGAGCACGAAATGCCCGTCGCCCAGATCAGCGGGTGAAAGGCTGTCCTGCTCGTCCGCGCGAAACTGCGGCGCCCAGCCTTTTTCCAACACGCTTGTCGCCCGAATTTCACCGAAGTCGAGCGGCCGATTGAGGTCGGGAAATGGCACCGCCGCCAGCAGCGCGCGGGTGTAGGGGTGAACAGGTTTGCGCATCAGCACCTCGCGCGGCGCGAGTTCCACGATCCGCCCCGCATACATCACCGCAATGCGGTCGGCCATATAATCAACCACTGCCAAATTATGCGATATAAACAGATATGTTAGTCCAAGATTTTTCTGCAAGTCTTTGAGAAGATTCAAAATCTGCGCCTGAACGGAAACGTCCAGAGCGGACACTGGTTCATCGCAAACGACAAGATCGGGACCGAGCGCAATCGCACGCGCAATGCCTATGCGCTGGCGCTGCCCACCGGAAAAGCTGTGCGGGTATCGTTTGAGAAAACGCTTATCCAGGCCGATGGCCTCCATCAGCGACTTCACTTTTTCCGAACGCTGCTTCGCATCGCCGCGATTATGTATTTCCAGCGGTTCGCTGAGAACATTCTCAATCGTCATGCGCGGCGAAAGCGAGGACACCGGGTCCTGAAACACCATCTGGATTTTGGTGCGCAGTGTTCGCAGGTCGTCGCCTTCGGCCTTGAGAACATCTATCGGACCATTTGCGCCGTGATAGATCACAGAGCCGCTATCCGGCGTCAGCGCACGCATCAATATCTTGCTTACGGTCGTCTTGCCGCAACCGCTTTCGCCCACAAGGCCAAGGCATTCGCCGCGCTTGATGTCGAAGCTCACACCATCCACGGCCTTCACGGGCGGTTCGCTCTTGCCGAACCAGCCGGAGCTGCGCGTAACGAAAGACTTTGACAGGTCTCGCACTTCAAGAAGCACGTCGCCCTTCGGCGCTACCTCCTTCTTGCGGCCCAGCAAATGCTCAACGTTTATGGGTATTTCGCGCAGCGCTTTAAGGCGCTCACCGGGCTTCATGTCGAAATGCGGCACCGCTGCCATCAGCCCTTTCAGATAGGGGTGGCTCGGATTGCGAAAGATATCCTCAACCGTCCCGGCTTCCATGACCTCGCCGTGATACATAACCACGACTTCATCGGCGACATTGGCCACGACGCCGAGATCGTGCGTAATCAGCAGCATCGCCATGTTCAGCTTTTGCTGCAGTTCGCGTAGCAATTGCAGAATCTGCGCCTGAATGGTCACGTCGAGCGCGGTGGTAGGCTCATCCGCCACCAGCAGCGCCGGCCGGCAGATCAGCGCCATCGCGATCATGGCGCGTTGGCGCAAACCGCCCGATAGCTCGAACGAATACATGTCGTGCGCGCGCTTTGGGTTTTTGAAGCCAACGAGGCCAAGCATCTCCTCAGTGCGCGCTCGCCGTTCAGCCTTGGGCAAATCTGTATGGATCGCCAGCACTTCGCCAATCTGGTTGCCGATTGTGTGCAGCGGCGAAAGTGAGGTCATTGGCTCCTGAAAAATCTTGGCAATGCGGCTGCCGCGTATGGCGCGGATTTCCTCGCCATCGACCGGCATTTCAAGAAGATCCACAGTCTTGCCCGGCGTGGCGGGGTCGGAAAAGAGAATACGCCCGCGCACATTCGCCGTGTTCGGCAAAATGCCCATGACGGCCTGACTGGTAACGGATTTTCCTGAGCCGGATTCACCCACCAGCGCGGTCACCTTGCCGGGTAGCACGCGCAAGCTCGCATTGCGCACGGCATGGATCGGCCCGCCCATCGTGGTGAACGATATGCCCAGATCTTCAACCCTCAAGAGATCGGTCGCAGTTACCATCTCAAGTCCCTGAATCTGCGGGCACGGATGGTGCCCAAAACCAGACTATCGGAAGCAATTGAGACTGCCTAGGCCGTGAAATCAACTCATTAAAATTGCGGACACGCGCCGCCCGCAAGCACATCGGCGCAATCGGGCGAGCGGCGAAACTTGTCGTAATACACCGTCCAATCATTCGAATGGCCCGCGCGATAAGGGCCAAACTTGAAATATTGGTTCTTGCCGAGATCTCTGTCGTTATGGCCGATCATGCCGGTAATGGTGGTTATGGCCTTGCCATTGGCAAAAAGCTCAATGCGTCCATCACCCTCTGGTCCGGGGTGAGAGTACACCACGAAGTCGATCCAGCCCGAATCGGGCGTCGGCAGCGGGTTGTGCTGCACCACCGTTATCTTGTCGGTGCAGTCGGCATAGAGTTCGCCATCTTCAGGTTTCCAGTTGGGGTCAGCCGTCACCAGCGCGCGCATCTGGTTGGTGTCGGGCCGCAGCCAAACCGGCACGCCTTTCGGCGCGCACGCACCTGGACCCGATGGCTTGGCGCCCTCAAGGCCGGGGCGGTAATTCGTCTCCACGGTCACGTGCAGCTTGCCGTTCAGCAGGCGCAGCGCGAGAAATGGACTGAAATCGCCCTCCGCGCCGGGGTTTATCTCGCGCTTCCATTGCGCAATCAGATAGCGATGGTCGTCGGCTGGAATGGGATCTGCCAGCTTCACCGCAAAGCCGTGCCACACACCCTGGTCGTAAGGCACGCGCAGATCCGTCTTTTCCCAAATCTCCGCGCGCTCGCTGCACCGCTCGTCGTCGACCGCGCACATTGCCTTCACGCTCAGCTTCAGCGCGCCTTTGCCTTCGTAAACGACGTCATGCTGAAACTCGACCGAGCCGGCCTTTTGCTCGGCATTCTCGCGATAATAGAGACCGCCCTCCGGCGCAAAATCCGTGCCTTCGAAACCGTCCGTCAGTTTCGTACTTTGGGCGGCGGCGGGCAAACTGGTCAGACCGGCAATGGCTAAGGCCAGAAGCTTCGCTCGCGCGCCGTTTATCATTGGAATTTTTTCCCCTCACCACTCGTTTTTTCCGGCTCACGATGCAGCATGATCAGGCGCTCGGCATCAGACATGTGGTCGAGCGGTTCATATGCCGCGCCATCCTCAACATAGTCTTCGATACTGCCAATTTCCGGCGTCAGGACAGTAACCTTGTTCCGGATGCCTGCGAGTTTCTCCTTGCCGAGCGTTTGCCAACCTTCTCCGCCGCAATAATTGGCAAAATCGCGGCTGGCGATCAATCGGTTCGGATATTTTTTTGTCAGGCTCTGCAGGCGGTCCGCCTCGTTCACGGCAGATCCGAACACGGAGAATGTCAGCCGGTCTGAAAGGCCGACATTGCCGAACATGACGTTGCCGACATTCAAGCCGATGCCGAAGCCAATCTGTTGCTGGCCATTTGCTTGTCTGCGAGCGTTCAGCGCATCCATTCGAGCTACGGCTTGGCGCGCGGCCATCAGCGCCGAGCGGCACGCCTCTTCGGAAGGCTCCCGGTGCCGCTCGCAGGGAAAAAGTGCCAGAAAGCCATCGCCGAGAAAGCTCAATATCTGCCCGCCCGCGCGATTGAATGGTGTCGCCAGCGCATCGAAAAACTGGTTCAGCGTGTCGATATAGACCTCGCGCCCGGCAGTCTCCGCCAGCATGGTCGAGCCACGCATATCCGCGATCACCAGCGCCGCGCGGATTGTGTCACCTTCGCCGCGCTTGATCTTGCCGTTCAGCACGCGCCGCCCCGCTTCGTCGCCAAGATAGGTGGACATCATATTGTCCGCGAGCTTGCTCAGCACCGCCATTTTGCACGCCATTGCGAGGTGGCTCTGCAGGCGCAGAAGCTCGCCGATCATTTCATCACTGAATCCCGTGGGGTAGTCGGTTGCCCATGAGCCAATCATGCCTCGCTCTTCCGTGCTGTCGAACGAATGGCGGAATGCCAGATAGTCTGTCGCGCCCATCTCCTTGAGATCTTCAAGGACTGGAAATTCATACTGTATGTCGGGATCAATCCTGCGCCGCAGATGCTCCAGATTGTTCGAGAACAGGTAATAATAGGGGCTGGCGAGAAACCGCGCGGACGCGCCATCCACGCCTTTGCGATAGCCTTCAACCTCCATCGGTTGACCGCGAACCCATGTGAAGCCAAGCGCATCATAGAGCGGATGCAGCATTGAAAAGCTCATATGCGCGCGCAGCAGCGGCATTCCGGTCGCAGCCAGCCTGTCGCAAAAGCCTCGAACAATCGTTTCAAGACTTTCACCGCGCAGCGAGGCTTTAGTCAGCCAATCGGTCACGCGGTCGAGCATGATACGGGAAATTTCATTGGTAGAGGAAGACATGGGCAACCTTTCTGCGCAGGGCAGGAGCCTTGGGAGGCATAAAGGCTTAGGTAGGCAGCCGCCTAGCCAACCTCAAGCTGCGATCTTCGATTTGAGGTTCATTGCTGCCATCGCGTAGCCGCCCGCTGCACCGTCAACGAAATGGATGTGATCCGGCGCAAGCGGTGTCGCGACAATGCACGTCATCAACGCTGTCTTTTGCCGGTGAATGCCGAAGCGGCACACGCCATCGTGCTCCGCCAGCGTCAGCCTCTGCTCGATTTTCGACAGCGTTTCGGCATCCACGTCGATGGTCATTTTCAGGCCATCGTCAAACTTGCGAAAATCCGAATTGTTGGCGACGTCGCGTTTGTAGCGCGCAGCGTTGAACCGCCCCAGCGAGCGTCCCGTCTTTTCGCTGTAAATGTTCAGCGCAAGCTGAAAAAGGATCCATAGCTTGGGAACGATCCTGTGCCCCTTGGGTGCCAGCGCGCGAGCTTCAATGTCTAGACCACGTGGCGGAAAGCTGTGGTGCAATCCTTCAAGCGGTATCGGATGCCCGCCGCGTTCTTGCTGCCCCGCCAGCGCAACCAAATCGACCACCAGCACTGCAAAGCCCGGCAGGCTGTCGGCTCCATTCGGCACCGCGATCACGGAAACAATCTCGCCATTGCGCGCATCGATAGGGTCCCAGCGGCAAGAAAGACCGGTCAGATCGGGCCTCGACCCGGCCGGTGCTGGCGCAACGCGATAGTGGCCGGCCTTCATCTCGCTCTCGGCCCAACTGGCCCCGCCGCCGGCAAACATGGCGTAGGTCACATGTTCTGAAACCTGCACCCGCGCCACGCGCACGTCGAAACCATGCTTGCGCACGTCTTCCACCGGCACGAGCGCAGCCCGCAATTCTAGGTTCAGTTCTTCCGCAACCCAGCTCTGCACAGCAGCCAGCGCTTGTTCCGCGTCTTGCCTGTTTGCGGGAGGCAATGCCACCAGCGCGCCATCTCCGCCAAAAACGAAAGGCAGATCACGCGTACCGCTCTGGTTGAGCAGAGCGGAAATCACGCTCGCGCCCGCCGTGTTCACGGATTTGTAGCGTCCGGCCGCAATCGCCTGGGTCGAATTCACAATGTCGGCGGCGGCCAGCACCCAATCGGCGGGCAGGGGCCTGTACTGCTCAAAATCCGTTACGTTCTCAAACGCGGCAAACACCGGCAGAGTGTCAAGAAAGGTCCTGTCCGCATTCAGGCTATCCATCAGCGCTGGACTATCACAAGTTGCGTGTCGCGTCCTTCTCAAAGCGAATTTGACTCAGGCGCAGTTTCGGACAATGAGCCATATCGATGCGCATTGCCTTTTACGCTCCACTCAAGGCTCCAGATCACCCCGTTCCGTCCGGCGACCGCCAGATGGCGCGGTTGTTGATCGAAGCGCTGGAATTTGCCGGCCACACAGTGGAACTCGCCTCGAGCCTGCGTGCGTTCTGCGCAACGCCTGACCCGGCACACTACGAAGCGCTTGCGGCTGGCGCCACGACCGAAGGCATGCGCATCGAGCAAGCATGGCAGAGCGCGGGCGTGCCTGACGTCTGGTTCACCTACCATCCTTATTACAAAGCGCCAGACCTGCTCGGGCTGGTGCTCGCGCAGCGCGCGGGCATCCCCTACATCACCGCCGAGGCGTCCTATTCAGTACGTCGCAATGAGGGCGTCTGGAGGCAAACGCAGGACACCATCGTCGAGGCCGTGCAACGCGCAACGGTCAATCTCTGTTTCACCGAGCGCGATGCATCCGGCCTGAAATTTGCAGCGCCCAACGCGCGCCTCGAGCGCTTTTCGCCTTTCATCAAGCCCGCTGCGAAACCAGTGAAGCAACTCAACGATCCGCTTCGCCTTATCACTGTCGCGATGATGCGCCCCGGCGACAAGCTCGAAAGCTATCGCATGCTCGCCGACGTCTTGGTGCTGCTTGGCGAGTTGCCGTGGACGATCACCATAGTTGGCGACGGACCCGCCGCGCCGGACGTGCGTCAGCTTTTCAGTTCCATTCAGCCGAGCCGTATTCATTGGGCCGGCCAGGTCGCGCCGCAAGATGTGCCGGCCGTTCTCGCACAGGCAGACCTCTACGTCTGGCCGGGCTTTGGCGAAGCCTACGGCCTCGCTTATCTGGAAGCGCAGGCCGCCGAATTACCTGTTGTGGCGCAGCGCATCGCTGGTGTGCCGGAAGCTGTGCGCGATGGAGAAACCGCGATGCTCACAGAACCCGGCGATGTTGCGGCCTTCGCGAATGCCATCGCAAAACTGCTAACCGACGCAAACCTTCGGCAGCACATGGGCGAGCGGGGCAGGGCGTTTGTAACCACCGAGCGCTCGCTTGAAGCCGCCGCCCAGCGTCTCGACAAAATACTTGCGGAGGTCGTGCATGTCTGACGCCATCTGGGCGCCGCTCACTCATGCGCTCGAAAGCGGCATCCGCCCGAAATTCTGGCTGCGCGATGATGACGCGATTGAGCCGACTGAAGCATTGGACCGTCTCATCGCAACCTGCGAGCAAGCCGATGTTCCACTAGTGCTGGCGGTCATCCCGCAACCCACCGGAGAGGCTCTTGCGGAACGCCTTGCCAACGCCAAATCCGTCAGCGTCGCCGTGCATGGTTGGGCGCATCAGAACCACGCAGGTCCGACAGAGAAAAAGCAGGAATTGGGGCCGCAGCGTCCATTGGACGAGATACTTAATGAGTTGCGGACGGGGCGCGAAAAGCTGGCGGTCCTGCACAGCCAGCGCTTCATCCCAATGCTTGTCCCGCCGTGGAATCGCATCGATCCACGGATACCGCCGCTGCTTCCAAATATCGGCTTCGAGGCGTTGTCCACCTTCGGCCCCGCAGAACCCGGCCCGATCCGAACCATCAACAGCAATGTCGATCTGATCGACTGGCATGGCACGCGCGGCTGCGTCGATCATTCCGCGTTGGTGAATCAGATTGTCGAGCGCCTCGGCCAACGCGAGCCGGTTGGCATTCTCGCGCACCACCTCGTGCATGACGAAGCGGTGTGGACCTTCTTTGAAAAGCTCTTCGCCATCACGCGCTCATTCAACATTGAATGGCTGACGGGCGAAGCGCTGCTCAGAGGTTCAGCGTAAGTCCGTCGCGCGCAACAAAAGCGCCCTCAAATGCCTCCTGTGCCGCGCGCTCATGCTTGGCCAGTTCGGCATCCGTTCGGGCAGGATCGTGGTGGAATATCGCAAGGCGTTTCGCGCCCGCCGCCTCGCACAGCCGCACGCCGCGCTCCCATGTCGAATGCCCGAACCCGACCCGATGCGGCATTTCCGCTTCTGTATAGGTGCAGTCGTAAATCGCCAGATCGGCGTTTTTCATCAAGCCCAGAACGGCCTCGTCCAGCTCTTCGCTCACATGTTCCGTGTCGCTGACATAGGCAGCGACCTTGCCATTCCATTCCACGCGATAACCGATGCATCCGCCGGGATGATTCAAGCTTGCAGTACGAATCACGACGCCATCTTGCGGCATCAGCACATCGCCTGACACGAAATCCTCCCACTGAAATTTTGCACGACAAATGCCGATCTTGCCGGGAAACCACGGCGGGGAAACGAACGTCTCTATCATTTCCTGCGTGGTCATCCGGCCTGCCAGATGCCCCGACCAAATAGTTAGCTTTGTCTGCCGGTCATAGAGCGGCGGAAAAAATGGAAAGCCGATAATGTGGTCATAGTGGCAGTGGGTGAAAAACAGGTCGAGTTTGGCAATGCCTTCGCGATGCAGTGCTTCCCCCAGTCCGCGAATGCCAGAGCCTGCGTCGAATATGAGCGTGTGCGACCCACAACGCATTTCGATGCAAGCCGTATTTCCGCCAACCTTCATGAATTCTGCGCCTGATACGGGAATGCTACCCCGCACCCCCCAGAATTTTACGCGAAACGCTTCCCCAGCCATCTGCCTCGACTTCACTTCCCCCATAACGGCACCATAGACCCGCAATTCGGGATTGGCGAGACTGGCATCCTAGTGGTGGTTGGACTTCGCTTCGGCAAGTTCGGCGGTTGTGCTGGAAAGCCGGTTTGCCAACACACGAACGATCTCGATCGTCATTTCAGGAAATTCGCGCAACATCCGCAGAAAATGGTCCTTGCGAATGCGCAGTGTTTCTACCGGCCCCCTTGCGCGCACGGTCGCGGTTCGCGAAACATCGCAAAGAATGGCGATTTCGCCCACGATGGAGTTTGGCTCCACATGCGCAACGGTAATCGGTCCGGCATCTGAATCCACGATAATGTCTGCCTCGCCGGAAAGAATCACGTAGGCCGCATCGCCCTCATCGCCCTGCCGAAACAGGTCCTGCCCATCGCGATAGCTCACGCGGTCGGAGGTGAAAGCGAGAAGCTTGAGCTTGGCCGGCTCAATTCCCGAAAAGAGCGGCACCTGCCGCAACATACCCACTTCTTCTTTCAACATCATGATGGCAGCCTCAACTTACCAGCTGTTTGAAGATAGCGTTATCGGAGCGCAAAGTCTCATTCGTTCCGTCGCCCACAAGGTGGCTTCCGTCGAATACCAGCACCCGGTCGAAATATTGTGACATGGCCGGCGCGCTCACCACCCACAGAACTGCTGGGTTCCGATCACCGCGTTTCACCTCTTCCAGAACGTTGCGCAAGATCTGGTCTTGCGTGCGACTGTCGAGTGCGAGCAGCGGCCGGTTTATGATCAGGAAGTCGGACCGCTTGAGAATCGCGCGCGCAAGGTCGAGCTTTTGTCGCTGCGCGCCGCTCAATCGTCTGCCGCCAACGCCGACATTGAAGCTCAATCCAACGTCCAGCACTTCATCATAAACGCCATACTCGTCGAGAATCTCGCAGACCATCGTGCGCACTCGCTCTGCGCCATCGGCCTGGCCGTGGCTCAGGCGACCAAACAGCACATTGTCCATCACGCTCGCCGCATCGGTGTAGCGGTTGGGGTCGTAACGCTCGATTGCGCCCTTCAGGTCATCTGGCATGTTGCGGTAGAAGGCTTCGCGCGCATCGACGATCTTCTTCATCAACTCGTCGGTCAGCAAACCGAAGCGATGGCGCGGCTCTATGTAAGCAAAGCTCAGCGCGATAATCGCGGCGCGATCATCCGAGCTGACAGACGCAAACGGCTTGCCTTTCAGCTTCTGCAACAGCGCCTGAAAAGTCGGAATTTCTTCCGGCGTCATAAAGGCGAGCTGCTGGAAAAACGGATGGTCGGGCGGCAAGTCCGCAAACAGTTCGATCGCTTGCTCGGCGATATCCAGACCCATCGTATAGAGCCGTTCGCCCAACCCGGACTCCCTCAGCACCGATATGAAATAGGGATTTTCCGCCAGCCCTTTGCCGCGCAGTTCCGGTCCCGTCGCCGCACCAAACAGCAGGTTTTCGCCGACTGTCGCCTCGCGATTATAGCTGCCGGGCTCGAACGGAACGACCATGCCGCTCATATCCGCCTTTTCCAGGCGCGCACGCAAAGCGCTGCGCAATTCGCCGATATGCTCGACAAGCTTGGTGTGGCGTGCCGGATGGGCGGGCGAGCGTAGCCCCAGATCAAGCACATCGCGCGACAACAGCACCGCCTCAAGAACAGGCCGGATAGCGTTGTAAATGTCGTCCGGGCCTTTCACGCCCGCCGATTCATAGTCGATCCAGTCACTCAGAATGTCGAAGTCGGGATTGCCCGCATTGCGCGCTTCAGCAATCTCCCATTTGCGCTGCGTCATGCCGCCTTCATCGTAGGTTTTTGGGCGCATCGGCGCGTGTTTCAAACCATAGAGCAAATTGTCCCGCAGCGTGCCCTGGAACATCGAAACATCCGACGACGCGTAGGCCATACGTCGCCCGGTAACGGATTCGGAAATGTCGAGCAGGTCCGAATCGCCATGCGTGACACGTCCTGAAATTGGCTGCGTCAGCCGCGCGAAAGCCTCGCCCAGCGAGTCCGCGCCTCCGGCTGCGGTTCCCACCAGCGCAACATGGTCGCCCGGATGCACCTCGAAGGAAACATGCTCTACCAGCGGCGCGCCACCGTCGTCGTGCATAGTCAGGTTCACTGCCGCCAGTGCGCCCGCCATGGGCGAAATCGCGTCCAGCGTTATCGCCTGCTGCTTGGCTTCCAGCATGCGGTCCACGGTGAATTGCTCGACCACCTGTGCGTACTTGACCTGCACGTCCTGCCGCATCTGGTCCCAGTCGATCAGGTCTTTCATCGGCCCCGGCAAATCCTTATACGCAGCGATAACGGCAACGAGCTGGCCAACGTCCAGCCGCCCCTCAAGCGCCAGATAACCGCCGATCATGTAGAACAGAAATGGTGTAATCTGCGCCAGGAAGTTATTGATAAACTTGACCATAAACTTCCATTGATAGAGGTCGTACCTGATCTTGAAGATACGTCCCAGCCGCGCTGCAATGTCGGCGCGCTCGAAATTGGAAGTGTCGTTGATATGGATCGCGCCGATGCCGTCCACGATCTCGCCAACGCGGCCTGAAAGCTCGCGCGCGGTAAGCTGACGTTCGCGCCCCAGCACCAGCAGGCGCCGGCGCATTCTGGGAATGAGAACGATCTGCACCGCCACGATAGCCAGCGCGATCAAGCCCAGCCAAAAGCTCTGCACCATGATGAATATCAGCGCCGTCAGAGCCTGCCCGCCGAGAAAAACGGGCTGCACAAATGCGTCACCGATGAAGCCGCCCATCGGCTCGACCTCATCCTTGATCATGGTCGCCACTTCGGCGGATTTCACGCGCTTGAAGTGGCTGATGGGGAACCGCAGCACCAGATCGACAAGCTGGTAGCGCACGCGACGCAACATCCGCTCGCCGAGCCGCCCCTTATAGGTGTTGATGTAGAGCTTGAAGAGGCCGTTAATCACGACCAGCAGCAGAAAAACCATGCTGAGCGCAAGCAACATCTGCTCGCGCCCTAGCTGGAAACCGGAAAAGAACTCGACATGACCGATCAGCGGAAAATCATAGGCGATGTTCATAAAGGTCTGCGTAGCGCCCGGCTTTTCAAAACCTCCGCCCTGTATCGGCCCGTTGACGATCAGCTTTGGCAGGTCGAACGACATATAGTAGGGGATCATCGAAAGCACGACGATCGCCACGATCCAAAGCTGTTGGCGCCAGGTGTGAGTCCAGATGTAGCGGAGTAGCGACGGCTCCATTGCGCCTCAGCCAGCCGGATGCAAAACGTAAAAGAGGCGGCGCGTATAGGGCGAGTCTTCTATCGCGTCGTCATGCAGATCGAGTGCGAAGCTGCAAAACTGTTTCAGCGAAGGCCGCGTCACGATTTCCGGCACCTGCGAAGTTGCGCGCTCAAGCTCCGGCGGATATTCGATCACAACCACCTTCGCATTGTCGATCAGCGAAAACAGAAGCTCGCCCAGCGGCTCGCGCTTGCCAAATGGTTTCAGCGAGTAGCCAAGCAGCACAAGCCCATAAGAGCCGGGTGAATAATTATATTCAACCTCCTGAAATTTCTTTGCTATATGCCGCACATGGCTCGGCTTGCCGTTAAGCTCGAACGACTCATAGTCCGGCGTCTTGGGGTCAACCGAAAGCACCGACTTTGGCGTGTGGGTCAGATAGCCGGTCACCGGTCGAATGTGCCCGCCGATCTCCACAATATGCTCGCAATCGCGCACGAAATGCGCAGCCAAAACCTGACGGATTTCCGCCGCAGGCCCAGCCAGATGCGGCAGACTGTCAAATGCATCGGCGGGCAGGTATTCGGGGTTGAGCATTCGGAATTCCTTGGCAGGCTATTTGCTGGGGCAGGCTATTTGCTGGAAATTGTTGTCGCAAACGGCAACTCAACATAGAACACACGCATGGATCAGAACAACCGCATTGATGCAACTGTCGATTGGCGCGAGAACGCCTTTGACCTCACGCGCGGCATCGCCGCTTACACGCAATCCGGTCTGGTTGGACGCCTCGCAAAAATTATCGCGAAACATCCCGATGCGGACATCGCGAATGCATTCAACCACAAACAGGTGGCTTGCAAGATGTGGGCGCGCGACGAGCTTTTCAACACCTGTGGCGGCGCATTCCAGCGCATTTGGGTGTTGGGTGGGTGGTATGGTGTGCTTGCTGCCATGCTCCTAGATGATGCGCGTTTCGACATCAGCCAGATCGACTCAATCGACATCGATGAGGATGTCGCCGCAGTTGCCGAAACCATGAACAAGGACGCACCCGGCTTTCGCGCCGTAACCGCCGATATGTACGCGCTGGACTATGCCAGCGCCACGCCCGATCTGGTTGTCAACACAAGCTGCGAGCACATTGCAGACGTGCGCGGCTGGCTGGATATGCTGCCCAAAGGCACGAAGGTGTTGCTGCAATCGAACGATTATTTTGCCGAGCCGACCCACATTAACTGCGTCGAGTCGCAACAGGCATTTGAGCAGCTTGCGCGCCTGGCCGATATACGTTTTTCAGGCACCTTGCCACAGAAGAAATACAACCGCTTCATGCTTATAGGATCAGTTTAAGTTCCTCAGATAATGCATAATATAATATGCATAAGCAGTTGAGTTGAATGCCTATTTTCTGAAAGTGGTCCAGCGTTTCCGAAGCGCGTCCGCCGTCTTTTTTGCTCCGTCCAGATCGAGCGCATTTGACGGCGGCCGTGGCTTGGAAAGCTCGTTTTGGATGGCGCTCGAAAGCGAATCCGCGGTGAGCTCCGCCTCCGTTAGAACGCTTGCCAATCCCATTGCCGCGAGCCGCTCAGCGCGGCTTGTCTGCTCCGTCTCGCCACCCGCGGCAAACGGCACCAGCAACGACCGGCAACCCGCTCGCAGAATGTCGCACACCGTATTGTAACCCGCTTGCGAAACGGACAGTTCCGCACCCGTGAGCAGGCTCGAAAAATCCCGCCTGAATCGGTAGATGGAAAGATGCGCAGGCGCATTTCGCAAGGCTGCGTCGAAGTCGGCTTGCGGCAGGTTCGGCCCCGTAATCAGCGCCCATTGTTGGCTGCGACTTGCGCTCCGCGCCGCACCTGCGGTCGCCTCCACCAGCGCGCGCCCGGCGGCACCGCCTCCCGCCGAAACCAGCACATCGAAGCGCTCGGTTGTCGGCTCTGGTGGTGGGCCGGCGACGAGGCCGGTATATTCAATTCGGTCTGCAATGGACCCCGCCAGCGGAAATGTCTCCTCCAGCTTCGCAAAGCGTTCATCGCCATGCACCAGCACGAGGTCGAAATGTTCGCGCACAAGTTCGGCGGTTTCTTCATTTCGTCCGGGCTTGACGCGCTCCTGCATAATGTCGCGGATGGACGCCGACAGCATCGGTCGGTCCGCTCGTGCTTCGATCGCGTCAAGCAGGGGCAGCAGTTCAAACCGCATCTGCCTCCGTCCAAACGGAAACGCCTCGGTGATGACGATGTCGGGATGCAACTCGGCAAAAATAGCCAGAAGCTGCTCTCGCCGCCGCGCCAAAAACGCATCGTCAACCGGCGTTCCGTCCGGCTGAGCCAGCCCTGAAAAGCCCTCACTCGCAATCACCGGCGCAAGCGCGAAATGCCTGATGTCCGGCGCCGGAAATCCATCCACCGCGGTCCCGCCGGTAACGAGTGTAAGATCAAAGCCCGCTGCTTGCAGCGCAGATGCAATGCGGCTCGCGCGCGCCAAATGCCCGATGCCTAGCAAGTGCTGCACGTAGAACAGAACGCGCGGACCGCTCATACCTTCGCCCATTCCTGATCAAACAGCTTCTTCAGCTGATCAATGCTCGAATGATGGTCGAAATGTTGACGCACGCGCTGCTCCGCCGCCTTGCCGAGCTTGGCGCGCAGCGTCGGTTCTCGTACGGCGCGCTCCAATGCCGCCGCAAGCGCGGTTGGGTTTTCCGACGGAACGACCAGCCCGTTTTCGCCGTCTGTCAGCAATTCCGGTATGCCGGAAACATCGGTGGCAACGCACGCAAGGGCCTGGCTCGCGGCCTCTACCAGCACATTCGGCAAGCCGTCACGGTCGCCATCATGTGCAATCCGGCAGGCGAGCGTGAAAATGTCCGACTCGCGATATTGCGCGAGCACTTCGGCCTGTGCCAGCGCGCCTTTCCATTCAATCCGGTCAGCAATTCCCAGCCGCTGGGCCTGTGCCTTCAGCTCGGCCAGCTTTTCGCCCGCGCCAATCTGCGTCAGCCGCCAATGCAAGTCAGGCGGAAGCAGCGCCAGCGCGTCCAGCAGCGTATCAAAGCCCTTTTTCTCCACCGCGCGCCCGACACTCACTATTCGCACCGGTTGTTCAGCGTCAGACCCGTCGCGCATTTGACGTCGCTGATCATATGGCCCGAACCGATCCAGATCGAGGCCGTGATAGCTCAGATGCACCGCCGACCGTCCACCCACCAGATCGCGCAAATGCTCGAAGCCGCTTTGTGTGCAGGTCACTGTCCAGCGCGCATCCGCAAGCTTTTCCGAAAGCTCCCAGTCCGGAGAGGTCCATATGTCCTTTGCATGCGCGGAGCATGTCCACGCCATTCCAAGCATCAGCGCCGCATAGCGCGTAACCGAGGCAGGCGTATGCGCGAAGTGCGCGTGCAGCCAAAAGCCATCCTGCGGCCATTCATGCGTCAGCACCAGCGCCTGACCGAACCTGCGCACGCGGTTGCGCGTGAAATCCCGCGGCAAATCTCGCGCAAATGCCGCAAACGCGCGCCAGAATCCGGCGGTGGGCAATGTGGCCAGGAACGCACGCAACACGCGCCACGGCTCATCATGCAGATATTCGGGAAGGTAGTGAACCTCGGCTTCTATCTCGTCATGGATAGGATGCCGCTTTGTGTCGGTCGGCCGCCGCAACGCAACGATGTTGAGCTTGAACCCGGCCTTTTCCAGCCCGCGAAGCTCTTGAGCGATGAAGGTTTCCGAAAGACGCGGATAACCTTTCAGCACGATCACGAGTTTTCTGTTGTTCATTCCGAAGGCCGCTATACTCAGCTTCCGCCGTCGACAACGGAGAAATGACGCCGCTCGCTGCGCTCCAGCCAGTCGCCAACGAGATCTGAGATTCGCGAAAGCCCTTCAAGCCGCAAATTCGGTGCGCTTTGAGAGGGGCGGGGGCGACTCGGCAACTCTTTTAGCTTCGCGGCCATAATCGCCGGATCTTCCGCCTGCTCCGGCAGCAACATATCGAGCAGGCCGAGTTCGGAGGCGCGTTTTGCGCGAATAAGCTGTTCCTGCCGTGGCGCAACGCGCGGCACGATCAGCGCTGGCTTGTCGAACGACATTATTTCGCAATAGGTGTTGTAGCCGCCCATTGCGACGACGCCGCTCGCGCCCGCGATCAAATCCTCCATGCGGTTGTCGAACTCGATCATGCGGATTTGGCTGATTGGCGCACTCTTGCGCATCAGTTTGCGACGCTTTTTCGCAGGCATATAAGGCCCAAGCACAATCAGCGCGGGGTGCGTAAGGTCTGGGTCGCTCTGGTATGCATGGATTACGTTGTGAACGAGGTCGGCGCCATCGCCGCCACCGCCGGTTGTAACCAGCAGATAGTTGCCCTCCGGTCGATGGTCCGGCGCTTGTACGTCCGGCACCTTGCGCTGCAGGAAGCCTACGAAATCCATCTTTGAGCTTACCGCTTGCGGCACATCAAGACCGGTCAGCGGATCGTAAAAATCCGGTGGTCCATAGACCCAGATCGAATCGTAGAACATGCCGATTTTGCGCATCACGTCCGCGCGCTTCCATTCGGCTTCCAGCAATTGCGGCGCGTCCATCACCTCGCGCAGACCCAGAACCAGCGCCGTTCCACGCGTTTTCAGGTAGGAGAGCGTGTCTTCCACTTCGCCGCGCAGACCCAACGGCTCCTTGTCGACGATGAATATATCCGGCCGGAATGTTTCCGCCGTGCTGCGGATAATCGACTGCCGCATCGTCAGTGTGTCTTGCAGGTCGATGTGCTTTTCCAGCGAGGTATATTCGCCGTTGCGCAGCTTGATAACGCTGGGAATCTTCACGAAATCCACGCGCGCGCGATATTCGAACGCGCCGGCGATCGGCGAGCCGGAAATGATGAGCACATTCAGCCCGCGATAGTCCTCGACCAGCGCATGCGCTATTGTTCGGCAGCGGCGCAGATGGCCCAGACCGAACGTGTCGTGACTGTACATAAGAATACGAGCTTCGTCGAAACGCCGCTTCATGGCCTCAGATACCTTTTCGTTCGGCCGGTCAGGCGGTTCGAACGCTCCGTCGCGGTGAATACACCACTCGTGCGCAAATATTGCAACCAATCGAAAAACAATTCAGCGTTTGCTGTAACATAATGTTTGTACGCGATTTTAAGGCTCTCGGTGGCAACACTTCCCCATAATGCTTGTTCATGACAAGGTACAGACGTGTCGGAAGAGGGCGTTAGCGAAAGAGCGGATGACGGCACGGACAGAATCAAATGCGGGCGCGCCAAAGCGCTGGGCTATTGGCAAATTCCTGCCCGTGGTGCTGGCGCTGCTCATTTTGGCGGTCATGCTGCCGGTCATTATTGTCGGCGCAATCGCCGCGCGCGAGGTCACAGGCTGGCTCCTGCGTGATCGTGGCGACCTGTTGGTCGAATCGGTGGTTACGCCCATCGAGCGACTCACGCTCCCGGTTTCCCAGCAGATCGACGCGGCCGCTTCTACCATCGCAACCGGTATAATCTCGCCTGACAACACAGGCGAGTTCGGTGCCTTCGTGCGTGGCCTGCTCGCCGCCTCACCGGGCGTCAGCGGCATCGCCTTGATCGGCACGGACGGCTCGCTCAGGCGATGGAATCGCAGCGGCGAAGAAGCGTTGGCCGAGGCCACGGGCGATGCATATCGACAGCGCATACTGGAACTTATGAAAGAGGGCGGTCCCGGCCGCTGGTCGCCGCCTGCCTTTTCTCATGTCACGGGTGAGATCATATTCACCTACGCGGCGCCGATTCGTCGCAACAATGAGCTTATCGGCGTTCTTAGTGCCTTTATGCTCGCCCGCGCGCTATCGGAAGATCTCGCCGACATCGGCAAGCAATTCGACGTGACGCCGTTCGTTATCGCAGACCGCGAATATGTTATCGCGCACCCGGCCATGATTTCGCGGGAGCTTATGAAGAAAGCGGTCGATGACGAGCAACTTCCGACGATAAAAACATTGGGCGATCCGGTTCTGGCGCATATGTGGGACAGCACGAGCCCGCTCGGCGGTTCGTCGCCGTTGCGAGAGGCAACCGGCCATCGGGCCAATGTGGACGGCACCAGCTATACGTTCATCTACCGCAAGCTGGCTTTGCCCGGACAGGCGGACATGATGGCGGGCTTCTATCTGCCGTCTTCCGCGACACAGGGCGACCGCTGGCTCAGTGCCACTGTCACCGGCGTTGGGTTGGCGTTGATGCTGCTCGCTATCCTTGCCGCCACGCGTCTGGCGCGCGGTCTTGCCAGACCCATTACGGATTTTGGCGCAGCCTCGCGCGCCATTGGCGAGTTTGATTTCAGGGAGCGCGGGCTGCAGCAGTGGGAGCACAGCCGCGTTGAGGAGGTGGCCGAAACCGCCGCCGCCATGCGCCGCACCACACGCGCGCTTACCGCATTCGAGCGCTATGTGCCGAAGTCGCTTGTCCGTCAATTGCTCTCGCTTGGCAGCGATAGTAGCCGCCCGGTTCGCCGCGACATGAGCGTCATGTTTCTCGACCTGCAAGGCTACACCCGCTTCGCAAAAGATCGCCCGGCGGATGAAGTCGCGAATTATCTGGATGCGATATTCAGCAAAATAGGGCCAATAATCGAGGAAAACAGCGGTACTATCGACAAATATACCGGCGATGGCCTGATGGCATTCTGGGGAGCGCCTGTCCCGGATGAAGATCACGCGAAACACGCGGTAGCCGCGGCTCTGACTATATCGCGCGAACTCACGCCCTATATTGAGCAGCAGCGCTTGGCTGGTGTCGATTACTGCCGCATTCGCATCGGCATCCATTCCGGCGAAGCCGTTGTCGGCGATTTGGGATATGGCGGGCGCATCAACTACACGGTTGTCGGCGACACCGTTAACATGGCCAAGCGCACCGAGGGCGCTGGCCGTGTCGTTCCGCTGGAGGTCGCGGTTGTCGTGGTGGTCACGCCCGCCGTTCTGGAGCGCACGAGCGTAGATGGCGTGCCGCGCGCGCCGCTTGAAGGTGGCGAGCCGCTCGGTCAGCTTTGGCTGCTTGGTGACGCAGCCAAAGTCGTAGATTCCGTGCCACTGCCGGCTAAGAAACCGTCAAGCAGGATTAAGCGTCATTGACGTACCGGTGGCGGCGACATTCAGCCCGGTTTGGCCGGTCAGGCTCAAAAGCTGCAGATGCACCGAGCCGGTCGTTCCGCCCACGAGCACATTCGCGCCCGCGCCCAGCCCCACGGTGGCCTCGGCAGTTGCGCCGCGATAGCGCCCTGCGAGCGAACCGTGGTGATAACCTGCCGTCGGCGCAAACACAGCCCACACGAGTCGCCCATGCGTCGTAAAGCCAAGATCAACGCCGAGCTTGCGAATAACGCCTGAATAGCTGTCGCTGCCGCCGTGGACTGAGCGGAATGTGCAATCGATTTGCTTGGCCGAACCGAACACATAGCCTATCCCGCCGCCTACTTCGCAGCGGAGCGTGCCAATCTTCACCCCACCGAAATCGTCTGCTGCTGGCGGAGTTTCGCGAGCCTGCGTGTCAGCCGCGAACGTCAATGTTGAGGGCAGGGTGCAAGCGCTGACGGTTAGCGTTAGCGCTGCCGCGAGTGAGACGAGATTTTTCGGCATTTCAGAAATTCTCCGGATTTTGCTAGATAGCAACTTATGCGTGCTGCGCCGCAATAAAGGCCGAACCGTGATGGCCTGAAAACAAATTATATCGCGATGCAAAAAGCATATTATAAATCACTGAAATACAACCTATGGTTACTTTAGAAAATAAAGAAATACAAATTTCCATTAAAACTTACGCTTCAAGGAACTTTTGAATACAACTATCATTTATTAAACGACAGATAAAAATCGAGATATAAAAACAACTTGAGATGCATTGAGTGCGCAATTGGGTTTCCTCAAATGAGCAGCGCAACATTTGCAGTGAGAAGTATGACTGTCAATGACCGTGGAATTGGGACCCCGTATTTTCGCGCAAAAGGGACCCCTGTTTAGGGGCGTTGAAGGGCACGCCGATTAGCGCCCGGTCA
>NZ_QURN01000020.1 GCF_003403035.1 Mesorhizobium denitrificans | reverse complement strand
CCGCCGCTCACCGCTTTGGGGAAAGGTTCACATGGCTCAATTCTCAGTGGAAATTAGACGCCTACCCGGCTCACTTCTGGGTGGAAATCAACAGTCGGCCTCGGCCTTGCGGTCGATGACGACAGCCGCGCCGTCGGCACGAGTGGAGAGGCCGCCGAAACGCTTTTCATCGCCGGCCCGCTGGCGCGCGGGACCTTCGGCGAGCTGATGGGATTGCCCCAGGTGACCGAACATGCCCTGCTGGTGTCGGAGAACATTGCCCGGGGATTGGCTTCGGCACGGGAACAATCTCGCGCAACAGGATAGTCGCCGGCAGCTCCGGGAGCGTGTCGCCCGCTTGGGCTCGATTCATCCCAATCCTTCCCAGCACGACCTCAGGACGGCGATACCATATCGTGGATTTCCGTCTCTGTATTGTGGCGTTCCGGGAGCATGAGGTCGAGAAACGTCTTCGGATGTGATCGCAAACGCCGTGCCGTTGCTCGCGTCGCCCGTCGCGTGGAACGCCATATCTCTCATTCCACGCGCGCTGATCTTTGTCGTCAGTCCGCCGCGTGAGCGCCCGATGGCCTGATGGCAAGCCCCCCTTTTGCTCCCATCCCGTGCTGATGAACGCGAATGATCGTGGCGTCGATCATCGCGTATTCGAAATCCGGTTCGCCAGACAAGGCATTGAAAATCCGTTCGAACACGCCTTTCTTCGCCCGTCGGCGGAACCGCTTGAACACCGAGTTCCATGGACCGAACTCATCCGGCAGATCGCGCCACGGCGCGCCGACCCGGACCTTCCAGAGGATCGCCTCAAGGAAGAGACGATTGTCGTAGGCGGAACGTCCGGGATCACTGTCCTTACCGGGCAGCAATCCCTTCGCGCCCGTGCTGACCTCAGTTCAATCAGGATATCCATCGTTTATGTTTCATCCGTCAGGCGGTATGGGCCAGGCAGCACTCGCCCCTCTTGCTGCGATGCGTCAATTCACGGCGGAACTGCGTTTCGTCAACAGGCGGTCGAGCCAGTCGGGCGCCATTTCCGGCACTGAATCGAGCAGCAGCTTGGTGTAGTCGGGATAAGGCGGCGAGAGCACTTCGGCCCGCGAGCCCTGGTCGACGATGCGCCCCTGGCTCATGACGATGACGCGGTCGGCGATTGCACGGACGATCTCCAGGTCGTGCGTGATGAACAGGTAGGATACGCCGAGCCGCTGCTGCAGGTCCGCCAACATCTGCAGAATGCCGGCCTGGACGAGCTGGTCGAGAGCCGAGGTGATTTCGTCGCAGATGATCAGGTCGGGATTGGCGGCCAGCGCACGGGCGATCGCTACGCGCTGTCGTTGGCCGCCTGAAAGCTGGGCCGGATAGCGACCCGCATAACCCGGATCGAGTTCCACCATCTTCAGCAGCTCGATGACACGCTGTTCACGCGCCGCGCCGCGCAGGCTCTGGAAGAATGTCAATGGCCTGCCGAGAATCTTGCGGATCGTATGACGCGGATTGAGCGCAGTGTCGGCCGATTGGTAGATGATTTGGATCCGGCGTAGCATGTCTTTGTCGCGCTGGCGCACGAGCGTCGGCAGAGACTTGCCGTCGAGCTTGACTGTGCCTTTGACCGGCGGCATCAGGCCGGCGATCAACCGGCCGAGCGTCGATTTGCCCGACCCGGACTCGCCGACCACGGCCAGAGTCTGGCGCTTGCCGATCGAAAAATCGATGTCCTCCAGCGCCTTGAACCTGCCATAGGCAGCCGATATGCCCTCGACTTCAAGCAGCGGCTCGAGTTCGGGTTTTGCGGGCGTCTGCAGGCTGCGAACCGCCCAGAGCGACTTGGTGTAAGGGTGGCTCGGCGCCTCCATGATCTGGCGGATCGGCGCTTCCTCGACGGCCTCTCCGTAGCGCAGCACCATGACGCGATCGGCCATCTGCGCCACGATTGCCAGGTCGTGAGAAATATAGAGCACCGCTGCGCCATGTTCCTTGATCGCCCGGCGGATCGACACCAGCACTTCAACCTGTGTCGTCACGTCCAGCGCGGTGGTCGGTTCGTCGAACACGATCAGATCCGGCTGGCAGATCATCGCCATGGCCGTCATCGCACGCTGCAACTGGCCGCCGGAGACCTGATGCGGATAGCGTTTGCCGAATATTTCGGGATTTGGCAGTTGCAGGGATCGGAATAACGCCACGGCGCGTTGCTCGGCCACGGCGCGCTGCATGCCGCCGCGCGTCACCGCCGCTTCCACGATCTGGTCCATCAGTCGCTTGGCGGGGTTAAAGGACGCGGCCGCGCTTTGCGCAACATAGGCGACCTGGGTACCGCGCAATGTGCGGCGTTTCGCTTCCGTGAGCCCGAGCACGTCGGTTTCGCCGAAACGCACGCTGCCGCGGGTCCGACGGCATCCCGGGCGGAAATAGCCGAGAGCGGCCAGGCCGATCGTCGACTTGCCGGCGCCGGACTCGCCGACCAGACCCAGCACCTCGCCGCGGCGCAAGGTCAAGTTCACGCCCTTGACGATCTCGATCCAACCGTCGTTGGCCTTTGCCTCGATCCTGAGATCGGTGACTGACAGGACGATGGGGGGCGATTGGGGCTCACTCTTCATTGGACAGTCCGCTCGATTTGCTCAACAGCCAGTCGGCGACGAAATTGACGCCGACGGTCAGCAGCGCGATCGCGCTGGCGGGGATCAGTGGCGTGATGTCGCCGGAATTGATCAGCACCGCATTGTCACGCACCATCGATCCCCATTCGGCCATGGGTGGCTGTAGCCCGACCCCGAGGAAGGACAGCGCGGCGATGACCAGGAAGACGAAGCAGAAGCGCATGCCGAATTCCGAGATCAGAATCGGTAGAATGTTAGGCAGGATTTCGTGCACGATCCTCCAGTACAGACCTTCGCCACGCGCGGTGGACGCCTCGACATAATCAAGTGTCACCACATTCATGGCGGATGCCCGGGAAATGCGGAAGATACGGGTCGAATCCAGAACGGCGATGATCAGGATCAGGTTCAGCACCGACGAGCCGAAGATTGCCAGCAGGAGAAGGGTGAAGATGAGATCGGGGATCGACATTACCGCGTCGACGAGACGGCTAAAAACCTGGTCGACCCAGCCCCTGAGCGCTGCGGCCATGATCCCGAAGAAGCCGCCGATTGCGAAGGCGAGCAAGGTCGTTACGAAGGCGATGCCGATGGAGTTGCGGGCACCGTAAATAATTCGGGTAAGGAAATCTCGCCCCAGCTGATCGGTGCCCAAAAGGTTGGCTTCGCTCCAGGGCGCAAATGGAATGTCGGAGACGACCTCGTATTCGCCATAGGGTGCGATCCAGGGCGCGAAGACGGCAGCGACGACATAGATGCCGACGATGACCAAGCCGGTCAGCGCGGTTACCGGTGCCTGTCTTAAGGCATGGATGATCTGTTGGACCATATTGCGATCCGGTGCAGATGCGGGCGAAGCGGAAAGGCTGGATTCGGACATCATCGCCTCATCTCGGATGGAGCAGTCTCGGATTGCTGACGATGGAAACAAGGTCGGCAACGAGATTGAGAATGATATAGTTTGCAGCGAAGATCAGGGCGCAGGCCTGTACCACGGGCACGTCGCGATTGCGGACAGCGTCGACCATTGTCTGGCCGATACCCGGATAGACGAACACCACTTCAACGACCACCACGCCCGCAATCAGATAGGCGAGATTGATGGCGATGACGCTGGCAATAGGTCCGATCGCGTTGGGCAGCGCATGGCGCAAGATGATGCGCATTTCCGGCTCGCCCTTCAGCCGGGCCATCTCGATATAGGGATGCGACATGATGCCGATCAGCGCGGCTCGGGTATTGCGCATCATGTGAGCGAGGGTCACGAACATCAGCGTCAGAACCGGCAGGGCCATGCGGTGCAGTTGTTCCAACATGTCCATGCTTCCCCGAATGCTCGACAACGTCGGGAAGATGTGCAGTTTGGTGGCTAGGAACAGCATCAATACATAGGCGATGAAGAATTCCGGCAGCGAGATCGAGGCGAGCGTGATGGCGCTCAGGAACCGGTCGATCGGCTTGTTGCGGTAGCGTGCGCAGATCGTGCCGAGGAATACCGCAATCGGTACGGCAATCATCGCGGTCAAGGCCGCCAGCTTCAGCGTGTTGAACAGCCGGGAGCCGATGACGGCGCTGACCGGCCGGTTGCTGAAGGAGTTGCCGAAGTCGCCGATCAGCGCGCCAGCGAGCCACTGGAAGTAACGCCGCGGCCACGGTTGGTCCAGACCAAGGTTCTGCTGGAAGGCGGCGACGGTTTCGGGTGTCGCCGACCGTCCCAAAACGGCGCTGGCGAAGTCACCCGGAAGCATGCTGACGGCCGTGAAGATGACGATCGACACGATCAGCAGGCTCAACAGCCCGAGGGCGAGCCGCTGCAGAATCATGCCGAGAATGGGATGCGAATTCGAAACCAAACCGATGTTCCGTTATGGCTGGATGAGAATGGTGACCGTCCCTGATGACGACGAGAGATCGGGGGCGGTCACGCCGCGTGGGTGCGGCTATTCTCATTCAATGTAAAATCCGGCCGCCTGTCACCTCCGAAGTAGAGCCGGGCGGCCGGGCGAAGGCATCAGGCCATCCACCAGCGCTCGGTCATGCGCAGGTTATCGCAGGGGAAGATGCCGCTGACCGGTCCGTGGGCGATCTTCTTGTTCAGGCCGTAGACCCAGTTGACAAAGGCAACGGTGATCACGCCGCCGTCATCGTGCAGCAGCTGTTGCATTTCGCCATATTGCGCCGCACGCTTGTCATTGTCCGTCTCCGAGCGGGCGGCAACAAGCAGCTCGTTGAAACGCGGATTGTTCCAGTGTGTGTTGTTCCAGGAGGCGTCGGCGGCATAGGCAGTCGAAAACAGCCAGTCGCAGGTGGCGCGGCCGTACCAGTCACAGCCGTTGAAAGGCTTCTTCAGCCAGACGTTTTCCCAGTAGCCGTCGTCTGCCTCGCGGATGATATTGATGTTGATGCCGGCCTTTGCAGCGTGCTCCTTGTAGAGCACCGCCGACTCTGTCGCGCCCGGGAAGGCGGCTTCGGACACCGACAGGTCGACGTCGAGAGTCTTCAGACCCGCTTTGGCGAGATGTTCCTTGGCCTTTTCGATATTATAGTCGAACTGTGGCGTCGGATCCTTGAAGAACGGCATGGCCGAGGCGACCGGCGTGTCGTTACCTTTCTTGGCTTCATTCAGGAAGACCTTGCGCAGGATGTCGTCGCGATCGAGCGCATATTTCATGGCAAGCCGGACATCGAGATTGTCGAAGGGCTTGGCCGTGGTGTCCATGTCGAAGGTGAAATGGCGCAGGCTCGGGATGCGCAGGATCTCAAGTTCCGGGTTGCGATCGATCAGCGCCATGTTGCGGACATCGATATCGCCGCTGAAGTCGACTTCGCCGGTGAGGAAGGCATTGAGCCGCGCCGTCTGGTCCATGATGGCAATGAATTCGACTTCATCGAAATAGGGCTTGTTGTTCTTGTGGTAGTTCGGATTGCGCTTCATCTTGACCGACGAACCCGGCTCGAAATTCTCGAGGATGAAGCTGCCTGTGCCCACGCCGCGCTGCCAGTCGATTCCGCCTTCTTCCTTCGCCGGCATGATCGACAGATGAAAGTCGGCAACCAGGTAGGGGAAGTCGGCCGTGCCGGATTTGAGGTTGAAGATGATGGTGTTCGGGCCATCGGCGTCGATCGATTCCACCTGCGACAGCAGCGACTTTGCGCCGGATGTCGACTTGTCGCCCATATGATAGTGGAACGCCTCCTGAATGTCCTTTATCGTCAGGCTCTTGCCGTCGTGGAAGGTGATGCCGTTGCGGATCTTGAAGATCCATTTTTTGGCACCATCGGCCGGCTCGAAGCTTTCGGCGAGGTCGCCGACGATGCTGCCGTCCGCCGCGATCTCGGTGAGGTTGTTGCACAGCGAGCCGTTGAACGCCGCCTCGGCGAAGCTGGTAGGCCATGTGCCGGGGTCGAGTGTGTCCTGCTGCGAGGCATCCGACATGCCGAAGCGCGCATAGCCGCCTTGCTTGGGTTCCGACGCGAGAAGCGTCGCCGGATTGAAGCCGAGTCCGGCGGCCGACACTGCTGCGAGGGCCGAAGCCCGACCAAGAAATTCGCGCCGAGAGATACCGCCATTGCGATAACGATCAGCCCAGAAGTTCATTTCACGAATACGTGCATCCGACATTTTCAGTTCCCCTTTATTGGCCGACTTACGCGCCGGCAGAAACCATGCGATTTTTCGGATGGCGGTCGTCAGTGCCGCCTTGGGAAAAAGGCTAGAATCGAGAAACGCGGCTGTCAATAAAATTTTGATTGACCGATCAATCATTTTTTTGCTTACTGCCCGTGTTCGATCCATTCCATTTCATCGCCGGGGATTTTGATGTCCGATCTCAACATCTGCTATCTCACTGCCTCAGAGGCGCTTCGTCGGTTCAAGGACCGTACATTGTCGCCGGTCGAATTACTGCAGGCCTATCTCGCACGGGCGGAAGAGATCAAGGATACCGTCAACGGCTTCACGGCGCTCTATGCCGAGGAAGCGCTGTCTGAAGCGCGCAAGGCGGAAGCAAGATATGCGGCGGATGCCGGCGATCTCCGGCCCCTCGAAGGCCTGCCGACGGGCATCAAGGACGAGAACAATATCGAAGGCAAGGTCACCACCTTTGGCTCGCTGATCTACAAAGACAATGTCGCGACATCCACGACGCCGGTGGTGCAAAGGTTGCTCGACGCAGGCGTTGTCGTCCATGGCCGCACGACGACGCCGGAATTTTCCTCGGAGGGCTTCACGCATTCGCGCCTGTGGGGCGTGACCCGCAATCCCTGGAACCTCGATTATACGCCGGGCGGCTCGTCGGGCGGCTCGGGTGCAGTGCTGGCTGCCGGCATGGCGGCGCTTGCGACCGGCTCCGATATCGGTGGCTCGATCCGCATCCCGGCCTCGGCCTGCGGCCTGGTCGGCTACAAGCCGCCTTACGGGCGCAACCCCGCGACGCCGCCTTTCAACCTAGATTTCTACAATCATCCGGGGCCGATGGCGCGCAGCGTCGAAGATTGCCTGCTGATGCAGAACGTCATGTGTGGGCCGCATCCCAAGGACATCGTCTCGCTCAAGCCGAAACTGGAACTGCCCATAGATCGCGGCGGCGTATCGGGCTGGAGGATCGCCTATTCGCTTGACCTCGGCTATTACGAAGTCGATGGGGACGTACGTCGCAACACGCTCGCAGCGCTGGATATCTTCCGATCGCTTGGCGCCGAAGTCGTGGAAGTCGATCTTGGCTGGACCAAGAAGAGCGAAAAGGCTGCCGACGATTATCTTCGCACCATATTCGGGGCCTGGGTGGCGGAATATCTCGACGAGCGTGCCGAAAAGCTGACCGAATACAGCCGCGCATTTGCCCAGGCGTCGCAGTCGGTAACGGCGCAAGATTTCCTGGCGTCGCTCTATACCGCTGGCGAGATGTATTCGACGTTCGGGCCGATGATGGAAGAATTCGACGTGTTCGTCTGCCCGACCTTGGCACTGCCGGCCGTCAAGGCGGACTACCAGCCGGTCGACGGCCTGACCATCAACGGCAAGACCGTCGATCCTCGCCATGGCTGGATCATGACCTATCCTTTCAACATGCTAAGCCGTTGCCCGGTGCTCAGCGTTCCCTCGGGCCACGCGGAGAACGGCGTGCCGACCGGTATCCAGATCGTCGGCAAGACCTATTGCGACGCCGACGTTTTCCGCGCCGGGCTGGCCTTCGAAACGGCGGTCGGCGGCTGGTTTGCCGATGCAGCAAGCCGCCCGGCTCTTTGACGCGCTTCGTTACCACGATTGCAACGGGATCATGATGAAAACCGTCTACTCAGATCTGCATGGCTTGCAACACGCAGAAGCCGAATATATCCGCGGCAAGCGTGTTGCGAGTTTTGAAATGCCGCGCCGCGTCGAACTCGTTCTCGAAAGAGTGCGAGCGGTGGCGCTCGGCCCGGTTGTCGGCATCGGCGACTACGGCCTGGAGACGGTCGGCAAGGTGCATGATGCGGAATTCGTCACGTTTCTGTCGACGGCATGGCAAGCGTGGTCGGCAGAAAACGGCGAAATCGACGCTTTTCCCAATGCCTGGCCGCCGCCGCGCGCGTCGCGTCGCGCCACAAAGCGTCCGGGGGCCGAGCTCGGCCGTTTCTGCATCGACATGTCGAGTCCGATCATGGCCGGGACATGGACGGCCGCCAAGGCGGCGGTGGATGCCGCCGTAACGGCGGTCGATATCGTCGCCGGTGGCGATCACGCCGCCTTCGCGCTCTGCCGTCCGCCCGGCCATCATGCCGGCCGCGATTATTTCGGCGGCTATTGTTTCCTCAACAATGCGGCGGCGGCAGCGCAGGCTTTCCGCGACCGCGGCTATGGCAAGGTCGCTGTGCTGGATATCGACTATCACCACGGCAACGGCACCCAGGATATTTTCTATGATCGGGCAGACGTGCTGACTGTATCGATTCACGCCGATCCGCAGGTCGAATATCCCTATTACAGCGGATATGCGGAAGAAACAGGCGAGGGCGCCGGCGCCGATTTCAACCTCAATTTGCCGCTGCCGTGGGGCACGGAGTATACCGGGTACGGGGCGGCGCTGGCGACGGGGCTCGGTCGTATTGCCGCTCATGGAACAGAGGCGCTGGTGGTCTCGCTCGGCGTCGATACGTTCGGCGGCGATCCGATTTCCCACTTCAAGCTGGTCAGTGACGATTTCACCCGTATCGGCCAGGCGATCGGCGGGCTCTCGCTGCCCACAGTTTTCGTGATGGAGGGCGGCTATGCGGTCGAGGAAATCGGCGTCAACGCCGTCAACGTTTTGAGCGGGTTCAAGGCGGTGGCCTGACCCGGCCGCGCCACTGCCATTTTGGAGACATGCCGTGCTATCCTCGTCAAGCCATAACGAGATGCGGAAAAAAGCCGACGTCGTCATCATCGGCGGCGGTATTGCCGGGGTCTGCACGGCGCTGTGGCTGGCGAGAGATGGCGTCAGCACGATCCTCTGCGAAAAAGGCGAGATCGGCAAGGAACAGTCCGGCCGAAACTGGGGTTGGTGCTGGTCTTTCGGCCGCGATCCGCGCGAGCTTGAACTGCGGCTGATGAGCCTCGACCTCTGGCGTTCGATGAACGAGACGATCGGCCGCGACACCGGCTTTCGCCTCTCCGGAATTGCTACACTGGCCCGCAACGAAGCGGATATGACGCGGCTTCTGGCGGCCTTTGCCGATGCGCAGGCCACTGGCCAGCCGGTCGACATGCTGACTCCGGCAGAATGCGCAGCGCTCACACCGGGTGCCACGCGACAGTGGACGGGTGGCCTGATCTCGCGCAACGACGGACGCGCAGAGCCGAAACTGGCCGCACCGGCCATTGCCGAGGCCGCGGTCGACAGCGGCGCGGAAATCCTTCGCCACTGCACTGTGCTCGATATCGAGACCAGTGGCGGCGCCATATCGGGCGTCCAGACGTCGCAGGGCCGGATCGATTGCAAGGCGGTCGTCATCGCGGCGGGGGCCTGGAGCACCAAGCTCTGCCGGATGATCGGCGTGCGCATGCCGCAACTGATCGTCAATGAAACCGTTTTTCGGACAGCGCCGCTTTCCGGATTGCCCGAACTTACGCTGCGCGCCGGTCTCTACGCGATCAGGAAGCGACTCGACGGCGGCTATACGGTCGGCGGTGGCGGCCGGATTCGGGCCGAACTGACGCCGGACAGTTTCCGGTTCCTATCGGATTTCCTGCCGGCCCTGCGGGCGCACGGACATTGGATCCGCTTGCAACCAACCGGCCATTCGCTCAACGAATGGCGCAATATTTTCAAGATGCATCCGGAATTCAGATTGCTCGATCCGGCACCGGATGCGCCGCTGACAAATCATGTGCTCGAGGCGCTGGCGCAGGATTTCCCGGCATTCCGGGACACTGCTGTGGAGGAGCGCTGGGCTGGTAGCATTGACGTGACGCCGGACGCCATTCCGGTGGTCTCGAAGCTCGCCGTGGCCGGCGCCCACCTCATCACCGGCTTCTCCGGCCACGGTTTCGGAATGGGACCGGGCGCGGGCAAGTTGATGGCCGCTCTGGTCCGCAACGACACGCCGCCGGTCGACCCGGCGCCGATGGACATCGTGAGGCTCGCCGATCGCAGCAAATTGCGCGTTGGGCCTCTGTGATCAGAAATCGTCGGGAAAGATGCCGCGCAAATAGGCCAGGCAGGCTTGCTTTGCCACCGTCTGGCCTGCCACGCCGGTTGTGCCATTGACGAGATTGGCGATCCAGAAGCCATCGATCATTGCATTGAGCGATTGGGAAATCTGCAGTGCGTCCACCGTTAGACCGCGTGCCTCGGCCAGCGTTTCGATATCGGATTTGACGACGGCCACATAACGGGCCTTCACCTCGGCGCAGCGCTCCCGGTAGGTTGGGACCCGGACCGACTCCGCCCAGAAAGCGGCCCACACGGCAATGCGCCGCGCGCTGGCCACCTTGCCGGAGAAGTCACTCTCCATCATGTTCTTCAGGCGGTCGGCGGGCTTGTCCGTCTCGCGCATCAGCGTGTGGTCGTAATCGTCGACGAGGTAATCGAGGGCGGCCAGAATGATGCCCTCCTTCGAATTGAAGTGGAACGATACGACGCCATAACTACACTCGACTTCCGTCGCGATGCTGTTGATCGTCGTGCCGATCAGCCCCTTTTGGGCGATCACCGCCACGGCTGCATCAAGCAGGCTGCGGCGACGCTCGGCGACCTGATCTTCGCGGGTGGAAGACTGGGTGCTGCGTGACTTTGTTTTTCCCAGCGCGTTGCGAGCCATAGTGCAGTAGATCCGATGGTGACGTGTATAAGGCGATCCAAAATTGCAGCGGTTGCCGCAAAGATTCCCGCCCCTACTTGTGGCGGAGGCAGAAGAATGTCAATCAGTCGCATGTCTTGCGACGATCGTCTCAGCCTACACTGTCAAGTTTAAGGAACCGGGCGGCGTTGTCATGCAGCCATTTCTGCCGGGTGGCGACATCCAAGCCAAGTGCGTCGATTTCCGCAATGGCATCGACCGGCGACATCATCGGGAAGCTGGATCCGAAGATGATCTTGTCCTTGAGGATGCTGCGTCCGTATTGCAACAGCGGTTCGTAGCCGGAATGCGGCTTGGCCAGCAGTTTCGGCCGCACGGCGAGCACACCGATATGGAGCGTCGGATGTCGCCAGCAGACGCCGATCAGTTCCGTTACCCAGGGCCAGCCAGGCGGTGAGGCGCAGACTCTGAGTCCGGGAAAGGCCACCATGACTTCGTCGATATATTCGGGCCGCCCGTAAGACATCGGCGTTGCGGTCGAGAAATTGATGCCGCAATGGATGTTGACCGGCACGTCCAGTTCAAGTGCCTTCTCATAGAGGGGAAACAGCAGCGGGTCGTTGGGCCGAAGCTTCAGTTCGAAACACTGGATGTTGAGCCCGCACAATCCGAGCGTGCGAATGGCATGGTCGAATTCTGCCACCGCCGCAGCACCCTTGTGCGGATCGACACCGGCAAACCCGAGATAGCGTGGACCTTGGGCCTTGCAGAAATCGGCGACGGTTTCATTGGCGATCTTGAAGCCGAAGGTGGTCTCGACGTCGCGGGCCTTGAGCACCACATGCCGGGCGCCAATCTCTTCGTAGAGGGAAAGATAGGCGTCGAGATCGGCCGTCGCGCCGGTCTCTGCCGAGCGTGTCTCGCTGGCGGCATAGATGCGCCGGTAGTTCTGTAGATGCGGCGCCGCTGCATTGAAACCCGGTGCCGGCGGGCGGCTGGAAAAATCGATCAGCATGGTCATGCCCAACGTTTTCTGTCGCCAAGGATCACCCTCGCGGCATTGTAGCCCGGCATCCCGGTGACGCCGCCGCCGGGATGGGTGGACGCGCCGCATTGATAGAGCCGGGCGATCGGGCTGCGATAATCGCCGAACTGCGCTGCCGGGCGGCGGAAGAACATCTGGTCAGCGCTGATCTCGCCATGATGGACATGGCCATTCGGCAGGTCAAAAATTCGCTCGAGGTCGAGCGGCGTCAGCACTTGGGAATGCAGGATGTGCTTGCGGATATTGGGGAAATAGCCCTCCAGAATGCGAAGCACATTGGCATAGAGCTCGTCACGCCGCTCGTCCCAGGTGCCCTCACGCAGAGTATAGGGCGCATGACCGCCGAAAATGCTCAGCACATGCTTGCCTTCGGGCGCCATGGACGGATCGGCGAGCGTCGGCACCTTGATGATCAGGAACGGGTTGTCCGACATCTGGCCGCGGCGGGACTGGGCATGGGCGTCTTCCATATAATCGATGCTTGGCGCGATGGTCAGTTGGATCGGATAGTGGAAACCGGTGATCTCGGGCCGGAAGGATGGGCAATCGGGCAGGCCGTCCAGAGCCAGATTGACGCGGAAAACCGTCGATTCACAGCGGATCGAACGAATGTCGCGCAGGAATCCTTCGGGCAGTCCCTTTCCATCGACCAGCTTGAGGAAGGTCGTTTTTGCGTTCGCATTGGCGATGACGATCTTGGCGCCGATCTCTTCGCCGGATGCGAGGCGCACGCCGCGTGCAGCGCCGTTGGTGGTGAGGATCTCGGCCACTTCCGCGTCCGTGCGCACCTCCATGCCATGTGCCTCCCCGGAAAGGCGGATAGCCTCGGAGATTGCCCCCATGCCACCCTTCATGAAGCCCGACGGGCCGGCGGCAGTGGTATTGTCGCGTACGATGCCGCGCGCCAGCATATAGGCCGAGCCAGGTGTCTTGAGGCTGGAATTCGCCCCGCCGCCGCCAGCGAAGAAGCCCATGACGAGCTTGACCTCGTCGGATTCGAACCAGCGGCTGAGATAGTCGTAGGCGCTGAGCGTCAGCAGATTGTAGATATCGTAGAACTGGGCGCCGACCTTGCGGAACCGCCAGGCGAATGCGGCCAGACGCCTGACGTCGCCGAACTTGCCGCTGCCGGGATCGACCGGAATTTCGAAGATGAGTTGTTTCATGAATGGCGCAAGCTTCAGCATATGCGCGCGATAAGCCGGATAGGCGGCCGCATCCCTGGCCGAGAACCGTGCGATTTCGGCCTGAAACTTATCCGGATCCCCCCACATGGTGAAATAGGCGCCGTCGGCCAGCGGGAAGGTGATGGGCGCGGCCGGGATCACCTCGAAGCCGTATTTTTGCAGTTCCAGATCGAGGATGACCTTCGGCTGCATCAACCCCATCACATAAGATGCGGTCGAGACCCGGTAGCCGGGCCAGACCTCTTCGGTCACAGCCGCGCCGCCGGCCATGGACCGGCGCTCCAGTACGCAGACCTTGACGCCGGCGCGCGCCAAGTAGGCACCGCAGACCAGGCCGTTATGGCCACCGCCGACTATGATCGCATCATATTGCCTGCTCATTTCAGCCTTCCTGGATCCAACGGTTTTCAACGCGATCGAAACTGCCCGCCCTGAGATCGGAAATGCCGGCGGAAATCTGCGGCTTGGCAATCTTCAGCGAGACAGTACGGGGGAAATCGTCGACGAATGTGTAGAAGCGCGGCACCTTGAACGGCGCCAGACCCTTGCGGGCCTCGTCGATGATAGCGCCGAGCGTGGCGTCCGAGCGGTCGAAGCCATCCTTCAGCTTGATATAGGCCTTGACCTCTTCGCCCCGCAGGGGGTCCGGCACGCCGATCACCGCAACCTCGGCCACTGAGGACACGGCATTGAGGACCGACTCCACCTCGCGGGCCGCGATGTTTTCGGCGCTGCGCCGGATCATGTCCTTCTTTCGGCCGACGATGAAAAAATTGCCGTCCTCATCCTTGCGGAACAGGTCGCCGGTCCGGAACCAGCCATCGGCGAACACCTCTTCGGTGGCCTGCGGATTGTTGTAGTAGCCGCCCATGATGCCGGGGCCGCGGACCAGCAATTCGCCCATCTCGCCGTTCGGCAGTTCCTGGCCCGCCTCGTCGACGATCTTGCAGTCACGGAACGGGCAGGGCACGCCGCAGGAGCCTGAGCCGACCATTTCGCTCTTCTCGATCGGCATGAACATGGTGGGTCCGAGTTCGGTCATGCCGAAGGCTTCGCGGGCATTGAGGTCGTAGCGGTCCTCGAGCTTGGCATGCAGGTCGCGCGGCGCGCCGTAGATGTTGGAGCGGATGACCTCGTTGTTGCGATCGTCGGGGTGATCGGGTTGGCTGTGCAGCACCCAGGGCAGCAGGCAGAATTCGATGCGGTAGCGCCGTACCCATTCCATGAAGCGCGACGTGCTCTGGCGCGCGGCGACATAGAGCGTGCCGCGATGATAAATGGTCATCAGCAGCAGCCATTGCGGATCCATATAGAAGAACGGAGTCGATGCCAGGATTCGACGATAGCGGCGGCCGTCGCGGAAGGCGTTGACCTTGCCCGCGCTGATCCAGTAGCGCTGGGTTAGAATACAGCCCTTGGGAAAGCCGCTGGTGCCGGAGGTGAACTGAATGTTGAGCAGGTCGTCATGGCCGACCGGCGCCGGGGCCGCGAACGTGTCGCGCGGGTCGGAAGCGAGGTCCTTCCAGGCAATCATTTCGTCATCGGCGTCGCCCACGACGATGACCCGCGATGGCGAAATCGAAATCTGCCCGTGGGCGCGTGCCGCATCGATCACCGGCAGGCAGTCCTCGTGAGCCACGAGCCAGGTCACGTCGGCGCTGCTGACGACATGCGCCAGTTCGCGCTCGCGATAGCTGACATTGATCGGCACCATGACTGCGCCGATCCGGCCGATCGCCAGCCAGGTCAGCGGCAGGGCGGCGATATTGGGCAGCATGACGCCTATATGCGTGCCCTTGGTGATGCCGAGGGCCACCAGCCGTGTCGCAAGCCCGTTCACGGTCCGCCGCATTTCGGAATAGGTGATGGTTTCGCCGGATTCAAAGAAGTCCCAGAGCAGGGCGTCGCCAGCCTCGTCCGCGGCCGCGTCGATCAGCGCGCCGATATTGGCCGGCAGCGGTTCGGCCTCGATCCGGCGCCGCCGCTCCGCATAGGCGGGTACCGGAGCCGCCAGAACTTCTTGCCTCTTGCCCATCATTGAATTCCCGTCATGCTCGCCGTGGAGACAGCCTCCCGTCGCCGGGAGGCCGTCGATGTCAATGTGCGAACCAGATCGCCTTCAGGTCGGAATATTTGTCCATTGCATGCAACGACTTGTCGCGACCGAAGCCGGATTGCTTGAAGCCGCCGAACGGCACCGAGAACAGGCCGCGATCGAAACAATTGACCCAGACGACACCGGCCTTGATGGTCTTGGCGGCGCGATGCGCATTCTTGACGCTACCGGTCCAGACGCCGGCGGCCAGGCCGTAGATCGTGTCGTTGGCCACGGTCATCGCCTCATCGAAATCTCGCACTGTGATGGTGGACAGCACCGGCCCGAAGATCTCCTCCTGGGCGATCCTCATATTGTTGGCGACGGAATCGAACACCGTCGGCTCGATGAAGAAGCCACCGGTCTCGCTGCGCACACGGCGCCCGCCGGCGACGACCTTCGCGCCATCGGCACGACCGGCATCGATATAGCCGAGGACGCGCATCATCTGCTCTTCGGTGACGATCGAGCCGAGCTTCGTCTCGGGGCTGAGCGGGTCGCCCGGTGTCAGGGCCGTGGCATGCGCCATAATCTTTTCGAGCAGCTTGTCCTTGATCTTGTCCTCGACGATCAGGCGCGAGCCTGCATTGCAGACCTGGCCGGAATTGCCGAAGATGCCGGCGGCGATGGTCTGGGCCGCGAAATCGAGATCGTCGCAATCGGCCAGCACGACCTGTGGCGACTTGCCACCGAGCTCGAGCCCGATACGCTTGATGTTGGACTGGCCGGAATACTGCATGAAGTAGCCGCCGACCTCGGTCGAACCGGTGAAGCCGACACAATCGACATCCATGTGCAGGCCGAGCGCCTTGCCGGCAATGTGGCCCAGCCCGGGCACGACATTGAGCACACCCCTGGGAATGCCGGCCTCGATGGCCAGTTCGGCAATCTTCAGCGCGGTGAAGGGCGATTGTTCTGCCGGCTTGAGCACGACGGAATTGCCGGTCGCCAGCGCCGGACCGAGCTTCCAGGCCGCCATCGACAGCGGATAGTTCCAGGGCACGACGGCGGCGACGACGCCGAGGGGTTCGCGGACGATCAGCGTCGTCATGTCATGACTGGTGGCGGCGACCTCGCCATAGACCTTGTCGATGGCCTCGGCGTACCAGGCGATACAATTGGCAGCGCTCGGGACATCGCCATTGTAACTGTTGGCGATCGGCTTGCCGACATTGAGCGTTTCCAGCAAGGCAAGCTCGTCGCGATTGGCAAGGATCAGCTCGGAAAACCGCATCAGAATTCGCTTACGTTCGATCGGCGGCATGCGCGACCAGGCGCCGGATTCGAAAGCCGCGCGTCCGGACTTCACGGCCGCATCGACATCGTCCTGGCCGCAGGATGCGACCTTCACAAGAAGCCGGCCATCGCCCGGGAAAATGCAGTCGAAGGTCTCGTTCGTGCGCGCATCGACATAGGCGCCGTCGATGAAGGGGCGCGACGGCAGCGTCACGCTTTTTGCCCTGTCATGCCAGTTGGTGGTCTGGATGGTCATTCCCAGTCTCCATTGTGGTGTTTCGTGTCAGATTTGGCTGATGTCGCCGCGTGCCAGCTCGTCGGCGGCCTGCAGGATGCCCTGGCGCAGGATGGAGATCATGCGGTCGATCTCCTCGCGTGTGATGATCAGAGGCGGCGACAGCACGCACATATGACCGATCGGCCGGACGATCAGCCCGAGATCGAAGCAGATCGCATCGATCCGCGCCCCGATCTTGCGGTCGAAATCGTCGGCCACGACATGCGTCTTGTCGGCAAGGCATTCGACACAGCCCACCAGTCCGTTCGACCTGACATCGGCGACCAGCGGCAGGTCGGCTAGCGAGCGCAGACCGGCGGCGAAATGTTCCGACATCGCGCGTACATGATCGAGCAGGTTGCTCTTTTCCATGATCGCGATATTCGCCAACGCCGCGGCGCAGCTCACGGGATGGCCGGTATAGGTATAGCCATTGGTGAAATAGCTGCCCTTGGCATTCTCGCCGCTAACCCGCGCCAGAAGCTTTTCCGAGATGGCAAGGCCGCCCAGCGGCACATAGCCCGACGTAACGCCCTTGGCAAAGGTGATAATGTCGGGCACGACGCCGAACATCTTTTCGGAGGCGAACCATTCGCCGCAACGGCCGAAGGCGGTAACGACCTCGTCGGAGATATAGACGATGTCATGTTGCTCGCAGAGCGCCTTGATCCGGGCGTGATACCCCTTCGGTGGGATGATGACGCCACCGGAGGCCAGCAGCGGTTCGGCCAGGAAGGCAGCGACGGTGTCGGCACCCAGTTCCTCAAGCGTCTGCTGGAATTCGGCGACCAGATGATCCAGGAACTCGGTTTCCGATTTTCCGTCGGCCAGCCGCATGTTGGGACTGGAGATGAAGACGATGCGATCCTGCTCGATATCGAAATTCGGCCAATTGCCGGCGCGACCTGAACAGGCGGCTGTCAGGTTGGTGCTGCCGTGATAGCCGTCCTTGCGAACGATGATCCGCTTCTTGTCGGGTCGGCCGAGGACATTGTTGTAGAATTCCGTGAACCTCAGTGCCGAATCCACAGCGGTCGAACCGCCAGTGGTGAAGAAGATGCGATTAAGATCGCCCGGCGTCATTTCTGCGATGCGGGCGGCGAGCTCGGCCGCTGGCGAATTCGTCGTGTACCAGGGCGAGTTGTAGGAGAGCTTCATTGCCTGAGCCGCAATGGCATCGGCAATCTCCTGGCGCGCATAGCCGACCTGGGTACACCACATGCCGGCAGGGCCGTCGATCAGCCGCCGGCCGCGCGTGTCGACCACGTAGATGCCTTCGCCATAAGCAAGCAGAGGCCGGCTTTCTTCACCGAGTTTTGCCATTTCCTCAGCCGGCGACAAAAGATGCCGGCGGGTATCCGCTTCTCGCTCGATAGCATCCAACTGTGCCCCATGCATTGCATCCACCCTTTTGATTCCATCGCCTGACCGGCGATCTTTGTTTGCAGGCTGGCCCTCAGTCCTCTCGGGGACGAGGTCGTCGAGAGAGAGTGCCGTTGGCGCGACTATTGCTTGCACGGCCTTCCCGTGTCAACAATTTGATTGCTCAATCAATCAGAATTTTGTCGATATCGCCAAGCAGGACAGCGAGAAAATCGACGCAGAAAGCCTGCAAATCCAAGGATTCAGTGAGATAAGGGCAAGGCTGGCGCAATGCGCGACGGCGTGGAAAGAGCTTGGAGGAGCGAAAAGAATTGGCGTCGGAGGTGGGCTACCCAGGCGAAGCTCACGACTCCGCAGCGATGAACACGAGGCGCTTCTCCAGAAGTTGGTCGAAAATGGCGGTAATGTTCCGCGTGAACTCATGGATTGACAGCAGGATCCGCGGGTCGAACTCCCGCTCACCCTGTCGAAGACATGGAAAGCCTGCCGCAACTGTCGCACGGCTTTTTGTCGCTAAGCGCGTCGGTAACAATGAGGGGCCCGAGACTTGGTAAGCGACGAGGTCCAACGTGAAAGAACGTCGGTGAGTGGTTTTACCATGACCGCTACCGGCGCATGGGAGACTTGAGGTCGTCGCTCTATTGGCCCGAAGCTGCCGTAACGACCGACGATGAGAAGATAGCGAGATTGATAGTTCGCTTCCCATCAAGATCTCACTATGCACCCCAGCGAGTTGCCGAAGAGACCGCCAAACCTCAAGCATTGATGAAAAAATATCAGATCGGCAAACTCGTCAGGATCCAACGGGCCATTCCGTCCGCTGACCCCTCGTTTATCTCCTCATGCATGAGATGGTCGCACCCCAAACCTCTGCCGATAACAGCTTGGTGAAGGGCTTGCGCGCAGTCAATGTCACCGCCTGGATGCACCGGTCTTCCTGGGGAGGCCGGTGCATTCTATTTGAGAACGTTGTCATTCGGCTGGATCGGTTCAGGCAGATCCGCCTCACCGAGGATGGCCTGCCCCCATGGGGTGATCCGGTTTGAATGTTAGTGCGTGCTCGGTCTGCTGGCCACCGCTGGTGTTGAAGCAGGTCCATTCCGGTGAGGCCAAACAAAGGCTTCGGGGGACGGTGGCTTGTAGCCCAGCGATGAGTGCGGCCGCACAGTGTTGTAGTGACGTCGCCAGTTTTCGATGACGATCTTTGCCTCCTTGAGCGTGTAGAAGATTTCACCGTTGAGCAGTTCGTCACGGAGCTTCGAGTTGAAGCTCTCGCAATAGCCGTTTTCCCACGGGCTGCCCGGCATGATGTAGGCGGTCTTGGCACCCACTGCCGCGATCCATTCCCGCAACGCCTTGGCGATGAACTCCGGCCCGTTGTCGGAACGAATATGGGTGGGAATGCCCCGCAGAATGAACAGGTCGGAAAGCACGTCGATGACATCAACGGCCTTCAGCTTCCTCTCGACGCGGATGGCGATGCATTCCCGCGTGAACTCGTCGATCACATTGAGCATCCGGATTTTCCTGCCATTGTGCGTCCGATCCTCGACGAAATCGTAGGACCAGACATGGTTGGGGTATTCCGGCCGAAGCCGGATGCACGAACTGTCGTTGAGCCACAGCCGACCGCGCTTGGGTTGCTTGTGCGGCACCTTCAGCCCCTCCCTCCGCCAGATACGCTTGACCCGCTTGACGTTCACAATCCAGCCCGCCTGATGCAGCATCGCTGTGATGCGGCGATAGCCATAGCGGCCATACTGGAGAGCGAGCGCCGTGATGTCGGCGGTCAACGCCGCTTCGTCATCCGGGGTCTTGGCGATCTTGCGCTGTGTGGAACGATGCTGACCGAGAACCCGGCACGCCCGACGTTCGGACACCTTCAGTTCATCGGTGACATGGTCCACGCAAGCGCGGCGACGGGCAGGGCTCAGAAGTTTCCCTTGGCGGCCTCGGCAAGAATCATCTTGTCCAGAGTGAGATCGGAAACAGCCCGCCGGAGCCGGGCGTTCTCCGCTTCCAGCTCCTTCAGAC
Source organism: Mesorhizobium denitrificans (assembly GCF_003403035.1). Classification (GTDB taxonomy): domain Bacteria; phylum Pseudomonadota; class Alphaproteobacteria; order Rhizobiales; family Rhizobiaceae; genus Mesorhizobium_G; species Mesorhizobium_G denitrificans. The sequence goes on along the minus strand of NZ_QURN01000020.1, from coordinate 30,356 downwards.
GCTTCACCTGGTTGCCCTTCAGGCCACCGTATTCGGACCGCCACCGGTAGTAGGTAACTTCCGTCACACCTATCGACCGGATCGCCTCCGCCATCGATTTTCCCTGCGCATTCAGCACGTCAACCTGACGAAGCTTCGCGACGATTTCTTCTGCCTTGTGTCTTTTCGCTGCCATTTCAATGTCCTTCCTCGGCCCATAAGCCATACTTCAAGAAGGATCACTTTTCAGGGGGCAGACCAATCTCGCCAACTACCTCTACTCATCGCCCGGCACCGTCGGTTCGGTGGAGAGTGATTTGCGGGCACGTCTTTACGGCACGGCTTCGGGCAAGCTGGTCGCCGCCCCCAGCGACACGACCAAGGTGACGGTCACCGGCGGCTGGAGCCGCGACCGTCAGAAGCCGACCACCGGCATCTGGCTCGACGACCCGGGCTTTCCCCGCAATGCCTTCAACCCGCTGCCGGAGACGCAAACCGAGACCGCGCATTTCGGCCTGACCCTGGAACATGACCTTGAATGGGCACGCCTGACGTCGGTGACCGGCTTCCAGCATTACGAGACCGAACTCGAAGCCGATATCGTCGACGGCTTCATCGGCACGGCGCAGACAGGCTTGCCGGGTTTTGCCTTGCAGATGCCCGGACTGAACGTGCGCAGGATTGACGAACACAGCAATCAATGGACCCAGGAACTGCGTCTCGATGGCGAGACGGAAGGCGGCACGCGCTGGCTGGCGGGCATCAGCGGCCTGGCATCGACATTCGACTCGACCACCGACATCACCAGCCTGCAGCTCGCAAACGGCGCCTATCGCGGCCGCATCGATACGGTGAACATTGCCCTGTTCGGTGAAGTCACGGTCCCGCTGACCGAACGGCTGGACTGGATCGGCGGCCTGCGGCTCAGCCACGAGCGCAAGGAATTCGAAGGCACATTCCGTGGCCGCAACGGTGCCCGTGCCTATTTCTCGGAAAACGGTGACGAAGATTACACGTTCGCCACCGGCCGGACGGGGTTCACCTACGCGCTCGCCGACAACATGACGGCCTTTGCAACGGTTGCGCGCGGCGAAAAGACCGGCGGTTATCTCTTCTACAATCAGTTCGCCGCCATGGGCATGCCGCTGACGCCCTACGACAGCGCCTCGACCTGGTCCTACGAGGCCGGCCTGAAGGCAACCGATCTCGGCGGCTTCCTGACGCTCGGCACGTCGCTGTTCTACAACGATACCAGCGACGAGCAGTTGTTTACCTTCAACCCGGTGCTCGGCCGGTTCAGCGTTCTCAACGCCGATACGCGTTCGTACGGGCTGGAAATCGAAGCCAAGGCGCAGGCCACCGAGACCATGGCCTTCAGCGCCAACCTGGCCTTGCTCGATGCGGAGATCGATGGCGGCGCCAATCCTGCCATCATCGGCAATGACGTTCCTTATGCACCGGTCTTCACGGCCAGCCTTGCCGCGGACTATCGGCGGGAACTCGATCTGGCCGGCCTTTCCGGCTCGGGTTTCGTCCGCGCCGAATATCTTTACACCGGAAGCCGGCAAATCGACCCCGCAAACAGCCGCAAACTCGATGGATACGGCCTCGTCAACCTGAGGGCAGGCTGGCAGAAGGGCAACATCGACATCTATGCGTCGGTGGAAAATCTGTTCGACAAGCGCTACGTCAGCTCCGCGTTCCAGGCCGGAACGTCGACGACGGGTTCGGCTGTCTTTGCCGGCATTCCCGGCGAGGGCAGGACGTTTACACTCGGCGCAAGGGTGAAGTTCTGATGCCGGCTGCCCCCTCCTTTCGCGTTGCAGCGCTTCCCATGCTGTTTGCATTGATGGCCAATGCCGCGGCGCAAGCCTTCACCCTCGTCGTCTTGCCGCCGCTCGGACGATCGTTGGGCTTCACCGACATCCAGACGGGCGCACTGCTTGGCCTGTCGGCGCTGGTGCTGCTCGTCGCGGCGCCGATCGGCGGAACCCTCAGCGAAAGCTTTGGGAGAAAGCCGGTCCTGCTCGTGGCGTTGGCGGCAGCGTCGGCAGGACCGGCTCTATCGGCGCTGGTGATCGGCGCTCGCCTGAACGGTGCGATCACGGCAATGGCTGCCCTCGGGCTGCTCTTCGGCATCCGCTTCCTGCAGTCGGCATTCGCCGCGGGCCTGCTGCCCGCGGCCCAGGCCTTCATGGCCGACAGCACGAAGGCGGAGCAGCGGGCGGAGGGCATGGGACTTCTCGGTGCCGCCTACGGCATCGGCGCCGTGGCCGGGGCGGCCTGCGCTTTCGCAATCGGCGGGACGGCGCCGGTCGCCGCATTTGCAGCCTTGTCCGCCACCGTCACGGCGGGGTTCCTGGCCGTCTGGACGATGTTGCGGGAACCGGCGCCAAACCGAATGAATGCCATGGAGAAGACGCCGCTATCGCTGACGCGCCTGTTGCCCAACCTGACCGTCACCTTCCTGGCGATCACCGTTTACGGCATTGTCCAGCATGTCACCGCCCGGCGCTTGCAGGACGGTTTTGGCCTCGACGTCGCCAACTCGATCTCGCGAGCCGGGGTCACCCTGATGGGGGCCGCATTGTCGATGGCACTCGTGCAGACATTTGCCTTGCGATGGCTGCGATGGCCCGCGACACGGCTGATGCTGGCAGGCGCCGGTGTTGCCCTCGTGGTGATGACGGTGGCCGCAACGGCGCAGTCATTCAGTCGCCAATTCCGTGCTCATTTTGGGAGTGGTCCACAACAGTATCGTGAAAATATACAGTTGGCTTTGCGATAGCCTGATTGGCTCCAGATTGCTCATCTTGGTGCTCGGATATCGGTGATGTTTGCAAAATGGACTCAAAAAAAGTTGTAGACGACCAGTCTAAAAGATTCCATAAACCCGACGAACTGAGTTTGCATATTGGAATGTTGATGAGAGCGATTGTCCTAAGGAAAGACGGATCTGAATTTTCAGCGCGCATGGAACAGTTGGAGATAGCCAGCGACGATGACGACAATATTTTGTGCGAAGTGGCCTACTCCTCGCTGAATTATAAGGACGCCATGGCCATCGCGAACAAGGGCCCTGTGGTCCGCAAATGGCCTATGGTTCCAGGAATCGACGGTGCCGGGAGGGTCATTCGAAGCGCTTCTTCTGCCGCACCCGAAGGGGCCCAAGTCGTGGCAACCGGGTGGGGGCTTGGCGAAACTCGTTGGGGGTGTCTAGCCGAAGCGGTATCCCTCCCGGACAAGTTCTGCACTGAGCTGCCGACAGGATTGTCATTGCGGGAATCTATGGGCGTCGGCACTGCGGGGCTCACCGCTATGCTCTGCATCCTGGCCATTGAAGGGCACGGTGTTCGTCCGGAGGATGGACCTGTCTTGGTGACGGGGGCGTCTGGCGGTGTGGGCGGCATGGCGCTTATGTTACTGAAAATGCTGGGGTATACTGCTGTCGCGTCCACGGGCAGGGTGAATGAGGCGTCATATTTGCAAGAGATCGGGGCATCTCGTGTGATGGATCGCAAGCAGCTTTCTGAGCCTGGAAAGCCATTGCAAAAGGAAGAATGGGCCGCGGTCATCGACAGCGTGGGAAGTGTAACTCTCGCAAATGCATGCGCCAGTACCAGGTATGGTGGGATTGTAACGGCCTGCGGTCTTGCGCAGGGAATGGACTTCCCGGGCTCGGTTGCGCCGTTCATCTTGCGGGGCGTCACTCTCGCGGGAATCGATTCAGTGATGGCCTCGCCAGCAGTCCGCCGCATTGCGTGGGAGAGGATCGCAACCGCACTCGATCGCGCGGCACTTAACAGAATAACGTGCGAAATCGAATTGGCCGATGTGGAAGCGGCCGCACAAGATTTGCTAGCTGGTCAAGTGCGTGGTCGTCTCATCGTAAAAATCTAAGCCAGGTGCAAATTTTGTTGACCGCAACTAAGAGACCGGTCTAATTTGGACCTCATGAGCACACTTCAAGAGCCAAAAGCTAAAGCATCTGCGCGAAACGATACGCGCACCCGGCTTCTTACTATCGGCACGGAGGTGCTGTCGCAAAAAGGATTTGCAAGTACAGGTGTAGAGGAAATACTTAGCGTGGCGGGCGTGCCGAAGGGGTCATTCTATTATTACTTTGAGAGCAAGGCCGCATTTGGCCTCGCTGTAATAGAAAACTACGAATACATCTGGGCCCAAAAATTAACGCGGCTGCTTCGAGATCCTGCGGTCCGGCCGCTCGATCGGATAGACAACTATATCTCTGAGGGCGCGCGGGGTCTTGAGAAGTACGCATTCAAGAGAGGGTGTCTCATTGGCAATATAGGTCAGGAGTTGGGGTCATTAGATGATCAGTTTAGGGATCGTATTCTTTCCGTTTTTTCTTCGTGGGCAGAATACATAGCTAGTTGCTTAGAAGATGCAAAGCGTCGAGGTGATCTTCCAAAAGAGCTAAATGTTCCAGAGATGGCGAAGTTTTTTTGGTTTGCGTGGGAAGGCGCGATATTGCAGGCAAAGCTTGAGCGATCGACGGCGCCAATTGAGCAATTCCGGTCAGTAATAGTTAAGGCGATGGGTGGAAAGGCGCAGTCGGGCTGAGCGGCTGTTTGAGCTTGTGTGCACAATCGGGTTTTCGGGGAGGCTAGTAGGAATGAACGTTCATCGGTTTGGCGTAGGAGCCGAAAGCATGGTGAGCCAATCGGAAGGGTCAATGAGGGCGTTGCTACAGCCGCGCTCTATTGCACTGGTTGGGGCTTCTGAGAGGCAGGATACACTGGGGCGCGCAATGGTCGACATGGCGCGTGTCGGAGGCTACGCTGGTTCAGTCTATGCGATAAACCCCAAGTATCGCGAAATAAATGGGGTGCCTTGTTTCGGAAGTATTGCTGAGCTTCCGGAGGTGGTTGACCATGTTGTGCTTGGGGTGGGCAATGAGCGCCTCGAGGCCGCTCTTGACGATGCGATTGCCCATGGCGCTCGAGCAGCTACGATTTTCGCATCCTGTGGGGTCCACGGAGATGGTGGAAAGTTACGTGAGAGCCTGGCTGCCAAAGCGAGAGCCGCGGGAATGTCCATCTGCGGCGGAAACTGCATGGGGTTCTACAACAACGAGATTGGGTTGCGGGTAGCGGGTTATCCGGCTCTGCAGGCTATGGAGCCCGGTTCAATTGGATGGCTTGCACAGTCGGGCTCGGTGTTCGGCGCATTGGCGCACAACGACGAGCGACTTAAGTTCAACGTAGCAATTTCCTCCGGAGCAGAATTGGTAACAACAGCTGCCGATTATCTTCGGTGGATGGCCAATCATGAGAATATCCGCGTGATCGGTATGTTCTTGGAGTCGGTGCGGGACCCGGCTGGCTTTGCTGCGGCGCTCGAACTAGCTGCAAACAAGGATGTCCCTGTCGTAATTCTGAAAGTTGGAAGAACGGCAGCCAGCGCTGAGATGGCTCTTAGCCATACCGGCGCAATCGCGGGAAGCGACGCGGCCTATACAGCTCTTTTCAAACGATACGGCGTAGTTCAAGTCGATGACGAGGATGAATTAGCCGCGACGCTAACGCTCTTTCAATATCCGAGAAGGCCTGGACGCGGTGGGTTGGTCGCTATTCACGATTCCGGCGGCGAGCGTGAACTCGCTGCCGACATTGCGGACGCTGTTGGGGTGAATTATCCGCAGTTGTCGGAATCTACCAAAGACAAGATTGGAGCGATAATCGACGCCGAGCTTATTCCAGCAAATCCGTTGGACGCTTGGGGAGGGGCTCGGGATTTTCGATCTGTCTTTACTGAGAGCTTTACAGCTCTCGTCGAGGACGACAATGCGGCAATTGGAATGATGTTTTGTGACATTAGAGACGGATACTACGTTTCTAATGGATTCGTTGACGCAGCAATTTCTACGCACAAAAGCTCTGAAAAGCCTGTGGCGTTGGTCACGAACTATTCGATGGTCAATCATCGAGAGCTTGTGTTGAAGCTAACATCGGCGGGTGTCCCCGTAATTGACGGCACGCGTGTTGCACTCAGGGCCGTAAAAAACATGCTGTACTGGCGCGATCGCCAAAGACTGGCGAGAGCGCAACGTCCAAACGGCTGTGGCGGTACAGAGATAGTTCAGTCCTGGAGAAAGCGCCTCGCAGCGGGGGCAGCGCTAAGTGAGCGTGAGGCCCTTTCGCTTATGGCCGACTATGGGATCGCAACCGCGAAAAGCAGGTCGGTCGCCCATGAAGGTGATCTCGCCCCTATTGCCGAAGAGCTCTCATTTCCCGTCGTCCTGAAGACTGCGACTCCAGGCATATTGCATAAATCTGACGTCGGTGGAGTTGTTCTCAATATCCAGGATGTATCCGCGCTGCACTCTGCATACCGCGAGATGAGCGACAAGCTTGGATTGGAAGCTCTTGTTTCAGAGATGGTGCCCAAGGGGATCGAGTTAGCCCTCGGGGCAGTCTTTGATCCTCAATGGGGCCCTCTCGTCGTCATCTCCGCAGGTGGTGTTCTCATGGAGTTGTTAGACGACAATGCCGCCGCTCTGGGTCCCATTTCTTACGATGAAGCCGCAGAAATGGTTGCATCCCTCAAGATTAGCAAATTGTTGGACGGTTATCGAGGCTCGGATTTTATCGACCGAGACAAGTTGATCGATAGCTTGGTGCGATTGAGTTGGCTGGCAAACGACTTCGCTGGTTGCATAGGCGAGATCGACGTTAATCCAATGATAGTGAATGTCGCTGGTTGTGTGGCGGTAGACGCCCTCGTGCTGCCGATGCATTCAGACCGGGGGCACTGATGGATCTCTCCTTGAACGAACGTCATAAAGAACTCCAGCGGCGTGGCCGCGACTTCTTTGAAGGCGTGTTGGCTCCAATGGAGCTGATCGTTGACCAACATGGCGAGCTTCCTGAGGAACACAGAGCAAAGATTCGGCAGGAAGTACGCTCTGCTGGACTGGGGTCTATCAATCACAGCGTTGAAGAAGGTGGCCAAGGCTTTACTGTTTTTGAGCAACTGTTGATCAATGAACAAATTGGTCGGGCAACGAACGGCCTTTGGACTGTGGTTTGGCAGCCGCCCGTTTCGCTGAAATTTGGTACCGTGGAGCAAAGGCGCTTATATCTGGCACCTAGCTGTCGCGGAGAAAGGCGAGGGGCTTTTGCCATTACAGAGCCTGGTGCGGGGTCCGACGCAGGGGCTGTAACGACTAGCGCTGCGCGTTGCGAGGGCGGTTATCGGCTCAACGGCGAAAAATGGTTTGTCACGAATTGGAACGCATCTGATTTTGTAATTGTCCATGCGCATCTCAACGGGGATCCGGCACTGCCGACCTTGTTCATTGTCGACAAAGCCCAAAGCGGAGTGAGACATATTCGTTCTCCGCAATTCATGCACAACTACGCGCACGACCACGCAGAGGTCATTTTCGAAGACGTTGCGCTGAGCGCGGATTCGATGTTGGGCCAGCCGGGGCAGGGATATGACCTGACCAAAGATTGGTTCGTCGAGGCACGGCTCCAAATCGCAGCCCACTGCATCGGTGCGGCAACGCGCGCGGCGGAAGAGGCGGAGAGCTACGCGCGAAACCGAATCCAATTCAATCGGCCGATATGGGACTTCCAGGCTATCGAATTCATGATCGCGGACATGGCTGTGACGATTATGGCGGCAAAGTCCATGGCGTATCGTATCGCTTGGGAAATCGATCACGTGGATGACCGAAAACTAATTCACGCACGGGCTAGCGCAGCCAAATTGTTCTGTTCCGAAGCGGCGGGGAGAGTGATCGACACGGCTCTGCAGATATTGGGAGGACGTGGCTACATGCGAGAAAATCCGGTCGAACGGCTCTACAGAGATATTCGCGTTGACCGAATTTGGGAGGGAACCTCTGAGATCCAGCGATCAATCATCGGAGGTCAAATTCGCAAGCGTGGCTTAGACATCTATACGGGGTGGTAGCAGCGAAAAATGGTCCACACGCTCCGTCAAACATCTGGGACTACTCTCACGTCCAGGGAGAATTGGGGGACACTCTTCCTCATTCTCCCAGCCCTGGTCTTTATTGCCTCCTGGTTTCTCATTCCGCTCGGACAGCTATTTGCGCTCAGTCTCAGTTCGGAGGCAGGCCCGCTTGCCTCTTATGCTGAGCTGATAGGAAGCTCGGTGTTTCGACGTGTATTTGTCAACACGATGGTGCTTGCCTGCATAGTGACAATTATATGCGTCGTTCTTGCTTATCCGACGGCATATCTGCTTACAAAGCTTCGAGGGTTTTGGTTTTCTGTCGCGCTGTATTGTGTTCTTGTACCGTTTTGGATCAGTGTTTTGGTTCGGACGTTTAGCTGGATGCTTCTACTCGAGCGAAATGGTCCAATAAACAGTTTCCTGATGTATTCGGGAATCACAACCTCACCGATCAATATGTTGTTCAACAACTTTTCCGTATATCTTGGCATGGTTCATGTCTTGCTTCCATATGCAATATTCCCGATGTATTCATCGATGCTGCGCGTAGACAATCGTCTTTTGCAGGCTAGTGAAGGTCTGGGCGCACGCGGAACGACAACGTTTCTTCGTGTCTATCTTCCGTTGACCATGCCGGGAGTGCTGGCTGGTGGGGCATTTGTATTGCTCTTAGCGTTAGGCTTTTACATTACCCCAACTCTTCTCGGTGGATTGCAGAATCTTACAGCGGCGATGCTGATCGACAATTTCGTCAATGAGCGACTTGTGTGGCCGTTGGCTGCGGCGGCTTCGTTCATTCTGCTGGGACTGGTTCTGGGCATCCTAGCTCTGGCTTCAAAATTCTTATCACTCGGTTCGTTGGTTGGGATGAGATGAACAGTTCGCTTGTAAAAACGATAAGTCATATAGTTGGCGCACTTGTTCTGGCCTTCCTGTTGTTACCAATATTTGCGGTAGTTCCAGCATCGCTGAGTGACCAATCGTTTGTGAAGATACCGCCTGAGAGCTATTCGTTTAGGTGGTATGAGGCATTCTTCGCAGACGCCGGATGGGTTTCGTCGATGCTGAACAGCATCAAGGTGGCGACGATAGCGTGCATCTTTACGGTCATTGTCGGGACAATGATTGCAGTAGGACTTACTAGAGTCGGAGCGACGACGAGAATGCTCTTAACTGGTCTGCTAATGGCTCCCATCATTGTGCCAGCGATAATGATCTCAATAGCTATATACTATGTGAGCAGACAAGTTGGACTGTACGGAACCGTTCTCGGGTTGGCGCTCGGCCATTCGCTTCTGTGTTTGCCATTCGTGGTAATCAACGTTGGTGTCTCACTGCGGAGGCTCGATCCAAGTCTCTTGCGCGCTGCGGCTGGTCTTGGGGCGAGTGGCTGGCAAGTGTTTAGGACCGTAACCCTGCCAGCAATAAAGCCTGGCCTTGCTGGTGGTGCCGCCTTCGCCTTCGTTACATCGTTCGACGAAGTGATCGTCTCAATATTCATTTCGGGATATGGCGCGAAGACACTTCCAGTGAAATTGTGGGAGCAGATTAGGGTGGAATTCACGCCAGTCTCCGCCGCTGGATCAACAATAATTCTAGTTCTTACCGTGATTCTATTCGTAGCGGTACAAATGCTTCGTTTCCGGGCAGCCCCAGGCAAAGAGGCGCAGGTGTAAAATGGCCAAAAGTGCAGAAAGCGGAGTTCAGGTTAGCTTTAGAAACGTGGGAAAGGACTTTGGTTCTGTTCGCGCACTGGATCCGATCTCGTTAGATATTCGTTCAGGCGAGTTTCTCACGCTTCTCGGACCAAGTGGCTCCGGAAAGACGACCCTGTTAAATATCGCGGCTGGTTTTCTAAGCCCGGATACCGGGCAGGTTCTGCTCGGTGAGCGCGACGTTACTCACGTTCCGCCTAGAGATCGAAACATCGGCATGGTGTTTCAGAACTATGCTCTATTTCCCAATCTCAATGTTGGAGAGAACGTCGCATACGGTCTGAAGGTTCGTAAGTATCCGAAGGCTCAGGTTGAAGCTCTCGTCACCAAAGCGCTAAACATGGTTCAGCTGGGCGGCTACGCTGGTCGAGCAATCCAACAGTTGTCGGGTGGTCAACAGCAACGAGTGGCCTTGGCGCGGGCTATGGTCATTCAGCCGGACGTTCTCCTGATGGACGAACCATTGGGGGCGCTTGACCGCCAGTTGCGAAAGCATGTGCAGTTGGAGATTCGGCGACTTCATCTAGCCGCACCGCGTACAACCATCTCTGTAACGCATGATCAAGAAGAGGCTATGGTGATGTCTGATCGTGTGGCTATAATGAGTCAGGGCCGTATTGAGCAGATCGGAACGCCTCACGAGCTTTACGCAACACCAAAGAACACTTTCGTAGCGAGGTTTCTCGGAGAGTCGAATATTCTTCCAGTATTCGTACTTGGTGAGAAAGACGGCCAGATCTCATTTACCATCGACGGATCTGACGGTGTTTGGTCGGCCTCTGCTGGTAACACTTCGGTCACTGGGGCTGCATCTCTTCTTGTTAGGCCGGAAAGGCTGCAGATCGCTGAAAGGGGCCAGCCCGGCTTGGCGGGGAGGGTCGCTGAGGTTGTGTACCTGGGTGAGCTAACGGCTAGGCGCGTCACGTTGGATTGCGGCAAAGAACTCTGGATGCGATCGATGTCCGCTAGTCCGGCTGACGTTGGAGACCGAATCGAAGTTAGGTGGCGTGGCGCCGATGCGCGGGTTCTTTCTAGCTAGCATTTTGCAATAGGAGCGAATGTCAGGCCCCAAAAAGGTGTTGGTGATCGCGAGTCAGTATAAATGGGAGAAGTTGAATGATTACACGTCGAAACGTTTTGCATGCTGGTGCAGTGCTGGGCGCGGCTTCAGCATTCGGTAGTGCGATCGGTAAGCGCAGTTGGGCGCAAGGCCGCCCCTTTACGTTCTGCTCGTGGGGTGGTGCGCTCTCAGAAGTCGAGAAGATGGCGTTTGTTGACCCGTTTGCCAAGGAGAAAGGCATCGAGATCGCCAATGTCTCTCCCACAAACTACGCGAAGCTGAAGGCAATGGTTGAAGCCAATGCGGTTGACTGGGATGTTGTCACCGTAGGTGGATATTTTATCTATACGGGAAAAGATACCAATCTGCTGGAGCCGGTCGACTACTCCATTGTGAAGGCTGATCATGTGGCTCCGTATTGGCGAACCGAATACGGCGTCTATACCACCACAGGTGCGTCGGTAATCGCTTACAACACTGATGCGTTCCCAGAGGGATCGCGCCCGGAATCGTGGGCAGATTTTTGGAATGTTAAGGACTTCCCTGGCCCACGAAGCCTCTATTCGAGGCTCTGGTATAACTACGAAGCTGCTCTTCGCGCAGCGGGTGTCTCCAAAGAAGAGATTTATCCGGCTACAGAAGAGAAAATGAAGCTGGCCTTTGCCAAACTCAAAGAGATCAAGCCACACGTGTCTGTTTGGTGGACAGCAGGAGCTCAGCCGCCCCAATTGTTGTCGACTGGCGAGGTTGCAATGGCCATGGCGTGGAGTGGGCGAGTGGCTGCTGCAATCCATGAGGGTGCGCCAGTTGCGATGACTTTCAAGGATGCTATTGCCTGGGGCAACGCCTTTGTAGTGCCAAAGGGGACGCCCAACCGTGACCTAGCGATGGAGCTAATCAGTTACGCCGTGTCTCCTAGCTCACAAGAGCGGCTGCTTCCGGTTGGGACTTACGGTCCTATTCTTGAAGATGTTTCCGCAAGGGCAACCTCGGAGCAGGCAAAGTTTATTGTTACCCATCCTGACAACATAAAGGATGCAGTTATTCAAAACGATGCTGAAGTGTCCGCGTATGTGATAAAATACGAAGCCGAGTGGCAAAAGTTCCAGCTTGGTTGATGTTTCAAAATAAATCGTGGAGCCGGGTTTATCATGACCCGGCTTCTGCCATGGCGAATGGATTTCTTGCTGAAATGACTAAAGATGTCGATTTTTCTACCATTAACTTCAAGGTATCCGACGGAATTGCGTTCATCACGCTCAATCGCCCTCGCTCATTGAACGCTATCAATCCGGAAATGGTCAGCGAACTCAATCTCGCAATGGATCGAGTAGACAGTGACGACGCTATCAAAGTTGCAATCGTTTCTGGCGAGGGACGTGCATTCTCGGCGGGTTTTGATCTCAAAGCCGCCGCCGAACGAGGCCCCATGGATCCTATTCGATGGAGATCTGTGCTCGAAGCCGATCTCGATCTAATTCTTCGTTTCTGGGATAGTCCTAAACCGACGATAGCCGCGGTCCACGGTCATTGCATCGGTGGGGCGTTTGAACTGGCCCTGGCTTGCGATATTTCCATTGCAGCTGAATCAACACTAATGGGCGAGCCGGAAGTTCGGTTTGGCTCGGGTATCGTAGCGATGCTACTCCCATGGATTACGGGACCAAAACAAGCGAAAGAGCTTCTTCTAACTGGAGAGGATCGTCTTACTGCGATTAGGGCTTTGCAGTTGGGGATCGTCAATAGCGTTACTCCGAACGACGAGGTGCTGAATAGTGCGATTGCCACAGCAACCAAGATAGCATCAGCGGCTTCATCGTCGGTGATGTTCACGAAGAAAGCTATCAATAGAACTTACGAGATAATGGGACTGAGGCAGGCGTTACTGCAATCGTTGGAACTGGACATTTTTATCGAATCTAGCGGCGGGCCTGAAGGCGATACCTTCAACCGAATACGTAGTGAGCAGGGGCTCCAGGCAGCATTGGCTTGGCGCAATTCACGATCAAACGTTTCCAACTGACGCTTGGTCTCTGAAAATGGGGTCTGACTCACATTCGATGAATTTGGCTGGCGAGGTGGTGCTGTTTTCTGAGGGGAATCAGCACCATGGCGGACAGATTGCGTTTGTCGTCTCTGATCCGTAACCATCCGGTCTGGCCTCACCGGGTGCTTACCCTGATCCCGGCCGGATTGGTTGTCGAGCGTTCCACCGAGGTCGAGGGAATATTGGTAGTCTCGGCGCGAGCGATGGTCGACGAGCGGGCCTGTCCGCTTTCTCCATCAGGACGACGCGACCATTGTCGGAAAGTAAGCGGCAAGCTGAGGCCGTTCAGGCGGCGTAGTTCCACGGCATGAGCGCGTCAATTTCCGAGCTTGGCCAGCCATTGGCCATGCGCTCGAGGGTCTGGGCGAGCCAGGCAAGCGGATCGATGTTATTCATCTTTGCAGTCTGCAACAACGTGGCGATGGTTGCCCAGGTCCTTCCGCCGCCGTCGCTGCCGGCGAAGAGTGAGTTCTTTCTCGTAATGGCCTGAGGTCTGATTGCTCGCTCGACTGGCCTGACCCCTTAAGGTGGTCCGGTTTCAGTCTTAATGCATGATCGGTTTTCCCGCCATTGCCTGGGCGGATGGTGGTGCCGATCGCCGTGGCGGTGCAGGCCAGACAATGGTCTCCGGGGCCGGTGGTTTGTATCCGAGCGATGAGTGCGGCCGCTCGGTGTTGTAGTAGCGCCGCCAAGCCTCGATGATGATCTTTGCCTCGGCGAGGCTGTAGAAGATCTCACCGTTGAGCAGTTCGTCGCGATGGCCTGACCCCTTAAGGTGGTCCGGTTTCAGTCTTAATGCATGATCGGTTTTCCCGCCATTGCCTGGGCGGATGGTGGTGCCGATCGCCGTGGCGGTGCAGGCCAGACAATGGTCTCCGGGGCCGGTGGTTTGTATCCGAGCGATGAGTGCGGCCGCTCGGTGTTGTAGTAGCGCCGCCAAGCCTCGATGATGATCTTTGCCTCGGCGAGGCTGTAGAAGATCTCACCGTTGAGCAGTTCGTCGCGAAGCTTCGAGTTGAAGCTCTCGCAGTAGCCGTTCTCCCAAGGACTTCCCGGCTCGATGAAGGCGGTCTTCGCGCCGACAGCGGCAATCCACTCCCGCACGGCCTTGGCAATGAACTCCGGACCATTGTCGGAACGAACATGGCCGGGCACCCCGCGCAGGATGAACAGATCGGATAGGACGTCGATGACGTCGGTCGAGTTGAGCTTACGATCGATGCGGATCGCTAGGCATTCCCGGGTGAACTCGTCAATGATGTTGAGCATGCGGAACTTCCTGCCATTGTGGGTCCGGCCCTCGACGAAGTCGTAGGACCAGACATGGTTGGGATACTCGGGCCGAAGCCGGACGCATGATCCGTCATTCAACCAGAGCCGTCCTTTCTTCGGTTGCTTCTGGGGAACCTTCAGCCCCTCCCGCCGCCAGATGCGCTCAACGCGTTTGGCGTTCACCATCCAGCCCTCGGACCGCAGCATCGCCGTGATCCGGCGATAGCCATAGCGTCCGTAGCGCGAGGCCAGTCGGATGATGTCTGCCGTCAACGCCTCTTCATCCGGTCGGCCATGCGGCTTCTTGCGCTGCGTCGAGCGATGCTGGCCGAGAACCCTGCAGGCAAAGCGCTCCGAAACAGAGAACTTCGACATCACATGGTCGACGCAGCGGCGACGGCGGGAAGGGCTCAGAAGTTTCCCGAGGCAGCCTCTTTCAGGATTAGCTTCTCGAGCGTCAGGTCCGACACGGCCTTGCGCAGCCGGTCGTTCTCTTTCTCGAGCTCCTTGAGACGCTTTACCTGATCTCCCTTCAGGCCGCCGAACTCCTTGCGCCACCGGTAGTACGTAAACTGCGTCACGCCAATCGAACGAACCGCTTCGCCAACCGATCGGCCTTGTGAAAGCAAAACATCCACTTGGCGTAGCTTCGCGACAATCTCTTCGGGCTTGTGCTTCTTCTGGGGCATTCCAACGTCCTCTCCAAGGCTCAATAGCCTACTTCACGGAGGACCACTTTTCAGGGGGCAGACCATTGGCAGAAGAGTGCAATCGGCGTCCAGGACAAGGCGACGAGCGGGGCGATCTTCGCGCCCCTGCGCAGGAAGTCGGTCAGCGACAGCCGCAGCCACGGTCATCCATCGCTGCGGCAACACCCGCCATTCAGCTATCGGAAGTCGAACGGAATTCAGGGGACCCTGTTGGTTGCGACTATGCCGCCTTCCCCCTCCAGGCGAGCGATCCGCTTGGCGTCGGATTCGGTAAATTTCAACCGGACGCCGATGCCGCCGCCATTTTCCTCGATGAACACAGCGCCGAGCGTCTCGAGTGCCGACTTGAGGGCTGCAATCGTCTCCGGCGCCGGTTGCTCAAGCTTGCGCTCGAATTGTTCGATGACGGCTTCATCAACGGCAGAACGGCTGGCCAGCTTGGCACGGGTAACTTCGACAAGTGCGCGTCCAGCACGGCATTGCGACCCAGTGATCACGAGGCCCTCCTTTTTATGCCAACGGAGAACAAAATGGCCAAAATCCATTCTAAATCAATTTGTGATGTCAATCGAGCTGGAGTGGCCGAAAGCCAATGGAGGCTTCTGGGGCATCGCCCGCCTCCCATACCTCGGACGCATTCAACGGCGCGGCGCCGGATTGGCAACTACATTGCCGACGGCTGAGTGTGTATTCGGTCAATTGCCCGAATGTGGCGTTTCATCCCGGATGGCCTCCGCGGCAAGGACGACGCTTGCTCCGTGAAACACCACGGGCATCGGATGGCGGCTCTCGGCCATCTTCCGGCGCAGTGATGGCAGTGAAGGCTTGATCGGTAGTAATGCATTGACGGACTCCCTTCGCCGCCGAAGGCGGCTGGATTTGCTTTTCTGGTGCAACTCCCGGGACGGTACGTGCGCCTGATATTCAGGCGCGTGCAACTTCGCCCCGGGCGCGATCATGCGCCTGAGTGCGAGTTCCTGAAAAGTTCTGACTTGGATAGCGTGCCATGAGTTCAAAGTAGGAACTCACAGATAAAAAGCAATGATGTGCGGCCTTCTGCCACGATTGTTTGCTTGAATATTTCCGGCGTATGACGCTACTGCTTTCGCGTGCTAACCGGCGCTCAGCAAACCAGATGATCGGCCTCAGGTGCTCTCGACACTGGGCGTCAAATCTAGCTGCTCTCCGCCAGGAAGATACGCATTCAGCGGGCTGAGTATGGAGGGCGGCTTCTGGGCGGCCTTTTTGCTAATTAAGAATGGTTTGATGAAGCCGTCCAATTTTTACCGACCTCCGACAGGGCGCTGCTGATTATATTTTCAACGGCCTCTCTTTTCTTCCTTGGCATCAGATCTAGCCGTTACGGATAGCCTCCCGCCACGCCTGTCCCCTGCCCCACGCTTCCGAAATCCCTATGCGCGATCGTTCGGACAGCGGGTTTCCTGAAGCCCCCGCGAGATGGCAATGTATCCTGCTAGTAGCCGTGGCGGCCGATAGAAAGTCCTAGGCGAGAGCACCCGCAGTTGCCACTTGAAGGGTAGAAAGCGGGGCGATGTTTCGGCTCCAACTCCTGACGAAGCAACCGGAGAACGAGGGCTTCACGACGATGGATGGCGGGATGCTAAACTGGTTCAAATGGCTAGACTTGGCATTGACGCCGAGTTCTGATCGCCGCTCTCGAGTAGCCGATATCGCGCGAATCAATTGTCAGCTGACAATTATCGTTTGCCGGTGGGTGAACGATTCCGGTTAACTTTTTATTAACTCAATACTCCTTGACGGTGCGGGCAGACTCGGACACGTTCACGCAAAAGTACCCCATTTGTCGGAAATATCGTGAATGACAACTTCGCCCGCTAATCTTGCGAACGCGCGAGTAATCGCTCCGCAGTCCATTGAAGAGACGATTTGGAGCGATTCTCAAGCCTTGGGATCGCAACTCCAAATGCTGCGCGAACGCCTGTTCCCGCCCTCGGCCGAAAAGGAACTCCGCAGATTTTCATCACCAGAAGTGGCCAAGCTGATCGGAGTTACCGAGAGCTACATCAGGCACTTGGCCTTGGCCGCAGAAGGCCCCTCCCCCGACAAGACGGCTGGCGGACGCCGTGCGTATACCCTCGAACATGTGCACGAACTCCGCCGTTTCCTCGGGAATTCGAAGCCTGCCTATTTGCCTAACCGCAGATCAGGCGATCATCTACAAGTCATCGCCGTCACCAATTTCAAGGGCGGTAGCGGAAAAACTACTACGGCAGCCCATCTTGCCCAATATCTGGCACTACATGGCCATCGTGTCCTGGCGGTTGATCTTGATCCACAGGCGTCCATGAGCGCCCTATTCGGCTATCAGCCCGAGTTCGATGTCGGTGAAAATCAGACACTTTATGGTGCCATCTGCTATGACAAACCGCGGCAGCTGTCCGACATCATCAGGACTACGTATTTCTCGGGTCTCGACCTCGTTCCCGGGAATCTGGAACTCCACGAATTCGAACATGACACTCCTCGAGTTCTCGCAAGCAGGGAACACGCGGACGACATGTTTTTCCTGCGCGTCGCGGAAGCCTTGCGATCCGTTGACGACCGCTACGATGTCGTTGTGATCGACTGTCCGCCGCAACTCGGATTTCTCACAATGTCTGCGCTTTGTGCTGCGACCTCGGTGTTGATCACCGTTCATCCGCAGATGCTTGACATCGCGTCGATGAATCAATTCTTGGCGATGACCTCTAACCTGCTGTCAGTGGTCAAAGAAGCTGGCGGCAATCTCGACTACGATTGGATGCGCTATCTCGTCACCCGCTACGAGCCGAACGATGCTCCGCAGGCGCAAATTGTCGCCTTTTTGCGGAATTTGTTCGGCGAGCGTGTGCTGACGGCGATGATGGTGAAATCTACAGCCATTTCCGATGCCGGATTATCAAAGCAGACCATCTACGAGGCCACTAAAGATTCCATGCATCGACAGACGTACGAACGCGCGTTGGAATCCATGGACAGCGTCAATTCTGAAATCGAGCAACTCGTGCTCAAGGCATGGGGGAGGGCGACCGAATGAAAGGTCGGGATATCCTTAAAAGCTTGGTGGATGCGGGCAGGCCTGCGGCACCTGACGGGTCGTTGCCCCACCAACGGCCTGCGGGAGCCGTCAAGGCGCTGAACATGGGCCTCAACCGGCTCAATGAGGAAGCAGCCGAAGCCAAGGTTCTGCGGGAGGCGTTGGCGAACAGCGAGAACGTGCTCGAACTTGATCCTTCAACAATCGATGCCTCGATTGTTTCAGATAGGCTGTCTTCATTCGATGATCCAGCTTTCGCCGACTTGAAGAACGCTATCGAGACCAGCGGACAACAGGTGCCTGTCCTTGTCCGCCTGCATCCGCTGGAGCAGGGGCGATACCAAGCTGCCTACGGACATCGCCGCATTCGCGCTGCACGGGAGCTCAGGCGAAAAGTGAAGGCCATCGTTCGCCCGTTGACCGATATAGAGATGGTCATTGCGCAGGGCCAGGAGAACGGGCAGCGGGTTGATCTCTCATTTATCGAGCGCGCCGTCTTCGCATCGAAGCTCGATGCCCAAGGCTTTGACAGGGATACCGTCTGCGCCGCGCTGGGCGTCGATAAGCCCGAACTTTCGCGTCTGTTGACGGTCGCCAATTCGGTCGACCGGGACATCATCAATGCGATCGGCCCCGCAATGAAGGCAGGACGGCCTCGTTGGCTGAGGCTTGCGGAGGCACTGAAGGATGCCGATGCCGCTTTGCTGGTTGGAGCCCGCATTAAGCGGGAGGATTTTAGGCAGGCTGACAGCGATACCCGTTTCAAGTGGGCGTTGGCTGCTGCTTCGTTGATGAAGGGAGAAGGGGACCAGCATTCAAAGTTGCCGATCGTTAAATCAGGCGTCGGCTCGATTGAGAGCGATGGCGAGACATGGCGGTTGACCACCACGGATAAAGCCTTCGGGGCATTCCTGGAAGGCCGTCTGGATGCGCTTTTCAGGGAATTCGAGACCACCCGTAAGGGTGCTGCTTCGTAAAATTGTCAGCTGACAATCGCTTGGGCTCGTTTCAAGAAGTCAGCTAGCGTTCGCAACTGGAGACTAGAAACCGCAAAAGAAAAAGGCCCCCGAGCGACTTTCGTCGTGGAAGCCCTTCTCCGTAGTAGCTGACCGAGAATCGCATTTCCACGAATCAGTGTCAAGCGTTTGAACGTCGATTCGGCGAGCAGGGTTCTTTTGCCTGATTGAAGGCGAAGAGAATGGAACTGGGAACAACGCCCTTCGGTGGGCGAACGATGACGCTTGCCCTTTTACAAGCGCAAATCAGTTCACAAGAAATCCCCGAGGGGATGGCGGTCGACAAATGGCAGGCTTACCGGGATCTCTGTGAGGGGAAATCAATCATCGGTGTTGGTGACCGCGCCCTGGCGGTCCTGGCGGCCCTGCTGTCATTTTATCCGGACAGTGAACTGTCGGAAGAAAACGGCTTGATCGTGTTTCCGTCGAACAGGCAGCTCTCATTGAGGGCGCACGGAATGGCGAATGCTACTCTCCGGCGGCATCTGGCGGCTTTGCTGGATTGTGGCTTGATCACACGGCGAGACAGTCCGAACGGCAAACGTTATGCCCGCAAGGGCAGGGGAGGGGAGCTGGAGGATGCATTCGGGTTTTCTCTGGCACCGCTGTTGGCCCGCTCGGAGGAGTTCCAACTGGCTGCCGAGCGGGTTCGGGCCGAGAATCGGGCACTGAAGCTGATGCGCGAACGCATCACGCTGCATAGGCGCGACATTGGCAAATTGATTGAGACGGCGATCGACGAGGGTGTTCCCGGGAACTGGGGAGAACTTTGGAGGCGTTTCCGTGAGATTGTCGCTGCGATACCCCGCAAGGCTGCATTGGCCGAATTGGAGGTCGCCGGGGCCGATCTGGCTGCACTGCGCGAAGAAGTGGATATCTTGTTGGAAACGTTCATGAAAGTTACGAATCCGAGCGCCAATGAGTCCCATAATGAGCCGCAGCAATCTAATTCAAACACCGACACCCCTACTGAATTTGAACTCGCTTTGGAAAAAAGCAAGGCGAGCGTTGAGCCAATCACGCGACTGCAGGAGCCGCCGAAAGGATATCCCCTGGGGCTTGTGTTGAGAGCCTGCCCGGAAATCATCGACTACGCCGTCGACGGAATAGGAAACTGGCGCGACTTGATGGCGACGGCGGCCCAGGTGCGCGGCTATCTTGGGGTTTCGCCATCCGCTTACGAGGAGGCCTGTGAAGTCATGGGTCAGGAAACGGCGGCGGTGGTGGTCGCTTGCATCCTGCAAAGGGCGCAGCACATCCATTCAGCGGGCGGCTATCTGCGGGCCCTGACAGGAAAGGCGAGGGCAGGGGCGTTTTCGGTCGGTCCAATGCTGATGGCGGCGTTGAAAGCCAACGGGGCGTCGACGAGGATGGCAGGTTGAGTGCGTGCATGGAAGAGCGGGCGTTCCCCGGACCGAAGAGACTTGAGAATTCCGGTCGCTTTGCGAGCCAAAGACGTCGTGGAGAGGCGTTGGTCAAACACGCGGGGAATGGATAAGCGATCATTTGTAAGCCGTTTCTCCGGCGGAGAACGAGCGGATCGAGCCAGGCATTGAAAGTCGGCCCTTGCGGTAATACCTTACAGAGAACTAGCATTACCGAGGAACAGAAATGACCACGACAGTCACAGCCAAAGGTCAGGTAACCATCCCGAAGCCGGTCCGCGACCTTCTGGGGATCGTGCCGGGCAGCAAGGTTGATTTTCACCGCGCCGCTGATGGCAGCGTCGTGCTTGCGCGCGCAGACAAGAGCCAGCCTGCTAGCCGCTTCGCCAAGCTACGCGGCCATGCCGGTAAAGGACTCGATACGGATGCGATTATGGCGCTGACGCGCGGTGAAGCGTGACGCTCGTCGACACCAACGTTCTGCTTGACCTCGTCACGGATGACCAGCGCTGGGCTGATTGGTCGGTTGCGCAGCTTGAGTCGGCCAGCCTCGCTGGGCCGCTGGTGATCAACGATGTCGTCTACGCCGAGCTTGCCGTTCGTTATGACCGGATTGAGGATCTTGACGAGTTTCTCGACGAGGCCAGTCTAGAGATGGCGCCGATGCCACGGGCAGCACTGTTTCTGGCCGGCAAGGTGTTCACGAGATATAGGCGTGCGGGCGGATCGCGCACCGGCGTGTTGCCGGACTTCTTCATCGGTGCCCATGCGGCAGTCAGTCAGCTTTCTCTGCTGACCCGCGATGTCAGTCGTTACCGCACCTATTTTCCGTCTTTAAGGCTGATTGCGCCGGATTCTTGAGCTGCACTTTCTGGTCAAAGGCGCTATTCCTTTGGTTAACGGGAGGGCGCCTTACAGCCCGGATGCCTTGGTCAGGTTGACGCGGAATCTGTCGCGGCGGCGCTGGTAGCGGCGGGTCATTTCGGCTGAGGCATGGCCGAGCTGTTTTTGCACGTAGCGCTCGTCGACCTCGGCCGAGGAGGCGAGGCCGGCGCGCAGCGAATGGCCGGCAAATTTCTGCGCCCGCTCGCCTTCGGCCAGATCGCCACGCACGCCGGCGGCGAGCGCGGCGCGCTTGACCAGGCGGGCGACCTCCTGGGCGTTGAGGCGCTCGGCGCCCGTCTTGCTGCCCTGGCCGGTGACGCGGCGGAACAGCGGGCCATGGGCGATGCGGGCCAGCGAGAGCCAGGTCTGGAGCGCCACCACCGGGCAGGTGGCGTCGGCCGAGCCGCGGCCGATCTCGACCTCGCGCCAGCCGGTCTTGCCGCGCAGCGTCACCAGCATGCCCTTGTCGAGGATTTCGATCCAGCCGCGGCCGTCCTCGGTCTGGTCGCGGCCGCAATCCAGCCCGACGATCTCGGAGCGGCGCAAGCCGCCGGCAAAGCCGACGAGCAGCATGGCGCGGTCGCGCAGGCCGCGCAGCGTGCCCCGGTCGAGCGTTTCCAGCATGGCGATCAGGTCTTCGGGCAGGATCGCCTCCTGCTGCCGCGGCGGGGCGGCGTGGCTGTTGCGGATGCCGGCCATCACCGTGGCGATATGGCGGTCCTTGCGATCGAGCGGCTGGCCGCGCTGGGCATAGTTCCAGGTCAGCGACGACAGCCGCCGCTCGATGGTCGACACCGCGTTCGGCTTTCTGTCGCCGGCGGCTTTACCGGATGCACAGGCGGTGATGTAGAGCCCGACAAGGCGCGGATCGGGCGCAAGTGCCTCGACGCCCTGGCGACGGCACCAGCTGGCAAAATGCTTCCAGTCGGCGGCATAGGCGCGGCGCGTGTTGGCCGAGCTCGCCGCTTCGACATAGTCGCGGGCCCGGTCGGCAAGCCGTTCAAGATGTGCTGGCAGGCGGGGATTGGCGGCGACTGCAAGGGGAAGGGAGGGGACTTCAGCCTGCGGCTCGTCCGGTGCGCGGCCCATCGCCATCACCACGTCGACGATGTCGGGGAGATCGTCGTCGGTCCGCTCCGTAGCGAGGTTCTGGGCGGAGAAAGGCAGTTTTGACGACATCGCAGATGTGTCCTGTGGTCGAGCAGAACGGGGAAAGGTGCGCTTCCCGACATTGTGCGCAACGAGAGAGGCTGTCATTCGCATGCCGTCGGCTGACGGCAAGTCATTGATCTGGCGCGAATTAAGCTTTGAGTCCATGGGCGGAATTCTAGCCGAATCGGCGGGTTTTTTGTAACCTTCTAAATGGACGAACCGCGCAGCGAGCCTGGCGTCGCCAGACTGTCCGCGGCGGCCAGGTTTCTCCTGAGCTTGCCACGAACTCGGCGTCGCGCGATCCCTCTATGGGTTGATCCGGGCGTATGCGAGCATCCGCTTATGAGTTCGCTGCTCGCGTGCCGGCCGGCACGCGACGCGGCAGCCGCCGATTGCCGGGCGAGACCGAGCGGTCATCGCCGAAGCGCTGCGAAAGGCGGCAGGGCATGGGGATGCTGAGACTTCGCTCGCAGTCACCAGTTGCCCGGTTCATCCGGCCGTAAATGCAACGAAATTTCCGCGGCGTGGCCGCGTGGCGCGGGTTTCGGCATTCGGCTCGCCGTGAGCGGGCATTCCTGTGGCCGGGTCGGGAATTTGAGCGCAAACCCGGTCCGCGCAACGAACGCGCATTTTCGTCGAGCTGAGCGTCACTGAGCATCGTTTTCGGCCATTTGCCCGCCGAGAACGGCGGTTTTTTCCCCTGCGGTGCCGACGACCGATAAGCGCACTTATATGTAGCGTTACCATGCCGTAATGGTGTATATATGCGTTATTATGAGCAGAAAACCGGTCCCCTCCCTCCGCGCGCAAGCCGAGCTGAATAAGCTCGGAAGCGACATTGCTATTGCACGCAAGAAACGACGCTTCACCCAGCAGCGATTGGCCGATGGCGCTGGCGTAAATGTGGTGACGATCCGCCGCCTCGAAAAGGGCGACGGTGGCGTTTCGCTGGGTGTGCTCGCGATGGTTCTGGTGACGCTCGGAGAGCACAACAGGATCGCGGATATGCTGGATATCTCCAAGGATGATATCGGGTTGGCGCTTGGTGTGAATGCCCTTCCTCAACGCGTCCGGCCGAAAGGCGACGGCAAGGGAAAGAGAAAGAAGACCGAGCCGCAGGAACCCTCGGGCGGCTCCGACAAGGTGTCGTTCTGATGGCTCAAAGTGCGTTCAAGGTTTGCATTGGTGATGCGGGGCTGGAGGTCGGAACCCTGTGGTTCGAGACGGCCGGGGGGCGCGAGCATTCGAGCTTCCAGTATGCCGCGAGCTGGCTCGATCATTCGCGAGGCTTCGCCATCGCTCCCGCGTTGACGCTCGACGGCGAGCGGAAGTTCTTCAAGGCGGCAGGTGAGCACGGATCGCCGCTACCGCCACCTATAGCCGACACGACGCCCGATTCATGGGGCCGCAATATCATCCGTAAGGATTCGCGGCTTAGCGGCACAAATAGCGGGCCTCTTTCGGAGATCGACTTTCTCACGGCCGTGGACGATTTCAGCCGCGTGGGCGCGTTGCGCGTGCGTGGCATAGAGGACAGCTCCCCGTTCCTGTCGGCTGCGCCGAATGGTCGGCATCCTATCCCACCCCTCCTGCATCTGGACCAGCTCAGCGCCGCCATATCGAATGCTGAGAGCGATGCGCCCGAGGCGGCGGCGCTCCGGCGTCTCCGGCAGATCGGCAGTTCATTGGGCGGCGCTCGCCCCAAGTGCTCGATCATCGACAGCGATGGCACTCTTGCCATCGCCAAGTTCACATCAAAGCATGACACGTATCCAGTCGAGAGAGCGGAGGTCTTGACGTTGCGGCTCGCCCGGCTTTGCGGTCTCGATGCGCCCAAGGCGCGGATCGAGATGAGTGCGAGCCTGCCGGTGGCGATCATCGAGCGCTTCGACCGAACGCCCACCGGCCGGGTGCCCTACATTTCCGCACAGACCATGATGGATTTCCCGGCCGCGACCGGCGGCACATACCTAAACCTTGCCGATGTGATCCGCGAGCAGGCGGCATCACCCTATACGGAGCTGAAAGAGCTGTTCCAGCGAGTGGCCTTCACGATCCTCGTCTCGAATGTTGACGATCACCTGAAAAACCACGGCTTCCTTTATGCCGGCGACGGCCGCTGGCGGCTGTCCCCGGCGTTCGATGTCAATCCAGCTCCCGAACGCTTTAAGGAGCTGAAAACAGCCATTGCCGACCCTGCTGCGCCGGATGCCTCGATCTCGATGCTGATGGAGTATGCTTTCTATTTCGAGATAGATTCCGACGAGGCGGCCAAGCTCGTCGGATCGATGGCCCATACCATCGGAGACAATTGGCAGGGGTTGGCGCGGGAGGTTGGTATGAGCGGCCCGGAGATTGCCATATACCGCCCTGCATTCGAACACAGAGAAGCAGAGAACGCTCGTTCGTTCGTGAAAGCTCCCGAAGGGGCATCCCCTGTGGGAGCAGCAGCGCATCGCCCGACCGGACCATCTATAGGGTAAGGAGGCCGATATTGGACCGAATAACGGGCGCGGCTCGGCCGTCATAGGCTGAGACGAATGCGAAGGGAGACTATCTACATGACTCAAACCCCGCTCCTGTGGAGCTTGGCAGTTTCCATTGCCCTGACTGTTTCAGCGGCCCGTGCGGAAGAACTGGTGCGTGCTAACCCGAGTTCTGTTCGCAGCTCGACCGATACGCGGTTCATTCCCGATGAACAAAGGCAGGAGAAACACCGGTCAGCGGTGCCCCAAGGGGAACTTCCACCGCCGCCGCCGCCGAGTGCGCCCAAACCCTGATTTGATAGCGGATGCTAGCAGGAGCAGGCTAGCACTAGCGTGCGGCGGGCGTGGTCATCGACCCGCCGCATTTATTTATGATCGGCACCATCGACCTCGATCCGGTTTGCCAAACGGCGCAGCAAGCCCTTCGGAGATCATCTGCGGGGAAACGTCACCGGAATTGGTGAACACCCTGACTAGAACACGCCCGTAGCGGTCCTTGCGATTGAGCGATTTCAACTGGACGCCGCCACTGTCGAGCAGCTCCTTGAGCCGTTGCGTTGCCAGCCCCGCAAGAATGCGCTCGTCTTCGCACTGTGCTCGCTCGCCACTTTCAGGAGCATCAATATCCGCGATCCGGTATTTGACGCGATCCTGCCAGAAAGTATCGCCATCGACCACGCATGTGATACGCCGCTCCGCGCCGCAGATCGGCCAAGGAGAGGCGTTGGCCTCGACTGAGGGGAGAAGTGACAGCAGCGCGGCAAGCGAGGCTGCAACGCTTAAATGCCGGAAAAGAGGTGTATCGATAGGCTTCGATAGACAGGTGATCGTTTCACATATAATTTTTGCGGAATATTTCATGTAGAACCGAAGTTGGTGAGGGACGCAGAACAATATGAAGCTGAGACTATGTTTAGTTGTGATACCAGTCATTCTAACAGGCTGCGGCGGTAGCGCGCCATCCGATGCGGATATCAGTGAGGCATTTAAGAATGCCTTCTCGCAGGCTCAGCAGCAGATATCGGGCAACCCGTTTGCTCAGGCGCTGATCGGTGCTGCCACCGGAGGCGGCGAAGTCCACTATGGAGTTTCCAACTCGACCTGTAACCAGACTGGCGACATCTACGATTGCACGTTTAAACTCACGGTGCGGCAGGGTGAGAATGGCCCGGCCATAGGCCCCGAGAAGGCCATGCACGCTGTTTTCGTCAAGATGGACGGAAAGTGGACGATGAGGAACAACTGAGGGCGTTACATCTCAGATCGAACAGGAGCCTGTGCGGCATTCGGTAAGGCGGCGGATATTCGCAGCCGCTTCGGCCTCGATGACCAGCTTTTGGGCGTCATCAGGCGACGAAACGGGCTGTCCGTAGGTCATGCCGCTTCTGGTGTGAACTACCTGCCAGCGGCCGTCTTTGGTCTGTTCAGCGGTGTAGTGCATCGGGTAGCTCCGGCTAAGCTAGGAATTGTCGGGCACAAATGTTGTGGCATCCCGTCTCAATGGACGGAGCCGGAGCCTGCGGCATTGGCCGAATCGATAAGCACCACCGCTTGATCCTCAATGGTATAGGTGATTTCACGGCTCAACAGGCGATGCGCTGTCGCTTCGGGAAGGCCCCAAGTCTCCGAAACGAGCGAGAGCAGAACCTTTCGGTCGTTCTCAAAAGCATAGCCGTTGATGGCCCAAGCGATCACGCCGGGGGCGTAAACCATTTCGCTGGAACCGAGGCGATAGGTCTTGGCCTGCATTTCGATCTCCATTGCTTTCAAAGTGTCATTAGTTTAGTGTTTGACACAACACACGACTTTTGACACGCTGTCAATCATAAAAGAAACGGCAACCATTACCGCAAGGGCGTTCGGGAATGAACATTGGATATATACGGCTGGCAAAGGCGGCCCCCTCGAAGGAGGAACAGGAAGAGGCCTTGCACGCGGCTGGTTTGCCGAAAGCGGGCAAGATTTTCGTTGAGCAGGTCGCCACTCGCCGGAGAACCGAGTACGTGGACCCGACCCCGCAGCGCACAGAGATGATCAATAGTCTCGCCGCAGGCGATACCGTTTATGTCGCCAGCGCTTCGCGCCTTGGCACGGGCGTGGTGGATATCGAGGAGACGCTGCGCGCGATCAACGAGAAAGGGGCCGTAGTGATCGATGCGGCGACAAAGGAAGCTGTGCGCTGGCATCCTGACGCAAGTGCGGCCATCGCCTTTGTGTTCAGAGGATATAATGGCCTTCGGAACGAGCTGGCAGCGCATATGCGCGCCAAGCGCCCGGAGGACAAGAAGGGCGGCGCGCCCTCAGTGCCGCAAGAGCGCCTTGAGGAAGCACGCAAGCTGTTCCTCAACCTCGATCTCCACATCAATGATGTCATTCGGCGCACAGGCCTTAGCCAGAGGACGCTCTACCGACATTTTGGAAAACGGACGGGTAAGAATCCCGCGAAGTAGCCGATAGATAGAAGCACTCAAAGATTAATGATCGAACGAAATCTTGGGCGGCCGTGCCGCATGAAAGGAAATATCGATGGCGATCAATATCAATAAGGTCATTCTACAGGGGCGTTTGGGATTAGACCCTGAAATTCGCCGGATGAATGATGGAAAGCCGGTCGCAACTCTTCGTATCGCGACCTCTGATTTCTGGCGCGACAAACAGAGCGGAGAGCGTCGGGAGAATACGCAGTGGCATGATGTCGTTATATTCAACGAACATCTGTGCTCCTATGTGGAGAAGTACGGCAAAAAGGGCCGCGAGATTTATGTCGAAGGCCAGTTGCAGACTCGCAAATGGCAAGATCAGGAAGGTAAGGATCGCTATAGAACCGAAGTTGTTTTGCAGCGCTATAGCGGTGCCGTGCAATTAGGCCCGGCACCGGGCGGCGATAAGTCAGAGGATCAGGAACAGGGTGGCACTGACGACTATGATCGCCGTTATGATGACGAGATTCCCTTCTGAAAGGAGAGACCTATATGGCCGAAGTCATATTTGGATCAGCGCTCCAATTAGAGGCCGTGGCGGCAAGGCGTAACGAAGCGCATATCGTTCGCGACGATGTTGAGATGGCTCAATTTCTTGCCATGTACGGGACTACTGCGCTGGTTCATGGCGCGAGTGAAGAGCATGTGCGCAATCGGTTTCCTATTCTCAAAGGGAAGGGACTGGCAATTGTCCCAGCCAGTCAGCTACTTGCAATGTGAGGGCCTAGCTTATGAATGATGATCGTTGGAGAGAAGAGCAGCGACGGATGGAAGAGCAGCGCCGCGAGGACCAGCGCCGGGCTGAGGAACTACGCCGTGAAGAGCAACGCCGTGAGGATCAGCGGCGACAGGAGGAAGAACGACGGCGGATGGACGATCAGCGGCGGGCGGAGGAACAAAATCGCAGATGGTAATGAAAAATGGCCCGGCAGCGGGCCATTTTTTTTATTTTAGTTGGACCACGAGCCGAAGCGCTCGACCAGCGCACCAACGACCGGCTCTCTTCTGCGCTTGCCGGTGTCCGGCGCGCCACGCCATCGCTTGTTGCGAGGCTGTTCGAGCCACATGCCAACGACTGCCCGACCATCGTCAGCAGTCATTTCAAAGCCGGAGATACGTGAGAGACCGAAGACGGGCTGGCCCGAAGGAGCGAGCGGCAGCAGCACCATGCCGGGCAAGGCAGGCCATTGCGGCCTCGCCGCTTGGAATAGAGTGGTGTCTATCAGGAAACCCTCGTCTGGCAATCGTGCGACCATGTGGCCGGACCAACGCCCGGCCGCGTCAACCCCTTTGTCGTATGGATCGCCGATACCGAGCGAGTGTAGCTCTTTTCCGTCCTGATCGGCACGGATCACGAAGACGACAGGTACGACTTCCGCGCTGCGGAAACCGATTTTGAACAGGAAGTCCCGAACAGCGAGGGACGAAAGAACGCAGCTATCGCGACTACGGAGAGAAAGGCGCTCGAAATTCGGATGCAGGGCCTCCGCGATCACGGCCGCAGCCTTGATCAGCTTGGCCGGGGGAGCGCCGGAGACCATCATATCGCCAAGTTTCACGGGCTTCTCGTTCACGGCTGCGGCCTCCATTCTTCCAGCCGCTTCCGCAGGTGCGACAAGTCAGTCTCGACAAAGCGAATATCACTTTCAAGGTTGGCCTTGTAGATCGATAGCGTGCGAGGCCAGCGTGCGTCGGTGGGATCGATCTGGACGATCTGGCGGCTCGCTACGCGGTACGGGAGCGTGGTGCAGGTGTCGGCAGCACCAAGATCACGGCTCAGATCGGAAAGGCGCTTCTCGGTGGCTCCAACGAGCCACACGAGGCCTTCGTCGGAAACCTCAAGGGGTTTGAAGCGGATACCGGGGCAGCTTGCAGTTTGCCAGCCGTGGCCGGGCCGCTGATAGCCGTGATGAGCCATCGTGCCATCGGTGACGGCGATCTGCCGGAAGCAGCAAGGGCAGGTTTTCACGATCTTATTGGGGTTGACGGGCTTCGCCGGTCCAGTGCTCGGAGCGCGCCCCTTGATCACCTTGTCTTTTAGGGAGGCCACGGCCTCGGCCAGAGGCAGGGCCTCGGCCGCGAAGGTGCGCATAGCGTCTATGGCTGCGCCTTCGAGCTTGGTCTTCGCGAGCTTCTTGCTCACTGCCAGCATGTCGTGAAGGTACATGACGGTGAAGCTGGAATAGAACGTGTAGACCGCCTCGGGTTGCTGCTGATAGCGCCCGGCGAAGAAGAATGGGTCTTCGACGGCCTTTTCCCAGCCAGCATCGACGGCGCGGGAGAGCGTGTCCTTGGCATCCTTTAAGACGATGTTACGGATCGAGCCGGAGGCAACGCCGTCAGCAATCGCATAGACGGCCTTATCGAACTGATCAGGCCGACGAGCTGCGGCGCGCAAGGAGGGAAAATGATCGGGGTGCAGCGTGGTCATGGTTGCGGAGCCTTATAGAGGATAGGTGGAAATGAGCGCAGCGCGTTCCTCGCCGGTCTGAGTGTGCCAGACCTCACCATTGCAGGACGCATGGATTTCAATGAAGGCTTCGGGGCCGAGTTCATCAACCCAATCAGCGGTGTAGTCGATGTATGATTCGCTGGTGTAGTGGGCGGCACCGTATCGGAGAGCCACGAGAGCGGCGGCCCTTCCGTCAGGATGGTTTCTGGCTACCCAATGGAGAATGTTGCAGATCATATCGCCCGCGACGGATTCGGGTCCGTCAGCATCGAGCGAGTCATCCAATCCCATGGCGGCGGCGAATGCCTTGATCGCAGGGGCGACAGATGAAATGCGGTCTTCGTTCGTGAACATTGGCTGGCTTCCTCTGTTTGTTTTTATAAAAGTACACGAGGCTGGCGAGACGGTCAACACTAAAATAAAAACAAGAGAGAGAATTTTATAAAAAATATGCAACAAAAGGTGATGAAAGGGGCAAAAATCCGAGAGCAGAGCGGACGAAGTAACAGTATAATAAAAGCAAAGTATAAAAATGAGGGGCGAAGCTGTAATTAAATAAAAAAATGGCTAGAATAATAAAAAATAGCTTGACAATAGAATAAAAATGAGTGTGGTAAACCAGCAACAGTGGGGCAGGGCTTGACTTTTATATATAAACACACCGGTGTGTTTATATATAAAAGTCAAGCCCTGCCCCACTGTTGCTGGT
>NZ_QURN01000002.1 GCF_003403035.1 Mesorhizobium denitrificans | reverse complement strand
CGATATGGGAAAGCCGCGCGGGCAAGACGTTGTCCGCAGATCGCATCACCACATTGCGCAACGGAAAAAGCAGAACCGGAGCGATAAGGAACGTGAGCCATAGGACCCACGCCCACCACGTATAGCCTGTATGAGACACCAAGCCGATCCCCGCAGCGGCAAGTAGCGCTTGCATGTCGAGCAGGCGCATGACCAGAAGTGCAGCTGCGCCTCGTGCAACCGGCACGCCAAATTCGCTGCGCATAAGCAGAGGAAAGCTTGTTTCACCCAGCCTGAATGGAAGCATCGTGTTGAGCAGATTGTGTACTTGCGTGACGCGAAACAGCCAGAAGAACCGGCCACGCGTTTCGTTCGGAAAATAGTCGTGAATCCGGTGCGCGCGCACAAAATAAGTCGAGACCAGAAGCGCCACTGCGCCGAGCACGGCACCCAAGCCGACGGCCTGCCAGCCCTGCAGAATGCTCGCCCAACCCCATGCCCACTCCACAAACAGCGCATAGGCGAGGATCACCGCAATCGTAATTAGAGTGATCGCGCTTTTTCCCAAAATATTTCTCTCGATATGTCACTACAATCGTAGGTCGGTGTGTAGTTGCGTCCTGTCGCCGCCTGCATTAACACGAAACGCCGGATGTCGAACCTGTCGGAGTAATTTTGCAAGTTCATCACGTTCCAACTCGGCCTAGCGGTCAAGCCATTGAGGCGATTGAGCTTTCCGTGCTCGCACCAGTGCACAACGAAGAGGAAAACGTAGTTCCGCTCGTTGACAGCATTTGCGAGTCGCTGAAGGATTTTGGAAAGCCGTGGGAACTTATCCTTGTCGATGACGGGTCTACGGATGCAACTTTAGAGCGTGCAAGAGCGCTTCTTGGTCGACCCGGTGTGAAGCTTAGAATCATCGAGCTGCAACGAAATTTCGGCCAGGCTTCTGGTTTGCAGGCGGGCATAGATGCCGCGCGGGGGCGCTTGATCGCAACGCTCGACGGTGATCTCCAGAATGACCCGCGCGATATTCCGGCAATGATCGACATCCTGGAAATGCAGGATCTCGACATGGTTTGCGGCTGGCGCAAGGAGCGTCAGGACGGGTTGATGCTGCGGCTGATCCCCTCGTGGATAGCAAACAGGCTGATCCGCAAGGTGACTGGCGTGCACATCCATGACTATGGCTGCGGTTTGAAGCTTTATCGCACCAGTGTTGTCAGGCAGGTGCGCATTATGGGCGGCATGCACCGCTTCATTCCCGCATGGGTCGCGAGCGTCACACCCACAAGCCGTATTGGTGAAATGGTGGTGCACCATCATGCGCGGCAATTCGGTCAGTCGAAATACGGGATATCACGCACCTCACGCGTTATTCTTGACCTGTTTTCGGTGCTCTTCTTTATGAGCTTCCGCCAGCGTCCGGGCCACTTTTTCGGCACGATCGGCCTCGTATTTGGCGCAATAAGCACGCTTATGTTCCTCTACCTTTTTGTCGTGCGCTTCATTATTGGCGAGGATATTGGCACCCGCCCCATGCTGTTGGTCGCTGTCATGCTGTTCCTTGGTGCGGTCCAGATGATAACGACCGGCATAGTCGCCGAAATGCTGGTGCGCTCGAACGGCGGCGGGGATGTGTATACGGTGCGTGCAGTGTACGAATCTAATGTTGGGAATTCTTGATAGGCTAGGCCGCAGCCAGTCTGCGGTTTTCATTCTCCTTGCGGTCTATTTCGCGGCGAATGTTGTTGTGCGGCTGAACCAGCCCGCCTCGCTTGAGTATGACGAGGCGCACCAGCTTTACCTCTCGCAATGGCTTTTTCCGGGAATCGACTCGCAGCCGCCATTTTACAATTGGCTGCAATATGGGGTGGTGCATCTGTTCGGCAGTTCGCTGGCGGCGCTCTCCGTGCTCAAGAATATTGTGCTGTTCTGCTGCTATCTGACATTCGGATTGACTGCGGCCAAAATGTTGAAAAACCAATCGCTTGCGGCCATCGCAACGCTTGGTTTGCTCACAATTCCAACGATCAGCTACGAAACGCAGCGCGATCTAACCCACACGGTTGCAGCTCTTTTTGCTGCAAGTCTCTTTTTCTACTGCTTCGTTCGTACGGTAGAAAAGCCCAATGCGCTGAACTACGCGCTAACCGGCATTGCGGCCGGCATAGGCGCGATCTCGAAATACAACTTCATTCTGTTTCCAATCGTAACGATCCTTGCAGCATTGCCGGATCGCGAAATGCGTCGGCGCGTTTTCGATCCAAAAATTGCGATTTCGGCGGTTTTAGGTGCGCTCGTCATTTCGCCCCATGCATGGTGGTTTATCGATAATTGGTCGCGCGCCACCACCAAGACCGTCGCAAAATTGACGATGGACGCGTCGTCCAGCTGGATCGTTCAGGTGTGGCAGGGCCTATCCTCGCTTACCGAAGCATTGTTGGGCACCGCAGCACCCACACTCCTTTTGTTCTTGATCATTTTCGGGCGCGATCTGCCTTCCGCTTGGCGCGCCCAGAACCAGTGGACGCGCCTGCTTGAGCGCATGTTCGTGGGCTTGGTTATCGCGCTCGTGCTGATGGTGCTTTTTGCTGGCGTCAGCAACGTCAAAAGCCGTTGGCTAATACCGTTTTTCTTCCTCTTGCCGCTTTATCTCTGCCTCAAAGTGGAGGCCTCGGGTGTCTCCATTGCACAGGCGCCGAGGCGGATGGCAGCAATCGCGCTCGCGATCATGGTTGCGATACCGACCACGCTTTACACGCGGAATACATCTATCGGAGCGATGGAGCACTACGGCAAACAGCACGTTCCCTATGGCCCGGCGGTGCAGGAGATTCTCGCAAGCAGCAATGTTGCGCCCGCGCTTATCGTGACGCCGGATTCCTATCTTCCGGGCAATATCAGGCTTCACACACCAAACGTCCCTGTCGTCGCGCCAGCATACCCGCCTTCGCGCGCCGGCTATCCGTTCGACGCTGATCACCCGTGGCTGGCCATCTGGCGAAACATAGACGGTACGCCTGCGCCGCAGCCCACTGCTGCCTTTAGGCAATGGGTACAAATCGACCCGCGTCTGCGAGATGCAGAATGGCAAATAGGGATGATCGCTCCCCCTTATAATTATGGGAAGCCGGGCGACGTTTACAGTTTCAGCTATGCATGGATTAGGCCGAAATAGCGGAGTAATTTGGCGCAATGAACGGTCAAAACAATGAAGCGGTTTTTTCGCTCGAAAGCGCCAATCTCAAATTCGGCAACGGAGCATTTGAAGAGTTAGGCTGGGAGCTTAATCGCCTCGGACTGAAAAAGCCCCTGCTGTTTGCCGATCCGCGCTTGCGTTCTCTTGGAATAATCGACCGGGCGGCAGAGATCCTCGCGCGTGCGGGCATTCCGATCACCGTCTATGATCGCATCTCGGTCGAGCCAACTATCGACTCCTTTGGCGAAGCAGCGCGCTTTGCTGCAGCGATGCGCCCGGATTGCTTTATCGCATTGGGTGGCGGCTCAACGATCGACACTGCAAAGGTCGCGAATTTGATATCCACCCACGGTGGCGAGATCATCGATTACGTCAATCCGCCCGTGGGCGGTGGCCGTAAACCACAGTCGCCGCTCGCTCCGCTCATTGCCATTCCAACAACGTCCGGCTCCGGTTCGGAGGCAACAACTGTCGCTATTCTCGACATACCTGAGCTGAAGATCAAAACCGGTATTTCACACCGCTATTTGCGCCCCGCGCTGGCTATCGTGGACCCTGAACTTGCGCGCTCGACGCCGCCCGCCGTTACCGCATCGTGTGGGCTTGATGTCGTCTGTCACGCCGTCGAATCTTACATTTCAAAGCCGTTTGACGCGCGGCCAAAACCGGCCACGCCGGATGATCGTCCGCCATATCAGGGCAGTAACCCCATCGCCGACATTTGGTCGCTGAAAGCAATCGAGTTCGGCGGGCAATTTCTGCGGCGCGCAGTGAAAAGTGGAAATGATCTTGAGGCGCGCGGCACGATGATGCTTGGTGCAACAATGGCAGGCATAGGTTTTGGCACAGCGGGTGTTCACATACCCCATGCCTGCGCCTATCCGCTGGCGGGCCTCAAGCATAAGTATCGCGCGGAAGGCTATGAAACGACTCACAATTTCATACCGCACGGTTTCTCGGTAATCGTCACTGCACCGGCCGCATTCAGATACACATTCGATGCCGCGCCCGAAAAGCACATCAAGGCCGCAGAATTGTTACGCGGGGCATCGATTGCCGATCCGGGTCCGGATTCATTGCCCTCCGCGCTGATCGATCTCATGCGGGATGTCGGCGCGCCATCAGGCATTGCAGCACTCGGTTATGAAGAAGCCGATATTCCAGCGCTCGTAGAAGGGGCGCTCAAACAGCAGCGGCTTTTGGTGGGCGCGCCGAAGCCCATAGACGCCAAGGGCATTGATTCCATCTTCCGCGCCTCGTTTGCAAATTGGTGACGCCGCTTGTTTGCTGACAGATGATTGCTCTAACCTCGGCATGCTAACCGGGAATCGATAATGGCGTTCGACATTCTTGTTAAGGGCGGAACTTTACCTGACGGCCGCATTGCCGACATCGGCGTATCGGGCGACCAAATCACCGCGATTGAACCGCGGATAGAAGGCGAAGCCGTGCGTGTTATAGACGCGACGGGCAATCTCGTTTCACCGCCTTTTGTCGATCCCCATTTTCATATGGACGCGACGCTTTCCTACGGGATTCCGCGCATAAATGCCTCCGGTCTATTGCTGGAAGGCATCGCACTTTGGGGCGAGTTGAAGCCTTTGCTGACCCACGAAGCAGTGAAAAGTCGCGCGCTCGCATATTGCGATTGGGCGGTTTCGATGGGGCTGCTGGCCATCCGCACGCATGTGGACACGTGCGACGACCGGTTGCTTGCTGTCGAGGCTCTCATCGACGTTCGTCGCGAGGTCGCTCCCTATATCGATCTCCAGTTGGTGGCGTTTCCGCAGGATGGACTCTACCGCTCGCCAAACGCGCGCGAAAACACCATTCGCGCGCTGGATATGGGCGTCGATATTGTCGGCGGCATACCGCATTTTGAACGCACTATGGCGGACGGGCGCCGCTCGGTGACGGAGCTTTGCGAAATTGCGGCCGAACGCGGGTTGATGGTGGATATGCATTGCGACGAGACGGACGATCCATTGTCCCGCCAGATCGAGCAACTTGCCTATGAAACGCAGAGACTTGGTTTGCAGGGCAGGGTGGCTGGCTCGCACCTGACCTCCATGCATTCCATGGACAATTATTATGTGTCCAAGCTCCTGCCGCTCATCGCCGAGGCGCAGGTTTCGGTCATTCCGAATCCGCTCATCAACATCATGCTGCAGGGACGGCACGACACTTATCCGAAGCGACGGGGAATGACGCGCGTCCCGGAAATGCTGAAACACGGCATCCGTGTCGGCTGGGGGCAGGATTGCGTACTCGATCCCTGGTACTCGCTGGGAACGGCCGACATGCTGGATGTCGCCATCATGGGACTGCACGTTGCGCAGATGTCGTCGCCAGACGACATGCGCCGTTGCTTTGACATGGTTACGAACGTCAACGCCGCCATCATGGGGCTAGACCATCTTGGATTGGAGACTGGAAAGAGCGCCAGCCTCGTGATTATCGATGCTGGCGACCCAATCGAAGCAATTCGGCTGCGGCCAGACCGCTTGTGCGTGATTTCAAAGGGCAAGGTAGTCGCGGAAAAAACGCGCCGCGACACCAGCCTGTCGATTCCGGGCAGGCCGGAGACGATCAATCGCCGCCATCGGTTGCCGAACTGAAGTTCAGGTCAGCTACGCGCAGCGGTTAGCGCTTTAGGCAATTCTTCAGCGAAAATGTCCAACTCATAATCCAGCCCGACACTGATACGAATGCAGCGATCGAGGCCCGGAGCCATGGGCTTGCGCACGAAGACGTCGCGGGCAAGCAGTCCATCCAGTACCTTTTTCGCGAAAATGCCATCGCTGCCGCAATCAATGGTGACGAAGTTCGTAGCTGAGGGTAGCGGGACCAACCCGTTGGCAACTGCGATTTCTGCAATGCGCCTCCGTCCCGCTACGATCCGCTCAACAACTTTTTTCAGGTAGGCCTGATCGTGCAACGCGGCCAGCCCCGCGACTTGCGCCATCTTGTTGACCCCGTAGTGGTCGCGCATTTTCTCGAAATTCGCGATCACGTCAGCATCACCAAATGCATAGCCACATCGCAAACCAGCGAGGCCATAGGCTTTGGAGAATGTTCGGAAGCGCAAAACATTGGGCCGAATGAGATTAGCCGGAGGCAAAACACCTTGGGGCGCGGTTTCGCCATAGGCTTCGTCAAGCAGCAGCATCGTCGTTGAAGGCAGGGCAGACATGAACTCGACGATCTCGTTCGAAGTCCACCAACTACCCATCGGGTTGTCTGGGTTTGACAGATAAACGAGTGGCGCGTTCTCGCGTCGTACGGCTTCGAGCAGTGTGCCTAAACTTTCTTTATCGTTCTCATATTCGACAAGGACGAGCCTGCCACCCGATCCCGCTACGTGAAAATTGAAGGTCGGATAGGCCCCCAATGAAGTCACGACCGGGGTGCCATCCTCGACAAACAGGCGTGTCGCAACGCCCAACAGGCCGTCGATCCCTTGGCCAACAACAACATTGGCAGCGCTCAGTCCCAAATGTGCGGCGAGCGCCTGCTTCAGTTCGTAATTGTCGGGGTCGCAATATTTCCACATCTCGCCTGCGGCGGACTGCATCGCGGCAATCACGGATGGGGCAGGGCCAAAACAGTTTTCATTGGCTCCGATCCGCGCCCGGAAAAGTTTCCCGCGAGTGCGTTCTTGCGCTTCAGGTCCGACAAACGGCACTGTTGACGGCAATCCAGCCGCAATTTTTGTGAAGCGGGGCGTGTTCGCGGTCATAAGGCCTCTCGTTCTGTCCGGACAGGATAGGCTCCCGCGTTACACCAACTTGGTGAAACGCGGAAGCGCGTCAGACGAGCCGCAGGTTTTTGGCGAGTGGCGAACTGGTTTCCGAAACTAGGCGTAGATTGCCGCCGGAATATGCGGAGCCAGATTTTGCCTTTCGAGCACGGCCACACACCGGTCGAGATCGCTTGTTGCGAGGTGCGCGTAACGCATGGTCATTTGCAACGTTTGATGTCCTAGCCACATCTGCACACGGCGAATGTCAATTCCGCCCTGAACCAGACGTGATGCGCAGGTGTGTCGAAGCACGTGCGGCACTACCTGATCGTCAGTCCCGAGACCAACTTCAAGCTTCGCCTCATTCCAGATGGCGCGGAAGCGCGCTTGATCGAGCATGGCAAACGGGCCGCGCGGGCGACGGTGAATGGGGTCAGGCGGCGGCGGGAGGACGATTGATTGGACCGCGCGTTCTGTGAGCGGCACCGTTCTGCTGCGCCCAGACTTCGTTATCCAGAAAGTCACGCGATGATCCTGGATATCATTCCAGATCAGGCCGATTGCCTCGCCAAGCCGGCAGCCCGAATCGACAAGGAAAATACAAAGTCGGTACGCATCTTCGCTTTTGACTCGGATCGCGGAGAACAGTCGATCTTCCTCGTCGAAATCCAAGAAGCGGATTCGTCCCGCGCCTTCTTTTTGGCGACGAAATTCAGGTAAACTGTGAATGTTGCCCATCTTACTGGCCTTGCGGAGCAACTTGCTTAACGCGGCCATCTTTCTATTGATGGTCGCATTGCTGTTGCCGCGTTGGCGCAAAGCAATGATTAGACTGTCCACCGTCTCCTGATCGAATGTGCTGAAGCGTTTGCCGAGCAATATCTCATTTATCTCGCCAATAAACGATGAGACATTGTATTTGTGCTTACCTTCGGCCCAGAGAAGGTCTTTATAGCGATCAAACAGCTCAGAAATCGAAAACTGTTCAACTTCGCGGATATGACTCTGCGAATAGCGAAGTTCGTATCCTGCATTGCCTGAGGAGACGGAATCGCCCCACGCAAATCCGAACTCGGTCGCAGATTTTTTCATGCATGCACGCAATAGTCAGCGCTCCGTGCAGATTCCATGACTCTGGGTTGCAAACGCGGCGTCTGGCAAAAGCCAGCCGCACCATTCTTTTCTATTTACTCCGGCATTCATCCTTGTTTGCGTGTTGGTTGCGGGTCTCTCGAAAGCAAAAAAGGCCCGACATGAAGCCGAGCCTCCGTTTGATTAGCTATTTGTGCAAATAGCCATAATCATATTAGAAATTGCGCTGGAAGCGGAGGTAGCCGCCGAAACCTTCGCTGTCCGGTGCCGATTTATTAACACCAGCGTAGTCGCTGTAAGTGACTTCCGGGATCACGTGCAGGCCCTTGACCAGTTCGTAGTCAACGTTGGCTGCAACGGCCAGGTCGCCATCATCGCCATTGCCTTCGTCATACGAAACCTGTGCGTTGACGGTTGCCTTGTCGTTGACCTTGAAGGAGCCACCGCCCCAAACAGCCCAGTTGCCTTTCCACGGCTTGTAGTTGTTGGATGAGCCGTTGTCTTCGGTGCCGTAGCCGCCCATGACGAAGAGCGAAATCTGCTCGTTGACGTTTACGTCCACACGAACCTTACCAGCCCATTCTTCGTTGACACTGTCATAGCCGAATACGCCAGTAGCTGCACCCCAGCCGCCAGCATACTTCGCGCCAGCAACAACGTGCGGCATGTAGCTGTCGATTTCGTAAGCCGAACCAGCTTCGCCCATTTCCAGAGCGATGATGCCCGAGAAGCCATTGCCTGCGTCAAGCGTGTAGCTGATCAGGTTGGTGTCGAAGTTGCCATAGGCGATCATGTCGTCAGCGATGACGCCGCCAGCGTAGCCAGCGAAGGTCGTGAAGGCCGATTCGTCCTTACCAACACGGAAGCCACCAAGCTGAACCCATGCGAAGTTCAGCGTGATCGGATCAATGCCGGCACCGTGGTTTTCGTCTTGATAGTTGAAACGGGTTTCAGTGAAGGTCGACAGAGTACCAAGTTCGGTTTCGCTGCCGGTCCAGGTGCGGAGCGAAAGACGAGCGCGATTGTGATAGGTATCATCACCGTTAACCTCGTGCCCACCGTAAGGGCCATCGCCCATGCCGAAATCAACGCGGACGTAGCCGCCGATGCGCAGGCAGGTTTCTGTGCCGGGGATATAGAAGTAGCCGGTGCCGTAGGTGTCGCAAACGCGAACGTACTCTGCGGGTTCCGGTTCTGCTGCAACGTTAACAGCGTCCGCAGCGCGCGCGCCGGAAACTGCGACGAGAGCCGCAGCGGAGCCGAGAAGAAGGCTCTTGATGTTCATTTTCTGACCTCCAGTCAGAATCGAACCTCGTAAAGCCGAACCAACACCCTGGGCTACGCCGGAAGATCGGGCAAAACGCGCCTCGCGCCTCAACCCGGTGCGCGCAACGCCAATAAATAGGGGCAATTTCAGGAAATGGCGGAGAGGATGGGATTCGAACCCACGAGAAGCTTTTGACCTCTACTCCCTTAGCAGGGGAGCGCCTTCGACCACTCGGCCACCTCTCCGGTGCCGCGGTGGATAAAGAAATCAGATGAGACAATCAATAAGGGAATCCAAAGATAACGCCGAATCGACAGTTTTTGTTTTTACGTTGGCACTTGGCAAAAATCGCTGCGCAGAACACAGTAAAGCACAGCGATAGAGCTTGATTTCATCTGCGCATTGTAATTTTCGATGATTCCCAGAGGCATTTTCTTACTCAATTATGAATGACCCGGTCGAAAACGTGTCCTTTGTGCAACAGCGCTCGGTGAAGGGTGAATAAGCCCGCCTATAAAGGTGTGACGGCTGTTGAACTACCTGCCCGGTTCGGTAAATCTCTGCATCGAAGAAGGGGCGTTCACGCGTCTTTTTCAAAAGTGGGGATGGGGCAGGGAACGCTGTCCTTCAGCCAAGATAAGACCCAGACCCTGTATTTAACTTTTGACTGGAGGTCAGAAAATGAACATCAAGAGCCTTCTTCTCGGCTCAGCTGCGGCTCTCGTCGCAGTTTCCGGTGCTCGCGCTGCCGACGCTGTTGAAGTCGTCGCCGAGCCGGAACCGATGGAATATGTCCGCGTCTGCGACACGTACGGCACGGGCTATTTCTATATTCCTGGTACCGAAACCTGCCTGCGCATCGGCGGCTATGTCCGTTACGACATGAGCGTTGGTGACGGTCCTTACGGCGGTCACACCGTTACCGACAAGACGGACGGTTCGGAGAACGACACCTATCACAAGCGCGCTCGTCTCTCGCTCCGTACCTGGACCGGCACGGAAACCGAGATGGGTACCCTGTCGACCTATACCGAAACCCGTTTCCAGTATACGGATCAGGTTGGAACGCAGACTTCGCTGAACTTCGCCTGGATCCAGCTCGGTGGTTTCCGCGTTGGTAAGGACGAATCCGCATTCACGACCTTCCCGGGCTAT
This sequence comes from Mesorhizobium denitrificans, assembly GCF_003403035.1. Classification (GTDB taxonomy): domain Bacteria; phylum Pseudomonadota; class Alphaproteobacteria; order Rhizobiales; family Rhizobiaceae; genus Mesorhizobium_G; species Mesorhizobium_G denitrificans. Next base: position 185,975 of record NZ_QURN01000002.1, on the reverse strand, counting down.
GCCGGCGGCGTCATCGCCGACGATCTGGTGCCTTACGGTCCGTTCGACACCAACCTCGTCAGCTACACGTTTGACGCTGGCAACGGTTTCTCGGCAATCGTCTCGCTCGAAACCGGTGAAGCTGGTTCCGATTACGAAATCGACAGCTACATGCCGCACGTTGTTGGCGGCGCGAAGTATGCTGGCGGCTGGGGCGCGATCACGGGTGTTGTCGGTTACGACAGCGTTTATGAAGAGTGGGCTGCCAAGGCTCGCCTCGACGTGAACGTCAATGACGCTCTGTCGCTCTTCGTAATGGCTGGCTACGGCACCGACGACGATTGGGTCTACAGCAACTACAAGCCTTGGAATGGTAACTGGGCTGTTTGGGCCGGTGGCTCTTACAAGTTCTCGGAAAAGGCTACCTTCAACATTCAGGGCGACTACGCTGAAGGCCTCGACGGCTTTGATGGCGACTGGGGTGTTGCAGCTAACGTCGATTACGAAATCGTCAAGGGCCTGCACATCATTCCTGAAGTCACCTACACCGACTACGGCACGATCGACAACGACGCTCCGGGTGCTGAAGGCTTCGGCGGCTTCCTGCGCTTCCAGCGCAACTTCTAATCGGCTGATAAGCTGATAGAGAAAAGCCCGGCGGTTTCCGCCGGGCTTTTTGTTTGCGCATTGCAATGAGCCAATTGCGCTATTTTTCGTGCGCTATCACATGTCTTTTATGAATTCGACGATACGCTTGGCCAGTCCGCTGGTGTGAAGGAAGGGGGCGTGCCCCTGTCCGTCGACTGTCACAGCCTGTAATGTTGGGTGCCGGCGCTGCATTTCCATAACGGTTTCAGCCGAAAGCAACAAAGAGTTTGCACCACGGATCACCATTACAGGAATTTCGACCATCGCATCGAATTGCGGCCAAAGGGTTGGAAGCGGCTTGGAAAGATCAAGCGCAGCCAGTCCATTGAGCAAGGCCGGATCGAAATCCGGTCGCAGTTTTCCGCCAATCTCGCGATAGATAGCGTGAGCCATATCGAGCCAGTCGGATTCATCAAGCGCCGTAAAAGCTGTGCCGTGAACTGTTTTTTGAACGGAAGCCGCAGCCTGATATGTCGCGGGATTGAGCGAAGGGGTGCTCAGATAAGATTTGATCAGCGCAAGCCCTGCGGGCTCCAATACCGGACCGATATCATTGAGAATAACCGCAGCCAGTAGATCGGGCCGAACCGCCGCAAGCACATGAAGAATGAGCCCGCCACGCGATGTGCCTATAAATATTGCCTTGGAGATACCGAGTTCCGCCAGCCCTGCGAGAATATCGCCAGCCTCCACGCCGACGTCGTATTTCTTCCAATCTGGATCATGATCTGACAGTCCGCGACCGCGATAATCGAAGCAGATAACCCTCCGCTTTGGATGGGAAACATTCGCAAGAAAGTATGCTAACTGATGGAAATCACGAGCATTTCTGGTTAACCCCGGAAGACAGACAACAGGTAATGCTCCGTTATTGTTCTCGCCATAAATCCGCGCGTGGAGGGTCAATCCATCGGGAACCTTATAGAAGAAATCATTGAATCCGAGCTGCGCGTCCATCGCCTTCTCCGTCTGCATCATTGCAGTGCTAAGGCGCGGTTGCGGCTTGGTCAATTCTCGACTGTCGGCCCACTTCGCCCATCAGTCAGGTCGGCCACGATGTCGAAATGGCCGGTCAGACGCATCTTGTAGACCTCGTAGTTTTCTAGAACGCGCTGCACATAGGCTCGTGTCTCGGAGAATGGAATTTTCTCAATCCAGTCCACAACCTCATCCAGCGGTTTTCCGCGCGGGTCGCCATAGCGTGAAATCCATTGGCTGACCCTGCGAGGACCGGCGTTATAGGCCGCAAATGTCAAAATGTAGGAGCCGTTAAACCGTTGAAGTTGTTGGTTTAACATCGCCGCGCCCAGCGTGGCGTTGTAGGCCGGATCGACAGTCAGCCGTTGTTGAGAATAGGCGAGGCCGGTCTTCTTCGCCATCTCCTGCGCCGTATCCGGCATTAACTGGAGTAGTCCGAGCGCTCCCGCTCCAGACACGGCTCCAGTGTTGAATTCGCTCTCTTGCCGCGCAACGGCGTAAGCCAGCGCCATTCCGGCTCCTGCAATGTCGGTATCGTCGGGAATGACACCCATCGGATGCGACAGAGCACCGATTTCGATGCCTCGCTGCGTCGCAGCCTTGGCCACTTTAAGTGCCACGAAATGATTGCCGGATTGCTCGGCACGCGCGCAAAGCAGCGCAATTTCACCGGGGGTCGCAAGTTGCTTGGCCAGATCGAGATAGAGACGATAGGCATATTTCTTCTGGCCTGCAGCTTCCAACCGATCGATGGCTCGCACCGCCTCCATCTTATCGAATCGCGCGCGGTCAGCCTCGGAAGGCGTCGGCGCGCTAAGGTTCAGTGCGGGACTGCCGATTTGTGCAGCGGCCAACTGACCATAAAATGTCGTGCCATATCGTGCCGCAGCCTCAAAATGCCGCTTCGCGTCGGGGTCGCTTGCAGCCTCCGTTGCTCGCCCGAGCCAATAATAAGCACGCGCGCGCGTGATCGGCCCTTCAGCAAGCGCTGCAATGCGCCCGAAATGCGCTTTCGCTGTTTTCGGATCGTCCAGCCCGCGCAGCGCGTACCAGCCGGCGGCAAATTCGGCATCTGCCATGTCCTGAGGCGTCTGCGCGGCGTGTTCGGCAACAAGTGTGTAAGCGAGCTTGATCTTGCCCGCATCGTAAAGATTGCGCGCAAGCAGACGCCGCTCGGTCCACCAAGCGCTTGGGTCTATCAGAGCATTGGCATCATCAGGCGCTTTCTGCATCAAATCGGCAGCAGCAGAAAGCTTGTTCGCCTTTCTTAAGAGCTTGATTTTAGCGAAGGAATAGCCTGGCGAGCGCTGATCGCCTGGCACGGCGTCCAGCAATTTTTGCGCGTTCGAAGACCCCGAAAGAACTGCACTCCATGCTTTATTCAGGGCTTCCGCATGGGCGAGGGGAGCGACACGCGCTGCCGCTGTTGCATCGCCTTCATACAGCAAGCGCTCCATGCGAATGCGATGATCGTCCACCGTCAGAATGTCGGAAAATTCCCTCACGACAATAAGCTCGTCGCGTGCATCCATTTTGCCGGACCGCCAAAACGGCGAAAGCGCGCGTCGCGCAGCTTCACGATCCCCGCGAGCTAATTGTGCGCGAGCGAGCACTATTGCGCCGTCAACCGATAGCGGCGGGCGGCTTGCGAACGCTTTAAAGGCTGATTCCGGCTCAGGATTTTCCGCAAGCAGGGAGCGTTCGAAATTTGCGCGCAGATCATCAGCGGCGGGCCAATCCGCAAGTTGGTCGGAGGTAGCCGCAATTTCTGCACTTGGAACACCGCTTCCGCCATAAAGCGCTATCGCCCAAGACAATATGTGTCGATCAAGCGAACTGCTTGGCAGCTCATCTCGAGTGCGAATAGCTGCATCAATCTGCTTCGAGCTGAGAGCAGACAATCCATTGGATAGCTGGTCCAGCGTGTCGGATATTTGTGCGGGTAGGCGATCTTGTTTGGGTTCGACAGGCGCAACTACAGCTGTCGTGATGCGGTCGAGCGTTTCGGGCGGAAGGCTTCCTTCAGCTGGTTTACCGGGGGCGAGCGTGATCGCTCCCGCGCCCAGCACGGCAACAAGGCCAATGCCTGCCACCCAGCGATAATCCATGTTTCGATACAACCTCGTCCGCTTCAAGCGTGTCCGCAAACGCCTAAAACGAGGGAAACATCACTCAGGCGTATGTCAAAGCTGTGGCGTGGCGCAAGAGATTGCGTTAGAAGGCCGAACGCGGCGCAGTGGGCGCCGCCTTTGTTTTCAGGAGCTTGGACAACAGATGTTCAGAGGTTCATTCACCGCGCTGGTTACGCCTTTCGACAAGAGCGGCGCGCTTGACCTCAAAGCTTTTCGTGAGTTCGTCGAGTGGCAGATCAGCGAGGGCACCGTTGGCCTCGTGCCGGTTGGAACAACCGGTGAGTCGCCTACGCTGACGCATGAAGAGCATCGCCTGGTTGTTAAGACCTGTGTAGAAGTCGCCAAGGGTCGCGCGCCCGTCATAGCCGGCGCCGGTTCGAATAACACTGCCGAAGCCGTCGGCCTTGCCAAGTTCGCGGAGGAGGTAGGCGCTGATGCGGCTCTCGTCGTCACGCCTTACTATAACAAGCCCACGCAGCGCGGACTGTATGAGCATTTCGCGGCCGTCGCGAAGTCGACCAGGCTGCCGATCATCATCTACAATATTCCCCCGCGTTCCGTCATTGATATGACCCCCGAAACGATGGGCAGATTGGCTCACGATTTCAAGAACATCGTCGGCGTAAAGGATGCTACCGGCAAGGTGGAACGTGTCTCTGAACAGCGCATGACCTGTGGCGCGGATTTCATCCAGCTATCCGGCGAAGACGCGTCCGCGCTTGGGTTCAACGCGCATGGTGGCGTTGGCTGCATTTCGGTCACGTCCAATGTCGCGCCCCGCCTCTGCACTGAATTTCAGGAAGCGACGCTTAGCGGCGACGGCAAGAAGGCAATTGAGTTGCAGGATCGGCTCATGCCTCTCCACAAAGCCATCTTTATCGAAGCGGGCGTCACCGGATCGAAGTACGCACTGTCGCGTCTCGGCAAGTTGGAAAACGTCGTGCGCTCGCCGCTGGTCACAATCGAAGCCGCAACGGCGGAGAAGATCGACGCGGCGATGAAGCACGCCGGCTTGATCAATTAGGGCTTCGAGCCCATCTGTCCAGCATGGCTCCGGGTAAGAAATCAGATCCAAACAACAAGGTCGCTGCGGAAAACCGCAAGGCTCGCTTTTCCTATGAAGTTCTCGATACAATCGAGACGGGCCTCGTGCTGACAGGCACCGAGGTCAAATCCTTGCGCGGCGGCCATGCAAATATTCAGGAATCCTATGCGTCGCTTGAGGGTGGTGAGATCTGGCTGATCAACTCCTATTTGCCGGAATATCTTCAAGGCAATCGTTTTAACCACGAGCCGAGACGGCACCGCAAACTGCTGGTCAGCAAACGCGAGATGGCTCGGTTGGGGCAAGCTGTGGAGCGCGAAGGCATGACGATGGTGCCGTTGAAGATTTACTTCAACGACCGGGGCAGGGCTAAGCTGCTGCTCGCCATTGCGCGCGGCAAAAAGCTTCACGACAAGCGCGAAACCGAGAAACAGCGCGATTGGGCGCGTGAGCGCGGTCGCCTGATGAAGGAGCGCGGCTAGCCCGTCGTTCTTTCCGTGGCGCCATTCTTTCACCGCGCCATTCTTTCACCGCAATGTGATGGTGGTGAAGGCGCTTACGCTCAAACTTAATAGCATGTCGTCTTTAGGAGGCGTATAATACGCCTTTCAGTGGATGCGTCGTAACGTCTATCGGGAGGATAGGTCGATGTCGATTGCAGATCGTTTCGTCACGGAATTCATGCCCACTTGGTTGCGCCGGCAGAAACATCCGGCATTGGCTATCAAGCCGACGCCGAAAAAAGCTGTTCGTCGTCAGCAGGTTGCGTCAAAGCCAACAATCGCTTTCAAGCCGAAGCCGCTGAACCCAGAGCAGTACAGCACGCACCTATAGGCTCTGATCGCTCCAGGCCGGATCAGCATGATCGAATTCAATCGTCATGCTGTGTCCAGTCGCTGCGGAAATTATGAAATCGACAAGTTCGGTGTCTGACGCCGCGCATTCCGGCGCGCGCTCGCGAACATTGAGTATGGTAGCGCGGGTCGAAACAACAGCGCCAGGCAGGAAGTCGAGCAGCGCCAGCCTCACGAGTTCCCTTGGACAATTATTCATCGTTGAAGATATGTCGGCCACAGCAACCCTCCCGTGGCCCCTCACCTCACACGATAATACACCCCGATATGCGTTGTGAAAGCCACAAATTTTTGCCGGGCGTTGTGCCTGTGGATCAATCTCCCAAAAATGCCCGGACATTCTTGAAAACATTGATGAACATTTCCGGCGTCAAAACGCCGGTATTGGTGTTGTAGCGCGAGCAGTGATAGCTCGGAAAAACCACCCTGTTGCCGACCTCAGAGCGTGTGCCATGCTTGAATGGATGCGCCGCGACACGTGCACCTAGCGCGCGTATGGTGGATTGGTGCGCGATGGAGCCGAGCGTGACGATCGCCTTCAGGTTCGGAAACGTGTCGATCGTTGGCGAGAGAAACTGGCGGCAGCCTGAAATTTCGGCGCCAACCGGCTTGTTTTCAGGCGGGACACATCGCACGGCGTTCGTTATCGCTGCGCCTTTAAGCTTAAGCCCGTCGTCAGGTCGCGCCTTGAATGTACCTTCCGCGAAGCCCAGACTCGTCAACGTTGAGTAGAGCAGGTCGCCGGCATAGTCGCCGGTGAAGGGGCGTCCGGTTCGGTTAGCGCCACGCAGTCCCGGCGCGAGGCCAACGATCAAAAGCCGGACCTCTTCCAGTCCTCCCTCCGGCAGCCAGGTTGGCACGGGCGCATTAAACCATTCAGGCTCGCGCAGTCGCCAGCCCGCAATGAAATCATGAAGCCGGGGGCAGATTGCGCAATCGCGATCTGGCTCCGTTGGAGTAGCAATGGAAGTCATTGCGAGGTTTAGAAGTCTTCGGCCGTTTCGGAGTGTTCAACGCGTCGCTGCGGACGTTCGTTCGGGTCGCGCCCAATCTCCGCGCGAAGACTGGTCAGGTCGACGAAGTGATCGGCCTGCCGGCGCAGATCATCAGAGATCATTGGCGGTTGCGAAGCCATCGTGGACACAACGCTGACTTTCTTGCCCTTGCGTTGAAGCGCTTCAACCAGCGTGCGGAAATCACCATCGCCGGAGAAAATCACATAATGATCAAGCACTTCGGACAATTCGAGCGCGTCGATCGTCAGCTCGATGTCCATATTGCCCTTGATCTTGCGCCGCCCCGCCGCGTCGGTGAACTCCTTGGCAGGTTTGGTTACGACCCGGTAGCCATTATAGTCCAGCCAATCGATCAGCGGGCGAATTGAGGAATATTCCTGATCCTCGATCAGCGCCGTATAATAATAGGCACGCAGCAAATATCCGCGCTTTTGGAAATAGGTCAGCAGCTTGCGGTAATCGAGGTCGAAACCCAGCGACCGTGAAGTGGCGTAAAGATTTGCACCGTCGATAAAAAGGGCGATCCGTTCACGAGAATCGAACATCAATATAGTTTCCTTTGAAATGCACTGAACAATACGATGTTTGAGGAAAGAAATATGTGGTCGGTCGCATCATTCACAGCTTGAGAAATTGGCTTGGTTCTTGGCAAAAACAAGGCGGCAAAATGCGTCATTTTCATTTGCTCGATACTTGAATTTTTGGAGTAGGCGGGCTATGTGCGCGTTTTCCTCCGCAAGAACGTCGTGAAGAAAGGGGCGCTAAATGGCCCGCGTTACTGTTGAAGATTGTATCGACAAGGTCGACAACCGCTTTGAACTGGTTCTTTTGGCCAGCCATCGCGCACGGCTTATTTCGCAGGGCGCAGCTATCACCGTGCCGCGCGATAACGATAAGAACCCGGTTGTAGCTCTGCGCGAAATCGCAGACGAAATGCTCGCGCCAGAAGATCTGAAGGAAGACCTCATCCACTCGCTGCAGAAGCATGTGGAAGTTGACGAGCCAGAAGCTGAAGCTCCCGAGCTGCCGGAGCAGGCTGTGACGGAAGGCGTTGAAATGGTTGCCGATGAAGACAACGTCACTTTCGACCGCATGAGCGAAGAAGAATTGCTCGCGGGTATCGAAGGTCTCGTTGCTCCAGAAAAAAGTGACGATTTCTAATTACTTGTTATGCGCGGCTCTTCCGCACGCTTAATTGTATAGATACATGTGTCATGCGCGGCATCGGTCGATGCGGCGCATGATCCATTTTTAGACTGCCGAGAATACTATCATGATGCGCCAATACGAGCTTGTAGAGCGGGTCCAGCGCTACAAGCCCGAAGTAAACGAAGCGCTGCTCAACAAGGCCTATGTCTATGCGATGCAAAAGCATGGACACCAGAAGCGCGCATCTGGCGATCCCTATTTCTCGCACCCGCTCGAAGTTGCGGCAATCTTGACGGATATGCATCTGGACGAGGCGACCATCGCCGTTGCGCTGCTGCATGATACGATTGAGGACACGTCAGCGACGCGTCAGGAAATCGACGAGCTTTTTGGGCCTGAACTTGGCAAGCTGGTCGAAGGGCTAACCAAGCTCAAAAAGCTGGATCTTGTGTCCAAGAAGGCCGAGCAGGCGGAAAATCTGCGCAAGCTGCTGCTGGCGATTTCCGACGACATCCGCGTGCTGCTGGTCAAGCTTGCAGACCGCATCCACAATATGCGCACGCTCGATCATATGCCGGTCGAAAAGCGTGCGCGCATTGCGGAAGAAACGATGGAAATCTACGCGCCGCTCGCCGGGCGCATGGGTATGCAGGGAGTTCGCGAAGAGCTTGAGGACCTTGCTTTTCGAACCATCAACCCCGATGCATATCGCACCGTCACCGCCCGTCTTGCTGAGCTTAGCGAGCGCAGCAAGAGCGTCATCGCCGGTATCGAGCAGTCACTTTCTGACCTCTTTGCGAAGAACGGCCTGAATGCGAGCGTCAAAGGCCGGCAAAAAAAGCCTTGGTCAGTGTTTCGAAAAATGGAAGCGAAGGCGCTTTCGTTCGAGCAATTGTCGGACATTTTCGGCTTCCGCGTCATGGTGGACACCATCGACGATTGCTATCGCGCGCTCGGTTTCATCCACACCACATGGTCGATGGTTCCGGGGCGGTTCAAAGACTACATTTCGACACCTAAGCAGAACGACTATCGGTCGATCCACACGACAATCGTCGGTCCATCGCGGCAGCGCATCGAGCTTCAGATTCGCACGCGCGAAATGAACGACATCGCCGAATATGGCGTCGCGGCTCACGCCATCTACAAGGACAAGACAAACGGCGCGGCGCCTACCATATCGAAGGACACGAACGCTTATGGCTGGCTGCGGCGCACCATCGAGCAATTGTCCGAAGGCGATAATCCGGAAGATTTCCTTGAGAATACAAAGCTTGAGCTGTTTCAGGATCAGGTCTTCTGCTTCACGCCAAAGGGCATGCTGATCGCCTTGCCGCGCGGCGCAACGCCAATCGACTTCGCCTATGCGGTGCACACCAATGTCGGGAACACCTGCGTTGGCGCAAAGGTGAACGGCCGCATTATGCCGCTCATGACCGAGCTTAAAAACGGCGATGAGGTAGAAATCATCCGTTCCGACGCGCAGGTTCCGCCCGCTGCGTGGGAGCATATGGTGGTGACGGGCAAGGCCCGCGCGGCCATCCGCCGGGCGACCAAGACCGCAGTTCGCAAGCAATATTCCGGCTTGGGTATCAGAATTCTCGAGCGCGCTTTCGCGCGGGCAGGGCGGACATTCGACAAGGACCGTATCAAGACAGTGCTGCATCGTTTGGCGCGTAAGGACATTGAGGATGTCCTCGCCGCTGTCGGGCGCGGCGAACTCGCTTCAACCGATGTCCTGAAAGCCGTGTTCCCCGATTACAAGGAAGAGCGCATTGGCCCACAAGCGCCGAAGCAGCGTGAAGAGGGCTGGTTCAACATACGCAATGCTGCGGGCATGTTGTTCAAAATGCCCGGGCGCGCTGCCAAAAAGGGAAAAGCGGATGAGCAGGCGGCGGAACCGCTACCAATCCGTGGAGTGCGGGGCGATCTGCCGGTTCGATTCGCTCCGGAGGGCGCTGTGCCTGGCGACCGCATTGTCGGCATCATTCAGCCTGGCCTTGGCATCACCATCTATCCCATCCAGTCGCCGTCGCTGACTGCGTTCGACGATCAGCCCGACCGCTGGATCGATGTGCGTTGGGATATTGACGAGGCGATGAAGGAGCGATTCCCCGCGCGCGTTGCCGTCACCACTATCAATGCACCGGGTTCTCTGGCGGAAATAGCGCAGATAATCGCGAACAACGACGCCAATATCCATGCGTTGTCGATGGGGCGCACGGCGCCGGATTTCAGCGAAATGATTTTCGATCTTGAGGTCTGGCATCTCAAGCACCTCAATCAACTCCTTTCTGAGCTTAAAAATTCGCCAATCGTGAGCGACGCGCGACGGGTAAATGGATAGTGAAACGCAGATGAACACCGAACAGGTTCTCGATATCTTTCGCAGCGCCGGCGCGGTGCTGGAAGGCCATTTCATCCTGACGTCCGGTCTGCGAAGCCCGATTTTTCTGCAAAAAGCACGCGTGTTCATGCATGCCGACAAAACAGAAGAACTATGCAAGGCCCTTGCGGAAAAGATCAGCGCGAACGTGAAAGCGCCGATTGATTATGTCGTCGGTCCCGCCATCGGCGGCCTGATCCCGGCTTACGAAACCTCCCGACACCTGCATGTGCCTGCCATCTGGGTGGAGCGCGAGCAGGGCAAGTTCAGGCTCCGGCGCTTCGAAATCGAAAAGGGAGCGCGCGTGGTTATTGTCGAGGACATCGTCACGACCGGGCTGTCCATCCGCGAAACCATCGATTGTCTGCGCGAACTAGGTGCGGATGTCGTTGCTGCCGCGTGCATCATCGACCGCTCTGCCGGAAAAACGGATGTCGGCGTGCCACTTATCGCGCTCGCCGAATATGAAGTGCCGGCTTATCCCGCTGATGCTTTGCCGCCGGAACTGGCAGCTCTCCCGCCGGTTAAGCCGGGTAGCCGCAACATATAGGGTCGTTAGGTGATTATCGGTATCGGCAGTGACCTCATAGATATTCGCCGCGTCGAGAAAACGCTTGAAAGGCATGGCGAACGATTTATCACTCGCGTCTTCACCGATATCGAAAGATCGCGCTCCGAGCGCCGTGCGCAGCGGGCGGCTTCCTATGCAAAGCGCTTTGCCGCGAAAGAAGCCTGCTCAAAAGCCTTGGGAACCGGTCTTTCGGACGGTGTCTTCTGGCGGGATATGGGTGTGGTGAATCTGCCGGGCGGCAAGCCAACAATGCAAATGACCGGTGGCGCTGCCAAGCGCCTGAGCGAGATGCTGCCGGCAGGTCATCGCGCGCTGGTGCACCTCACGATCACGGACGATTATCCGCTGGCTCAGGCATTCGTGATTATAGAGGCCGTTCCCGTCGAAATAGCGCCACACTGATGCAGTTCACGGCGTTGCCCTAATCCGGTTCAACAACTATACCGAGCCAATCCAAATTTGAGGAAAGCATGAGCGTGGCTGACAAGGCTGGGAAAAAATCAGGCGGACTTGGCGAAACAATTTCCGTCATCGTCCAGGCGCTCTTGCTTGCGCTGGTCATTCGCACGGTGTTTTTCCAGCCGTTTTCCATTCCCTCCGGCTCGATGCGCCCCACGCTGCTTGAAGGTGATTATCTGTTCGTCACCAAGTGGGCTTATGGCTATTCGCGCTACTCGCTCCCATTTTCGCCCAATCTTTTCGAAGGTCGCATCTGGGGCAGCGAACCGCAGCGCGGTGATGTGGTGGTATTCAAGTTCCCACCCAATCCGCAGGTAGACTATATCAAGCGCGTGGTTGGCCTGCCGGGCGATCGCATTCAGATGCGCAACGGGCAGCTGTTTATCAACGATGTTGGTGTGCCGCGCGAGAAAGTCGGGCAGATCGATAACCCGGACATTACTGCCGAAAATCGCCCCATCGATGTTTACAAGGAAACGCTGCCCAACGGCGTATCATACAACACGCTCGATATTTATCCTGACAGTGAAACCGACAACACGCGCGAGTTTCTCGTGCCGCCGGGTCATTATTTCATGATGGGCGACAATCGCGACAACTCAGCAGATAGCCGCCTTTCGGTTGGTTATGTGCCCGCCGAAAATCTGGTCGGTCGCGCCAACATCATTTTCTTCTCGATTGCAGGTAAGGCTAGCCCGCTGGAACTCTGGCGTTGGCCAACCGAATTGCGCCCCACGCGCTTCTTTAACGTTATAAGGTAATATTTTGGGTCAAAAGCGCCCCTCTAAGGCGAATGACGGTGTGGAACTCTCGCTTGCGCTGGAACCGCGCACCGGTCATCGATTCGCCAGTCCCGATCAACTGCGCCGCGCGCTCACCCATGCGAGCGTGCGCAGTTCCGATGGCATCGATTACGAGCGGTTCGAGTTTCTAGGTGATCGTGTACTCGGCCTCATCATCGCGGATCTGTTGTTTAAAACCTATCCGAGCGCGCCTGAAGGCGAGTTGTCTGTTCGCCTGAACGCGCTGGTCAACGCCGAAACACTCGCCACAATAGCCGAGGAAATCGGCTTGCCGGATTTGATCCGCGTCGGTGCCGAAATGCGAGGGGTGTCGGGCAGGCGGCGCATCAACCTGCGCGCCGATGCGCTGGAAGCCTTGATCGCCGCGCTTTATCTTGATGGCGGCATGGACGTGGCCACGGCCTTTGTGCATCGCTACTGGCTCGCGCGGTCGCAAGTTTTTGATCCCGGTCGTCGCGATGCCAAGACCGAATTGCAGGAATGGGCGCATCAGTTCGTTCAGGCCACGCCGACCTATCATGTCGAAAGCCGTGAGGGACCGGACCACGATCCGATCTTTACCGTCACGGTGCGCATTTCTGGCCTCGCCGATGCGAAGGGCAGCGGTCGCTCCAAACGGGAGGCCGAGCAGGCAGCAGCGGAAGCCGTTCTGCTGCGCGAAAATGTATGGAAGAGGGAAGGGGAGCTGAAATGAGCGAACCATCGACCCGCTCAGGCTTCGTCGCCATCATCGGCGCGCCCAACGCTGGCAAGTCCACGCTCATCAACCAGCTTGTCGGCGCGAAAGTCTCGATCGTCACCCATAAAGTGCAGACTACGCGCGCGATTGTGCGCGGCATTGCCACCCACGGACAGGCGCAGATCGTCTTTGTCGATACGCCCGGCATATTCAAGCCGCGCCGTCGACTGGATCGCGCAATGGTCACGACCGCATGGGGTGGCGCAAAGGACGCCGACATCGTTCTGGTACTGATCGACGCAGAGCGCGGCCTGAAGGATGATGCCGAGCGCATCCTCGAAGGTTTGGCGGATGTGCGCCAGCCGAAAGTTCTCGTGCTGAACAAGGTTGACCGCGCCAAGCGCGAAAACCTGCTCGCGCTCGCGGCAGCTGCTAACGAAAAAGTCCCGTTTGAGCGCACCTTCATGATTTCTGCGCTGAACGGCTCCGGCTGTAGCGATCTGCTGGATTATCTCGCGGAAACGGTTCCTGCCGGGCCTTGGTACTATCCCGAAGATCAAATTTCGGATTTGCCGATGCGCCAGCTTGCGGCGGAAATCACGCGCGAAAAACTCTATCTGCGCCTGCATCAGGAGCTTCCTTATTCATCCCATGTCGAAACCGAGAAATGGGAAGAAAAACAGGACGGTTCAGTTCGCATCGAGCAGGTGATTTACATTGAGCGCGATAGCCAGAAGAAGATTGTGCTCGGCGAAAAGGGCGCGACCATCAAGGCCATCGGCGCTGCAGCGCGCAAGGAAATCGGCGAGATACTCGAACAGAAAGTGCATCTGTTTCTGTTCGTGAAAGTGCGCGAAAACTGGGGCGACGATCCCGAACGTTACCGCGAAATGGGCCTCGATTTCAGGGATTGAGTTACAAAAGCTGAACGCTTTTTGCCAGTCTACCCGTCATCCACCTGCCGGCACCTTCTCCCTCAAGGGGAGAAGGGGGTAATTGCAACGCTGGTTTCAATTACGAATCTTGCAGAAGTTATGCAGCGATGATGCTTCTTCCTTCTCCCCTTGAGGGAGAAGGTTTCGGCAGGCGGATGAGGGGTTCTTTCCCTTGAGGGGTGCGGAGTGGTCCGCGAAGCAGATGAAAGGCCCCTGAATGGGCATTTCAAATGACGAACGCCCGGTGCCGTAGCGGAGGGCCGGGTGGCGCTGGCAGGCGGATCAGGGGTATTTGTCCTCTACATCGTTGCGCCGACCAGCCACGGCACGAATTCATTATCGCCATAGCCAAGCTCTTCGGATTTCGTGCGCTCGCCCGATGCAACGCGAATAATGGCCTCGAATATCTCTGCGCCTTTTTCCTCCAGCGACACACCGTCGAGAATGTCACCGCAGTTTATGTCCATATCCTCACGCATGTGGTCGAAGATAAACGTATTCGTCGCCAGCTTAATTGAAGGTGTCGGCTTGCAGCCGAAGGCCGAACCACGTCCCGTCGTGAAGCACAGAATATTCGCACCGCCCGCAACCTGCCCGGTCGCGGCAACGGGGTCGTAACCGGGCGTGTCCATGAACACGAGGCCGTGCGATGTCACCGGCTCGGCATAATTCACCACATCGACGAGATTGGTTGAGCCGCCCTTCGCCGCCGCTCCGAGCGATTTTTCCAGGATCGTCGTCAGCCCGCCGGCCTTGTTGCCGGGGGAGGGGTTGTTGTTCATCTGCATATTGTTGCGCGCGGTATATTCTTCCCACCAGTGGATCCGCTCGACAAGCTTTTCGCCAACCTCGCGCGTTTCGGCGCGCCGGGTCAGCAAATGTTCCGCGCCATAGATTTCCGGCGTCTCGGAGAGAATCGCAGTGCCACCATGTTGCACGAGCATGTCCACCGCCGCGCCAAGTGCAGGATTGGCCGTAATGCCGGAATAGCCGTCCGAACCGCCGCATTGCAGTGCCAGCACCAGTTCTGAAATCGGCGCCGTTTCACGCTTTACATTGTTCACGGTGGGCAGCATGTCGATAATCGCCTGCACACCTTTTTCGACCGTGGCACGCGTGCCGCCAACTTCCTGGATGGTCAGCGTCTGGAAGGTGGTATCTTCCTCGATGCCATACGCCTCTTTCCAGCGCGGTATCTGGAACGCCTCGCAACCGAGTCCTACCATTAGAACCCCGCCGACATTGGGATTCGTTGCGTAGCCCCATTGGGTGCGCTTCAGCAGATTGTAGTCCTCGCCATTCGTGTCGATGGCGCAGCCACTGCCGTGAACCAACGAAATCACCCCATCGATATTCGGATAGTCTTTCAGAACGCCGCGCCGCTCCACCTCTGCCGCAATGTGCCGCGCGGCGGTTGCAGAGCAATTCACAGAGGTCAAAACGGCGATGTAGTTGCGCGTGCCCCATCGGCCATTCGCGCGGCGATAGCCTTGAAAAGTGCGGCGCGCGTCGTCTGGCACGCGCACATTCGGCCCTCGAGCCGCGCTGAATTGATAGTCACGCTCAAAGTCATGCAGCGCGACATTTTGCTCGTGCACCCATTCACCGGGCTGGATTTCGGCCTTCGCAAAGCCAATTACCTGACCGTATTTGACGACCGCACCGCCAGCCGCGATGGTCACCAGCGCCATTTTGTGGCCGCGCGGCACACGCGTCGTGGCTGCCACGCTCAGCACCTCATCGCCAGCGGCAAAGGCGTCTACCGCCACCACGACATTGTCGTCGGGATGAAGTTTTATGGAACGGGGCATGGGGTGTTTGCCTTTGCCTATTTTGTGGTGTCAGGAAATCGGCGCGATGCGAGGCGAAACAGCCGATCAGGCAGCCTCTTTCGAGCGCCTTCACGCAATGCTTCAGCACTGATGGGACGATAAAACTATCCCCCGCGTCAAGTGTTTCGGTGCGACTGGCAATAACGGGAGCGCAACGGGGATGCGAATGGAGCGAGCCTTCGCCGCAAAAAGCGCTATGCTGCTGCTTCTGGCGGGAATTGAGGTTGGAGGAGCCATGCTTCGGTTCAAAATTGTCACGGCGCACGAATGAACCGCCGCCTATCGGATGCAACCATGAGGAGCATTTCGGCGGAGGTGGCGCGCCCCAGTTATGACCGCGCGCGCACCAAAGCGGGCATCGTTCATCTTGGGCTTGGCGCGTTTCATCGCGCCCATCAGGCTGTGTTTGTCGACGATTGCATGAACAATGGCGAATGCGATTGGGGCATCGTCGGCGTCTCGCTACGAAGCCCAGAAACACGCGACGCGCTCAGCCCGCAGGACGGCATCTACACGCTTTCCGTTGTCGATGGCTCTGGCGAAAAACTGCGCGTAGTCGGATCTATCTTGCGCTCGCTCGTTGCGCCAGAAAATCCACAAGCCGTGCTCAGCGAATTATGCGATCCGTCGGTGCGCATCGTTACGCTTACAGTCACTGAGAAAGCCTATCTGCGCGATGCAGGCAGCGATCTCGATATCAATCATCGAGATATAATATGGGATTCACAGAATCCAAATAATCCCAGAACCTTGTACGGATTTCTTGTAGAATCGATTGCACGTCGCGCTGCTGGTGGAACGGTGCCTTTCACCGTTCTTTCCTGCGATAATCTTCCAGCAAATGGCGCAACGCTCCGCCGCCTGCTGATCGCTTTCGCCGGCCTGCGCGACCCCAACTTGAAGCGCTTCATCGAGCGCGAAATTTCTTGTCCCTCCAGCATGGTGGATCGCATCGTTCCTGCAACCACTAACGACGACCGCACCCGCATTTCTACTGCGCTCGGCGTTTCGGATGCATGGCCGGTCACGACTGAACCGTTTCTGCAGTGGGTCATCGAAGACGACTTTCCATCAGGCCGTCCGCGCTGGGAATCCTTCGGCGTCGAGATGGTCGCGGATGTCGCGCCATTCGAGGATATGAAACTGCGGTTGTTGAACGGCTCACACTCTACGATTGCATATCTCGGTTTGCTGTCGGGCCACGCAACCGTCTCGGAAGCGTTCTCTGATCCCGCAATTCGCGCATTCGTCTCGTGCCTGTGGGGCGAGGCGAAGCCATCCCTTCCAGGCGGCAAGGGGCTTCGTCTCGATGCCTATACGGACGAACTCACCAAGCGCTATGACAACCCGGCGCTTAAGCACCGCACCGCTCAGATTGCGAACGACGGTAGTCAAAAGCTGCCACAGCGCATCATGACCACAGCGTTGGATCGCGCCGCTGCGGGCGGCAGTTTCCGCATGCTGATGCTCACGCCCGCCGCATGGATTGCTGCCTGTGAAGCGCGTGGCTCGACCCTGCCAAGCGCGCATTTCACTGACCCGCTGGACGGTCAACTCACCGCCATCTTCGCGCGGAGGCTAACCTCTCTTGAAACCGTCCGGTCCGTGTTCGACGCGGCTGGTTTTGCCAACGGTTCACCGTTCCGTCAGGCGTTCATTGAGCAGGTTGCGACCCATCTGGAATCGCTACGCACCAACGGCGTCGTCAAGACATTGAAGGAAGGCATCACATGAAAGAGACGTGGCGTTGGTTCGGACCTGACGATACCGTTCAGCTTTCGCATGTGCGTCAGGCGGGTGCGAGTGGCATCGTCACGGCGCTGCATCATCTCAATGATGGTCGCGCATGGCCCACTGACGAAATTGCCAGGCGCAAATCTGAGATCGAGGCGGCGGGCCTCACATGGGATGTCGTCGAGAGCATTGTCGTCCACGAGGATGTGAAAACGCGCACGGGTCGCCATGCGGAACTGATCGGCAATTACAAACAATCCATCCGCGCCGTCTCGGCCGCGGGCGTCAAAACCGTTTGCTATAATTTCATGGCGATCACGGACTGGACGCGTACCGATCTCGACGCCCCCATGCCACACGGCGGCACGGCTCTGCGTTTCGACGTTGTCGATTTCTGCGCTTACGACGTTCTCGTCCTTAAACGCAAAGATGCCGAGCGCGATCACCCCGCCGAACGCATCGAAGCCGCGCGCAAACGCCTTGCCGCAATGAGCGAAAGCGATCTGTCGAAGCTGGAGCAAAACCTCATCGGATGGGTGCCCGCACGCGAATTCATCTTCGACCGGGATTCGTTCAGACGGGCACTTGACCGCTACCATGATTTGAGCCCGCAGGGCCTGCGCGAAAACCTGCTGTCCTTCCTGAGAGAAATCGTGCCGGTCGCCGAAGAACACGGCGTGCGCATGGCGATCCATCCCGACGATCCGGCGTTTCCGATATTTGGACTCCCGCGTGTCGTCTCGTGCGCGGATGACGCGCGCGCGATCATCGATGGCGTGCCGTCACCATCCAACGGCATCACGCTTTGCACAGGCTCTTACGGTTCAAGAGCCTCGAACGATCTGCCTCGAATGGCGCGCGAATTTGGCCCGCACATCCACTTCGCGCATCTACGAAACGTGGCCAAAGAAACAGATGGCTCGTTCTACGAGGCCGAGCATCTAGGCGGTGACACGGATATGGTGCGGGTCGTCGCGGCATTGCTTGCCGAGGAAAATCGACGGCGTGGAGAAGGGCGCGCGGATTGGGAAATCCCGATGCGGCCGGACCACGGCCACGCCATCGTTGACGACATCGGAAAGAAGGTGAACCCCGGTTATTCCTGCATTGGCAGGCTAAAGGGGCTGGCAGAATTGCGCGGCATTGCAACCACTCTGAAAGCCACCGGGATACCGGACTGGCTATAGTACGCCTTGGAGTTGGTCCATCGGCAACATCGATGCAATTCTGCGCTCTGCAAAAACCAGCAGGCGCGAAGCCGTTTAACTTGCGCCTTGCTCCGCCGCATGATTCAACTTTGCGATGGAATGGCGAGACGAAGGAATCATTCTCGGTGCGCGAAGGCATGGCGAAACCAGCGTCATCCTTGAGGTGATGACGCGCACGCATGGCCGTCATCTCGGTCTCGTCCGTGGCGGGCGCTCGCGCAAACAACAACCGCTGCTGCAATCCGGCAATCGGGTCGAGTTGATCTGGCGCGCGCGGTTGGACGAACATCTCGGCATGTTTCAGGTCGAGCCTGTGGCCCTCAACGCTGCCCGCCTTATGGAAAGCGCTGTCGCCATATTCGGCTTGCAAACTGTCGCTGCACACTTGCGCCTGCTGCCTGAGCGTGACCCGCATTCCGGCCTTTTTGAAACGCTCGCCATCGTGCTGGATCATCTGGAACAGCCGGAAATCGCTGCCGCGCTTATCATCCGCTTTGAATTGCTGATCTTGGAAGAGCTGGGCTTTGGGCTGGACCTGACCGAATGCGCAATCACGGGCCAGCGCACGGAGCTTGCCTATGTTTCGCCGAAGTCGGGCCGCGCTGTTTCTGCCGAAGCTGGCGCGCCGTGGCGAGACAAGCTGTTCCCGCTGCCGTCCTTCCTGCAGTCCGAAGCACGAGAGCAGGCGGATATTGCCGCGCTGGAAGCGGCCTTCCGCCTAACTTCGCATTTCTTCGCGCGGCATGTTTACGAGCCGCGCGGCGTCAATGTCCCCGAATCCCGCGCGGCGTTTATCGTCGCCGTCCGTCGCTTCATTCAGCAGGCGTCAGCGCAAGACGTGGCGCGGGCGCTTCCTTGATCGGCCAGTGAACAACCGCCGCGAACACGCCGAGTGCAACGCCAAGCCACCACACCGGATTGTACGTTCCGAAATGGTCGTACAGATAGCCGCCGAGCCATACGCCGAGGAATGATCCGAGCTGGTGCGAAAGGAACACCACGCCGCCGAGCATTCCGAGATGCCGCGTGCCGAACATGACCGCCACGAGACCATTGGTCGGGGGCACTGTCGAAAGCCACAGCAGACCCATCAGAATTGCAAAGGCAATCACAGTGAACGGTGTCTGCGGCAGTAGCAGGAACGCCGTCACGACAAGCGAGCGTCCGAGATAGATCAGCGCAAGAAAATACGGCTTTGAATAGCGCTGGCCGATGAAACCAGCGGCGAGCGAGCCGATAATGTTGAAGAACCCGATCAGCGACATAGCGATCACGGCATATTTCGCGTCGATGCCGATGTCGCGCAGATAGGGCGGGAAGTGCACGGTAATAAACGCCACCTGAAATCCGCAGACGAAGAAGCCTGTCGTCAAAAGCAGACAGCTGCGATGTCCAAGAGCCTCTTTCAGCGCCTCTGCGACAGTCTGGTCGACTTCGGCGCGAAATGCGGCACCTGTCTTGGCATTGCCTGCAAGCGGAATTGCCAGAACGGGTATCGCCAGCATCATGACGCTCATGATCACCAGCGAATCCGCCCAGCCATAGGCGCTGATGAGCGACTGGCTGATCGGCGCGAAAAGAAACATGCCCGCCGATCCCGCAGCAGTGCCCAAGCCAAATACGAAGCTGCGATTCTCAGCGGAAACATTGCGAGCAAAGGCCGACAGCACGATGCTGAACGAGCCCGCAGCAACGCCAAGCCCGACAAGCACGCCGCCGCTGAAATGCAGCATCGTTGCGCTATCGGCAATCGACATGAGGTAGAGGCCGAGCGAATACAGAACACCACTCAGCAGCAGCACGCGCCACGTTCCAAATTTATCGGCAAGCGCGCCGAAAAAAGGCTGGCCGAGACCCCAGAACAAGTTCTGAATGGCCATTGCAAGCGCAAAGGTGGTGCGGTCCCAGCCGCGATCGGCGAGCATTGGTAACTGGAAGAAGCCCATTGCAGATCGCGGCCCAAAGGTCAGCGCTGCGATGAGGCAGCCGCAGGCGATGATCAGCCAAGGCAACTGGCGCTGTTGGGTTTGTGTGACTTGCGCACTCATGAAAGCCTCTCCATTTCATGCTGCCTATAATGCAAACCGATGCCCAAGGATAATCAATAGAACGAACGGATTCTTCAAAAGTCTTGATGGAATAGATTGCTTGCTGGCAACGTTCTAACAATTACAAACCGCGATTATGGCCGTCTGGCAGGGAGAGGATTGAACGGTTCATGGACGACAGGCGAACCGCGATCCTGGCAGAAATCCCGCGCTTGCGACGGTATGCGCGGGCGCTCCTGCGCGGGCGGGAATCGTCTGACGATCTTGTGCAGGACACGCTGGAACGGGCGCTTGGAAAAATGGAGAACTGGCAAACGGGCGACAGTCCGCGCCGCTGGCTTTTTACGATCATGCACCATTTGTTTATCGATCAGACCCGCCGCCGAAACAGGCGTGGCGAGGATGTCATGCTCTCGCTCGATGATGATGAGGCGCTTGGGCAGCAGGCTCTACAACAGGAAACGGCAGAAGCGGGCGAGGTGCTGGACGCCCTTTCGGCACTCTCACCAGATCGTCGCGCAGCCATCGTTCTGGTAGGCGTCGAAGGCTTTTCATATGCGGAAGCCGCTGGAATGCTTGGCGTACCGGCGGGCACGGTCATGTCTCGCGTCGCGCGCGGTCGCGAGGAGATGCGCCGGTTGCTGGATGACAACGCGCGCCGCAAAACGTTGAAGGTGGTCGAGAAATGAGCCGAACCTTCTCCGAAACTGACATCCATCTGGCGTTGGACAACGAACTGCCCGCCGACGAAAAAGCGGCGTTCGACGCATGGGTCGACGCTAACCCCGACATGAAGGCACTCCAGCAGCGTTATGCGCAAGACCGGGAGCGCCTGCGCAGTGCGTTGGAAGGTATTGCGCTTGAACCGATACCGGGAAGGCTGACCTCGGTCCTGACCGGCGATGCCAAGCCGCGAACCAATCGCTGGGCATGGAGTCGCTACGTTGCTGCCGCTGCCGTCTTGCTCGCTGTTGGCGGGTTGGGCGGTTATTTCGTCGGCCAGCGCGCTGAGTTCGCGCCGCAATCATCGGCCTTGAAACCTATTGCCGAAAATGCCGTCGCGGCGCACCTGATTTATGCCAATGAAAAGCGGCATGTCGTGGAGGTTGGCGCGGATCAGGCCGAACACCTCAATGCGTGGCTCTCGAATCGCGTCGGCGTGAAGATTGTCGCACCTGATCTTAAATCAGGTGGGTACGATCTGGTTGGTGGCCGCCTGCTTCCGTTCAATGGGAAGACCGCGGCTCAGTTCATGTATCAAGACCCCACGGGCAACCGCCTGTCGCTCTATGTAACCAAGGACGATTCGCGTCAGGATAGCGGCTATCGTTTCATGACCGAGCGGGGGGCGGATACGCTTTATTGGCTGGATGGCGGTTATGGTTGCGCGCTTACCGGCAATCTGCCCGAAAAAGCGCTAACGCAGCTTGCGGACCTGACTTACGATCAACTCGTCAAGTCGGCCGGCGAGCCGCATTGATACGGCTTTCAAGCTCTTTGTGACGTTTGAGAAAAGCCCGTTCCACCGTCATCGTCGCCAGCGGCGACAGATCGAGTTCAGCAGGATTGAAATTGCGGGGCCGACCGAAATATTCGGTCGCTTCGGCAACTGAAAATCCCGCAAGAATTGTCGCTTCAAAATAGGCGGCAATCTGGTCAGCGCGTTTGATTGCTGCCTTCAAATTCGCCGAGCAACGTGCAGGCAGGCTAAAGCGCAAATGCACTGCCTCCTGAAGCCGCGCCTCAATATCCTTATAGCCGCCGCCTACGACCGCCTTGAACGGCGAGATCATGTCGCCAATCACATATTCCGGCGCGTCATGCAGCAATGCCGCCATATGCCAATCCGCACCTGCCTCAGCATTGAGTTGGCCGAAAATGGCCTCCACCAGCAGCGAATGTTGTGCGACTGAAAAGGCGTGATTGCCTTTGGTCTGCCCGTTCCAGCGCGCAACACGCGCAAGCCCGTGCGCGATGTCGGAAATTTCAATATCAAGCGGGGAGGGGTCGAGCAGATCGAGCCGCCGCCCAGACAGCATGCGCTGCCATGCGCGCGCCGGTGCGCCGGTTCGGTCGGCCATCAGCCTTCCTCCGCAGCATCGTGCGGAAAGGTGAAACCGGCCCATTCCGGAATGGCTAGACGAACCGTAACGCCATCAGCGAGAAGCGGTGTGCCTTCATCCATCGCGGCCTTCACGCGGTCGATGCGCGCAATCGCCAAACCCCGTGCGCCCGCCACCGAGCCAAGCTTGCCGACCGGCTTGCCGCTGGCGGTAATCTCTGCGCCGGGCGTGAGCGCAGACTCACCTGCGGCAATCAACACCCGCCGCCGCGCGGTGCCGCGATGCTGCATGCGCGACACGACCTCCTGGCCGATATAGCAGCCCTTGCGGAAACCCACGCCATCGATCTGATCGAACAAAACATCGTGCGGAAACGCATCACTCAATTCGTAATCGGTTCCGCTTTCCACGATTCCATTTTCGATTCTCAAGCGCGTCCAATCTTGTAGCGTGCCAGTTGCCGCCACAGACGCGCCATAGGCGCGCTCCACTTTTGTCGCCTTAAACCGGGCATCGCGAACCCAAGTTGAATCAATCTGTGAAGTGCTTGAATCAGAATCTGAAGAGCCTGATTCATTTTCGCCCCAGATAACGGCAACATCCTGATTCTTAACTTCAATCACTGCTTTCGCTCGCAACCGATAAAAGGTTAGGCGCTTTGCGAAATCGGCAGCAATGTCCGCTCTGCAATCCAGAACGAGCCCGTCGTTGCCACGGCGGAACACGAGATAGTCGAACAAAATCTTGCCCTGCGGGGTCAGCAGCGCACCCGGTCTGGCAACGCCCGCGGGCAGCGAATCCAAATCAGTGGTCAGCACATTTTGCAGGAAGTGTTCGGCGTCCGGCCCGCTCACTTCAATCAAGGCGCGATCTTCAAGAATAACAACTGGCATTACTGGCTTCTTGCAATTGAGTCGGTCCTTACGTAAGCCGCAGCGTCTTGGTGAGCAAGGCAGGAGATTGGCATGGCCGCAACCTACGACCTGATCCTGAAGAATGCTGTCGTGGTAAATCACGATGGCATTGGCCAGCGAGACATCGGCGTTTCGGGTGGCCGCATCGCTCATCTTGGCGATCTTTCTCTCGCGTCTGCCGCCGAAACAATCGACACTTCCGGCTTGCATATTCTCCCCGGCGTTGTGGACAGTCAGGTGCATTTTCGCGAGCCGGGTCTGGAGCATAAGGAAGATCTCGAAACCGGCTCACGCGCTGCCGTGCTTGGCGGTGTCACTGCGGTTTTCGAAATGCCAAACACCAAGCCGCTCACCACCAGCGAGGAAACGCTGGCCGACAAGGTGCGCCGGGCTACGGGTCGCATGCATTGCGATTTCGCGTTTTGGGTCGGCGGCACGCGCGACAATGCGAAGGACGTTGCCGACCTTGAACGCCTTCCGGGTGCTGCTGGAATTAAGGTATTCATGGGTTCCTCGACCGGCGACCTCTTGGTAGAGGATGATGACGGCGTTTTCTCAATTCTCAAGAATGTGCGCCGCCGTGCCGCTTTCCATTCAGAGGATGAGTTCCGTCTGCGCGAGCGGCTTGGCGAGCGCGTGCCGGGCGATCCATCCTCTCATCCGGTTTGGCGAGATGAAATCGCCGCACTGCAATGCACCCAGCGGCTCGTAGCTGTTGCCCGCCGCGCTCGCGCGCGAATCCATGTGCTGCATATTTCCACCGCCGAAGAGATTGAATTTCTGGCCGCACACAAGGACGTCGCCACCTGCGAAGCCACACCGCATCACCTCACGCTGGCGGCGGATGATTATGCGCGGCTTGGCACACTTATCCAGATGAATCCGCCCGTGCGCGCGGCGCGACATCGCGACGGGGTTTGGCATGGCATCGAGCAGGGCATTGTCGATGTGCTCGGCTCGGACCACGCACCGCACACGCTTGAGGAAAAGGCCAAGCCATATCCCGATTCGCCCTCGGGCATGACTGGGGTGCAAACGCTGGTCCCAATCATGCTGGATCATGTCAATGCCGGCAGACTTTCGCTGGAGCGTCTTGTCGATCTGACGAGCCACGGCCCGAACCGCATTTTCGGCATGGCGCGCAAGGGCCGCATCGCGGTCGGTTACGATGCTGATTTCACCATTGTAGATCTTAAACGCCGCGAGACTATCACCAATGAACAGGCCGGATCGCGCGCGGGCTGGACACCATATCACGGCAAGCAGGTCACTGGCTGGCCGGTCGGCACAATTGTGCGCGGTCAGCGTATCATGTGGGAATCGGAAATTGTTGCGCCAGGGCAGGGCAGGCCGGTTGAGTTTTCCGAGTCTCTGCTCGCCTGACTATTCGCCCGCGACGAAGAACGCCCAGTGGCCGTCAGGTGAAATGCCGAGCCGGAAAAAGATGTAATTTCCGAAATTCTGCATCTCTTCAAAATCGCTGGCCGTAACGATCTTGTACATCTCCACCTTTTGCTGCGGCGTCAGCTTGTCGAGTGGATATGCGAAGAAATACGGCCAGACATAGAGTTCTTCGGGGGTGCCTGCATCGAGATGCACATACCCGGCAGACAGAACTTCTTCCATGATCGCGAGAATTTCCTCGCCGTCAGGGTCGCCCGACTGGCTCTTGAGAAACGCAATCGGATCGTCTGTCATATCGGCCAGCGAAAGCTGGGTGGCGCTATCGCCAGTACCAAGCATCGGGCGAAGTTTCTCAATGTCGCCGCTCTTTGCCGCGTCGATCAAAAGCTGGCGCATACGGCGAACGGGTTCCGGCAGCTTCAGCACATCATAGAAAACTTCAGGCAGCGGCGCATTCGGATCTACGTCCGGTCGTGCAATGCTGCTGCGGGCCGGGTCTTCATCATCGGTTCCGGCGTCGTCGCCATCGGTGCCGTCCTGCGGCGTTGCAGGCTGCTCACCTTGCGGCGAATCGGTGTTTGGCTGCGTGGCATCCGGCAATGCAGGCTGTGACGGATCGAGAGGCTGCGTTGCGTCGGGCGCCTTTGGCTCTTGATTGGTAGCGGGCGGAATGTCCTCACGCTGAATTTCGCTCAACGCCCACGCCGGACCTGCCGTCACGATATGTCCAAGTAGAACGGCTGCGGCTGAAATTGCCAACAGCGAGCGGGGTTTCCGGGGGGGTACGATCAATCCAGTCTTCACGGGCCAACTCTTCGACAGGCAAATCCGCCGGCAAACGGCCGACAGGCGAAACTGCGCCAGTTGTCAGTGGCGCGTGCTGCGGGATTCGAATTCGCCCGCAATTACCTTTTCGCGCATTTTATCCAGCATTGCCAGTGTCGCGTCTTCGCCATTGGTGCGCAGCAATTCGCCCAGCGCCTTATCAAGCGCCGCTTCGGCCATGATTTCCGGTTCGATGCCGGCCGAAACACATTCAGCCCACGCTTCGGCATGCGTTTCGGCTGCCGTCAACCGCATTTCTTCGCGCACCAGTGCGTCAATGTCGTTTCCGCTCTGTGCCATGTCGTACCCACCCTTCTTCAAGCGACCAGCATCTACCACAACGAAAACCGATTCAACTTGAACTGTCGACTTAATGTCCCATTAAGAAAGAGCCTAGCACGTTCAACCGTGGCAAGTCTGTGACGCTTGATGAAAAAGTTAATGCCGCATTAAAAGTGCCTCAAATTGCGGCACTCTCGCGTGTTGGGCCGCGCACTGTGAAATTATCGATCAGGCGCGTATGCCCTAGCCACGCGGCAACCAGCAGGCGTGCTGGCTGATTAAGCTCGCCCAGAGGCGCGAGGTTGCGCTCAGAGCGCAATTCCAGATATTCAACGCGCTCAAATCCTGCCGCGGCGATTGCTTTCTTCGCGTTCGCGAGAGTGTCTGCCACCGGTTCACCGGCCTCCAATTGTCGCGACGCTTCAAATAATATCTCTGCCAGTTTTGGTGCAATTTTGCGTTCGGCAGGGGAGAGCCTGACATTGCGCGAGGAAAGTGCCAGCCCGTCCGCCTCGCGCACCGTCGGACATCCGATGATCTCAATCGGAATGTCGAGATCGCGCGCCATTCGCTTGACCACAAGCAATTGCTGAAAATCCTTTTCGCCAAAGAAGGCCACATCAGCGCCGGTTTGCAGAAACAGCTTTGCAACCACGGTTGCCACGCCGTCGAAATGACCGGGACGAAACGCGCCACAAAGCCCCTCGCTCACGCCCGCAACAGAAACAGTAGTCGCAAATCCTTCCGGATAAATTTCTTCCGCGTTCGGAGCGTAAAGCATATGCACGCCGAGCGGCGCGAGCTTTTCAGCGTCGTCAATCTCCGTGCGTGGATAGGCGGCCAGATCCGCTGCGCTGTTGAATTGCTTGGGGTTGACGAACAGCGTGACGATAACGCGATCTGCGCTCGCCAGCGCCGTGCGCGCAAGGCTCAGATGGCCCTCATGCAGCGCGCCCATCGTTGGAACGACCGCCACCTTCGCCCCATCGCGCTTCCAACCGGCAACTGTCGCACGCAATTCTCCCAGCGTTCGAACAATCGGCACGCTCATGCGGGACGTTCCTTTGGCGCATTACCGAAAACATGTTCAGACGCTGGAAACTTCCGCGCCCGCACATCGGCGGCATAGGCTTCAACTGCCTTATCCGCCAGCGCGCCAAATTCCGCATAGCGCTTCACGAATTTGGGGTGGAAGTCGGTGAACGCGCCAAGCATGTCGTCAACGACCAGAATTTGTCCGTCACATGCTGGCGATGCGCCGATCCCGATTGTGGGGATTGCAATCCGTTGCGTAATGCTGCGCGCAAGCGCCTCCGGCACCTTTTCCAGCACAACGGCAAACGCACCGGCGTCCGCCACCGCGACAGCGTCACGCGTTACCCTGTCCCCATCTTCGCCGCGACCCTGCACTGCATAGCCGCCGAACGCATTGACTGACTGTGGCGTCAGCCCAATATGCGCCATGACCGGGATGCCCCGCGAGGTCAGGAAGCGGATTGTCTCCGACATGGATTGGCCGCCTTCGAGCTTCACTGCCGCGCATCCGGTTTCCGCCATCACCCGCGCCGCGTTACGAAAAGCCTGCTGCGGGCTTTCCTCATAGGAGCCGAACGGCATATCCACTACCATCAGCGCGCGTTCCACGCCGCGCCGAACCGCCCGTCCGTGAAGAATCATCATGTCGAGCGTAACGCCCAGCGTCGATGGCAAGCCGTGCAGCACCATGCCCACGCTGTCACCAACGAGCACCACGTCGCAATGCGCGTCGACAATTCTGGCCATCGGGGTTGTGTAGGCTGTGAGGCAAACGAGCGGTGTGCTGCCTTTGGCTTTCGCCACTTGTGGAGGCGTTAATGCAGCATTGGTCCCGGTAGCGCTCATCGACCCATCCTTCCACACGCGCGCCATGTGCCACATTTTTTCGCAAATGCGAACAGGGGAAGCGGGTCAGTTCCCGTATTTGACGGCGATTTCGCGCGAAAGTGTCTCGCCCTCTTTCACGTAGCGCTGTATGGCGGCGGCAGCGGCAGGCGTGCAACTCGTATAGGTTGTCTGAAACGTGCGGTAGCCGTGGTTGAAACTGGCGATGAAGCGCGCCTTGCGCGTTGCGTCCGGCTTTTCAGCGGCCATCAGCGCTTCCATCTGGTCGCGCCATACGGTTCCTTTTTCACCGCACAAATTGCGCAAAAAATGCAGCGAGCCGAGAATCTCCGAGAGCCGCACCAAACCCGGTTCGAACGGCCCATCAGTAGCGCCAGCCATATTCAGCGGCATAGAAGCCAACGGCACGGCAACGAGGATGGCTATTGTTCTGCGCATTGCCGCACCCAACCAACCCATTTTGGCCGACTCATGACGGCTGCCCCTTGTCGCGCGCAGCCAAAAGCAGATCACGCGCAATCTCATAAACGCGTCCGGCCAAGGGCAGATCGTCAAGCTGCGACAGTGTGTAAAACCCTGCTTGCTCCGCATCGTCGGCGGCAATCGGCTCACCGCCCGCGTCCTGCGCAGCGAAAACGCGCAACTGGAAAGAAGGCATTGAACTGGAAGCCTCCGGCTCGGTTAGCACTTCCTCGAGGAAGCTTAGCGTCTCTACAACCAGCCCCGTTTCCTCGAACAATTCGCGTTTGGCCGCCTCTTCCCAGCCTTCACCGTGCTCAACGCGACCGCCCGGAAAAGCATAAACACCTTTAACTGGCGCGCGCCCGCGTTTTACGAGCAAAATCGTGTCGCCTCGCACCAGCGCAACCGAGACAGCAGGAAGTGTTTGCAGTTTTTCCGTCATGCTTGAACCTGTAGCGCATAGATACGACATGATCGACGCAATCGGTTAAGCCGATTCCCTCCTGGGAGAAAGCTGCAATGTGCGGACGCTTTGGACTGATACCGACGCATAGCGAGCTTGCCGAACTTTTCGCGCTGCTTGATCTGGAGCCATTCCCGCCGCGCTACAACATCGCGCCGACGCAACCCATCCTGATGGTCATGTCCGGCGAACCACGCGAGCCGGGATCTAATCTGCCAAATCGCCGCTCGCTCCTCGTTCGCTGGGGCATGTTGCCCGGTTGGGTGAAAGACCCGAAAAAGTTTCCGCTTTTGTTCAACGCGCGCTCTGAAGAAGCTGCTGAGAAAGCCGCCTTCCGCGCAGCCATGCGTCACCGCAGAACGCTCGTTCCCGCTTCCGGCTTTTATGAGTGGCGCAAGGATGGGCCCAAGCAAAGCCAGCCATTCTGGGTGCGACCCAAAAACGGCGGCATCGTCGCCTTTGGCGGGCTTATGGAAACGTGGAGCGAGCCGGGTGGTTCGGAGATCGATACGGGTGCGATCCTCACGACAGAGGCCAATGCAGACCTCGCACCCATTCACCACCGCATGCCGGTGGTCATTCATCCGCAGGATTTTGAGCGCTGGCTTGATTGCCGCGACAACGAGCCGCGCGATGTCGCAGCCCTGATGCGTCCCGTGCAGCCAGATTTCTTTGAAGCGATTCCAGTTTCGGATCGCGTCAACAGGGTGGCAAATGTCGGGCCCGAAAACATGGAACCGGTCGAGCCGAAGCCGGCTCCCGCGCGTAACCAAAAGAAAACCGAAATGCCCGCAGATGAACAGCTCAAGCTGTTCTAATCAAATCAGGCAGGCTTTGGTCCGGTCTTCTTGGGGCCTTTGCGCACATAGATCAGCGCTGCCGCCACCGACGCCACGCCGATTGGGCGATAGTGCTTGGTCAGCGACGCATATTGTGCGCGCGCTCGCTCGGAATCGTTCTTGATAATCGATTGCATTGCTCGGTCCGGTATTTGTTGCCGTTTCATCGTACGGGTCGCCAATCTTCGCGGAATTAGACCAAATCTTGACGTCGCGTCACTTTAGCCGCGAAATAGGGCTATTTCATGTATATACATGTTTAATAGAATGTTACCGATCCGCGCCGGCCAGGCGTTTTGCTGAACTTGTTGCCAGACCGCGGCTTGACGGCAACACCAAGCGGCGCAATAAGGCGCTTATGAAAACGTCTTTCGTCATTTGCAGCATTTGCATTATCGGCTAGCGCAATCGCTGGTCCGGACGTTTTCGCCTCATCTTCCCGTAGACAGGACAAACGACCCGGCCAGCAGGCCAGGGGAAATTTATGTCTGACGGTATGGCAGGGTTGAGGTTTTACAATACGCTGACGCGGGCGAAGGAAGATTTTGCGCCGATCGATGCCACGAATGTGCGCATGTATGTCTGCGGCCCGACGGTTTACGACTACGCCCACATCGGCAATGCGCGCCCGGTCATCGTGTTTGACGTGGTGTTTCGCCTGCTGCGCCATGTTTATGGCAAGGAGCACGTCACCTATGTTCGCAATATCACGGACGTAGACGACAAGATAAACGCTCGCGCCGCGCGCGATTACCCCGACATGCCGCTCAACGAGGCGATCCGCCGCGTCACGGAACAAACCAATGCGCAGTTCCAGTCGGATGTGAAGGCATTGGGTTGCCTTGAGCCGTCGAGCCAGCCGCGCGCAACCGAATACATCGATGAAATGCGCGCGCTGATCGAGCGTCTGATCAAGAACGGCGTGGCTTATGTCGCCGAAGATCATGTGCTGTTTTCTCCATCGGAGATGAACAAGCGCAAAGGCGGCCCGCGCTATGGCGCGCTCTCGCGCCGTCCGCTGGATGATATGCTGGCAGGCGCGCGCGTAGACGTCGCGTCTTACAAGCGCGACGAGATGGATTTCGTGCTTTGGAAGCCATCCAAGCCCGGCGAGCCGGGTTGGTCATCGCCGTCGGGCATCGCGGTTCCAGGCCGCCCCGGATGGCATATCGAATGCTCGGCCATGTCCATGGCAAAGCTGCTGGAGCCGTTTGGGGGCGGGCTGCAATGCGATGACCCGCTGAAGAACACCTTCGACATTCACGCAGGTGGCATCGACCTCGTGTTTCCACACCATGAGAACGAGATTGCGCAATCCTGCTGCGCGTTCGGCAGCCAGCGCATGGCAAATCTCTGGATGCACAATGGCTTTTTGCAGGTCGAAGGCAAGAAGATGGCCAAGAGCGAAGGCAACTTTGTCACCATCCATGAACTGCTGGAAACCGAACGTTTCGGCGGTCGCAAATGGCCGGGCGAAGTTCTGCGTCTGGCGATGCTCATGACGCATTACCGCGAGCCGATAGACTTCAGCCAGCGTCGGCTGGAGGAGGCGGAAAACATTCTGCGCAAGTTGAAGCGCGTTTCCGATACGGCCACGGATGCGAGCGGCGCTGTTCCGGCAAATGTTATCGAGGCATTGTCGGATGATCTCGCCACGCCGGCGGCGATTCAGGCGCTCTCAAATCTCGCCGCCGAAGGTAATGCGGAAGGCTTGAAGGCTGCGCTTGCGCTACTCGGTTTCGATGTCAGCGCTGTCGCTGTTGACGAGGCGCTTATCGACCGCGCTATCTCTGAGCGCCTGGCCTTTTTCCGCGAAAAGAACTGGGCCGAGGCTGATCGCATCCGCGATGAGCTCGTGGCCCAGGGCATTCAGCTGAAAGACGGCAAAGACCCGACGACCGGCGAGCGCGTCACGACTTGGGAAATCAAGCGATGAGGCTGTGGCACGCCCGTCGGGCGAACTGTATGTAATGCGAGGCGAGTTGCGGAGGCTGAGCGATGATTGACCATACTGGAATTGCAGTGGCGGACTTTGAGAAGGCGAAAGCCTTCTATGATGCAGCGTTTGCGAC
Organism: Mesorhizobium denitrificans; assembly: GCF_003403035.1. GTDB lineage: Bacteria > Pseudomonadota > Alphaproteobacteria > Rhizobiales > Rhizobiaceae > Mesorhizobium_G > Mesorhizobium_G denitrificans. Next base: position 154,314 of record NZ_QURN01000002.1, on the reverse strand, counting down.
GCTCGGCGCGTCGTTACTCTTTATGGTTCCACCGGAGTTTACTGGTGGCGTAAAGGTCGGCGGCTATGGCCGCGAGCGCCCGCAATTCTGGCTTCACGAAAATGCTGAAAACGCACCGGGGAGGCATTACGCGTTCTCCGCGCCGACCCGTGCTGCGGTCGATGCGTTCTATGTTGCCGCGATGGCTGCGGGCGGCAAAGACAATGGCGGTCCGGGCCTGCGTCCGCACTACCACCCCAACTATTATGGTGCATTCGTCTTCGATCCTGACGGCAACAACGTTGAAGCCGTTTGCCACACGCCCGAATAGGAGCTAGCCGTGAGCCTCGACAATCAGCCGATCTACACGGGCGGATGCCAATGCGGCGCAGTTCGCTTCCGCGTCGAAGGCGCGTTGGGCGAGGCTTCTGTCTGCCATTGCCGCATGTGCCAGAAGGCCAGCGGCAATTTCTACATGTCGCTTGTTTCCGTTCGCGGCGCGCGCATGACATGGACGCGCGGCGAGCCCAGGCGCTTCCGTTCATCAAACTTTGCCAATCGCGGCTTTTGCGAAGCCTGCGGCACGCCGCTCACCTACGAAGCGCCGGATGGCGTCGCGCTTTCAATTGGCGCGTTTGATCAGCCCGAAGAGGTCGCGCCGGTCGTGCAATGGGGCATCGAGGCCAAGCTGCCATATGTGGACGATGTGCCAACGCTGCCTGGCCACGGCACGCTCGACGATCAGGAAGCCGCAGATTTCATCAGCAACGTCGTTTCGTATCAGCACCCCGACTACGATACAGAAACCTGGCCACCGGAGCAAAAGCCATGAGAGAATTGCGCGGGCTTTACCCTGAAATCGAGCCTTTCGATTCCGGAATGCTGGATGTGGGCGAGGGCCATCAGATTTATTGGGAACGCGTGGGCACCAAAGGTGCGAAGCCGGCCGTGTTTCTGCATGGTGGGCCGGGCGGCACCATTTCTCCGCGTCATCGTCGCCTGTTCGATCCCGCGCTCTACGATGTAATCCTGTTTGATCAGCGCGGTTGCGGAAAATCCAAGCCCAACGCCTCGCTGGAAGCCAACACCACCTGGCACCTCGTGGCCGACATTGAGCGCTTTCGTGAAATGATCGGCTGCGAAAAATGGCTCGTGTTTGGCGGTTCGTGGGGTTCCACCCTCGCGCTGGCTTATTCGGAAACACATCCAAACCGTGTCAGCGAGTTGGTCGTGCGCGGCATTTATACGCTGACCAAAGCCGAGCTGGATTGGTACTATCAGTTTGGCGTGTCCGAAATGTTCCCGGAAAAGTGGGAGCGTTTCCTTGCCCCAATTCCGCAGTCCGAACGCGGCGACATGATGGGCGCATATCGCAAGCGCCTCGTGGGCACGGATCGTGCCAAACAGATCGAGGCCGCGCGCGCCTGGAGCCTTTGGGAAGGCGAGACGATCACGCTATTGCCGGAGCCTGAAACCAGCGGCCAGTTCGAAGCGGACGACTACGCGCTGGCGTTTGCCCGCATCGAAAACCATTATTTCGTCCACGCCGGATGGCTGGAGGAAGGGCAGTTGTTGCGCGATGCGCATAAGCTGCATGGCATTCCCGGCGTCATCGTTCATGGGCGCTACGATATGCCATGCCCTGCGAAATATGCGTGGCTGCTGCACAAGGGGTGGCCGGAAGCAGAGTTTCACCTGATCGAAGGCGCGGGTCACGCCTATTCCGAACCCGGCATTCTCGACCGGTTGATCCGGTCCACCGATAAGTTTGCGGGGAAGCCAGCGTGAGCAAGCAACGCATCTACCTGTTCGACACGACGCTGCGCGACGGACAGCAGACACCGGGCATCGATTTTTCCGTTGAGGACAAGATCGCCATTGCTCGGCTTCTGGACGATTTCGGCATCGATTATGTTGAGGGCGGCTATCCCGGCGCAAACCCAACGGACGACGCATTTTTCGACCGCAAGCGCACCAAAGATGCGCGCTTCGTTGCCTTTGGCATGACAAAACGCGCCGGCGTTTCCGCATCCAACGACCCCGGCCTTGCCGCGCTGATCAGGTCAAGCAGCGACGCAATCTGTTTCGTAGCCAAGAGTTGGGATTATCACGTCAAGGTCGCGCTGGGATGCACCAACGAAGAAAACCTTGAATCCGTACGCGCCTCTGTCGAAGCTGCCGTCAAGGCTGGCAAGGAAGCGATGGTTGATTGCGAGCATTTCTTCGACGGCTTCAAAGCCAATCCTGAATATGCCATTGCCTGCGCCCGCACCGCTTTGGAGGCTGGCGCACGTTGGGTTGTGCTGTGCGATACCAATGGCGGCACGTTGCCATCCGAAATCAAAACCATCGTCGGACAGGTTATCGCTTCCGGCATTCCCGGCGAAAATCTCGGTATTCACGCCCATGACGATACGGGCCAAGCTGTTGCGAATTCGCTGGCCGCTATTGAAGCCGGCGTTTGTCAGGTGCAGGGAACACTGAACGGTATTGGCGAGCGTTGCGGCAACGCAAATCTCATTTCGATAATCCCGACACTTGCGTTGAAGCCCGCATTTGCGGATCGTTTCGAGACCGGAATTTCGTCCGGACAACTTGCGGGCATATCCCGCCTTTCGCGTGCTTTCGATGAGTTGCTGAACCGTGCGCCCGAGGCGCAGGCGCCTTATGTCGGCACATCGGCCTTCGCCACCAAGGCAGGTATTCATGCCTCCGCAATCGCGAAGGAGCCCAAAACCTATGAGCATGTGCCGCCTGAAACGGTCGGGAACCGTCGCAAGGTCATGGTGTCGGATCAGGGCGGCAAAGCGAATTTCATCGCCGAGTTGAAGCGTCGTGGAATTGACGTGCCGCGCGAAGACACCCTGCTGGATTCGCTCATTTCCGTCGTCAAAGAGCGTGAGGCGACCGGCTATGCCTATGAAGGCGCCGACGCCAGTTTCGAACTGCTGGCCCGCCGCATGCTGCACACAGTGCCGGACTTTTTCGATGTCATCAGCTTCCGTTGCATCGTCGAGCGCCGCTTCGATGCAAACGGCAATATAAAAACCGTCTCCGAAGCCATCGTGAAAGTGTCCGTCGACGGTGACGAGCGCATGTCCGTCGCTGAGGGGCATGGCCCTGTCAACGCGCTGGATCTGGCACTTCGCAAAGATCTTGGTCGTTATCAGAACGAACTGAATGATCTCGAACTGGCCGACTATAAGGTGCGTATCCTCAATGGCGGCACGGAAGCCATAACGCGAGTTCTCATAGAATCGCGAGATTCGACCGGCGCGCGTTGGTGGACGGTTGGCGTATCCGACAACATTATCGACGCGTCGTTTCAGGCCTTGATGGATTCGGTGATCTATAAGCTGATGAAAAATCGTGAGCTTGCCGGGCTTGTCGCGGCAGAGTAAGCGCATTCATCACTGAAACCATATGCAATCATCAGAACTTTGTGATGGTTTTGCGCATTGGGCTGGCGCATAGCCGAAAGCATGACGACCATGACCACGCCAATTGATACCAACCTCGAAGCGGACAGGGGCGCGAGACGCGGCTTCACGCTTGCCCTTTTTGCGTATCTTCTCTGGGGGTTGCTGCCCTTTTACATGAAGGCCGTGCAGCATCTGCCTCTGCTCGAAGTCATCGCTCATCGCATCATCTGGTCCGTCCCTATTGCAGGGGCGGTGCTGGTCTGGATGGGCCGCACGGCGGATTTCAAGGTGGCTTTGCGCACGCCGCGTATGTTGGCGATGGCGGCGGTCACAGCCGTTCTCATCACCGTAAACTGGAGCATTTATGTCTGGGCCATCGCGGTGGACCGCACGGTGGAAACAGCGCTAGGCTACTACATCAATCCGCTGGTTAATGTCGTGGTCGGCGCCGCTCTCTTAGGGGAGCGCTTGGGTCGGTTGCAAATCGTTGCTGTCTTGCTTGCCGCCCTGGCTGTCACGATCCTCACGATAGAGCAGGGCATACTGCCGTGGGTGTCGCTTGCGCTCGCCTTTTCATTTGCGGCCTATGGCTTTTTCAGAAAAACACTGCCCATCGGCCCAAGTCAGGGCTTCCTTCTTGAAATCCTGATCCTGTCGGTTCCGGCGCTTGGCTATATTTTCTGGCTGCAGGCAAGCGGGCAGGGGCACTTCCTCACTGGTTCGACGGAAAACACATGGCTGCTGATCGGCTGCGGTCCAATCACCGCCGTTCCGCTGTTGCTGTTCGCCTTCGGTGCGCGCCTGCTTAAGCTCTCCACCATCGGAATCATGCAATACATTGCACCAACGATGGTTTTCCTGATCGCTGTCTTTATCTTCCATGAGCCGTTCGGCACGATTCAGGCCATCGCATTCGCGCTCATCTGGGCGGCGCTGGCTCTTTACACATTTGCGATGTTCCAGAACCGCGCGCGAAAAGATTGATGTATACGCTGCACATTGCCAACAAGAACTATTCCTCGTGGTCACTCCGCCCTTGGGTGCTGATGCGCACGCTCGACATTCCGTTCGAGGAACATCAGGTTCCATTCCCGACCGGGTCGAGCTTCGAGCTTTACCGGCCGTTTTCTCCGAGCGGACGCGTGCCTTGCATTACTGATGATGGGCGCGCTGTCTGGGATTCGCTCGCTATCGTTGAATATCTTGCGGAGCGCCATGCGGGTGTGTGGCCACAGGATGCTGGCGCTCGGGCATGGGCGCGCTGCGCTGCCTCCGAAATGCATTCAAGCTTCTCGGCCCTGCGCAATGATTGCACCATGAATTGCGGCCTGCGCATCACGCCGCATCCATATTCGGACGCGTTGCGTCAGGATCTCTTCCGCCTTGGCGACCTCTGGAATGATGGGTTCGCTCGCTTCGGCGGTCCGTGGCTCGCGGGCAAGAATTTCACTGCAGTCGATGCGTTTTTCGCGCCCGTCGCCTTCCGTGCGCAAACCTATGGGCTTGAGTTCGATGGTGCGGCATCAAGCTATCCGCAGCGTCTTCGGGATTTGCCTGCAATGCGCGAGTGGTATGCCGCTGGCTTGGCCGAGACCTGGCGCGAGCCTAACCACGAGGCTGAAGCGCTCGCCGCGGGAACCGTCACCGCGGATTTGCGCGCAACCGCCTGATTACATCTTGTCGATCACGGCCTCGACGCCTTCGGACGGCGTCGCGTCCTTCACTGCTGCGGTCAGTATCGCCGGAACAATTGCGCGCGCATCATCCACAACCAGTGGCGTCACCAGATGCCGCGTATGCACGAAACCCTCGTCGCGCATGTGATCCAGCAAGGCGAGCATCGGATTCCAGAACCCGTTGATATTGGCAAACACGATTGGCTTGCGGTGATGCCCAAGCTGCGCCCAGGTCATGATCTCGACGATCTCTTCCAGCGTGCCAATTCCGCCCGGCAGTGCGACGAATGCGTCCGACCGCTCAAACATGATGTGTTTGCGCTGATGCATGGTGTCCACGATGATGGATTCATCGAGATTGGCCAGCGCGCCCTCATTCGCTTCCTTGTTCATGAGGAAGCGTGGGATGATGCCCGTCACCTTGCCGCCCGCGCGCCGCGTGCCTTCGGAAACCGCGCCCATAATGCCTTTAGCGCCCCCGCCATAGATGAGTCGCAAACCAGCTCCGGCAATTGCCGCGCCCATGGTCCTGCCCGCTTCCATATAGATTTCGTCCCGACCGGGGGATGAACCGCAATACACGCAGATGGATCGAATCGTGTTCATACCCACGATAGGCAACGCCAATCGCCTTTTGGTCAAGGTTCTTTCGTGTCGCTAGCCTTATGGTTTTGTTGATGCGGCTATCAAAACGGTCTAGACAAAGCAGGTATCTTGGGGACTCGGGACAATGGCGGTCACTCCGCGTCGAACGCTGTTATTTCTGGGCGGGGTCACACTGGCCGCCGTCGGCACCGCATTTTACACCGGTGCGCTGGATCCCTTGTTTGGCAAGCAGGTAGCTGCGCCTCCGCAGGAGGTCGCCAAGGCGCCGCCTCCGGCCACACCCGAATCGGCCAAGCCGGAAGCGCCAAAAACCGAAACGCCAGCGGCTGAGACACCGAAGCAACCTGAGCAGCAGGCGGCCATTTCGCCTGCGCCGGAAGCTGCGCCAAAGCCGGATCAGGCACCTGCCGCCGAACAGGCTGAACCCTTGTCGCCCAGCTTTGATATTCTTCGTGTTGAGCCGGACGGCTCAATAGTGATCGCCGGCAAGGCTGCGCCTGGCGCGGAAGTCGAAATCCTGTCCGGCTCGAAAGTGCTGGGCAAGGTAATGGCTACGCCCGAGGGTGATTTCGCTGCCGCGCTCGAGGAGCCGCTAAAGCCGGGCGATTACCAGATCGTGCTGCGCTCGACGACAACCTCGCGCGTTGTCGCTAACTCGAAAGAAACGGCAGTCGTCTCGATCCCGGAAACCAAAGATGGGCAGGTTCTTGCGCTTGTCGAGCAGCCCGGCGCGCCCAGCCGCCTGATCACCAAGCCCGACGTGCCTGCGCCCAAGGCCCCGGCGCCCGCCGCGCAACAGGCCGCGCAGCCGGCAACGCCAGCGCCAGCCCAGGGCGAAACCGCCACTGCGCAACCCGCTCCCGCTGCACCCGCTGAAAAGACGGCGCGCCCTGCGCCTGCCGCGAATGTTGCTGTAGATGCGGTCGAAATCGAAGGCCGGAAGGTTTTCGTTGCAGGCTCGAGCGATCCCGGCAAAACGGTCCGCATTTATGCGAACGAGATTCTGCTTGGCGATGCGAAAACCTCGCCGGAAGGTCGATTCCTGATTGAAACCGAGAAAGATTTGCCGGTCGGCGATTATGTCGTTCGTGCAGACGTTCTCGGACCTGATGGCGCAAAAGTTATCGCGCGCGCCGCTGTACCGTTCACGCGTGAGCCCGGCGAAAACATTTCCGCCATCGCTCCGCAGGAGCCAGCGCAGCCGCCGGTCACACTGGCGGAGCCGCAGGCGACACCGGCAGCCCCGTCGCAGGACACCGCAGGCGCGCAGCAGCCTGCGCCTCAGCCACAAGCGCAGCCGTCTACCGAACAATCAAGCGCAGCGGCGCAACCAGAAGCGCCCGCCGCAACAACAACACCAAACGCACAAGCGCCGAGCGCCGACCAGCCCGAACAGCAAGCTGCGGCGCCGGAAGGCTCTGAACTCGCGCCCAAGCTAAAGCCTGTCGATGGCTCGGTAATCATTCGGCGCGGCGATTCGCTCTGGCGCATTTCAAAGCGCGTTTATGGTCGTGGCGTGCGTTACTCCACCATCTATCTGGCGAATCAGGAACAGATCAAAGATCCGAACATGATCTGGCCGGGACAGACCTTCCGCGTGCCGGATGAGACGGAGCAGGGCGAAAAGGCCGACATGGACGCAATCCAGAAGCAGGCACCGGCCACAGTTCAATAACAGCATTCTTGCAGGGCAGACCGTTACCAGCCTTCAAAAATGATCGCTCAGCGCATAGATGTGCGCTGGGGCAACGATGCGCGCCAGCGATAAAGCCAGCCGCCTGAAAGCAAGCAAATTGGCCAGCAAGACAGTTTCCGCCGATGGCGGTTCGACATTCCAGACACTTCGCAACCTATGGCCCTATATGTGGCCTGCGGATCGCGCCGACCTGAAAGCGCGGGTTGTATGGGCCACCGTTTTCCTCGTGCTTTCCAAGCTCGTTCTGGTCGTTGCGCCGTATTTCTTCAAATGGGCAACGGATGCATTGGCCGGTGATTCGCGAACGACGCCACCGCTTCCGGCATTTTTGCTCGCGCCGGTCATGCTCGTCATCGCCTATAATGTGGTGCGCATTGTCCAGACCGGGCTGAACCAGCTGCGCGACGCACTGTTCGCGCGTGTCGGCCAGCACGCAGTTCGCCAGCTTGCCTACCGCACATTCGTCCACATGCACGATCTGTCGCTGCGCTTTCATCTGGAGCGGCGCACGGGCGGCCTGTCGCGCATCATCGAGCGCGGCACGAAGGGCATCGAAACCATTGTCCGCTTCACAATCCTCAACACGCTGCCCACCATTCTGGAATTCGCGCTTACCGCCGTAATCTTCGCCGTCGCGTATGGCTGGATGTATGTTGCGGTGGTTGCGGTGACGGTGTGGATCTATACGTGGTTTACCGTGCGTGCGAGCGATTGGCGCATTTCGATTCGGCGCGAGATGAACAACAGCGACACTGACGCCAACACCAAGGCTATCGATTCGCTGCTGAATTTCGAAACCGTCAAATATTTCGGCAACGAGCGCATGGAAGCTGAACGCTTTGATCGCTCTATGGCGCGCTACGAGGTGGCTGCAACAAAGACATGGACCTCCCTGGGCTGGCTGAACTTCGGGCAGGGCGTGATCTTCGGGTTGGGGCAGGCGCTGGTCATGATCATGTCGGCGCGCGAGGTCGTTGCGGGAACGCAGACCGTCGGCGATTTCGTCTTCATCAACGCCATGATGATGCAGCTTTCCGTGCCGCTGAATTTCATCGGCTTCATCTATCGCGAAATCCGGCAGGGCCTGACCGACATCGAGCAGATGTTCGACTTGCTGGACGTTCCGCAAGAAGTGGTGGACAAGCCAGACGCCAAGCCGCTGGCAATCGCCAATGGCAAGGTTGAATTCCGCGACGTTCATTTCGCTTACGATGCGGCGCGGCCCATCCTGAAAGGCATTTCCTTCACTGTCCCGGCGGGCAAAACCGTCGCAATCGTCGGCCCGTCCGGCGCAGGCAAGTCCACCATTTCGCGCCTGCTTTACCGCTTTTACGACATCCAGCAGGGCGCGATCCTCATTGACGGTCAGGATGTTCGCGACGTGACGCAAAAGAGCCTGCGCGCCGTCATTGGCATGGTCCCGCAGGACACTGTCTTGTTCAACGATACGATTGCTTACAACATCCGTTATGGGCGCGTGGATGCGAGCGAAGCCGAGGTAGAAGAGGCTGCCGAGCTCGCGCAAATCGCCCATTTCATCGAAGCTCTGCCGGATGGCTACGAGACGATGGTGGGCGAGCGCGGTCTGAAGCTGTCAGGCGGTGAAAAGCAGCGTGTTGCGATTGCCCGCACCATTTTGAAAGCGCCGCCGATTCTCATTCTGGACGAAGCAACTTCCGCACTCGACACCCACACCGAGCAGGAAATTCAAACCTCGCTGGACCTTGTGAGCCGTGGCCGCACGACAATCGTCATCGCACACCGCCTGTCCACCATCATTCGTGCCGACGAGATCATCGTTTTGCGTGACGGCTTGATTGCCGAGCGCGGTTCGCACACGCATTTGCTCAAGGAAAAGGGCCTTTATGCACAGATGTGGGATCGCCAGCGCGAGGCCACGGAAGCAGAGGAAAGGCTGCGCATCGCGCGCGAGTCAGACGAGCTTGGCGTGGTTGTGCGCAAGCGCCTGTCAGATTTGTAAGGCCAATGTGCGTTGCGGCACTCCTGCGTTTCAGGTAATCACGCCCCAAAATAAGAAATGGGAGCACCAAACCGGCCATGGCCCTAACCGATACGATTCGGAACGCATTTGTTCCGATCCACCGCGAAGGTTATGTTTTCATAGCCATTTTCGCGGCGGTCACGCTCATTTTGGGCTTGTTTTCGACAAACCTTTTCTGGATCGGGCTCATCCTCACCGCGTGGTGCGCTTATTTCTTCCGCGACCCGCCGCGCGTCACGCCGCTTGATGATCGCATGGTCATCAGCCCTGCAGATGGTGTTGTGTCGTCGGTATCCACCGCAATCCCACCGCGTGAGCTTGGCCTTGGCAATGCGGAAATGACGCGTATTTCCGTATTCATGAACGTATTTTCCTGTCATGTGAATCGCGCGCCGGTCCGCGGGCAAATCCAGCGCATCGAGCATAGGCCGGGTTCGTTTCTGAACGCGGAACTGGACAAGGCCAGCACCGAGAACGAGCGCAACGGCCTCGTCATCGAGAGCCCCAACGGCACTGTTGGCGTCGTTCAGATTGCCGGGCTTGTCGCGCGGCGCATTCTCTGCTGGGCAGAGGCTGGCAATACCATTGCTGTAGGGGAGCGTTTCGGCCTCATCCGTTTCGGCTCGCGCGTTGATGTTTATCTGCCTGCCGATGCTACCCCGCGCGTTGCCACCGGGCAAACCGCGGTTGCCGGCGAAACCGTTCTTGCGGAGTTCGGCGGCGGCGCGATCACTCCTCTCGTTCGGGTTTCCTGATGGCTCGCCCGTTCCAGCCCTTCGAACCTCATGGTCGAGGAGGGCCGCGCATAGGCGAGATTCCGCTGCGCATGTTGGTCCCGAATCTCGTTACGGTCCTCGCAATTTGTGCGGGCCTCTCGGGCATTCGCCTTGCTTTCGAGGCGCGCTTTGAAACAGCGGTCGTCATGGTTCTCATTGCCGCGTTTCTGGATGGCATAGATGGCCGCCTCGCGCGCATGTTGAAAGCCAGTTCGAAGTTCGGCGCGCAGATGGATTCGCTCGCTGATATCGTCAATTTCGGCGTCGCGCCTGCCTTCGTTCTCTATCTTTTCCTGCTCAAAATGGCCGCGCCTTTTGGCTGGATTGCCGTGCTTGTGTTCACAATCGCCGCAGGCCTGCGTTTGGCGCGCTTCAATGTGCTCGATGAGGACCTATCGCGACCCGCCTGGCAGGGCGAATATTTTGTCGGTGTACCGGCTCCAGCGGGCGCGGTGCTGGTCATGCTGCCCATCTATCTGGGCTTTCTGGGAATTGAACGCGGGCGCGAATTCGCCTTCATCGGTAGTGCCTTCGCGTTCCTCGTGGCATTCCTGCTCGTCAGCCGTCTGCCGGTCTATTCAGGCAAGAAAATCAGGATTGGCCGCGACAAGGCGGTGCCGTTGATCTTCGCGGTCGTGCTCTTCGTCCTGCTGCTGGTGAACTATACGTGGCAGACAATTTCCGTCGCAGCGCTCGGCTATCTCGTGTTCCTGCCGCTCAGCGCGCGCGCCTATTCGCGCCGCGCCCGGCTGGAGGAAGCTGCGCAGGCCACCGCGACGGGCGAGGGCGCTCAATAAATCCGGGGCCGCCCTTGCTTTACGGCGCTATTGCTGTATAGACGCGGCCATTCCGCCGGTTCCGAATGGGGGCTGAACGGAGGGCCGAAGGTTTCCTTCGTCGTGAACGCAAAAGCGCTCCGCCTCCCGTGTCTCCGCTCTCGACCGTCTCGAACGCGCCTTTCTTCCCCTTATGGGTCAAGCGAAGTCGCAGAGGCTTTAGCCTTCGGGGTCCGGCTGATTAAACGAAGAAAGGCAAGACAATGGCTCTTTATGAACATGTGTTTCTTGCCCGGCAGGATCTGTCGCAGCAGCAGGTTGATGAGCTCGTTGAACGTTTCAAGGGCGTCATCACTGAAGGCGGCGGAAAAATCGGCCGGGTAGAAAGCTGGGGACTGAAGTCCCTGACCTACCGCATCAACAAGAATCGTAAGGCGTACTACACGCTGATCGATCTCGACACGCCTCCGGCTGCGCTCAACGAAATGGAGCGTCAGATGGGTCTGTCGGAAGACGTTCTGCGCTTCCTCACCGTTAAGGTCGATGCACACGAAGAAGGCCCGTCCGCGATGTTGCAGAAGCGCGACCGCGACGAGCGTGGCGACCGTGATGGCGGTGGCCGTGGCTTCGGCGATCGTCCGCAGCGTTCTTTCGGTGATCGTGGCGACCGTGGTGATCGCGGCGACCGCGCACCGCGCCGCCCGCGTGACAATGAAGGGGAGAGCGAATAATGGTCGACATCAACCAGATCCCGACCCGTCGTCCTTTCCATCGCCGTCGCAAGACGTGCCCGTTCTCCGGCGCGAACGCTCCGAAGATCGATTACAAGGACGTACGTCTCCTGCAGCGCTATATTTCCGAGCGCGGCAAGATCGTTCCTTCCCGCATCACAGCGGTCAGCCAGAAGAAGCAGCGTGAACTCGCCAAGGCGATCAAGCGCGCCCGCTTCCTCGGCCTTCTGCCCTACGTGGTGAAGTAAGAATTTCGGCGCGGGCGGCTTGCCGCCCGCATCTCCGCTTCGGGCGCGGTTCAGCCCGAGTTGGACCCGCGCAAATGTGCAGGCCCTAACTGCCAGACAGGCAGGACAGCGAAACCGGATGCCCGCATCCATTCTCTTCCTCGCCTGTATCCATTTTCGCAGCTCCGGCTGCAATTGAAAGGAACATGAAGATGGAAGTCATTCTGCTCGAACGCATCGCTCGTCTTGGCCAGATGGGCGACACCGTTAAGGTGAAAGACGGCTACGCACGCAATTTCCTCCTGCCTCGCGGCAAGGCCCTGCGCGCCAACGAAAACAACAAGAAGAAGTTTGAAGGCCAGCGCGCTCAGCTCGAAGCTCGCAACCTTGAGCGCAAGTCGGAAGCTTCGGCTATTGCCACCAAGCTTGACGGCAAGACCTTCGTGGTCGTTCGCTCGGCTGGCGAAACCGGCCAGCTCTACGGTTCGGTCTCCACGCGTGACATCGCCGATCTGCTGACGGCTGAAGGCTTCACGGTTACCCGCAATCAGGTCGAATTGAACCAGCCGATCAAGACCATCGGCATCACCAACATCGCGATCTCGCTGCACCCGGAAGTCGAAGTTACGATCTCGCTCAACATCGCTCGTTCCGCTGAAGAAGCCGAACGTCAGTCGAAGGGCGAAACGCTCACGACCGCTGAGGCGATCTACGGCGACGACATCAACGAGAACGCTCGTCCGGACAATTTCTTCGATCCGAACGAAGAAGAAGGCGAAGAGGCATAATCGCCTTTCTAATCGCTTCAAAACTTTCAAATCAGCCCGGGTCAGATGCCCGGGCTTTTTTGTACCAGCACGCTTGTATGAATTGACGAATTCCCTTTCGTATATGTACGCTCCTTATAGGTGGGGAATGGTGTTGGTATGAACATTTTTCTTCGTCACGTTCTCGAGCGACTCGTGAAGACCGGAAATCTCGTTGTTTCCGGCCCCGGCGGCAGCACACACAGATTTGGAGATGGCAGCGGCGATCGAGTGCACATCTCCATCCATTCCATGCGGGCCGAGCGCGCTATCGCTTTCGATCCAATGCTGGCGCTGCCTGAAGCCTACATGGATGGCGATCTCGATTTTCTCGAAGGCGACGTGCTGGGCATGTTGCACATCGCCTACCTCAACATGGGGCCGTATGGCAGCATCGAAGCGAGCTGGACCCGCGCGGTCGAAGGCGTGCGTGCTGCTTTCCGCCGTCTCCAGCAGCTCAATTCGCCAACCCGGTCACGCCGCAACGTCCAGCGGCATTACGATCTTTCGGCAGAGCTTTACCGGCTCTTTCTCGACGACGACATGCAATATTCCTGCGCCTATTTCGAGCGTCCTGATGCGACACTCGAGCAGGCGCAGCTTGCCAAAAAGCAGCATATTGCTGCGAAACTCGCGATCAGGCCGGGGCAAAACGTCCTGGACATTGGGTGTGGTTGGGGCGGTCTAGGTCTGTACCTCGCACGCACCTTCGATGTGGATGTGCTCGGCGTAACACTCTCCACCGAGCAGCACACGATTGCCGCGCAGCGCGCGCAGGTGGAGCATCTCGACAATCACGTACACTTTGAAATCCGCGACTATCGCGAACTGAACGAGCGCTTCGACCGCATCGTTTCTGTGGGCATGTTCGAGCATGTGGGCGTCAACCACTATCGCACTTTCTTCGACAAGGCCGCCAAGTTGCTGAAGCCCGATGGAGTGATGGTTTTGCATGCGATAGGGCGCTTCGGACCGCCCGTGGCCACCAATGCCTTCATCCGCAAGCATATTTTCCCGGGCGGTTATATACCTGCCCTGTCGGAAGTGCTGCCTGCGATTGAAAAATCGGGCCTGATGACAACCGATGTCGAAATATTACGGCTCCACTACGCTGAAACCCTGAAAAACTGGCGCGAGCGGTTTATGGCGAACCGAGAAAAAGCCAAGGCGATCTACGACGAACGTTTCTGCCGTATGTGGGAATTCTATCTCGCTGGATCGGAGGCCGCATTCCGGTGGCAGGATTTGATGGTCTTCCAGATCCAACTCACCCGCCGCAACGACACGCTGCCAATCACGCGCAACTACATGGAAAAGTGCGAAAAGGCCCTGACCTTGCGCGACGCGGCGCAGCTCGCATCCGCACCTTCCCGCAAGTCGCGCAAAACCCGCAGCCGTTGAATCAGCGCACCTACCGCGCACTTCGTCAAAACCGAAATGCTGGCAATTTGGCTCCTGTTACGGTGCAATCCTTGTGACTCTCTAAGGCAGGGGCACCGGCAAGGTAGCGAGTGAGCGACAAGTCAGCTTGCATCCACAACCCCGCGCGCCTAATCAGAACAAAAGCGGCAGGGCCAATAATGAGCTACTTGATCTACGCGGCAGCGGCGCTTGCGGAAATCGCAGGATGTTTTGCAGTCTGGAATTGGTGGAAGCTTGGGCGCTCAACGCTTTGGCTCATCCCCGGAACAGCCAGCCTTCTCCTCTTTGCATGGGTTCTCACCTTGATCGACACAAACGCGGCCGGTCGCGCCTATGCTGCCTATGGTGGCATCTATATCGCAGCCTCCTTGGCTTGGCTGTGGGCCGTTGAAGGCGTCCGCCCCGATCGATGGGACTTCGCCGGCGCTGCAATTTGCTTCGTAGGCGCGAGTGTTATCCTTCTAGCCCCACGCGGAGCATAAAGGTGGAACTTCCGCAACGTCTGCGCGTCGCAATCGACAAGCTATTGGAGGGAACGCCCACGAGTAGTCTCCAGTCTGCAAGCGCGGCTCTCTCCCAACGCTATCGCGCCGAATTGCGCGATGGTCGCCTGCATCTGGCTGACGATCTCTCCGTCAAAGCCTATCTCGCCGCACGCATGCCCGCGACGTTCGCAGCCATCCGCAGCAGTCTTGCCATGTTGGAACAAGCGCTTCCCGCATTTTCCCCGCGCTCGATCCTGGACGTTGGCTCAGGTCCGGGCACAGGACTGTGGGCCGCGCAAGACTGCTGGCCAGAGCTTGCTAAAGCCGATGCGCTAGAGGCCAGCGATGCCGCATCTCGCGTCGGTCGCCATCTCGCGCAGGAACTGCACCTGCTTCAGGTACAATGGCATTCGGGCGATGCGGCGCAGACCCTCTCCTCAATGTCCGCCGCAGATCTGGTGACACTTTGCTATGTTCTCGATGAACTTCCTCCCGAATCTTTGCCGGCGCTTATCCGCCACCTTTGGAAACTTGCCTCCTTCGCTCTCGTAATTGTCGAGCCGGGCACGCCTGCAGGATGGGCGCGCATTCTCACCGCTCGCACCATCCTCATCGAATCCGGTGCGCATATAGCCGCTCCGTGCCCCCATGAAGGACGCTGTCCACTGTCTCCTCCTGATTGGTGCCATTTCGCAAGGCGCGTCGCGCGCACGCGCATCCATCGCGTTACAAAGGGTGGTGACGTTCCGTGGGAGGATGAAAAGTTTATTTTCCTTGCCGCTACACGTTCGCCACCGGACGAACGTTTTTCGCGCGTGATAGCGCCGCCAAAGCACGCCAAAGGCAGGGTCGATCTGAAGCTCTGCGATTCCAATGGAAACGCCGACTTCCGTACGATCACCAAGCGCGAAGGCGAATCGTTCCGCGTTGCGCGACGGGCGGATTGGGGTGACGCTCTAGATCTCATCTAAGTAAGTGTTTGTTTTATGTTCTTGTAATGTTCGTGTTTTGATTTATGTTGGAAACACGATTCGTGTCAACATCTGGGAATGGGAATTTTGGATGTGCTGTGAATTGGTGTGAATCACGGGTACCGCGGCGCTGGCGGTAATCATTGATTCACCACGGCGGTCGGGCATCTGCTACCGCCATCTGGAGACGAGGGTTATGGAATTCGATGGCTGAGGCAGCGCGAAAATTTGCGGTGGCGGAAACGCCGCTTTACCGGGAAGCTCCCAATAATGTGGAGGCTGAGCAGGCTCTGCTTGGTGCGGTTCTGGTAAACAACGACGCTTACTATCGCGTGTCGGATTTCTTGAGGGCGGAGCATTTCTTCGAGCCTCTCCATCGCAAGATTTTCGAGGTTGCGGCCGAGCTGATCCGGATGGGCAAAATGGCCAACCCGGTGACGATGAAGAATTTCGTGCCGGCTGAGGAGAAGGTCGGCGACATGACGGTGTCGCATTATCTGGCGCGTCTGGCCGCCGAGGCCGTGACCGTGATCAACGCCGCGGATTATGGACGCGCCATTTATGAACTGGCAACCCGACGCGCGCTGATTTCGGTCGGCGAAGACATGGTCAATGTCGCTTATGATGCGCCGGTTGACATGTCTCCACGTGAGCAGATCGAAACAGCCGAGCGCCGTCTGTTCGAGCTGGCCGAAACGGGTCGTTATGATGGCGGCTTTGAGAGCTTCACAGACGCGGTAAAGACCGCGGTCGACATGGCCAACGCGGCTTATATGCGCGACGGTGGGCTGTCTGGCGTTTCCACAGGCATTCGCGATCTCGACCGCCGCATGGGCGGCCTTCAACCGTCCGACCTTATCGTGCTCGCGGGTCGCCCGGGTATGGGCAAGACCTCGCTTGCAACGAACATCGCTTTTAACATCGCGCATGCGTATGAGCCAGCCCAGCAGGCAGACGGTTCTTTCAAAGCAAAGAATGGCGGCGTGATTGGCTTTTTTTCTCTCGAAATGTCGTCTGAACAGCTCGCAACGCGTATCATTTCAGAGCAGACGGAAATTCCGTCCTCCAAGATCAGGCGCGGCGAAATAACGGAAATGGATTTCGAGAAGCTTGTTGCTTGTTCGCAGACTATGCAGAAAATCCCGCTGTTTATCGACCAGACCGGCGGTATTTCCATCGCGCAATTGTCCGCCCGCGCGCGCCGTTTGAAGCGCCAGCGTGGGCTGGATGTAATCGTGATCGACTATATTCAGTTGATGACCGGCTCCGGCAAACGCGGAAGCGAAAATCGCGTGCAGGAAATCACGGAAATCACCACCGGATTGAAGGCGTTGGCCAAAGAACTTGGCGCGCCGATCATCGCCCTTTCACAGCTTTCGCGTCAGGTGGAAAACCGTGAAGACAAGCGACCGCAGTTATCGGACCTTCGTGAATCCGGGTCGATCGAGCAGGACGCCGACGTGGTGCTGTTTGTGTATCGTGAGGAATACTACCTCAAGAATCGCGAGCCGAAGCCCGGCACGGAAGAATATATGAAGTGGGAAAACGAATTGAACGAGGCGCGGGGCAAGGCGGAAGTGATCATCGCCAAGCAGCGTCACGGTCCCACCGGCACTGTTCAGATGGCGTTCCATGGAGAGTTTACCCGCTTCTCCGATTTGGCCGAGGAAAGCCATTTGCCTGAACGCTTTGAGTAACCGGCATTTCCGGCACGATGGCAAAATCACGCGTTCAGTTCATTTGTCAGGCTTGTGGTCACGTTTCCACGCGCTGGTCGGGCAAATGCGATGCTTGCGGCGAGTGGAATACGCTTGTCGAGGAAGGCACTGCTGGCGGCATCGGTGCAGGTCCAGCCAGCCTTCGCAGCCCGCGAAAGGGCAGGGCGGTCGTGCTCACCTCTCTGTCGGGTGAAATCGAAGATGCGCCTCGTATCGTCAGCGGCATAGGCGAACTGGACCGAGCGACGGGCGGCGGCTTTGTTCGTGGTTCTGCGCTATTGGTGGGCGGTGATCCCGGCATTGGCAAATCGACGCTGCTCATGCAGGCTGCTGCGGCCCTGGCGCGTAACGGGCATCGCATCGTCTATGTTTCGGGCGAAGAGGCCGTCGCGCAGGTTCGGTTGCGTGCACAGCGGCTGGGCGCTGCCGATTCGCCGGTGGAACTCGCCGCGGAAACAAATGTCGAAGACATTCTGGCCACCATCAGCGACGGTAAGCGGCCCGATCTCGTCATTCTGGATTCAATTCAGACGCTGTGGACCGACCTTGCTGATTCGGCTCCGGGCACCGTTACGCAGGTTCGTGCGTCGGCCCAGGCTATCATTCGCTATGCGAAATCCACAGGCGCGGCAGTCGTTCTAGTTGGGCATGTCACGAAGGAGGGGCAAATCGCTGGCCCTCGTGTTGTCGAACACATGGTCGACGGTGTGCTTTATTTCGAGGGGGAGGGTGGACATCACTACCGCATCCTGCGCACGGTTAAAAACCGCTTTGGCCCAACCGACGAGATCGGCGTTTTTGAAATGTCGGATAAGGGGTTACGCGAGGTTGCCAATCCATCCGAGCTTTTTCTAGGTGAACGTCATGGAGCTGCTCCCGGTGCGGCGGTGTTTGCGGGCATGGAGGGCACGCGTCCCGTGCTTGTGGAAATTCAGGCGCTGGTTGCACCGTCTCCGCTCGGCACGCCGCGCCGTGCCGTGGTCGGGTGGGACAGTTCCCGGCTTTCGATGATCCTTGCTGTGCTGGAAGCGCATTGTGGTGTGCGGTTTTCCACAAATGATGTTTACCTGAATGTCGCGGGTGGATACCGCATAAGCGAGCCGGCGGCCGATCTTGCGGTCGCCGCCGCGCTTGTGTCATCGCTCACCGGTCTTGCTCTGCCAGCCGATTGCGTTTATTTCGGCGAAATCAGCCTCTCTGGCGCCGTCCGGCCCGTTGCACATGCGCAGCAGCGCCTTAAGGAAGCCAAGAAGCTGGGTTTTGTCCGGGCTATATCGCCGGTCGCCGGTTCGAGGGATGAGGAGCCGGCACAAGCTTCGGGTGTCGCGGAGTTTCAGCCAACGACATTGGCTGATCTGGTGGCCCGTATAGCTGGACCGAAACGGGGACGCGCGGACGACTGACCGCATCACGAGGGTGACCATTTATGCCGATCACGCTGCTTGACGGAATTGTCGTCGGCTTCACGCTGGTTTCAGCCATGCTGGCGATGGTGCGGGGCTTCTCGCGCGAGGTGCTTTCCATCGCTTCATGGGCGGCGGCTGCCGTTGCGGCGTATCTGTTTTACAAGCCCGTCGTCCCCTATGTGCAGCCATATATCGGGCATGAGCAGTTGGCGATTATTGCGGCTGCAGGCATCGTCTTTCTGGTTGCGCTCATCATCGTCACGCTCATTACAATGAAGATTGCCGATTTCATTATCGACTCGCGCATTGGCGCGCTCGATCGCACACTCGGCTTCCTGTACGGCGCGGCGCGCGGTGTTCTGGTTGTTGCTGTTGCGCTGCTGTTCTTCAACTGGCTCGTTGGATCAAATCCGCCGCCATGGGTTCAGAATGCCAAGTCGGCGCCATTGCTCAACAGCGTTGGGGCTTGGATTGAGGGCTTGATGCCGGACGATCCTGAGAATTCAATTCTAAAGAAATTGAAGCCCGGTTCAGAAACGCCGGCAGAGGGCGAGCAAACTGCGCCAGCAGAAGGTGCGACAGAAACGCCTCCGGCAGATGGGGCGACTGACCAGCCGCCTGCTGACGGTGGAACTGATGCGCCGGCTGACGATTCGGTGCCACCTGCGACAAACAATTAGCTCGAATATTTGCGGACAGCGCATTATATAAGCGCTTTCCGCTACGGCGGTTTCCCGCAATGAGGCTCAATGGCGATGGTTGATTCTGGCGTTACGCTCTGCGCCGAAGCGGATGATCATTTTCACGACGAATGCGGCGTGTTTGGCATTTTCGGGCGGCAGGATGCGGCAGCGATCGTCACGCTCGGTCTTCACGCGCTTCAGCATCGCGGTCAGGAGGCTGCGGGAATCGTGTCGTTCGACGGTAGCCAATTTCACATTGAGCGGCATGTCGGCCTGATTGGCGATACGTTCACCAAACAATCGGTGCTTGATCGTCTGCCAGGCAGCCGCGCCATCGGCCACACGCGCTACGCAACGACGGGCGGAGCAGGGCTGCGCAATATCCAGCCGTTCTTTGCTGAATTGTCGGATGGTGGGTTCGCTGTCGCTCACAACGGCAATCTCACCAACGCCATGACTGTGCAGCGGATTCTGCAAAAGCAGGGTTCGATCTTTTCATCGACATCGGACACAGAAACGATCCTGCATCTTGTCGCGACGAGCAAGGAACGCGACCTCAACGCGCGTTTCATCGATGCGGTGCGTCAGGTGGAAGGTGCGTTTTCACTGGTAGCGCTGTCGTCCAAGAAAATGATTGGCTGCCGCGACCCGCTTGGCATTCGTCCGCTTGTGCTCGGCGATCTTGATGGCGCATGGATTCTTGCCTCGGAAACTTGTGCGCTCGACATCATTGGCGCTCGCTTTGTCCGCGACATCAAGCCGGGCGAAATGGTTGTGATCACGTCAAAAGGCATTGAAAGCATATTCCCGTTCGAGCCGGTAAAATCGCGCTTCTGCATTTTTGAATACGTCTATTTCGCGCGACCGGATTCGATGGTCGAGGGGCTCAATGTTTATGACGCACGCAAGCGCATCGGCGCACAGCTTGCCATTGAGAATCCGGTAGAGGCTGACATCGTCGTGCCGGTCCCGGATTCGGGCACACCGGCAGCCCTTGGCTTTTCGCAGGAGGCCGGCATTCCGTTCGAGCTTGGCATTATCCGAAACCACTATGTCGGGCGCACATTCATTCAGCCGGGCGATTCGATCCGCCACATGGGCGTCAAGCTCAAGCACAACGCGAACCGCCGCATGATCGAGGGAAAGCGGGTGGTTCTGGTGGATGATTCCATCGTGCGCGGCACCACGAGCCAGAAGATCGTGCAGATGGTCCGCGATGCGGGCGCGAAAGAAGTGCACATGCGCATTGCCTCACCGCCCACGCGCTCCTCCTGCTATTACGGCGTGGATACGCCGGAAAAGGCGAAACTTCTGGCCTCGCGCATGTCCGTGGAAGAAATGGCCGAGTTCATCCGGGTCGATTCGCTCGGCTTCCTCTCTTTGGAAGGGCTGTATCGCGCTGTCGGCGAATCCGGCCGCAACAGCGAGCAGCCGCAGTTTTGCGATGCCTGCTTCTCAACCGAATATCCAACACGCCTCGCAGACATCGAAGGTTCCGACAATGTCCGGACCCTGTCCCTGCTGGCAACCGGCGGTCAATAAAAGAAGCGTATGAGCATTCCTGATCTGACCAATCGTATCGCGCTGGTAACGGGCGCTTCTCGCGGCATTGGCTATCAAATCGCCAAGCAGATGGCGGCGGCGGGCGCGCATGTCATTGCTGTTGCGCGTACCGTTGGTGGCCTTGAGGATCTGGACGACGAGATCAAAGAGGAACGTGCTCGCACGGGCAAAGGCGAGGCCACGCTGGTCCCGCTCGACCTAGCTGATATGCAGGGCATAGACCGCCTTGGCGGCGCGATTAATGATCGCTGGGGCAAGCTGGATATTCTTGTCGCCAATGCGGGTGTGCTCGGCACGATTTCACCGGTCGGGCATGTGGAAGCCAAGGTTTTTGAAAAGGTGATGAACATCAATGTCACCTCTACATGGCGCTTGATTCGCTCGGTCGATCCGCTTTTACGTAAGTCAGACGCGGGACGCGCAATCCTTCTTTCGTCCGCCGCTGCGCATTCGGCGCGCGCTTTCTGGGCACCCTACGCGGCGTCTAAAGCCGCCGTCGAAGCGATGGCGCGGTCATGGGCAGACGAAGCAAAAACCTTCTCGCTGCGGGTCAATTCAGTGGATCCTGGCCGCACGCGCACGGCAATGCGCGCGCAGGCGGTGCCTGGCGAGGACCCGTTGACCTTGCCGCATCCATCGGAAGTTGCCGCGCGCATCGTGCCGTTGGCTGACCCGGCGTTGGAGCGCACCGGCGAAATCTATCAGGCTCAGCCTGATCGCTGGGTTCGTTATCAGATGCCTGCCTGAACAATCCGCGCAGGCTTGACCGCCAACGATCAGCCGCTAACCTACGCGCGGCGGGTGCGGTTGGGAGGTTTTGAATGATCCTGACTGGAAAAATCCTGCTGCTTTTGTTGATGGCCTTGGCTGCTTATTCAGGCTGGCTGGCTTATCGGCTGGGAATTTCCTTCCGACAGGCGATTTTCTACCTTCCGTTGAAGCTTTTCTATCGCGTTGATGACAGCAGCGTGCGCGGCATTCGGTCCGCGCCGTCGCCAGTCGTTTATGTCGTCAGCCACCGGTCGCGGTTAGAGCCGGCGCTTGCGCTGTCGCTGCTGCCCGACAATACGCTGCATATTCTGGACGCGCATTCGGCGCGCTCTGCATGGCTGGAGCCCTATCGCGAGCTTGCGCGCACCATCGCGTTCAACACAGAACATTTGTTTGTGAACCGCAGGCTTGTCCGCCATTTGCGGGGAGGTGGGCGACTGGCCGTCTATCTGCCGGATGGAATCCAGCCAAACACGAAAGAATTCAGGCTTTATCGTGCAATCAGCCGCATCGCCGAGAGCGGTCGGGCCTCCATCGTGCCGCTGCATTTCGAGGGCACGCGGTACACAACATCGGCCTTCATCAAGCCTGAGGACAAGAAGCTGTTCCCACAAATTCAGGTCATCGCGCTGCCAGCAAAAACGATCCTCGAACTTGCGGCGTTGAGTGGTGAGCGCGGTTCGTCACACGCGCTCTACGCGCGGTTGAATGAGGTGCGCGAGCCGGAAGACGCAAAAGCTGCTTGATCGCGGATGAGGGGTAGTTGCGCGATGTATTGAGAACTTGCGCTGCCCTCACCCTTACCATCGGCGCCGCGTTGCATTTTCAACGTTGCTAAGGTTGCGAGACATTACCGCGGCTTCCCTCTCCCGTTCTACGGGGAGAAGATGCCGGTAGGCACGTGAGGGGCAGCACGAACGTGGAGATGTTGGCTCCTGTCCCTCATCCGCCGGCCAGCACCACCTCTTTTCCTGCCGCTTCAAACGCCGCTTGGCTTTGGCAGGTTGGGGAAGAACGCGTTCGTTCTCCACGCTTTGCCGAACATCGCATCGTATTGCAGCAGGCGATAATCATTGATCATCGGATCAACCTGCTTTTCGCGCGCCCAATCGGGCGTAGGCTTTCCGTCTGCATCGACAAGTACGTGCCGTTCGACGACATGGTACTTCATGTTGAGTTCGCCGAGAAAACCCGTGTAGTAGGGGTGGCTGATGCCCGCAGTTTTCAGCACGTAAAGCGGCAGGAAGGCGGGGCTGACCGTGCCAATATCCTGCACAGACCCCGATTTATTCGACCAAACCACGAGCGGCGTTTCGCGGTGCAATGCCAGCGCATCCGGCGGTTCGCGACGGTCCGGCACAGGCTCCTTGAGGAATTTCGTTTCCACATATCCGAGATTGAGCGGCGGCAGATGATCGCCAAAGAATGCAATGATCGTCGGGCGCTCGCGCTGCTGCGCCCAGTCCATCAGGCGCTTCAACTCTTTATCGGCGTCGTGCGCGCCTTCGGCATACGACAGAATCGACTGGCGCGTTGACTCGGTTGTCGAAGCCGAAACCTTAATCACCGGATCGGAATAGCGATATGGCTCATATGGCCCGTGGCTTTGCAGGCTAACTGCGAAATAGAAGAACGGCCGTTCGGTCTGGTCGGCACGGCGAATAATCTCTTCGGTCAGTGATTCGTCGGAAATCAGCGGCCCGCGAGCTTTCATCGGCGGCAGGTTTTCGATGGAATAGAAGCGGTCGAACCCGAAGGCATCGTAAACGGCCTTGCGATTCCAGAACCAGCCTTCAAACGGGTGGATCGCCATCGTCTCATAGCCCTGCGAGCGGAAGAAGCTGGCAAGCGACGGCACGGCTTTGCGCACATATTGCTGATACGGAATGCTGCCATAAGGCAGAAAAGCGTTGGAAAAGCCGGTCAAAGCTTCAAACTCGACATTGGCAGTCATGCCGCCGAATTCGGGCGAAAACACATGGCCGGAATGCGCGGCGCGCACATTTGGAATCGGATCGGGCGTAAACTTCACGCCCGGCAGCCGGGTCGGGTCCCAGAAGGATTCGCTCATCACGATAATGATGTCCGGTTTCTGTTCGGGCAGCGTGATCGTTGCGCCATCCGGCGGCGCAATGTCTGCCAGCGCCTGCTCCGTATAGCCTTGCGGTGTATTTACCTTGGCCATCGGCACGTTCATGGCGAACGCCAGCGCAAAGCCGTTGGAGGCGTAATTTTCTTTTTGATCCCACATTATGGGAATGATTTGCAGCCGGTCGCGGGTCCACGAAAACGTCGCGTAATCCATAATGGACACGAAAAACGCCAGCGCTGGCACTGCGACCGTAAGCCGCCAAATACGGCTTTTTCGGCTGATTTTAGGACCGTTTCGCCGCCAAAACCGCCACATTGCCACCAATGCGCAAATCGCAGTCACGCCAACTACCGCCATCGCTACCGCCAGCCAGGGGCGGTCACGTACCAATAGCGGCATCAGTTCCATGATCTGCCGGGAGTAGAGGAAATCCGTCGGATAGAGCGGATCGCCGAGATAATGTGCTTTTTGGTGGCCAACGAATGCCAGCAGTAGCGTCAGTGGCGCGACGATCAATATGCCGATATGCCGCCGCGCGAAAATTGCGTCCAGCAGGGTCAGCACCAATGTGAAGACGATAATCGTTGTCCAACCGGGCTTGAACGGCTGAAAAAAGAACTGAACCGTCGAGATAAAATCGCCACGCGCGACCAGCTCGATAAGGAACACCAAAGCGGCTGACAAAAACACGGATGCACCAAGCGCGCGGTAAGAATCGCGAGCCTGCCGGGATCTTAAAAGGCGCGCCATTCTCCGAAAAAAGCCTGCTTTTGCAGGGGCGTGCTCAATTTCGACGTTCCTACGCTCCACCCTGAACTCCCAAGACACCCGGCATTGTATTCAAACTGTCATGCCTATGTCACAAATGCAGCTTTTTGACGGAATTGAGAAGTCCGTTTTTTGTTCCATCTAAAATACCCAATCGGCTAAGATTCAGGTGCTTTGTAAATGTCGACCGCTCTTGACTTGCCCGGAAGCATGAAGTCAGACGTTTCCAACAAGAACTCAGGGCAGGAAGAACAATGTCGATCGCTTTCACCTTTCCGGGGCAGGGCAGTCAGGCCGTTGGCATGGGAAGGGACCTTGCCGAGCGTTTTCCCGCCGCGCGCGCGGTTTTTGAAGAAGTAGATGAGGCGCTTGCGCAGCGGCTTTCTCATATTATCTGGGAAGGCCCGGAGGAAACTCTGACATTGACGGCGAACGCGCAGCCGGCACTCATGGCTGTCTCATTGGCCGCGATCCGGGCGCTCGAATCGCAAGGCTTTGTTCTGGCCGATAAGATTTCGTATGTCGCAGGCCATTCGCTCGGCGAATATTCCGCGCTCGCGGCGGCTGGAATGTTCTCCATCGCAGATACGGCCCGCCTGCTGCGCATTCGCGGCAATGCGATGCAAGCCGCCGTGCCGGTGGGCGAGGGCGGCATGGCTGCCATTATCGGCCTTGAGCAATCGCAAGTCGAAGCTGCCTGCGCAGAGGCCGGCGCTGGGGTGCAGATCGCGAATGACAATGGCGGTGGCCAGATTGTTATTTCCGGGGCGAAGCCGGTGGTGGAACACGCCGCTCGCATCTGCACTGAAAAGGGCGCGAAGCGAGCTATCATGCTGCCGGTTTCCGCACCGTTCCATTCGGCATTGATGGCTCCTGCCGCCGAAGCAATGCGAGAAGCGCTCGCAGAGGTCGTGTGGCGTGCGCCTGCGGTTCCGGTTATCCCCAACGTATTGGTCGCTCCGGCCACTGAGCCGAGTGAAATCGCAGCGCAGCTCGTCGCGCAGGTAACTGGTCGTGTTCGCTGGCGCGAAACAATCGAATGGTTCGGCGCAAATGGTGTGACGACACTTTATGAAATCGGCGCCGGAAAGGTGCTTTCCGGGCTTGCGAGGCGCATAAACCGCGACATCGTGACGGCAAATGTGGGCGCGGCGGCGGAAGTCGAAGCTGCTCTCGACGCGCTGGCCTGAAAAACAAGAACACGCCTGAAACAACAACAGGATTGGATTGCAGAATGTTCGAGCTGACGGGACGCAAGGCGCTGGTAACTGGCGCAACGGGCGGCATTGGCGAGGCAATTGCCCGCATCCTTCATGCGCAGGGCGCAACAGTTGGCCTGCATGGAACGCGGGCGGAAAAACTCGAATCTCTTGCTGCAGAACTTGGCGACCGGGTCAGGATTTTTCCGGCCAATCTGTCGGATCGCGACGCGGTTAAGGCATTGGGACAGAAGGCGGAAGCCGAACTTGAAGGCGTGGATATTCTGGTGAACAACGCTGGAATCACCAGGGATGGCCTTTTCGTGCGCATGTCGGATGCCGATTGGGATTCAGTCATCGAGGTCAATCTCACGGCTGTTTTCCGGCTCACGCGCGAGCTTACGCATCCGATGATGCGCCGCCGCTTTGGCCGCATCATCAACATCACCTCGGTCGTGGGCGTTACGGGTAATCCGGGTCAGGCGAACTATTGCGCGTCGAAGGCGGGCATGATCGGCTTCACCAAGTCGCTTGCGCAAGAGATTGCGACGCGAAATGTAACGGTGAACTGCGTTGCGCCGGGCTTCATCGAATCTGCCATGACGGACAAGTTGAACGACAAGCAGAAAGAGGCGATCATGGGTGCAATTCCCGCCCGACGCATGGGAACGGGTGACGAAGTTGCCTCCGCCGTCGCTTATCTGGCGTCAAATGAAGCCGGTTACGTGACGGGCCAAACCCTGCATGTGAACGGCGGCATGGCTATGATCTGATATGAAATACGCGGCAACAGGGCAAAACACCCTGTGCGCAAGCCGAAACTGCTGTGTCACGGGCTTTTACAGATGGAAATTTTCGTGTAATCGGCGTGGCGAGCAAGTAAGGCGTGAAGCTGGTTCGTCCGGCTTTGCAAGACAAAATGTTAGCGCTTGATTAGCGGCAATGGGGCCGCTAACGAATGACAAACAACAGCACTGGAATAAGGATTGCCTACATGAGCGATACCGCAGAACGCGTCAAAAAGATCGTCGTCGAGCATCTTGGCGTTGATGCCGACAAGGTCACCGAAGGCGCGAGCTTCATCGACGATCTGGGCGCAGACAGCCTCGACACCGTCGAGCTCGTGATGGCCTTCGAAGAAGAATTCGGCGTTGAGATCCCGGACGATGCCGCCGAAACGATCCTCACCGTCGGCGATGCGGTGAAGTTCATCGACAAGGCTTCTGCCTGATCCGACAAACTCGGTAAGGCACTGAATGAGACGTGTCGTTGTCACCGGTATGGGCTTGCTCTCACCCTATGGGGTGGGAGTTGAGCACGGCTGGAAAGAATTGCTGTCGGCGCGCAGTGCCGCCCGCAGGGTAACCGAATTTGAGGTCGATGATCTCCCGTGCAAGATCGCTCATGTGATCCCGCGCGGCGACGGTTCAAACAACACGTTCAGCCCGGAGGCGGTGCTCGAGCCGAAGGAATTGCGCAAGATCGGCGATTTCATCCTGTATGGAATCGCCGCTGCCGACGAAGCCCTGAAAGATTCGGGCTGGGAGCCGCGCACTGAAGACGAGAAATGCGCCACCGGCGTCATGATTGGTTCGGGCATTGGCGGCATTGAAGGCATTGCCGAGCAGGCTCTGGTGCTTCACGAGCGCGGCCCGCGCCGCGTTACACCCTTCTTCATCCCCGGCAACATCATCAATCTGGTTTCGGGTCAGGTTTCGATCCGGCATGGCCTCAAAGGACCAAATCATGCCGTCGTGACCGCCTGTTCCACCGGCGCACACGCAATTGGCGATGCCGCGCGCATCATCGCGCTGGGCGATGCTGATGTGATGCTGGCTGGCGGTGCCGAATCGCCCGTCACGCGACTGTCGCTGGCGGGATTTGCCGCCTGTCGCGCCCTTTCGACTGAGCGCAATGACGAGCCGCAGAAAGCGTCACGACCCTATGACCGCGACCGTGATGGTTTTGTCATGGGCGAGGGTGCTGGCGTGGTTGTTCTGGAAGAACTGGAACACGCGAAGGCGCGCGGTGCAAAAATCTACGCAGAGGTCACGGGCTACGGCATGTCCGGCGATGCTTATCACATCACGGCTCCGGCCGAGGATGGCGATGGTGCGTTCCGCTGCATGACCATGGCGCTGAAACGCGCAAAACTGTCGCCCGCCGACATCGATTACATCAACGCGCACGGCACATCGACAATGGCCGACACGATTGAACTAGGTGCGGTCGAACGCTTGGTCGGCGATGCCGCGTCGAAAATCTCGATGTCGTCCACCAAGTCGTGCATTGGGCATCTTCTGGGCGCTGCCGGTGCGGCGGAGGCGATTTTCTCGATCCTCGCGATTCGGGACAACATCGCTCCGGCCACTATCAATCTCGACAATCCTGAGCGGGAAACGGCGATCGACCTCGTTCCGCACAAGCCGAGAAAGCGCCGGATCGATGTTGCACTGTCAAACTCGTTCGGCTTTGGCGGAACCAACGCATCGCTGATCTTCCAGCGTTATAACGGTTAAACCGGCTCGCGCGCCAATTTGGCCGCATTGCACTTTTGTATTCCGGCCTTGCCGATTCGAAACCTGTGGGTATTGAGATGAGCGACTCTCCCAATGATGTCGAGTTTGGCCGCCGCGCCACTCCTCCCGCACCGGGAAATGCGGCAAAGCCGGCCAGCGAGGCGCTGCGGCAAGACGCATCACCATCGGCGGCTGCGCGGCGCTCGCGCCATTCGCGCAATCGCTTTGTCGTGTTCTTCAATCTGGTAGTTTCGCTGTGCGTTCTGGGCGCTCTCGCGGCCTTTGCCGGGCTTTGGTTCGGCAAATATGAGTTCAACGCCGAAGGTCCAACCGCGGAAACACAGACATTTCTGGTCAAGCCAAAGACGGGCTTGAAAGCCATCTCAAACGCCTTGGAAGAGAATGGAATCATCACCAATTCGTGGGTTTTCCAGCTCGGCGCGCAGGCGAACGGCAAAGCGGCGGACCTGAAAGCCGGTGAGTATGAAATCAAGCCCGGCGCTTCGATGCGTGAAATCATGGACCTGATGGCCAGCGGCAAGTCGATCCTCTATTCGATCACCATTCCCGAAGGCCTCACCGTCGAACAGGCGCTGCAAAAAGTTTCCGCCACGCCGGAGCTAAGCGGCGATTTGCCTACCGCCATGCCTGCCGAGGGTTCGCTCGCCGCCGACACGCAGCGCTTCACGCGCGGCACGGAGCGCAAGGCAATCGTGGACAAGATGCTGGCTGACCAGAAAGCGCTTGTCGAGGAAATCTGGGCTAAGCGCGAGGACGGCCTGCCGCTCAAGAACATTGACGAGTTCGTCACGCTTGCTTCCATCGTTGAAAAAGAAACGGGCATCGCGGATGAGCGCCCGCAGGTTGCAGCGGTATTCATCAACCGTCTGAACAAGGGCATGCGGCTGCAATCCGACCCCACAATCCTGTACGGGCTGTTCGGTGGCAAGGGGCGCCCGGCCGACCGCCCGATCTTCCAGTCGGACATCCAGAAGCCCACCCCTTACAACACCTACGTGATTGATGGCCTGCCGCCGACACCCATTGCCAATCCGGGCAGGGCGGCTCTCGAAGCCGTTGCAAATCCGGCCAAGACAAAAGACCTATACTTCGTTGCCTCCGGCGGCGGTGGTCACGTGTTTGCCGAGACATTGGAACAACACAACAAGAACGTCGCGCGCTGGCGTGAAATTCAAAAGCAGCAGGGTCAACCTGCCGACGCGCCGCAGCAGCAATAGCTGGGTGTCAGATCGCGGGGGATCCATTGGCTAGCCTACAAAGCATGACAGGGTTTTCGCGCGCGGCGGGCGACGCTCGCGGCGCGTCGATCACCTGGGAGGTGAAGTCGGTCAACGGCAAGTCGCTTGAGCTGCGATTGCGCCTTCCCACCGGCTATGACCGGCTGGAGCCAGCCATCCGTCAAGCGATACAGAAGCGTTTTTCGCGCGGCAGCTTTCAGGCGCAGCTCACCATTGTGCGCCCCACCGCTTCGCAGGTGCAGCCCATCGTCAACGAGGCCTTCCTCCGCGATGTGGCCGAGCTTGCCAAGCGACTTGAAAAGCAGTTCGGGACCGCACCTGCCACGGCTGACGGGCTTTTGAGCTTGCGCGGCGTGCTCGACATCCCGGAAGCGACCGAAACCGAAGAAGACAAGGCCGTCGCCGACAAGGCCGCTCTTGCGGTGCTGGAAACGGCGCTCGATGGTCTGGAAGCTGCTCGCCGTGCGGAAGGTGGTGCGCTGGCGACCGTGCTCAACGGCCATCTGGAAACCATAGCCAAATTGACCGAAAATGCCGAACGCGACCCATCGCGCGATCCGGCACTTATTCGTGAGCGGCTCGGCGAGCAGATTCGCGCGCTGATGGAAGCAGCGGGCAGCGGGCTGGATGAGCAGCGGCTTCACACCGAAGCGATGTTGCTGTCCACCAAGTCAGATATTCGCGAGGAAATCGACCGTTTGAAAACGCATGTTGCGGCTGCGCGCTCGCTGCTTTCGGCGGGCGGGGTAGTCGGGCGAAAGCTCGATTTTCTGGCGCAAGAGTTCAACCGTGAAGCAAATACGCTGTGTTCAAAGTCGAATGCGGCATCTCTGACCGCAATCGGGCTTGACCTGAAGGCGGTCGTGGACCAATTCCGCGAGCAGGTCCAGAATCTGGAGTAGCTCATGCCGCAAATTGAACCCATGCAGCCCATCGCCAGGCGGGGATTGATGCTCGTCATTTCTTCGCCGTCCGGCGCGGGAAAGTCGACCATTGCCCGCAATCTGCTCGAAGATAAGAGCCTCGCAATGTCACTTTCGATCAGCGTAACCACGCGCGAGCGCCGCCCCAGTGAGATCGATAGTGTGCATTATCATTTCATCACCAAACGCCAGTTCGAGCAGATGCGTGATGCGGATCAGCTGCTTGAATGGGCTGAGGTGCACGGCAATTTCTACGCAACGCCGCGCGAGCCGGTCGAATACGCTATGTCGCGCGGTCAGGATATGCTGTTCGACATTGATTGGCAGGGCGCTGCGCAAATGCGCGAGAAAATCCCGGCAGACGTTGTTTCCGTGTTCATCCTCCCGCCGCGGATGGCGGAACTGACCGCGCGCCTCAAGCGCCGTGCGGAAAACACGGAGGCCGACATTGCAAGGCGTCTCACTAACGCCCGTTCAGAAATCCAGCAATGGACGGAATACGACTACATCATCATCAATGATGATCTGAACCGCGCCTTCGCGGAGGTGCGATCCATCGTCATTGCGGAGCGCCTGCGTCGTGACCGCCGCCCCGGCCTGTTTGATTTCGTCACCGGCCTGCTTGAAGAGAACGTCGGCGCCTAAACAGCAATTGTTTTTACGGCCCCTCATCCGGCCGGCGGCACCTTCTCCCTCAAGGAGGGTAGTTGAATGCCTCACCCCGCTCTGCGCAGTCCGCGATTGAAGCCCACCTCAACACCTTCCCTTCTCCCCTTGAGGGAGAAGGTGCCGGCAGGCGGATGAGAAGTGCTGAAACGCGCAGCCGCTTAAACAGCGTTTGTCAGCGCGACAAACTCAGCCACGGATAGCGTTTCCGCGCGTCGCGTGCCGTCAATGCCCGTCGCCGCCAAAAGCCGCTCGCCGCCAATCGACTTAAGACTCTGGCGCAGCATTTTGCGGCGTTGGCCGAATGCCGCTTCTGTCACGCGCCCCAGCACCTTCACGTCGGCTGGCAGCGGAGCGTCACGTGGCACAAGATGCACGATGGATGACGTGACTTTCGGCGGAGGCGTGAAAGCCTGCGGCGGAACGTCGAACGCAATTTTCGCATTGGTTCGCCAGCCCGCAAGCACGCCGAGCCGCCCATAGGCATCGCTCCCCGGCGCGGCGACAATGCGCTGCGCAACCTCGCGCTGAAACATCAGCGTCATCGATTCATAATAGGGCGGCCATTCGGGCAGGGTCAGCCAGCGGATCAGCAGTTCCGTGCCCACATTATAGGGCAGGTTCGCAACGATGCGGATTGGCAGACCAGCGGCTAGCGCTCCGATATCCGTCTTGAGTGCATCCCCGAAAATCACCTCAAGCCGCCCCGGATAATGCGCGGCAATTTCTTCCAGTGCCGGGCGGCAGCGCTCATCGCGCTCGATGGCGATCACCTTCTTTGCGCCGTTCAGCAGCAGCGCCCGCGTCAACCCGCCGGGGCCAGGGCCAACCTCCAGCACCGCTGTTTGCGTCAAATCTCCGGCGCTACGCGCGATCTTTGAAGTCAGGTTCAGATCGAGCAGAAAATTCTGCCCCAGCGATTTTTTCGCGTTCAGCCCATGCTGCTCGATCACCTCGCGCAGAGGCGGCAGTCCGTCGAGGCTCGCCATTAATTGCCCTCGCGCGCGGACATTTCTGCCGCCATGCGCAACGCCGCCATCATGCTGCGCGGCTGCGCAATGCCCTTTCCGGCAATGTCGAACGCGGTGCCGTGGTCGGGCGAGGTGCGAATGAACGGAAGTCCCAGCGTCACATTCACCGCCTCATCAAACGCCAAGGTCTTGGCCGGGATCAGAGCCTGATCGTGATACATGCAGAGCGCTGCGTCATATGTCTGCCGGGCGCGCGCATGGAACATCGTGTCTGCGGGCAGGGGGCCTCGCGCATCGATACCGTCGCGTTGCAGGCGTTCAATGGCGGGCAGCACGATATCGCCGTCTTCCATGCCGAGCGCGCCGCCTTCGCCCGCATGCGGGTTCAGCCCGGCAATTGCAAGGCGCGGCTTCGCGAGTCCAAATCGGTCCGCAAGATCGCGCGCCACAATGCGCCCCGTCTCATATACGAGGTCACTCGTCAGTTGTTTTGGCGCTTCGGCAAGCGGAATGTGAATCGTCACAGGAACGGTGCGCAGTTCCGGCCCCGCCAGCATCATCACAGGCATTGCAGGCTTGCCGGTGTGCTGTTCCGCGAGATGCGCCAGATATTCCGTGTGCCCCGGAAATTTGAAGCCCGCATCGTAGAGCGGCTTTTTCGCAATCGGGCATGTCACCACTGCCGACGCGCGCGTCGTCATAGCCAAGTCAACCGCGCGGTCAATTGCCTCGACAATGCCCGCAGCGTTCGCGCCGAGTGGCTCGCCAGCCCGGTCAGCAAACGTCGCATCCAGTGGTACGACAGGCAAAGCGCGCGGAAAAATCTGCGAAGCACTTTCGGGCGTTGCCGTTTCAATCGGCACATCAAAACCCATGGCCTTGGCGCGGCTACGCAAAAACTCAGCGTCTGAAAGCAGGAAAAAACCGGGCAAATGCTCGGCATTGCGCTGTTGCCAGCACATCAGCGCAAGCTCCGGGCCTACACCAGACGGATCGCCCGAGGAGAGCGCCAGAAGTTTGGGCATGTGTGCGGTCGGCGGTTATTGTTGAACGATCTTGGCTTTGTCGCGCAGTTCCTTGAGGAACTTCTTGGACATATCATCTCCGCCAGCGTCCGCCCCGCCATTCGCTTCCTGCTGGAACACCATTTGCGCAACGCGATCGTCCGAAACCTCGCGTGCGCTGCAAATGCCGATGAACTCAATCCCGCGTTCCGTCTCGCGCACGGGCGTCGCGCCGCCTGCGCGGGTGGCCTTGATCGAATCCGCCCATTCGTTTGGAAGTTGCGGTTCCAGCACCCGGCCAAGGTCGCGAACCGTCACGTCGATGAGCCCCTTCGCCAGTGAGCGCGAAGCGTTGCAGCCGTTGAATCGAGCGCGCATGGCCTCGGCCTCGCGGCGGCGGGCACCCATCTTGCCCCGTTCCTTGGCGGGCACGACGAAGATCACCTGCTGCAGCATATATTCCGTGGCTTTGGGTTTTTGCCCGCCCTGTTGCAACATGCGGCGCACAGCCTCCTGCTCGGTCACGCGGCCATCGCCGTCGCCACCTGCCTTGCGGCTTACAACCTGACCCCAGCCCATTTGCGCACGGATAAAATCCTTGAAATGCGATTTGGTCACGCCGGATTTGCTCATGACGGTATCCAGCTGCGGGAGCGTCATCTTATTATTTGTCGCAAAGCGCGCGTAGGCGTCGTCCACCGCCTTGTCGGTGATGTTTACGTTCATGCGCTTCATTTCGGCGCGCTTCAGCGCCTGCTCGATCATCTGGTCGGCAGCTTGCTGGTTCAAATTGCCTTTTGCCCGCTGCAGCTTCAAAAATGCGACGCGGCGCTGCAGGTCATAGCTGGTGATCGCCTGACCGTTCACGACATATTTGATTTCGCTCGCAAAAGCAGGGGCGGCTGTGCCTAGCGTAGCGGTCGCGACCGCCGCCATAAGGCTAAACACCACCATCCGCTTCTTAATTCCAAGCATCGCTCTCATCCCAACGAATCCGTTTCCGACGCTCTGCCAATTCTATGAGGCAAAACAATGATCTGCGCTCGGGGCAGATTGACGCCCGCTATTGCAGGAAATTGGTGCTGCTATTGCCAAAATCACCGATTGTCCGGAACGACAGTTGGAAACCGATATTCTGGGTGTTGTCGGTTTGGCGCGTGTCACCGATCAAAGTCCGCGATTCGCTATAGGTCAGCGCAAAGGTAAAGCACTCATCGGCGTAACCAAAGCCGAATGAATTATACGAAACATAGTCCGATTCCAGATCATAAGTCCCGGAGCCGAATACACGCCAATATTCGTGGAATTTCAGGCTGCCTCCCACCGAAACTTCGTGCCTGTCGGTGGCAAATCCATAGATTGGCTGGGCCTGAATATACGCATACTTGGCCGTTAGAGAAAGCGGCGTGCCGCTATAGGCGGCGCGAGCTTCCGCCCTGCGCGCCTCGAAGGTTTCCTCGTCGAAACGCCCGCTCAGCGAAGCAGAGAGGCCATTCGGCGTCGCGAAACCAACCAGTCCGACATAGTCCGACTTATCCGTTTCAAGTCCGGATTCAGCGCCCACATTCACCAGATCAGGCGCTGCGAAGGAATTCAGACCGCCGAGCTGATAGGATTGTCCGAAAATCGCATTCGTAGACCAGCCATTGCCAAACGAACCGGCATAGCGAAGGCCAAGATTGGCGCGCGTGCCACCTTCCACACGGTCATAACCGGAGAACTTGTCGCGGTCGAAAAGTGAGGTCGCGTCGAACACGAAGCTCTGCGCATCCTCGTTGGAAAGGCCGAGCTGGGTTACGTCCTGCTCATTTGGACGCACAAAAATCTGCGCAACCGGCTCCAGAATATGGGTCGAGCTCGAGGTCGAGAAGAGCACCGGCCAGCGCACATCAAGACCGGCAGTCGCCATATAGCGATAATATTCGGAGCGCACGTCGGCGCCGACTCCGAGCTGGTTCGCCATGTTTTCAATGGCTGCGGTCGAAGCGTCGCTCTGGTCCGCCATCCGTGCTTCGCCAAGCAGCGCCAGCAACGGCGTAATCACCAGACCACCCGGCGCGATGAACTCGCGCTTCCATTCGGCCTCGGCGCTCAGGCGGCCATCCGTGCCTTCAACGCCGCGCACCGCTGTAACGTCCGCGTCGTCGGGCAGGGCGGAGTTGATAACGTCGTCCAGCCGCGAACGATTGATGACGCGCGAATTGAACGTCATCTTCAGTTCGCCGCCGGCCACCGGCTCGTCCGGTATGGCGACATAGTCGAAGCTCGGCAGAACCCAGGGCTGCTTGTCGTCGCGCGATGAGGAATTGTCGTCACGCAGCTTTTCCTGAACCTGGAACTTCATGAAGCGCATATCGAAATAATTACGCTCGCCAAGGCCGGTCAGGTAAACCTCAGACCGATGGATGTAGCTGTTGAAGCCTTCAATCGAATAGGTTCGCGAGAAATTCTTGTCCGACTGCAACATCAAATCCCAGCCGAACGTCCAGCGCGGATTAATGGCGAAACGACCCTTCGACCCGATCATGCCACGCAGTTTGTTCGGGTTGTCTGCCGGGCCGCGATCCACCGAATAGGATTCGAAAGCACTCGGGTCTGCCTGGCTGATGCCCGCGATCTTCAAATTATATTCGCCGGAATTGAACTTCTGGCGCCATTCAGCTTCGCCAAGGAAGCCCTGTTTCGTGTAGCCGGTGCCTTTGACGGTCAGGTCATAGGTCGGTGACAGCGCGAAATAATAGGGAACAGTCAGGCCCGCACCCAGCTTGCTGTTGAAGCTGATGCCCGGAAACAGAAAACCGCTTTTGCGCTTGACGGTCGGGTCCGGCACTTCGAAGGCGGGTAGATAGGCGAGCGGCAGTCCGAACATTTCGAAATGCGAACGCTCGAAGCGAATCGTTTTTTTCTGACCGTTCCAGATGATCTTGCGCGATTTCACTCGCCAGATTGGCGCGCTGTCCGGCTTTTCCTCGCAAGGTTCGCAAGCCGTATAAACACCATTGTTGAAGGTGGTGACGTTGCCGGCTTTGCGGTCGGCGCTCTCCGCCGCGAAATAGGTCTTATCGACCGTCTCGACGCGCAAACTATTCACAAAACCGTCAGCGAAATCGTCGGTGACGTCAATTTCGTCGGTGTAAATCTTGTTTCCGTCTTTTTCGATGATCTCGACATTGCCGACCGCCTTCAGTCGGCCGGTGTTGCGATCATAGGTGACTCGCTCGGCCACGAGGTGATTGCCCGCATATTCGATGCGCACCTGGCCAGAGGCGCTAACGGTGTTCGCGTCCTGATCGTAGGTCAGCACGTCCGACTCAAGCAGCATCTGCGAATCGGAGGGCACCTGACCGGCATATTGAGAGAGATCCTGCGCGCTGGCGGAAAATACGCCGAGCGAAAGCGCAAACAGGCAGGACAGCGCCGTTTGCCGGCGCAGCCTTTCCGTCGCCCTCCGCATGAGGCTATGTCCCCTCACTGCCCGCACTAACCGTCTTCCTTGTACAAAAGGAACGTTACTCCGAAGAAACTCGCCACGACCACCGGTATCCAGGCAGCCACAACTGGCGGCACGAGTCCGGCGTTGCCAAACGCCCGCACAAGCACCGAAACGACATAAAGCAGAAAGCCAGCGGTCACGCCACCCAGAATCATCACCGAAGACTGCCCCATGCGTGCGAAACGCATCGACACTGTTGCAGCAATGAGAGTCATCGCGATTAAAAGAAAAGGTAACGCAATCAAGGAATGTAGCTGCATTGCGAAAGCATCGGCCCGCAATCCGAACGAACGCGCCGCGTCAATCTTCGCCGGCAGTTCGTAGAACGGAATCGTTTCCGGTCGCGCGAGCCTTTCCTGAACAAATTCCGGTCTCAGATTCGTGGGAACGCGCATGGACGGGATAGCCTCGCCCGCCACACCGTCGCGGAACCGCTGCACGCCCTCCAGTTCCCAATATCCGTCACGCAAAAAGGCTTGTTTCGCGTCGTTGCGCTCGGCAATGTTTCCGTCGCGATCAAGGGAAAGGAACACCGCGTCGGAGAGCGTCAGGCCCTGATCCAGAATGGCGCGCGCACCGATAATCGTATCGCCCTGCGCGGTTTTCTGGCGCAGCCACGGCGCAGCAAACGCGGACACTTCGTTTGAGGAACCGGAGCGGATCATCGTATCGATCTGCTCGACGCGGCTGATACCGTAGGCAGCCAGCGGGTTCAGTATTGCGATGGCCAGCAGCCCGAAAATGAAAGCGCCGATGCAGGGTGGCAGCAGGAATTGCCACGCCGAGATTCCAGCCGAGCGCGCAATCACCAGCTCATATTTCCGGTTGAGCGAAATCAGCATCGCCATTGCCGAGAACAGCGCAACGAACGGCACCGTTTGCAGCATGATCATAGGCACCCGCAGCCCGGACATTGCGAGGCCGAGCGGCACGGTAAAGCCAGGCAATCCGGCGATCCGGCTCGTCAGTTCCGTGAAATCGACGAGAAACGCCAAGCAGAAAACGCCGAGGAATATCCACATCGTTATGCTGGCGTAGCGGCGCAGAAAATAGCGGTTCAGCGTCCAGCCCATCAGAGGCTCCCCGCTGTCGCGCGCCTGCCGGGCAGGATGGCCCGCCACAGAGCGCGGAATATGGAGCCGATCCAGTCGATAACGCCCATCGGCAATTCCAGCGCGCGGTTCATTGCTATGAACGCAATCGCCACGCCGCTGGCCAATATGGGCACAGCATACATTGCGAAGACGAAGGCCGGCTCCGTTTCGGCCTGATCGCTCACGAAATAGCCAACCCACCACCACAACAGCGCAATGACGATCGACGTTATCATCGGGTGAACGCGCGCCTCGCGGTGAGAGCGAGCATCCCCCGCGACAGCTATAGCGATTAGCGCGAACACGGCCGGATAGAGCCACTCTGTCAGGCGCCGGTGCAGTTCCGCACGATACGCTTGCGGCTTGCGCTGGTAGTTTTTGTCGGAGCTGTCCGGATTGACCAGAAATGCGAGGCTCTGGTCTTTCGGCTGCAACGTCACCTCATTTACCTCAGACGTGAAAGTGCCAAGGTCGAACGAATAGGACGCAAAGCGGATAACGGAAACGCCGCCGGTCAGCGTCTTTCGCTGCACAACTCCGTCAAACATCAGCAGCGCGGACTTGTCTTCGGTTCGCAGCACGGTGCCTGTCTTTGCATAATAGATGAAATCGATATTAGGCTCGCGCGAATCCGCCACGAAGATTTGCCCCAGCTTTCCATCGGGCAGGCGCTCGCCGATTTGCACATAGAGCCCATCTTCAATGCGCCGGAACGCGCCTTCCTGCAAAACTAGCGACAGCAAGTCGCCACGCGAATCCGCGATCAATTCGCGGTTTTTCTGGCGCGCGGGTGGCTCCACATAATTGTCCACCGCGAAGGAAAGCACGCTCGCCGCAATCGCGATCAGCATTATCGGCTTGATGATGATCATGCGGGAGGCACCCGAAGCGCTTATCACGGCAAGCTCGGAGTCCGCATTCATCGTTGCCAGCGTCTGCGTGATTCCGATGATCAGCGCAAAGGGCAGTACCAGCGGAATGACAGTCGGCATCACCAGCGTTGCGATCTGGAAGAAGGTCAGCGCCGTTTGCCCGCTATCCGTCACGAGGTCGATGCGCGCCAGAAC
The DNA here is from genome assembly GCF_003403035.1 of Mesorhizobium denitrificans. Classification (GTDB taxonomy): domain Bacteria; phylum Pseudomonadota; class Alphaproteobacteria; order Rhizobiales; family Rhizobiaceae; genus Mesorhizobium_G; species Mesorhizobium_G denitrificans. Next base: position 115,543 of record NZ_QURN01000002.1, on the reverse strand, counting down.
CTGCGTGGTCCAGACAATCGCAAGCGTCCAGCCGAGGGCGGCTGCGAAAACGGCAAGCACGCGCCGCAATATGTAGCGTTCGAGGACCTTCATGGTGATGTGGATTTGTTCGCGCTTTCCGCTAGTCGACGTTGCGGATCACATCTTGTCGCGAGCGAATCCCTCTTTGGTCCTTCCTGTTTCTTTTCAATGCGTCCCAGCCGTTGGTGATACTGGTTTGGATTGGCTTACAAAAGCCGAATAGACATGGTTAGCAGATTATTGACAGAATAACGATGGAGGGCAGACTTTCCCGCAAATGAGCGAATAGCGAGCCTTTCGGCTTGCAAAAGCTTGGAATCGGAAGAAATCTCCGGCAAACCCGCCGAAAAATCTGTAACGAGATCATCATGACAGCCAAGCCGACTATCACATTCACCAAGCTTTCTGCGCCAAAAAAAGGTTCGGTGATTCTGTTGCTGGCAGATGATTTGGCGCTTTCGCCCACCGGGTTGCTCTGCGATCCGGCTGGTCAACTTGCTCGCAGCTTTCCGATCAGCGGTTTCAAGGGCAGTTTTGGCGCGGCATCGGAGCTGCTCGCCCCGGAAAGCGCATCGCTGGACAGGCTGACTGCGCTTGGCGTGGGCAAGGCCGATACCCTCAACGAATATTCATGGTTGCGCCTTGGCGGCGCTGCCGCCGCGGCATTCCGCGGGCGCGGCGATGTCGCCATCATTGCAGAGCTGAGCGGCAGGGCCGTGGAGCCTGCACAGGCGGCGGCAATCGGCGCTGGCATTCTTCTGCGCAGCTATCGTTTCGACAAATACAAAACGCGCAACAATGAAGATGAGGATTCGAGCGCCGGCGGTGGGCTGCGCGTAACAATCGCCTGCGCCGATCCAGCCGCTGCAAAGCGCGCATTTGCGAATATTCAGAACGTTGTCGAAGGTGTTTGGTTGGCGCGCGATCTGGTCAACGAACCGGCCAATACGCTGGGCCCGATAGAATTTGCCGCTGCGGCTAAAGCACTGGAATCATTCGGCCTTACGGTGGATGTTTTGACCGAACGGGAGATGAAGAAGCTCGGCATGGGCGCTCTGCTCGGTGTTGCACAAGGTTCTTCCCGCCCGCCGCGCGTGGTCGTCATGCGTTGGAATGGCGGCAAGCCCAAAGAGCAGCCTGTCGCCTTGATCGGCAAGGGCGTGGTCTTCGATACGGGCGGCAATTCCATGAAAACCGCCTCCGGCATGGAGGACATGAAGGGCGACATGGGCGGCGCGGCTGCGGTCATTGGTGCGATGCGCGCCATCGCCGGCCGCAAGGCGAAGGCGAATGTCGTGGGCATCATCGGCATTGTCGAAAACATGGTCGATGGCAATGCCCAGCGCCCCGGCGACATTGTGAAATCAATGTCGGGCCAGACCATCGAAGTTTTGAATACCGATGCCGAAGGCAGGCTCGTTCTGGCGGACGTGCTTTGGTATTGCCAGCAGCGTTTCCAGCCGCGTCTGATGATCGATCTTGCTACCCTGACCGGCGCGATCATGGTGTCGCTCGGCCAGTTCCACGCCGGCCTGTTCAGCAATGATGATGAGCTTTCTCAACAACTTATAGCCGCTGGCCTTTCCACGCATGAGCGCCTGTGGCGAATGCCGCTGGGCGATGATTACGACAAGCTGATCAACTCCAAGAATGCCGACATGAAGAATATCGGCGGCCGGTATGGCGGTGCCGTTTCAGCAGCGCAATTCCTGCAGCGCTTCGTGAAAGACACGCCTTGGGCACATCTTGATATTGCGGGCACCGCTATGTCCGCGCCCGCGAGCGAGATCAATCAGTCGTGGGGAACAGGCTTTGGCGTGCGCCTTCTGGATCGCTTCGTGCGAGACAACTGCGAGGGCGCGTGACGGAAGTTCTCTTCTATCACCTCACTGTTTCGACGCTGGAAGATGCTCTTCCGGGCTTGCTTGAGCGCAGCGTGTCGCGCGGGTGGCGCGCTGTCGTGCAGACTTCGAGCGAAGAGCGCCGCAACGCCATCGACACGGTGTTATGGACGTTTCGCGACGATTCTTTCCTCGCCCACGGATTGGATTCCGAACCCAATGCGGGCGAGCAGCCGATTCTCCTCACCACCGGGCCGGAAAACGACAACTCCGCGCAGATCAGGTTTCTGGTCGATGGCGCGCCCCCGCCGGATCTCGGCTCTTATGAACGCGGCGTCCTTTTGTTCGACGGGCATGACAAGGCCCAGCTTGCAGCAGCGCGCAGCCATTGGCGCGAGTTGAAGGAGCAGGGGCACGCCGTTACGTATTGGCAGCAGACGGAGGATCGCCGCTGGGAACGCAAGGCTTGACGCGCGCCTCTCAACCGAACATCAGACGCAAATGCGCTTTATCTCTCTTCTTCTCCTGATCGCCGGTGCCGCTCTTGCCGGAGGCTACCCGTGGTACATGAACAATTTCAGCGGGCGGGAACTCGGCTCAATGACCGTTTTCCAGCAGCCTGGCGGCTTTCAGCCGGTCACGGTTCGGCTTTCATCCGCAGATGATCCGGTTCGGGCGCTGGTAGACCTCACCAGTCGCGGGCCTGCCAATTTTTCCGGCGGCATAGCGGTTCTCACGCTCACCGCCTCGACCGGCGGCAAAACTGTTCTCGCGGACACGCTTTCCTTTTCAAAATCGGTGCAGCGCGAGCAAAGCCCCCAGTCTACGCAATCGGTGTTCAGAGGTGATGCGGGTCTTATAACGCCGGTCCAGAACGCTGATTATTCGTTCAAGATAGGTCCCGGCGACGCCGAGGGCGTGAATTACAGCAAGGTTGAACTGGTATTGCGCGCAAACGCTGGCAGCGTGGACCCGCGCGCGCAACCCGCCGGTTTTGTCCTCGTCGGCCTTGGTGTCGTCGGGCTTATTTTGAGCAGCAGGCGCAAGCGCGAAAATCCGAACAGCCAGCCGCCAGCGCCGCGTTGGGGGCGGGGCGGAAACGCATAAGCTCGATGAATTACCGGCATTCCTTCCACGCGGGCAATTTTGCAGACGTGATGAAGCACGTCACGCTTGCGCGCATCCTTGAATATTTGAAGCGCAAGGATAAGGCGTTTCGGGTCATCGATACTCATGCCGGGGCAGGGATCTATGATCTTTCCGCCGAGCAATCCGCACGAACCGGTGAGTGGGAAGCGGGCATCGCGCGGCTCGAAAATGCATCGCTGCCGGATCCCGTCGCCGCGCTTTTGGCACCCTATCTTGAGGCTGTTGGCGCGGCGCGAAATCTTGGCAAAACCCTCTATCCCGGTTCGCCGTGGATCACCCGCCATCTGCTTCGCCGTACGGATCGCCTGACTGCGATTGAACTGCATCCGCAGGATTTTGAGCAGCTAAAACAATTATTTGCGGGCGATGTTCAAGTCCGCACAATTCATCTGGACGGTTGGTTGTCCTTGGGTGCGCATGTGCCGCCAAAGGAAAAGCGCGGGCTGATTCTGGTCGATCCACCGTTTGAGCTTCCCGGCGAATTTGACCGACTGGTGGACGGCGCTATCAAGGCCCATCGCCGGTGGCCGGGCGGCGTTCAGGCGCTCTGGTATGCGATCAAGGATCGCAAGGCTGTTGCCGCCTATCGCGATGCGCTGCGCGAAAGCGGAATCCCGAAGATCCTCGACCTCAGCCTGATGATCCGGGAAGGCGGCGCGGTGCCTACGCTCGATGGCTGCGGCATGACCATCATCAATCCACCCTTCGTGCTTGAAGAAGAAATGCGACTCATCCTTCCGGCTCTCGCCCGGCTGCTCGGCGAGCAAAAAGGGGCATCATGGGACGCGGTCTGGTTGGCCGGTCCCGAAACCGGCGCTTGACCGAACGCCTCACCTTACGCATTGTGCGCGCAATCGTAGATTGTAGGGAGAAGGCCATGCGCCGGATCGTAAACAGCCTGATTGCGGGGATTTTGACGCTGGCGCCAATGAGCATCGCAACACCGTCAATGAGCGCGGATGCAATCTATAGTGGTCCTTCGGACTATAGTGGTGCATGCGGAAATAGCGGCGTTCTCGGCCGCATAAAGTCGCGCTTCCACTATCAAGTTACGCATGTTCCGCATTTGCCGAATGTGTCGATCCTTGAATTCAACAATATCCATGAACACCGCTACGAACCGGCCTATGAGGATAGCCCGATTGCACGCCGCTATTGCGGCGCGACAGTCGTACTTTCAGACGGCCATCAGCGCGACATCTGGTATTTGATCGAAGAAAAAATGGGTTTCGCGACGCTTGCCGCCGGGTTTGGACTGGCGAACGAAACGCATGGCTCGAACGTCGAATTCTGCGTTTCGGGCTTTGATCGCTGGTTCGTTTACAACGGTCGCTGCCGCGTTCTGCGCTGATTTCGATGGCCTTCCTGAATCGCGCAGCAATTGCTGCCCTGGCGGTGATTGCCCTTTGTTTTCCGTCGCTTGCGTTTGATCAGCGCCGCGCTGGCGATTTTGATTTCTACGTTCTTTCGCTGAGTTGGTCGCCAAGCTTCTGTGCAGAGGAGGGCGACGACGCCAACAGCCAGCAATGCTCCACCAACCGGCCTTATGGGTTCATCGTGCACGGCCTGTGGCCGCAATATGAACATGGCTATCCGCGCGAATGCTACACGAGTCAGCGGCGCGTGCCGGATTGGATTGTGAATGCCATGCGGGATATTATGCCGTCCGGCAGTCTCGTTGGGCACGAGTGGCGAATGCATGGTTCTTGTTCTGGCCTGAGCCAGCGGGACTACTTCGGCGCCGTACGAACAGCCTATGGAAATCTGTCAATTCCCGAGCAGTTTCAAAACGTTAGACAGGATGACCAAGAGGGCGCCCAGGACATTGAGCGCGCATTCATGTCAGCCAATCCGGGACTGCCGGAGGATGGAATTTCGGTTGCTTGCGGAAAAAATCTCTTGCGCGAAGTCCGCATCTGCATGACGAGGGATTTGAAATTCCGAACCTGCGGCGAGCTGGAACGAACGGCCTGCCGCGCGAACAATTTGCAAGTACCGCGCCCCGGCGGAAATTGATCTAAAGGACTGAAATATATGCCAAAACTTCTCTATGGACCGACATCGCCCTATAGCGCCAAAGTTCGCATGGCGGCCGAGTTGGCGGGCATCGCGCTGGAAACGCAGGTTGTGGACACCAGCGCTGATCCATCGTTGTTGATCGATGCCAATCCGCTCGGCAAGATCCCCACGCTAATCACGGAAGATGGCGTGACGGTTTACGACAGCAGGGTTATCACGCAGTACCTTAACCGATTGAGCGGAAACAAGATTTTCCCGCGCAACGCAGCCAAACGACTGGAAGCCGAGACGCTGGAGGCGCTGGCCGATGGCATTTGCGATTGCCTTTTGACGATCGTTTATGAGCGGCGGATGCGCCCCGAAGAGAAGGTTCACCAACCTTGGGTCGATCGTCAGTGGGAGAAGGCGCTTCGTGGGCTGGACGCACTGAACACAAACCCGCCAAAACTGCCGAAATCCATCTCCGTCGGGCAGATCGCGGTTCGTTCCTTGATCGCGTATCTGGACATCCGTTTTGCCGGAAAATGGGAGAAGGGAAGGGGAAAATTGAAGAGGTGGGCCGTTCGTTTCGACGAAAAGTGGCCTGATCTTGCCGCAAAAACCCCGAAAGCGTGAAAAATACGGCCGTATAAATTCGATTTTGCAAAAAAAACCGGGCTTTTTAAGCCCGGTTTTTTCGATCTTGGGACTGACAACCCCTAGATCTTAGAACTTGAAACCGACGCCGAGGCTGACCCGATTATCCTTGCTGTCGACCGAACGAGTGCCACTTCCGGTTGTGAAATCTTCATTGCCGAAATCAGTGTAGCGATACTCGCCGCGAACAAACATGTTCTCGGTGACCTTGACGTCAACACCGGCGCCGGCGGTCCAGCCAAGCATGGTGTTGCGGTCGCTTACGCCGCCTTCCGTAACCTTCAGGCTCTGCGCAGCACCACCACCGGTGATGTAGGGCAGGATGTCCGGGGTCACAGCGTAACCGAGACGAGCGCGCAACGAACCGTCAACACCCGACTTCGCTTCGGTTCCGGCATTGTCGCCCTTGATGTTCGAGTAACCGACGTCACCTTCAACACCGGCAACGAGGCCGTTGCCGAGTTCTGCCTGATAACCGCCGAACGCACCGCCGACAAAGCCATCAGTATCAACGGTATTGCCCGGCTCCTTCACGCGGCCGGAAAAGCCGTAGCCAAGCTGGATACCGGCATAAGGCCCGGTCCAGGTAGCGAGCGGCGGCTGTTCCATGGGAACTGCTGGCTCTGGCGCCTGCTCAATGGCGTCGGCGGCGAACACAGGCGCCGCACCAAGCAGCGCGATTACACTGGCGAGCGCAAGCGGGCGCGCGAACTTAAGATTGGCTGACATAACTTTACTCCTTGCCAAAGACGCAAATCTATTTTGCGTTGGGCATCCGATCTGCCTTGGGAGGGAAACGACCGGCGTGCCACACAGTTCCCTATCTGGGCGCTAAATGCGGCCTCACCAGAACGAAATAAGGGTCATTCGCTGGCGAGAAAACGGCGGAAACGTGACGTTGCGAAACTGCAACATATTGAAATCATTAATGAAATCGAGATGCCGATTTACGTTCAATTTACCTTGAATTTTAACGATCGCCTTCTAGACGCACGCCCACAAAGGCACAATCATCGAATATATCCGGTTTTGCAGTTTCGACCACGACGTGCATAACCTCTGGATTCGACAGCACAAAATCCAATATGCGCCGGGCGATGGTTTCCTGCAGTTCATGGTGCGCACCATGTTCCAATTGCTTCGCGAAATGGCGAATGGTGTCATAATCCAACGTGCCACCTAGAAGATCGCCTTCATCTTTGGAGCCATCAAGCGTGGCTTCGACCGATATGAGCAGCCGTTGAGGCGCGGTTTTCTCATGATCATGAACGCCGATTGAGAGCAGCAATTCCAGATCGCGTACTATGATTGTCTTGCGAATTGCAGGCATGTTCATTTCACCACGAAAGCTACGTCGCGCTCCATCGACAGAAGGCGCTGGCCGCCGTCAAGCACGATGGTGTCGGCATTGATTGCTTTGGTTTCCCAGATAAAGCGAGCGGTGCGGGCAATTTGCTCTGGCGTCGAGCCGGTGCCAGTCAATGAATATTGCCAGCTTTTCTCGAAGTTCTCGTCGGTCTGATCGCCGCTGCGCAGCGTTACACCAGGCGCAATACCGCATACACGCATCTTGCCGCGATAGTGCAGGGCGAGCATGTCAATCGCGCTTTTCATGGCGAATTTCGCAAGGCTGTAGCTGAAAAAGTCCGGGTTTGGCGCAAAAACCTTGTTGTCCAATATATTGATGAGGGTCGCGTCAGGAGTGCCGACCTTGCCGAAAGCGCGCGCCACCACCATCTGCGCAACGAGGTTCACCGCCAAAATGCGCTGCATGGTGTCAGCGGAAAATTCGGAAGGTGAATCATATTCGAACGTGGATGCCGAGTTGATCACCAGATCGAGGCGGCCAAAATGCGCAGCGACGGATTCGACCATTTCGTCCGCAGAATCAGGGTTCGAAAAGTCTGCGAGGAACACGCCTGTTCTGGCGCCAGCAGATGAGAGTTCGTGGGCGAGAGAGTCCGCTTCGTCTCGAGATTGATTGGCATGGATGGCCAAATCAAAATCGGTTGAGAGTTCTTTCAGGATCGCCCGACCGATGCGTCGCGCACCGCCGGTTACAAGGCAGACAGGTCTTCTGGCCGAATTGCTCATGCGGCATTGTTTTGCCGATGCCGCAGCGGCTGTCTAGGGTAAGGGCACTTGTTCCTGATTTTTAGGCGGATGAGGGGTGAAAGATCGAGATGAGCCACCGTGCCATATTGGCAGGAGGGTGCATCAGGACAGTTGAAACCAAGCCGAAATTGGCCGATTTGCTTGTCATGAAAGACAGTTGGAAATGAGTCCGGGCAAAAACACAGCGCCAGACATGCCCGACCTCGACTTCGATGATGAAGACGAGGCGCCGGAGGTCGAGTCTCTCCCGACGGGCGCGGAGCCATCATTCACGGCTATCGACTGGACCGCAGACCCCGGCGATGCGGCAGGCAAGGCGGGCGCGGATTTAATCCAGACATTGGTGAAGCGCTTGCCGAACGCTCCCGGCGTTTATCGCATGATGAACGCGGCAGGCGATGTGCTTTACGTCGGCAAGGCGCGCAGCCTGAAAAAGCGCGTCACGGCCTATGCGCAGGGGCGTTTCCATACAAATCGCATCGGGCGGATGGTGCGCGAAACGGCGACGATGGAATTCGTCGTCACGCGTACGGAAATCGAAGCGCTGCTGCTTGAAGCCAACCTCATCAAGCGGCTGCGCCCGCGCTTCAACGTTCTGATGCGGGACGACAAGTCGTTTCCGTATATTTTGATTACCGACCACACCTCGCCGGGCATTTTCAAGCATCGGGGCGCGCGCTCGAAGAAGGGCGAATATTTCGGGCCGTTCGCTTCGGCGCAGGCGGTGGGGCGCACGATCAACTCGCTGCAGCGAGCGTTTCTCATTCGAAGCTGCACGGACAGCTTTTATGAGAACCGCACGCGGCCCTGTCTGCTTTATCAGATCAAGCGCTGCTCCGGCCCATGCACAGGCGAGATCTCGCACGAGGGCTATGCCGAACTCGTGAAGGAGGCGAAGGATTTTCTCTCTGGCCGAAGTCTTTCGGTGAAGGAAGAAATTTCCGCGCAAATGCAGGAGGCATCGGACGATCTGGATTTCGAGCGCGCCGCGATCTATCGCGACCGGCTTGCCGCGCTGTCTCATGTGCAGAGCCATCAAGGCATCAATCCGCAGGGCATCGAGGAAGCGGACGTGTTTGCAATCCATCAGGAGGGCGGGCAGACCTGCATTCAGGTGTTTTTCTTCCGCACGGGCCAGAACTGGGGCAACCGCGCCTATTTTCCGAAGGCTGACCCGGCGCTGGAAGCTGGCGAGGTGCTCGGCTCGTTCCTGTCGCAGTTTTACGACGACAAGCTCATTCCGCGCGCGATCCTGCTTTCCGGGATTGTGGATGAGCAGGAATTGCTCGCCGAAGCTTTTTCAACGCGGGCAGGGCGCAAGGTTTCGATCAGCGTGCCGCAGCGTGGCGAGAAAAGGGATCTGGTAGATCACGCCTTGCAGAACGCGCGCGAGGCGCTGGGCAGGCGGCTGGCCGAGACTTCAACGCAGGCGCGGCTGCTGGATGGATTTGCAACCACATTCGGGTTGGAAAAGCCGCCGGTTCGGATCGAAGTTTACGACAACTCGCACATTATGGGCACAAATGCCGTTGGTGCGATGATCGTTGCAGGGCCGGAGGGCTTCGTCAAAAACCAGTACCGCAAATTCAATATTCGTTCGACGGACATTACGCCCGGCGACGATTTCGGAATGATGCGCGAGGTGATGGAGCGGCGATTCTCGCGACTGTTGAAGGAACATGCCGAGGGCGGCGAGGTTGAAAACGGCAGCGATTTTCCGGCTTGGCCAGATGTGATTTTGATCGATGGCGGGCAGGGGCAAATGACCGCCGTGCGCGCGATCCTCGCCGATCTCGGCATTGAAGATCGTGTCGTCGCGATTGGTGTCGCCAAGGGGCAGGATCGCGACGCCGGGCGCGAACGGTTTTTCGTGCGCGGGCGTGATTCGTTTTCGCTCCCGGTGCGCGATCCGGTGCTCTATTTCGTGCAGCGTATGCGCGATGAAGCGCACCGCTTTGCGATTGGTTCGCACCGCGCGCGGCGCAAAAAGGAAATGATCCGCAACCCGCTGGACGAAATTGCGGGAATTGGGCCGACGCGCAAGCGCGCATTGTTGCTGCATTTCGGAACGGCAAAAGCTGTCGGGCGCGCCGCGATGGATGACCTGATGGCGGTGGATGGTATTTCCGAGGCCGTCGCCCGAGTTGTGTACAATCATTTTCACGAGAAATAGGTCGGACGAAAAAACGCCTCGGTTGCGCAGTTATTTACCCCTCATCCGGCTGCCGCCACCTTCTCCCTCAAGCGAGAAGGCACCGGCAGCGGATTGGGGGGTATGTCCGCAGCGGAGGGGCAGCGGCTTGGCAGGCGGATGAGGGGTAGCGCCGTCTTGTGGCTCAGCAAACTTGACCGATGGCGCATCAATCTGATTTGTCTAGCAACCTCGCTTGTTCAGGAAAAGAAATAGGCCATCATGGCATCTCGCGCATTCAACCTTCCCAATATGCTCACCTATCTGCGGATCCTCGCCGTGCCGCTGGTGGTGTTGTGCTTTTTTCTGGAGGGCAGGCTGCAATCCAGCGATTTCGCGCGCTGGTCGGCGCTGGCGATTTTCGTGCTGGCAAGCGTGACGGATTATTTCGACGGCTATTTTGCCCGCGCCTGGCAGCAAACATCGAATATCGGGCGGATGCTGGACCCGATTGCCGACAAACTGCTGGTGGCGACGTGCTTGCTGCTGCTGGCGGCGGATACGGACCGCACCATCGCGGGCTGGTCGCTTTGGGCTGCGATCATCATCCTGTGCCGCGAAATTCTCGTTTCCGGCCTGCGCGAATATCTGGCCGACCTCAAGGTTAGCGTGCCGGTGACGCGATTGGCGAAGTGGAAAACGACGATCCAGATGGTGGCGATTGCGGTGTTGCTCGCTGCGCCTGCGCTGGACAAGATCATTCCCTATTCGACCGAAACGGGTATCATTCTGCTATGGATTGCCGCTCTCATCACGCTGTATACGGGATATGACTATTTCCGCGCGGGCCTGAAGCATATTATCGACGAATGACAAAGATCGTTTACTTCGCATGGGTTCGTGAGCGCATCGGCAAGCGCGAGGAAGAGCTTGAGCTTCCCGCCGATGTGAAGACGGTTGCCGACCTGTTGCAATGGCTGCAAGGGCAGGGCGATGGCTATGCGCACGCGCTGCAGCACCCCAAGGTGATCCGCGTCGCGATCAATGAAGAGCACGTCGATCACCGTGAGCCAATTGCGGGCGCGCGGGAGATCGCGCTGTTTCCGCCAATGACAGGCGGGTGATCCTTGTCGCTCAAGCCGACAGTTCGAATCCAGCCGGACGATTTTGATCTGGCCGCGGAAGTGGCCGCGCTGACGAATGGTCGACCGGGTGTGGGGGCGGTCGTTACCTTCACCGGACTTTGCCGTGACGAAGGCGGCATTCTCGCCGCGCTGGAACTGGAGCATTATCCGGGCATGGCGAAAGCTGAGATTGCTCGCATTGCGAACGAGGCCATGAATCGCTGGCCGCTGACGGGACTGACAGCGATCCACCGCTATGGGCGGATCAAGCCCGGCGAAAACATCGTGCTTGTGGTTGCGGCCTCGACGCACCGGCAGGCGGCGTTTGAAGCCGCATCGTTTCTGATGGATTATCTCAAGTCCCGCGCGCCCTTCTGGAAGAAGGAACACAACGCGGATGGCTCCCAAGGCGATTGGGTCGAGGCCAAGGATTCCGACGAAGACGCCGCACGGCGATGGGCGAAATGAAACGCGCCAATTCGCGCCGGCATCATGAAACGCCACCTCTCCCCTCGTCATCCTAGGGCTTGTCCCCAGGATCTGCATCGATCAAAATTAAATCGCGACGGTTCGTAGATGTTCGGGACAAGCCCGAGCATGACGGCAATGGGTGGGGAGGCGCTGAGTAGTGAGGCGGTGGGCGAAATGAAACGCGTCAATTCGCGCTGGCATCATGAAACGCCACCTCTCCCCTCGCCATCCCAGGGCTTGTCCCCAGGATCTGCATCGATCAAAATTAAAACGCGACGGTTCGTAGATGCTCGGGACAGGCCCGAGCATGACGGCAGTGGGTGGGGAGGCGCTGAGTAGTGAGGCGGTGGACGAAATGAAACGCGCCAATTCGCGCTGGCATCATGAAACGCCACCTCTCCCCTCGTCATCCTAGGGCTTGTCCCTAGGATCTGCATCGATCAAAATTAAAACGCGACGGTTCGTAGATGCTCGGGACAAGCCCGAGCATGATGATGCTATATAGCGAGGCCGTGGTGAAATGAGAAAGGCCAGCGCGAAGCTGGCCTTTTACAATTGGTTCAATGGCTTCCGACGCAAGCCGGACTCATTTTATCAGCCGACGACTTCCGTGTCGGAGAACCAATACTTGATTTCCTGAGCAGCGGTTTCCGGCGCGTCGGAACCGTGAACCGAGTTCTCGCCAATCGATAGGGCGTGAACCTTGCGGATGGTGCCAGCGTCAGCGTTTGCCGGATTGGTTGCGCCCATGACTTCGCGGTTCTTCGCAATGGCGTTTTCGCCTTCCAGAACCTGAACGACCGTCGGGCCAGACGACATGAATTCGCACAGCTCGTCGAAGAAGGGGCGTTCCTTGTGAACAGCGTAGAAGCCTTCGGCTTCGCGGCGGCTCATCCACACGCGGCGGGAGGCCACGACGCGCAGGCCGGCATCTTCGAGCATCTTGGTGATCGCGCCGGTGAGGTTACGCTTGGTTGCGTCCGGCTTGATCATGGAAAACGTGCGTTCAATCGCCATGATTTATCCTTTGAGTGAAGGGGAAAAGTGGCGGCTCTATACAGGCAGCATTCCAGCTTGCCAAGTGTCAGGCGGCAGTCGGCGTTTTTCGCGCTACGCCTTCGTGCAGGTCCAGGCAGCGATTGACCCAATCCCACAACGGATCATTGTCTGCGAGGAAGGCATAGGGCGACGAGACGCGGACCCACTGGAACGCGCTGAACACGATATAATCAGGATAAAATGGGGTCTGGCCGCCGATGAAAGGCTGGTAGTTCAGCATGTCACGCAGCGGTTCGAGCCGCTTGCGGAACGCATCGAGATGGGCGTCGCGGTCGGCGGATACCGCCTCCAGCGACTTGCCGTAGCGCTTCTCCCGGCTTTCGCGGAAATAGGGTTTGTTCGCGCCATCCTGCATCTCATAGATATCCATCAGCGCAGCCGACCCGAGGAACGGGTGAAGCTGTGTCTGGGACCAGCGCTCAATGAAACGGGCCATCGCCTCGCCACCCTTGCCGCGAAACAGCGAGGGGCGGTCCGGGTAGGTTTCTTCCAGATAAAGCGCGATGGCGAAGGAATCCGCGACGATCTTGTCGCCGTCGCGGATGACCGGAATGGTCTTCGACACGCCGCCTTCGATCTGCGGCACCTCGATGAACCGGGTTGGTGCAGACCTCCACGGAAGGCCCTTGTGTGCCAGGGACATGACTGTTTTCCAGACATGCGGGCTAAATGGCCGCTTTTCATCGGCACCGACCAACTCGTATAGAACAATCGTCATGGGCACGGTTCTCCGATCCGGTTAATGGCGCTAGCGCAGCACAAGGGCAGTTTTATGAAACAGCATTTCAGAATGTTCGCAGCCTATAATCAATGGGCCAATATGCGGATTTATGACGCTGCGGCCGAACTGACCGCCGAGGAGTTCGAGCGCGACGTCGGCGTATTCTTCAAGTCGATAATGGGTACTTTAAACCATCTGGTAGCTGCCGACCGTATCTGGATGAAAAGATTCACGAATGGCGGCGATGCGCCGGCGTCGCTGGATCATATTACGAGCCGCGATCTGGCAAAGTTGCGCGCGATCAGAGAGGCCGAGGATAAACGCATAATCCAATGGATCGACTCACAAAGCGACCGCGCGCTGGTGGGCCGCTTTACGTATATGACAGTGACAGACCTGCGCACGATTTCACAACGGCTGGCTCCGGCGCTGGATCACTTCTTCAACCACCAGACACACCATCGCGGGCAGGCGCATGCGGTGTTGACCGTTCTTGGCAAGCCGTCTGTGACGCTCGATCTGGTTTATTTCCAGCGGACTGAAGAAGGACGCGAATTCGCCTGACGGCTTGCAGTCACCCCGGCGAGCGTGCAAAAGCGCGCCATGCTCATCATCGACGATCTTTCCCTGCGCATTGCTGGTCGGCTGCTTATCGACCACGCCTCTGTAACGCTGCCAAGCGGAACCAAAGCCGGACTTGTTGGCCGCAATGGCACTGGCAAGACCACGCTTTTTCGCGCGATAACGGGTGATCTGGGTGCTGAAACCGGCTCCATCTCCATGCCCAAAAACACGCGCATCGGGCAGGTTGCGCAAGAAGCGCCGGGCACCGAGGAATCACTGATCGAGATTGTGTTGAAAGCCGACAAGGAGCGCGCGGCGCTTTTGGACGAAGAGCGCACGGCGACCGATCCGCATCGTATAGCGGAAATCCATACCCGGCTTGCCGATATCGACGCTCATTCCGCGGAATCGCGCGCCGCGACGATTCTGGCAGGACTGGGCTTTGATGAGGATGCGCAGCGACGGCCTGCATCGTCGTTTTCGGGCGGTTGGCGAATGCGCGTTGCACTGGCAGCGGTGCTGTTTTCACAGCCGGACTTGTTGCTGCTGGACGAGCCGACCAACTATCTCGACCTTGAAGGAACGCTGTGGCTTGAGAACTATGTAAGCCGCTATCCGCATACGGTGCTGCTGATTAGCCACGACCGCGATTTGCTGAACCGCGCGGTGGATTCGATTGTGCATCTCGACCAGAAAAAGCTGACCTTCTGGCGCGGCGGCTATGATCAGTTTGAGCGCCAGCGCGCTGAAAAAATGGTGCTGCAGGAAAAGAGCCGAGTGAAGCAGGAGGCGCGGCGCAAGCATCTGCAATCCTTCGTGGATCGGTTTCGCGCCAAGGCTTCCAAGGCCAGACAGGCGCAGTCGCGCATCAAGGCGCTGGAGAAGATGGAGACAATCGCGGCGGTCATGGACGACACGGTTGCGGCCTTCAGCTTCCCCGAGCCGGTCAAGGCCGTGGCATCGCCCATTATCGCGATGGACAAGGTGTCGGTAGGCTACACGCCCGGCCAGCCAATCCTGAAAAACATGTCGCTGCGCATCGATGCTGACGACCGGATTGCGCTGCTCGGCGCGAATGGCAACGGCAAATCCACGTTTGCCAAACTGCTGGCAGGACGATTGAAGCCGGACGCAGGCACGATAACCGTCGCGCCGGGGCTGAAAGTGTCGATCTTCGCGCAGCATCAGCTTGACGATTTGAGGCCGGAGGAAAACGCATACGAGCATGTGCGGCGCATGATGCCGGATGCGCCGGAGCCCAAGGTTCGGGCGCGGGTGGCACAGTTCGGGCTGGCGACAGAAAAGATGAACACGCCCGCGAAGGATCTGTCTGGCGGAGAAAAGGCGCGGCTATTGATGGGCCTGTCGGCGTTCGATGGGCCGAACCTGTTCATTCTCGACGAACCGACGAACCATCTGGATATCGACAGCCGCGAAGCGCTGGCGCTGGCGCTCAATGATTTTCCGGGAGCGGTGATCCTGATTTCGCACGACCGCCATTTGATCGAGGCGACCGTAGACCGGCTGTGGCTGGTCAAGAACGGTTCGGTACACGTTTATGATGGCGATTTGTCTGACTACCGCACCGAAGTGACCGGCGTTGCAGCAGACCGGAAAGAGCGGCGCGAAACCGACAAGGCTTCAAAGGCCGATCGTCGTCGCGAAGCTGCGGCGCGACGTCAGACGCTGGAACCGCTCGCCAAGGAAATTCGCGCGACGGAAGGGCTGATGGAACGCCTGCGCAAGCGGATCGACGCGATTGAAGATGATCTGGCAAATCCCGCGCTGTATGAAAAGGACCCGGTGGGCGCGACCCGACTGGCGAAAGAGCGCTCTCAATTGACCGCGCAGCTCGAGACAAACGAAGAGCGCTGGCTGTCGCTTTCAGCAGAGTATGAGGAAGGGATCGCGGAATAAAAATAATTTGGTGGCGGGTCAAATACAAGCAAAGCTTTCTTTCCCCTTGAGGCAGGCGGATGAGCGCTATCTGGGTAAAGTTTCGCGCGACGCTGCCCCTATCTGTTATGGCGCACACCGTGTAAAAGGGCTCGCATGAACCAGCACTCCAGCATTCAGCAAGCCAAGGTGAAGATAGGTCATTCGGCCTGTCCGCATGATTGCCCTTCAACTTGCGCACTCGACGTGGAACTGCTCGGCCCGGATCGCATCGGGCGCGTGCACGGAGCCAAGGAAAACAGCTACACCGCTGGTGTGATTTGCGCCAAGGTTGCGAGATATTCGGAGCGCGTCCACCATCCTGACCGCCTGCTGAAGCCGCTGGTACGCGCCGGAGCCAAGGGCGACGGCAACTGGAAAGAGGCAAGCTGGGAAGCGGCGCTCGACCTTGTGGCCGAAAAATTCATCGAAGCGGAAGCGCGGCTCGGCAGCGAAACGGTGTGGCCCTATTTCTATGCGGGCACGATGGGGCTGGTGCAACGCGATGGCATCGACCGGCTGCGGCACGCCAAAAAGTATTCCGGCTTTTTCGGTACGATATGCACGAATCTCGCATGGACGGGGTGGGTTGCCGGAACAGGCTCATTGCGAGGCGCCGACCCGCGCGAAATGGCGAAATCTGATTGCGTCGTGATCTGGGGCACCAACGCGGTGGTCACACAGGTCAACGTGATGACTCATGCGGTGCGCGCGCGAAAAGAGCGCGGCGCGAAGATCGTTGTCATCGACATTTACGACAATGCGACGATGAAGCAGGCTGATATGGGGCTGGTGCTCAAGCCCGGTACAGACGGCGCGCTGGCCTGCGCGGTAATGCATGTGCTGTTCCGCGACGGGCTGGCTGACCGCGAATATCTGGCGCGGTTTGCGGACGATCCGGTGGGACTGGAAGCGCATTTGCAAAACCGCACGCCGGAATGGGCGGCAGCGATAACCGGGCTTTCGGTCGAAGAAATCGAGGCGTTTGCGCGGCTTGTCGGCACGACCAGGCGGACGTTTTTCCGGCTGGGATATGGCTTTGCGCGACAGCGCAACGGCGCGGTGAACATGCACGCGGCGCTGTCGATTCCAATGGTGACGGGTGCCTGGCAATATGAGGGCGGCGGCGCGTTTCATTCCAATTCCGGCGTGTTGAAACTCAACACCGAAACCGTGCAGGGAACGCGGCTCGTCGATCCTTCGATCCGGCATCTCGACCAGTCACGCATCGGGCCGGTGCTGGTGGGTGACGAAAGCGCGCTGAATGGCGGGCCGCCGGTTACGGCGATGCTGATCCAGAACACAAACCCGGCAAATGTTGCGCCGGAGCAGCGACTGGTGAAGCAGGGTTTTCTGCGCGACGATCTTTTCACCTGCGTGCACGAGCAATTCATGACGGATACGGCGAAGCTGGCCGATGTCGTGCTGCCCGCAACAATGTTTCTGGAGCACGACGATATTTACAAGGGCGGCGGCAACCAGCACATCACGCTCGGGCCAAAGCTGATCGATCCGCCGGTTGGCCCGCGCGCAAATCATTATGTGATCGAGGAATTGGCCAAACGGCTGGGTGTGGCGCACATGCCTGGATTTGGCATGACGGAGCGCGAGCACATTGAGATCATGCTCGAACGGAGGGGGCTCGGCACCTTCGATGGCTTCAGGCAGGAGCGCTGGGCGGATTTGCAGCCGGATTTCGAGACAGCGCACTTCCTCGGCGGGTTTGGTCATCGGGATGGAAAATTCCGCTTCAAACCTGATTGGACAGGTCAGCCCAGCCCGAACCGTCCGCCCAAAAGCATCGGTATATGTGGACCGGCGGACCAATTGCCGGAATTTCCCGACCATGTTGATTTGATCGAGGTCGTCGATGAAGCGCATCCGTTCCGGCTGTCGACCTCACCAGCACGCTCGTTCCTCAACTCGACATTTACGGAAACGCCGACTTCCGCGAAGCGCGAGGGTCGACCGGAATTGCTGGTTCATTCGCAAGACGCGTCAGCGCTCGGATTGGCAGAAGGCGACAGGGTGGAGATCGGCAATCAGCGCGGCGAAGTCGTGCTGCATGTGAAATTGTTCGACGGCATAAGGCGCGGGGTGGTGATCGCCGAGGGCATCTGGCCTAACAGCGCGCATGAACGCGGCGAAGGCATCAATGTGCTGACTGGCGCCGACGCCCCCGCGCCATATGGCGGCGCAGCTTTCCATGACAATAAGGTTTGGGTGCGCAAGGCGGCGTAGTGTTTGGGCGATTTTGCCGTGGGGTCGTTGGCGACAACTTGCGAACTCGCGCCGCCCCTCGCTAAGGCGTGATGCGGGCGAGGCGTTCGAGATCAGGCAGATCAGGAAGCGGCGAGGGCGAGGAAATCGATGAATCCGCGCCGCCATCCTCAAAGCCGCTGCAAACCGTGCGGCCATGCTCCATGCGCACCTTGCCCTCAGCGACAAGCCGAAGCGCGATGGGATAAAGCCGATGCTCCTGCTTCAATACTCGCGCAGAAAGCGCCGCTTCGGTGTCGTTCGACAACACCGGAACGGCGGCCTGCGCGATGATCGGCCCGTCATCCATATCGGCGGTGACGAAATGCACCGTGCAGCCATGCACGCGCACGCCAGCGTCAATCGCGCGGCGGTGTGAGTTCAGGCCCTTGAAAAGCGGCAGCAGGGAAGGGTGAATGTTGATCATGCGGCCCTGCCATTGGGACACAAACCCCGGCGTGAGCAGGCGCATGTACCCAGCCAAGGCAACGATGTCGGCCTTAAACGCTTTCAAATGCGCGTCGATGGCTGCGTCGTGCGCGTCCTTGGAATCGAAATCCCTGCGCGACACGACAAGCGTCGGAATGCCCTGCGACGAGGCAAAATGCAGACCCGCGGCGTCCGACTGATCCGAGATTACGCACACGATCTCGGCAGGGTAATCCTGCTCGGCAGCGGCGTTGACCAGCGATGCCATATTCGAGCCGCGCCCAGAAATGAGGACGGCAACACGCTTGCGCTCGCTCATAGCCCGATTGCTCCACGATAAATAACGCCGGTTTCGCGGCGCGGGACGATGCGGCCAATTGGCGTGACGGTTTCGCCTGCCTCTTGAAGCACGGCAGCGACCTGTGCGGCCTGACCGCTGGCGACAACGATGATCATGCCGATGCCGCAGTTGAAAGTGCGCATCATTTCTTCCGGCGCAACGCCACCCGTCTTGGCAAGCCATGAAAAGACGGGCGGAACGTCAATGGTTTCAAGATCGAGCTCGGCGGAGAAATCCTTCGGCAGTACGCGCGGGATGTTGTCAGGGAAGCCGCCGCCGGTGATGTGTGCCAACGCCTTAATGCCATGCGTGGAGCGGATCGCCTTGAGCACCGAGCGAACATAGATGCGGGTCGGTTCCAGCAGAGCTTCGCCGAGGGTGAGGTTCGGCGCGAAGGGGGCCTTGTCGTTCCAGCCAATACCACTGTCAGAAACGATGCGGCGCACGAGCGAATATCCGTTCGAATGAACGCCGGAGGATGCGAGGCCGAGCAGCACGTCGCCCTCGACGATATCATCCGTCGGAAGCAATTGGCCGCGCTCGGCCGCGCCAACGGCGAAGCCTGCAAGATCGTAATCGCCTTCGCGATACATGCCGGGCATTTCTGCCGTTTCGCCGCCGATGAGCGCGCAGCCGGCCTGACGACAGCCATCGGCAATGCCCTTGACGATGGCCACGCCCTGCTCGGGATCGAGCTTGCCGGTCGCGAAATAGTCGAGGAAGAACAGCGGTTCCGCACCCTGCACGACGAGGTCGTTCACGCACATGGCGACGAGGTCGATGCCGATCGTGTCGTGCTTGCCCGCGTCGATAGCGATCTTGAGCTTGGTGCCGACGCCATCATTGGCTGCGACGAGAACGGGATCAGTGAAGCCTGCGGCCTTGAGATCGAACAGGCCGCCAAAGCCGCCGATTTCGCCATCGGCTCCGGGCCGGCGGGTGGCGCGCACCAGCGGCTTGATTTTTTCGACCATGTCGTTGCCGGAATCGATGTCGACGCCCGCATCGGCGTAGGTTAGCCCGTTTTTCTTTTCCTGCATCGCGCGTTGTCGCCTAGTTGCCGGTTTTCTTGCCGCGCTCTTTGCATGAACTGGCGCGCGCTTCAACAAAACACATCCATTGAGTTATGGATAAATCGGATCGCGCGCCTGGACCACTTGCCTCCGGCCTCTCGCTCGACCATTTACAGGCAAACCAAGAAAACTCCGGAAACGTCTGATTGACCATACCGAATCTCATCACGATCCTGCGCTTTTTGCTGGTTCCGGGTGTCGTTTACGCGCTTTTGAGCGCCGAATGGGGCTGGGCCTTCGTGGGATTCGTCGTCGCGGGCGTATCTGACGCCGTCGACGGCTTTGTCGCGCGGCATTTCCAGCAGGTTTCTACGCTCGGAACTTATCTCGATCCGGTTGCCGATAAAGTGCTGCTGGTGAGCGTGTTTATCGTGCTGGGCTATCTGAACCAGTTGCCGCTGTGGCTGGTTATTGCGGTGGTTTCGCGCGATGCACTAATTGTTTGCGCGGTGCTGCTGTCTTTCGTGATCGGAAATCCGGTCGAGATGAAACCACTGATGGTTTCGAAGGTTAATACGACAGTTCAGATCATGCTGGCGGCATTTATTCTGGGCGAACAGACATTCAGTGCAGACACGGGCATAATCAGAACCTCACTCGTCGCGGCAAGCGGGCTCTTGACCATAGCGTCCGCCGCTGCCTATCTCGTAGCCTGGCTGAGGCATATGACAACGAATGGCGAAAACGCTCCCTCCTAAGGACGAAGCCCTCGCGGAGGCTGCACTAAGCCTCGCGTTGCGCCGCCAAATCCGCTTCTGGCTCATCGCCGTGGCGGTGTTTGCGCTGTTCCTCTACATGTTCAGCGATATATTGCTGCCGTTTCTGGCGGGCCTCGCGCTGGCCTATTTCCTCGATCCAGTAGCAGACCGGCTGCAGAAGCTGGGCTTCTCGCGACTGATCGCGACGGTGATAATTCTCGTAACGTTTCTCTTCATCGTTGTACTGGGACTGGTGATATTGATACCGCTGCTGGCCTCGCAGCTCACGGAATTTGCTGAGCGTCTGCCGCAATATCTGACGCAACTTCAAGGGCTTGTGACGAGCTTCAATCCTGAATGGTTGAAGCGCAATTTCGGCGTCGACCCATCTGCGCTGAGCGATGGGCTCAATTCGCTGATGACGTCCAGCGTCGGCATATTGTCGACGGTGTTCCAGTCGATCTGGAGTTCCAGCGTAAAGCTGTTTTCCATCGCGAGCTTGCTGGTTGTGACGCCGGTGGTGGCTTTCTACATGCTGCTGGACTGGGACCGCATGGTGGCCGTTGTGGATAGCTGGGTGCCGCGCGACCATGTGCAGACCGTGCGGCAGATTGCGCGCGACATAAACTCGGCAACGGCGGGATTTGTGCGCGGGCAGGGTACGCTGTGCCTGGTGCTTGGTGCGATGTACGCGTTTGGCCTGACTTTGGTCGGCCTGAATTTCGGCATTCTGATTGGCCTGTTTGCAGGGCTGATCTCGTTCATTCCTTATGTAGGATCGCTAACGGGGCTGGCGCTTTCGCTGGGCATCGCGTTTGTGCAGTTCTGGCCGGACTGGATCATGATTGCGCTGGTAGCCTGTGTGTTCTTCGTAGGCCAATTCATCGAAGGCAATATTTTGCAGCCGCGGCTCGTCGGCAAAAGCGTAGGACTTCACCCGGTGTGGCTGATGTTTGCGCTGTTCGCGTTTGGCGCGCTGTTCGGGTTTGTGGGGCTGCTGATCGCTGTGCCTGCGGCGGCGGCAATCGCGGTGCTGATCCGGTTCGGAATTTCCCGCTATCTGGAATCGCCGCTCTACAGGGGCCACGGCACTGATGAGAGCGTGGAATTCGTACATGTTGAGGTTATGGAGGCCGAGACGGTGCGCCGTAAGCCAACCAGATCATCCGTAAAACGTGCGCAATGAACCATTCGACAGTGCCGCAGCAACTGCCTCTCGATCTGGCAGGAACGCCCGCCTTCTCGCGGGATGATCTGGTTGTTACCGAAGCCAATGCGGGTGCAGTTTCGCTGATTGACCGCTGGCCGGACTGGCCTGCGCCGGTGGTGGTGTTGGCGGGACCGGCGGGCAGCGGCAAATCGCACCTTGCATCGATCTGGCGCGCAAAGGCGGGAGCGTCGGTCGTGAAGGCAGACGCAATCGAGCAAAGCATTCCGCAGGTTCGCGAGGCAGGGCCGTGGCTGCTGGACGATGCAGACATTGCCGATCTGGACCAGAACGGGCTGTTTCATTTGATCAACCTCGCACGCCAGCAAGGCTCGCATGTGCTGTTGACGGCGCGGCGCTTTCCCGCTGCGTGGGGCGTTACGCTGCCGGACCTTGCCTCGCGGCTGAAGGCGGCGACGCTTATTGAAATTCACGAACCGGACGATGCGCTGCTGGCAGGCGTTATCACCAAGCTGTTTGCTGACAGGCAAATCGAGGTGGAGCCACATACGGTGAGCTATATTGTGCGGCGCATCGAGCGCTCGCTGGCGGCTGCCATCAATGTCGTGGAACGCCTCGACTATGCGGCGCTTTCGCAGCATAGCCGGATCACCCGCGCGCTGGCTGCCGAGGTGATTAGCTCGCTGGACGAGAGACAGGGCGAACTACCGCTTTAAAATGCTAAAGTCGAAGTGCTTTGTGCTTGCAGTCGGACCCGAAACTTCGCAGCATCCCTGACGTTTGAACATTCTCCCCAACAGACGGAACCGGAGTTAGCATGACAAAACCAAAAATTGCGATCATCATAGGCTCGACCCGCCAAACTCGCTTTGCCGACAAGCCAGCGCAATGGGTGTTCGAGCAAGCAAAGAAGCGCGACGATCTGGAATTTGAACTGGTCGATCTGCGCGATTACGACCTGCCGTTCTTCAATGAAGCAGCATCTAATCTCTGGATGCCCTCGAAGGACGAACACGCCGTGAAATGGCAGAACAAGATTGGCGAATTCGACGGCTATCTGTTCATTGTGGCGGAATACAACCGCTCCATCACCGGCGCGCTGAAGAATGCGCTCGACCAATGCTACAAGGAATGGAACCACAAGCCGATGGGCGCCGTGGCTTATGGCGGCGTTGGCGGCGCGCGCGCGTTGGAGCATTTGCGCAACATTTCCGTTGAACTGCAGATGGTTCCGGTGCGCAACGCGGTTCATATTGGCGGTGGCGAATTCATGAAGGTTTCGCCGCTTGGCGCGAACGAGCCGATGTCGTCGATTGAAGGCATTCTGCTGCCTTCGCTGAAGAACACGCTTGATGATCTCGCCTGGTGGGGCAACGCAACAAAGGTTGCGCGCGGCAAATAATCGCGAGCGCCCATGCGGGTTATTGACAAGCCGCAGGAAGGGGCGCAGACGCCCTTCCCGCGGCAGTCATATGATTGTCGTGAAGGAACAGGAAACAACGATGCAAGCGGACGGTCGAAGACCCGGCCTCAATTAATCGTCCACCTGAACTGACCGCCGGTCGGCTCCCTGGACGAGAAACGTTCGAGAAGGAGCACGGCGATGCTGCGTATCTATGCGGGCCAGAACGGCCACCTTGTGGCAATTGCTGAACTGGAAACGCTGCAAGGCTCCAATCCGCTTTGGCTGGATCTGTTTAATCCCACCGTGGAAGAAGTGCGGCTTGTCGAGCAGGCACTGAATCTTGAAATTCCGACCAAAGCAGAAATGGCCGAGATCGAGCTTTCGGACCGGCTGTATCGCGAGAACGGTGCGGAGTTCATGACCATGACCGTTGTTGCCAATATCGAAGCCGAACGCAGCATCAAATCGCCTATTACCTTCATTTTGAAGGGCGAGACGCTGGTGACGGTGCGCCACGCTGAACCGCGTCCTTTCCTGACCTATGCGATGAAAGCGCAGCGGGAAGGCGCCGAGCCCTGCACCTCCGGCGAGATGACGATGCTTGGCCTGATCGAAGCGGTGATCGACCGCACTGCTGACGCGCTGGAGCGTATCAGCGATGAGGTTGACGCCATTTCGCATGACGTGTTCCAGAACAAGGCCAAAACCGTTTCCAAGAAGACGCGCGACCTTCAATCGCTGATCGTGCAGATTGGCGTGAAGGGGGACTTGCTCACCAAGCTCCGCGAGAGTCTTGTGAGTATCCAGCGTCTGGTGAGCTATCATGGCGCGAAAGAAAAATCGGCACGCAAGGGCAAGAAGGATACGGCGCAGCGCATAAGGCTGATCCAGCGCGATGCCGCATCGCTCGGCGACCATGCGATCTTTCTATCCGGCAAAATCAACTTCCTGCTGGATGCAACGCTTGGGTTGATCAATCTGGAGCAGAACCAGATCATCAAGATTTTCTCAGTCGCAGCCGTAGTGTTTCTGCCGCCGACAATGGTCGCCTCGATCTATGGCATGAATTTTGAGCAGATGCCGGAATTGCACTTGCCGTTTGGCTATCCGCTGGCGCTGTGCATTATGGTGGCATCCGCGCTTGTCCCATTCCTCTATTTCAAGCGTCGCGGCTGGCTATAATTGTCGATAAGGGGTGGCGGTTGAAACCTCCGTCACCTCGCTGAGTTGTATCGCCTGGGGGCGAGCATCTCGAATGGACTATAACGGAAGCTCTAAAAAAATTGTGCTGGCCGCAAAGCTATCCCGCGCGCGAGAATGACGCTCGTCGAATGGACACAATCTCATAATTAATCGAGCATGCGAATCGTGAAATCGACCGCGAGCAGCCGGTGCCGGAAACGGGGCAGAAAATGCAATACGTATCGACGAACGTCAGTAACAGCTGCTTCATTTTTCTGACGGCGGTGCTTTTGCAAGGATGTAACGATAGCGGCGGCAATGGCTCGGGCCGACAGGGTGGGGCGCAAGGCCCGGCTCAAGTCGGCGTGGTTGAACTGCACCAGCAAACCAGCCCGAAACTCATGGAACTTCCCGGCCGCGTGGTGGCGCTTGCGACTGCCGAAATCAGGCCGCAGGTGAACGGTATCATCGAAGAAATCGCCTTCAAGGAAGGTGGCTCTGTGAAGGCCGGGGACGTTCTCTACCGTCTCGACAACAAATCCTACACCGCGGCGCGCGATGCGAGCGCAGCGGCGGTGAAGAAGGCAGAGGCGACAGTTGCCGGTGCGCAATCAACTTTCAACCGCACGCAGGCGCTGGTGGACAACAAGACCGCCAGCCCACAGACACTGGACGATGCGCGCTCAACGCTGTTGCAGGCAGTTGCGGATCAGGACGCTGCGCAAGCGGATTTGCAGGCCGCCGAAATCAATCTCGGATACACGGAGATCAAAGCGCCAATCTCCGGCGTGATCGGAAAGTCCGCAGTGAGCGTTGGCTCGCTGGTGACCGCGAACCAGACCGATGCAATGGCGACTGTGCGGCAGATCGAGCCGATCTACGTCGATCTGGTCGACAGCAGCGCCAATCTTTTGCGCATACGCGAGCAGATCGAAGAGGGCAGGCTGGGCATCGCCAAGGCAGATGGCAAGCCGACGCCGCCAAAGGTGAACATAACCCTCGAAACTGGGCGGCCTTATTCGGAAACGGGAACGATCACGACGACGGATACCGCGGTGAGCGAAAGCACCGGGACGTTTTCGATACGCGCGACGCTGGGCAACCCACGGCATATCCTGCTGCCGGGCATGTATGTGCGGGCGAGTGTCGATCTGGGCACGCTGAACGATGTCTACCTGGTGCCGCAACGCGCGGTGAGCCGCAACGCGGCAGGCAAGGCGCAAGCCTATTTCGTTTCGCAGGATAACAAGGCTGAGCTTCGCACGCTGGAGACGGATGGCTCCACGGCGAATGCGTGGATCGTGACGGCGGGGGTCAGCGAAGGCGACAGGCTTATCGTGGACGGGCTCTCACACATTTCCGCGGGAGCGGCGGTGAAGCCTGTGGAAGTGAAGATCGATGATGGCGGCGTTGTGCAGCCCGCATCGACTTTGCCGCCGGCAAGCGAAAGCGATGGGGCCGCAGGCCAATGAACGCCGCATTTCGCAAAAACGCGCTGGCGAGCTTCTTCATCGCGCGCCCGGTTTTCGCAATCGTTCTCGCGATTGCGGTGATGCTGGCGGGCGTGATGGGTATCTATCAGCTGCCGATTTCGCAATATCCAGAGGTCGCACCCGTAACGGTACGCATTACGGCCAGCTATCCAGGTGCTACGGCGGCTGCGGTCGAAAACTCTGTGACGAAGAAGATCGAGGCCGGAATGACGGGCCTCGACGGCATGATCTACATGGAGTCGACCTCCAATATCGGTTCGGCCTCTATCTCGATAACGTTTTCCAACGGCACGGACGCGGCGCTGGCGCAGGTGGACGTTCAGAACAAGCTGGCACGCGTGGTGCCGCGGCTTCCCGATGTGGTGCAGACAAACGGCGTGGTTGTTTCTCGCTCCGGCACCGGCATTTTGATGATTGGCAATCTCGTTTCGGAAGATGGGCGCTACACCTCAGCAGAACTGGCGGACATAATGTCCAGCCAGATCGAGGAACAGGTGGAACGCGTCGAAGGCGTGGGGTCGATACAGGCGTTTGGGTCGAGCTTTGCGATGCGGATCTGGCTCGACCCATCCAAGCTGCAGAAGTTCAGCCTGCTGCCATCCGACGTGACAGCCGCGGTGCGCGACCAGAATGTGCAGGTGTCGGCCGGTTCGATCGGCGCGGCACCTTCCATTCCCGGCCAGCAATCGCGCGCTTCGATAACTACACAGTCGCAGCTGACGACGGTGGACGAGTTCGAGCGGATAATTCTAAAGACCACGCAGGACGGCTCTGTCGTGCGACTGCGCGATGTGGCGCGCGTAGAGGTAGGGGTTGAAACCTACGGCCAGACATCGAGCTACAATGGCAAGCCAGCCGCCGGGTTTGGCGTGCAGCTTGCCAGCGGTGCAAATGCGATTACCACCGCCCAGGCGGTGCATGCGGAACTCGACAGGCTGGCGCCGAGCCTGCCCGCAGGCGTGAGCGTTGCCTATTCCTATGAGACGACGCCATTTGTGGTGCTTTCCATTGAAAAGGTGGTGCGCACGCTGATCGAGGCGATTGTGCTCGTGTTCTTCGTCCTGCTGCTTTTCCTGCAGAATCTGCGCGCAACGCTGATACCGATGATTGCCGTGCCAGTGGTGCTGCTTGGCACGTTCGGCGTGCTCGCGGCATTTGGCTTTTCGATCAACATGCTGACCATGTTTGCGATGGTGCTGGCCATCGGTCTACTGGTCGATGACGCGATTGTGGTGGTCGAGAATGTTGAGCGCATCATGTCGGAGGAGGGGCTTTCCGCGAGCGAGGCTACCGAGAAGTCCATGGGCGAAATCACAGGCGCGCTGATCGGCATCGCGCTGGTGCTTACCGCTGTGTTCATCCCGATGGCGTTTTTCTCCGGCTCGGTGGGCGTGATCTACCGGCAATTTTCCGTGACGATTGCGAGCGCAATGCTGCTGTCGATGATGGTGGCGATTATCCTGACGCCAGCACTGTGCGCGGCAATTCTGAAGCCATCGCACGAGGGCCGCATGGCACGGGCGTTCGGCTGGTTCAATCGCGGATTCGAGCGGATGACGAACGGATATGTGTCGGGTGTCGCCTATGTCGTGGTTCGCCCACTGCGGGTGATGCTGGTGTTTGCCGCGATTATTGGCTGCGCGTGGCTGCTCTATTCGCAGCTGCCATCCTCCTTTTTGCCGGAAGAGGATCAGGGGGTGTTGATGACGCAGATCACGCTGCCGGCGGGCGCAAAAGCCGAACGCACGCAGGCGGTGATGAATCAGGTGGAGAACTATTTCCTGACGCAGGAAAAGGACACAGTGCAAAGCGTGTTCATGACGCTGGGTTTCGGATTTGGTGCGACCGGCGAAAACGCCGCGATGGCCTTCGTGAAGCTCAAGGATTTCGCCGACAGAACAGAAACGGCAAAGACGGCGCGAAGCATTGCAGCGCGTGCGACGGCGCATTTCCGCCAGATACGCGATGCGGATATTTTTGTGCTGTCGCCGCCTGCGATACAGGGGCTTGGCCAGTCGAACGGCTTTTCGATGGCGCTTCTGGACAGCGCCAATCAAGGTAGCGATGCGCTGCTCGCGGCTGCGAACCAGCTTGCCGACCTTTCGAACAAGAGCGACCTGGTGACCAACGTGCGCGGCAATTCCAAAACGCTTGAGCCGCAATTGAAGGTCCATATCGACCACGAAAAGGCGGGCGCGTTTGGCCTCGATATCAGCGCGATCAACAACCTGATTTCGACGGCCTTCGCAGGAACCAATGTCAATGACTTCATTCTCAACGAAAATTTGAAGCCGGTCTATGTGCAGGGTGATGCGTCATTCCGCATGCAGCCGTCTGACATTTCATACTGGTATGCGCGCAACGACGCAGGCGAAATGGTTCCGTTCTCCGCGTTCTCCTGGGCGACGTGGGCGCAGGCCCCGCCCGGACTATCACGCTTCAACGGGTCGGGTTCCGTCTCGATCAGCGGAGCGGCGGCTGCGGGCGCAAGCTCCGGCGCGGCGATGGACGAGATGCAACGCCTCGTTGCGGAGTTGCCCGGCGGGTACACTGTGGCATGGTCCGGCATTTCATATCAGGAGCGGTTGGCCGGGTCGCAGGCGGCGATGCTCTACGCGATTTCGCTGCTGGTCGTCTTCCTTTGCCTCGCAGCGCTTTATGAAAGCTGGACGATTCCGCTTTCGGTGATTCTGGCCGTGCCTGCAGGCATTCTGGGCGCACTGCTGGCGGCGCGGCTGTTCGGCCAGTCCAACGACGTTTATTTCAAGGTGGGGCTGCTGACGACAATCGGCCTGACCGCGAAGAACGCCATTCTGATTGTCGAGTTCGCGAAGGATTTGCGAGAGCAGGGGCGAAGCGTGCGCGACAGCGTTCTGGAAGCTGCGCGTTTGCGCCTGCGACCGATCCTTATGACATCGCTGGCGTTTATTCTGGGCGTGCTGCCACTCGCGCGCGCGACGGGCGCAAGCTCGGCGGCGCAGAACGCCATCGGCGTCGGCGTCATGGGCGGCATGATTGCGGCGACAGTTCTGGGCGTATTCCTCGCTCCGTTCCTCTTTGCACTCGTGGCGCGAATGACGCGGAGCGAGCAGTAAGCGCCCGCCCCAATTGGTCAAGTTTACAAGCGGGCGTGTAGATTTATCCTGCTTTGCGAATTGACCGTGAGGGATACTCGATGCGTCTGGATTTGCTGTGCGGTGCTGCACTTCTGTGTGCGATTCCAACAGCGCACGCCGATACGGCCTCTGATCTTGCGATATGCGCGGACGAGCGCGTCAAAACCGCAATTCTGCCGATAGAAGAACTGACGAAGGCAGAGAGGTCCTGCACCAAAGTGCTGGACGACGCAGCAACCAGCGAGCCGGATCGCCAGAAGGCAGCGTTTTTCAGAAGTTTGAGCCGGTTTTTACAGGTTGTGCAGAGCGGCATGGCGTTTGAGCCTAATCCCGATGGCTCAATGCCCGAATATAAGGTGCCCACGAAGGAGGACGTAAGCGCGGCGCTTGCGGACATAGATGCGGCTATCAAGCTGAACGGACCGCTGAAGAGCGAAGCGCTCGCCCTGCGTGTGACCATCAACCAGACCATCGGTGTGGATGACGGCATCGGCAGCGACATACAGGAAGCGATGCAGGCGGCGCCGAATGACCCGACGCCCTATGTGCAAAGGGCGCTGGAAGCGGAGCGAAAGGGCGAGGTGAGCGCTGCATTTGCCGACCTCAATCGAGCGCTCGAACTCGATCCGCAACTGGGTACGGCACTGACCGCGCGCGGACTGTTGTTCAGGCGCATCGGGGAACTTGGAAAGGCGCGCGAGGATATGATCGCGGCGGCAGCGTTGGGACCGCCATACAGGCGGCTGGCGCTGATGCGGAAGTCGGACATCGAAGCTCGCACAGGCGATTTGCGCGCTGCCTATGAGGATATGCTGGCGGCCGCGAAGGAAACGGGCGACATGCCGGAAGAGGACGCCAACTCGACAAACGCCGATCTTCTGGTGCGCGCTGGCGATCTGGCGCTGGATAACCTGAAAGATCCCGGTACGGCGGAGGTTCTCTACAATGAGGCGGGCAAGCTGAAGCCGGATGATTGGAAATGGGTGCTCGGTCTGGGCCGCGCGGCGGAGGCGCAGCAGGACAAGGCGAAAGCGATAGAGATTTATCGACGCATTCTGGATGGCACGCGCGACACTCCAAACCTGCTTGAACGAAATGACGCGTCATGGCGGTTGAAGCAACTAACGCAGGTGCTGTTGCAACGCCGGGCAGGGCAGTTTGCGCCGGGATTCGAGTTTGGTGTCGTGCCAGAAAACCCTTCGCCGGATGGCGTGAAGCGGCTGGCTTTCATCATGGGATCAAGCAACTACGCGGAACTGCCAAGCCTGCCAAATGCGCGCCGCGATGCAGCGGCGATTGCGAGCAGGCTGGCGGATATGGGGTTCGACGAGGTTGAGATTGCCGAGGATATTGACGGCGCAAATCTGAAAAGCTTGCCCGGCTATGTCGCCGAACGCGCAAAGGAAGCCGACATCGTCGTCGTATTCTACGCCGGTCACGGCGTGGAGACGGAGGGTGTCAATTATCTCGTGCCAGTGGATGCCACGCTGGAAACCGACAAGGAGCTACAGACAAAGGCGCTTGCATTGCGTGAACTGACGGATGCGGCAAGCAATGCGCGGCACGGTGCGCTGGTTATAGTCGATGCATGCCGCGATGATCCTTTTATCGAGGCAAAAGCGGTGGCGGCTTCACGCAGCGCCGCAGGCGGGCATCGAGAAGCGATGCCGGAGCGGCTTCACATGGGTCTGGCGGTTTCGCCCACGCCGCTGGAAAACAATGTTGTGCTTCACTCAACCCAGCCGGGGAAAACCGCAGCGGATGGCAGCGGACTGGATAGCCCATTCGTGGTGGCCTTGCTGCAAACACTATCGACGCCCGGTCTGACGCTTGACGAGGTGGTGCAAGAAACATCAACGCGCGTATCGGAATTGACGAACGGGGAGCAGGTTCCGGCGGCATATGGCGAAGCGCCTGCCGCCCGCATCTTGCCGGATGCGACGGCGCAATAAGGCTCGTTATGGCGCGGTGACCGTGAGCGTAACCTCGCCGCGCCCCGTGCGACCTTCCCTGTCGACCGCCTCGATGACAATTACATGCTCTCCAGCAGGCGCGACCACTTCCGGAGCTTCAATGCCCTCAGCAGTAATGAACGGCTTGATGCGCGCCGTGAGGTCGACATTGGGCTCGCGCAGATATGTTACGCGCACCTGCTCGGGGTCGATCTGGACGCCGTTGCGCGGCTTGAACTTGACCGCAAAGCGAAAAACACCATGCACGCCGATGGGCGATGGAGCCAGCGTGTCAATGCCAGGACCGCGCGTGATGTTGCGGCTCGTTCCATCGGCATCCGAGGCGGGCAACTTCGCCTCCTCCGGCGTAATGAGTTGAACAGGCTCGGCTGCGAACGCGGGCAAAAGGCTTGCGGACAAGATGGCTGACGCAGCGAAAATGGCGCGTATTCCCGACAGTGCACTCATCCAGACAACCCCACTATTCCTGCGAAAAGACCCGTGATTGCGGATACCAAGGTTCCGAGGAGTAAAACCGTCAATTCAATGGCTTTCAACGTATCCAAAGGCATGCTCTTGTTCATGGCGAGCAGCCCTTGGCGCAGGCGCGGAAGACTTGTGAGGCCGCGACCTGCCATTGCAACAAACAACATGCGCAGCAGCATACCAGACAGCATCGATGCGCCGATGCTCAGCATGTAATACATTGTCTCGCGCCAAGCTGCCGTGCTTTGCGGGAGGATCGGGATTCCATCGATCCAGCCTAGGATGGCGTTCATCGACCATACGCACACGATGGCAAAGACGACCGCGGTGACTGCATCCATCCAGCCAAGGCGCGGCCTGCGACCAAGATACGCAAAGCCAGCCGCCAGTGGTATCGCTATCGAGGAAAAGCGCAGGACCGATAGTGGCAGGTCCAGCCACAAAACAACCATCGCATAGGCAAGCAGAAGCGCTGCGAAGCCGATCAGAAGCGGCCAAAATCGTCTCGGACCAGCGCGGAATGCTTCTTCTGACATTTGACCGGTGGGGGCAGGAAGCAGTTGCGTGCTGATCCTTTCGGCGCGCATCAGGTTCAACTGGCTTTCAAGGGAAGCGATTGAACCTTCCAATTTGGAAATGCGCGAAATGAGCGGCAAAACGGGCGTCAAATCCCGGCTGCAGCAACGGCAGGAAATCACGCCGGTTTCCAGCAACGCGTTGCAATAGGGACAGGCGAATGTCTCCAGCTTTTGCGCTTCAATCTTCAAAAATGTGCCCCGCATTTCCGCACCGCCGTGCAGTTGGGACTAATTGTTAATGTAAAGAAGGGCTTGCCGCTAGCGGGGGCTTCGATCACGGTTAGCGGAATGATCTGCGAGCGCAACAGCAACCGCGTTCATGATCGACTCGCTGTCATAGGGTTTGCGAACGACAGGAACATCCGCGAAGCGTTCCGTGTGGCCAGCGGCGTCGCCATAACCCGTGGCAAAGGCGAAAGGGATGCCGCGTTCACTCAAGGCGTCCGCAACGGGAAGCGACGTTTCATGGCCAAGATTGAGGTCAAGAATCGCGACGGTCGGTTGACGTTCTTCAAGCAGGCTCAAAGCCTCGGCGGTGGAACTGGCGACGATAACCTCCTTGGCGCCCGCGTCTTCGAGAATGGCTTCCAGATCCATCGCTATCAGCATCTGGTCTTCGACAACCATGACGACCATGTCGCCTGACAATCCGCTGGTTTGTGCAGCATCGACGGATTGGGCGCGCTCGCCGGTCGTCGGCTGATCAGCCAGGCTCACAAATTTGGAAGGTATGGAAAACTGGGCGGTGACGCCGTGAGGATCATAATTGATACGGCTGCTGCCTTTGAGATCGTAGGGGACGCTGCGCTCAATCAGCACCGAGCCAAAGCCGGTGCGCTTCGGCGGCAATACGGCGGGCCCGTCGCTTTCTTTCCATCGAATTTCGCAATGGCCGTTCTCGATGCTCCACTTTACGGCAAGCTTGCCATGCTTGGAGGATAGCGAGCCATATTTGGCAGCGTTCGTGGCAAGCTCGTGAAGCACAAGCGCCATGACCGAATAGGCGCGCGCATCAAGCCATACCGCAGGCCCGGCGATGGTGATGCCCTCGCGCCAATATGGTGAGAGTTCCGAGCGGACCAGATCTTCGAAAAGGCCGCCATTGTCGCCACGCACAACCTGATCATGCGCGTGCGAGAGAGCCTGAATCCGGCCTTTCAGGGAGCTGACGTATTTTTCGAGCGAGCCTTCCGGCTCAAGCGGATGCTCAATCAGCGATTTTATGATCGCGAGAATGTTTTTGACGCGGTGATTCAACTCCTGATTGAGCATTTTCTGGCGAAGGTCCGATTTCTGCCGCTCTTCTTCAAGCAACTCGCTCTGTTGAAGCAGGATATCGACCAAGGCCACGCGCAAGGTTTCGGCGGTTTGCAACTCGGTGTCTTCCCACGGCTGCGCCTGGTTTCGAACCGTCTCTTTCCAGATGGAAAAGCTCTTACGCGGAGTGAGGCGGTCGCCAAGCGGGCCTGTCTCATACGTTTTGTCGGGATTGCCCGCCCAATCCAGATTTTTCACCTTCTCCCGGCGAAAGAAGAACAGACAATCATCGCCAAGCTTGGCCAAAGGTATAGCGAGCACGCCAGCGAAATTCGCATGATGACCGGCAAACTCGGTCGCGGTGGCGCTCAGGCTGTGTGTCGACCAAATCCTGGCGTCACCGTCGCCTCTCAGCCACGAAACAAGAGGCTTTGCATCGCCTGCGGCAGGCGCTGCGCCATAGCCGAACCATTGGCCATCCAGCCACACGCCGGCACCGTCCGACGGTATGAGGTCCATCAACGCAGAGAAATTTGATTTCAGCAGATCACCGACCGATGAGTAAGTCGAGGCCGAGGACAGCAGGCAATCAAGGCTTGAGCGAGCGTGGGTTGCTGCCGCCAGCTTTTCTTCGGTCAGGCTTGCGGCCAGATGCAGGCTGAAGAATTCCCCGAACATTTCAGCGGCCACTCGCTGCGCCATGCCAAGATATTTGGGCGAGTAGTGATGGCAGGCGATGAGCCCCCATAGCTCGCCGTTCAGAATGATAGAAATCGACATGGACGCGCCGACGCCCATGTTGCGCAGATATTCGAGGTGAATGGGCGAAACGCTTCTGAGATGCGCAAAAGTGAGGTCGAGCGCTGCGCCAGATGGCGGGAGAATCGCAGCGCGCGGCCCGCTTGCGTCGGAAATGATGCGGATCGTGTTTCGCAGATAAAGCGCGCGCGCCTGCTGGGGAATGTCGGTCGCGGGGAAATATTGCCCGAGGAAGCTTTCCAGATCAGGCCGCTTTAATTCGGCAATGACCTTGCCGGAACCATCGGTGTCGAATCGATACACCATGACCCGGTCATATTTCAGGAGGGTCTTGATGGAGCGCGCGGCCGCCATAATGAGCTTCTCTGAGCTGCGCAACTCGCCCATATTACCGATAAGCTGACGGGCGAGCGCAAAAGGCTCCTCGGCGTTTTCAGCCGGTTCAAACTCAATGATGACCGTACCGCGATGCTCGTGGACGGCGAGGTCGAAACGCCTGCCGCCCGGCAACTCGACGCCGAACAGCATGGCTGGCCGGCCAATTGTGTGAAAGCTTTTCAGCGCCGTCATAACCTTGGCGCGCGCTTCCCGGCCAATCGTCTGCTCGACTGGCGCACCTATAAGATCGCCGTCGGCGATGCCAAGCATGTTCGCTGCATTTTCCGAGCATCGGGAAAATGTGGCGAGAGCGGAATCGCAGGCCAGCAGACAGCCGTGCGGCTGAATGCTGCCGGGCACGTGAATAGGCTCACGGTCGCAGTTGGTCAGATTTACGGGTTCGCTATTCATCTACCGTATCGACAAAGCCATCTATTGCTTGATGAAACGCAGACCGCGCGGTGGATACGGCCAGTTCAAGGTCAAAAGGTTCCCACGCGTTGAGACATGAGAGAAACTGCCGCCACGGCGCAATATCATTCGACATAACCGCCAGATGCATCGCGCCATTGCCTTTGTGGATGTCGAGCGCAGCAGCCCGCACCACCAACAGCCGGGCGCCCAGCGACGAGCCCACAACAACATAAAGCAGGCCAAGCAACTGGCTGACCGATGTGATGTCCGGACGGCGTGACGGTTTTCGGCTGATTTCGAGACCCATAGCAGACAGATCGCGCTCAAGGGCAGGGGCTATGAAGGGAGGGTGCCAGCCATTCCATTCCGCGGGCCAATGAGCGATTTGGAGCGTCCTTTCGATGTCGAAGCGGAACCTCGCAATTCCCTGCAAATAGCGTCGATAGTTCGAGAGGGAATCGAAAGAACCGACGCGCTGATCCAGCAATTCGTGAATATCGGCGGTGCGCTCTTTGATTTCAAAACGGCGATCCGGAATCGCCTTGGCCGGCGCCGGAACTAGCATTTCAGCGATCTGCAT
Source organism: Mesorhizobium denitrificans (assembly GCF_003403035.1). Classification (GTDB taxonomy): domain Bacteria; phylum Pseudomonadota; class Alphaproteobacteria; order Rhizobiales; family Rhizobiaceae; genus Mesorhizobium_G; species Mesorhizobium_G denitrificans. The sequence continues at coordinate 80,190 of NZ_QURN01000002.1, read as the reverse complement.
AAACCCGCTTCTTCTGCCCGCGTTTTAGGCGCGTTGAATTTTGATCAAGACATAGCTTGGACGAACCTGGCTAGCAACGCGCGAAATACCGCCTGTGTTCCATGAAATGGCAAATGTATAGGCGGTGAAGAATTGAGCGTGAGTGAAAAACGCCAGTTGATTGGCAGTCTAGTGGTCGGAGTGGCAGGATTCGAACCTGCGACCCCCTGATCCCAAATCAGGTGCGCTACCAGGCTGCGCTACACTCCGACGGCCGTAATGGCGCGGTGCACTGCCTATGATGTTAGGCGAGCGCATGCAAGCCCCCTGACGCCAAATTATTCAAGAAGTAACAGCGATGCCATTCGGCGGCTTGCGACATTGGTCCACTCGCAGTATTGAGCAGGCAATATCCTGTTCCAGATATACAAAGTGAGCGACATGTCCGCCCGTATATTCAGCCCGGCCAAAACGGCCATGCAATCCGGCAAGGCAAAGACCGGCTACTGGGTTCTGGAATTCGATCCGTCCCAGCCGCTCAAGATCGACCCGCTGATGGGCTACACCTCATCTGGCGACATGAGGCGTCAAATCAAGCTGACGTTTGAAACGCGCGAGGAAGCCGAAGCCTATGCCAAAAAGCACGGCATCGAATATCGCGTGCAGGAGCCCAAGGAAGCCAAGCGCCGCACGATTTCCTACTCCGACAATTTCCGGTATGACCGCAAAGTGCCCTGGACGCACTAAGCACAGCAGCATCCGGTCCCGTAGCTCAGTTGGATAGAGCAACAGCCTTCTAAGCTGTGGGTCGCAGGTTCGAGCCCTGCCGGGATCGCCATTTTAGCTCTGCTGTCCGTTAAAAAGATCGGTTCGCAGTGACATGGCCCCATATGCCAGTGTGGGCCACGCAAACGATTGCAGGCAATGGTTATTGTTGGCGCGGCGCGTTTAGGCCGAGTGGCGGCGCCATGCTGATTTTCATGCTGCGCAGTCTGGCTGCGAACTTTTCTTATGAGGGAGGCCGAATCGGGCTTGAATTAATTAGCCGGATTATGAATCCTTCGTCTGGATGAAGCAGAAAAAAGCAAAAGCGCTCATAGAGAGAGGGAAAGACATAAGGCAAGTCGCTGCCTTACCCTTTCGCATATCCGATGATGGTGAACTCAAAGTGCTGCTGATCACCTCGCGCGGCACGCGACGTTTCGTAATTCCCAAGGGCTGGCAGATGGACGGCCTGAAGGATTGGGACGCTGCCGCGCTGGAAGCGCGCGAGGAAGCGGGCATCAAAGGCGAAGTGCAGAAAAAGCCGATCGGCGAATATCAATATTGGAAGCGGCTCAAAACCGCGTTCGTGCCGATCAATGTTGTGGTCTATCCGCTGGAAGTGACCGGCAGCATGCCCCGCTGGCGCGAAGCCAAGCAGCGCCGACGCGGCTGGGTGGATTGGGAACAGGCCAAGGTTCTGGTTGATGAGCCGGAGCTCATCAGCCTGATCGATGAATTTGCAACTTCTGTGAAGAAGTAGAGTTTCACGCAGCCCGCGCTGCCGCAAGGCCGCGTTCAAGGTCTGCCTTGATGTCCGTTACATCCTCAAGACCGATTTGCAGACGCAGAACCGGACCGGGGTAGGGACCCTTTGCAACCACGCGGTCGCCGAGGAAAACTGGAACCGCAAGGCTTTCGTAGCCGCCCCACGAATAGCCCAGACCGAAGATTTGCAGCGCATCGAGGAAGGCATGGGCCTGCTCTTGGCCGCCGCCGTCCAGCGCAATTGAGAAGATGCCGCTTGAGCCGCTGAAATCGCGCTTCCACAGCGCGTGGCCCGGATGCGATTCCAGAGCCGGATGCAGAACTTGCGCGACGCCGGGCTGTTGCTCCAGCCAGCGGGCGATTTCAAGCGCGCTTTTCTGATGATGTTCAAGCCGCAGGCCCATCGTGCGCAGGCCGCGCAGCACTTGATAGACATCGTCCGGCCCAGCGCAACAACCCATGCTTATGAATGTTTCATGGAGCTTCGGCCAGCAGGCCTCGTTGGCCGAAACAGTGCCCAGCAACACATCGGAATGACCGGCGGGATATTTGGTGGAGGCGTGGATCGAAATGTCCACCCCGTGGTCGAGCGGGCGGAAATAAAGCGGCGTGGCCCAGGTGTTGTCCATCATGACAACGGCTCCAGCGGCTTTCGCAGCTTTGGCAATTGCCGGAATGTCCTGCATCTCGAAGGTGTTCGATCCTGGTGATTCGGTGAATACCACGCGCGTGTTTGGCTTCAGCAGGGCCTTGATGCCAGCGCCGACAAGCGGATCGTAATACTCCACCTCAACGCCCAGGCGCTTGAGCATCGTGTCCGCGAAGTTGCGGGTGGGGTGGTAGACCGAATCAACGATCAGCACATGGTCGCCTGACGACAGAAAGGCGAGCAGCGGAATCGTGACCGCGGCGAGCCCGGAGGGCACCATGATGGTTCCGGCTGAACCTTCCAGCGAATCGATCGCGATGCCGAGCGCATCGGTGGTGGGGGTGCCGCGCGTGCCATACGTATATTTCTGTGCACGGCGCGCGAGCGTGTCAGCATTGGGGAAAAGGACGGTCGAAGCATGCACGACCGGCGGATTGACGAAGCCGAAGAAGGCATGCGGATCATTGCCCGTGTGGGCTAGCCGCGTATTTATGCCAAGCTTTTCCTTGTCAGTCTTTGCCATTTTTTACCCCGTTGAACTGTGGAAAAAGCAATTAGCGGTGCGCGGTGGCGCCTGCAATACGTCATTGTTGAGCCAGCAAATCAGGCGGCCGCCAGGGAACAATTTATCCCAGATCACGAAACCATTAGGCCAATTCAACTTGACCTGACTAAAATAATGTCATTGGTTATTTTTCGTGAGCGAAGCGCGAACCGCGGAGCAGGACGATGTTGCCAATGGGGTACAGGGCCGGCAGGAACGTTCGCCTTCAGACGCAACGGGACATCTGAAAAACAAAAAGGGTCAGAGGGTTATGAACAAAGCAAAAGTTATTCTCGGCGCCGCCCTACTGGGCTTGGTGGCCGGGGCAGCCTCGGCAGATACACTGGATGACGTCAAAAAGAAGGGTTTCTTACAGTGCGGCGTAAACACCGGTCTCGCCGGTTTCTCCTCGCCAAACGACAAGGGTGAATGGACCGGTCTCGATGCCGATTTCTGCCGCGCGGTTGCAGCAGCAGTGTTCGGAGATGCGACCAAGGTGAAGTTCACACCATTGAGCGCAAAAGACCGCTTCACGGCGCTTCAGTCCGGTGAAGTCGACATTCTGTCGCGCAACACCACCTGGACGATCAACCGCGATACCGCACTCGGCCTGAACTTCGCGGGCATCACCTATTATGACGGTCAGGGCTTCATGGTGAACTCCAAGAAGCTGCCCGGCATCACCTCCGCGCTTCAGCTTTCCGGCGCCGCTATCTGCGTGCAATCCGGCACGACGACCGAGTTGAACCTCGCCGACTACTTCAAGGCGAACAAGATGGAATACACGCCGGTCGTGTTCGAGAAGTTCGAAGAAGCCAACGCCGCCTATGACGCTGGCCGCTGCGACGCCTACACCACCGACCAGTCGGGTCTCTATGCTGTTCGCCTCCAGATGAGCGCGCCGGACGATCACGTCGTTCTGCCGGAAATCATCTCCAAGGAACCGCTCGGGCCGGCAGTGCGCCAGGGCGACGATAAGTGGTTTGACATCGTGAAGTGGACCTACTTCGCTCTGCTGAACACCGAAGAAGCCGGCATCACGCAGGCAAACGTCGAAGAGATGAAGTCCACCGAAAATCCGGACCTGCGCCGTCTGCTCGGTGTCGAGGCTGATACGAAGATCGGCACCGACCTCGGCCTGACCAACGATTGGGTTGTCAACATCGTCAAGGGCGTTGGCAACTATGGCGAAATCTTCGAGCGCAATGTCGGCACCGGCAGCCCGCTGAAGATCGCACGCGGCGCGAATGCGCTTTGGACCAAGGGCGGCCTGCAATACGGCCCTCCAATCCGCTAAGCGGATCAGGCCGGGAGCGCAAAAAACGCCCCGGCCTTTTTTCCGGGCGAGACAAATATGTCCGTCCGGCAATGGAAGGGGAACGATATGGCAACACAGGACGTGTTACCAGCGGGGCGATCGGAGAAGGTTTCCCTGCTCTATGATCCACGAGCGAGAAGTATCTTTTTTCAGGTGCTTATTGTTGCGCTTTTGGTGCTGGGCGGATGGTGGATTGTTGAAAATACACTCGAGAACCTGCGCCGCTCGAACATTCAGACAGGCTTCGCCTTCCTGAAAGGCCGGGCCGGGTTCGATATTCTTACGTCACTCATCCCGTATTCGTCGGATTCGACATTTGGCCGCGCCATTGTCGTCGGCATCTTGAATACCGCGCTGGTGGCTGTGACGGGTATTATCGCCGCGACGATCATTGGGTTTCTGGTTGGCGTCGGGCGCCTGTCCAACAACTGGCTTATCCGCAAGATTGCGACGGTTTACGTGGAATTGTTCCGCAATATCCCGCCTTTGCTGGTTATCCTGTTCTGGTATCAGGGCGTGCTTTCGCTGCTGCCGAATGTTCGCGACAGCTACTCGCTGCCGCTAAGCTCTTTCCTGAACAATCGCGGATTTTATCTACCGAGACCGGTTTGGGGGGAGGGTTCGTGGCTCATCCTCGTCGGTTTGGTGCTCGGCATCATATTCAGCTGGTTTGTGGCGCGGTGGGCGCGTGCACGGCAGGTGGAAACGGGCCAGCAATTTCCGGTGATCTGGACAAGCGTCGCGCTGATCCTGGGAATGCCGTTTCTCGGTTTCGTGCTTGGTGGATTCCCGCTGACGTTCGATCTGCCGCAGAAAGGGACGTTCAACCTCACCGGCGGCGCGAACATCAAGCCGGAATTCCTGTCGCTGTTCCTCGCGCTTTCTTTCTACACTGCAGCGTTCATCGCCGAGATTGTGCGCGCGGGCATCATGGGTGTGCCGCGCGGGCAGACGGAAGCCTATTCGGCGCTTGGCATTCGCCCCTCACAGGGGTTGCGGCTGGTGGTTATTCCGCAGGCGATGCGGATCATTATCCCGCCGCTGACAAGCCAGTATCTTAACCTGACGAAGAACTCATCACTGGCTGTGGCGATCGGCTATCCCGACCTCTACGCCATCGGCGGAACGATCCTGAACCAGACCGGTCAGGCCATCGAGGTGGTTGTCATTTTCATGGCGGTCTACCTCAGCTTGAGCATTCTGACCTCGCTGTTCATGAACTGGTTCAACGCCAAAATGGCGCTGAAGGAGAGATAAGCCATGCAGGAACATGATGTTGCATGGGTGAGAACCGAAATGGCCTTGGCGCAGGCTGCGCCAAGCTCGGCGGTTGGCCCGAATGCGTGGGTACGCAAGAACCTGTTCGCATCGCCCATTGACACGGTGCTGACCTTGATTGCCGCGCTGGCTGTTGTGTGGTTTCTGCCGCAAATCCTCAACTGGCTTTTCTTCAGCGCGGTTTGGTCTGGCGCAGACCGCACGGCATGCCTGACGACGGAGCAGGGCGGCCAGTTGCCAGCGGGATGGTCCGGCGCCTGCTGGCCATTTGTTGAGGCACGCTTCGGACAGTTCATGTTCGGTCGCTATCCTTTGGAAGAGCGCTGGCGCGTGATCCTGACAGGCGTGATTTTCATCGCACTGCTGATACCGTTGCTGACGCCGAGTGCACCATTCAAGAAACTCAACGCGATCCTCTTCTTCGTGGTGTTCCCGTTTGTTGCGTTCTTCCTGCTGGTCGGCGGCTATTTCGGCCTGTCCTATATCGAAACTCCGCTTTGGGGTGGCCTCATGGTCACGCTGGTCATCTCCTATGTCGGCATCGTGGTTTCGCTGCCGCTGGGTATCCTGCTGGCACTTGGGCGGCGGTCGAAAATGCCGATCATCAAGATGCTGTGCGTGGTGTTCATCGAGGCAATCCGCGGTGTGCCGCTGGTGACTGTACTGTTCATGGCAAGCTTCATGCTGCCGCTGTTCGTGCCGCCGGGCATGACCTTCGACAAGCTGTTGCGCGCGCTGATCGGCGTGGCGCTGTTCTCCTCGGCCTATATGGCGGAGGTGGTGCGCGGCGGTCTGCAGGCCATCCCGAAGGGGCAGTATGAAGGCGCGGATTCGCTCGGCCTGGGCTATTGGCAGAAGATGGGTTTCATCGTCATGCCGCAGGCGCTCAAGCTGGTCATTCCGGGCATCGTGAACACCTTCATCGGTCTGTTCAAGGACACGACGCTGGTGCTGATTATCTCCATGTTCGACCTGCTGGGTGTGGTGAAGCAGAGTATTTCGGGCGATCCGACCTGGGCAACGCCGCAGACAGCCAAGACCGGTTATGTCTTTGCAGCCGCAATCTTTTGGATATTCTGCTTCAGCATGTCACGCTACTCGATGTTCATGGAACGCCGTCTCGATACGAGCCATCGGAAATAACCCGATGGCTGCTAACGTAAACACATAGGGGAATTGGCAATGACCACAGAAAACGCCGTCGCTGCCGACGAGATCAATGTCGACGGCTCCAAAATGGAAGTGTCGAAAACCGACGTCGCAGTCGATATTATCGGCATGCATAAATGGTATGGCGAGTTCCACGTTCTGAAAGACATCAACCTCAAGGTTATGCGTGGCGAACGGATCGTCATTTGCGGGCCGTCCGGCTCGGGCAAGTCAACCATGATCCGCTGCATCAACCGATTGGAAGAGCACCAGAAGGGCCAGATCATTGTCGACGGCAAGGAACTGACCAACGACCTGAAAAAGATCGACGAGGTGCGGCGCGAGGTCGGCATGGTGTTCCAGCACTTCAACCTGTTTCCGCATCTGACGATTTTGGAAAATTGCACGCTGGCGCCGATCTGGGTGCGTAAGGTCCCGAAGAAGCAAGCCGAGGAAACGGCTATGCATTTCCTGCGCCGCGTGAAAATTCCGGAGCAGGCGCACAAATATCCGGGTCAGTTGTCGGGCGGCCAGCAGCAGCGCGTGGCGATTGCCCGCTCGCTGTGCATGAACCCACGCATCATGCTGTTTGACGAGCCGACATCGGCGCTCGATCCGGAAATGATCAAGGAAGTTCTGGATACTATGGTGGGTCTGGCCGAAGAGGGCATGACCATGCTCTGCGTGACCCACGAAATGGGCTTTGCGCGCAAGGTCGCCAACCGCGTGATCTTTATGGATGCGGGGCAGATCGTGGAGCAGAACACGCCGAAGGAATTCTTCGACCATCCGCAGCACGAGCGCACCAAGCTCTTCCTTAGCCAGATATTGCATTGAGGATAGTGCGGGTGGGTTAGATCGGACCATCCCACCCGTACAGCCAATCCATATCGGCCATCAGGGACTCTGGACTGCGCATTTTTAGCACCAGATCGCGCGCGGTTGCGGCCGGTCCCCATGCGTGCCACGCGAAGTGATTGAACGCACCGCGACGTGCGACTTTCAGCACGCGCCGACGCCGTTCGACGGTCCAGGTGTGGAGCGCTGCGGCGAGGTCAGGTGTATCAACAGTGCGAGCGGCGAGCGTTTCGGCGTCTTCAATCGCCATTGCCGCGCCCTGCGCCGCAAAGGGCGTCATAGCGTGGGCAGCATCACCAATGAGCGCCAGGCCAACGGGCGCTGACCAAGGCGCATCGAGATCTGCGACATGAATCGGCCAGGCGAGCCAATCGCCATCCGTGGCCAACGCGGCGACGGCCGGTGCGGTGCCGTACATGGCTTTTTGAAGCTTCGATGTCTGGCCCTCATGGCTCCAGCCGGTCGACATTTCAACACGGGTGGGCGTGAATGCGGCCAGATTGATCGCCTTACCTCCCCGCACGGGATAGGCAATCATATGAAAGCCAGGATGCAGAAACGCGGTTACGCATCGGCCGGGGCAGGCGGCGAGCAGCGCCTGCGCAGCAGGGGAATCCGTCGCCATAGTGCGCCGCCATGCGATCTGCCCGACGAATCGGCTTTCGCCGACTTTGCCCGAAAGCGCGCGAATGGTTGACCAGACGCCATCCGCGCCAACAATCAGTCGGCCCGAAACGTCCCGCTCGCCATCGTGTCGACCCACGGCGATGCGCGGTGCGTCGCTTTCCAGATCAATGTCGCTGACTGGCGCGTTCGTTGAGAGTTTGATGCTGGATTGTCGCGCGACGGCATTCAGCAAAGCGCGCTGCAAATCGGCGCGGTGCGATACGAGGTAGGGCGAACCCCAGCGAGCGCGGGCGGCTTGTCCGAGCGGCACGCGGCCAATCTCCCGCAGCGTATCGGCCCGGCGCAGCACGATAGCATCCGGCTCGACTGCGGTTTCCATGAGCTCGTCGAGCACACCAATGCGCGAGAGAAAGCGCGTGGCATTCGGCGAAAGCTGTAGCCCTGCGCCGACTTCTTCAAGCTTTTCGGCGCGCTCAAAGATTTGCACATCCGCGCCACGCCGCGCGAAAGCCAATGCGGCAGACAGTCCGGCAATACCAGCTCCGGCAATCAGAATGGATTGAGCTTTGGCTATCATGCGCGACCTTGGCGCGCGCCGCCCTCAGGCAGCGTGATCCAGATAGGCGCAGCCTTCCGGCAGGGTCTGGTCCGGGCGGAGCGACGGGTTGTAGCGGAACAGGGTCGAGCAATAGGGACAGACGCTTTCCGTATCGTCGCCCATGTCGAGAAACACATGTGGGTGATCGAAGGGCGGGTTCGCGCCCATGCACATGAACTCGGTGACGCCGATTTCAATGGTCGCATAGCCGCCGTCATTGTGGAAATGAGGGATCGCGCCCGCCGCCATGACTATGCTCCTTGCCGATGTTCTGGTTCCAAGCGTTTGAAACAATTCCGCGCGCTTTGCAAGAAGCCGCTGCGTCGCGGGTGAATAACCTTCGAACGGAAATTAGGCACCCTTGGCGAGCCGTGCTTCGCAAAGCATTTCCCCCATGGAGACTGTCACATCATTGAAACGAAAATGTCGCAAAAGCCTGTCAAATGGTTAGACTAGAGACGTTGCGGGGTCGGTGCAAAGCACCGGATATTGGAACATGAATGAGCTAAAGCCATTGCGAGTGGAAGTTTCGGGTGCGGGGAGTGAAACGGAGGGGAATCCCGACCGTTTCGTGAATCGTGAGTTTTCGTGGCTCCAGTTCAACCGGCGCGTTCTGGAAGAGTCGGAAAATATTTCGCACCCGCTGCTTGAGCGCGTGCGGTTTCTGTCGATTTCAGCCGCCAATCTCGATGAATTCTTTATGGTGCGCGTCGCCGGCCTGGCCGCGCAGGTGCGGCAGGGAATCGCGATAAAAAGCCCGGACGGACGCACGCCGCAGGAGCAACTTGACTATCTGCTGCTGGAGGTGGGGCGCCTTCAGGAGGACCAGCACAACAGCTTCGATAATTTGAACGCGGTGCTCAAGAAAGAGCATATTGAGATTGTTTCCGCCGACGCGCTTTCCAAAGACGAGCAGGTTTGGCTGCAGGAGCATTTCCGCGACCAGATTTTCCCGGTTCTGACACCGCTTTCCATCGACCCGGCGCACCCGTTCCCGTTCATTCCCAATCTCGGTTTTTCGATAGCGCTGCAACTGCGGCATCTGCGCAACGGCGAAGAAATGTCCGCCTTGCTGCGTCTGCCGGTGGCGCTGAAGCGGTTTATCAGACTACCCGACACCAAGAAGAAGCATGTGCGCTTCATCCCTCTGGAAGCGACAGTGAACCTGTTCGTGGGCAAGCTGTTTCCGGGCTACGAGGTCAAAGGTTCCGGCACGTTCCGCATCATTCGAGACAGCGATATCGAGGTTGCCGAAGAGTCTGAAGATCTCGTGCAACTGTTTGAGACGGCACTCAAGCGCCGCCGCCGCGGCTCGGTTATTCGTATCGAATTTGACGGCCAGATGCCGGCAGAATTGCGCGACTTCGTTGCGCAGGAACTCGGCGTTTCCGGCAGCCGCATCAGCGTGCTGAAAGGTATGCTTGCCATAAACCAGATTTCCGAACTGGTATCCGTAGCGCGCGATGATCTTAAATTCACGCCTTATAATCCGCGCTTTCCCGAACGAATTCGTGACCACGGCGGCGATTGCTTCGCGGCAATCGGCGAAAAGGACATTATCGTTCATCACCCCTACGAATCGTTCGACGTGGTGGTTCAGTTTCTGCGGCAGGCGGCGGCTGACCCGGAAGTGGTGGCGATCAAGCAGACGCTTTACCGTACTTCAAACGACAGCCCGATCGTACGCGCGCTTGTGGATGCGGCGGAAGCGGGCAAGTCTGTCACCGCGCTTGTCGAATTGAAGGCGCGCTTTGACGAAGAAGCAAACATCCGCTGGGCGCGCGACCTCGAACGCGCTGGCGTGCAGGTGGTTTTCGGCTTTATGGAGCTGAAAACACACGCGAAAATGTCGCTTGTGGTACGGCGCGAAGACGGCAAGCTGCGCAACTATGTGCATCTTGGAACGGGCAATTATCACCCGATCACCGCGCGCATTTACACCGACCTGTCATTCTTTACGACGGATGCGCAAATCGCGCGCGATGTGGCCCTGATCTTCAATTTCATCACGGGTTACGCTGAGCCGACAAAAGAAATGACCATCGCTGTGTCGCCGTTCACGCTCCGCAGCCGCATTCTCGGTCACATCGAGCAGGAAGTCGTCCACGCGAAGGAGGGGCGGCCCGCGCGCATTTGGTTGAAGATGAATTCGCTGGTCGATCCGCAGATTATCGACGCGCTATATGCGGCGAGCCGCGCGGGCGTGGAAATCGAACTCGTGGTGCGTGGCATTTGCTGCCTGCGACCGCAGGTGCCGGGCCTTTCCGACAATATCCGCGTGAAGTCGATTGTCGGGCGTTTCCTGGAACACAGCAGGATTTATTGCTTCGGCAACGGCCACGGCCTGCCATCAGACGAGGCGATTATCTATATTTCGTCGGCGGACCTTATGCCGCGCAACCTCGATCGCCGTGTGGAATGCATGGTGCCGATCAAGAACAAGACTGTGCATGAGCAGGTTTTGAACCAGATCATGCTGGGCAACATCGTGGACAACCAGCAAAGTTTCGATGTACTGGCTGATGGCACTTCGCGGCGCGTGGTGCTCGAAGAAGGCGAGGAACCCTTCAACGCTCAGGAATATTTCATGACCAACCCAAGCCTCTCGGGCCGGGGTGACGCACTGAAATCTCACGCGCCAAAGCGGATTGCCCAGTTTAAGCGGCGCAAGAAGGCATAGCAGTTTGATCGAACGCTCACAGGGCAGACTTCAGGACCGTCGCCCGGTTTCCGTGATCGACATAGGATCCAACTCGATCCGTCTTGTTGTGTATGAGGGTCTGGTGCGCTCGCCGACAATCTTCTTCAACGAGAAGATGCTGGCGGGTCTCGGTCGCGGGATTGTCTCAACCGGCAAGCTGGACCCGGAAGCGGTGACGCGCTCAATCGAAGAATTTCGGCGGTTTCGCGCGCTTTCCGAGCAAGCAGGCGCGCGGGAACTGCATGTTGTTGCAACAGCGGCGGCACGCGAGGCCAAGAATGGGCCAGACTTCATCCGGCGCGCGGAGAAAATTCTCGGCACGTCGATCAATGTTCTGTCGGGGCGTGAAGAAGCGCATTATTCGGCGCTTGGCGTTATTTCCGGCTTCCGCAACCCGGTGGGCGTCGTGGGCGATCTCGGCGGCGGCAGTCTCGAACTCGTCGAGGTGAATGGCTACGAAATCGGCGAGGGGATTACCTTGCCACTCGGCGGATTGCGGCTTCAGGATATGGCGAATGGCTCGCTGCTGCAGGCAATGAAGATCGCGCGCCAGGAACTGGCAGGCGCAAAACTACTTAAAAACGGTGAGGGCAAGGCCTTCTACGCCGTTGGCGGAACGTGGCGAAACCTCGCGCGGCTGCACATGCACGCGACGGGCTATCCACTTGGAATCATGCACAATTACGAGATGGATCCTGTGCAGTCTATGGATTTTCTGGCGACGGTCGCGACGGGAAATATCGACCGCATGGCGGGCATCGACGCGGTTTCCAAAAGCCGGCGCGCGCTGCTTTCATATGGTGCGATTGTGCTGCGCGAAATCGTGGAGCGGATGAAGCCCTCTAAAATTGTGCTGTCGGCTACTGGCGTGCGCGAGGGCTATCTCTATTCGCTGCTGCCGCGCCGCAAACAGCGCGAAGACCCGCTGATTGCCGCCGCTGAGGAGCTTGCCGTGCTGCGCGCACGCGATGTCGAACACGCGCATGAACTGGTGGATTGGACGGCCGCGTCGTTTCGTGCATTTGGCATTGATGAGACGGAGGACGAGGCGCGCTATCGCGAAGCGGCGTGCCTGCTGGCCGATATCGGCTGGCGCGCGCATCCTGAATATCGCGGAACGCAATCGCTGAACATCATCGCACACGCGTCGTTTACCGGCGTGGATCACCCGGGACGGGCCTATATCGCGCTGGCGAACCTGTTCCGGCACGAAGGCGTGATGAATGATTCCGCGGCAAGCGCCGACCTGTTGCGGCTGGCAACACCACGCTATCTCGAACGCGCGCGGATTCTGGCTGCACTTTTCCGCGTGGTGTATTTGCTGTCCGCTTCCATGTCCGGGATCATTCCGCGACTGAAATGGGAAAAGCGCGACAATGGCGTGCTGGCGCTGGTCATTCCGGCTGAGGATGCTGCACTGTTCGGGGAGCGTCCGATCGGACGGCTCGCCCAACTTGCCAAGCTGACGGGCAAAAAGCTCGAACTCGCCGTTGAGGGCGGAACGCCTATTCCGGAAAAATAACCGGTGACGGAAAAGAAGAAGGCCCGCAACTGGCGGGCCTTTTTTGTTTGTGTCAGGTGTTATGTGCGCTTTGCGTCAACCGAGTAGATGCCAGCGCCGAACGCTGCCAGCACAAGGAAACCGCCAGCAATTGCGAGGTTCTTCTGTGCCATCAGAAGCTGCATCGGATCAGCAAAGTTCATGTGCGCGATAGCCGTTGCTGCGAGCGTGAATACAGCCAAAACCAGTGCGACAGCGCGGGTCTTGAAGCCCACGAGGATTGCAAGGCCGCCAAACAGTTCGAGCAGACCGACGAGGACCGCAACGATCATCGGTGCGGGCAGGCCAACAGCCGCGAAGAATTGAGCCGTACCGGCGAGCCCGGTGAGCTTGGCAAAGCCGGACATAATGAAAAGAACCGACAGGAAAATCCGGCCGACGAGGACAAGAAGGTTGGAGGACATGAATCTGCGTTCCCGGTTGAATATGCGGCACTATTAACGCGCGAGTGCTGGTTCGGCGAGCCAGCAGCTTGCGAACGGATCGTTCATTAATGGTGAACGGCAAAGGGCGGGGTGTTCACAACGAAGGTTCTTGAACAAGATGATCAAGCCCGGTGCCCGGTTCCTCAGCCCGGATGGGTCATAAGCTCGGCGCGGACGATGGTGTCGTATTCCTTCTCCGTAACGAGGCCGGTCTTCAGCGCTTCTTCGCGCAGGGTGGTGCCGTTCTTGTGCGCGGTCTTGGCGATCTTCGCAGCGGCGTCGTAGCCGATGGTTGGAGCCAGCGCCGTGACCAGCATCAGGGAGCGCTCGAGAGCGGCCTTGATATTGTCCTTGCGCGCCTCGATGCCGACGACACAATTGTCCGTGAAGGACACAGCAGCATCTGACATGAGTTGCACGGATTGCAGGAAATTATACGCCATGACCGGGTTGTAGACGTTCAGCTCGAAATGGCCCTGACTGCCCGCGAAACTAATGGTGGCATTGTTGCCGAACACCTGCACGCAAACCTGCGTCATGGCCTCGCACTGGGTGGGATTCACCTTGCCCGGCATGATGGACGAGCCCGGCTCGTTTTCTGGCAACGAAAGCTCGCCAAGACCGGAGCGCGGACCCGAGCCAAGGAAGCGAATGTCGTTTGCGACTTTGTAAAGAGCGGCAGCGGCGGCGTTGATCGCCCCGTGCGAGAACACCATCGCGTCGTGTGCAGCGAGCGCTTCGAACTTGTTCGGTGCCGTTACGAAAGGCAGCTTCGTGATCTTGGCGATGCGCCTGGCGACCTTTTCGGCAAAACCAATGGGCGCATTCAGCCCGGTGCCGACGGCAGTGCCACCTTGGGCCAGTTCGTAAAGACCGGGCAGGGTGCTTTCGATGCGCTTGATCGAAGATTCGACCTGCGCGGCATAACCACCAAATTCCTGCCCAAGCGTGAGAGGCGTGGCATCCTGCGTGTGCGTGCGCCCAATCTTGACGATCTTGTCGAACGCCTTCGACTTTTTTGCCAGCGCCTTGTGCAGATGCTTGAGAGCGGGCAGTAGGTCGTGAACGATGCGCTCAGCGCAGGCGACATGCATCGCCGTCGGGTAGGTGTCGTTCGACGACTGGCTCATGTTCACATGGTCGTTCGGATGAACCGGCTTCTTCGAGCCCATCTCACCACCAAGCATTTCAATAGCGCGGTTGGAAATGACCTCATTGGCGTTCATGTTTGACTGAGTGCCCGAGCCAGTCTGCCAGACGACCAGCGGAAAATGATCGTTCAGCTTGCCGTCGATGACCTCTTGCGCGGCAGCGACGATGGTATCGCCGATCTTCGGATCGAGCTTTTTCAGCTCCATATTGGCCTCAGCAGCGGCGCGCTTGACGATGCCAAGCGCACGCACGACAGCCACGGGCTGCTTCTCCCAGCCGATCTTGAAGTTTCCAAGCGAGCGCTGTGCCTGCGCGCCCCAATAACGGTCGCTTGCGACTTCGATTGGGCCAAACGTATCGGTTTCGATGCGGGTCTTGTTCGCCACGACAGGCTCCTGAATTCAGAAATGCTGTCAGCGGACTAACCCTTCGCTGCGCTGCATTCAAGCCGCCCAAGCACCTGAATAGAAAACAAAATCGGTTAGAAAGCTGTGACCTGCTCCAGCGCTCACGGATTTGTCAGTTGCCCGCGATGTTGCACTGCGATTTGGCATGCTAGGGAGCGAGTGGCAAAAAACTTTCATCATGAGGTCAAGTTTATGGATTTTGCTTTTCTTCGGCCATATGCGCCGCATCTGCTCAGCATTCTTCGAATTTTCTCCGCGGGTACATTTTTCACCCATGGAACGATGAAACTGCTGGGCTGGCCGGCCGAATTTCCCTATCCTTTGAATGGGTTGACCACGACCGCAGCCGTGCTCGAAATTGTCGGCGGCCTGTTGCTGACAGTTGGTCTGTTCTCACGGCCGGTGGCGTTCGTTCTGTCGGGTCTGATGGCGTTTGCCTACTTCCTCGGCCATGCAGGCAGCGGATTCTTCCCCGTACTGAACGGCGGCGAAGCGGCAATGCTATTCTGCTTCATATTCCTCTACATCGCCGCTGCCGGTCCGGGACCGATCAGCGTCGATGCGCAAATGGGCCGTAGCTGACAGGCTTCGGGCGATGCGGATTCCGCATCGCCCATTCGGTATTATTCAATGATCTGAACGATCTCGCGGGTTTCGGGGTCAACAATCAACGTGTGATCTCCCATCACGACATATCCGTAAGTCATGTCGGGCGCTTCAATTGGCGCAAGGGTGACTTCCGGCGGAAGTCGCTGGCCCACGGCAACGCCGTCGATAGCTTCGATTGGTTCAACGGGGTGCGCGATTACATATTCGCGAATTACCACTTGCTGCTCAGGCGCGATGATGACTTCCTGCGCCGAGGCAACGCCGATTCATGCCAGTAGCGCAGCACCAGCTATCAAGCCGATCATGCGTTTCATCTGATTTCTCCAGTTCGTTGAACACGGAGCCAAACGCGGTCGGCAAAGCCGCGTTCCTACACGCTTTGTTTCAGCGTTCACGCAAAAAACGCAGCGCACAAAGAAAAAGGGCGACCGTGAGGCCGCCCTTTCATAGTGGTGTGCCTTGGGAGGCTTAGAAATCCATGCCGCCCATGCCGCCCATTCCGCCGCCCGGCATAGCCGGCATCGGAGAGTCCTTCTTCGGAGCTTCGGCGATCATGGCTTCGGTGGTGACGAGCAGACCGGCAACCGAAGCTGCGTCCTGCAGAGCAGTGCGGACAACCTTGACCGGGTCAACGATGCCGAGGCTGATCATGTCGCCATATTCGCCCGTCTGAGCGTTGTAGCCGAAGGTAGACGACTTGTTCTCGAGGATCTTGCCAGCAACGATGGAAGCTTCTGCACCAGCGTTGGCAGCGATCTGACGGGCCGGAGCCTGCAGAGCGCGCTTCACGATGGCGATACCAGCGTCCTGATCGGCATTGGCGCCACGCGAGGTGACAGCCGAAGCAGCGCGCAGAAGCGCGGTGCCACCGCCAGGAACAATGCCTTCTTCAACCGCAGCGCGGGTTGCGTTCAGAGCATCGTCAACGCGGTCCTTCTTTTCCTTGACTTCAACTTCAGTCGCACCGCCGACGCGGATAACGGCAACGCCGCCGGCGAGCTTGGCAAGACGCTCCTGGAGCTTCTCACGGTCGTAGTCGGAAGTGGTTTCCTCGATCTGCTGCTTGATCTGGGCAACGCGGGCCTGAATCTCGGCCTTCTTGCCTGCACCGTCAACGATCGTGGTGTTTTCCTTCTCGATACGCACCTTCTTGGCGCGGCCAAGCATGTTGAGCGTAACGCTCTCGAGCTTGATGCCGAGGTCTTCGGAAATAACCTGACCACCGGTGAGGATCGCGATGTCTTCCAGCATTGCCTTGCGGCGGTCGCCGAAGCCCGGAGCCTTGACGGCAGCGATCTTGAGACCACCGCGCAGCTTGTTCACGACCAGCGTGGCAAGCGCTTCGCCTTCAACGTCTTCCGAGATGATGAGCAGCGGCTTGGAGGTCTGAACGACAGCCTCGAGAACCGGCAGCATCGCCTGGAGGTTGGAGAGCTTCTTCTCGTGGAGCAGGATGTAAGCGTCTTCGAGTTCCGCTACCATCTTGTCCGGGTTGGTGATGAAGTAAGGCGACAGGTAGCCGCGGTCGAACTGCATGCCTTCGACAACTTCGAGTTCGGTGTCGGCGGTCTTGGCTTCTTCAACCGTGATGACGCCTTCGTTGCCGACCTTCTGCATCGCTTCCGCAATCATCTTGCCGACCGACTCTTCGCCGTTAGCCGAGATGGTGCCGACCTGCGCGACTTCGTCCGAAGACTTGATCTTCTTGGCCTTCTTGATGAGGTCTGCGACGACTTCAGCAACCGCGATGTCGATACCGCGCTTGAGGTCCATCGGGTTCATGCCAGCAGCAACGGCCTTTGCGCCTTCCTGCACGATGGCCTGAGCCAGAACAGTAGCGGTCGTGGTGCCGTCACCAGCGATATCGTTGGTCTTCGAAGCAACTTCGCGGACCATCTGTGCGCCCATGTTTTCGAACTTGTCTTCGAGTTCGATTTCCTTGGCGACGGTGACGCCGTCCTTGGTGATGCGCGGAGCGCCGAACGACTTGTCGATAACGACATTGCGGCCCTTCGGCCCAAGCGTTACCTTCACAGCGTCAGCGAGAATGTTGACACCGCGCAGCATACGTTCGCGGGCGTCACGGGAAAATTTTACTTCTTTTGCAGCCATAGCTTAGCTCCTGGGCAAAATGCCCAATTCAGGTGATTGGTTGCGGGTGAGATCAGCCAATGATGCCCATGATGTCGGATTCCTTCATGATGAGAAGGTCTTCGCCATCGAGCTTCACTTCTGTGCCGGACCACTTGCCGAACAGCACGCGGTCACCGGTCTTGACGTCCAGCGGAACCAGCTTGCCGCTCTCATCGCGAGCGCCAGCGCCGACAGCGATGATTTCGCCTTCCTGCGGCTTCTCCTTGGCGGAGTCCGGAATGATGATGCCGCCTTTGGTCTTTTCTTCGGAATCAACCCGGCGGACGACCACGCGGTCATGAAGCGGGCGGAACTTCGTTTTTGCCATTTGGAATTATCCCTATCGGATGTTCTGAAATGTCCTCAATCCGGCAGAACCGGATGCGCATTAGCACTCTGTAGAGGTGAGTGCCAATGATGGCTGGGAGATAGTTTGGCCCCCTCCTAGTGTCAAGGATCGGCCATCAAATTAGCGCAAATTTTTTGCGAGGAATGCAATATCAAGGTCTCGACCAAGGCATTCCTATGTGCTGCAGCGCGATATAAAAGAGCGACAGCGGATTCGCAATTGAATGACGGAACAAATCACCAGGCGCGCAATATTTTTCGTCGGCGGCTACGACCCGAAGTCGCCGCAGGCATTCTTTACGCGCATGGATAAGGAACTCGCCCGGTTTGAAAAACTGTGGGGAGCGAAGGCGCAACGCGCCGACGCTGGCGGCGAGGCCGAAACGGGCAGGGCGGTGATAACGAACGAGATTGACGGCAAAGCGGTCGAGACAGAGTTCAACTTTTTTGTGCTGGACAGCTTGGTGCTGGCGGATTTCGCACGACCGCTGCCGGTGCGGCTCGCCAAATATCTGGCGGCGTTCGCGGATTTCGTGGTGACGGGCACTGCCTTCCGCATATTCGCGAAAGCGTGGCGGTTTGGCCTTTATTTCCTGTTTCCATTTTTGATGATTTGCGCCTTTGCCGCGCTCGGCTGGATTGTCGCGAAGCTGACGCAGCAGTGGCTCGGATGGATGTCCATAATTTTGGGACTGGTGGTTTTCGCGCTGGCACAGTGGAAACTGGGCGAGCGCTGGCCGGTCAACCATCTGATGGACCTATGGTCGTTCTCGCGCAATTTCATTCGTGGAAACCGCGCCGACGCAGATGCGCTGATGGATAGATTTGCGGATTGCGCCATAGAACGTGTGAAATCCGGCAAGTTCGATGAGGTAATACTGATCGGGCATTCGACCGGCGGATTGCTCATTCTCGATATTGCTGGTCGCTGTCTTGAGCGCGATCTGAATTTTACCGGCTATGCACCCCACGTTTCGGTGCTGACGCTCGGCTCGACAGCGCTGAAGGCAGGGTTACATCCTGCCGCAAAGCAGTTTCGTTCAAAGGTGAAAACACTGGCTGATGATGGGCGGCTACACTGGGTCGAGATTCAATGCCTTACGGATGTCATTAATTTCTATAAGACGAACCCTGCCGCGGAAATGCATATGGCGGTGCGGGACGATTTCACACTCGTGCGGCGCATGAGGGTAAAGGACATGCTTGAGGCCGAAACCTACAAGCGCATCAAAAAGAGCTTCTTTCGCGTGCATTATCAGTACATTTTCGGGAACACGAAACCTTATTGGTTCGATTTCTTTCAGGTTTGCTGCGGCCCAATTCCTCTGCTTGAACGGGCAGAAGAGATGATTGTGGGATCAGGCACGGCAAAGGACAACGCCACGATATGACACCAATAATTGCTGCAATCATCTGGGCTTGCGGGCTGGTCGGATGGACGGTCATCCGCCATCCGCATCAAAGGCGGGCGCGCAAGACCCAGACTGTCACGGATGCGCGCTCGATGGGCGACCGGCTGGCGCTCGGCTTTGCCTCGATCTGCCTTTCCATCGTGCCGCTGGTCTATGTTTTGACGGGATTTCCTGCCTTTGCGGATTATGCTTTCAGGCCGTTGATGGGTTGGCTTGGACTCTTTGTGGAGATCGGATTCCTGACCCTGTTCTATGCAAGCCATCGGCAGCTTGGCAAGAACTGGTCAATCTCACTGGAGATACGCGATAGACATGAACTGGTAACGGATGGGCTTTACCGTTTTGTTCGCCATCCCATGTATTCGTCGTTCTGGCTCTGGGGCATCGCGCAGGCCTTGCTGATACCAAACTGGATTGCCGGACTGGCGGGATTGGTGGGAATTGCAGTGCTTTATATTGTACGGGTCGGGCCGGAAGAGGCGATGATGCGCAAAACCTTCGGTCCATCCTATGACGAATATGCACGACGGACTGGGCGCGTCGTGCCGCGCATTTTTGGGTAAGATCTATGGGCGACGGGGTTAATAGAAGGCAGGTGCTGACTGGCGCTGCCGCGCTGGCGGGGTCGAGCCTGATTTCGCGACCGGTTGCGGCTGCTCAGGCGCCGGCTGAAGTCTATCTGCTGCGCGGCGGCGTAGTCGGTATTTTTTCGACCGGCATGAACGATATTGGCAGTTTGCTGGCGCAGCGCGGCGTGAATGCCGTGGTGCAGGGGCACACAAGTTGGAACACCATTGCCAGCCGCATCATTATGGAACGCCAGAAATTTGGGCGCGCACCGCTTGCGCTGGTCGGCCACTCCTTTGGTGCGGATGCGGTCGTGAAGATCGCGGAAGTGGTTCGGCGCGAGAAGATTCCGGTCAATGTGCTGATTTCGCTGGCCGCTACAAACCCCGATCCGGTTCCATCCAATGTGAAGCGCGCGGTCGGCTATTATTTCTCCGAGCATGGCTGGGGGCTGCCGCTGGCGGCCGGGCCAGGCTTTAGCGGCAAGCTGTCGAACCGCGACTATTCGGGCGATTCGGGTGTGAGTCATTTCAACATCGACAAGCAGCACGCCATACAAGACGAAATTATGCAGCTTGTGCTCTGGTCAGTCGGCCAATAGCCGAAAAGCAGTGACACATTCAGCGGGTTCGTTTAATCGCTGCACGCGGAAGTTGGGGACGCCATGCATATTGACGCTCTGAGTGAAATATCGGGCCGCTACAAAGCGATTTTGTGCGACATCTGGGGTGTCGTGCACAATGGCGTGCGGCCATTTCCGCATGCGGTCGAGGCGCTGAAAGAAGCGCGGCAGGCCGGGCTTGCAGTAGTACTGATTACCAACGCGCCGCGTCCGCACAGCGCCGTCGAGGGGCAATTGGCGGGGTTGGGCGTCGATCCCGAAAGCTGGGATCGGATCGTGACCTCCGGCGATGTGACGCGCGACTTGATCGAGTCCGGGCCGCGCAAGATTTTCCATCTTGGACCTGACCGCGATCTGGAAATCTATGACGATCTGGATGTGGAACTGGTCGAGGAGTTCGAGGCGAACGCCGTGGTTTGCACCGGCCTGTTCGATGACGAGACTGAAACGCCGGAAGATTATGCGGAGCTTTTGCAGCGCTTTCGGTCGCGCAATCTCCCGTTTGTGTGCGCCAATCCCGATATTGTTGTCGAACGCGGCCACAAGCTGGTTTGGTGTGCGGGCGCGCTGGCGCGCGATTACGGCCAGCTTGGCGGACGCACGCTGATTGCCGGCAAGCCGTTCAAGCCGATCTACGATCTTGCGATGCGCGAGGCGGTGGAAATCCGCGGCGCGACAACGATTAGCGAAGCGCTCGCAATCGGCGACGGTATGCTGACCGATGTGAAGGGTGCAGCCGATTATGGGCTGGACTATGTATATATTTCCGGCGGCATCCACGCGCGCGAATATGGCGATTCCGACGGACCGACGCGCGATAGGCTGGAGCAATATCTGGCGGATCATGGTCGCCAGCCGGTCGCCACCATGCATCGCCTGCGCTGAAATGTCTGGAACGCCCATTCGCCGCATATCGCCAAACGCGCTGCTGCCCGACGATTTGCGGGGCGGGGTGGTTGCAATCGGCAATTTTGACGGCGTGCATCGCGGCCATCAGGCGGTTTTGCAGCGCGCACTGGATGAAGCTGCGCGCCGCAATGTGCCGGCGCTGGTACTGACCTTTGAGCCGCATCCGCGCAAGTTGTTTCGACCGGACCAGCCGCATTTCGTGCTGACCCCGCCGCCGATGAAGGCGAGACTGCTCGAATTGCTCGGGTTCAATGCGGTGGTGGAATATCCGTTTACCCGCGAATTTGCTGCGCTTTCGGCGGAAGCATTCGTCACCGACATTCTGGATGGACTGCTGGGCGTCAGCCACGTGGTCACGGGGTTCGACTTTCACTTTGGCAAGGACAGGCGCGGCGGTCCGGCTTTTCTGATGGAATCCGGCGAGCGGCACGGTTTCGGCGTTACGCTGGTGGACGCATTTCGCGATGAGAATGCGAATGTGGTTTCCTCCAGTCGCATCCGCCAATTGTTGGAAGAGGGCGAGATTGTCGAAGCAGCAGGTCTGCTGGGCTATCGGTACACTGTGGAAGCGCCGATTGTTGGCGGTCAGCAATTGGGTCGCACGCTTGGATTTCCGACAGCCAATATGGCGCTGGATGTCGACACGCAACTGCGGCACGGGATTTACGCCGTGCGGTTTCGTCGTGAGGACGGAAGCCTTTACGATGGGGTCGCGAGCTTCGGGCGTCGCCCCACAGTGACGGAGAATGGCGCGCCGCTGCTCGAAACTTTTGTGTTCGATTTTACGGGCGATCTTTACGGCGAGGAATGCGAAGTGTCGTTCTTCGGCTTTCTGCGCGGCGAAGAAAAGTTCGATGGGCTAGATGCGCTGGTTGTGCAGATGAAGCGCGATGAAGAAGAAGCGCGGGCGATGCTTTCCGCTTGCCGCCCGCTCTCCGAACTGGATGCTGCGATAGCCTTCTAGGCTATTTGCGCAGCGCAAATCCCGTCGCTATCAGCGCCCAGCCTTGGAAAGTCAGGTCGATTGCGAGGAAAAGACCGAGAATCCAGAGGCTGTTGACCGGCCAACCAACAGCAATGATAAGGCCCGCGAGAATGGTGATGATGCCGCCGGCAAGCATCCAGCCCCAATTCGTCTTCGCCTTCTGGCCGAGCGCGAAAACCACGCGCAGACCGCCGGACGCGATGAGCGAGATAGCGAGCATGAGCGTGAGTATCGCTGACGTGAACACCGGATTGTAGAAGGCAAAGAAGCCGGCCACCGCGTAAAGCACGCCGCTGAGCAGCAGCCACAAGAAATGGCTCCAGGTGCGCATGTAAAAGGCGTGAATGATTTCGGCGATGCCCGCGATGAGCATCATCGTGCCGACAACAAAAACGGACGCGATTGTGGCCGCCAGAACGTTGTAAAAGGCGTAAAGACCGAAAAGTACAAGCAATACGCCAACGGCAACAAACCAGCCCCATTTGGAGCGAGCTTCACCGATTTGTTCCCTCAGTGCTTCAGGCAGATCAACGTTTGTCATGGCTGTCCCTCTCCGTGATGATCTAAATCCTGTTTCAATGTGGAGGGCATGTCCAGCGATTTGCGACTCTGGCCCATTAAAGAAACGGCTTTATTCGCCGCGTGGCTTGTTCTAAAAGCGCCGCCCATGACGATCCTTTTCGCCATACGAATTATTGGCCCGGTGTTCCGGGCGGCCTGAACGCCGCCGGAACCGCCGGGATTGACTGTTGTCGCCGTTTTTCGGCGCGTCCCCTACGAGATTTGATTTGGCCCGGCGCGGCTGCGCGGGCAACGATATGGCCGGAAAATGACCGCTGAGAAGATCGACTATTCAAAGACCCTGTACCTGCCGCAGACGGAATTTCCGATGCGCGCCGGATTGCCCGAAAAAGAGCCGACAACCGTAAAGCGCTGGCAGGAGATGGACCTTTACAAGCGCTTGCGCGAGGAAGCGACAGGCCGCGAGAAATATGTGCTGCATGACGGCCCGCCCTACGCGAACGGCAACATCCACATTGGGCACGCGCTGAACAAGATCCTCAAGGACATAATTGTTCGCTCATTCCAGATGCGCGGCTATGACTCGAACTACGTGCCGGGTTGGGACTGCCACGGCCTGCCAATCGAATGGAAGATCGAGGAGCAATATCGCGCCAAGGGCAAGAACAAGGACGAAGTGCCGATCAACGAATTCCGCAAGGAATGCCGCGAATTCGCGCAGCACTGGATCGGCGTGCAGTCCGAGGAATTCCAGCGCCTCGGCGTGATCGGCGATTTCAAGAACCCATACACGACAATGGCGTTTCACGCTGAGTCGCGCATCGCGGGCGAATTGTTGAAGTTCGCAATGTCCGGCCAGCTCTATCGCGGCTCAAAGCCGGTGATGTGGAGCGTGGTCGAACGCACCGCTCTTGCCGAAGCCGAGGTCGAATATCACGACCACGAAAGCGATACGATCTGGGTGAAGTTCCCTGTTGCAAACGGGGCGGGCGATCTGGCGGAGGCGGATGTCGTCATCTGGACCACCACGCCGTGGACCATCCCCGGCAATCGCGCCGTCGCCTATTCACCACGCGTTGCGTACGGCCTTTTTGAAGTGACCGAAGCGGAGAATGATTTCGGCCCGCAGCCCGGCGAAAAACTGATTTTTGCGGATGCGCTGGCGGAGGATTCATCCGCCAAAGCCAAGATCAAGATGAATCGGATTCGCAGCGTTTCGGCGCAAGAGATTGACTCAATTGTTCTTTCCCATCCGCTTAGGGGTCTTGGGGGTGGATACGAGTTCGACGTGCCTATGCTAGCCGGCGACCATGTGACCGACGATGCGGGTACGGGTTTCGTGCACACCGCGCCGGGCCATGGCCGCGAGGACTTTGATGCGTGGATGGATGCAGCATCCGATCTCTCCAAGCGCGGCATTGCGACGGAAATCCCGTTCACGGTTGGTCCGGATGGTTTCCTTACCAAAGACGCACCGGGCTTCGGGCCGGATCGCGACGGCGGCGCGGTGCGCGTGATCGACGATAACGGCAAGAAGGGCGATGCCAATCAGGCGGTTATCACCGCGCTGATCGAGCGCAACAAACTGTTCGCGCGCGGCAGGCTCAGGCACCAGTATCCGCATTCGTGGCGCTCGAAAAAGCCGATCATCTTCCGCAACACGCCGCAATGGTTCGTCTATATGGACAAGGAACTGGGCGATGGCACGACGCTGCGCGGCCGCGCGCTGAACGCCATCGACGCCACGCGCTTTGTGCCTGCCGCGGGGCTGACGCGGCTGCGCGCCATGATCCAGGAGCGCCCGGATTGGGTGCTTTCACGCCAGCGCGCATGGGGCGTGCCGATTGCCGTTTTCGCGGACGAGGACGGCAATGTGTTGAAGGACGTCGCTGTGAATGCGCGCATCACTGCCGCCTTCGAGCAAGAGGGCGCGGATGCCTGGTTTGCAGAAGGCGCTAAAGAGCGTTTCCTCGGCAGCGATCATGACCATGCAAAATGGCAGAAGGTCACGGACATTCTGGACGTGTGGTTCGATTCCGGCTCGACGCATACCTTCACGCTGGAAGATCGCCCCGACCTGAAATGGCCTGCGGATGTGTATCTGGAAGGCTCGGACCAGCATCGCGGCTGGTTCCATTCCTCGCTGCTGGAAAGCTGCGGAACGCGCGGACGCGCGCCTTACAATGCTGTTGTGACACATGGCTTCACAATGGACGAGGAAGGCCGCAAAATGTCCAAGTCGCTGGGCAATACGGTCGTTCCGCAAGATGTGATCAAGCAATCCGGCGCCGATATACTGCGTCTTTGGGTCGCGACCACCGATTATTGGGAAGACCAGCGCCTCGGCAAGAACGTGCTGCAAACCAATGTCGATGCCTATCGCAAAATGCGCAACACGATCCGCTGGATGCTCGGCACACTGGCCCATGATGAAGGCGAGGCGGTTGCCGTCGAGTCGATGCCGGAACTGGAACGGCTGATGTTGCATCGGCTTGCCGAACTGGATGAGGCGGTGCGCACCGGATACGACGCGTTTGAATTCAAACGGATCACGCGCGCGCTGATCGACTTCATGGTGGTCGAGCTTTCGGCTTTCTACTTCGATATTCGCAAGGACGCGCTCTATTGCGACGCGCCTTCCAGCCCGAAGCGGAAGGCGGCGCTTTTCGTCGTGCGGCAACTCTTCGAATGCCTGACCAAATGGCTCGCGCCCGTGCTTCCGTTCACGATGGAAGAGGCCTGGCTTGAGCGGCACCCCGGCGCTGAATCGATCCATCTTGAGCAATTCCCGGAGGTTCCGGCGAATTGGCACGACAATGCGCTGGCGGAAAAATGGCGTGCGATCCGGCAGGTGCGCGGCGTGGTGACGGCTGCTCTGGAATTGGAGCGCGCGAAGAAAGTCATCGGATCATCGCTGGAAGCTGTGCCCGTGGTTTATCTGGATGACCCTGCATTTGAGAAAAAAATCTCGGCATCGGATTTCGCTGAAATCTGCATCACCAGTGATCTGGTATACGCGGCCGGGCAGGCTCCGGCGGATGCATTCCGCGCGGCGGAATTGCCGGGCGCAGCGGTGGTTATAGAGCTTTCCGACGCACGCGGCCTGCGCAAATGCGCGCGCTCGTGGCGCTATACCGCTGACGTCGGCCTGGATGCAGAATTCCCCGACGTTTCGGCCCGCGACGCGGCTGCGTTGCATGAGTTGCAGGCGTTAGGACGTCTTTAAGACGAAACGAAACAGACTGTGAGGGTTGCCTACGTTGCCCTCACAGGCCGATTCGGATACAAGGCCCGCCATTCCGTGCGCCTAATTGTCGCCGGAATCCCAAGGATAAGCGGTATGGCAAGAGCCGTGATTGGCGGCGAGCTTCCAGAATGAGGCGGGATTACGTGAGTTTTTCAAACATCAAGCCGATGCGGGCGCTCTTGGCAGGGTCTGCCATGGTGTCCGCTTTTCTCCTTTCCGGCTGCATGTCTTCGCCCACCTACGGCACCGACAAGACTGCTACTGCGCAGTTGATCGATGACGTGTCCAACATCACGAAGCTGACGCCGGAACGCAAGAACGACATCAGCTATCGTCCGCGGCCGGATCTCGTGAAGCCGGGTTCGGTGCGTGATGCAACGCTGCCGCCGCCGCAGGATTCAGTTGCGGGTGCAGGCGACAGCGCATGGCCTGAGTCGCCTGAGGAACGCCGCAAGCGTTTGCGTGCCGATGCTGACGTGCGCAACGATCAGGGCGCATTCCGCAAGACGCCAACCACGGCGGCGAGCGAGGAGATCGACGCTCCGATGTCGACGACTTCCATCGACGAAGGCAAAGTTGGCCAATCAACGCGCTATCGTCCGGGCACGGATATCGTCGGGCAAGAGGCACGTCGCGCTGAATTCAAGAAGCGCCTTGCCGAAAACAATCAGGGCAGCCCGACCTCGCGCAAATTCCTGAGTGAGCCGCCGCTGGAATATCGCAAGCCTGCTGCGGATGCACCGACCAATGATCTCGGCGAGGACGAGTGGAAAAAGGAGCGCCGCCTGAAGGCCGAAGCGCGCAAGAAGGCTGGCAAGACAAGCTGGCGCGACTATATTCCGAGCTTCTAATCCCGGCGCGATTGAAAGAACGAGCGGAGCAGGTGTGCTGATTCCTGTTCTGCCAGCCCGGAATAAACGTCCGGTACGTGGTGGCAGGTCGGCGCATTGAAAAAACGAACGCCGCTGACCACGCCACCACCTTTCTCATCAACGGCACCGAAATAAAGCCGCCTGATGCGGGCGAACGAGATCGCGGCGGCGCACATGGTGCAGGGTTCCAGCGTTACGTATAGATCGGCTTGAAGCAGACGTTCGGCGGAAAGTCTCGCCGCGCCTTCACGCAAAACCAGCATTTCGGCATGGGCAGTGGGGTCGTTGAGTTCACGGGTGCGATTGCCAGCGCGGGCGATGATAGCGCCTTGCACGATAAGCACTGCGCCGATGGGCACTTCGCCGCGAGCGGCAGCGGCCTTGGCCTCATCCAGTGCCAACTCCATGAAATCGGTGCGGCTCACTGATATTCCCCTCGCGCGCTTCCAACGATCTTGATATCTAACCGGCCAAACGAGCTAGGACCATATGGACGACAATCGAAAAAAGCCGAACAGGGGCAAGCCGCCACGTTCAGTCGGCAGCAGCAGACCCGCAAAGGGTGGAGACGGCGGCAAGCTATTCAGGAAGTCTGGCGAACAGCGCAGCTTCCGCAAGGACGGCGAAGAAGGCCGCACGCGTTTTGAACGCAGCGAGGGCGGCCCACGCAAATTCGACCGCGAAGGCGGCGAGGGCGAAAAGCGCTTCCGCAAGTTTGATGGGCCGCGTCCACCGCGCAAGGACGACGAGGAAGGCCGCACGCGTTTTGAACGCAGCGAGGGCGGCCCACGCAAATTCGACCGCGAAGGCGGCGAGGGCGAAAAGCGCTTCCGCAAGTTTGATGGGCCGCGTCCACCACGCAAGGAAGGCGAGGAAGGCCGCAAGCGGTTTGAACGCAGCGAGGGCGGCCCACGCAAATTCGACCGCGAAGGTGGCAGTGGCGAAAAGCCTTTCCGCAAGTTTGATGGGGCGCCTCCACCACGCAAGGACGGCGAAGAAGGCCGCAAGCGGTTTGAACGCAGCGAGGGCGGCCCACGCAAATTCGACCGCGAAGGCGGTGACAAGCCATTCCGCAAATTCGACGGTCCGCGCAAGTTCGATAAGGATAAGCCGCGCGGCGACCGTGAAGCGCCTCGCCGTTTTGAGCGCGGTCCGGCACGCGAGCAGGAATGGTCTGAAGGCGAGCGCATTGCAAAGCGACTGGCGCGCGCCGGTATTTCCTCGCGCCGCGATGCGGAAAGCCTGATTACGGACGGACGCGTGCGCGTGAACGGCAAGCTTGTCGAAACGCCTGCGCTGAACGTGTTCGCGTCGGATCGGATCGAGGTCGATGGTCAGGAAATTCCGGCAATCGAGCGCACGCGTCTGTTCCTGTTTCACAAGCCTGCCGGGCTGGTAACGACGAATCGCGACCCCGAAGGACGCAAGACTGTTTTCGAGGTGCTGCCGGAAAATCTGCCGCGCCTGATGACGGTTGGCCGTCTCGACATCAATACGGAAGGGCTGTTGCTGCTTACCAATGATGGCGGTCTGTCACGCGTGTTGGAATTGCCTGCGACGGGCTGGCTGCGCCGCTATCGCGTGCGTGTGCATGGCGAAGTGGATGAAGCGCGCCTTGCTTCGCTGAAGGAGGGCATTGCCGTGGAAGGAGTGTTCTACGGGGCGGTCGAGGCCGAACTGGAGCGCACGCAGGGCACGAATGCCTGGCTCAGCATCGGTTTGCGCGAAGGCAAGAACCGCGAGGTAAAGAATATTCTCGGCGCTCTTGGCCTTGAGGTGACGCGCCTGATCCGCGTTTCGTACGGGCCGTTCCAGCTTGGCGACTTGCCGGAGGGCCATGTGCTGGAAATTAAGGGGCGTATGCTGCGCGAACAGCTCGGCGACCGCCTCATTGAAGAATCGGGCGCGAATTTCGATGCCGATATTGCAACGCCTTTCCCGAACAGACCGGTGCGGCGTGGTTTTGAGGAAGAGCGGCCACGCGAGCCGGCGCGACGTTCACGCGAACTGAATGTCGGCGAAGGCGGGCTGGTGAAGGGCGGGTTCCGCCGTGACCGCGAGCGCGGGCGCGAGGAAGTGCTAGGCCGGCTTACGACAAAGCCTGATCGCAAACCGTTTGGCGCAAAGCTTGCGCGCAGCGGGGCTCCGGCCAAGCGCGGCGACCGTGACGAAAAGCCATATGAAGTGCCGACGCCTCGCAAGGTGAATGTCTGGATGGCGCCTGGCGCAAAGCCGCAGGGCAAGCGCCCAAGCGAGCGCGCCGCTGAACGGCGCGAGCGCGAAGAGGGACAGGAAACGCGCGGACGTCCGCCATTCCGCAAGGAAGGCAAGCGCTTCGACAAGCCGGGCGGCGCGCCACGCAGCGGCCCCCGCGGTGGCGGCAAGCCTCCGCGCAAGGGGTAGCCCATGCGCATTGTTGGCGGGGAGTTCCGGGGCAGGGCGCTGGCGACCCCCCGCGACCAATCGATCCGGCCCACCACGGACCGGACGCGCGAGGCGTTATTCAACGTGCTGACGCATCGTTATGCGGACCAGCTTGAGGGCGCGCGCGTTCTGGATCTTTTTTCCGGAACGGGCGCGCTTGGACTCGAGGCGCTTTCGCGCGGCGCAGCGCAGTGCTTTTTCATTGAGGAATCAGCGGAAGGGCGCGGCCTGATCCGCACCAATGTGGAAGCCTTCGGCCTGCAGGGGCGGACCAAGATTTTTCGACGCGATGCGACGAGTTTGGGCGTGGTAGGAACAATTCAGCCGTTCAACCTGCTTTTTGCCGATCCGCCCTATGGAAAGGGGATGGGCGAGGCGGCGCTGCAATCGGCACGACAAGGCGGATGGCTGGTTCCCGGCGCGCTTTGCGTCGTCGAGGAAACAGCGGACGTGCCGTTCGATCCGGGCGACGGTTTCGAACTACTGGATGAACGCTCCTACGGTGATACGATCATAAGGATGTTCAACCTGCTGTGACGGCCTTGCTTGCGCCACAGATCGCCGACATTCAAAGCGCGAACGCGCAAACAGGATTAGTCTCTTGGCAACATCATTTCGGTTCGCGCTGGCGGCGATTTCGCTGCTTGCGCTCACGGCTCCGGCACTCACCGAGGACGGGTCGGGCGTTTCAAACTTCAAGCTGAGCAACGGCATGGAGGTAGTCGTCATTCCCGACCATCGCGCGCCTGTCGTAACGCATATGGTTTGGTACAAGATCGGCAGCGCCGACGAACCGCCGGGCAAATCCGGCATCGCGCATTTCTTCGAACATCTGATGTTCAAGGCCACAAAGAACCATCCGGCGGGTGAGTTTGACCGCAAGGTGTCGGAGATTGGCGGCGACGGAAACGCGTTCACGACGGACGATTACACGGCCTATGTCCAGACGGTTTCGCCCGATGCGCTGCCAACCATGATGAACTTCGAGTCAGACCGGATGCGCAATCTGGTGTTGACCGATGATGTGATCACAACCGAACGGGACGTTATTCTGGAAGAGCGCGCCTCGCGCGTGGACAATGACCCCGGCGCGCTGCTTTCTGAAGAGGTGGACGCGACGCTCTACCAAAACCATCCATATCGCATTCCGGTGATTGGCTGGAAGAACGAGATCGAACAACTGAACCGCACCGATGCGGTGGCGTTTTACGACCGCTATTATGCGCCCAACAACGCGATACTTGTGGTTGCGGGTGACACGACGCCGGAGCGCGTGAAGGAATTGGCCGAGGCGACTTACGGGAAAATTCCGCGCGGGGCGGACCTGCCGCCGCGGGTGCGCCCGCAGGAGCCTGAGCAAAATACAAGCCGCACCGTGACGCTGACAGACCCGCGCGTGAGCGTGCCGAGCTTTTCCAAGCGCTGGGTGGTGCCGTCTTATCGCACCGCGCAGCCCGGCGAGGCGGAAGCGCTCGACCTTTTGTCCGAAATTCTGGGTGGCGGCACGCGCAGCAGGCTGTACCAAAAGCTGATCGTGCACGATGGCGCGGCTTCAAGCGTCGGCGCGTTCTATCAAGGCAGCATGTATGACGCGACCGCTTTCGGCGTTTACGGCGCCCCGCAGGGCGGCGATGGGGTGGCGGGCGTGGAAAAGGCGATCGACGCGGAAATCGCTCGGATCGTGAAGGAAGGCGTGACCAATGACGAGCTTGAGCGCGCAAAGACGCGGTTCCGGCGCGGCGTGATTTTCGCGCGCGACAACTCGACCGGCATGGCGAATATGTACGGCAGCGCGCTCTCGACCGGCTCGACCTTGAAAGACATCGACGAATGGCCGGACCGCATTGCGGCAGTGACCGCAGCGCAGGTACAGGCCGTTGCCGCAAAATATCTCGTGCCGGGCAAATCCGTTGCTGGCTATCTCTTGCCCTCGCCGGAGGCCGTACAATGATTGGGTATCGGTTGGTGCGTTCTTTCGGTTCAACGGCGCTGATCGCGCGCGCTCTTCTTGCACTCGCTCTCCTGATGTTCAGCGCGCTGGCTGCGTCGGCGGAGATGAAAATTCAGGAGGTCGTTTCCTCCAAAGGCGTGCGGGCATGGCTGGTCGAGGATTACTCGGTTCCAGTCATTGCGATGCGTTTCGCGTTTGAAGGCGGCAGCACGCAAGATCCGGTCGGCAAGGAGGGCCTTGCCAATTTGATGACCGCATTGTTCGACGAGGGTGCAGGCCCGCTCGATAGCGATGCATTCCAGATAAAGCTCGATGATGCAGGCGCGGAAATGGGCTTCGACGCGGACCGCGACCGCTTCGAGGGCGGCATGCGGATGCTCGCGGACCAGCGCGAGGAGGCGTTCAACCTTCTGGCGCTTGCGGTGAATCAGCCGCGTTTCGATCAGAACCCTATCGACCGCATGCGTGCACAGATTATTTCCGGCATCGTGGCGCGCTCGCGTGACCCGGAATATGCGGCCGGATTGAAATGGGGTGAGGCGCTTTATCCCGGCCATCCCTACTCACGAAGGTCGCAGGGAATGCCGGAAACGCTGAAAACCATTTCGGCTGACGATTTGCGCGCGTTCCACAAGAACGTTTTTGCGCGCGAAAAGCTTCATGTGGGCGTTGTGGGTGCAATCGATGCTGAAACGCTCAAGAAGGAACTTGATCGCGTGTTCGGCGACTTGCCGGAAAAGCCAAATCTGATTGCAGTGCCGGATGTTGCGCCAAAGCTCGGCCAAACGCTGTCCGTGACCTATGATTTGCCGCAGACAATAATCCAGATGGCATATCCGGGCGTGGCGCGTGCGGACCCCGAATTTTTCGCGGCGTTTTTGATGAATCACATTCTGGGAGGCGGCTCATTTACCTCGCGCCTGTTCGAGGAGGTGCGCGAAAAGCGCGGGCTGGCTTACGGCGTGGATTCCTCGCTGTCCTCCTCCGAGCATTCCAATCTGCTTTCCATTTCCACGGCAACGCGCTCAGACCGAGCTTCGGAAACGCTGGACATCATGCGAACGGTGATCAAGGATGTTGCAGAAAACGGCGTGACCGATGACGAGCTGGCGGCGGCCAAGAAATATGTGATCGGCGCTTATGCAATCAACAATCTCAACAGTTCGGCGGCGATTGCACGCACACTGGTTGAGCTGCAGGCGGAAGACCTCGGCATCGACTATATGCAGCGCCGGGGCGCACTGATCGACGCTGTTACGCGCGAACAGGTCAACGCCATTGCGAAAAAGCTGCTAACGGTTGATCCTGCAATCATGACCGTCGGACCGGAGAAGCAGGGATGAAGGCGAGCGCGCCCAAGCCAGCAGCCAATTCGCCAAGCTTTGCTGTGGCCTTTGGCGGCGGCGGGGCGAGGGGGCTTGCGCACATCCATGTGATCGAGGCGCTGGACGAGCTTGGCATAAAGCCAACTGCAATTGCGGGCTCGTCCATCGGCGCGATCATGGGCGCGGGCATGGCGGCCGGGATGAAAGGCGCGGAAATTCATGAATATGCGCATGAAATTCTGGGTCGCAGGGCTGAGGTGGCCAGCCGCATGTGGCGCGCACGACCCGGCTCGTTTGCCGAGTTCTTCAAGAGCGGCATTTCGGTCAGCCAGTTCAATGTAGAGCGCTTGCTGAGCGCTTTCCTGCCCGCTCAAATTCCCGAAACATTCGAGGAATTGGCGGTGCCGCTTCAGGTGACGGCAACGGATTATTTCGGCCACACCCTGCATGTTTGCGATAGCGGCGAGTTGATTTCAGCGCTGGGCGCTTCTGCTGCCATTCCGGCAGTTTTCAAGCCCGTGCGGCGCGACGGACGGCTACTGATCGACGGCGGTATCTATAATCCGGTGCCGTTCGATCTGGTGCTCGGCAAGGCCGACATAACGATTGCTATTGATGTGGTGGGCGCGCCGACCGAAGGTCTGCGCAAGGTGCCGAGCTCCATCGACCTGATGTTCGGTGCGAGCCAGCTCATGATGCAGTCGATCATCGCCAACAAGCTGCAGCAATCGCAGCCGGATATTCTGCTGCGCCCACCGGTTTCGCGGTTTCGGGTGCTGGATTTCCTGAAAATCGATTCCGTCATGGCGGAAACAGCGTCGATTAAAGACGATCTGAAGCGCACGATCGATGCCGCGCTGGCTGCGCGAAAGGCCGCTTAGCATTGCACATGGCCTGCCGGCACAATAGATGAAGCATCAGAATTACCTGCCGCCTGCGAATGGAATCACCGAATGTCCGAAACGCTAGACACCAATCGACTGACCGATCGGGTCGCTTCCCTCGTTGAAGCGGCAAAGCGGGCCGGTGCGGACGCCGCCGATGCGGTGGCTGTGCGCAGCCGTTCGACTTCGGTGACCGTGCGCTTGGGCAAGGTTGAAAGTACGGATGCATCTGAAAGCGACGACGTTTCGCTGCGCGTTTTCGTCGGCCAGAAGGTCGCCAGCGTTGCGGCGAATGCCGGGGCAGACGCAGTGGCGCTTGCCGAGCGCGCCGTCGCGATGGCGAGGGTTTCGCCGGAAGACGCGTATCAAGGGTTGGCGGATGCCAATTTGCTGGCACGAAACATTCGTGATCTCGACTTGCTCGACCTGACGGCCGTTTCCGCTGCCGACCTCACCGCGCAAGCGCTTGCCGCCGAGCAGGCCGCGATGGAGGTGAAAGGCGTTACCAATTCCAGCGGCAGCAGCGCCGGTGCAGGTATTGGCGGGTTGGTTCTGGCCACCTCGAACGGCTTTGTCGGTCAATATGCGGGCTCGCGTTTCTCGCGCTCGGTAAGCGTTATCGCTGGTGAAGGCACTGGCATGGAGCGCGACTATGACTTTTCCTCGCGCATCCATTTTTCCGAACTTGAGCGGCCCGAAATCATCGGTCGCAATGCAGGCGAGCGCGTCGTGCGCCGCCTCAATCCGCGCCGCATCGCGACGGGTACGGTGAATGTCGTATTCGATCCGCGCGTGGCCCGTGGCATGGCGGGACATCTGGCGGGCGCGATCAATGGTGCTGCGGTTGCACGCAAAACGAGCTTCTTGCGTGACATGATGGGCAAGCAGATTGCGAGCGCAGCCATCACCGTTACCGACGATCCGCTGAAGCTGCGCGGACAAGCGTCGCGGCCTTTCGACGGCGAGGGCGTAGAAGGCGAAGCGATGGTGATGGTGGACAAGGGCGTGCTTGGCCACTGGTTTCTCTCGACCTCGGCGGCGCGTGAACTGGGCCTGCAAACGAACGGGCGCGGCTCGCGTTCGGGTTCCTCGGTTTCCCCGACCTCGACCAACCTGGCCATCGAACCGGGCGAGATTTCGCCGGAAGACATGATTCGAAATGTCAAGAATGGGCTCTATGTAACTGAAGTCATTGGCCAGGGCGTGAACATGGTGACGGGCGAATATAGCCGCGGCGCGTCGGGCTTCATGATCGAAAATGGCGAGCTGACCTATCCTGTTTCGGAAATCACCATCGCGTCAAACCTCAAGGATATGTTCCTGCGCATGGTTCCGGCAAACGACACGGACCGCAATTACGGCACCGCCGCGCCGACGCTGCTTGTCGAAGGGATGACCATTGCAGGTACGTAAGGCATCGGCGGCAAGCTCTGCGGACTCCGATCTCGACCTGCTGCGCGATGCGGCGGGCGAAGCGGGGCGCATCGCCATGCGCTACTTCAAGCAGAACCCCGAAGTCTGGATGAAGGGCGGAACCTCGCCCGTGAGCGAGGCCGACTATGCAGCCGACCGCTATCTGTTCAAAACGCTGCTGGATGCGCGACCGGGTTATGGCTGGCTTTCGGAGGAGACTGTCGAGAACAGGCGAACTGCAACGGGCGAGCGCAGCTTTATCGTCGATCCCATAGACGGCACACGCGGCTTTCTGGAAGGCAATCCGCAGTGGTGCGTGAGCGTGGCGATTGTCGAGCAGGGCCGCACAATTGCGGGCGTGCTGGAATGCCCCGCCAGCGGCGAACGCTTTGAAGCGCAGCGCGGCGGCGGCGGGCGCTTGAACGGCGTACCTATCCGGGTGCGCGCGCAAGGCGATACGAATTTGAGTTTGGGCGGGCCGAAGTTGATGGGCGGTCTGTTGCCAGCCGCTTGGCGCGCGCGGATACGACCTTACAGCTATGTGCCTTCGCTGGCTTATCGCATTGCGCTGATTGCCAGCGGCAGGCTGGACGCAACTTTCATCAAGCCGAACGCGCATGATTGGGATATTGCAGCGGCTATGCTCATTCTTGAGGAGGCAGGCGGGCTTGTTCTGAACGAGTATGGCAGGCAGCCGGAACTTGGCC
Source organism: Mesorhizobium denitrificans (assembly GCF_003403035.1). GTDB lineage: Bacteria > Pseudomonadota > Alphaproteobacteria > Rhizobiales > Rhizobiaceae > Mesorhizobium_G > Mesorhizobium_G denitrificans. The sequence goes on along the minus strand of NZ_QURN01000002.1, from coordinate 44,484 downwards.
TTGATGACCCGCGCCATGCTGCGCTCGCCGCTGGCAGCGGGCCATTGCTCGAAGTAATGGTTGAAGCACTCGCTGAATACCCGGGAAGTGCTGACTGACAACTTGAATTAGTGGCCGAATTGGCCCAAACCGGACCAAATTCAAAATTGAGTACGACAGCGATGAGCGATGAAAAAGGCGAGAAGCAACTGCTTCATCTGGTGTTTGGCGGAGAATTGAAAAACCTGCGCGGCAATGACTTCCGAAATCTGGACGAACTGGATATCGTCGGCATATTCCCGAACTACCAGGCTGCCCTAGCGGCATGGAAATCCAAGGCTCAGGCAAGCGTAGACAATGCGCATATGCGCTACTATGTGGTGCATCTTCACCGCTTGCTGGACCCCGAAGAAACTGGCAAGCAAGGCTGAATGGTGGCCTGAATCTTGACCCAGCGCACAATCGAAACCGAAGCCAAAGCGGAGGCGAAAAAGTCGCGACCGCTCAAGACAGCTTGGCGGAAAATCCGCAAACCTCTGGCTGACTCGCGTTTCGTCAAAGGCGCGCTGACGGTTATGCTGACGGGCGCGCTGCGATTTGTGAGGCTGACAAACCCGGCGGTTAAGGGTTCCGTCTCCAAAATCACGCCGGAATGGGCCGAGCACGAACCGGGAATCCTGGCGCTTTGGCATGGGCAGCACATTCTCGCGCCCGCGTTTTATCCCAGCGGCCGCAAGCTGGTGGCGATGGTTTCAAAAAGCGCCGATGCAGAGTTGAACGCAAAGGTGCTGGAGAGTTTCGGCGTTGCGACCGTACGCGGCTCCGGTGGACGCACGACCGGGAACAATGCCGACAAGGGCGGGGCGCGCGCGCTGCTGCAACTCAAGAAAGCGCTGGATGCGGGCTCGAATGTTTGCATGATCGCGGACATTCCACACGGAACGCCGCGCGAGGCGGGCGACGGCATTATCTTGCTGGCGCGCATTTCCGGCAGGCCGATCATTCCGGCAGCGATTGCCACGAGCAGGCGCAAAGTGCTTGAGCGCAGTTGGGACAAGACAACGATTAACCTGCCTTTCGGTCGCGGCGTGCTGCATTTCGGCAAGCCGATTTATGTGCCTGCAGACGCGGACGCGGAGACGATGGAAGCGCTGCGCGTCGAGGTGACACGCGCGATGAACGAAACATTTGAAACCGCGTATGAAATGGTGGGGGTTAAGCTGTGAGCGAACGCTGGGCGCGCACATTGCTGTCGATCTACCGTTTTGCGGGTGCTGCTGCCTATCCGGTGATCGGCGGCTACGTTGCCTATCGCGCGACCAAAGGCAAGGAAGACCGCGCGCGCAGGCGCGAACGGTATGGCAAGACCAAGGTGGCGCGGCCCGCGGGTCCGTTGATCTGGCTGCACGCGGCAAGCGTGGGCGAAACGCTGGCGATTTCCGCGCTGATCGACCATCTGCTTACGCATGGCGTCGGCATTGTTTTGACGACAGGAACCGTGACCTCCGCGAAGGTGGCGGAAGAGCGGTTTCGCGGCAGGATCATTCATCAATATGTGCCGCTGGATTTGAAGCCCGCGGTGCGGCGCTTTCTGGATCACTGGAAGCCGGATCTCGCGATTTTCGCGGAATCGGAAATCTGGCCGGTGATCATCACTGAACTCAGCCACCGACACATACCGCAAGTGCTGGTGAACGGGCGACTGTCGGACCGCTCTTTCGCGTCATGGCAAAAGCGGAACTATCTGGCAGAGGCGCTGTTCGAGAATTTCGCGCATGTGGTCGCGCAATCGGCAACCGATGGTGAGCGCTTCTCCGAACTGGGCGCGCGGCCTGTAACGGTTTCCGGTAATCTCAAAACCGATGCGCACATGCCGAAATTCGATGATGCGCAAGTTGAGAAATTGCAGGCGCAGATTGGGGATCGCCCGGTTTGGGCTGCCGTTTCTACCCATGACGGCGAAGAGGTGATTGCTGCGCAAGCGCACCGCGCGCTCAAGAAGCGCTATCCGAACCTGCTCACGATTATCGTGCCGCGTCATCCTGACCGCGCTGCGGTACTTGCCGAACGCTTCACCAAGGAAAAGCTTGGCGTGGTGCGCCGAAGCACCGGCGAAAAGATCACGCCCACGACCGACATTTTTCTGGGCGACACGATCGGCGAGATGGGAACCTATCTGAAACTGTCCGAAATCGCGTTTGTTGGACGTTCGCTCACTGCGGAAGGCGGACAAAATCCGCTCGAACCTGCAATGCTTGGTGTTGCGGTGCTCTCCGGCCAGAACATCCAGAATTTCCGTGAGGCGTATCAAAAGCTGATTGACGGCGGTGCAGCCAAGCTGGTGCGTGATGGGCAGTCGCTTGCAAAAGCGGTCAATCATTTGCTCAAGAATGATGAAGCGCGCCACAAGATGATGGCGGCGGGCATTGCTACAGTCGATGAAATGCGCGGCACGCTGGATCGCACCTTGAGAGCGCTGGACCCTTACATTCAGCCGCTGCAGGTGCAGACGCGGCTGAAGGGCAGGCGGTGACCGGCGCTCCCCCATTCTGGTGGGAGAGGGCTGGATGGCAGGCTGCCGTGCTGCTGCCGGTATCGGCGATTTACGGCAGCGTGGCTGCGCGGCGGCTCGCCCACGCAAAGCGCCAAAGCATCGATGCGCCGGTTATTTGTGTCGGCAATTTCACCGTGGGTGGCACGGGCAAAACGCCAACTGTTATCGCGCTGGCGCAGGCCGCTGTTCGACGCGGCATGAAGCCCGGCATTCTTTCGCGCGGCCACGGCGGGCGTGGACATGCACGCATTGTCGACCCTGAATCCGACAGCGCGGCGGTGGTGGGCGATGAGCCGCTGCTGCTGGCCCGCCATGCGCCTGTTGCCGTAGCTCGAAAGCGCGCCGAAGGTGCGGCCTTGCTAGTGGCGCAAGGCTGCGACCTGATCTTGATGGATGACGGGTTTCAAAGCTCGCAAATACGGATCGACCACGCGCTGCTGGTGATCGACGCGCGAACCGGCATTGGAAACGGCCACATTATTCCCGGCGGACCGCTGCGTGCGCCGGTGATTGACCAAATTCGGTTTGCAGATTCGCTGCTTCGAATAGGTGAGGGTACAGCCAGTGACGCGGTTGTGCGGATGGCTGCGCGCGCGGGCAAGCCGGTCTATGACGCGCGCACTGTCGCAATTGATGCGCTGTCCGTTTCCGGCAAGCGCGTGCTGGCCTTTGCGGGCATTGGTCATCCGGAGCGATTTTACGATGCACTGTCAGCGGCGGGCGCGAATGTCGTCGAAAAGCGCAGTTTCGATGACCACCACCCATTTAAACCGGGCGAACTGACACAGCTGGAGCGCGACGCCACGCGGGCACGCGCTCAACTTATCACCACAGAAAAGGATGTGGCACGGCTGCGCGGCGGTATCGTGCCCGGCGGGTTTCTGGATCGGCTGGCGGTATTCGCCATCGAAACGCGCTTTGAGCCGGAACATGTGCCCGATCGCATCATAGATGAAGCGGTGGCAAGCTGGCGAAAGCGCCGGTTTTATGCCTGTTAATATTGGCGAAATGGCGCCTTGAACGGCTTCGATCTGCAGCGTCAAAGATCTTGACCGGGCAACCAGCCGACCTGCGGTCGTTTCCTGGCATATCCTTGCCGTTCAAGCCATTGCGCCAATATCAGCAGGTACTGACCCTAGTTTCGGCTGCGCAGCTGCGGATTGCATTCCAGTTCGCGCGCCAGCGAAACCTCGGCGTTGAGATAAGGTTCCTGCCGCGCGACGCTCCAGTAGCGGAGCTCATCGAGCGGAATGGATTCGCCCGTCACAGCGCAACGCACGAATGCTCCGGGGCTCGTCACCTGAAAATCGCCATCGAGATAGCGAATGCGCGCTTCTCGCGCTCCCGGACCTTCAAACCTGTTCATTGCCTGATAATTCTCCTTGCCGCCGCAAAATAGCGATGCGGCGGGCTTGCTGCAACTATCGCCGACCGAAGAGTCGCTCAATGTCCGCAAGCTTCAATTCAATATAGGTGGGGCGGCCATGATTGCATGTGCCGGAGCCCGGCGTGGCTTCCATCTGTCGCAGCAACGCATTCATTTCGTCCGGCTTCATGAGGCGACCGGACCGGACCGAGCCGTGGCACGCCATCGTTGACGCAATCCGATCCAGCCGGCTCTTCAGCGTGTCGACAGTGTCATTGTCCGCGATTTCGTCTGCCAGATCGCGCAACAGCGCCTGTACATCGACCTCGCCAAGCATGGACGGCGTCTCGCGCACGGCAATTGCACCGGGGCCGAAGCGCTCCAGCCGAAGGCCGAACCGCGCGAGCGTTTCGGAATGGCTGGCCAGCCGGTCAACATCATCTGTAGGCAGATCAATAATTTCCGGCAGAAGCAGCATTTGTGACGGGATGGGTCGCGAATGCATTGCTTCCTTGAGAGCCTCGTAGACAAGGCGCTCATGCGCGGCGTGCTGATCGACAATAATCAGCGAACTCTCGGTCTGCGCCACGATATAGTTTTCGTGAACCTGCGCGCGCGCTGCGCCAAGCGGGCTGGCGAGCAAATGCGCCGGCGACGGCTCCGCTGCCGCGCGGCTGTCCGCGCTGATCGCAGGTCCGGTTTCAAAATGCGCCTGTGCGCCATTCGAAAAGCCGCCGAACGAGGCCATGTCCAATGGGCGATGCACGGAGCGGTCCGCATCGAAACCAGCGCTGCGCGGTGGCATATGTTCATAAGCGCCGGGCGCGGTCGGCCCCCAACCGTTGGCGTTTGCTCCCGTGAAGGCGCCGGGCTGAAATGCCCCTGCCAGCGCCATGCCTGCACCGCTTGCGGGACGAATGCCGGCGCCAGCCAGTGCCTGCCGAATGGCGCCGATGATCAGGCCGCGCACCAGACCTGGCTCACGAAAGCGCACATCTGCCTTGGCTGGATGCACGTTTACATCGACATCAGCCGGGTCCAGCGTGAAAAACAATGCCGCGACCGCGTTACGATCCCGCGCCAGCGTATCGGCATAAGCGCCGCGAATAGCGCCAGCAATGAGCTTGTCGCGCACCGGCCTGCCGTTGATATATGCGAATTGCTGGAGCGCATTGGCCCGGCTGAAAGACGGGATCGAGACAAAGCCCGACAGATGCACGCCCTCGCGTTCCGCATCCAGTTCCAGCGCGTTTTCCGGAAATTCCTTGCCGAAAACCTGCGCGATACGTTCGATCTGGTCGGGCACCGCATTGAGGTCCAGTGTTGCACGATCCGGCCCGGAGAGCGTGAACCGCACATGCGGAAATGCGATGGCAATGCGCTTTACGACTTCGTTGATTGCTGTGGTTTCGGCGCGCTCGCCCTTCATGAATTTCAGACGGGCAGGTGTGGCGAAAAACAGGTCGCGCACCTCCACAAGCGTGCCCCGATTTGCGGCGGCTGGCCGCGTTGCGCCAGTGCGACCACCATCTACAAGGATTTCAAAACCGCTGTCCGAATCTGCAGTGCGCGACCGGATCGTAAGACGCGAAACGGAGCCGATTGAAGGAAGCGCCTCACCACGAAAACCGAGAGAACGAATATCGTTGATGTCTTCGGACAGTTTGGACGTGCAATGACGCGCAATCGCCAGTTGCAGCTCGTTTTCGGGGATGCCCGCGCCATCATCGCTCACGCGGATGAGATTCAGCCCGCCGCCGACCGTGGCGATTTCAACGCGGCGCGCGCCTGCGTCGAGCGCGTTCTCGACCAGTTCCTTGACCACACTTGCGGGGCGCTCAATAACCTCGCCCGCGGCGATCTGGTTGATGATAGTTTCCGAAAGCTGACGAATAGCCATCCACCAACCATAAACAGATTCGCTCTCATGGTCACGTTTTGTTCACAGTTTTAAACAAGCATTTTAAGTGGACCGTCGGGTGGCTTGTGCTGGCCCTTTCCATCCTGTAGCGAGTATCCCAAAGCGCTGGTGACAAATGCCAATTCCATCCTGTGCTCAACTTCTTGGTGAAAGCGCAGCTTTTTCGAGGGTGCCATGAACGTAGAAAACAAGGGTTTGAAGCCTGCAAGTTTCGTTTGGGACGACCCGTTCCTGCTCGAAGAACAGCTCACGGAAGATGAGCGCATGATCCGCGATGCCGCGGCCGCCTTTGCGGCGGACAAGCTCGCGCCGCGAATCGAACAAGCCTATCTGGAAGAAAAGACCGATCCAGCCATCTTCCGCGAAATGGGTGATTCCGGCTTGCTGGGCATAACCGTGCCGGAAGAATATGGCGGGCTGGGTGCTGGCTACGTTACTTACGGTCTCGTCGCGCGCGAGGTTGAGCGCATCGATTCCGGCTATCGCTCCATGATGAGCGTGCAGTCATCGCTGGTTATGTTTCCGATCTATGCTTATGGCTCGGAAGAACAGCGCAAGAAATATTTGCCGAAACTGGCATCAGGCGAATGGATAGGCTGTTTCGGATTGACCGAGCCTGATGCGGGCTCTGATCCGGGCGGCATGAAGACGCGCGCAGAAAAGACCTCAGGCGGATACCGGCTGTTCGGCTCCAAAATGTGGATTTCGAATGCGCCGATTGCAGATGTTTTCGTCGTTTGGGCTAAGTCGGCCGCCCATGACAACCAGATTCGCGGCTTTGTGCTGGAAAAGGGCATGAAGGGACTTTCCGCGCCGAAGATCGAGGGCAAGCTCTCGCTGCGCGCGTCAATCACGGGTGAAATCGTGATGGAAGGCGTTGAAGTGGGTGAAGATGCGCTGTTGCCGAATGTTTCGGGCCTCAAGGGTCCGTTCGGCTGCCTCAACCGGGCGCGTTACGGCATTTCATGGGGCGCCATGGGCGCGGCGGAAGATTGCTGGCACCGCGCGCGGCAATATGGGCTTGACCGCAAGCAGTTCGGCAAGCCGCTGGCTGGAACGCAGCTTTACCAGAAGAAACTCGCAGACATGCAGACGGATATTGCGCTTGGGCTACAGGGCTCGCTGCGCGTCGGCCGGCTGATGGACGAGGGCAAGATGGCCCCTGAAATGATATCCATCATGAAGCGCAACAATTGCGGCAAGGCGCTGGATATTGCCCGCATGGCGCGCGATATGCACGGCGGAAACGGCATCCAGATCGGTTATCATGTGATGCGCCACGCCGCGAACCTCGAAACAGTCAACACTTACGAGGGCGCGCATGACGTTCACGCGCTGATCCTTGGCCGGGCGCAGACAGGGTTGCAGGCATTTTTCTAATGAATGGAGTGCAGACAATTCAGCCCGCCGACCCCCGCAATGAGGTTGGCGAGCTTGCGACTTTGCGCGATGTGCTGCGCTATGCGGTAAGCTGTTTTGCGGCGGCTGGCCTGCACTACGGGCATGGCTCCGCGACGGCGCTGGACGAAGCGGTGTTTCTGATTCTTGAAAGCCTGAATCTGCCGATTGATGACTTCAACGCATTTGCAGATGCGCGGCTGACTGCGCGTGAAAAGACGCTGCTCGGCGAGCGCATCGCGCTGCGCGTCGAGAAGAAACTGCCGACGGCATATCTCACAGGCCGTTCCTATCTGGCGGGTGTGCCGTTCCGGTCGGATGCGCGGGCGCTGGTGCCGCGATCTTACATTGCGGATTTGCTCGCTTCCCCGTTGTTTGACGGTTCGGGCGATCCAGCAGCGCTTATCGCCGATCCCGAGTCGATCGGCTCAGTGTTGGATCTCTGCACCGGCGGCGGGTCGCTGGCGATTCTGGCGGCTTATGCTTTTCCGAATGCGGAAGTCGATGCGGTGGACCTTTCTGCTGACGCGCTTACGCTGGCGGCAGAAAACATCGAGGATCACGGGCTAGGCGACAGGATTTCCTTGCTGCGGGGTGACTTGTTTGGGCCGCTTGGCGAGCGCAAATATGACCTTATCATCACCAATCCGCCTTATGTCGGCAGAGATGTGATGGAAATATTGCCGGAGGAGTTTCGTCATGAGCCCGCGATGGCTCTTGATGGCGGAATGGACGGCTTCGACATCGTTCGCCGCATTCTCGAAGGTGCTGCACAGCATCTGAATGAAGGCGGCGGAATGCTCTGCGAAATTGGCACGGACAGGGAGGTGCTGGAGCGCTATTATCCAGATACCCCATTCTTCTGGCTCGACACAGAGAACAGCGACGGCGAAGTGTTCTGGATTACTAAAGAACAGATGGCTTGAACGCCTAATTCTGTTTGCGATATCGCTCTCTCGGTGTTAGCCAGCGCTTAATTAGGGAGAGCATTCATGCCGGGATCGTTTATCGACCATATGAGCCAGGAACTGGAAGGGCTCAAGAGCGCCGGGCTCTACAAGAGCGAACGCGTTATCACCTCGATGCAATCGGCGGAAATCACCGTTGCTGATGGCAGCAAGGTTCTCAATTTCTGCGCAAACAACTATCTCGGGCTTGCCGACAATGAAGAGTTGCGCGAGGCCGCGAAGGATGCGCTGGACCGATATGGCTACGGCATGGCCTCGGTGCGGTTCATCTGCGGCACGCAGGAAGAGCACAAGGCACTGGAAAAACGCATTTCATCGTTTCTCGGAATGGAGGACACGATCCTCTATTCCTCGTGCTTCGATGCAAATGGCGGCCTGTTCGAAACGCTGCTTTCAGAAGAAGACGCGGTAATATCGGACGCGCTGAACCATGCGTCGATCATCGACGGCGTGCGGCTCTCGAAGGCGAAGCGCTTCCGCTACGCGAACAACGACATGGCCGATCTCGAAGCAAAGCTGAAAGAAGCGCAGGATTGCCGGTTCCGCCTGATCGCGACGGATGGCGTGTTTTCGATGGATGGCATCATCGCGGATCTGCGCGGCGTATGCGATCTGGCCGAAAAATATGATGCGATGGTGATGGTGGATGACAGCCATGCCGTGGGCTTCGTCGGTAAGCATGGGCGCGGTTCCGCGGAGCACTGCGGCGTTGAGGGCAGGGTGGATATCATCACCGGCACGCTCGGGAAAGCGCTTGGCGGCGCTTCGGGCGGATACACTTCGGGCAAGCGCGAAGTTGTCGAATGGTTGCGCCAGCGCTCGCGGCCTTATCTGTTCTCCAACACGCTGATGCCTGCAATCGCAGGCGCGTCGTTGAAGGTTTTTGACCTGATCGACCAAGGCGATGCGCTGCGCGAAAAGCTTTACGCAAACGCGAACCACTTCCGCGAGTCTATGACGAAGGCGGGGTTCACGCTTGCAGGCGCTGATCATCCAATCATTCCCGTGATGATCGGCGATGCGGCGTTGGCACAGGCAATGGCCGAAAAAATGCTGGCGCGCGGGATTTACGTGGTCGGCTTCTCGTTCCCCGTGGTTCCGCGCGGTCAGGCGCGCATCCGTACGCAAATGTCGGCTGCGCATTCGACAGCAGACATCGACCGGGCGGTTGCGGCGTTCACCGAAGTCGGTCGCGAACTTGGCGTGATTTGAGGAAGGACGGATTCAATGTCCAATATGATGCGCGCCTTGGTGAAGGCGAAGGCTGAGCCCGGTATCTGGATGGAGCGCGTTCCGGTGCCGGAAATCGGCCCGAACGATGTGCTTATCAAAGTCAAGAAATCCGCGATCTGCGGTACGGACGTCCACATTTATAACTGGGACCAGTGGGCGCAAAAGACCGTGCCTGTGCCGATGGTGACGGGGCATGAATTCGTCGGCACGGTGGCCGATGTTGGCACTGCTGTGACCGAATATAAGGTTGGGCAACGCGTTTCCGGCGAAGGCCATATTGTGTGCGGTCATTGCCGCAACTGCCGCGCTGGCAGGGGGCATCTGTGCCGCAATACGCTCGGCGTGGGCGTGAACCGTCCCGGCTCTTTTGGCGAATATGTAGCGATCCCGCAGCACAATGTCGTGCCGATCCCGGACGATGTGCCTGATGAGGTGGCGGCGATTTTCGACCCACTTGGCAACGCCGTTCACACCGCGCTTTCGTTCGATCTGGTGGGCGAAGACGTGCTGGTAACCGGCGCCGGGCCGATTGGCATCATGGGCGCTCTGGTCGCTCAATGTGTCGGCGCGCGCAAGGTCGTCATTACGGACATCAACCCCGTGCGATTGGAACTCGCGCGAAAGCTCGGCGTACAGCATGTGGTGGACGCTTCGCAGCAGAAATTGCGCGACGTGATGCCGGAAATCGGCATGACCGAAGGGTTTGACGTTGGGCTTGAAATGTCCGGCGCGGCGCCTGCGTTTCGCGATATGATCGACACGATGAACAATGGTGGCAAGATCGCAATATTGGGCATTGCGCCAACCGGATTCGAGATCGATTGGAACAAAGTGATCTTCAAGATGCTGCATCTGAAGGGCATCTATGGTCGCGAGATGTTCGAGACCTGGTACAAGATGATCGCGTTGGTACAGGGGCCTCTGGACGTGAGCGGGCTGATTACACACCGCATCGGCATCGATGACTATCAATCCGGTTTCGAGGCGATGAGAAGCGGCAACTCCGGCAAAGTCGTAATGGACTGGTAGGCAGTATGGGTCCTGGAGCGCCGGCAGACGGGTAGTCTCAAGTAAACACTCCCTCCCCTTGTGGGGAGGGATAATGGGTGGGGGTAAACCGGAAAAAGCGGTCTACGCCTTATTCGATGTCGAACGAAACGCCCTGAGCGAGCGGCAGCGCGCGCGAATAGTTCACTGTGTTGGTCGCGCGGCGCATATAGGCTTTCCATGCATCCGAGCCGCTTTCGCGTCCGCCCCCGGTTTCCTTCTCACCGCCAAACGCACCGCCGATTTCCGCACCCGACGTGCCGATATTGACGTTTGCAATGCCGCAATCAGAGCCGTCCGCCGACAGGAAACGCTCTGCTTCGCGCAGGTCGAGCGTGAAGATGGAGGATGAAAGCCCTGCGCCGACCGCATTGTGATCGCTAAGCGCATCATCGAAATCGGAATATTTCATCACGTAGAGGATAGGCGCGAAGGTTTCTTCCAAAACGGGACCGGCCTGCTCTGGCATTTCCACCAGCGCGGGGCGCACGTAATAGGCGTTTGCCTGACCGGCATCAAAACGATCACCGCCGGTGATCTTGCCGCCATGTTCCTTTGCGCCGGCAAGCGCCTTCTGCATGCCATCGAACGCGGCCTTGTCGATGAGCGGACCAACCAGAGCCGATGTTTCCAGCGGGCTGCCGATGGACACGCTCTCATATGCCTTCTTCAAGCGCGGCAGCAGCTTGTCGTAAACGCTTTCGTGCACGAACAGACGGCGCAAAGTGGTGCAGCGCTGGCCAGCGGTACCCATCGCGCCAAATGCGATAGCGCGCAGCGCCATGTCCAAGTCTGCACTTGGGCAAACGATGCCTGCATTGTTGCCGCCAAGCTCGAGAATCGCGCGCGCAAAACGCTTGGCAAGACGAGGACCGACATCGCGGCCCATGCGCGTGGAGCCGGTGGCGGAAACCAGCGGAACCAGATGGTGATCGACCAGCACTTCGCCGATAGCTCGATCGCCGATCAGAACCTGACTCAAATTCTGCGGCGCCTCGCCGAAGCGCTTGACTGCCTTGTCGAAAATGGCTTGGCAGGCGAGCGCGGTAAGCGGCGTCTTTTCGGACGGCTTCCACACGATGGAGTTGCCGCAGACGAGCGCAAGAGCCGCATTCCACGACCAGACCGCGACGGGGAAATTGAAGGCCGAGATGATGCCGACAACGCCAAGCGCATGCCATGTTTCCATCATGCGATGGCCGGGGCGTTCCGTGGCAATGGTCAGGCCGTAAAGCTGGCGCGACAAGCCGACCGCAAAGTCGCAGATGTCGATCATTTCCTGCACTTCGCCAAGACCTTCGGACGTGATCTTGCCAGCTTCGATGGAAACGAGGCGTCCAAGGTCGGCCTTGGCGGTGCGCAACTCCTCACCAAGCAGGCGAACCAGCTCGCCGCGCTTCGGGGCAGGCACGAGCCGCCATTCGCGGAACGCGGCGTCGGCTTTGTCGATCATCGACTTGGCTTCGTCAGCGGTGACGGTCTTAAGGTCGGCCAGCTTTTCGCCTGTTACCGGCGTGTAAGATGCCATGTTGCCGCCCGTATAAAGGCTTTCGGCAACGCCGAGTTTCGACAGAAGATCGCGGGTTTCTTTCGCTACGGTCATATTGTTCATCCAGTTTGGCGACCGCGGGGTGGGTCGCTAGATTTGAGGCTGCTTTATCGCATCGGGGCCCGTGCCGTCGAGGGCAGTTCACTGGGCCAGTGAATTTCAAAGTCGGAACCAGGCTGCATCATTCGTCCTTGATGTAGTTCAACGGAAGGAGATTGGAATGACCTACGTAGATGGATTCGTATTGCCGGTGCCGAAAGATGCCTTCGACCACTATGTGAAGGTGACGGAGGTCGCAAAGAAGGTGTGGATGGAATTCGGTGCGCTTTCCTATGTGGAAGCGCGCGAGGACGATGTGCCGGATGGCGAAATTACGTCCTTTCCCCTCGCCGTGAAAAAGGAAAAGGACGATATTATCGTGTTCTCTTACGTCACCTACAGATCTCGAGCGGCACGCGACGAAATCATGAAAAAGGTGATGGAAGACACGCGCATAAAAGACGTGATGGAGGAAATGCCCGCCTACATGAAGCGCATGATCTATGGCGGGTTCGAGGTGTTTACTGAGGCCTGATTGGCTTTAGCCCTTCATCTGCTGAATGCCGGCGAAAAGGTTCGCGCTTCGCGTGCCCGACCGGCAATAAGCGAGAACCGGAGAGGGCAGGTCGTGCAGCGCGGCGGCCTGTTCCTCCACATTATGCGGCGTCATCTGGCCACTGATTACCGGGTTCCAGCGAAAAGCCAGGCCGACAGCTGCCGCAGCCTTGCCAATTTCTTCGGCGGTTAGCTGGTTCGCGTCTTCGCCGTTGGGACGGTTGCAAATCACGCTGTTGAAGCCTGCATCCTTGATGAGCTTCAAATCCTCGATGCTGATCTGAGGGGACACGGCGTAGTCTTCGGTGATCTGACGATATTGCATGTGCAGGCTCCATTTCCGGGCCGATTGCGGCCACGCGCGTTTTGCCACCGTCGGCGCAGATGCGCAACCGACATGCGATCAACTGCCAAGAACAGCGCCTTTAATAGTGCTGACATTGTGGCGCATCATATCAAAATAGGTCGAGGCCGGGCCGTTTGCATCCGAAAGCGCGTCTGAATAAAGCGTGCCGCCAATCTTGAGTCCGGTTTCATCGGCAATTTGCTTGGAAAGGCGCGGATCGGTGATGTTTTCCACGAAAATCGCGGAAGCCTTGTCTTCACGAACCTGCCGCACGAGCTTGGCAACATCGGCGGCGGAGGCTTCCGACTCCGTCGAAATGCCCTCGGGCGCGAGGAAGCGAATGCCATAGGCATTCTCGAAATAGCCGAACGCGTCATGCGAGGTGATGATGGTGCGCTTATCGGCAGGGATCGATGCAATCGCAGCCTTCACCTCATCATCCAGCGCTTCGAGCGTGATGGTGTAGGCAGCGGCGTTTGCCTTGTAGGTGTCGCACCCAGCAGCATCGGCGACGCAAAATGCGCCCGCGATATTCGCGACATAGATCTCTGCGTTGGCGATTGACTGGAAGGCGTGCGGATCGATTCCGTCATGGTGGTGGCCGGGTTCCTCGTCGCCTTTGGCTTCGATGGTTTCGACTCCCTTGGTCAACTCGACGACGGAAGCCTTGGTAGCGCTGGAATCCACCAGACGCTGGAGGAAGCCTTCAAAATGAAGCCCGTTTACGAGGACGACATTGGCCTGCTGCATCGCGGCGGCATCGGCTGGCTTCGGCTCATAGACGTGCGCGTCTCCACCGGGGCCGACAAGCGTGGTCAACTCAATGCGGTTGCCGCCGACTTGCTTTGCGAAATCACCGATGATGGAAAAGCTGGCGACGACATTGAGCTTGTCCTGCGCCGATGCGGGGAGGGCGAATGCGAGAGCCGCTGCGCAAGCTGAATAGCGTAGAATTGACTTCATGGGAGCGCTCCTATGCAGTTCTGTGACGGCGGGTTGCCAGCCGGGTGCGGACAAGACCTCGCGTGCCGACCAGCACTGAGGTGAGATAAATCGCGCCTGCGGCCAATATGATGGATGGGCCGGAGGGCAGGGCGGCATGATAGGAAACAAGCAAGCCGATGACGCAGGAAACGGCTCCGAAAAGCACGGCGAGCAAGCACATTGTTTCGACGCGGTTCACCCAGAAGCGCGCGGCTGCAGCGGGCAGCATCATAAGACCGACGGACAGCAAAGTGCCCAGCGCCTGAAATCCCGCCACGAGGTTGAGCACAGTCAGCGCCAGAAACACGAAATGCACCGGCGTTCCGAGGCGGCTGACCGAGCGCAGAAACAGCGGATCAAGGCATTCCGCGACCAAGCCGCGCCAGAAAATCGTGAGCCCGACAAGGGTGATGATGGCAATCGAGCCGATTAATGTGAGGGCAGCATTGTCCAGCGCCAGAACCGTGCCGAATAGCACATGCATCAAGTCAACGCTTGAACCACGCAGCGAAACGACCAGCACGCCGAGCGCCAGCGAAATGAGATAAAAGGCGGCGAGCGAGGCGTCTTCTTTTTGCAAGGTCAGGCGCGAGACTGCGCCGGCACCGAGAGCCACAACCAGACCGGCAATCAAGCCGCCGATGGTCATGGGCACAAGGTCCAGGCCGAACAGCAAGTATCCCACCGCCGCGCCGGGCAATATGCCGTGGGCAACCGCATCACCCGTCAGGCTCATTCGGCGCAGCATCAGGAACACGCCAACCGGGCAGGCCGATATTGACAGCAGCAGCGAACCCGCCAGTGCGCGTTGCATAAAGCCGAACTCGATGAACGGCGCGAAAATCAGATCGTACATGCTGCGCCTTCACTGTCGCGATTTTTTGACCCCCCATCCGGCTGCGGCAACGCTACGAATAAATGGGCAGCTTGGCCTTTTGCACGTAACGCCTCCGAATTTACGCTTCTCACCTTGCGGGGAAAGGTGGCGGCAGCCGGATGAGGGGTAATTGCGCTAGGCATGGTTGTGGGAATGCTGCGCGTGATCGTGCGCATGTGGGTGCTTATGTTCGTGCTTGTGTTCATGCTCGTCGCCGCACCACGGCGCATCTTCATGCCAAGCCTCATCGAACCGGCGTGCGGCCAGCAATTGCTGCGGGTGGAGTGCGGTGCTTGTGGGACCCCAAGCGACCGCGCGGCGCGCAAGCAAAAGGCTGTCGGGGAAGTTTTCGCGGACCATTTCAAGGTCGTGCGCAACGACCATCACCGTGCGGCCCTCGCCATGCCAACGCCGCACGACTTCCAGCAAATCGCGAACGGTCTTGGCGTCGATTGCGTTGAAAGGCTCATCAAGCAGGATCAAATCAGCATCTTGCAACAAAACACGTGCGAACAATGCGCGCTGCATCTGCCCGCCGGATAGCGTGTCAATCGGGCGACCTTCAAAGCCGCCGAGGCCAACGGCCATCAGCGCTTCCGAAAGACGCCGACGGTCTTCCGCGCTGATGCGGCCAAGCAGCCCACGCTTCGGCCAAAGGCCCAGCGCGACCAGATCAACCACGCGCGCGGGAAAGCTGCGGTCTATCTCCGACTGTTGGGGCAGATACGCGATGCGGGTGCCGGGCGTTATCGAGATGCGCCCCGACATCGGCTTCAACACGCCGACAATGCCCTTCAGCAATGTGGATTTGCCCGACCCGTTTGCGCCGACAACCGCCATAAGCGAACCCTTGCGGACGGACCCATTCAGGTGATGCACGGCCGGATGGCTGTTGTAGCCCAGCGTCAGGTTTTCAAAGGAAAGGCAGGTGTCAGCCATATCTTGCAACCGAGATGTAATGTTATTACGTTGCTAAGTGATGTTATTACATTCGTCAAGCGCAAAGGGTGGCTTTTCGCCC
Source organism: Mesorhizobium denitrificans (assembly GCF_003403035.1). GTDB lineage: Bacteria > Pseudomonadota > Alphaproteobacteria > Rhizobiales > Rhizobiaceae > Mesorhizobium_G > Mesorhizobium_G denitrificans. The sequence goes on along the minus strand of NZ_QURN01000002.1, from coordinate 28,647 downwards.
GTAAAATGATGTAAGTGAAGTCATGGCCGAACTGACAAAAAACCAGTCACTTGTATTCGATGCTTTGAGCAAGGCGCATGGGCCGCTCAGTGCCTATTCGCTGCTCGACCAGTTGCGCGACCATGGGTTTCGCGCGCCATTGCAGGTCTATCGCGCATTGGACAAGTTGCAGGAGGCGGGGCTGGTGCATCGGCTGGAAAGCCTGAACGCCTTCGTAGCCTGCGCGCACAAGCATGGTGAGCACGAAACCCATTGTCATGGGCTCGTGGCTTTCGCGATTTGCGACAAATGCGGGCAGGTGGACGAGTTTTCTGATCCGGAAATCGAGGCGCGGCTGAATGGCTGGGCCAATCGCTCCGGCTTTCGTGCCGAAAAGACAACCGTCGAAATTCGTGGTCATTGCGCAGCTTGCGCATAGGGCCTGACGTGACGGACAGATTCGAAACCGACATTCTGATTGTGGGAGCAGGCATCGCGGGCGTTGGGCTGGCTGCCGACCTCACCGGTGATTATCGCGTTACGATTATCGAGCAGGAGAGCCGCCCAGCCTATCATTCGACGGGCCGTTCGATGGCGATTTTCATTCGCAACTACGGCAATGCAGCGATCCGTGCGCTGAGCCGCGCCAGCGCTCCGCTATTTGAGAAGCCGGACGCAACGCTGTTTCCGCATCCGCTGATAAGCCAGCGCGGCGTGCTTTTCATTTCCGACGAATCCGGGATTTCGCATCATAATGATTTGCTGGATCAGGCGGACGGCTTGCGGCGGATCAGTCTTGATGAAGCGTTCGACATGGTGCCGATCTTGCGGCGGGATTGGGTCGCCGCTGCAGCCTATGAGCATGATGCGCAGGACATCGACGTAAACGCGCTACATGAGGGCTGGCTTCGCAAGGCGCGGTCTGCGGGTGCGCAATTGCTGACGGATTGCGGGTTGCGTTCTGCCGAGCGCGTGGGCGGAAAATGGCGCGCGCAAACGGCGAAAGGCGAGATTGTCGCTGACGTGATAGTCAATGCGGCCGGTGCCTGGGCAGACCCGGTTGCGCAAGCGTGTGGTGTCGCGAGTCTGGGCATCCAACCAATGCGGCGCTCCATCGCGGTGCTGCCCGCGCCAGCGGAATATGACACGACCAACTGGCCGCTGATCGATGATTCCGCCGAGCGCTGGTATTGCAAGCCGGGCGGCGGAAAGCTCTATGTGTCGCCCGCGGATGAAATTCCCGTCGAACCGCATGACGCTTACGTGGACGATATGATTCTCGCGGAAGGGCTGGACCGTTTCGAGCAGGCTGTGGACTATCCGGTGACCCGCGTTGAGCGAAGCTGGGCGGGTCTGCGCAGCTTTGCGCCCGACCGCACGCCCGTTGCGGGTTTTGCGCCTGTTGCCGATGGTTTTTTCTGGTTGGCGGGGCAGGGCGGCTATGGAATGCAGACCGCTCCCGCCTTGTCACGACTGGCCGGGCAGTTGATAAGACGCATCGAACCTTCCGAGCTATCGCCAGCAATCGTAGCAAGCCTGCTGCCGGATCGCTTTTTTCACGCAGACAAAAATGAGGAACTGCAATGACTATTCGCCGTCTCGAAACCGGACCCCGCATGAGCCAGGCCGTAATTCACGGAAACACCGTCTACCTCGCAGGACAGGTGGGCAAACCCGGCGGCAGCGTTGCTCAGCAGACGGCTGACGTGTTGGCGGAAATCGATCGCCTGCTCGCTGCCGCTGGAAGCGACAAGACCAAAATCCTTCAGGCGATTGTCTGGATGGCAGACATGAAGGACTTTGCCGAGATGAATTCGGTTTGGGACAAGTGGGCTCCGCAGGGCCATACGCCCGCCCGCGCCACCGGCGAAGCAAAGCTTGCGACGCCGGAATATCTTGTCGAGATTATCGTGACGGCAGCGGTCTAAGGCAGATTAAAACACCACCCCACCTCCGCAACGCAGCCTTTCAACTGGGCTCGAACCGTGCGACGAGAGAATGGCTTACGCCCGCATAAATAAAGCGGGCGTAAGTTACCGGCAGGTCGGCGGTCCATGTGCGGCGCTCGATGACCAAACAGGGCGCGCCCTCATCAATGTCCAAGCCTGCGGCCATGAGGCTGTCCGCGCCTTCCGCACTGATCCGATGTTCGGCGGTGCTCCACGGCACGCGACCAATGAGCCAAGGGCCGGGTGCGATTTCCTGAAATGTTTCCACCGAAGCATCGGGCACAGTCTCAAGGCTGATAAGCCGATGCTCAACGCAGAACGGTCGCGTGCCGGCATAGTGTAGACAGTTCAACTCGACCAGCTTCTTGGGGCAGACAGGACTAAGGCGTTCGGCATCATTGGGCTGGCTGCGGCGTTCGCGTCGCTGTTCGAGCGCATAGCGATATGGCAGGCCAAGTGCCTCGACCTCGATGCGAATATCGGTGATTTCCAGTACAGCGGCCTGACTGCGCGGACTGCGCACGAAGCTGCCGGACCTGCGCCGCCGCTCGATGAGCCCCGCCGCTGCAAGCTGCGACAGCGCTTTGTTCACCGTCATTCGCGAGCAGTCATATTGCACGGTCAGCTCATGCTCGAACGGAATACGATAGCCGGGCGCCCACGCGCCGGAGACGATCTTGCCGCGAATGTCGTTGAGAATGCGCTGATATAGCGAGGTGGATTCCTCGCCGTCGGTCGTTTCGATCTGTGCGGAATCGTTCATCAATCCAGCCATAAACTCATGTGGCGGCAAGTTCCATCATTGTGGCGCGGAATCTTCGCGCAATCGATTCGCGGTGATTGTGCCGACCGGTCTCGACCAGCTTGCGGCCATGCACCCAGACGCAATCGACGGCAGTGCCGTTGGCGAAGATCCACGCGTCCAGAATCGCGTCGTGCGACTTTCCGGCGAGGGTAGGGCTGTTTGCATCCAGCGATACGAAATCCGCGCTGTTGCCGACCTGCAAACCGCCAGTTGCGCCGAGGGCGCGACTGCCACCCGAAAGCGCGCGATCAAACAGGTTGCGACCGTTCGATTGGCCCGGCGCGGCCAGCACATTGCGCGCGCGATGATGCAGGCGCTGGGAATATTCAAGCTGGCGCAGTTCGTCGGAAACGCCGATCAGGACGTTGGAATCCGAACCAACGCCGAAAGCGCCACCGGCAGCGATGAAGTCCACGCCCTCGAACGTGCCGTCGCCCAGATTTGCCTCGGTGATCGGGCAGAGCCCCGCGACAGCGCCGCTTTTGGCCATCGCTACGGTTTCGGTACTGGTCATGTGGGTGGCGTGAATCAGGCACCAGTTTGCGCCTACCGGCTGATTGGCAATCAGCCATTCGACAGGCCGCTGGCCGCTCCAGCCGACGCAATCCTCGACCTCTTTAACCTGCTCCGCGATATGAATATGGACCGGGTTTTTGCCCGCCAGCGGCACGATCTCATTGAGCTCGGCCGGCGTTGCGGCGCGCAGACTATGGGGGGCGACACCAAGCACTGCTTGATTCAAATTCTGAAGAGATTCGCGCGATTTCTCCAAAAGGTGCGCGAACCGATTCACATCATTGATGAATCGGCGCTGCCCCTCATTCGGTGTGGCTCCGCCGAAACCGGAATGCGCGTAGAAAACCGGTAGAAGCGTCAAGGCGATGCCGGTTGTTGACGAGGCGGCGGCGATACGTTCCGCCATTTCGGCGATGTTGGAATAGGGTTGGCCGTCCTTGTCGTGGTGCAGATAATGGAACTCGCCCACGCGCGTGAAGCCCGCCTCCAGCATTTCGGCATAAAGCTGGGCGGCGACCGCTTCCACCTGATCCGGCGTCATGGAAAGCGCAAAACGGTACATGACCTCACGCCACGACCAGAAGCTATCCGCGCCGGGACCTCGCGTTTCGGCCAGTCCGGCCATGCCGCGCTGAAAGGCGTGACTGTGCAGATTCGGCATTCCGGGTATGATAATTGCGTGGCGCTCATCGCCGGGTAGCGCTATTTTACCCGCCTCAATAGAGGTGATCGCGCCGCTCTCGACGCCGATACGAACATTGTTTCGCCAGCCTTCGGCAAGCAGGGCCTGTTCGGCAAAGATGCTGGTCAACGCGCTCTCCCGACTGTTTTCTTCCAATAAAGGCAACATCTGCCTCTTGCACGCAACTGTCAATATGTATATACATAAGAAAGTCGACGAGGGAGAGATATGGCTGGTCCGACGCAATCAGGGGGAGGAAATGTAAAGGTCTGGCGCAATGCGCGCCTCGCGACCTTTGCGGAAAACCTGACGGGCATGGGCATTGCCGAAAAGGGCGCTGTTGCGGCTCGCGATGGGCGTATCGCTTATGCCGGCCCTGAAGCCGAACTCCCCAACGAATTTTTGAAGTCCGAGACGGTCGATTGCGAAGGCCGCTGGATTACGCCGGGCCTGATCGATTGCCACACACATCTTGTCTATGCGGGCAACCGCGCCAACGAATTTGAAATGCGGTTGGCAGGCGCAAGCTATGAGGAAGTCGCGCGGGCAGGGGGTGGCATTGTTTCATCTGTGAAGTCGCTGCGTGCTGCCAGCGAGGACGATCTGGTGCGGGAAAGCACACCGCGCCTGCGCGCGCTGATGGCTGAAGGCGTGACGACTGTCGAAATCAAATCCGGCTATGGCCTCGATTTGCAGAGCGAGTCAAAGGCGCTGCGCGCCGCTCGCCGGTTGGGGCATGAAAAGCCGGTCACCGTGCGCACGACATTCCTCGGCGCACATGCGCTGCCGCCGGAAGCGAATGGCGACAAGGACGCCTATATCGCTAAGGTCGTTGACGAGATGCTTCCCGCAATTGTGGCTGAGGGATTGGCCGATGCGGTGGATGGTTTCTGCGAGGGCATCGCCTTTTCGCCGGAACAAATTGCGCGGGTATTCGACAAGGCGCGCGCACTCGGTCTGCCGGTGAAACTCCATGCCGACCAGCTCTCAGACCTTGGCGGCGCTGCGCTCGCGGCAGGTTATGGCGGGCTGTCGGCAGACCATCTGGAATATACGAACGAAGACGGCGCGCGGGCGATGGCACAGGCGGGCACGGTCGCCGTGATGCTGCCGGGCGCATATTATTTCATCAGGGAAACCAAGAAGCCGCCAGTCGATCTGTTCCGCAAGCACGGCGTGCGGCTGGCGCTGGCGACGGACAGCAACCCAGGAACATCGCCGCTGACCTCGTTGCTGCTGACCATAAATATGGGAGCCACGCTGTTTTCCATGACGGTTGAGGAATGCCTCACCGGCGTGACGCGGAACGCGGCGCATGCGCTCGGCCTTTCCGGTGAAATCGGGACGCTGGAGACAGGAAAATGGGCCGACCTCGCCATCTGGGATATCGAGCGGCCCGCTGAACTCGTTTATCGCATGGGCTTCAATCCGCTCCATGCTCGCATCTGGAGAGGACAATGACAGAGATCGTGTTGAAGCCCGGCGCCGTATCGCTGACGGACTGGCGCGCAATTTATCGCGGCGCTGTACCGACGCTCGATCCGAGCTGTAAGGCGAATATAGAGGCGAGCGCCAAGGCGGTGGAACGTATCGTTGCCAAGGGCGAGCCGGTCTACGGCATCAATACTGGCTTCGGCAAGCTGGCGAGTGTGCGCATTCCCGCTGAAGATCTTGAAACCTTGCAGAAGAATATCGTGCTGAGCCACGCGGCGGGCGTTGGCGAACCTATGCCGGTCGCGGTTGTGCGGCTCATGATGGCGCTGAAGATGGCAAGCCTTGCGCAAGGTGCGTCGGGCGTGCGTCCGCAGACGATTGCCATGTTGCAGGCGATGCTGGCGGCCGACGTGATCCCGGTCGTGCCATGCCAGGGATCGGTCGGCGCTTCGGGCGACCTTGCGCCGCTTTCGCACATGACCGCGACGATGATCGGCGTTGGCGAATGCTTCACCCCGCATGGACGGGTGCCCGCGCATGTCGCGCTCGTGACGCATGGGCTAGCGCCGTTGACGCTCGGCGCCAAGGAAGGGCTTGCGCTGCTGAATGGCACGCAGTTTTCAACTGCCTATGCGCTGGCCGGTTTGTTCGAGGCGGAAACGCTTTTCCAGTCGGCGCTGGTAGCTGGCGCGCTTTCGACGGACGCGGCGAAGGGTTCGGATGCACCATTCGATCCGCGCATCCATGTGCTGCGCAAGCACGCCACGCAGATTGAAACGGCGAAAACGCTGCGAAATCTGATGGCTGGCAGCGCAATCCGGGAATCGCATCGCGTCGGCGATGAGCGCGTGCAAGACCCATATTGCCTGCGTTGTCAGCCGCAGGTGATGGGCGCGGCGCTCGATGTTCTGCGCAAGGCCGCTGATACGCTCGCGACGGAAGCGAATGGCGTTACCGACAATCCATTGATTTTTGCGGAGGACGATACGGCGCTTTCGGGCGGCAATTTCCACGCCGAGCCGGTGGCGTTCGCGGCAGACATGATCGCGATGGCGGTTTGCGAAATCGGGTCGCTTTCGGAACGGCGTATCGCCATGCTGGTCGATCCTGCTCTGTCGGGAATGCCGGCGTTTCTGACGCCGAAGCCGGGACTGAATTCGGGCTTCATGATCCCGCAGGTTACGGCGGCAGCACTGGTTTCGGAGAACAAGCAAAAGGCGTTTCCGGCAAGCGTGGATTCGATCCCCACCTCGGCAAATCAGGAAGACCACGTTTCGATGGCCGCACATGGCGCCCGTCGGTTGCTTGGCATGGTAGAAAATGCTGCCGGTGTGATCGGCATCGAGTTGTTGGCCGCAGCGCAGGGTTGCGACTTTCATGCGCCGCTGGCTTCGAGCCCGGCACTTGAGGCCGTGCGTGCGCTGGTTCGTGGCGAGGTGCCGCATCTGGACGAAGACCGTCATTTCCATCCCGACATGGAAAAGGCGATTGCCATGGTCCGCGACGGAAGAGTTGTGACGGCAGTGGCTGGTGCTACCCTGCCGCGGGTGAGCGGATGAGGGGGCGCTCAATGGAAAAAAAATGGCTCACCATCACGCGCGGCGATGCCCCTCTGCTCGTCAGCCTGCCGCATACGGGGACGGACCTGCCGGGGCTGGAAAACCGCGTGGTTTCGCCGTGGCTCGCGCGCCACGATTGCGATTGGTGGATCGACAAGCTTTACGATTTCGCCACCGACCTCGGCGCGACGGTTGTTCACACCTCGATTTCGCGCACGGTTATTGACGTTAATCGCGATCCTTCGGGTGTTTCGCTTTATCCGGGGCAGGCGACGACAACGCTGTGCCCGCTGGATACATTCGACGGCGATCCACTTTATAAAACAGGCGAGGAGCCAAGCGCGGCTGAGATTTCCGAACGCCGCTCAACATATTTCGACCCATACCACGCAGCACTGAGCGCCGAGCTTACCCGTCTGCGCCAGAAGCACGAAAAAATCGTGCTCTATGACTGCCATTCGATCCGTTCGGTATTGCCGCGATTGTTCGACGGTCAGTTGCCGGTTTTCAATCTCGGCACCAATGACGGCAAAAGCGCCGACTTGGCGTTGCAGGATGCGGTAGCGAAGCTGATGGCCGCTTCCGGTCAAAGCTGGATTGTCAACGGACGGTTCAAGGGTGGCTACATCACGCGCCATCACGGCCAACCGGGAGATGGCATCCATGCGCTGCAAATGGAGCTTTCGTGCCGCGGATATATGCGCGAGCCGGATGGCAAGGGCACGCCGGAGAACTGGCCGACGCCATACGACTCCAACTATGCCGCGCCGATCCGCGCGCAACTGAAGAAAATTCTTGAAACCGCCCTTGCGTGGGCAACCGATTGAGGACTGCGCAATGACCCAACATACCCGCATTGATAATGAGCGCGTGATCCGCGCACCGCATGGCACCGAGCTTTCGGCGAAAAGCTGGCTGACAGAAGCACCGCTGCGCATGCTGATGAACAATCTCGACCCGATGGTGGCCGAGCGTCCGGGCGAACTCGTTGTCTATGGCGGCATCGGGCGCGCGGCGCGCGATTGGGAAAGCTATGATCGCATCGTCAAGGCGCTGAGGCTGCTGGAAGCCGACGAAACGCTGCTGGTGCAGTCGGGTAAACCGGTTGGTGTGTTCAAGACGCACAAGGATGCGCCTCGGGTGCTCATCGCCAATTCCAACCTCGTGCCGCATTGGGCGAATTGGGATCATTTCAACGCCCTCGATAAAAAGGGACTCATGATGTACGGCCAGATGACAGCCGGATCATGGATCTACATCGGCAGTCAGGGCATCGTGCAGGGCACCTACGAAACCTTCGTGGAGATGGGGCGTCAGCATTACAATGGTGACCTGTCGGGCCGCTGGATTTTGACGGGGGGCCTCGGGGGCATGGGCGGCGCACAGCCGCTGGCCGCAACGATGGCGGGCGCATCGTGCCTCGCGGTGGAATGCCAGGCAAGCCGCATCGAGTTCCGCCTCAAGACTGGCTATGTCGACGTGCAGGCCAAAGACCTCGATGACGCGCTGGCTATCCTCGACAAGGCGGGCAAGGAAAAGAAAGCGATTTCCATCGCTCTGCTGGGCAACGCTGCTGACGTGTTTGCTGAACTGGTGAAGCGCGGTGTGCGTCCCGATTGCGTGACCGACCAGACGTCCGCGCACGATCCGGTAAATGGCTACCTGCCGCAGGGCTGGACCGTTGCCGAATGGGAACAAAAGCGTGAGCGTGATCCAAAGGCGGTTGCCGCGGCGGCGAAAAAGTCAATGGCGGTGCAAGTGCGCGCTATGCTCGACTTCCATAAGCAGGGCATTCCGACAGTCGATTACGGGAACAATATCCGCCAGATGGCGCTCGAAGAGGGCGTGAAGGACGCGTTTGATTTTCCGGGCTTTGTGCCGGCATATATTCGTCCGCTGTTCTGCCGGGGCATCGGGCCGTTCCGCTGGGCCGCGCTTTCCGGCGACCCGGAGGATATATTCAAGACCGACGCAAAGGTGAAGGAACTGCTGCCCGACAACAAGCATCTGCACAACTGGCTGGACATGGCGGCGAAGCGCATCCATTTCCAGGGTCTGCCCGCGCGCATCTGCTGGGTCGGGCTTGGCGACCGGCACCGTCTGGGTCTGGCGTTCAACGAGATGGTTGCCAAGGGCGAGTTGAAAGCGCCGGTGGTGATTGGCCGCGATCATCTGGATTCCGGCTCGGTGGCTTCGCCAAACCGCGAAACGGAAGCGATGAAGGACGGCTCGGATGCGGTTTCCGACTGGCCGCTGCTCAACGCTCTGCTCAACACGGCGAGCGGCGCGACCTGGGTGTCTCTGCATCATGGCGGTGGGGTTGGCATGGGCTTCTCGCAGCACTCCGGCGTGGTAATCTGCGCCGATGGCACGGAAGAAGCTGCCGCGCGGCTTGCCCGCGTGTTGTGGAATGATCCGGCGACGGGCGTCATGCGCCATGCGGACGCCGGTTACGACATTGCCATTGACTGTGCGCGGCAAAATGGGCTCAACCTGCCGGGGATACTCGATTAGGAACACACATGCGGCTTATCCGCGCCAAAGATTATCGCCGCATGCCGTGGAAAAACGGCGGCGGCGAAACTATCGAAATCGCTGTTTTTCCAAAGGATGCGGATACGTCTGGTTTCGACTGGCGCGTGTCGATGGCGCGGGTGGAAAACGATGGGCCGTTTTCAGCCTTTCCGGGCATAGATCGCACGCTTGCGATATTGGAAGGCGCGGGAATTGATCTGACAGTTGCGGGACAGGGTGAGGCGCGCATTGTCGATGCGCCCCATAGCTTCCCCGGTGACGTGGAGACAAGCGCGCAACTGATCGACGGACCGATTACGGATCTGAATATCATGACCCGGCGCGGCGCATTTCAAAGCCGGGTAACGCCATTGCAGCTTTCAACGCCGCGCGAAATCGTCGTCATGTCGCCGATAGCGCTGGTTTATTGCCAGACGGGCAAAGTAACCATCGAACAGGAATTCGTATCGCCGATAGAACTTGTCGCGGGCGACACGCTGTTCATCGAAGCCATGCCGAACGGGCTGGAATTACAGCCCGTGCAGCCCTCTAAATTGTATCTGATCGAGATCGGACCGGCGCGGGCGGCTTGATATATCCCTCATTCGCCTGCCGGGACCTTCGCCCTCAAGGGGAGAAGGGGAAGTGTCGACGTTCGCTTCAATCGCAGGCGTTGCAAAGCGAGCGATGCATCGCAATTGCCCCTTCTCCCCTTGAGGGCGAAGGTCGCGGCAGCGGGATGAGGGGTTATTTCCCTTTGTGGTGTGAGGGGTGCTTTCGCGACCCCTCAGTGCTTGTGACCAGCCTCGTAAAGCCTGATCTCTTCAAACACGGCTTCGCGCACACCATCGCGGCCAAGAGCCATGTGCAGGTTCGCGCCGACGAAGCCGGCCGGCGAGCCGCAGTCGAATGTGCGACCCGTAAACTCGAACGGACGGATTTCCTGCGAGCCGAGCAGCGAAATGATCGCGTCGGTGAGTTGGATTTCGCCGCCGGCACCCGGTTTCTGATTTTCCAGATAGGTGAAAACTTCTGGCTGGAGAACGTATCGGCCCGAAATGAAAAGGTTCGACGGAGCTGTGCCCGGCGCGGGCTTTTCCACCATTCCGGTGATCAGCGGGCCGTCTTTGCCTTCCGCAAGCGACACAATGCCGAACTTGTGAGCCAGAGCCGGATCGACCTGCTCAACCGCGATGACGTTACCGCCATGCTTGTCGAAAATATTGATCATGGATTCGAGGCAGGGTTCCGAATCGACCATCAGCATGTCGGGCAGCATGACTGCGAAGGGCTCGTCGCCGACGATATGGCGGGCGCTCCAGACGGCATGGCCGAGACCCTTGGCTTCCTGCTGGCGCACGAATGACATTGCACCGACAGTCGGAACGCCTTTAGCCAGTGTTTCCGCGATTGACTCCTTGCCGTTGCGCCGCAGTGAGGTGTCGAGTTCGAACGCATGATCGAAGTGATCTTCAATCGCTGCCTTCATACGGCCTGTGACCATGATAATATGCTCGATGCCAGACGCGTATGCCTCGGCGACGATGTAGTCCAGCACAGGGCGGTCAACGATTGTGAGAAGTTCCTTTGGCACACTCTTTGTCGCTGGCAACATCCGGGTACCGAAACCGGCGACAGGAATAACGGCTTTCCGAATTTTCTGCTTCATACTTTCATCCCGTCTGAAAATAGCCCTGTTTGGGCGCAACCACGAGCTTCCGCAAGCGTTTCTTGCCGCTAAGTCAAACTGATGTAGAAATTGTGTCGTTAGACGTTGCGATTGAACCAATCGCGTTTAAGACGGAAAGTTCCCGCCCGCGTTTCAGGACGCAAGCATGTTTCGAACGGAAGTGTTTTCATGAATGCTCATGCGCGTACAGATGTGAGCGCCACAATGGCTCCCCTTCTTCCCGTTGCAGAAGTACCGATTCGCGCCAATTTCCTCGACGAAGAGAGATTGCGCAAGCTGGGAGAAAGTCTGGCCAAGGGCGAGCTGGATAGCTATTTCGGCCTGACGGAAACGGACTACCTTGCGCGCAACAAGGAAAACGCTGCGAAAATTCTGGAAGTCTATCTTTCCACCAATGCTGCGCAGGCGAAGGGCGAATCGATTACGCCTGCCGCGCAATGGCTGCTGGACAACAACTACCTCGTTGAAGAGACGATCTTTCAGATCAAGCGCGACTTGCCGCCGCGCTTCCTTCGCGAACTGCCGAAAATGGATATCGGCAACGGCCAGCGCGTGCCGCGCACGCTCGCAATCGCGTGGCTTTATGTCGCCCACGTAGACAGCACGGTTTCATCCAACAGTTTCAAAGCCATAGTGGATGGCTATCAGTCCATACAGCCGCTGCAGATTGGCGAACTCTGGGCGCTGCCCTCACTGCTGCGTTACGTACTGGTTGAAAATTTGCGCCGTCTTGCGCAGCGCGTTGGCCGGGCGCGCAACATGCGCCATCAAGCGAACGAGCTTGCTGACAAGCTGCTGGCACTGGACGACGAAGGCGATGTCGAGCTTCTGCGAAACTACACAGCGCATGCGCGCGACATAACCTTCGCGACGCAACTGCTCTATCGCCTGCGCGACGGCTCGCAGAACGCGGGCCGGGCGCTGATGTGGCTCGAGGGTGAGCTTGAGGCCGCCGGCACCGATGCCGAGCAGATAACTGTCAGCGAACATCGTCAGCTTTCGAGCGGCAATGTCACGACCGGCAACATTATTCGCGGCCTGCGGCTCATCAATGACGTTGACTGGACGGTCTGGTTTGAAGAAGTCAGCCGCATCGACGCGCTGTTGCGCGAGCGCACGAACTTTGCCCAACTCGATTTCCAATCACGCGACCAATATCGCACGGTGGTTGAAGAACTGGCGCGCCGCTCCAAAAAAACTGAATATGAAGCAGCCGAGAAGGCGATTGAGCTTTCGAGTGCCGCGGCCAGCGCACCTCTGCCGGAAGCTGTCGAAGATAGTCCAGCCGCGCGTCGCGCTGACGTTGGCTTCTTCCTTGCCGGTTCGCGCCGCAGGGAGCTTGAGCAGGCTATCGGCTTCAACGTTCCGTTTTATCTGCGTTTCCGCCGCGCGTTTCAGGCGGCAGGGTGGATCGGAATCTTCCTGCCAGTGATGGCAATCACCATGCTGCTGCTGGGGATGACGACTGCGGCGCTTGCTGCGGCGGGCCTGTCCACTCCGGCAATCGTGGTTTTGCTGATGCTTTTCGCGCTGCCGGCAGGCGAAGGTGCGATGAGCATCTTCAACACGGTCGTGCTGCTGTTCCTCAAGCCGACCCGCCTTGTGGGATATGAATATAAGGATGGCGTGCCGGATGAGGCGCGCACGCTGGTCGTGGTGCCGACGCTGATCGGCTCACGCGATGATGTGGATGAGGCGGTGCGCACGATTGAGGTGCACCATCTTTCCAACATGCACGGCGATCTGCGCTTCGCGGTTCTTTCGGACTGGCCGGATGCACAGGAAGAAATCCGCCCGATCGACAAGGAAATTCTGGAATATGCGCAGGGCGAAATCGCCAAGCTCAATGCACGATATGAAAGCGAAACGCCGCTATTCCACCTCCTGCACCGCCGCCGCCTGTTCAACAAGGCGGAAGGTTTTTGGATGGGCTGGGAGCGCAAGCGCGGCAAGCTCCACGAACTGAACCTGCTGCTGCGCGGCGACAGTGACACGACATTCATACCGCCCGTAAATCCAGTGCCCACCGGCATTGTGCATGTAATGACGTTGGATGCGGATACGAAGCTGACGCGCGATACGGTCGCGCAGCTTGTTGGCAAAATGATGCATCCGCTCAACAAGCCGATGGTCGATCAGGTGCGCGGCAAGGTCACGGCAGGCCATGCGATCATGCAGCCGCGCATCACCGCTTCGCTGACAACCGGCGATAATGCGTCGTTCTTCCAGCGCGTGTTCTCCGCGCATCGCGGGCTTGATCCGTATGTCTTCGCCGTTTCGGACCTTTATCAAGACCTGTTCGGTCAGGGCACCTTTACCGGCAAGGGGCTTTACCACGTCGATGCATTTGAAACGGCGCTGCGCGGCAAGATTCCTGAAAACGCAATCCTGAGCCACGATTTGCTTGAAGGTTCGCTGGCGCACGCGGCGCTCGTGACAGATGTTGAGGTGGTCGAAGATTACCCGACGCGCTACGCGGTCGATGCATCGCGCCAACACCGCTGGGCGCGTGGCGACTGGCAGCTTCTGCCATTCATTTTCGATCGCAAAATGGGCATTCCGGGCATTTCGCGCTGGAAGATGGTCGACAATCTGCGTCGTTCGCTGACCCCGATTTTCTGGGTGCTGGCGTCTATTGCGGGTTGGACGTTGCTGCCGTTTACGCTGGCCGCGCAATGGCAGGCGTTGCTGATCCTCAGCCAGTTCATGGCGCCCACTTTCGACATTGTAAACTCGATCATTCCCAAGACCCGGGAAATGACGTTCCGCGGGCACGTCTCCGCGCTTGTGCGTGACGTTGTCTATGGAACCGCCATGGTCGTGCTCAAGACCGTGCTGATGGCCCATACGGCTTGGATGATGGGCGATGCCATCATGCGCACCTTCTATCGCCTGCATTTCAGCCGTCAGCATTTGCTGGAATGGCGCACTGCATCGCAGGCGCAAAAGAGCGGCAGCAACACGATAAGCGCCTACTACCGGCTCATGTATGGGGCGGTGTTGATCGCGATCATCGGCCTGATCGTGCCGCTGGCGGCTCATTCGACCGGCGCAGTTGTGGCGTTTTTCTTTGCGCTTTTCTGGGCAGGTTCGCCCGCGTTTGCGTGGCTCATCAGCCGCTCGGCTGAAACGGACGACAGGCTCATTCTTGAAGCGGACGACCGCCGCAAACTGCGCAACATCGCGCGGCGCACCTGGCATTATTATGAGGTGCATGTGACGGCGGAGCATTCCTTCCTGCCGCCGGACAATATGCAGGAAGTGCCGGTCCCGGTTGTGGCCAACCGCACATCGCCAACCAATGTCGGCGTCTATCTGCTGTCGGTGATTTCGGCGCGTGATTTCGGCTGGATTTCGATGCGAGACGCTGTCGAGCGCATGGAAGCCACGCTCGGCACGCTGGAGCGCATGGAGCGTCATCGCGGCCATCTCTACAATTGGTACGATACGAAGACCCTGCTGCCCCTGCACCCGCTGTATATCTCCAGCGTCGACAGCGGCAATCTGGCCGGGCATCTGATCACCATGGCGGCGGCATGTGCGGAGTGGGCCGAAGCGCCGACGGTTTATTTGCAGGGCGATTTCGAGGGCATGCTGGACGTTGTGGGCGTGCTTGAAGAAAGCCTGCGCGTTGTGCCGGATGACCGCCGCACGCTGCGCCCGCTGCGTCAACGTTTGGGCGACCGCATCGATGGTATGCGCCGCGCGGTTCAAACCGTGCAGAGCGAGCCGGAAATGGCGTCCATCCGCACGATCAATCTGGCCGTGCTGGCCGGTGAAATCCGCAAGCTGGCAGATGGCATTCACCACGAGGCGGGGACGGCGCAGAGCGCGCAACTGGCCGACTGGGCCGCCATGCTGGAGCGCACTGCGGAAGCGCATGTGGATGATTCCCACGGCGACAAGGAGCGCGTGGACGACATTCGCAAACGCCTGAACGCAATCCGCGCCCGCGCCCGAGAATTTGCACTGGTCATGGATTTCTCGTTCCTGCTCAGCCGCGACCGCAAGCTTTTGTCCATCGGCTATCGTGTCGAGGAGCATCAGCTTGACGAGAGCTGTTACGATCTTCTGGCATCCGAATGCCGCATGACCAGCCTTTACGCTATCGCGAAGGGCGACATTCCAACCGATCACTGGTTCAAGCTCGGTCGGCCCATCGTGGAAATCGGCTTTTCCGGCGCGCTGATGTCGTGGTCCGGCTCAATGTTTGAATATCTGATGCCGCCACTCGTGATGAAGGAGCCGACCGGAGGTCTGCTGAGTCAGACAAGTCATCTCATCATCAAGCGGCAGATCCAATACGGAAACTCGAAGAGCATTCCGTGGGGCATATCGGAGGCGGCTTACAACGCCCGCGATCACGAGATGACCTATCAGTACACCAACTTCGGCGTGCCGGGTCTGGGCCTGAAGCGTGGGCTTGCACAGAACACCGTGATTGCGCCTTACGCGACCATTCTCGCCGCGCAATTCATGCCGCGTGAGGCAGTCGAAAATCTGGACCGGCTTGCGTCCATCGGCGGTCTTGGCCGCTACGGCTATTACGACGCGATCGATTTCACGCCGCAGCGTGTGCCGGAGGGTGCGGACTGCGCCGTCGTCTACAATTACTATGCTCACCATCAGGGCATGTCGATTGCGGCCATCGCGAATGTGGTTTTCGAGGGGCGTCTAAGGGACCGGTTCCATAGCGATCCAATCATTGAAGCTGCTGAGCTTCTGCTGCAGGAACGCGCGCCTCGCGATATTCCAATCGCAACCGTCCGCACCGAGGCAGACGAACGCGTCAAGGTCGATGTTGTCGAACATACGCCAGACACACGTCTGGTTATGGAACCGCTGTCAGCTTTGCGCGCCACGGGCGTCATGTCGAACGGCAGCTATCAGGTCATGGTGGCGTCCACCGGTTCGGGCTACAGCCGATGGAACGATCTTTCCGTCACGCGCTGGCAGGCCGACCCGACCGAGGACCGGCTCGGCACCTTTATCTTCCTGCGCGATGTATCGACAGGGGATTGGTGGTCTGCGACGGCGGAGCCAAAAACTGCACCGGACGAAAAGACCAATGTGCTGTTCAGCGACGACAAGGCGACCTTCAGCAAGCTGGTCGGCACGCTGCGCTCTGAGGTTGACTGCATTGTCGTTTCGGAAGGTAACGGCGAGGCGCGGCGCGTCACGCTTTACAATGAAGGTACGACCGACAGGCATATCGAACTGACGTCTTATGCCGAACTGGCGCTCGCTTTTGAGGCGAACGACAGCGCGCACCCAGCCTTCTCGAAAATGTTTGTGAAGACCGAAATCGCTGACGCTGGCGGGGTGATCTATGCCGAGCGGCGCAAACGTTCGTCCGGCGAGCCGGATATTGCGCTAGCGCATTTCGTGACCGAAACTTCCGGCGGCTCTCGTGAACGGGAAGCCGAAACCGACCGCCGCGCCTTCCTCGGTCGCGGACGTACGATTGCCGACCCGGCCGCGTTTGACACGCAAGAGCGGTTCGCCGGCAATCAGGGCTTCGTGTTGGATCCGGTGATGGCGATGCGTTGCCGCGTGCGCGTTCCGGCCAACAAGAAGGTAATGGTCACGTTCTGGACTGTTGTCGGCAAGGATCGCGCCGAAGTCGAAAGCTATCACTCGCAGCTCAACCACCCCGACAGTTTCCAGCGCCAGATGACGCTTTCGTGGACGCGCTCGCAGGTGCAGACGCGCCATTGCGGGCTGAGTCTTTCGGATGCGGCCAATGTCCAGAAAATCGCGGGCTATCTGCTTTATCCAGAACGCTATCTGCGTATGCCATCGGAGACGATTGCGCAGGGCATGGGCAGCCAGTCCGCGCTTTGGCCCATGGCGATTTCCGGCGATTTCCCGATTTTCGCGCTGCGCATCGCAGATGTTGCGGACATCGAAATCGTCGCGCAGGCGCTGCGCTATCAGGAGTACATGCGCGCTCGTGGCCTCCTTGCCGATCTTGTGATCGTCAACGAACAGGCATCAACCTACGTGCAGGATCTGCAGCAGGCGATTGAAAATCTCTGCGAAAACAGCCGCCTGCGCGGGCGCGAATATGGCCCGCGTCAGCACATTTTCGCCGTGCGTCGCGATTTGATGGACCAGCATTCCTATCGCACATTGCTGGCGGTCGCGCGCATCGTCTTGCACACGCGCAACGGCACCATCTTCGACCAGATCGAGCGTGCCGAAGCGGCGATCATTCAGGAGCGCGAAACGCACGCCGTCGAGGTTGTCAAACCAGCCGACAGCGCAAAGACGTCGCTTCCGGTCGTGCGCCAGCCACGCAAGCCTGCGCGCGAGGCCGCGCCCGCGGATGGCGCGGGCCTTGCTTATTGGAACGGCATCGGCGGCTTCGACAAGAAGGGTGCAGAATATGTCGTGCGGCTCACTGGAACGCGGCACACACCGCAACCGTGGATCAATGTGATCGCTAACGAGAATTTCGGCTTCCATACCTCGTCGGAAGGCGCTTCGTTCACCTGGAGCAGGAACAGCCGCGACTTCCAGCTTACGCCGTGGTCAAACGACCCTGTGTCGAACAGGCCAGGTGAGGCCATTTACGTCGTGAACCGGGACACAGGCACTGCGTTTTCGCCCTTCGCGGCCGTGATGCGCGATCCTTCGATCACCTATGAGGCGCGGCACGGGCAGGGCTACAGCACATTTAGCGCAGCGCGGGGCGGGCTGAGTGTTGAGGCTACGCAGATTGTCGATCCGGTCGATCCGGTAAAGATCACGCGCCTGAAGCTTGCAAACACAAGTCGCTCGACGCTTCGCCTGCGTGTCTATTCCTACGTGGAATGGGTGATGGGCAACAACCGTGCGCGCTCCGGCCCGGCTATTGTTCCATCTCACGACGAGGCGACTGGCGCACTATTTGCGGCCAATCCGTATAGCCTCGATTTCGGCGACCGTGTCGCGTTCCTCGGTGCAAATCGGGATGCGCAGTCGTTCACCGCAGACCGTGCCGAGTTTTTCGGACGGGAGCGCAGCGTGGTTACGCCGGGCGCGGTTCTGAACTGCCGCGATCTGAGCGGCAAGGCTGAGGCTGGCGTTGATCCATGCGCAGCGCTTGCGCATGACATCGAGGTGCCGGCTGGCGGCGAGGTTACCATGCTGCTGTTGCTCGGCGATGCCGGTTCGACGGCGGAAGCGAGCCAGCTTGTCGCAAAGCATCGCGAACGCAATTTCGACGAGCGGCTTGGCGAAATCGAGAAGAATTGGCGCGCGTTCCTCGACACTTTGCAGGTCGAGACGCCGGACCCGGCGTTTGACGCGATGGTCAATAGCTGGTTGCCCTACCAAAACTTATCCTGCCGCATTCGCGCACGGTCGGCGTTCTATCAATCGAGTGGTGCGTTCGGCTTCCGCGACCAGTTGCAGGATACGCTCGCGCTGATGCTGCAGGAACCGTCGCTTGCGCGGGGCCAAATCCTCAACGCCGCTCGACGTCAGTTTGCGGAAGGCGATGTGCAGCACTGGTGGCTGCCCAGAACCGGGGCGGGCGTCCGCACGATTATTTCCGATGACGTTGCCTGGCTCGGCTATGCTGTTTCGCACTACATCGGTGTTACGGGCGACCGGGCAATTCTCGATGAGCAAATTCCGTTCATCGAGGGGCAGGCGCTGCAACCCGGCCAGCATGATGCCTTTTTCACGCCGGAAGTCTCCAAGACGCAGGCATCGCTCTATGAGCATTGCACTCGGGCGCTGGACCTCGCCATCAAGCGCACGGGCGAAACCGGCTTGCCGCTGATACTCGGCGGCGACTGGAACGACGGCATGAACAATGTCGGCGTTGAAGGACGCGGCGAAAGCGTGTGGCTCGGCTGGTTCCTGCTCAAGGTACTGACTGATTTCGCGCCAATTGCCCGCGATAAAGGTGACACAAAGCGCGCCGACGCGTGGAAGAAACATGCTGGGCGCCTGAAGCGCGCACTTGAAAATGCTGCGTGGGATGGTGAATGGTATCGGCGTGGCAGCTTCGATGACGGCACACCGCTCGGCTCGCGCAACTCAAGCGAATGCAAGATCGACTCCATCGCGCAATCGTGGAGCGTGCTTTCGGGCGAAGGCGATGAAACACGGTCACTTACGGCAATGGACGCGGTCAAACGCGACCTTGTCGATGACGAGTTGAAAATCATCAAGCTGTTTACGCCGCCCTTCGAGGATACGACGCTGGATCCGGGATATATCAAGGCCTATCCGCCCGGCGTTCGTGAAAATGGCGGTCAGTACACCCATGCCGCAACTTGGGTGGTCTGTGCACTGGCCGAACTTGGGCAGGCGGACGATGCCTACCGTTGCTTCTCGATGTTGAATCCGGTCAATCATGCACTGACCGCTGAGGATGCAGAGCGCTATCGTGTCGAACCCTATGTCGTCGCAGCCGACGTTTATTCGGAAGGCGACAAGGCAGGGCGCGGCGGCTGGACCTGGTATACCGGCTCGGCGGGTTGGCTCTATCGTGCTGCCATCGAATATATTCTGGGCATACGCCACACTGGCGAGGGGCTGACGGTCAACCCCGTCATTCCGAGTAACTGGAATGGCTTCACCGCGACAGCGCGTATTAATGGCGCGGAGTATCGGGTCACCGTCGAACGCAAGAAGGGCCTTAAAGCCCGGAAATTGCTGGTTGGCGGCAAAGATGCTGGCAATGTCATTCCAATCGGCAAGGGAAAGCCCGTGCAGTTGACGGTGCAAATTCCAGCCTGATTTCCACAGGCTGGAATTAACCTGTCTTAACCTTGCCATGTTGATGTGATTTTATTTTATCCGGATGGTTTCGGGCGAAGGGTGTGCAAAAATTGCATACCCCCAATGCAACCATAGCTGGCGTCAGACATTGCTTTTTGCCGCTGATAACTGTATCTGAATGCGCCAGGAATGGTGCAGTGCACAATCCCTAGGGAGAGGGAAAAGTCAGTGACTTTGCTTCAGGTCTACTTCAGGGCGCTACGCTACTTGGGTGCCGACAAGAAGCGCACGGTCTTCATCTGTGCTGCTAATGTCGTTTTGTCACTCGTCGTAATCGCTGAGCCGATCCTGTTCGGGCACGTAATTGATGCGATAACCGAAAAGCGCGATGTCGTGCCGACGCTGGCACTGTGGGCTGGTCTCGCTGGCTTCAATATCATTGCATTCGTGCTTGTTGCGCGGGGCGCAGATCGCCTTGCTCACTCGTTGCGTGCGGAGGTCCTGACCAAGACCTATGAGCGCGTACTTTCCATGCCGCTTTCCTGGCACATGGGTCGCGGCACTTCTAACTCGCTGCATACGATGCTCCGAGCTGTCGACTCCCTGCAGACGCTTTGGCTCGAATTTCTACGTACACATCTCGGCACGGCGGTGACGCTTGTGCTGCTCGTGCCCACCGCACTGGCGATGGACGTGCGCATGTCCTGCGTGCTGCTCGTGCTTGGTGTGGTCTATGTCGCGATTGGCCGTCTGGTCATGCGCAAGACCAAGCAGGGTCAGCAGCATGTCGAGAAGCATCACCACAACGTCTTCGCGCATGTAACCGACACTGTCGGAAACGTCTCGGTGGTGCAGGGCTACAACCGCGTGGCGATCGAAACTGAATCGCTGCGCAATCACTTCCGCAAGCTGCTGTCGGCTCAGAACCCTGTTTTGGACTGGTGGGCGCTGGCAAGCGCGCTGAATCGCCTTTCGGCAACCATCTCGATGATGGTCGTGCTGGTGATTGGCTCTTATCTCGTTATGCGCGGCGAACTGCCGATTGGATCGATCATTGCCTTTACGGGCTTTGCGAACCTGCTCATCGCGCGCCTCGACCAGATCTCGAACTTCTTGAACCAGATTTTCGACGCTCGCGTGAAGCTTGAAGAGTTCTATGCGATGGAGGAAGCCTCCGCGCTTGCTCAGGAGCCTGTGGGTCTGCCTGACCTCCAGAACGTCAAGGGCCGTGTCAGTTTCGAGGACGTTACGTTCCACTTCGAAAATTCGGGGCAGGGCGTCGAGAACGTCAATTTCGCAATCGAGCCGGGCCAGACGGTCGCCATTGTCGGCCCCACGGGCGCAGGCAAGACGACGCTCATCAACCTACTGCAGCGCGTGCAGGAGCCGAACGAAGGCCGCATCTTAATCGATGGCGTGGATATTTCCAACGTCACACGCAAGTCGTTGCGACAGTCGGTTGCCACCGTGTTCCAGGATGCGGGCCTGTTCAATCGCAGCATCGAAAGCAATATCCGCGTCGGTCGCGAGGATGCTTCCCTTGGGGATGTTCGCGATGCGGCGTCCGCAGCATCCGCCGCTGACTTCATCGCGGCGAAGAGCGACGGCTATGAAACTGTGGCCGGTGAACGTGGTGGTCAGCTTTCGGGCGGCGAACGTCAGCGCATCGCTATTGCACGCGCGATGCTGAAGGACTCGCCGATCCTGGTGCTCGACGAGGCGACAAGTGCGCTCGACGTCGAAACCGAGGAAAAGGTGAAGACCGCTATCGACGGCCTGCGCTCGAACCGCACCACCTTCGTGATTGCGCACAGGCTCTCGACCGTGCGCGATGCCGACCTCGTAATCTTCATGGATCGCGGCAAGGTGGTGGAAATGGGTGGCTTCGACGAGCTGGCCAGACAGGGTGGCCGCTTTGCCAGCCTGCTGCGCGCCGGTGGTCTGCTCAGCGAAGGCCCGGTTGCAAAGCCGATTCGCGCGCTCGCGAGCGCCTAAGCCCGGTCAAGGGCTTTGGCGCTGCGCATTCGAACAATTCCGCTACGAGCAGTTCGGCCGAATTAACAGGTCTTGAACTAGGCGTTGGCGATTTCTTCCTGCAAAGCATTGAGATGAGGCAGGGCTGCACTGGATGCGGCCCTTTCGATTGCGCGAAATCGCCCAACCACTGAAAGACCAAGCTGCGTGAGCTGCGCCCCGCCGCCATGTTTGCCGCCTGTTTGCGCGGCAATCAGCGGCTTTCCGAACAGCTTGTTCATTTCCTCGACCAGATCCCACGCATGCTTGTAGGACATCTCCATTTCGCGCGCGGCGGCGGAAATTGAACCGAATGACGCGATGTTTTCGAGCAGTTCGACCTTGCCGGGACCGATGCGGCCTTCCGGATCAAGATTCACGCGCAAACTAAGTGAGGGCATGTTAAAAACTTCCATCCCTATGCGTGCCGAGCGCTAGATTGGGCCTGTCGAAACTGACAGTTTTTATCACGGCAAAGACGTCACGACCTACGGCCAGCCCAAGTGCATCATAGGACTGTCGCGTTATGCGTGACAATATGTTGGCCTGCCCGCAAGCGATTTCGATCTGTATCTGTGTGGACCCAGAAGCCGACGCGGAGACTATGCGCCCTGGCAGCACGTTGAGAGCGCTCAATCCCTCTGGCCGCCGCACGGCGATCATGACATCGCGCGCGCGAATGCGCAGGCCGAGTTTCGCACCAATTGCAGCGTCAAGCGCGGGCACGAGGACGCGGCCCGCAGAAGTGCTCAGCGCGGTCATGGCGTAGCGTTCGTCGTGTCCTTCAACCGTTGCCGCAAGAACAGACCCGCTCTCGCCCTGTTCTTCGATTGGCAGCAGGTCCGGCCGCCGCATGATGTCGGCTGTAGGTCCGGCAAGCACGACATGCCCGGCGGAAAGCACGACAATGTCTGTGGCCAGCCGCGCGACTTCGGCAATCGAATGGCTGACATAGACAACTGGAATTTCCAGCTCATCCCGAAGGCGCTCGATATAGGGCAGAATTTGGTCTTTGCGCGCATCGTCTAGCGAGGCCAGCGGCTCGTCCATGAGAAGCAGTTTCGGGCTGGCCAACAGCGCGCGGCCAATCGCGACACGCTGCGTCTCACCGCCTGACAGCGATGCAGGCTTGCGAGCGAGTAGATGCGAGATTCCCAGCAGTGATGTGATGCGGTCGAGGTCCGTGTAGCGCTCCCGGCGCGGCGTAAACCAGCGCCCATATTTCAGATTTTGCTCGACGTTGAGATGCGGGAAAAGCCGCGCATCCTGAAACACATAGCCGATGCGGCGACGATGCGGCGGAACGAAAATGCCGGCATTCGCATCCACGAAAACCTTTCCATCGACTTCGATCCTGCCGCTGTCTGGCCTCAACAGACCGCTGATCATATTGGTGATTGATGTTTTGCCGGAACCCGACGGGCCGAAAATCGCCGTCAGCCTGCCCGAACTCTCGAAGCTGGTCGCGATTTCGAAATCGCCCTGCCGGTGATGAACGTCAACAAGCAGGGTCATTCGACAATCAACCTGCGTCCCGCCTGCCGAGCGAGATATTCAGACGCAACGAGCGCACCCATAGCGATGATGATTGAAATTAGCGTGAGCCGCATGGCTCCGGCATCTCCGCCCGGCACTTGTGTGAACGTATAAATTGCCGATGGAAGTGTTTGCGTTTCGCCGGGAATATTGGAAACGAAGGTGATGGTCGCGCCAAACTCGCCCATCGCTTTTGCGAAGGAGAGAACCATTCCAGCAATGATGCCGGGCAGGATAAGCGGGAGCGTTACAGTGGCGAAAACCCATAGGCGCGACGCGCCGAGTGTGGATGCTGCGGCCTCCAGCTTTCGGTCCACTGCTTCCACAGACAACCTTATCGCGCGCACCATCAGCGGGAAGCCCATGACGGCGCAGGCAAGTGCGGCACCGGTCCAGCGAAACGAAAATACAATGCCGAAATAATCTGCAAGGAACGCGCCGACTGGCCCGCGCTTGCCGAAGGTGATTAGCAGCAGATAACCGGTGACGACCGGAGGCAGAACGAGCGGCAGGTGCACAATGCCGTTCACTATCGACTTGCCCCAGAACTCCTTGCGCGCGAGCAGCATCGCAACGCAAATGCCGACAGGCAGGCTTCCCACCATCGCCCAGAACGCAACTTTGAGCGACAGGTGGATCGCCGTCCATTCCTCTGGTGTGAGATGCATCGAGTTCGCCCCTATATTCATGGGGATATAGCCATCCGCGGGATCGTCGCGTCAAGCAAGGCGATTTATCAGAGCTTGCGGCTGAGGAAGGGTGAGCCCGCCAGTCCGAAGCGCCACGGTTGCTCGACCGCACGCGTGATGCCTATGCGTGTGCCTATGGCAACCGCGGCCTGGGTGGTAGCTGGCAAAATGCGCATCGGCTCTTGATCCAGCGGCAAGCCGTTGAGCGATAGATCAATGCCCAGAGCTTGGCACAGGCGACCGGGGCCGGAGCAAAGCAGCCGCAACGGTTCGAGGCCACGCCTTTGGCGCATCTGGTCTATGCCTTCTACGGGCTCGATTGCCCTTATCAGCACTGCACTGGCTGGCAGGCACACGATGTTAAAGCACCAATGGATGCCGTAGGAGCGGTACACATAAGCGCGACCCGCTTCGCCGAACATTGCCGTGTTGCGCGGCGTCGGGCCTTTATAACTATGCGAGGCTGGATCGTCAGGCTCGTATGCTTCCGTCTCGACGATGATGCCGCCGACACCGCCCACGGTCAGCGAGCAGCCGATAAGGTCACGTGCAACGATAGTGCTGGAGCGGCAGAAAAAGTCAGATTGCATCGCACGTAGATAGCGCGCCCGCGCCGGGATTTCGACGGCGTTTTGTCGTTATCGATCAAACAAAATTGGCCCGGATCGATTGATCCGAGCCAATTGCAATCGCAATGCACGACGCAAATGCGTGGCGTGTTAGACCACGGTCAATACGTTCGTGATGTCCTGATCGATCACCAGCGTTGCGGAACCATCAGTGTATACATTGTATGTGTGGGTGTTGATCGTCTGGGTGCCGGTATTGGTAAATCCATACGCTTCCACAGTGTCGTTGCTATCACCATCAATGACTAACTGGTTGGTAGTCGATGAAATATTGAAGACGTCGTTTGCCGTGACATTAAGCGTGTTGGCACCCGACCCCGTTATATCGATGGTCTCGACGCTTGTTACCACATCGCTGGCACGACTGCTAAGGTCGAGATGAAGGCCGCTGCCGCTAAGGATCAGCGTATCATTTCCTTCGCCACCATCGATCCGCGCGAAATCCGTATCAGCGACGGTTAGGATGTCATCGCCATCATAACCCAACAGCACGTCTGCGCCGCCGGCGCCGGTGAGGTTGTCGCTATGGTCCGTACCGGCCATGAAATCAGCGGCGTTGGTTCCCATCGCGACCCGACCATCAGTATGGTGAACGCCATAGATTATATAGGCCTCACCGTTTGTGGATGATCCATTGGTCGCGCCAACGATTAAATCCGCATTTCCGTCGCTGTTAATATCACCAGCACCAGACACCGAGATGCCTAAACTATCACCGCTCTCGTTGCCCTGGATTCTAAAGCCTGTTTCGGGGGTCAAAGCTGAAACATCAATGACTTGGCGGCCACTTACCTCCGCGCCAAATCCTGTGCTGGAGCCGTAAATAACATAAGCAGCGCCTTCATCTTCACCCGATGCGCCGACGATTAAATCGTTGATGCCATCCCCATTGAAGTCGCCCGCGGAGGAAACGGAAAAGCCGAGATTCCCGGAATTCTCGCTGCCTTGAATGACAAAGCCTTGTGAGGATGAGAGCACGGCTGTGTCAACCACCATGCGACCACCGGTTAGCACGCCGAAGCCTGCGGTGGTGCCGAAGATCACATACGCCTCACCGGCTGATGTTCCGCCGTCGTTGTTATTATAAGCGCCGACGATCAGATCAGCGATGCCGTCGCCGTTGATATCGCCCGCCGATGAAACGGAATAGCCGAGTGTATCGGCAGCCGTGGTTCCCTTGATAACGAAGCCCTCGGAAGCAGACAGCTGGGACACGTCGATGGTCATGTGACCAGAACCATCATCGACGCCAAATCCAGCCTGGGAGCCATAGATGACATAGGACTGGCCGGCGTTCACCCCGGCCTCGTCGTTTTCTGACGCACCTACAATGATATCATCGTATCCATCGTCGTTTATGTCGCCAGCAGATGATACCGAGATACCTAGCTTGTCATCTTCTCCGCCGCCGACAATGACGAAGCCTGTGCTTGCGTTGAGGTCGCCTATGCTCAGAACTGCATGCCCGCTGCCGTCATCGGTGCCAAATCCGGTGGTGGAACCAAATACTACATAGGCGCTCCCGGTCATAGCGCCCCCGGCAACGGTGCGTGTTGCTCCAACGATGATATCGTCAATCCCATCGCCGTTTACGTCGCCAGCAGACGCTACCGATCCACCGAGCATCTGCAACGTGTTTTCGCCTTGGATACTGAAGCCTTGCGATGCCAGAATGTCTCCTAGATTGAGCACCATGTGCCCATTGCCGTCATCTGTACCAAACCCGCTTTGCGTGCCGAAAAGAACGTAGGATGTACCAGCCATCCCATTCGAACCGACGGTTGTTCCCTGCGCGCTGAATATAATGTCGTCGATGCCGTCTCCGTTGACGTCACCTGCAGCAGAAACCGAATTGCCGAGAAATTCCTGTACGCCGTTGCCGTTGATTATGAACCCTTGGGAGGCGGTGAGCGTCGAAACGTCAAGAACGGTTCGGCCAGTGCCATCGACTGTTCCCAGTCCAGTTTCGGAGCCAAAGACGATGTAGGTCGTACCGGTGTAGCTTATTGTGCCGGGTGCACCCACAATGAAATCATCAATGCCATCGTTGTTCAAATCGCCAGCAGCACTTACTGAAAAGCCGAATTGAGAGCCGGCTTCATCTCCCTGTATGACCAATCCACTGTCGGCTGGCATGATTGAGGTGTCGATGTCGCTCAATAAAGGCTCGTCAGACTTTGTGATAATCTGCGTGGCGTCTGGCGAGACATTGCCAGCCGTATCGAACGAACGCACCGTGACAGTGAGCGTTTGGCCTGTCGTTAGTGTGCTGAGATCAACCGCATCGGACTGCCAGACACCTGTACTGTCGACAGTCAAGGTTCCCATCGAGGTCGAGCCGATCAATATTTCGATCGTGGAATGTGCTCCTGCACGTCCTGAGACAATGGTGGTGTTTGCAGAGGAGGTGAAATCGCTCTCCGGATCATTCGATATCTGCAAGATTGAGGGCGTAACCGGCAGCGTCGTATCGACGGTGATGCTTCTGGCGCTTGTTTCGGCGCTCATATTCCCGGCGGCGTCGCTGACACGCGCGGTAAACGAATAGGTTTGGCCGTCAGTGAGGGCTGCACTTTCGAAAGACCATCCGGTTCCCGTAACCGTAGCCGTGCCAACCACCGTAGCATCGCGCAGAATTTGTACGAACTCGCCGGTAGCCAACTCTGCCGTAAGGCTGCCCGTCAGCGTCGGTGTCGTATCGTTGGTAAGGCCATTGTTGGCGATGTCACCGGTGATCCTGCCGACATTGTCGGTGATGTGATCAAGCGTAGTTGCCGCGGGAGCCTCCGTATCGATGATAATCGATATCTCGTTGCTGCCGTAGCTCTTGCCGTTGGTCGAATTCACCACGCGGGCGGAATATATATATGTTTGCCCATGAACAAGTTCGCCGTCCTGATAGGTCCAGCTTGTGCCCGACACAGTTGCGGTGCCGATAATTGCCCCGTCGCGCATGACCTCTACCGTCATGTCGCTTGTAGATGTGGACGGCATCGTGCCCGTAATTAGCGGCGCGGTATCGTTCGTTACAGTTCCAGTGGCAACGGAGCCCGTAATCGTTCCAACATCATCGATGACTTCCGAGAGGGTAGGCGCGTCCAATATAACGGTATCATTGCCCTTGGTATCTTCGCTGCCACCACCGCCACCTGCGCCCACAGCCCCCAGCGCGCCACCAGCCGCACCGAGAATGCCTAGAAGGGCAGAAGCTGAGAGGCTGGCGTTCATCGCCGTTTCAGCAATAAGGCCTTCCAGAATGCCATCCCCAACCGATGCGACAGCGGGTCCAAGGTTGACCACGACCTTATTTGCACCGTCGGTGAAAACCAGATTGTTGAAATCAAATCCGTGCCCGCCATAGTTCTGGATATGGTAGACGTGGCCATCGTTCATCTGGATGGTCAGATCGTTGCCGTTGCGGGAGTAGTTCATGACATCGCGCGGCGAACCATGAATGACGAAGTCGGTCGGTTCTCCGGTCGCCGTGGTGTTGCCCGAAAGCTTTACCGATTCCTTGCCTTTAAAAATTGAAGCCACCAAACATCTCCAAAACTGTCACGTGCCGCGTTGCCTTCAGGACGCCTGTTTGCGCGCGCGCACAAAGCATCAAGTGATGGCTCAGTAAAATATGTAGATGAATAAAATCTAATTTAGCAATATCAAATTATACAAATGCGGCGCATTTCGTCGGTCGATGTACGTTCCGTAAGGGTACTCGAAATAGAAAACCGGCCCGGACATCGCTGTCCGAACCGGCTTTGGAGGTCGTCTCTAAGATTGTTTAAGTTCAGATTAGCGGCGTGCGGCCGAGAAATCGGTCGGGAACAGATCGTTGATCTTGCAGGCAACCTCGGTACGATTCGTCGCCTTGAGCTTGCGCATGATGTTGCGGATGTGAACCTTGACGGTGCTTTCACGCAGGTTCAGTTCATAG
>NZ_QURN01000019.1 GCF_003403035.1 Mesorhizobium denitrificans | reverse complement strand
CCGTATTGACCCCAGCATGACTCGAAATCCATAATCAGAGGTGGCTCACTTCTCGATGGAAAACCCGGCTCACTTCTGAGTGGAAATCAACACGCCCCCTTCATGCCGCTGTTCTTGCGGCTGACAGCAGTGCCCAACATGAACTTGACTTCGTTGGTGCCAAACAGGCGGTCGCGAGAGATGCCGAAGGCGCGGGCGCTCGCCGTGAGCGCGCTCGTAAGGCGGGCTTTCGCATCGGCGGCAACGGCATTGCTTACGCCGGCCTGCGCGCTGAACGTGTTCTTTGCCAAATCGGGCGCGCCGGCCGGATTGATCAGCGCGCCATCATAGGCGCGGTAGGGCACATTGCCCCCCAAATCTACCACCATGCTCCCGAACAACGCTTCCGACAGCGGTTTTCCGGTAAAGCCTTCCGCCTCAAACCGCTGGAACACCTCTTTCTCGCGGGCGACATAGCGAACGATCCGTTCGTCCGGCTGCGGAAGATCCGTGCTGCCTCTCGCGTCAGCCTCCATCAGACGCTCAAGCTCGCCTTCCCAGCCGTCGATCTGCTCGGATAGTGCCCACAGCACCGCGCTGAACCATTCGGCGGCGTGCGTTTCGTCGCTCCGCTCACGAAGGCGCTCATAGATGGCGAACCCATCCCCGCCGAACGGCAGTTTCTTGGCTACAGCCATCCGATCACCGACGATGGTCTGCGCCTTCGCGATGGAAGTACGGATATGCCGGAGCAGTTCATCCGGGGAATCCGGCGCGAAATGCGAGATCATGCGTTCGGCAATCGCCGCCGCATCTTCCTTCACCGGCAGAGGATTCGCGATCTCGACATCCGGCTGTTCCGCCACCTTCAATGCCGCAGCGATCTTTTCCTTCGGGAAAAAGGCCATCAACCGTGTCGAAACCTCCGACAGGCTCTTGACCGGGGTAAGATGGTCGAAAGCGTGGCCGTCATCGTTGCGGGCGCGAGACCAACCGGCCTCATAGGCCCGCATGAGCTGTTCTTTGATCGGCTCCTTCGGAAGCACCAGCCGAACGACATAGTTGCCGGGGATGGAGCCGATCATGCGCAGGCTGACAGTTGCTTCCTGTCCGAAGTCGTACCATTTCTGGTTTTTAGCTTGGCTCATGACACTCACCCGCGTTCGTTGTCGAAACGGAAGGGAGAACGCCCGAAGCCCCGGCCGTCGAGCGCGCCAACCACCATGGCTTCCTCCATGGCTCCGGCCGCAGCGACCTTCCCTCCCTCGATTTTGATGGCGTTCGCCTTGCGGAATTTCAGAGATTGCCATCGACCATCAGCCGTCTCGGCAATCATCAGCACGCAAATGCGAACCTCGACATCGTTCCGGTCCTCGCCATAGGCAATGATCACGTCATAGCCGGGCTTCACCGCGCCTTTGATGATGCCCGGAGCAGTGGCGTACATCCACGTTCCACCGCCGTCCGCGTTACCAACATACCAGAGGCGGCTCGTGCCGGGCGGCACGCCGTCGCATCCACGCTCGTTCAAAAACTCTCCGAGCGGTTTGTTGTCGAGCTTGCCTTCCGCGAACAGTTCCGCTGACGACAACGAAGCTGCATGGATTTTCGGTCTCGCATCCAGCGCGATTTCGCCCGGCCCGGCTTTGCCCGGCTGGCTCATGATGTCGTCAATGTCGTCGTCATCAAGCGGGCCGACATCCATCGACCCGTTAAGGGCGTCCATCGATGGGCTGTCATCATCGAGCGGAGCACCAAAATCGTCGCGTCGTTCATCCACCATCCCGGCTACCCCTGCATATCGAAGCCCTGATTGCTCAGGCCCCGGTTGACCGCTTCTTGGATGCGTTGTTGCGCCCTATGCAAAGTCTCGCCGCTGGCGATCTGATCGAACAGGCGTTGCTCGGCAGCGGCAAAGAGGGCCGGATCGAGCTGGATTATCGCCGCCTGATTGGCCTCTCGACGCCGCTCCGCGAGTGCCGTTTCCTTGACTGCCATCTCCTGCGAGTAGGAGGCCCCGTCCGCGACCTCCAAGCCTTCCGCGTCGAGCTGATCGAGGGCACTCAGATCATCATCTGTCTCAGCATGCCCCTCATCAACGTCATCAAGAGTGGCGTCCTCGTCCGGTTCCTGCTCTTCTTCGGTCGGGTCGTAATAGTCGTCGGCCGGCGCTGGCTCTATCGCGCCGATATCTTCATCGACGGACACGACATCCTGATCGGTTACATGATTTCCAAGGTCTTTGCCGTCAGGGCCTCGTCCAGTCGCCATAATCCCCTACTTTCCAGATGCTTCGGCCGCGAGCAAAGCGGCCATTACCGCCGCCTTTCGGGCTTCACTGTCGTTCATGTATGTGCGCAAGCGCATTGAGATCGCCCGCAGGCGGTTCAGTTCCACGACGAGACCCCGCTCCGACTGCATTTGCAGAGCATTCGTCCATTTCTGATAGGCTGGGCCGCCGCCGTAATTGTCGATCAGGGAGTTGAGCGCCTGCGTCACGCTACCGGCACCGTCGCCGATCCCCAGCGATGACGTGTTGCTCATCGCCGCCACAGCGGAGAGAGACACCAATGCTGGCGAGCGCCATGCTTCGGCTTGGCGCGAGCGCATCAGCGCCAGTTCGCCAGCAGGTGTACCTTTCTCTTGTGGCAAGGGCTTCGGGATCGCAAACCCGGCGAGCTGCTGGATAACTTGCTGCTTTTTAGCCCTGTTCGCAGACACGTTGAGCAGGACAGAGGCATCCGTGGACGCCGGATCGAGACGCGCTTGTGCCTGATCGCGTTCCGAGGGGACGCCGCCCGGCGATACGTCGAGGCTCTTGTACATCGAGGACGCATCGCTGGTCTGGCCGCTCAAGGTCGATGTGACCCGGCTTAGGAACGCTACCTGCGCGCAGGCGTTCGCGCCCTGCCCGGACTCATACGAATAGTCCTCCTTGATTTTTACCAAGCGCTCGTTGCGCACCTGTTCGTTGACGGTGTTGGCATAGGCCTCCTGACTCTTCTTCACCGTTTCTTGGAGACGCTGTTCTTCTCCGGCATATTGGCGATTGACCACCTTGAGCGCCGCCAGCACCTGTTCCAGCGTCTGCGCTCCCTCGAAGGCGACCCGCGTTTCGAGCAGCTTCGTGCGCTCGATCAGCGCCGCCTCCGTCTTGGCATGCTGCGCCATCCATTCTGTCGTGATCGAGCACCAAGCCGCATGAGCCTGTCCAGAGAACAGGGTTCCGGCCGAGACAACCGTTGCCGCCAGCATCCAACCGCGCACTGCAATCCGCATCTGACTTACCCCTCTCATTGCGCCGCCGCCCGTTGGTCTGGCCGGTTCGACACCACCACCGGCAAGGTCGAGCCGCCCTGCACGATCTGATTGATCCGTGCGAGGGCATATGAGGAAAGGGCCAGTTCTGTGCGGGCCGATCCTTTCGCTTGATAGGCCATCACGGCGATATTCGCGGCTTCGATCCTCACGGCGTCGAGCAGCGCGGCGCGAAGTGGCTTATCCGCCATCGCGGCGGCCCACTTCTCGCCGCCATCGTCACCGGTCCAGTGCTTCGTCAGTTCTTCCAGCGCCACGCGAGGACCGGCTGGATCATACTCGGCAGCGATAGAGGCCATGACCTCCTTGGAGACGGAGCGCCGCACATCGCGCCGGTTCTTGTCGAGCATGAAGACATTTCGCTCGGCTCCCTGCCCTACATCCTCGACGGGCGGACCCACGACAAGGTTGATGTAGTCTTTCGCAGCATCTCCACCATGGAACAGGCTCTCGCCATCGAACGACTTGTTCCCCGTGGCAAACTGCGACCATGAACGCGGCGAGGCAAAATCGCCCGGCTTGAAATACGTGCCACTGGAAACCGCTTGGGCCTTCGACGCCATTGACTGATTTGCCGCGTAGAAGGTCTGCCCCTTGGTCTGCAAATCGCAGGCATTATAGCCGGTTGTGCCGTAGCGCTCTTTCGCGTCGGCTATGGCATAGGCTTGACGCTGCTGATTGTTCACATTCGCCGCAGCTTCCGCCGACTTGCGAACAACCATGGAGGTTTGCTGCCCGGAGCCGCTTTCCTGCTTCGTGACGACCTTCAACGCGGCGAGCAGCATTTCCCGCTGCCTCTTCTCTTCCAAGATGAGCAGATTTTCCGAAAGTGTGATCTGAGCGACCACCTTCCCTTCGAGTTCGATAGTGCGCTGGATGACATGCGCGTTGATCGCGCACACCGCAGCCGAAGCCTCGCCACCGAACATCATGACCGGAACAAGAACCGATCCAGCAAGCGCCAGTTTCCGCGATTTTTTCATTGTCTGTCGCCTCCCATACCGGCCACTGCCACGCCCATCATGACCGACCGCGCGCCCGACATGAGCGCCGCCCGACGCCGGGCGTCGATCAACCTGACTTGCCCGCCGCTATCCGTCGCATTCGGTTCGATGGTCGGATATGGAGCAAGGACATCCACATAATCGCCCGCCGTCACGACCTCTTCCGGCCCATAATTCCGGCTGAAAAGGAACGGCCCAGCGTTCGAGTCGCCCGCATTGCGCTCGTTGCTGTACCCCGCCTTGCAGTAGGTATCGCCTAGCACCGCGCGTTCTTCTTGCGTGCAGTAGTGGCCGACGCGTTTGAGCATCGAGTTTTTCATGTTCGCCGCAGCATTACCGCCCCGGCTGATGTAATTGCTCTCCGCAGCCGAAAAGGACTTGAGCATCTTATCTTGGCTTTTCACTGTCCCCGTCATGCCGTTGAGGCTGGCTGTGACCGTGCAGGCTTGCTCACCTTGCCCATATTCGTAGCTGTAGCGATTCTTGATATCCGCTACGCGGTAGGCCTGTTCCTGCGACAAGATCGCGTTCACCCCAGCCTCGTCGCTCTTTCGGACGACTTGCTGGGTTTGCTGCCGAGATG
Source organism: Mesorhizobium denitrificans (assembly GCF_003403035.1). Taxonomy (GTDB): domain Bacteria; phylum Pseudomonadota; class Alphaproteobacteria; order Rhizobiales; family Rhizobiaceae; genus Mesorhizobium_G; species Mesorhizobium_G denitrificans. The sequence goes on along the minus strand of NZ_QURN01000019.1, from coordinate 52,691 downwards.
CGGAGCGCTGCTTGTCGTGGACCTTGAGACCACCCATGACGCGCTCGAATGTCGCGATCCAAAGCTCCATCGACGCCTGCGCTGGCGTGATGGCAATAGTCGCCGTCGCAAATGCCGTCAGGAAGATGATCGCGGAGCGAGAGACCATCATCAGCCTCCGTTCTGCCCGGCTGGCGAGAACATATTGTTGAACAGATCGGGTGTCGTCGATCCGGCCGGTGTCCCGGTCTGGCTTCCGTTCACACCCGAATTGCCCGCCGGAGGCTGATAGATCGGTGATGTCGGGTTGTCCGATGTCGGAACACTTGCACTCGTGAAGGTATATTGCCCCATGTTAGGCAGGTTCGGAATGTTGATGGGACTGATGCTCGATCCAGACCCGCCGAGAAGATCGGACATCTGCGATCCCATCAGCGAATTGAAGTCAAACATCTGCCCGTTGATCTTCCCAACGATATCTTGGAGCTGATTGTTCAGAACTTGACACACCTGCTGGGTTGCCTGCTGAATCACGTTGTCGATCAGGGAAGAGCCGATGCTTCCCAAGAAATCCATGGAAGAAGGGATCAGGTTCGACAGGTCGAAGGATTTGAGCAGATTCGCGCCAAGGCAACTGTTGGCACCATTGAAGAACTTCGAGCTATCTACCTTTGCGGCATCCAGCAAGGCGATCTGGCGCTGCATCGCCAAGTCGGCCGCCTGCTGAATCCCGCAGCCCGATCCGGCAGACTGCGCCGATGCGGGAGCCGCATATAGCGCTAGCGCCAGCAAGGTGCCCCCAACCACAACCCCAATTCGTTGCATCTTCCACTCCTTCTAGCCGACGCGCGACTGCCAAGCGCTTACCGCGAGCATTGCGATTTTCACGTTCTGATGCGAGCAAACGCCTGCGAGCAGATCGGCGGCCACCGTTGCCTCGACATTCAGGCCGCGCTCGCGCCGCTCCGAGGCATAATGCTCGAAGACTGGCAGCAGAACGCTTGCTCGAAGTTCGTGAACCGAACCGTTGTCCTTGCTGCCTTGCGTCATCTCAGATTACCGCCTCGTGATGATACACATGATTTTCTCTCACACAAATACTGCATAATTCAAAAAAAGGCCAAGCGCTTTTCACCGCATCCACCACAACGCGGATGCGGGACACGGCAGACATGCGGGATCGCAGCGCTTCTCGAAGAAAAAGCGCCGTTTCGGTCAAAAAAGTCGGGTTTTGCGCTAAGCGCTGCCTACAGAGGGCGAAAAGCGACCTATGGCCCAGCCGGTGGCCGGTTTGGTGCCACGCATGCTTTCCATCTTTCTCGATAGCTTATGCGACGGTTCTCCGTTCGTAGCCCTCTTAGAAGAATCTATAATATTTGAATCTTCTTTCTGGCTGCATTTTTGCACACCCCCCCCAAAAAAAGAGAGCTGTTCGGGTGATTTTTCGGCGCGGTGCCGTTTCCAGCGGCCGAGCCTCGAACGGCAGTAGGCAACCAATTTCGCGAGCGGGGTCGCGAGAACCCGGATTACGGACACGGTGCCGCGAAGTCGCCCCGAGTCGATGCTGATCAAGCCAAGCTCTTCCAAAAGTCGCAAGGCCTGATTGACCGATGACCGGCAGACGCCGGCTTTCTCGGCTATCGTATTGATAGCCGCATCGCATCGATTCCGGTCCCGTGCGCAAAACTGGCAGATTGCTGCCAGCACCGCGCGGGCTGCTCCGCATTGCGGCAATCGCTCGATGAAGGCGGCAGGCACCTGATGGACGAGAAAATCGGCCAGACCGCGCCGCCGATCAGCGGCCTCGCGTTTCTCGGGCGGAGTGAGCCGGACGCTCGGCAGCGGCGGGGGGAAACGTGAATGACGAACAGCGTTGGCCGCCGCTCGCTTTACCGCGCCGGTCTGCGCCAGTTCACGAAGTTCATGACGCCGGGCGGTGGCGGCATTGTTGATTGCTTCAACAACTTCGTCTTCGCCGGGCGCACCGGTATAGCGGCCCCATACCTCGCGCATCAGCGCATCGACGGCCGCGATGGTCGGTAATCTGCCGACCCTCTCGTGTATATTGGATAGGGTTGTGCATGCTGGGTTTTCGTTCATCTCTGTCCCACTTGGCTGTGGGCCAAATCCGCCTGTGAGAAGGCAAAACCCCTTGCATTCTTCGGAGAAGCCGCTATCTTCCTTGTTACCAGCACGGAAGAGAACGCGTCTCCGAAGATCGGAATGGGTTCTATCTTTTACACAAAGCCCCGACCGCGATTTGATCCCGCGAGAGGGGCTTTTGCTTTTATGGCCCTAGTTCATCAAACTGATCCCAAATCACCTAGATTCGTTACACATACATTTGAGTGTGACGCGTAAATGTGAAATTTGTCAAACCCCATCATATACGCGCACGATTTCACATAGTTGCCGACATCGCTGACGATGCCGACTTTTCCGGTTTTGCGGTAGTAGACGCACCACTCACCAACTCTGCCGTTGCCGAACGATCAGCCGAAAGCTCGGCCGCCAGACGGCGCGACACGACTTGAACGAGATCGTTGTATGCCACTAAAGCGCCCTTGATTCCCACCATCCCCGATCCAAGTTTCGGATCGAGTGAGGCGTGGCAGATCATGCGCGCGACCTCGTTCGAACTTCCCGACGATCTTCCAACCGTCGCATGTCTAAGCGTGGCCCCCGTCAGTCCTCGATTGTTCCAGTCGGCGGCCATGCCATTCATTTTCTTGTCGCAAAGGTGATTCTTTGCCTTGACGACCATATCATAGGAATTGCCCTTGTAAGCCGCGAATGCCCCGGCTTCGCTGACCGCCGAAGCCAGCCTCGCAACGCCTGTCGGGTCATGGTAGGCAGCAAAGGAGCATTCCTCGTCCTTTCCCCTCTCGCGCACGCGCACTGCGCAACAGGTGGAGAATAGCTTCTCGTTCGGATCGCCGAATGGATCGGACCCGACGAACAGTCCGGTGTTGACCGTGCCCAGCTCGCGCACGGCCTTCACAAACTCGACATGCAGCTCTGCAAGCTTGGGTTCCAGCGCCGCCGCGATCTTGGCCGGGTCGACTGATATGTTCAGGTCTGCAAGCCGATGCTCGATATCGGGCACGAACTGCGGGAGCAGATAGTCCCGCATCGCTTTCGCATGATCAGGCGGTCCCGCGATGCCGAGGCCCTGCGTTAAGGCATGGAACCCGTCGAGCAAAGCCTGCACTCGGTCTTCGTCCGGCTTCACATAGGACACGCGACTGGCGATGCTCTTGCCCAGCTTCTCGATAACCTTTTTGTGCCCGTCCTTCTTCAACAGGTAGCAGTGCCGGATCGTGCCGGTCTCGTCCGTGTACATCGCCTTTTCGCCCATTCGCTTCCCGGCCAGAGCCGATACGGCGGCAAACAGGTTCCCCTCGACCGCGTAGCGCGTGCGGGACACATGGCCCCCGGCGACATTCTCGATCAGCAGCTCCATAAGCTGCGCTTCGGCCGTACCGCCACCGAATTTCGCGGCATGTACGATATCGTCGGCCGTCGCGGCGAACGGCTCGCCGCCCGCCGAATACAGCGCTTCGGTCAACATCTCAGACCACATCGGCGCGATCTCTTTCATCAAGCCGAGCGCGTTATCCGTGACCTGCGCGGCTTCCAACACCCACGAAGCTTCGCCTTTCTGGCGAGCGTCCTCGGCCGCCGCGAAGGCGCTCGCCAGTGGAAGCTCTATCAGGCGCTCTTCGCCGGGCACCGCAAGACGGATGTCCCATGCTCCGAGGTTGAGCGCCTTTTCTTCGTCAAAGCGCACGTCCGTGATGACGGCCGGGATAGCGATTTCACTATCTGCGAAGCTCGTTCCCTCGATGTAATCGACCGCCGCCTGAAACAGGGAGGTTTCCCGCAACCGGCCGATGGCGGCGGGGTTCACCGCTACGATAGCGCCAGGTTCTAGCAAAGGCGCGATCTGGTGAAGGAAGAGCACCTTGTTCCCGGCCTCGACAACCATCTTTTCGAAGCCTTTCGCATCGCCGGCAGCTTCGATGGCTGCGCGCCGCGACCAGACTTCCGCCGCCTTCTCGACGCTGTGCTCTTGTGCGCCGAGGCTACGCAAATCCTCGGCCCGGTTCATCAGGCGGTCGAAAATGGTGTCTGAGAATGAAATCGCCTTGCCGAGCGTACCCGGTGCGATCTCATCGATCTTCTCCTCGACAGTGATCCTGCGCCGCGTGATGTCGTCCACCATGCGGCCCTCGCCGCGTGCGATGGCGTCATCCACGCCGGACGTGCGCAAGGGCTTCACGGCTTCTCGGTAGGTGATCTTGTTGAGCACCAGTGAGCGCTCCGACATGCGTTCGGAGGCCTGATCGCCTGCGATCAACTGCCGGACCTCTTCCACCTGCGCTTTCCAGTCGTATTCGCGCAGGCGAAGCGGATTTTCGCCAAGGGCGTCAAGTAGCCCCACCCGCATCTGGAAAGCGGTGTCCAGCTCGCCCATGATAGCGCGCTGCATACCTGTTGGCAGCGCGATCATGCGCCCCATCAGCTTTTCTGAGAACCCGCTTCTGATTTTCTCGGGGTCTATATCGACATCGATATTGATGTCGAGAAGCTCCGCGATATCGGGATTGTTTGACAGATACTCGAAGGAGACGAACTGCCCAACCTCGTTGAGCAAATCGAGCGCTTCGCTGATGTTCGACTCGTTCTCTCGGGTCGCCGTGCTCGCCGAAGTGAGCGAGCGGTTTTTCCGATTGAAGAGCTGCGCCAGCCGGTCGGATGAGGCAAGTCCCTGTTGCGGGATCGTATAGAGGGGCGGGTGCAATTGCCCTACCCGGTTGATGCGCCCGTCGATCTGGCGCTCTTGCGCCACGTCCGCCTGCATCTGTGCCTTGATCATTTCACGGGGCCGCACATCGAAGCCCACTGCCGGCGACGAATGCGCCGAAAGGCCCACGGCGGCGGACTGATTCAGCAGCAGAACGTCCGAGCGGCCGTTGTTGAACGCGGAAACCACGTCATGCTTTAGAGGCTTGGCGCGCGACGACGCCACGTATCCGCCATCATCAGCTTGCCGGATCGTGAATGACCGGCCGGTAATCTCGCCCAAGGACAGGCCGTGCTTTTCCAGCGCGGCCGACAAGTCATCGATCACCGACAAGGACAGCAGAGAGAAATCTGCTTCGTCCACCCGGCGATTGAAATCAACCAGCCAGCCCTCGTATTCCTCCAAGCGCACATCGGCGGTGACGCCGAACCCGTTCGATTCCTTCACCGTCAGAAGCCTGTCGGCCATGCGCTTCACGACATGGCCGAGGTTCGGCTTCTCCGACAAGCGGACTTCCCCGCCCGGTGCGACAACTGCGACTTCATCATCGCCGGTCAGGTTTTCTTCGAGCTGCTGGCTGATCAGATCGCGCAAAAGTGCATCGCCAGTGTTCGCCACGGCGATCACCGGCTTGCGCCCCTCGCTGATCGAGCGCAGCACCATGTCTTCAAGGAACACGCCGTTGATCGACAGCGTGAGGTAGTTCGACAAGTGATGAAAACGCGAGGCCGGCGATTGATAATGGACATTCACGAGGCCGAGTGCCCGCGTGCGCTCTTCCTCGGAATGCGTCGTCTCCTTGACCAGATTTTCAAGCTCGCGCTCGCGCTCGGTAGACCACGCCTTGACCTCCCTGCCCAGCGCAAGAAGCTCGGCCATGTGGTTCGCGAACAGATCGACCTTTTCGAGCACCTGCGCATAGCGGTTAGGGTCGATGTCCTGTAGCGAAAGCGTCTCGCGCGCAACGTTCGTGTTGTCCAACTCGCGCGCGATCAGCGCGCCGCCTCGCGCCATCTCGAACGAAAGGGCTTCTTGCAGAGCCAGCGGCTCTTGCTCGATCAATTCTACGAGCCGGTCAGTCGGCAGGCCGACATCCGGCAGCGCCGAGCCGTAGACACGCAGATTGCGCGCTCCTTTCAAGGCTGTACCGGATGAATAGACCACCGATCCATCCATCTCTGTCACATGCTCGACCAGAGACTGCATGAGCTGGCCGACATTCGAGGCCTCGCCGGCCGCCTTGTGCGATTCGTCCATCATCAAGAGTGGCGGCCGATCCTGCCGCTTCAACCAGTCGATGATGGCCTCAAGCTTTGCTTGCCGGCCGACCGCGCCGAGCTGGGAATACGACGACAGAACCATGTTGACGGAGCTGTCGATCTCCTTCCCTTTCTTCGCCGCCGCACTGGCGGCTTTGAACACGTAGCCATGCGCGCCACGGCGCACACCCTCGAACTCAGGATCAATGATCGACGCATCCGCTGTGCTGTTGACGATGTATGGGCGGATGTTCTCGACCAGCTCGGACGGACGCTTGCGCAGCACTGTCGCCACATCGCGGGCGATGAAATCGGTGAACAGCGCTGGATTGTCCGTGAAGAACAATACCGGCCGGTCATCTTTTATGGCCGCCCGCGTCATGGCGGCGAGCTGCCGGCCCTTCCCGACGCCCATAAGATCGCCAATGATGACGGACTTGGCGTTCAGCGATTTGTGCAGCGAAAGGCCGACGCCATCCACCTGCCCTGCGTGCAGCAGCGCGCCCAGCTCTTCCTCCGGCACGCCGAGCTGATCGGCGACGAAAGCGTCAATTGGCCCGCGAATGCGCTCCAGATCGGCTAACGCTTCCGCGACTGGCGCGGCGAGCGCCTTCTGAATCTTCAGAAGCGGGCCGCCCACTTTCGAGGCCGGCTCATAGGTGACTTGGAACGGATCGTTGTCGAAAACGATGTCGTCTATCAACACTTCCGGCGTGATTGCGAGGCTGTCTTCCTCGTCCAGATCATCCGGCATCGTGTCGGCGAAGATCGGGGGGGCTTCGGGGGCTTCCACGATAGGCGGAACCTCCAGCTCCCCAGCCGGTGGCGGCTCGACGGCCGCAGGCGGCGAAACAGGTTCCGTCTGCCCCGGCGCTGGAGAAGATTCCGGCGATCCACCCGCCGTCCGCGTTTCGCCACGTTCCGGCCGGTCCTCGATCTCGGCTGTCGGTTGCGTCTCTCGTACCGGCCGTGGTGCGACGCCGGCCACAGGACCATCCAGCACCGGGGGCGCACCTCGCCGGCCGGCCGGCCGGCCGGTGTCGCGCTCCCCAGCCGATGCCGAGCGGCCCGAGACCGATCCGGCGTCCTCGCCCGGAGCGCGGCGGGGGAACCAGCGCCGTTGCCGGGGTTTCGTCACGGCAGGCCGTTCCGCCTCCTGCGCATCCTCGGCGGAAGGTCGGGCGCGAGCGGCTTCTTCCGCTTGGGCCATCTGCTCGGCCGACCAGACGCCGCGCCGCTCCATGATCTCCATCATCGCGGCGCTGGTAGCGTCACCCCAGCCGAACAATTCGTCCGTGGTTCTCAGATAAGGAAGCTCCGAAGGCAGCGCCTTCACATCCGCACCTGCTTTTGGCTCTTCGAGCCGTGGGCCGAGCGCATAAAGGATGACCGGAAATTCCGCCCCGGATTTCCGGTACAGGCGACCGTCCAGCATTGCCGCGCCGGCCACTTCGAACGTCGCATGCAGATAGCGGTTGAAGCTGTCGAGTGCGCCTTCCAGCTTGCCCTCAGTCTTCATTTCGCCGGGCAGCACGAGGAAGGCGCGGCCGGTGTCCGCTTTCAGGAACTCCAGCGAATCATACACGATGCGATGATCGAGACGGTTGATTGCCAGCTTCCGGCCATGGCGGTCGGTTTCGACCGATTGCTTCAATCCTTCGAAGGGCGGATTGGCGAGTACGACATCGTAGCTGCGCCCCTCCGCGTTCTCGCCTTTGTGCGGGAACGCGCGGGCGCTGATCGCCACCGACGAGGCTCCGGCCTCCCGAAGCGTCCGCTCACCGCGCGCCGCCCGGCTTTCATCGATCTCGAAACCCTCGACTCTTGCACCTGCTACGGCCGCACCGATAGCGAGCGCCCCGTTACCGGCTGTCGGTTCAAGCACGACATCCTCGGGCCTGATCCGCAGGATGTCGGCGGCCACCGAACAGATCGTTAGTGGCGTCGAATACTGCTGCAACCGCAGCCGCCCGGCCGTCCGCTCACCATGGGCGGCGGTCCGGTCGTTCAGCTCGCGCGCGATGTCACGAAGCGCGATCCCCTGCCCCGCCAGACGGGCGGCCTGCACCACCAGCGCAGCTTCTATCTCTTCCTGCAAGGAGAAGAGATCTAGGCCCGGCTGGTCGGGGTTCGAGACGATATCGGCATGCAGAGCTGCGAGCTTGCGCCGGTCGAACTGTTCACCCGTCGCAATCGAGCGCGCAATGCCTTCGGCGCAGCCACGAAGATCGTTCTCGCCAATGGCCCGCAAAAACCGGTCTCGATAGATGCCCTTCTCCCTCCCATCGGGAAGACGGTCATACTCGTAATGCGGCTGGTTTTCTTGGTTTACAGCTACCCGTCCGCCGATGGTCTCATAAACCACCGAGCCGGCCAGATTCATGCCGATCCGGCGCGGGGTTTCCAGTGACGCGATCCCCGCACCATTCAGGCAGTCCCGAAAACGGCGCATCAGAACGACATGATCTTCCAGATCAACCGTTCGATCACGCTCGGCCAAGTTTCTGGCGCTGATACCCATGCGCGTCCAGAGATCGACCGCCCGCAGGTCGTCAGGGGGGCGGACGATAAGTGCGGTGGCATCATCCGTCTTGATCGTGTTGAGGATCGGCACGCCGTGCTCTTTCAGAGCCGCTTCGACCGGACGCACGCCAGTTTCCGACTTCACCACTATGAGCAAATCGCTGCGGGCCGCGTGCATCCGCGCCGCACGCGGAATGTACGCGGCTCCAACATGATCCTTCGCGAGAATGGGTAAAACCACCGAAGGCATGGGGGCCTCCCGGTGTTAGAAGTCGAGCGAAGGACCGCGATTCAACGTCTCGTGTTGACGTTTCTCGCTGGTTTTCCCTGCTTCGGCCGACGCATCGGGGCGCTTGAACTCGATGTTATGAAGCGTTCGATGAACTCGTTCAGCTATCTTTGACAGCGTTGGTGGGTTCTCCGGTTGCTGCTTCGGTAGTGCCTTAAAGGACATCACCGAAGTCGCCGCCGGTCGCTCCATCAACTCACCATCCGCTCGGCGGGTCGCAACGGTAACTACCCCTGTGAACACCTCATTCGCGAACATCTCTTCTCTCTTCGCGATATGCTCTTCCGCTGCCTTAATAAAAGGCACCGTATAGCCCGGCGTGATGGATATTTTCACGCCTTCGGCCTTCACCCCTTCGAAGTAATCGCGGAGCGTTTTTTCGACATCGGCTTTTTCCGGGCCGTCCGGGATGCGAGCAGCAATTTTTTCGAAAGGGACGCCAGCTACCGATGCCAGAATTGCGAATGCAATCCCCGATTTCTTGTCCAACGTTGTGCGGTCGAGTGTGTCGCCGAAGCCGGAGGAAACTTTGAAGTCACCATCACCCACTTCATAGCTCGCTGTACGAGCATAATACGTATTGAAGTCGATGTAGCCGCGTTCGTTCGGCTGGGAGACAGTGACCATTACCGTCCGAGACATCACGCCTTCGCCGCCACGCGGGGAAACAAGATCACTACCGGAAAGGCGCTGCACTCCGTTGCCGACAGGTAATCTAGCATCAAACGCGGCCGCGATCTTGGAACGCACTCCAGCTTGATCCTCTGCTCGCAGACCAATGGAAGCACCTTCGTTGAAGACTTGCAGCCTCATCGACCCGTTATCGAATTTGCGAAGGCTGATGGTGCCAGCCATGATCGCCTTAGACTCCGGGTCTGAGACCAAACCGAAGGCGGTTTGCGCGTAGTAGTTCTTGTCCGAGAAATCGAGGCGGACATTAGTCAGTTGCAGGACACCGCCCGGCTTGATGTAGAACTTCTCATCCTTCGGATCAGCAAACTTCTCCAAGCCGACCTGATTGGCGAGGCGTTGCGCCCATACCTCGACGCGCTCCCGTTCGTCATCGATCCCGGCTTTCATCATGTTCGCCGCGCGAGCCGCCGACATCAGGCCCACTGTCAGCGAAGCGCCAGTCACTACATTTTTTCCAGTGACCGTAACAACATTGTCTTTTGTGGAATAACTCTCGACCTTGAGAGCCACATTTCCCAACATCGCAGGGCGATCAGGTCGCTCGCTGTTATTGCCAGCCTTTGCGTTGTTGTTGCGGAAATTGCCGCGATTCGGGCGTGTCGCCATATCAAATGCTCCTATCAACTGCTCACTTCGGCCGACGAACGGCTCCTACCCCTTAAAAAGGCAGCGAAAAAATTACATTGTCAAGAGTACGCAAAAAATGATGTATAGTGGCTTATCGGCAAAGCGCCGCTCCGCTTGAAATCAGCTACACAAATGCGTATTGTTGGCTACACACGCGGAGCTACACAAGCCATGACCCTCAACATCCGAAATGAAGAAGCGGATCAGCTCGCCCGGCAACTGGCGAAGATTGACCGCAGTAACATCACCGATGCCGTAATTCGCGCCCTGCGCGAGACGATAGCAAAACGCATGAACACGGAAGCACCCCGCGAAACCGCGAGGAAAATTCTCGAACGCCGAGGCCTGTCTTTCCAGCCGAATCGCCAGCCGGTGCCACCGGAAGCCTATCACGATCTCGATCACGATCTCAGCGAGGGCAAGTAATGTTCATTGATGCCTGCGCTATAGTTTCAATGATGGCTGGCGAAGACAGCGCCGACGCATATGAAGCCGCCTTGATCGAGGCGAAGGCCCCGTTCACGTCCGTCCTCGCTGCATGGGAAGCGATCATCGTTCTTTCACGCCCCGATCAGCTCGATTGTCCCTACAGCGCGGCCGAGGGGGCCGTGGTCGAATGGCTGGAAGCCCGCAATATCCGGCTGCGGGAACCCGGATCGCCGCGCCGTGTCCTGCAATACGCGGTCGCGGTCGCCGAGCAACACGGCATCGGCAAGCGCCATCTCAGCAATTTCGATTGCTTTCACTACGCCTATGCGAAGGCGATGCGGGCACCATTGCTCACCATGGACCAATTGCTTCGCGAAACGGATGTCTCCACCCTTCCCTAGCCAGCCATGCGCTGGCCGGCCATAGCAAGCGCGGTGCGAAGCCCGCGCGCTGCCTCTCCCGGCATCATAAGGGCCGAGCGAACCGAATGCGCCAGTATCTGTGAGTACGCGAGCGCGACCGCATCCCGCTCCCGCGCCGTTGCAAAAAATGAAGCGCGGCGGAACACCACACCGAAAAGCCCCGTTCGCTGTTGCCCAATCTCGAAACGGAAAAGCATCTTCGACGGGCCATTCACCCCAAGTTGCAGCGCGGCGTCAGCCGCCAGTCCGATGAAAATCGGCATCGCAAATTCGGGGCTGCACCAAATCGCTGAGCATGTGTTGCCGAAGGCTGGAGACGTGGTTCCCAGCGCCGAAGCTTTTCGCACCTCCGGCTCGCATTTTTCGAGCACACCCAGCATCATACGCTTGAACATATCGCCTTGCAGCTCGGCCGGGCCGTCCTCTGGACGTGTCGGCGGCTGTCGAGCGGCGATCAGATGACCAACCGTTTCCTCGACAACGAGCCGAGACAGATTCGAACAGGCGAACTCTTCACGCGCAAGGGGCTGCATCAAACCCGGTATCTCCCGCGAAATCCGTACTTGATGACCATCCGCATGATCGTATCACGCGGCGTGAACCCTGAAATCTTGGCGTAGATCGCTAACAGAATGTAGATCACCCAAAACACCAGATAGACCGTCCACAGATTGAGTTTTGTGAACTGCCAGACCATCCCGACGAGAACGAGGCTGGGGAGGATCAGCATGACCGACCCGTGCAACCCGCCGATGCCGTTCAGCGGCTCTCCCGTGAATCGCCAATTATCACTTTGAAAATTTAGAGGATCATCTTCCATTATACGCCACCATGTTATTGCAGCCGCGCGGCCAGCAGCGCAGCTCTCCCACATCGAGATGGGTAAAAGACTGGTAGAAACCCACTCCCCCACCTTTGAAAGCAAGACCGGCTATTCCTATGGATCGCGCCGGATACATCGGAACCTTGAAATCACCAGCTCGGCCGTAGAGATGCTGCGAATTGCGAGCTGCGCCTTCGATGGTCTCATTGCGCCGAGGCGTGCGATATCCGCTGGTTAGAACGAACGGCAGCATCGACCCGTGGATTGCTGCCATCGTTGACTGGACCGACGACACGAAATCAAGGAGAGCCGGATCAATCCAGACCGCCAGATCGGCATCCGCCACATCGCGCCAGAACCATGACAGCTCCGCAAGAGCATCCCGGTAGTAGCCCTCTTCCGTCCGGTACTTCACGACCATGCTATCGCCGTTGGCTTGCCGATAGAGCTGGAGCGATCCGAAGCCCTCTGTGCGAGGATCGCGAGCGCGCACCGCCTTCTTCGCCTCCGCTTGAAACCGCTTTTCGTCATCGGTCATATCCGGCAGAGGATCAGACGCAGGTGGCGGGCCTGCCGCTTCGCCAGTGGGCAACGGATCAGCGCGCAATACCTGCGGCATAGTCGCCAGTGAAACAGCTCCGACTCCACCTATCAGAAACGAGCGGCGAGATAGGCTGGTCATGCGAGCACCCGATCTTTCGCGGGTACGCCGTACCTGTGCAGAACCTTCTTGGCCACCTCCTCGTCAATTTCTCCTGCCTTGAAGCGTTCACGCACGCTATCGCGCATCGATTTGCCGCCCTTACGCGACTGCATCAGCTCAGCGAGGTAGCCCGACGAGCCGAGGAATCCTACCTTCAGCAACTCTTGCCGGCGCTCGTCATCGAGGATCACCCATTCCCGCATGCAGATACGGCTCTTGCCCGATCTATGCGGTACAAGCACCTGCGACACGACCATGTGCGTCGTCGCCACCGCCATTTCGAAGGCTTGGCTCTGCTGCTCACGGGGGAATTTGCCGACAATGCGCTGGATCGACAGGGCAGCGGTGTTCGAATGCACTGTCGTGTAGACCGCGTGCCCCGTGTTTGCCGCTTCTTGAGCCGCCGACATCGTGTGATAATCTCGCTGCTCACCGATGACGATCAGGCGCGGAACGCGCCGCATTGCCTCTTCGATCCCCTTCTCGAAGCTCTCGAAGTGCAGCGGAATTTCCGCTTGTGCGATGATGCAGCGATGCGATGGAACGGAGTCAAACAGGAACTCAATCGGCTGTTCGAGCGTGACGATATTCCCCTCGATAGGGGTGTCTTCTTCCATCACTCGGCGCAACAGCGCCGCGAAAGTCGTGGTCTTTCCCGATCCTGTCGGGCCAGATAAGATAACGGCCCCCATTTCCGGGGTCGATTCCTCGATAATCTCATCCTCAAGCTGGATATCGGCTACTGTCGGCGGATCGGCCGGAATATAGCGGCAGACCATTTGCCCGCCCTGTCCTGTTCCATAGGCACAAGACGACACGTTGACCCGGAAGCGATACACCTTCGGCTCGCCGTGCTCGTCTCGATCCGAGCGATCTCGGATGTCAATACGGCGGTTGAAGGCCCGGCCGCCGGCGAGGCGAATTTCAATGTCACCGCCTCCCCCTGATATATGCTTTGCAGCGCGGATGAAGTCCGTGTTGTCGTAAATCCAATTTGTCAGCGCGCGGTAGGAGCCGCGCAGGTTCATCATGATCGGAAGGCCCGTCTGGAACACAACGTCCTGACAGCCTTCCTTCGCAGCATAGGCAAGAACCCGCATCACATCTTCGGATGAATCCGTCATTCCGAAGTCTTGCGACAGGTCGCGGGGGCCGGACCATTGGCCGAGACGGGCTGTTTCCGGGTTGAACTCGTCCATACCGCCCCTACTTTGCTTTGCTCGGCACGGGCGTGCGTCCACGAACGGTTACATCCGCTGATCCGACAGGGAACGCTTCTGCGCCAGCGCCGGCCTTGAAGCGGGGCGAGACGGTTATCTGGATGCGCTTCAATCCGCGCAAGGCGAGTTGTCCGCCCTTCCCGACATAGAGCGCCTTGCCATTCATAACCGTCTGCGGGAGCGATATCGCCCCGCGCTGGGCCAGATCATGGAACCGCACCATTCCCTCGAAATCGCGCCGCATCCGCCGCTCGGCTTCCTCGAAATAGGCGCGGGCTTCCTTCACCCCCACGGCAACGCCGGCCTGATAGGCTTTGTCCCATTCCTTTTGATCGCGTTCGGTGCGAGGCCGCAGGGTAATCCCGTTCGACGGATCGGACTGCATGTGCAGGTAATTCCGCCAAGATGGCGGCTGCGCCGTGAGACGCGCCTGCGAGTAGATCTCGAACCTTCCCAAGGTCAGGTCGAGAACCTTCGGCCCGTTCTGTTCCACCCGATCCCCCGTCAGGATGACGACAGGGGGGACCACGTACTGACTGATCATGAGCTGTGGAAATGGATACGTCCGGTCGAGCCAATCGGCCTGTTTCAGGATCGCGGCATTGATCCGCTCAGACTCCTGCGCATAGCCATCCCTGATGCCGGCCGTCCGTCCCGTCCGTCCCACCAGCTCATCGCGCGCCGGACCTTGCCCGCCTAGACCGGAACCGGGCGACGGCTGCGGGCCGCGCCATGTCGGCGTCTGACCTCGCAGTCTAACGGCAGGATCGACCTCGATCCGCTTGTCGGCACCTTGCCCGGCCGTGATCATCTCGCCCGTTGAAGGGTCACGCACGACACTCTGTCCCACCGCGCCCGGACCAAGTGCGGTCGGACCCTGATCATAGCCCGGATACCCTCCCGGCATTCCCCCCGGATAACCGGGGTAGCCGCCCGGATAACCCGGAGGCGGATAGCCGGGATACATCGGAGCGGCATATGGCGGATAAGCCGGGTAGGACGGGTACTGTGGGTAGCCCTGCGGATATGTCGGGTAATTGGGCACCCCGCTATACACGTTCTGCCGAACAGTCGTCTGTTCCTGCGCCATGCCCACCGACACGGCCGCCAGCGAGATGCCCGTCACCAGCGTCATCACCAACCTTACCCGACCCATTTAATCTTCCTTCCAACCATTTCGATGACCGCCGAACCGGCGACGAAGTTCGGCTTCTTCCGCCGTTGTGCGCTTGCATGCTCCCGCTTGTGGCCTGCAACGGCCAACCTCGCGATTTCCGTTCCCCTCAATAGCGGCGGGAGGCTCATGACATACCCGTGAAGAGCTGGGCCTAGATGCAACGCCGAGACCGGCACCATGATCGGATCACTATCGCTCTCGTGCGCCATCACTCTACCGTTCTGCCCCATCGATTCCCGCTTTTGAGAAGCCCTTGCACTATACTCGTTTCACATTGTTTCGCAACGCGCGTATCAATGTGTTTTCGAGAAACCATTCCGGTCGCCAATGAGACCGCGTGACCACCGCCGACATAGATGCGCTTGCATTCTTCGCCGAGCGCTTTTTGCACGAACGAAGCTCCAAATTCCTGCCATGCCTTGTTGCGGGCAACATCGATCAGCGCTGTCACGTCGCGTTCAATCCCGGCGACTGTCGTCATCCGCGATCCCATCGTTTCCGCTATCCCTCTGGCTGGCTCTTGGAACTGCTCTTCGACAGCCGTGGCGCATGCGCGCTCGATATAGAAATCCGTTCGCGTCGCCGCTTCGGGCAACGGGTGTCCCTTCGCCAGATTCAGGCGCGCATATCGCCACTCTCGCGCACCGCAGTCGATCACCGCGAGCTGACCATCAGGCGGAACGGCTTTCTCATCTGGCTGTCCCCGCATGTCCAAAAGGAGATCGGCTGCAAGCGCCGTAGCGGGCGACATAATGCCGATCTTGCCAGCCGCGATTGTATCCCCGCCGCGTGGCTTCACCGTGCGCAGCGCCTCGCTCAAATCCTCGCTGTGATCGGTCAGGGAAGGTTCCGTGACACTCACCATCAGGACATCGCAGCTACCTTCGCCGAGCCGTGCGAACGCAGCCGCGATCAAGGCCCCCAGCCGCTCTTTTGCTGATAGTGCGCCGGCAAGCTCGCTTTCGATAAATCCGCGATACTCCGACCTGTCACCGACACGCGCCACATCGCCGTCGATCTGGACGTAAACCGGCTGCGCATTGCCGTTCGGTTGTGCGCGCTCCCCAAGTGAAATGCGCGTCGGGAATACCACCCGGCGCGCATGTCCTTTTCCACTCACGATAGCTTTCGTCGTCAGAGAACCGATATCGACAGCTACCGTCACCAAACGGTTAGCCATGTACCTGCCCTATCACTGCTTCGGTGCATCTACCGGAGCGGCGGGGAACTCTGCCGATGCCTGCTGCGTGCGTGGAACCGAAAGCGTTGTCCGGTTCTCTGTGAGTGTCTTCTGCACGAATGTATCCGTGCTGCCCTGCCCTACGGTGGAGCATCCCGCCAAAGCCATGGCAAGCACCCCGATAACGGCCAACTGACGCATATCAAATCTCCCTGCGCGCAAAGTTTCACATTGTTATGCACGCAAACTTACAAAATGAAAAGCGCCAAAAAGCCTCATGCAATAGCGATATTGCACATGCAATGAACAAACATCGCTTGCATTAACCGCCTTGTGGATGATATGTGCGTTATTGCATCGATACGTAAACGTAGGGGATTTGATGTCTCTGGCAGTGAGGACAGAACGAGCTTATCGCCGCGCCGGCCTGCGGTTTGACCGCGTGCTGGCCGAGGAAAACGTCGTTCCAAGCGCTGCTGAATACGTCCGGGTTTTGACATCAAGCGGGCGGCAACTTTCCGCGTCGAGCTGGCGCTTTCTTCGCGCGGCAATTAAGTGGTGGATTGCGGGTTCGATTAGCGAAAGGGAGGCCGAATTATTTACGCGGTTATTCGGCGCAATGAAGCCCGTACCGATCAAGACAAAACGGCCTCCTAAAAGACTGCCAATCAGCCTCGTTCAAAGCCTTGTGAATGTGCTGCGAGAAACACCGCGCGGGAGAAACAAGCGTATCGCTGCTGATATGCTCATCGCAGGGCCAGTCGTAGGATTGAGACCGTGCGAGTGGGCGCGGGCGGAACTCAATGGTGATGTTCTGCGCGTTCAGAATGCGAAGTACAGACCCGGAATTTCTGGCAACGGATCACATCGGGAACTGGTACTCCAGTGGCATGTCATTACCACCGAACAACGAGATGCCATCAGAAGGCTTTTGACGGACTTGAAGGGCGCAGATTGGGAGCGGATCGGCGGAAATATCCGGCGAGCGTTCAACAACGCCAAAAGGCGTCTCAAGGTGACTGGTGAGATCACAAAAGGTCAGGCGAGAACCCGTCTTTATGAAGCGCGGCATCAGTTTTCAGCAGATGCCAAGCGTACTCTGGACTATGCCGGTGGCGAGGTTGCCGGAGCGATGGGGCATAGGGCAGCTATGACCGCTCATAGCGCGTATGGGAACAGGAGTAAGGCGACCGGCACCTTGCCTGTAAAACCCACCGTAGAAAGCGTGGAAAAAGTCTCAGAAAAATCGATCATCCAGCTTGCACGGTCTCTAGCGAAGGCCGCAGCATACAAGCTTGGCTTTGCGGGCGCGAGCGGAAGCGAGCGTCGTGAGTCAATGACTGTTTCGCCGCCGTCTCGGCAGCGGAGTAGTGACAGTTCAAGGCCGCTGACACGACCGTCGAATGGCCGTCGCGATAACGGCCCTAATACATCCTAATTGCCGCTTTGAGGATCATTCCCGATTGCCATGCTATGCAGGAAAACGTATGATCTAAGGAATGTGTTTTGCAAGTTTAACGGCAGGTGAGAATGGCAGTGCGCGGCGTGAAGGCAGGTAGTGAGGGCGTCGATCTGGAGAAGGCGAAAGCGATCTTTGATCGTGTTCGTACTGATTTTCGCGACGGGAAGAATCCCAATTCCCAACGGCGGAAAGATGCTGATATGATTGCCTATCTTCTGTCCGATGGCGGCGCGGCCCGGTCTGCCGTTTTTGCTCAGACTTTTGCAGAGCATTACGGCATAGATCGCAAGCGCGCAGGACAGCGCGTGCGGGATGCGATGGCTGACCTCATGGCCGATGGGAAGATCGTGAAAACGGACGATTCCAGACCGTCTTACAAGCTGCGAAAGGATGGGGCTTGATGCGGCATGCTATGATCATCGAGACGGGTAGCGAGTTGCCCGGCAGAACGAATGTGAACTTGGCCGGGATCGTAGGCCGGCGCGTGGTCACGCTCAACACCATGCCTATACGGTTCACATTTCCAGCCGATGTGCTGGACGGTATCGAGATCGTTCGGCCAGATCGGCCTCAGCCGGACGTGGAAATCGCTGTGGCCATCGACGGCAACGGTGAGACATTTGCGACGGCAAAGCTCAAGGGATCGACCGTCCGCAAGATACTTCACGCCATCCGCGAGGATATCGCCGTAAATGGGAAGGCGGGCGTTGTGCAGTTCGCCGGGCGAATGCGCTCCAACAACGTCATCGAAGACGCGGGGCTGATCTATATGCCTTCCGGCACCATGCTACCGAAGCTGGACGCGCCTAAGAGCGTGCGCAGGGCCGCTTTCGAGGCTCGCCAAGGCGAACGCCGCTGCGGCTGACTACCGGGCGGGGATAGCCCGCTCTATGCGGCTGCTCTTTGCAGTATGGTCAGGGTCTCGTAGTCGATCCAGACGCGAGCATCGCCTGTTGGCCCGATCTCGGCCTCGTTCATCAGGTAGACCAGCAGATATGGCATAGACAGGTTGTGCAGCGTTCGGAATGTTCGAATGCGGTTAGCCTCTCCAAGCGAAAATCTGCCTGAATGGGCTATCACGCCAGCATCTCCGCTCGAAAGCTCGTTGTTCAGTCGGCCATAGTCGATCATTCGCCGATCTGACCCGTCCTGCTTCACCTTGGCGACGTTCAATCCAAAGCTGAACAACTCGCCGACAGATAACCGGTGGCGCGTTGTGAAGCGGCTCATTCGCTCTGACTGCCCCACGGGCAGGCGAAGCGTGAAATTTTCGAACCCTTCTCGCACGTTCGAATCGTCCGCCGCTATTTTCGGACGTCGAGCCATCATGCCTCCTGTGCGGTCCCTGCCCGCTTCCACCTCGCGTTGCGCCGCGTCTTCCCTCCCGAAACAGCAGCTTGTGTCGCTAAGTTTTCTATGTCGTTTCACAAATTGCAACTGGTGTATAGCATGCGAATGCAACTTCCGTACAGTGCTTGCAACAAATCTATTTCACAATGTTGCGGAGCATTGCGCAAGCTATAAAAGCCATGCGCATGCAATGACGTTATTGCATGGCTTGTGTCCCGCTTGGAAAAGTATTATCGTACAATGGGTTTAAGCGTATTTGCGAACATGAAGGGACACTTAAATGGCGGCTGCACGCCCTCTAAACGCTTGGGAGCCGCTACCGCCGCACCTGACGGCGGAAGTGAATGATTCCTTTGCGCCTCAGCCGGTTAAGACCCTTTTTGCTCTGTGGGGAGGGAGTGAGGGCAGCGTTAACGCCCATGGCCTTACCTACGAAGTCCAGCCCGAGGATACCTCCGTTTCGACTGAGTTCGTCAACGCGGATGGCGAGAGAAACACATTGTCCTTGTCTTCGGATGGCCTGATTTTCACGGTAATGGCGGGGGAAGAGACGACAACGTGGACCATCTCACCGGATGAAATTTCGGATGGTTCTCGCCTCGACGCTTGGAGCGAACTGATAGTTCTGCAATAGTGGCGTTTCACATTCATGAGCTGGCGAGACAACAATGTGGAATCCTCTCCGGCGCAAAAGCGCCGAAAAGGCCGAAGAGGCCGAAGAAATCGAAGTAACCAAGCAGGGCTGGCTTCGCCGTAGCGCTCGCGGGACGTTTCGCTTCGCCCGATTCATCTCCCCGCCGAATCCCATCAAGCGCCAGCACGCCCATTCGCTCAAGCTCGCGATAGAGGCTTTCAAGACGGATCGGCCCGCCTGCCCTGACTGCCGGCAGAGCGGACGAAGCGGTGTTCTCTTACCTGTTGCTGATGATCCGATGACCCGGCGCTGTTCGGACCCGGAATGCGGCACCACGGTAACGCTGAACATGCTCGCGCAAGCGAATTCACCGACCCTCCACTACGCGCCGGCTAAGCGCCGTGACTACTTCCTGCGGCAGGCAACGATCATGTTCGTTATAGCCTGCGCTTTGGTTTCAGCGGCGGCGATCTACAGCGCCTATCGGGGTTCTGTGGCGATGTTTGTCGGTGGGCTGGTTCTTTCTGCACCGCTGTTCATGACGGTCTTTGCGATGCGTTATCGGGCTTGGCAGGCTGATACCGGCCGGTTTTACGAGGTCGCCGCCCCGCTCGGCGATTTCGTTCGAGATGAGATGCGGGCGGTATTTTCGAGCAATGATCGACAATAAGTCGCAACAAAAAGCCCTGTGAAGGGTTCGGGAGACAGCAATGGCACCACATGCAGGGTGTGATCAGTTGGGTTTAGAGGGAGACCCCGAGACCAGTGAAATACGGAAATTTGGTAGAAAAGCCGCTAATGAACTACTCCGGCCAGATGGGGCCTAACTTGTCCTCCGATGAAAAAAACGAGAGCCGCGCAAGCGTGGCCGCCTTCGGCATGAAGGTTAAGGAGCGCAAAGAACGCGCCCGCATAAAGCGGTCGCAAAAGGCGGAAGCCAAACGGGCTGAAAAGATCGCTGCGGGTGTTCCCGTGAGCGCGAAGCGTAAGACGCGGCCGAAGTCTGGTAGCGACAGAAGGTCCGAAGCTAGGACCCGGCAGCGCATGGCTGATGCGCTGGCGGCTCTACGCGAGGACTTGGCGAACTTTTCGAGGCTCGTACAGGCCGATCAGACGCTTGTAGCGAAGCTTGAAGAGGCTCCAGCCCGCGTTCAGGCCCGCGAGGCATTAGGGTTGTCCCCTGCCCCGCACCCGACACTGGCACTGCCTGAGTATCAGGCACTGCTTTCGCATATGAACTACATGCTCAAGGATTTCGAAGGCCTGCTAAAGCAGCTCGACGGCATGGAGAGTCGTCCACGCATGGAGCGGATCGTTCCGCTGGAAGAGGCGACCACAGACGATTATGTGGTCTCGATGATCGACGGAACGCACTTTCAGGTTATGACCCGCAGCTTGCGCCAATACGGCATCAGTGCCTCGGATTATCGGCGGCTATTTGGCTTACCGGATGATTACATGCTTTGGACCGAAAAGGTGAAGCAGGCTCGCTCCGAGATCATCTCGGAGAGCAGGGTGTGGGAAAAGCATAAGAACCGGAAGAAGCCGAAGGAGCCGTAAACGGCGAAATCGGCCATAGGAGGCCGTACAGCGGCGTTGCGGGCCTCGGGCGATGACATCCTCGTCCGAGGCTTTTTGTTGCCCTCAGCGGCCTTCTGTGGAGGTCGAATTTTGTTGCGTTTCTGTCATTTTGCGCGCTAGCGCATGCTAGCATCAGCTAGCCCACAGTAGCATGCAACAGCAAGTGCAGGCCGGTGATTGCAAGCGCAGGCACGCAATAGCACCCGCAGGCATGAGAAGGCTAGTGGGGGCGGTCGGGGGCAGGCAAACGCTAGTGCTGGCGCGTGCAGGCAGGCACTTGCGCGAGGGGGCTAGCATGTGCTATAAAGCAACATATATGCACTATTAGGAGGGACTTAGCCCATGCCAATCATCGCAGCGTTCAATTCCAAAGGCGGATCAGCGAAGAGCACCGCCCTTATCGCGCTGGCAGACGCCCTCGCGCGCCGTGAGGCTACTGTGTCCGTAATCGACACCGATCCACAGCGAACCATTGCTCACTGGCGGGAAAAGGCGGTCAGCTCTCCAATCCGCGTCGTGGAAGAGACGAACAGCGCGAATATCCATCGCCTTATCCGAGAGGAATCCTCGCGGTCTGCGTGGGTATTCATCGATATGGCGGGGTTCACTTCCGACATGCGGACCCCGATCATCAGCAGGGCTGATCTCGTCATCATTCCGATGCAGCCAAGCCCCGAGGATGCAAGGCTTGCGGCCGCTGCTTTCGCCTACATTGCTACCGATGAAGAAACGCTTGGCCGCCCCATTGAGCGGCGCGTTCTGTGGGCGCGGACCACACCAAACTTCGTGACCCGCGTTGAGCGGAAAATCCGCGATGAAGTCGAGGAAAACAACATTCCGGCTTTCACAACGCACCTGCACGAGCGTTCCGCCTACAAGGCCATGATGGTCGGAACCACTTTGGCCGAGCTGGACCCGGCCGAATATAACGGCATCGACAAGGCAATCATCAATTCCGATCTGCTCGCGGCCGAGCTGATCGAGAACGTCATGGAAATCCAGAATCGGAAGAAGGAGAACGCGGCATGACCAGCAACACGTTTGGTTTCGGAGGCGTCAAAAAGCCAGCTTCCAAGCCCGCTGACATGGATGACATTAATAAGCGGATCGAAGAGGCGGCGAAGCTCGCGCCCCAGCCGGTGGAAGGCGATCCCGAGGAAGATCGGAGCCTGCGCAGGGCCGCAGAGAGCCGTGGGGACACGATCCGTCAGTCGCCGTTGGAAGTGGCCAAGAAGGTGCAGCCGAAAGGACCGACGAAGCAGCTCAGCACGCGCATGTCGATCCAGCCATATAATCGCTTCGTGCTACTGTCTCAGCATCTGCGCTGCCCCTATGACCGCGCCATCGAAGTTCTGATGGACGCAGCAGGCGTCGACGAGGATGGCATTCCCACGAAGCCGTTGCGGGTGGACTGATCGCTAATATCGGACGGGGAGGGGAGATGATTGGAGCCGGCCAAGCCGGCCCAATCGCTGTGACTACACAGATGCACGATGATGGCTACGCACGGGGAACTACACGTTTGCGGCAGCTCTGGTTAGCCGGCTCCCACCATTCCGAAGGCCTTGCACATATTCTCGATGCCCATGTTCAGCCCGGTTGTATTGGCTCCCATCATGGTGATCGCGTTGACGAAGTAGCAGCCGACGCCCGCCAAGAGGTAGAGGATTGGCTGTCCCCATGTGATCATTTCGCCATTTGACTTGCGGTAGGCCGTCCGGGCCGCATTGAACAGCGCCACTGTCCCTATGATCATCCAGATTAGCGTGACCGAATATCGGAATTGCTCGCAATAAGACCCCGAGATAGATCCGTTTTGCGCGAAATCGAGCACGTTCTTCGCGGTCGCGTCCGTCCCAACAGAGAACGTACCAGCGATCTGGTAAAAGATGATCGCGCCGATAGCAGCCGCACTGCCAATGGCCAGCTTCATTATCGCGCCGGAAAAGCTCGCCTGCCGGGTCGAGAAGCGGGCATTGCCCGTGGTGTAGACATATCCCTCCAACAGTCCCATTCCCCCGACGACAACCCCGAATATCGTGATCGCTAGGATCATGATCGCGAAGAGGATCGCGTTGAACGAGAACAGGTTGATGATGATTTGACTAAGGTCTGTCGACATCGGTTAGCTCACTTGCTTGCGGTGGCCTTCTGGAGGGCCTGATTTCTGGCTTTGAGGTCGGCGATCTCGGCCTCCAGTTGCATGGTCTGCGTCTGCATGTCTCGCACCTGATCCCGCAGCAGCGCGTTCTCGGCCGAGCAGGCGTCTTCGGTCGAGCCGGGCGCGGAATATTGCCAAGTCGGCTGCTTTTCCGGGGCGTATTCATATTGCGAGACATTGCCGTCGCCGCCCGGACGCGTCACGACAGGAGGGGGAGGGGCGACAAGACCGTTGCTCGGCCGCGCCTCCTGCGCAAACGCGGCACCTTGAACCGCGACAAGGAACAACACGGCCCCAGCCGCCCCGTGGATGTTTTTCATTGTTCGCATCCTGCCTTTCCCGGCTCGGCGCTAAGGAGGCCGGGCCTGTAGCATAAACCACGCATTATGCTCCACCTCATACCAGACGGCAGGGGCATTTCACAGTATTTTCGCGCGACAAATTATTGTCTTTCTCTCTTTCATCTGGCACAAAGATCAGAACATCCCTGCGGATCACGGGAGGCCGTTTCATGCCTGCTATGCGAAAATTCCTCTCTCTGGCCGCCGCTCTCGCGGTCAGCGGCCCCTCATTTGTCGTTATGCAGGGGGCGAGCGAGGCGCACGCCGCAGCATTGACGCTCACCGAGACTTATGACCCTGCCGACTGGACGGACTCGAAAAACGCTGTCGGCAGCATCCTCGCGGATGTGTGGAGCGTTGAGGCGAAGCAGGAGTTCGGTGCCTATGGTTTCGCCTATGCGATTATCGATCAGGGCGGAAAGCACTATCTCGTCTCTTCACTTCGGGGCGCGAACTGCACGCCCAGCTCCTGCACATGGCGCATTCAGCGCCTGTCCTCTTCCTACGCAGTCGAGGCGAAGGGTTCGGCCTTCGAGGCCTGCGGCGAGATCAATAAGCTCGACTTCTCAGGTGGTAGGCTCACCATTTGCGGCACGAAGGCTGTCCTGCCATGAAATCACGATGGTTTGGGATCGGCGCGGCGGCCGTCATCGCCATTACGACGACAGGGCTACTCGCCACCACGACACTCACCCTTGCTCGTCAAGCTCAGCAAACGGCCACTGACTGCGAAGGCTTTCTACGTAATATCCGCTTGTCGGAAGGCTCCGGCAATTACGGGACCAACACCGGGAACGGCTTCTATGGAGCCTATCAGATGGGCAAGCCGGCCCTGATCGACGCTGGCTATATGAACCGCGATGGAAGCTGGACCGGCAAGAACGGCGTCAACTCCCTTGAAGACTACCTCGGCAATTCCACGGCGCAGGATGATGCCTTCCTGACCTACGGCAATGTCAACCTTGGGTATCTCGGTAACTGGCAGCAATACATCGGCCAGACCATCGGTGGCGTCACCGTCACCCGTGCCGGCCTGATTGCCGGTTCTCACCTCGTCGGCGCTGGCGGCATGAAATACTGGCTGACCAGTGGCGGGGATTGCACCAACAAGGGTACGGGTTCCGACGCCGTGGACGGCAATGGAACTTGCGCAGGCACCTATGTGGCGGAAAACCAGACCAACGAACAATGCGGCCCCGGCAGTGGCGGCGGCGGCGGTTCCTGTCTGGCAGCGCAGCCGGTCAAAAGCCCCGTGGTCTTTTCCGAGTATGGTGCATGGAACCGCTCTGGCGTATCGGGCGGGAACAATGGTTGGCATCGAGGCTCCGATATCTATCCGCAGGGCGCTACTGGCGGCGCGTCTATGGGCCAACCGCTCTATGCGGCCCATGACGGCAGGCTTACGGTCGGCGGGATGGGCCTCAAGGTTGAGAGCGGTCAATTTCGCACGCTCTATCTCCATTCCAGCTCCATGCCGGAATCCAAGGATGTGAAGGCCGGCGAAGAGATCGGCAAGATCGGCGACAAGCGTTCGGAGGGTAAACCCCACCTGCATTTCGAGGTACAGGTGCCGAAGAGCGCAGTGGCCGCGACGAAGTGCATCGTCGGTCAGGACACCAACGATTGCGCCTTCCCGGCCGGTGGCGGCAAGCGTGATCCCAACGGCTTTGCAACGTCTCAGTCGCTCGCCAGTGCCGCACCGAACACATGGTTCTATGTGAACCCGGAGCGCTATCTGAAAGAGCGAGTGCCTGTCACTGGCAATGCGGCGGCCAGAACAGGTCGCACGCAATCTCTTCCCAATTCCTGCACCCCCGGCACGGGCACGTCAGAGACACCGACCAGTACGGGCGACAGCGAACCCACAGCCGCCTTGGCCGGAGGCTTTGGCGACTATTATTCCAGCGCAGGATCGGGCATTGCGAACGCCGACAAGGAGCTGCGCTCTGTCGTCATCGACATGGGCCGGCAAAGCGCTCTCGACGTGCGGGCCGCCACATCCTCGGCAGCGCAGATGCAGGCTCGGTTCGATGCGGCGGCGGCGGGGTTGTTGTCACTCTACGGCAGAGCAGGGGAGTAATACCCGGAACATGAAATATTCTTGGCTAGCATTCGTCTTCCTTGGAGCAACTCAGGTCTCGGCCGCAGAATTGGAAGTTGGTCATTTCGTGACCAGCCAGAAGAACTGTGAAGCGCTTAGGAATGTGGATGCTAAGAGCAATATCATCCATATATGGCATTCGCCCGGAGGCGGGCTTGTCTATGGTGGTGACGACTACTGTCGCATCAAGGGGTCGAAGTTGGTTTGTGATGGCGCTGGTGATACCGCTCAGCACGAGATGCCAATGAAGATCGCCAAAGATGGCCTTTCTTTCCAGCTAGGTGAACAGAACTTCGCGCTATGCAAGAGCGAACTACCACCTCCTACCAACGAGTTGCTGCCGTTGAAGACTGGTGCCTACGTGATGGGCGAAAATGCTTGCGAGAACGCACCCAATCTTGCGATTACCATGTTTCATGGCGACAGGTTCACAACGCACGATAACAATCCGACCGAGTGCCGGATTGTGGATGTTAAGAAGTCCGGCCGCGCTTATGCGGTGACAACGAGCTGTCGAGATGTGAAGCGCGGCAAGGTCGAGCAGGGCACGAGTCTCTACACGCTCAAAGCCACCACCGGGTATTCCATATCCTTCAAGCCGGGAGGCCCATCGCTGACATGGAAGCGATGTGGTCCGTCGATCCGCTCATTGCAGGATGGGATGTAGGCCAACCGGACTTGTTACGGCCGCCTGTCAAGCGGCCTTTTTCTTGCGCCCGGTTTTGGACGGCTTCTCTTCTTTCCTTCTCCCCAGCCCCATATTTTTAGCCAGCGCAGATCGCGCTTCCGCGTAGGTCGGAGCTACCATCGGATAGTCTGCGGGCAGGCCCCATTTTTCACGATAGGCCTCCGGCGTCATATTGTATTTGGTCGATAGGTGACGCTTCAAGGACTTGAACTGTTTTCCGTCTTCGAGGCAGATCAGATAGTCCGGCGTGATCGATTTTTTAATCGAAACGGCGGGCTGGAGCTGCGGGACGGCGGCGGCGGCAGGCGCTTGGCCAAGACCAACGAGCGTCTGATGCACGTTCGCTATGAGGTCCGCCACTTCCGAGGCCTGCACATGATTGTTTGCCACATAAGCCGAGACGATATCGGCGGTCAGTCCGATCTTCTCCAAGGAAGCGGAGCCGGCGTTTTCAGTAGTCATCGCATTTCCTTCTCTGTTTCGTTCCCCACAGCCTCCGGCCGTCACTACAGCGCTATATGGAGGCGCGTTCCGGCCTCCGGCTGCTCCGCTGCGCTTCGTCCTGCTGCGCAGGATGGACAACGAGCGGCCGGAGGCCGGATTTCATTCGCGTGGCATCAGCGCCGAGGCTGGTGTTTCCTCGTCGTTCCACGCCTTGGAGGCGGCCTGCATGTTTGCCATGGCCTCCTGTGTGCTTTTTTCGATGCGCTCGCGCATTTCTTCGAAGTTGCGGGCCGTCAGCGAGCGAGGCGATTGTTTCCGCGCCTCGTTGACGACAGCCGTGATCGTCGTTTCGGCAATCTCGGGTTCTGTGCGCGGTGCTTTCAGAGCAAGCTCGGTCTGCCAGTGATCGAACATCCCGGCCGCCTCGGGGCAGGGCGTCTGCATGCCGATATAATTCAGGAAGCGCCAGAGCTGGCGGTCAACGAAGCGCAGCCACAGGAAGGTGTTCGGTGCGAAGACGCCGGACGCACGAGCGCCTTCCAGCGTCATGCCGTCCCGCCCGTCCGTCATGGACGACGCCAGCAGCCCGAACACATAGCCGTGGCTCTTGCAGATGGTTTCGAGCGCCTTGGCGGGTTTTTTCGGATCGAGACCCTTCGCAGGATCGACTAGCAGCTTCACCAACTCCTCGCGGGCCTTGAGTGTCGTTTTAAACTCAGGGCCGACCTTCGCCAGATGATCTTTGAGCAGGATTGTATCCTTGCTAGCGGCGGAAGCCTCCGCTTTCTTGGCCTTGCCTTTGCCCTTGGCCGGTTTCTTCGTCGGATCGGGATAATCGTAAGGCCCGATCACCAGCCGATCACCCAACCGGCGCTTCTCCGCGTTGATCGCGCGCCATACGTCGCGCAGGTATTCTTCCGATTTATCGACCACATCCTTCAGCCCATCGGGATCGGGAAGGTCGGGATCATGCAGTGCGTTCACACGCACAAGCGCGGCGTAGAGGATCGTTGCTGCGTACCATGACAGCTCGTTTACCGCCTTGGTGACATCCGTGACGTTCTTCATTTCCGTGACGTTCACGAACGGATTCAGCGGGCCGAAATGAGCGGTGAGGGCGGCGCGCACCTTGTCCACGTCGATGCGCATTTCTCCGGTGTCATCTTCCTTCAACGGCCGGCGCTGGCCCGGCTTAGTTGCGTCGGTATCATCAGCCGTTGTGGCCGCGCGCTCGAAGCTTACCGCACCAGCCGAGTGCAGCAGCTCCAGCGCTGACATCGGCTGGGATGCGGGGCCGTCCGATGCTGAATAGCGGTACATCGGGAAATTCGCGAAAAACTCGTTGTGGGGATAGAGCGGAGCGAAGCGCAGCATAAGGTCACGCCATTCCATAGGCTTCTCCGGCCGGAGATGGGTGATGATGTGATCCTTCTCGACTTTGTGTTTCATGAAAAGGCCGATCACGATGATGACGCCGGCACAGAGCACCCCGAACGGGATCGATGAGACGAAGATCGATTCCACCGCGTAATTCTTCGGAAGAACCTTCGCGAAATACTGACCCCATGCCGTCATGCCCCACAGGCCGCCGGTCTCGGCCAGCCGGGCATGATGGTACAGGAACCCGATGGGCGCGCGCAGCACCACCCACAGCACGGTCAGCATGGCGAGTACGAAGAACATCGCCACCGACACTTCCAGCCAGCCTATTGATTTCTGGTTTTGCGACATTGCCCCTCGCTTTCTTGCGAACAGAAACACATTATTTTAGAGTGACAAATCAATATCAAACTTTCAAGCAAACATCATCCTTGGAGGGCGTTTTGGCAAACCTTATGATTGTGGAAAGCCCGACAAAGGCTGCGAAAATTCGGCAGATTCTCGGAGCCGGATGGACCGTCGAAGCCAGTGTAGGCCATATCGCCGATCTTCCGAATGGCAAGATGGCAATCGAACCCGGTTCATATAAGCTCGATTACGAGCTATCCGACAGAGGGAAAAGCGTCATCGGCAAGCTCAAAGGCATTGCAGCCTCTGCCGATGAAGTCTACCTCGCGACCGACCCCGACCGTGAAGGGGAGGCGATCTCGGCGCACCTGCGCCACTATCTGCGTCTCTCGCATTACAAGCGAGTCACCTTCAATGAAATCACAGAGTCCGGCGTTCGCGGGGCACTGTCGTCTCCCCGGCAGATCGACCAGCACCTTGTCGATGCGCAGGAAGCCCGGCGCGCAGCCGACCGACTGATCGGCTACCGCGTCTCCTATCCGATCAGCGATGCGGCCGGTATGGGGCTGTCGGCTGGGCGCTGCCAGTCTCCGGCTGTCCGGCTCGTGGTCGAACGGCAGGATGAGATCGATAATTTCAAGGTGACGGATCACTTCACCGCCATGGTGCAGTTTGAAAACGGCGAATGGTCGGCTGAATGGCAGACGAAGCCCTTCCTGAACGAGGGGAGCGAGTATGTCCTTGATCGCGCACTGGCCGAGCGGGCAGCGAGCTGCCGGGATTTCACGATTGCCGCTGCCAGCCAGAAGCCGGCGATGCGCGCGCCGGGCGCGCCGTTCACGACATCGGCGTTGCTCCAAGCAGCCGGCGCAACCCTCAAGCTGCCGCCTGCGGTCACGCAGGCCTGCGCACAGAAGCTCTTCGAGAACGGGCATATTACCTATCATCGCACGGACAATCCGAACCTGTCGGACGATGGGATGGCGCTGATGGCCGCCTATGCGCAGAGCAGGGGATGGCCGGTCGCCGAGAAGAAGCGCAGATGGAAGCTGCCGGAGGGCGCTCAGGAGGCCCACGAAGCCATTCGCCCGACCCATCCCGAAGTGCTCGATGCCGGCGACACTGAGAACGAGAAGGCCATCTATCGGCTGATCTGGCGGCGAGCCGTCGCATCGCAGCTCGCCGATGCCGAATACAACACGGTCACGCTCGATCTCTCCTGCCGGCAGGGGGCAGACACCTTCCAGTTCCGCGCACGGAGCGCGGTGCTCGTGAAGCCCGGCTGGAAAGTGGTTGCCAGCGACGACGACAAGGACGACGACGAAGACGTGGCAGAGGCCGCAGCATCCGGCAAAGTCCCGGTGCTTTCCACCGGACAGAACGTCCACGCGACCGGGGGCCAGGTTGTGCCGAAGGCCACCAAGCCCCCGTCGCGCTACACCGAAACCAGTCTGATCAAGAAACTCGAAGCCATGGGGATTGGCCGGCCGTCCACCTTCGCGGCCATCGTCCAGAACATCTGCGGCAAGGCCTATGTGAAGGTCGAGAAGCGCTTCCTCGTACCGACGCCGGCAGGCCGTGCCATCGTGCGGCAGCTCGTCGGTCGCTTCGGCTTTGCCGAGTATGATTTCACGAAGGAGCTGGAAACCCAGCTAGATCTCATTGCTGAGGGCAAGAGCCAGTATGTGCCCGTGGTGCATGATCTCAATACCCGCCTTGACGGGGAGCTGGGCAAGCTCGCCGCGCTGACGCCGACCTATCCGTGCCCGAGCTGCGGCAAGCCCCTCCGCTTGGCCCGGAGCAAGAAGGGGCGCACCTATTTCGGATGTACCGGCTATCGGGAAGGGTGCGAGGTTCTGTGCGAAGATAATGGCGGCAAGCCCGGCCCGGTAATTTCA
The DNA here is from genome assembly GCF_003403035.1 of Mesorhizobium denitrificans. Taxonomy (GTDB): domain Bacteria; phylum Pseudomonadota; class Alphaproteobacteria; order Rhizobiales; family Rhizobiaceae; genus Mesorhizobium_G; species Mesorhizobium_G denitrificans. Next base: position 22,172 of record NZ_QURN01000019.1, on the reverse strand, counting down.
CTCACGCCATCGGAAAAACAGCTCGAACTAGCCCGGAAGCTCGCTGGTGAGCAAGGCATCACCATACCCAATGAGGCGTTCGAGAGTAGCCGGAAGCTCCGCGAGTGGATCGACGCAGCATTGGTCAACGCGCGGCCGAGCGAAAAGCAGATCGAGTTCGCCCGCAAGCTGGCGGCCGAGCAGGAGACCACCGTTCCCGAGGTCGCGATGGCGAGCGCGCCCAAACTCAAGGCATGGATCGATGCGGCGCTGGCGAATGCCCGGCCAAGCGAAAAGCAGATCGAGTTTGCACAGAAGCTCGCGGCCGAGCAGAGCGTTGCGGTGCCGGATGATGCAATCGCAAGCGCCACCAAACTGAGGGCGTGGATCGACAAGGCTTTGAAAAAACGGGGAGGAAAGAAAGGCGCGAAGCGCAAAGAGGGCGCTAGATGACGGAGGTTTTCTACACATCCACGCTGTGCAACCGCCCCATGAATGAAGATCGGTGGCATGATGATGGTATCGGCTTCATGTTCTTCGATACAGTCGATGAGGCAAGAGATGATCTCGATCAGCTTCGGAAATCTCTGGCGTCCGACCCGGAAGCAGAATGGTCGCCGATGCAGATCGAAAAAGTCACGCTGGCGGCGGCGTCGAGACGCGATCTTTTGCGCCTTCTGAACGAGGGGGTGGGTTCCATCGTCATCGGATGCGAAGTCGTCGAAGTCGTTGAATGAGGCAAGGCCTACCGAAGGTCCAGAAGGAAGGAAATTGGATGAACACGAGCAGACGAAAAGTCAGGGGCAGGGCGGCCGGCGCGGCCATCTCGATCATAACTCTCGTAGCCTTGGCTGCGCCGGCCAGTGCCGACAAAACACTCTCCGGCGTCTGGGCTGGTGAAGACGATCTTGAAATCAACTTCGACAGTCGGTCGGTCGATTTAGGCCCTGATACAGGTTGCACCATCAAATCCCTCAAGGCCGATGGGGCAAACCGCTGGCGGATGCGGCTCAATTGCGGCACAGCCGACACGGAGGGGACTTCTCAGACCGACACGACCTTGCAGTTGAAAGGCTCGACACTGATTTTCACGGACAAGTACGGCCCGAACCAGCTTCGGCGGCAGGGGAAGTGAGATGAGCGAGATCGATTGGTATGAAGTCCGGCCGATGACGGCCGAGCAGCAGCGGGACGCGCAAGAGGATTTGACCCTTATCGCGCGGGGCGAGGAACAGAATCTCCCATGGCGTAGGCTGCGCGTCCTTCTCGATCATGAGCTTGCGGAGATTTCCTATCCCGTGATCACGCAAGGGAGCGTGCGGTCTCTCAATCTGACCGACAAAGGCAATCGGTATTTGGGCCTTTAGGTCTCAAGCATGCCTAGTCACAGCCGCGTGCAGGCCGATAACAAGGAAGGTGATGAAGGGCGCAACCGTCGCCACAGCGAGCATTTTGAAGACCATGATGGGGAGGATAGCATAGAGCGCGAATGGCAGGGCGATAACAATGACCATCGCTATATGAAATGGCAGACGATCATAAAGGAACCTGATCATCGACATCATGTTCGACATCGCAAAAGCCGAGTATCGGAGCCAAAGGTCAAGAAGTGTATACATGCTATCTCCCGTGTGATGGTTCTTCGTCTTACTGGCCAAGTCTACCACACTGCGCCTTATAGCGCTTCCATGAAGGATGGATCGCCGAACAGGATCACAATCGGGCCGACGAGCACGTCTTGAATCGGCGCTTTGCCAGCGGACAATTGCCACAGGCGAGTGGCTTCGCGGTTTAGCGGCATATTCAGGTTCTTTCCGTCCTCGTTGCAGAGGACGACGCACTTTTGCATTCCACTGCTGTGAGCCACGCGGCTGAACAGCGGCACAAGCTGAATGTATCCGCCCACCATCTTTTGAAGCTCTTCCAGCTTTGGAGCAGCTTTCAGCGTGCGTTCGTCGCGGTGGCCATCTGTATCGATGAAAATCATGGTTCCCGGCATCACTGTTCCTTCTTCGGCGCTGGTTCGTCCTATTCTTGATTGACAATTCTCATAGCTTCCGGCTTAATGTCAAGCACAAAAGAATTGGCAATGGCATGAAAGGGCCGTGATCGATCATGAATCGCAATCGATCGATATCGAGCATGATGCAGGAACACGGCTACACGCACCTCCAGATCGTTTGCTGCAAGGTCGTGCATAAGCCCTTGAGGGAGCTATCCGCAGGCACCCTTGAGAAGCCGTTGGAAGAGGTCGCGCCGCGCCTCGTTTGCGAATGCGGCAAGCATGCGACCATTGCGCGGGTCGGCTTTTGGAAGCACGGAATGAAGAGGTACGGCTGACCGATGAGATTACACACCGCCCTTGAACATATTCGCAACGGGAAGTATCGCCCGATGGAATCATGGCCGGCAGGGGAAGCCGATCAGCTTGCTCGCTATATCCAGAGCTGCGCAGATAGCATTGTGGAGTTCTCATTCAGCTTCGCAGAGAGCGATCAGGCTTCCGATACGCTGGATACCTTCATTTCCTTTTCCAATGAGCTGTGGGACGCGGAAATTGCCCCGGTTCCGCACGATTTCTTTTGGGTGTCATGGTCCCAAAAAGTCTTGGATGAGACCGTTCAGATGGCGGCCTTTTGCGAGAAGGCGTACAGCGAGCAAGATGGCCGGATGATCTCGCTCTCCGTGCGTGTGATGTTCGAGAACATGCACCGGAGTGGCTTCGCCTTCGTCAATCAGCTCGGGCATAGGGTCGTTGGCGATCACAAGCATGTTCTGGTGACGCATGCGGACAGTGACTCGGCCGGACTGCTGGTCGATGCAGGCTTCGGAACTGTGGCGGCTCTGCTTGGAGCGCTGGCAACACCGCAGGCGATCCGACGTGAAGAGCCTGCCCCGGATCGTCTCAACAAGCAACGTGAGCGCAAGGGAAGGCTCCCTATAGGCCCTATTGTCGTCATCGATGTTCGGGCAAGCCAACGAGCGGCAGCGCAGAGGAAAGGCGAGGGGGGATGGACGGTGCGGCCGCACTGGCGGCGCGGGCACATTCGGCGTCTGGCGGATGGTCGCGTGATCCCGATCCCGCCTTGCTGTGTGAACATGGAAGATGGTGTTCCGGTCAAACCGGAATACGTGGTCAAGATTTAGGGCGGACAGACGGGCGAAGAGGCTCGGATGCTAGCTTTTCGATTTGAGAGCCATAATCTCGGCCGAGGCGGCTGGAGCGCCACTCAGCAGGCGGGCGAAAATCTGATCGTCGCCCCGCGAACTGATCATGATAGACCCATAGCCGAACAGGCGTCCCAGCACGGATTGCCTGAAATTTGCGCCGATGACTTCGGGCAGGGCAATGGTGAATACGTTGCGCTGGATGAAGCCAGTGCGCCAGAGCACCGCGTCATCGAAAATCCGCAGCTCGGTCGAGAGGTATACGATCAGCCGCTGAAACAGGACGAGGAAGAGCATCACTGAAAAAACGGACGTTGCGATCCGTCCATAGAAGATCAGCTTGGGATAGAATGCAGCGTACCAGCTCGTGAAGCTCGGCCCCCCAACTTGGGCCATCACCCGATAGAGCGTTTCCTTCTCCGCGCCCCACAGCCAGACCAGTAAGGCAAACCCAACAAGAGCCGTCAGGATCGGCTTGACGAAAATGATCAGCGACAGCCGATAGCGGGACAAAGGCTCCTTCGGATTCTCTGACAATGGCGGGTTCCTCGGCGCGTTTCAAAAGTTATACATTGATCTCATAGACACAATTTAATGTCGAGATGAAATCCGCAGCGCGGCTTGCTGAGGCATCGCCCAAGGATGTTATTTGGTCCTGTTGATCAGCAAATGCACTCTCCAGACAACATAGCCGGCTAGCGCGAGAGAAGCGACGGTGGTCCACATCAGGCCCGTTAGCTGGCGAGGATCGGATCGGTCGAGCGAAAATGCGTAGATCATCAATCCGGCATTCGCGAGCAGTAAAATCAAGACAATCAGCACATCCCACATTTCCGACATGACGCGGGCCTCGCCAATGGGCGGCGGTAATGGCTCTTCCTTTTGGTCGGCGTTCTCTGACTTCCGGCTCACTGATCGGCCGGCAGTGAACTTCCTGACCATGATAGCGACGACGCCGAAAGCAATGGTGATAACTAAAGGTGGTGTAAGCGACAAAAACTCTTCGAATGACATCCTGCGGCTCCCGAGTTATACAATCGTGCCGGGTTCATCTCGAATGTCAAACCTTTGTGCCTGTCACAGACGAAAAAGGGCGAGAATATTCGAACGGGGCACCTGCGAGCTGTCGGGCCAGCGCTGTGATATAGTAGGGACCGGACAGCGTGGAAGGGTGACAATCTCGATCTTGAGAGGCCGAAGATGGCAGAGAAATATGATGAATATGAAGCAGCCGATGTGCTCGCCTCCATCGCGAAGAAGCTCAAGGAGGTTGATCGGGCTTTACAGGACGCCTACCGGCATTTCACTCCTGACGTGATAGAGCTGATCGAGAAGGCCGATCCCAAAGGTGAGATGGACCCCGGCTACTGGTCGCAGCAAATGAAGCTGGTGGCGGACGCTATTCTTGAAGAACGCACGATGAAGGATGACGCCGGCATCGAGCAGGTGGAGCAGAAAAAGCCGACACCAAGTCCGGCCCGCAGCTTCGGCTATGGCCCTTCCTTCTAACGAGCGGATATTTTTCAAGATGGCAGACACTTCGACCACGCATAAGCCGGAAGCAGCGGCACTCAATACCGTAGCGGACCTCTGGAATGAGATCGGCGACGAATTTGCAAAACTTCCCGATTCCGTGAAGGCGAAGCTGGAAGAGGATGGTGTGTTCGATCCGCACGTCATCGCGGATCGCATGAAGAAGATCGCCGCCTATGCGGCAATCTGAGAGGTATCACGCTCAAAGAAACGTGTCAGGTCAGATCAGTCAATGTCGTGATGCCCCTTAGTTAATTACGGTAGACCTTTAGGTAGTCGAATATTTACATCAAAGGATATTCGGCTGACTTCTATGGTTTTACGAGAAGCCTCCGCATCGGCTTTGAATGCTGACATCACGGAAATACCACCGTTGCCAGATGCGGCGTTCTCGGCTGTAACAGCTATGTCAAAATGAACGTTGGTTGAAATGCCGTAGCTGACCTTATAGAAGATGCCTCGTTGGTCAAAACCGTCCTCCGGCTTTTCTACGCCCGGCGAGTGTTGCTTTTGAACATCGGCCAGTCCCTCCAGAATCTGGACGATTGCATTGCTTGTGAAGGTCTTCAAATCCATCTCATACTCCGGGCGTTATTTGGACTGATCGCGCTGGTAGCGGCGCAGCTCCTGCTTGATGTAAAGATCAGCCAGATTGAAATGAGCAACTGCGGCTTGTTCATCACCCTTCAGGCGCATCATTTTTGCGGCCCACAGATTGATGCTGGCAGATGCCTTGTAATCAGTCGATGTGTGATTTTTGACCGACATAGCAGCCCCTCGTTCATCAAGGCTTGATCTGTGGCATGGCACATGCCAAAATGTCAAGCGCAAAAGATATGGCAAGAATAAGAGCGGAGATAATACGATGACCTATGCCGATTTGGACCGCAGGGTCACGAGACCGGCCGGCTTTAAGCTTAATCTTCCACCCGATGCCTCGAAGGCCCGGCGGATCACGCAACGCAAGTATGAAGACGCGGTGAATGCTATGGCCGGGCCGATGGACGCCGAGAGCTGGCGCGTGGCGCTCGATGCGCAAGATCGCGCGCGGAGAAACTACGGTGCTGTCCTGCTGCGGGAAGACAGGCAGAGCCGGCCGCATATTTATGCGAAGTAAGTTTCAGAGAAGGAGAATATGATGGCGGCAACCAAGAGTGATATCAGCGTATGGTTCGAGCGCGGGGCCGCGCTGGGCGCAACGCACATGATCGTCGTCTGCGATACCTTCGATCACGAGGACTATCCGGTCTTTGTGAAGCCGGAGCAATCATCACGCGATGTTGCGGCCGAGTATGACGGCAAGAACATGCAACGCATCATGGAGGTCTACGATCTTCGTATCGACAAGGCCGCGCAGCTCGCAGAGCGCCGCGTCTTCAACTACTGAGCCTTGCGGCATTATTCCGCTGCGTTCGCCAAAAGCTTTTCCAGCTCTCTCAGCGCCTCCGTGTTCGTTTTCGCTATCGCGATCAGGGAGGCCCAATCAATGCTGTCCAGCATCGCGCGCCGTCGAGCTGGCGCGGACTTGAAGCCAAGCGCCTCCAGATCGTCCGCATATCGGTAAAGGCGCTCTTTTGTCGCCTCGGGTGTGGTGCCGAACTTCTCGGCCGACGCTATTTGCAGCATGATCATTTCGCGGTCCAAGAAGGCAGTGCCCTGCACCTTGGCGAAGAATTTGTACTCAGCGTTCCGCTGCCACCGGCCGATGGCCCGCAGCCGCTTGCGCGAGACGACATCCGGCTTGGCAGCGATCTCGCTCTCACCACGTCCAGCGTAGGCAAACAGGATGTCGGCTTTACGCACCATTCCCGTCGCCAGAGCTGGCGTCGCTTCGTAGCAGCGCCGGGCAAACCATTCGGCTTTCGTCCGGTCGGTTGACCATGAATAGTCGCCGTAGGGGTTCTCCATCGTGGTTCCCCGAAAGACGCGGATCGGATCGGGCAGGTTGTCGAGGAAATCGCGGTCCCGCTTCCCCAGCGCCGGCATCACCCGGTCGGCTGTGACACCGCGAGCGGCGATCAACCTGTCGATCAAGGACAGATGGGCGTCGTTGGATTCGCTATTCTCCCAGACCGAAACAAAGGTCTGGAAAAATATTCGGTCGGACAGGCGGTCCTCAATATCAGCGAGCGCTTCCCAGCGCTCGGGCTTGTCATGGTCCTTCCAGATCGCACGGATCATGGCTCTCATGGGTATTCGACGCGCCGCCATGTCACAGGCCCTTCTCGAAGAAGCCGTAGACACAGCGAGAGCCATCCCGTGACGGGTCGGCCGTGTCTCGGATCACGCCGTCGATCACGGCGGTCATGTGCCGGCTGACGCATACAATCAGGCGACCGGTCGCCGGCAGCTCGCCAGCCCGCAGGTGTGTGGTGCAGCCCGTACCAATTTTCATGGTCGGCACCCAGCGCCAGCCGAGCGAGGCAAGGTAGCGCCGGTAGGTCGTCTTGTAGACGCCCGTGCGGGCCGATGACCGGCCGCGCTTGCGCTTTCCGGTACGTTCGCTCTCGGCCAGCCCGTTGAGGGCGTCGTAAACCTCGCGATAGGGCAAGCCGGTGGCGATGGCGATGGAGCGGCAGACGCAATCGCCGGCCGCGCCACGGAAGCCGGCCGCTGATCGGCCGCCATCATCAAAGGCGAACCGCAACGCGGTCCCTATTCCGGCTTGGCGATCATATACCATCGGGACATTCCTTCCGGGGCGGGTGGCATCTCCGGCAGATCGTGGGCGGGAACAGCAACAAGTCCCCTTTCGACCGCGCACCGCTCGATGAACGAACGAGCATGCGACGGCGATACGAACTGCTGTGACGTGCTGCTCCATCCCGAGGCTGAGAAGCCTGCGACATGGGGATCGTTCTCCCCCTTCCGAAGAGAGACGAGGTTTCGGCTATTCTTGTCGGCCTCATCAGCCGGGCGCATATCGGCGAAAAGGGTCTTTTCGTCGGGGCGCTCGGAATGCGTCACCGTCATCACGAGCACAACAGTCCGCTCGTAGTCATCGGGCCGTTTGTTGCCGAGAAGATCGTCGGGCACGAACCTGCCATCTTTGCTGAACAGATCGTCCGGTAGCCAGAAGTGACGGCGCTTGCTGTCGTCTGCCTTGTCCAGCGCCAGCCATTCTCTTACCGATGGGCCGAGCAGGGGATCGCCCGAGCGGTCGTCATAGAGATATCCCAGCTCACCATTGACATAGATTCCGAACCGGGCCTCCTTCCCGGTCAGGCTCATTGTCGCCAGTGACCAGTCTGACCATCGGGTTTCATCGGAAACGTCTCGCGCGAATCTCTCCCGCGCGGCCGACTTGTTCCGGTAGATGCTCACAAAGGCCTTGCGGACGTTCTCTTTCGCCGTCTCGCTGGGTGCGAGCCGGTACAGGATCACATGCGCGTTGCTGGATGCAATGCAGAGATAACGCAGTTCACGCCAATCCCGATCACGGACTATGCCGAAGGGGATCGCAATGGACGGATTTTGCACATACCTCGCGCCGTCCGTCAGCTCGTCCCGCACAGCCGTCCAGTCCATCAGGAGCATTGCGTGCTCTCCTTCGCTGAGCTGCCCGCTGATAGGGCGCAGCGTCTCGGCAAAGCCGCCTGCGGTAGCGAGGACGCGGGCCTTGTGCTCAGGCGAAGAGAAGTCAGTGTGGCGTTGGGACCATTCCGCAGCCGCCTCCCACTCGTGCAACGTGGTTTCCGAGACGGCGAGGCGGGGAAGGCGTGCCCAGCGCCGGGCTTTTTCAAGCATCTTCGTCTTGCCGCGCTCGACGGTGATGCGGTGAACCCATGCGTGCGGCTCAAGCCGATCATCGCATTCGTCGGGTGATGGCGCAGCATAGAGCACCGTTTTTGCCTCGCCGGAGAGGATCAGCCGAAGCGGCGCGAGGCCGATATCGCGGGCGAAAGCGGCGATGTCCTCGACCATTCGCGCACCTTCTCCGGCCAGCATGTACATCTGATCGAGAAGCGACTTCCAGCTTTCGGGCGGGGTCTCGCCATCGAACGCCGGCAGGGGCTTGCCCCGGTTGGCCGCGCGCCATGCGATCACGGCCTGATCGATGATCGCCTCGGCATCGTCGCCGGTTGCAACCCTGCCATCCGCGAGTGCTTGGCGCAGACGGCGGCGGGTGTCGGCTTCTGCCGCCCGCTCGGCTTCGACATACTTCAAGGCGTACTTGAAAAACCGGATATAGGCGATGTGGTCGCGTCGAGCGCCGCGATTGTGGATGTACCAGTGCAGCTCTTCCGGCCGCACTGCATCGAGGCACAAATAGGCCTCTTCCGTGTGCCCCCAGCGCGAGCCGGGGACTTTGGTCAGGTTGACCTTGCAGTTAAACGTCCGGTCGCCGTGGCTTGAGTAGGAGTGGCCAGAAACGGCAACGCTGACGCAGATCGACCGGGCCTCCCTGTAAGCGATGGCGAGGCTGATGTTTTCGGCAGGCTCATAGCGGCGGTCAAAGCCGGTGTCCCTGCTATAGCGGAAGCAGGCGGCCGGAGCCGTGTCCGGGTCCATCAGGGATCGCCAGTTGCACAGGACGCGGGAGCCGGAGCGCAGATAGGCATTGCGGCTCTTGATCCACGCAAATACGTCCGGCCGATCCTCGCCCGGCAGGAAGCCGGCCCCGTCATCGTCATGCAGGAATCGGCAATAGCGGTCCTGAAAGCCGATGGAAACAAAATCGAACGTGGGCGGTCCATCGTAGAAGTCGCCGAAGAGCTTCGAACGATGATCGAGGCCGCAGGCGAGCACGAGGAAGCGCTTGTAGTGCAGCGCTTGCATCTCGTGTGCGGCGAGCCGGTCGGTATAGGCCACATCATCGAACTTGATTTCGCTGCCGTCGAACCCACGGAAAGGGCGCTTCTGGTCGTCTTGGGATGGGAACAGACGCGATGCGCCAAGGTGACTTTCGACGGGGGAGAACACGCGATGGATGTTCCGGCCATTGCGCACCAACAGGAAAACCTCTCGGTTCGCCTTGTTGCGAACCATGCTCGTCCATTTGTCGCCGTAGTCGATATGCCGCCGAGTGGTGGCCATAACCAGAACGCACCGTTCGGTCGGGAAGATCTGATCGACCAGCTCATCATGCTTGCGCAGCGCGTCGAAAAAGAGATCGACTTTGCTGAAATCGAACCACTCATCAACATCGGTGAACACCGCCAGCTCTTCATCCATCAGGAGCTTCTTCTGGACGAAGGTGAGAGGGATATCGCGAGGGGCCGCCTCGCCTTCGCGGATCGTCTCGACCTCCACATCCTTGCCGACATAGAGATCGAGCGTTTCGATCCCGCGCAGCATCTTGGCAACATAGGTGCGCACGTCTTCCGTTCGGGCCAGTGCCGCAGCCGCCTTCTCTTCGTAGAAGGGCGTCAGCGCCGCCACGGCCTCGGAAATGCCGCTGGTCTTGTCCTTGATCCAGTTCGCTTTGATGGTGGCGACCTGATGCTCTCGTGAAGCTGCCGCGCGCAAGGTCTCGATCCGCTCCGGCGTGATGCCGGATTGCAGGGCATCGGCCAGACTGGCTTGGGCCATGCCCGCGAGATCGCGCGAAGCTGCTGATGTGTGGACCGGCAGGGATGGTGCGGGCTGGCCGTCGCTTTCCGCTTTCGCGGCATCCGTCCGGGCCTGTTCCTCCATGGCTGTGTCCACCACGGAGGCGAGGATGGCAGGGTCTTGCTGTGCGTCCAGAAGCTCCATTTGGAGCGCATCGATCTTGGATCGGGCCTGATTGATTTCCTCGCCACGGACGCGCTCAAAATCCGGCTCGAACTCAAAGGCTGACAGGAAATTGTCGAGCAGGAACCGATGTTCCTCGAACTTGATCCATGAGCGACGTGTCGAGCCATCTTCCTGCGGGATTTCGACATAGGCTGACTTGCCATGCACGCTCGGATGCGAGCGCAGGATGATGGTGTGCGCGGCATCGTCTACCCAGCGGATGGACTTGATCAGCAGAACCGTGCCGGCGGTGATACCCTCTTCGGGAATGTCACGCTGCGCCCGCCAATATTGCCCGGCTTCCAAGCTGTAGAAACGCTCAAGGCGAGCCACCTGCGGGGCATCCTCTCGGATGATGTCAATGGCCTTATTTTTCTCGTCGTCCGTCATGGCTCGTACCGATCTTATCGCTTCACTCTATAATCCTTGACAGGCTCAAAATGTCAATCACAAAAGATATGGCAATTATTAAAAGAAAAATGGGGGGAGGGCGCAACGCGCTGGGCGTTGCTGGCTGAGCTTTAGACCTGTCTGATCTGGCGATTGATCGCCCCTCCTGCGCCTGACACCAAGAGCTGCTGGAACAGCCGCTCTCCATCTTCGGTCAAGATATAGGAATGCGGGGCCTGCCCCTTACGAACGATGCCGCGCCCTTCGAGAAAGTAGCACGGGTTGCTGTAGCCGAAGATCGTCAGCTCGCCCGCTTCTTCATCGACCCGGTACATAGTTCGGGGGGGCGGTAGCCGCGCCCTTGCATCAGTAGGAGCGCTGGATACGAGCCTGCGAGCCAGACATAGCGCTTCTGCATGTCGGTCAACCGCATGATACCCTTCCGGGGTCGGCCGGCTCGGCATTGACTAGGTGGTCGGTGGTGTCATTAAGGGTTTGGCACAGCTCGGCCAGTTCCTCGGCCTGCTTGTCCATCGCCTGAACCTGCGTTCTTATGCCTTCGCGGCTTCCCATTGCGACTTGGGCCTTGCAGGCTCTCGCCGCGAGGATCAGTGCGTTACAGCGCCGGATCACGTCTTGGCAGTCCTGTTCGATACCGGGAAAATTCTCGGGCATGATCGCCTCCGGGCTAGTTTGGGCCATTGGATGCCCGCTCACTCTTACGGTGGGGCGTGCCGCCGAAATTCAGCAGATCGTAGTAGCTGCGCAGATAGTCCTCGTCTTCGGTCGCTGTGACGTAGGACTCGAACAAGATCGCCATCTCCCATACACGCTGATCGACTTCCGTGACCTCTGACCAACGCCAGCCGAACACGGCGAACTCGTCGCGGAGGTAGCATTCGATGGCGTTCATGCGTTGCTGCCCGTCGATCAGGAGATCATCGAGCGGCGAACCGAGCGGGGCGCGGTTGAAGGAATAAGTGCCAAGGGGCACGCCGCGCCACGCGCTCTCGATGAATGAAATTTTCTGTCGCTTCGTCCAGACAAGCCCCCGCTGCCAAGCGGGCAGGCGAAACCCCATGACATAGCGGTCGGCCGATGGCGGCGGTTCGCGTTGCCAAGAGGAGAGCTGCATCATCGGCGCGCCCATCGTTGAGGCTCGCGGTTGACCAAGCTCGACCTTGTTCGGCATCCGTCGATTTTCAGCGATGGTGAATGACATGGGCGTGCTCCAATTGTCAGGCAGTCTTGAGGGAGCGAGCGAACATGGCGCTGGCACCCGCCTCTCGTGCCTCGTGCTGGCGGTTCAATTCTTCGGCCGGCGCACGGCCGAGATTGATCAGTTCCGCAAGCGCGATGGCAGTGGTGATGTCTGTCGTTTCCGCGATCACGACTCCGAAGGAGTTTTTGATCAGGCGACCGTCCGGCGAAACAGGCAGATGAACAGTGCGCAAAAGGTCGAGGTGGTGCATGGGAGCCTCCGTCATTTTGAGCTAGAGCGTGGTCGCGAGGCCAGTTTCCTCGGTGATGATCTCCGAGAGGCCATCGGCGAAAATCCCTTCGTGGGTGATCGTCTCTGTGGCGAGAAAGCCGGTTTCGTCCCGCGTGAGCCGGACAAAATGAACATCGTAGAGATCGGCTGGCGTGAGAGTGATGCGCACGCCGCCGAAGCGCCCTTTGTTGCTCTGTGGGATGCGAAAGCTGAGCGTGTCGGCGCTGCCAGCGAACGAGTAAGCCCCGGTCATCGCAGTAAATCGATTGCCGCCGAGCTGTGCCAAGATGGTTTGAGGAACGGTGTGCATCATTGTCTCCAGTGCATTCGACATGCTTGCACTTATGGCATGGAACACAACAAAATGTCAAACACTAAAGTAATGACAACTTGAAAAAACGAAAAAAGCGCACCTGTCACGATGCGCTGTTGGTGTTGGCCGAATGTCGATCAGCCATTCACGGGTTGACCGTCGATTGTCGCAGTGAAATCGATTTGAGTGGGTTTCTGGATCGGGGCCGGAGTCCATGCGGGAACCTGTTGGACCATCGTAAACGTGGCCCACGCCTCCATGTTCTTGCCTTCGCGCAGTGTCTTTTCGACCTCGCTATCAACCTCGATTTCGACAATGCCTTCCTCGACAATGGTCTTGGTGCGACGATACTTAATGACGACTTTGGGCACAGAACGTCTCCGGTGTCAGCGTTAGTTGGATTCGACAGTCACGGAGCCGACGCCGAAGGCGAGCAGGATCATGTCGAGCTTGGTTTCATCCAGCATGCCGATGATCATATCGGCGTGTGGTGCGACCTCTTTGATCTTGGCGGCTACAGCCTCGGCTTTCCGATGCTTGCGGTCCTTGTCTTCCTTGGTCGCCATATGAACCTCCGGGTTATTTGGTTTCGCTGGGCTGGACCCAGCATTTAGTGTGGGCGTCATCGAGCGATGCGCCCTGTTCCCAAAACTCTGCGGACTTGTGGTCCGTGCCAAACTCCCAAAACCGACGCCCGGCGACATACCCGACCGTGTTCCCATATATGTTTCGCCTCACTCGGCGTTTTCCGGGTGGTGTCTCCGGGTAGTTGATGGACAGATTGAAGCGCATCAGGCCCTCCGCGAAATTGGAATGGTCAGAGGGCCGTAAGGCCCATCTGACGCGCCTCGGCGAGTTGTTCGGAAGAGCCGATCCATGAGCCGGCCGCCGCCAGTTCTCGACTATATGCGCGTTCCGCGCGGGTCGGATGGCGGTTCTCGTAAAGGCGGTGCCGGTAATAGATTCGGTCCATATTGCGCTGGCGGGCGTGCCAATAGTCCAATGAAGCATCGCGCTCGGGACTGCGCGGGGTGACGGCAGCGGCGAAGACCTCGCGCTTGATGCGAGCGCGGAGACCATCGCACATTACGCTGCTGCGGATGTCGGTCTTGTTCATTGCTGCCTCCGGGTGAGTTTGATCTGGCTTGATCTATGACATAGACCATGTTGTTTTGTCAAACACAAAAGAAATGGCAACAAATTGACCGGCTAATTTGTCGGTCGCGCTGGGCGAACCACATAGTCCTTTTTGGCAACGCCGCTGGATGCCGCACCCACTACGGCGGCCCGCACCCAAATCGTCTTGTGCTCAAGCCTACGGATATGCCCGCGACGAAGGTGCATGCGGGGCGAGGCGTGGGTGCCGTTAGCCAATCCGGCGTCTCCATGCCGAGCGCCCGGTCGGTCGGGCGAAAGTGCAAGTACCTTGTAGGAGAAGAATGGTTGCTTGCCTTTGGCGAGCCGGGCCTTGTTCAGCTTGGCGCTTGCCGCGATCTCGGCCGTTTCGACGTTCTCGCAATTCAGAACGGCGCAGGCCTGTAGCAGCGCAAGGGCTTCGTCGCGAGAGTCGCTTGAGATTGAAAAAAAGCCTTCGTCGATGTTGTGCCGGAACATGCTCTCGAATTGCTCCGGTTGGATGATGAACGGCTCGCTATCGAATTTCTGGACCTTCTTGCCGACCAGCCCCGCCTCTTTCAAAGCATCATATGATCGATGTGAGATGCCATTAGCTCGCGTCGTCTCGTCCATCGGGGTGAAGGTGTTGTCATATGGGACGAACGATCCGCCCAAGCCTATCGTCCATATCGAATGCTCATCTATCCACGACACGGGCAGGACGAAAGCGCCTCCCTGCGGGAACCGTTCGAGGATCGTGTTGAGGCCGGCATCGCGCAGCGCCGCAGGGGTGGCATCCGGCTCCCAGCATAAGGCGATACGGCGGGATGCTGTCACCTGCTTGATGCCACCAAGGATGTCGATGGGGCGATCCGTCTTCCACGGAATCTCGAATGCTGTGACCGGGTAGGGAAGCCGAAGAAGGTCGAGATGTGCTTGCGAAAAAGAATCGACATCGAGCAGTTCGCCGCAATTCGGGAGGATAAATTTGACCGAGTGCTGCAACAGTTCGATCACCGCGCCGATGGCCCGTTTGGATTGAACGAAGACGGGTTGGGTGCCCGCGAGCAGGCGCTTCAAGTCCTCGATGGCATGGGCGCAATAGTTGAGCGCCACGATGCCCTCGTCGCCGCTGTCGACGGTGATCTGGTTGCTATTCATCCAGCGGCTCCTAACTGCTTACATTTGATTTTCCCCGACTTGGTGAGGACAAATTCATTTTGGCTGCACATGGGACCGGAAGGCTGTGCGCTCGTGGTATTCTTGCTTGATTGACAGGCCGCTACAGTTATCCCGATCACGGCAATGGTCAGCAGGCGCAAAATCATGGGTCTATCGGGCCTCCGGGGTTAATTCGACTCTGCCTTCGCCCATTTGGCAAAACTGGCGCGGCTCGTGCAGCGGGTGTTGACGAAGCCGCCGAGTGGAAGACGTTCGGAAGTTCGACCCCAAACGACATAAGTTTCTGATGAACCCCAGCTTACAACGGTTCGACGTTCGTCGTTCTTTCCTCCGATGTAAGTTTTCTTCGGGGTGATCTCTTCGATGAGCATCGAATGTCTCCGGTATTAATTGGACAGGAGGTATGCTGGCGGTGGATCGCCCCAGCCTTGGGATTGCATCTGGCGGGCAAATCGCATCGGCCAAGCGCGATGTCGTTCCAACCGCCGAGCCAGCTTGTCGGCGTGTGTCGCCGTTGCGGCCGCGCTGGTGACGAGGGCTGGATCAATCCGGTTTGCCCGACGCTCGTAGAGCGACAAAAGCTTATCGGAAATGCGGGAGGCTTCCTGCCGGGCGCACTCAGCGACCTCGGCAAGGCGCGCGTCGGATACCTCTATCGGTGGGAAGCCCGCACCTGCGCAGAGATCGCCGCGAACGTGGTGGTGAGCGATCAATTCTTTCTTGCTTAGGGGAGTGCGGCGACCGCAGACTTGGCAACGAGACATAGGCGGCCTCAACTAGCGTTGGTTCTCGGCGTAGGCCCTACGCCATCAAGCGTGCCGGCATCCCGTGCGATTTCTTCGGCGGTGCCCCACGCATCATCCCTGTCATCGGTGTAGTAGGCGATTGCCTCGGCGCGCTCGCGCGACAGGTTCGGGCGAGAGATGCGATACTCGCCATCCCGCTTGCTGATCGTAAGGCCAAGGGCGCGCACTGCGCTGAAAAGGGCCTTGTCATTCCGCGTAGGAACGGCCAGCGCCTCGGCGATGATCTTGGCGACGGTCACGGAAGCAGGCATGCTCTGATCCTCCAAGTATCAATGGCAACTGTTGGTAAGAGAGGCGAGGGCCTGCTGTCGGGCATCTTCCATTGCCGTCTTCACCCGCTCGTAAGCAGGCCAGAAGTCGGCTTCGCCTACGGCGTCCAGTATGTCGATTGCATTGCGGGCGGCATCTAAATTGTTGAACCACACCGCGCCGGGCATCACGTTCACAATGCCCTTGGTGACAACAAATCCATCGCGAAGATAGAAGCCGCGATCATAGGCCAGCACGTCCGCATAGTCGCGCTTTGCCTTGATTTCATAGCCCTTGTAGGAGTGCGAACCGCGCTCAAAGCGGGACCGCATTTCATCTTCGGTAATACGCTGGTTCATAGGTATCCTCCGGGTGGCTATTGGGATCAGGCCAGTCGTTCAAACCGATAGCCGGTCGAGTGGTATTCACTTGGGCTTGCGGTGGTGACGTACCGGTCATTCCAGTCCGCTGCCCCGGCGATGGCGATATCGACGGGACCGTCGATACGGCGTGCCAGCCGCCCGGCTTTGGCACGGGCAGCACTGTCACTGGAGAGCCGAGCGTAGGTGATGTCAGGCGAACTCGAAATCGAGCCGTCGCCGGCACCGCTGTAGGCATGAAATTCATATTGCTGCATCGTCATCATCCGGCGTTAGTTTCGAGTGCGGCTAAGCCGGCTTCGGTAAGCCAGACACGGGCGTACATTCGAGATCGACCGGAAGGCGTGGGGCCGACTTCGGCCCAGCCCTTCGCGATCAGGGCGTCGAGCTGTTCGCCATGGCACTCCCCATATGCAGAGCTGTCTTCTTTGCCGAGCCATTCGAGCAGTTCTTTTTCGGTCATGTTGTCGGCCTCCAAGCATTCTCTGGATTTCAGTATTCGTAGGTGCGCGAGCCATCGGGAAGATCGGCGGCGATCTGGACATGCAGGCTCTCGACCTCATCATCGAGATAGTAGCTATCGCGCCACTTGATCGCGTCCGAAAAGCTGCCGAAGGACCGCACATCGCATTCACGTTCATAGCCAGCGTTTTCGACAACCGTGTACTGCTTCTTCTGCTTTGCCATACTGGTCTCCTGCGGATCGCAACCGGAAATCAACCTGAATTGACTTATCGCACAATATCGGCGAAAGTGTCAAACACAAAAGTTATGGCATTTTGGCTTTTGCAGTGAAGGACATGGGATTATGAGTGCGACATCTGATTTGATCGCCTACAAGGATGAAACGATTGCCGGGCTGGAAAAGGCGCTAGAGGCGGCCGTTCACGCCCTGCGCTCCTATGAGCACGATAACGCTTCGACAGAGCTGGCGCAGGCTATAGCCAACCACGGCGAGACGACGCTGGCGCGGGCGAAGGAGCGGCAAGAAAAGGCGCACGATCCGGGTACAGATTTGCGCGCGCCGTTCGGCATTTAGGAAAGGCCTTGGGGTTATGCGGATAATACGAGACATGCTGCGAGGGACGAGGACTCTGCCACATGTAGGCAATCATCCCGGCACCTATTGTTTGCTGTGGCTGATCGGCTTCGGAGTGCTCGCTGGGGCAAAATCAGGCGGGCTAGCGGGAGCGCTGGCAGGGCTAGCGGTCATGTCGTTTGGCGTCGGGCCGATCTATCTGTGGGGCGCGTATGATCGAGCGCGGCTGTCGGATGCGTTGGAGGAACGGGAGGTCAGTTCAAAATAAAACGCCCCGCAAAGCGGAGCGTTTAAGTGATCGGATTTACCGTGCCAGAGGCAATTTCCACCCTAGAAGGGTCGTGTAGGGCCGATCTCCCTATCGATCTAACGTGCCTAGGACACAATCGAATGAGCTATTTGTACATAAATTTTCTTTGCGTAGCAAGAGAAACGTTATCAGCAAACGGTTCTTTGTAAGATTCAGGCCCAAAATGGAGGCGGCCGCGATACGGTGTGAGGCTGGACAAGTCTCGGCCGTCATCAATGGCAAAAGAGATATGGGGCTGGTAACTTGGATGATCCCAGCTCGCCCCAACCCGGCGAAATTCTGCATGGCGGCGATTGAGCGCCGCGCACCCGAAAGTTAAGGCAAAAACACCGCCAAAGCAGACGACGCGTCGTCGCTGCCCTGCTATGACGATAAGATCGTTGGAATCGCGCTCTGGAAGCTCTTGCCGGATTGGTATCCGGCTGAGAGCGACGGTCACATGAAAAGTGCGCGCCGGAAGAGGCTCCAGAAAGCCGTTTGCCTTTACCCACGCATCAAGACCATCATGATCGAGAAGCGGCCTGCTTACAAAGAGAGGGCGGCTATAAAAGCCATGGAAAGACACCGGATCACGCCTCTTCGGCGATCTCGTGATCAGGCCGCTCATGAGGCAGGCCCTTCGCGTCGAGCTGCTCGGCGATCTTGTGAGAGAGACGGCCTTTCACCCGTTTGCCGGGGCCTGCCGACTTCTGGTCGGGCAGGTAGTATTTCATGTAAGCGGATGCCGTCTCGATGTCTTTTTCCGTGTGCCCGAGGACATCCGCGATGAAGGCCGCCTTCGATTTGGATTTCGGGCGGAAGAAATTGTCTGCTATCTCAGCATAGAGCGAGCGCACATTATTGGCGGTAAGCCGTTTTCCTTCCATGGCGTTTTTGCTGTCGTTTAGAGAAGGCTTCGGCCAGAACTGGCCGAACAGTTCCTCTCGGATAGCAGGATAGATGGCATTTGGGTTCGGCACGCGCAGGAGATCGCTCGCGAACTCCTGATTGGTCATCTTGCGCCAAACCTGCCCCTCTGCACTCAGCCGAAGAACGGTCCAAGCGAACACGATGTCCTTCGCATGTGTCAGGGTCGAGATCGGGAAAGGCTGATCGAACTGCGTTCCATCGCGGCCTCGTGTCTTGGCCTGCCCCGAGAAGATCACCCGCCAGCTCTCGTAGCCGCGCCCGGCAACACCTTCCAAGACGAGGGGTGCAGGGGCGACGGAGCCTTGGCAGAAAATCTCATAGGGGCGTCGTCCGGTGAGAAGTCCAAGTGCAGCGCCATATCGGACAAGATCGGCCCGCGTGGCGGCCTCGGCGACTTTCTGCGCCTCCTGCTGGAGCGTGGACCAGCTCGCGTCTGTCTTCGGCAGGGCCGCCTTTGCAGCCTCCACCAGCTCGAACCAGTGCGGAACGGCGATCAGCTCGTTGTGCTGCTCGATCACGGATTCGCGATAGGCTGTCGTGACGGCCTTCTGCACGTCTTCCGGCGCGGTGATCAGCGAAAGTGTGAGGTCATCCGCGATGGAGGCTTCACGCAGCGCATTTCGATAGCGGGTCGTGGTGGAGAGGATCGTGCTCGGTTCGATGTTCCCGCGCCACTCTCCAATCTCAGCGTCCCAAAGCTTCGAGATCGCGCGCTTGTAGATCGCATCAGCTTGCCGTTCGGTTTTCCCGCCGCTTTTGACGGCCGAGTGCCGGGCATCGTTCAACAGCTTCGCATGACGAACGAAGGTTTCGATGGCCTCCCGGCGCGTGCCGGGCCGGCCAGCATTTGAGCGGGACGTGTAGGTTCGGCGCTGTTCTTCGCTCTCTGTGCGATCCAGAATCTTGATGTGCAATAGCGAGGGATGCAGGCTACCGAGTGCGTCTTTGATCGCGGTCCTGTATTTTGAGACATAGGCGGCACGAGTCGAGATCGCTTTGCCGGCAATCCGCTCGTCCCATTCCTTCCTCCACAGTTCTTCATATCCCTCTTCGACGGCTCGAACGGCTTCAACGAACAGCGGGATGGCATCGGCCACGACAGAGGGCCGGCCCATCCGCTTTGGGGCAGTAGCGCTTTCGGTGGCGGCTTCATTGCTCATGGCGGCGTCCTTTCGAGGCCTGCGCCAGTGGGTGGCGTCAGACGTAGTTGTTGCGGATCAGGAAGTGAACGGCTTCACCGAAGCCCAGCGGGCCGGGAAACTCACGGGTTTTTCCGGTAAATTCGCCTTTGACGTTCCGCACGTTGATGTAATGGATGGTCTGGCCGTTGCGGCATAGTTCGCCGATCAGCTTTTCGGCCTCGGCTTCTCGCCGTTCCAGCCGGGTAAGATGCCGTTCCTCGGCCTTCATCCGGCGCGAGAGACGGGCTTCAAGATGCTGCTCGATTTCCTGACTGATATCGCGAATCATAAGAACACCTCGGAAGCCTGAATTAATAAAAACACTCTATACTAAAATAAAAACAAACGCAAATGCCTTTATAAAAATTATGGCAGGGGATTCTCTCGAAGGAAATCCGCAAGAATGCGATCAGCGATAGCTTTGCCGGCGACGGGATCAAGCCGTTCACCCTGTTGCCAGTATTCGATTTGGCGATAGGGGCGTTTGGGGATCACATATCCGAGGCCAACAGGACCGGGCGAGTAAGTCTGGCCGATGTGCATGACAGCGACGAACAGCTCCGGGCGAGCATCGAGAATGGTTGGATCGATTGCAATGAGAGTGCCGTTGAACTCGGCATTGACGGCTGTCTTGGTGTCGAGCCTTTTGGAGTAGGAGGGCATTGCCAGATAGGGACAAACCCGCAATGCGTAGCTCGCGCATTCGTAGTGGAGCGGAGTGTCGTTATATCGGCCATATGGATGGAGCGCGCTCAACGGGCCGCCCACCGACCAGCGCCCGCGCAACAGCTTCGAGCCGCAGATAGCGCAACGATCCTCGCGGATGATCCGCTGGCGCATCGCCTCGTCGTTCATCGTGAAATGCGGGCGACCAGACTTGTCGCGTGTGACGATCACCGGAATAGGGAAACCGCGCGGATCGCGGGGCAGATGTTTCATTCTGTCGGGGAGCGGGAAAGCGTTCTGCTGCTTCATGGATCAGGGCCTCACGAGATAGAAACGGCGCTCGTCGCCTGTGAGATGGGCGAGGCTGGTGCGCCCGTGGGCGATCCTCGCCGCGTGAGCAAGAGCCTGAGCCTGAATATGATCGCCAGCATGCCCTAGCATACGAATCTGGTCGTTTGCCTTGACGAGGACGGGCAGTTGATCGGCCGGCGCGCTTCTGAGCGCGTCGAGGGTTTTGCGGATTTCGGTTGCCGACATGGAGGCCTCCATTTCATCAAGTGTTGTGGTCGAGGGTATAGGTTGTGCAGACTGAGCTGCGATGATCGGGCTTGAAACGAAAGCCGGCGTTTTCCAGTTCAACGCGAGTGGCAAAGCCAAGTCCTTTCACGGCGCTGTTCCAGCGAGAAGATGTGCAAAATCTTGTCGCAAACTGCTCGCGACCTGTGTAGCTATTGCGCTCCAAACGATGCTGGATTTGTCCGCCATTTGACAGAATTTCGAGAGCCTGCCGTGCGCGGGCTGAGAGTTTAGGTTCGTTCGTCATGATTATGTGCTCCTACAAGCGTTCAGAGCGGCCTCACTCGTAATGAGGCCGCGTCTCCGGGTAGGCGCGTGGCGCAGTGCCTTGGTGAACGATGGCGGCATAGCGCCCGCCAGCATAAGCGACGGAGCTGACAGGCCGCAGTGAGCGTTGCAGGTGATCGAGAAGCGCATTGGCGCGGCGGGCCTTCTGATAGGCCCGGTCTTCCGACTTACAGACCCACGCAACTCGGACGAGCTGGCCGCAGTCGTACCACCAGCCGCCCTCTTCGGGGCCGCCATAGGCTCGGTCGATCTCATAGAATGCAACAACGTAGCTCATCGTCCGGTCTCCTTTATTGGCAAGCGCGCTGAGCGTCAGCGACGGAGCCGGACCAGCCGCAGGCGGCGCACTTACAAGAGCTATTGGAATCCCACTCATGGCCGGGGTGCTGAGCTTCGTCAGCGTCGGTGCCATCGGGGAAGAGCCGGACCCATATAGTCGCGGCGACATCGAGGGAGCTGTCGGAATGGCAGTGAGGGCAAGACATGCTCCATGCGGATCGGACGGTCATTTTGAGGGGGCACCTTTTTTTGCGAAACGGAGAATTGTATTTATAAAAGTACACGGGATGAGCGCAGCAGTCAACATTAAAATAAAAACAAGAGAAGGAATTTTGTAAAAAATATGCAATAAAAAGTGATAAGGGCGCTAAGAAACCAAGCACGGAGCGCCGAAGTAATACTATAATAAAAGCAAAGTATAAAAATGAGGCACAGAACTATATTTAAATAAAAAAATAGTGAGAATAATAAAAAATAGCTTGACAGTAGAATAAAAATGAGTGTGGTAAATCAGCAACAGTGGGGCAGGGCTTGACTTTTATATATAAACACACCGGTGTGTTTATATATAAAAGTCAAGCCCTGCCCCACTGTTGCT
>NZ_QURN01000018.1 GCF_003403035.1 Mesorhizobium denitrificans | reverse complement strand
GATGATCGCGCCGGTCGCCGTCCGGGCGGCGAAGATGCCGGAATCCAGCGTCGACAGGTTCATGCCCGAGCCGGTGACCTCGATGCCGCGCACTGTAACCTTCTCCGCCTCGATGGTGACGACGCTGCCCTCGCCGTTGCCGACGATGCTGGCTCCATCCTCGCCGTCGAGCGTTACCGGCTTGTCGATGACCAGCGGCCCGTCGTGCCGGCCCGGCTTGAGGCGTATCCTGTCGCCCGGAGCCGCCGCTTTAAGAACGGCCGACAGCGTCGGTCCGTCGGAGGGTGTGACGATCCATTCCGCAGCCAGCGCAGCCGAAGGAATGGCGGCCAGAAGGGCCGCCATCCAGAGTTTTGCCAGTCGGTACCGCATCAGGCCGATTTAGGCTCCACCAGCATGCGGCCCTTCATTTCCATGTGCATGGCATGGCAGAACCACGAGCAATAGTACCAGTAGACGCCAGGCCGGTCGGCCTTGAACGTCACCGAGGCGGTAGCCTGCGGCGCGACCTCCATGTTGATGCCGTAGTTGACGATGCAGAAGCCGTGCGTCAGGTCCTCTACCTCGTCAATATTGGTCACATACACAGTGACTTCGTCTCCCTGCTTGACCGTGAACGATTCGAGCCCGAACGCCGGCGCCGACGAGGTCATATAGACGCGCACCTTGTTGCCGTCGCGAATGATCTCCGAGTCGATGAGCAGGTCGATATTGTCCTTCTTGGCCTGTTCCACGGCATCGGCGAAGAAGGGATCCGCGCGGTCCCACACATTCACCGGGTTAATCTTCGAGGCATGGACGATCGTTGCGTCATGAGGTTCGGCGAAGGTCGGGTTGTCATGCACAAGCACCATCTGATCGCCGGAAATGTCGATCAACTGATCGCATTCGGGCTTCAGCGGGCCGACGTTGAGGAACCGGTCCTTCGAGAACTTGTTCAGCGAGATCAGCCACTTGCCATCGGCTTCCTTGGTCTGGCCCATGGAGGTATGGTTGTGGCCCGGCTGATAGTGGACGTCGAGCTTCTGGCGAATCGGATCGATCTTCTCGCCGGCAAAGGCGCGCTTGGCGTCCTCGATGTTCCACTTGCAGATCTGGCTGTCGATGAACAGCGTCGTATAGGCGTTGCCCTTGTTGTCATAAGCCGTGTGCAACGGACCGAGGCCGAGTTCCGGCTCGGCGACCACCACGTCGCGCGGCTTGATCTTGTCGTCGAAGAGATCGTCGAACTTGCGCACGTCGAACACCGTGACGGTCGGGGATAGCTTGCCGGCGGCGACCACGTGGATGCCATCGGGGGCGGTGTTCATGCCGTGCGGGCCGTTGGAAACCGGGACATAACGGGTGTAGGCGGATCCCGCCCGACCGTCGATCACCGGTACGCCGTTCATTTCCTTGAAGTCGCCCTTGGCGACGGCTTCCTCGATCCGCTTGATGTTGAAGATGACGACCCAGTCCTGCTCCTTCGACATCATCTCTTCGAGCGTGACGCCCTTTTCGGAATTGTAGCAGGTCGCAAAGCAGTATTTGCCCTGGTAATCGGCATCGACATTGTCGAGGTTGCCATCGACGATCACCTGCCATGCAACCTCCATGGTCTCGCCGTCGACCGCCGAGAAGATCGAGAAATATTCGGTGGGCTTGTCGAGGATCTTGCCGTCGTTCGGCAGCGGCACACCGTCCTCGCCGTTGCAGAACACATAGCCGGTCTTAGGGTATTTCTGAACGCGCAGGCCATGCACGGTGTGCTGGTTCGGCAGTTCGATGATCTTGTCGCATTTCATGACGTCGAGGCGGATGCGGCAGACCCGGGTATTGGACTTGTCGTTCGCATAGAGATAGCGACCGTCATAGGTGCCGTCGGTGAAGGACAGATGCGGGTGGTGCAGGTCCCCGTTGTGATAGACGCCGCCCTTGTCCTTGAGGTACTCGATCGTTTCGGGACGCAGGCCTTCGGTCATCACCTTCAGGCTTTCATTGGTCTGGCCCCAGCCGGTGGCGCTGCACCGATTAAACACCGGAATGCGCATGAATTCGCGCATCGATGGAAGTCCGACAATGCGGACCTCGCCGCTCTGGCCGCTGGAGAAGAACGTGTAATATTCGTCCAGTTCGCCGGGCTTGACCTCGTAGGGCAATTCTCCGCTGGTGGCGGCCTTCGCGGGCGTGCCGCCGCCGGCAAAGGTCAGCGCGCCACCGGCGGTGGCAGCGCCTGCAGCCGCGACGGCGGCGGTTGATCCCAGAAGCTGGCGTCTGTTCAGGCGCGGTTGGGTATCGTCGTTGGACATGGTGTCTTCCCTTGTTGCTGGTGTTGTTGGCCCAGACGTCTGTCCGCTGCCGAATTCATGTTTTCTTTATGGCTTCGCCATTGTGGGTGACGACGGTTCTGGGCGGGCTTTCACCGCGCGATGCCGGCGTCGACAGAGCCATGAACTTCTCCCGTTTCAGGCGGACCTGGATCATGTGCGGGCAGCGATGATCATCGTGATAGAGTTCCTGGCAATGCATGCAATAGATACACTCGTTGACATTGATCTGGCCTTCCGGATGAATGGACTGCACAGGACATTCCTTGGCACAACGCTGGCATGGCGTGCCGCATTCGGGCCAGCGCTTCAGCCATTCGAACATGCGGATCCGGCCGGGAATGGCCAGCGCCGCACCAAGCGGGCAGAGATAGCGGCAGTAGAAACGTTCGATGAACAGGCCGGCGGCCAGAAGCGTCAAAGCGAAGATGACGAAGGGCCACTCGCGGGCGAACTTCAGAATGATTGCCGTCTTGAACGGTTCCACTTCGGCCAGCATCTCGGCATAGGCCATCGAATAGAAGGACAGCCCGAAAAGCCCGAGGAAAATGATGTACTTGATCGGCCAGAGGCGCTCGTGCAGGCCCCATGGCACCTTCACCTGCGGGATCTTCAGCTTTACGGCAATCTTGTTGAGCAGTTCCTGCAGCGCTCCGAACGGGCAGAGCCAGCCGCAGAAAGGGCCACGTCCCCAGAACAGCAGGCCGGCGGCAACCGCGGCCCAGAGTATGAAGATCAGCGGCGCTGCCAGAAAGAACTCCCACCGGAACGACGTGACGAGCGAATTGATGAACGTCAGGACATTGACCACGGAAAGCTGGGCATTGGCGTACCAGCCGAGCCAAACTAGGGTGAAAACGAGATAGCTTGTGCGGACCCACGCAAACAGTTTCGGCCGCTTCACTAGCCAGTCCTGGAAAAAGAAAATTCCGGTGAGCACGAGAAGGGCGGCCACGGTGATGGCCATCGTCACCCGGTTCATGTCCCAGATGTTGACCCAGAGCGGCGGCGCGTCGGGTAGTGGTTCGGTCCGGGTCACCACCGCCGGTTCTTCGGCGGAAGTTTCGGTCCTGGCCGCCGCGACGGGCGTCACCACCCGGGTAACGGTGTAGTAGGAAGACGGCAGCGTATAGCCAAGATTGAAAGCGATAGCAGCCTTGTCACGCGCCACGGTGCTGCGCTGCGCTAGCAATTGCAGTTCGAATGGTTCAGTTATATCGAACTGGAAATCGGTGGGCACGACGAAAAGGGCGATCTCCCGCAGACGAGGGGCGCCGTCCGTTGCGAAAGCCGAAATCCTGGTGTGGTTGCGATCCCTGAACCGCAAACCCTGGCCGTTCTGCAGCAACTCGATGCGGTCGAAAATGCC
The DNA here is from genome assembly GCF_003403035.1 of Mesorhizobium denitrificans. GTDB lineage: Bacteria > Pseudomonadota > Alphaproteobacteria > Rhizobiales > Rhizobiaceae > Mesorhizobium_G > Mesorhizobium_G denitrificans. The sequence goes on along the minus strand of NZ_QURN01000018.1, from coordinate 56,525 downwards.
ACCCCGGACATAGCCGGAGCCCTTGAACGAATAGGCGCCGTCGCCCGCGACGAGGAGAGCCGACTGGCCCGGCTTCAACCGGGACTGGAGCCGCTGATAGCCCGTCTCGCCAAGCAGCGTCTTCCCGATAACCGGCACGCTGACAGGGGCAATGTAGAGATCGATGAACCTGTCTTCAGGCTGCGGTGTTTCCGGCTTCTTCGCCGCCTCCGCGTGACCGGCATCCGCGAACGCACTCGAAACTTCGCCGACTGTCAGGCGCAGGCTTCGGATCGACCCATCACCGAGCAGTGTCTCCCAGTCGCTTGCTTCCGTTTTCGAAAGATCGAGCGTCCTCTTCTCAGTTACCGCCTGTGTGTTCGCAACGCTTTCCCCGCTTAGCCGGTTGCTGCGGATCAGCGCCACCGCGGACCGCACGACGCTGTCGCTCATCACCAGCACGGTCACGGTGGCGCCGCTGACGATGTCCACTTGCGGCGGGCGCTCCTGACCGGCGGCGACGCGGCCGAGATCCTTGCCGATAATCGAGTTCAGGCCGGCGACTACGTCTTTCTCGGGAATGCCGATCAGTACGATCGGTTCCTTGTGATCGACGAGCTTGATCCCGCGAATAATGCCCGATCGCTCGATACCGACGACGATATGGATAGGCTTGCCGGAATAGCCGATGGAGCTGGTGAAATCGGAATTCAGATAGGCATAGCCGAGCAATTCCTCGCCCTTATAGACTGGCGCGATAGGCGGATCGCCTTCTACCGCGCCGAACCGGTCTGCGCCCTCAAAAAGTTCACTTGGCTGAAGCTCCTCGAGATAGCTTGGTAACAGGTTCGCCGCCGCACTAGGGGCGGCATTCATCCAGGCGACAACGAAGACGGACATCCACAAGATGCTCAGTAGCCATGCGCGTTGTTTGTTTTCGAACGACGCCATTAATACCGTCTTTCTAATGTTTACAGTGACATACCGAATTTCATGAATAGTCTAGAGCTTCTATGAGGGAAATCAAACGCTCCAAAACAAATTGTTGCAAAACACGGTCTATGCGACAACGATTGCACGACGAAGGAGATAAACATGCCGACAACGGAAAGCGATCCTTGGGAGGTCGCATCGATGAATGAACTGTTGGCATTAGCCCGCTCTATGGAGCAAGAATCCATCGATGGCTATGTCGCGCTAGCGGCGCGCATGAGAAGCATGGATCGTCCCGATCTCGCCGTAGTGTTCGAAAAACTAATTGTAGAGGAAGAGGGTCATCTCGCAAAGGTGGATGATTGGCAAGAGGCGTCCGGTCAGCCGCGTGAGGCGATGATACATCCTCCCGAAGACGTTTTTGACGACGAGGGGGCCAGCATGGTCGCACCTGACATGCTCAGCGCCTACCGCGCTTTTTCCATGGCGGTGCGAAATGAAGAACGTGCCTTTGCGTTCTGGACTTATGTCGCCGCGCACGCGAAATCCGACGCGATCCGCAATGCTGCCGAGCGCATGGCGCGAGAAGAATTGGGCCACGTCGCAAAGCTCAGGAGCGAACGCAGGCGTGCCTTTCATCGTGAGCGTCGCAGGACGACCGACGCTGCGAGCACCAATTTGCGGGCGCTGGAAACGCGGCTTGCCGAGCAGTTCCGACACCTCGCCAAGGTTGCTGGTGAGCAGAAGATCGGTAAATTGCAGACCTTGGCCGAACAAGCCCGGCTGCGTGCTGAATCGCTTGCCGGAACCCCATTTGCATCTGCACCGCTTCTTGAAGCGGTGCCCGATGCGGCAACTGAGCAGATCCTATCGCTCTGCGAGCTTCTAACCGATTGTTATCTCGACCTTGGCGAGACCGCGACCGACGAGTTGGAACGGGATCGCGCTCAGGGTTTCGCGGCGGAATTGATCGATAGCCTACGTACGCTCCGCTCCGGGAGGCGCGCTGAGATTTAGGGGTGGGTCTTTATCTGGCGACGTGCACATGACAGCGAGGTTGATTGAGCCTGACAATAGGGGCTAGGCGACCACTGGGCCTTCGCATCTAAGGCTTCGTGCGCCGCTTGCGCGCAAACGGGCGTTACGAATGAGGGCGTTACGAATGAGAAGGAGTGAGCAAAATGCCGCGTAATTACCAGGAACCTGCCCACACCTGGGACGATGCCGAACGCGCCCGTCTGGAACCGCTCGTGCGGGAGGATTACGACCGCTGCCATCCGGACGACTCTTTTGACGACATGAAACGGCGCGTTCCATGGCCGTTCGGATATCGATTGCCCTGGGTTCCGGCGGAAAGCTCCACGGGTGCAGCGGGATGCGGCGATGAGGATGCTCTTCCCGAAGGTCGCAGCGGGATCGGCGGACGGCAAGAGCAGGCCCGATTCGCGAAGCACTGGCAGGATCGTGTGGCGCGCATGCTGTTGGACCATGCCGATGATCCGGAATTCGTCCGTGTCGCGGCGTGGCAGGCGGCTGTATAGATGATGCACAGCGAAGACGGAGGGATGCTAAAGGACCGCTTGCGAGTGGTTCTCATCGAGCAGGCCCGGACCGGCGAGCCGGTCACTTACAGGGAACTCGCCGATCGACTTGGCTTGACGCCGCCGCAAACCATTCATCGCGTAGCGCAGGCGCTCGAAGTTCTCATGGCGGAGGATGCCCTGGCCGGTCGACCGTTGCTTGCAGCGCTTTGTGTCAGCAGATTGCAGCAAAGGCTGCCCGCCCGCGGGTTTTTCGTAACGGCGGAGGCCCTGGGCATTTTTGCAGGAGATCCCGAGGGCTTGGAAGCGCGTAATTTCCATGAAAGGGAATTCCAGCGCACACTTGCCCTTTATTATGCGGCATAGGCGTGTTGATGCTGGCTGCCATTGTGGCCGGTGATTGCATCAAACGATCTCGTCGGCATTCTGCGCAAGGCACCTCGCACTTGCACTAGAGCATTTCCGCTTTTCTTTTCATTTCCATGCCGAAGTATCACTATTGCAAAATTCTTTGTGTGACGACAAAGAACGTCAACCCCTGCTGCACTACGTACCGCAAACAACAGAAGCGGTGGGAAAGAATGGCAACGGACGTCCGCGAGGCCTGCGGGTCAGGGCAACAGATCAATAAATGCCCGGCTGATTGGGACCCGCGAAGCCCCGAGATCCAGCGCGACCAAATCGGCGCGTATGACCGGATGCGCGAAACGTGTCCGGTCGCATATAGCGCTTATCTCGGATGGTCCCTCTTCCGTCACGAGGATGTCCTGCGCGTTCTCGGCGAACACGAAACCTTCAGTAATGTCGTTTCACGGCACCCTTCGGTTCCGAACGGAATGGACCCGCCAGAGCATACGCCCCACCGCCGGATGATAGAGCCCTATTTCGCGCCGGAATACATCGCGGCGTTCGAGCCCGCCTTCCGCCGGATCGCGCGTGAGCTAGTGGAGCATCTCCGCGCCAACCCGTCCTGCGATGTCATCAGGGACTTCGCCGAGCCCTATGCGGTGCGCATCCAGTGCGGTTTTCTCGGCTGGCCCCAAAGCCTGCATGTCCCACTGCTGGAATGGATCTACCGGAACCGTGCGGCGACGCTTGCCCGCGATACCGAGGCGATGGCGACCGTCGCGCTTGAATTCGACGGTCATATCCGCGCGCAACTCGCGATGCGCGAAGGGGGCGGCGCTGCCGGCGTCGACGACTTCACCACCTGCCTGCTCCGCCAGACCGTCGACGGCAAGCGGCTGAACCATGCCGAGATCGTCAGCATCCTGCGCAACTGGACGGTGGGCGAGCTTGGGACCATCGCGGCCTGCGTTGGTATTATCCTGCATTTCCTCGCCGGGCGCCCCGATATCCAGGACCGGCTTCACCGGGATCGGGGCGCGCTTCCACAGGCGATCGACGAAATCCTGCGACTTCACGGGCCGTTGATCTCCAATCGCCGCGTCGCCACGCGAGCGGTAACCATCGGCGGGCGGACGCTTGAGGCCGGGGATCGGATAACGGTGATGTGGGCGTCGGCAAACCGCGACGGCTCAGTTTTCGCAGATTCGGAAGAGTTCCACCTCCGGCGCGACCAGTCGCAGAACCTGCTTTATGGCGCGGGCATCCATATCTGTCCGGGAGCGGAACTGGCGAGGATGCAGTTGAATATCGTTTTCGACGAACTGCTCGAAGGCTTGGAACCTTTCTCGCTTCTCCCCGGCGCCGAGCCGGTCCGCGCGGTCTACCCCGCCAGCGGATTTTCCTCCCTCTTCCTGACGCCGGCTTGACGGGCGCTCCCGGAGACCAGACATGCTTATCGCTGTCGTTACGATATCGGATCGCGCCAGCCGCGGACAGTACGAGGACCTGAGTGGTCCCGCCGTCGAGGCATGGCTGCGAGAGACGGTCGTGACGCCGTTTGAAATCGTCAGGCGGACCATTCCCGACGGTGTCGAGCCGGTCCGCGACACGCTTCTGGCATTGTGCGACGAGGAGCATGCAGACCTCATCCTCACGACCGGCGGAACGGGACCCGCTCCGCGTGACGAGACACCGGAGGCCATGCGCGAAGTGGTGACACGGGAGCTGCCGGGCTTCGGCGAGCAGTTGAGGCGCGCAAGCCTTGAGCAGACGCCAACCGCAATTCTCTCGCGGCAGTTGGCCGGAACCCGCGGCAAGACGCTGCTCATTAACCTGCCGGGAAAGCCGGGTTCAATCCGATTCAGCCTCGATGCTGTCTTCGCCGCGGTGCCCTATTGCCTCGACCTGATCGGGGCGGGATGGATCGATACGGATCCGGCTCGCGTGAGGGCTTTCCGGCCCGCGCCCTCGTCGTCAAGCTGAGGCGCCCTGCGGACGGTGCCAGAAGGCATAGCGAATGAAGGACGCTGTTAAAAGCCGCTTGCTGTTGATTTTCCATCCGGCGGGCGTGTTCTTTGCGCTTGCGGCCTTCACGGCTGCGGCGCTCCCGTGGCTCTGGCTCCTCTCGCTTGAGGACCCAAGGCTTGCGCATGCCAGGCTGGGACTGTTCGGCTTCGCCGGCACGGCTATCTGCGGCTATGTCCTGACGGCACAGAAGGCCTGGACGGGACGCCAGCCTCCGATGCCGGCGCTTTTCATGGCGGCGCTCGCCCTCGGTGCGCGATTGACGTCGCTGGGCTTTCCGAGGGACCTCTGGCCGCTCATGCTGCTGTCGCTGCCGGTGGCCCTGATGATCCCGTGGCCGGTATTTCAGGCGAGACGATGGGATAAGGTGCCCCTGGCGATGGTGCCGCTGATGCTTGTCGCGGCAGAGGCGTGGCTTCTCGACCGGCCGGATCTTGCCGGACTTCTTCCCGTGGCCATTGCAACCCTCGTCTTCATCATCGGCGGGCGGTTCGTCCCGTCCTTCGTGACCGAGGCGCGTCGCCGACGCGGTCTTGGCGCACTGGAAAGACCCCCGCTTTGGCTGGGTTCTGCCTTGCTGGGAGCAGGCCTCCTGCAGGAGGGCATCCTCGGAACGCTCGCGCTAATTGCCGCGATGCTCTGGGTCGTCGTCCATAGCCTCGACGGTCTCCGGCTCGGGCAGGCGAACCGGATGCTGTGCCTCGGTTATGCCGGCCTCGTTCCCGGGGTGCTTGCCATCGCCGCGGCGCGGTCAGGGATGGTGCCGCAACTGGTTGAGGTGCACGGCCTGACCATGGCGACCATAGGGCCGATGATCCTTGCGGTCGCCGCCCGCGTGACGATGCGGCGGCCGGCGGGGGCGGAGCTTCAGCCCCGCCGCCGGCACTGGGGGGGCCTTGGGCTCGTATTCTGTGCGGCCGTCGCGCGCGTGCTGGCGGAACTGCCCGGGCAAACGCCGATATGGCTGACCGTGGCGGGTATCGGCTGGTCCGCCGCCTGGATGCTGTTTCTTACGGCCCATCTGCCGGCTTTGCTGAAGCCCGCCCCTTTTCCCGTGCTGAGTGCGATGCGGTATGAGGCGCGAGAGCCTTCCTGACGCGTCCGCACCTGAACCGACGCGTCCGCGACCTTCAGGCGGTGGGAGGGTCAGGTCGTCTTTCAGGCGAAGACACTGCGCGTTTCGGCCTTGGCGGAGAGCAAGGCCTCCAGAACGACCTTCTCGGAGAATACGTGACGGCGTAGCGCCTCCTGGAAGCCGGTGATCATGCGGGCGAGGGTCTCGTGCGATAGCGCGCAGCGACCGTCCGACGCGGCTTTCAGCGTCAGGGAAAGCTCGTCCGCCGCCAGCCGGTCGAAACGGTGCTCGGCCTTGAGGCGCTCGATGGTCATGGCGGCGAAGCAGGAGCCTGCATGGCGGTCGAAATCGGGAAAGAGCAGGCGTTCCTCCATATCCTGCACTGCCTTCAGGGCGGGAGGGACTGCCTCGGCGATACTCGAAAGCTCGCCGCCGAAATCCGGCTCGCCGGCGGCTTCCTCAAGCATCAGGCAGAGGTCGAGCAGCCTCTGGTGGAGCGTCTCCAGGCGGCGAATGTCGGCGGCGGAGAGCGTGTCATCGTTCATGGTATCCTCCTGTTGCCTGAAAGGAAAAGTACGGCGGCGCGCTGCAGCGTGCCCGGCACGAGGCAAAGCCGATGGTGCTCATCATCCTCCACCGCGCTTGCCTTCTCTTTGTGCCGGGTCAAAGACAGGGGACTTCCGGTTGCGCAAAAGATGGGGGAAAGGGACGCGCAACAGCAAAGGAGCCAGGATGGAAACGCTTTCACTTGACATGACCGTGACGATCGTCGCGACGGAGCTGCCGGGGGCCGCCGATCTGTTCCGTCGCTCGGCGATCAATTTCTGCTGCGGGGGCAATGTGCCGCTGCGCGAGGCGGCCGAGCGTGCCGGCCTGTCCCCGGAGGATCTGCTCTCCGAGCTTGCTGCGCTCCAGCAGGCGGCGGGCCGCGATGCGCCGCAGGAGACGGAAGCGCTGATCGAGCATCTCGTCTCCCGCTATCACGACACCCATCGGCAGGAACTCGCCTTCTTGATCCCGCTCGCCGAGAAGGTCGAGCGCGTCCACGGCGATCATCCGGTTGCGCCGTCCGGGCTCGCGCGGGCCTTGAGCGCGCTCGGCGAGGAACTGGAAAGGCATATGACGAGCGAGGAGCAGATCGTCTTCCCGCTGATGCGGCAGGGCCATACCGTGCGCATCTCCCAGCCGCTCACGCAGATGCGCCATGAGCATGAGGATGCCGCCCGGCTTCTGCGCGACATCGAGCACGCCGCCCACGGCATGGCGTTGCCAGCTGAGGCCTGTGGCTCGTGGACCGCGCTATATACGGGCCTGCGGAAGTTCGTCGACGATGTCGTGGAGCACATGCATCTTGAGGACAAGGTCCTCTTCCCGCGCTTCGAAGAGCCCGCCATGTGACGGCGGTGTGCGGAGAAGGCGTCAGTGCTTTCCCACGGTGGCGAGCTCGCTGCTCTCCGTCGCTTTCGGCTCGCAATAGCACTGTAGAGCGCATTCAGGACATCGCGGGCCGGCTTGCTCTTGATGCGGTAGGCAACATCCCGCGCCTCTGCGGCCCATGTGCGGGCTGCGGCATGGCGTGGCTCCGCGCTCGGCCCCCGAGTCCGTCACTTGAATTTATGCTTTGCCGTCTCGTGACGTAATAACCTTTCACCGGGCGTTGCGCCCGACAGACCGGAGCCCGAAGAGGCGTACTGCATCATGGAGGGCGCGGATAGCATCGACCGGACGATCCTCAGCATTCTCACAAAGGAAGCGCGCATCCCCATGAAGTCGCTAGCCGGGCGCATCGGGTTGTCGCGCACCGAGCGCGTCACGCGGCTGGGAAAGGCCGGCGTCATTCGGGGCTACCGCGCCGATACCGGCCAATTCCACGACGGCCACATCCAGGCCTTCCTGCTGGTGACGCTGAAGCGCACGCCCTCACTCGGCGTGCTCGACCGCCTGGCCGGCCCAGTCGGCCCGAAGCTGCGATTTTGGCCAAGTTGAAGAACGAATGTTGAACGTTCGTGCCTACCAGGACCGTTCGTCACCATCGATTTCGTGGATATCGACCTCGATGGAGCACCTGTAGCTCTCGGCGATGTTGAACATCTCTGTCTGGAGATTTTCGATTTCATCATCCAGGCTGACGCCATCGGGCTCGCGGTCATAGGTGATGGTCAGAGTGTAATCACAGTTACCGGTCTTTTGCATCTGATAATCACGCTTCAGCATCGCCTCAATGCGCTCACGAGCGGGCTTTCTGCCCCGGCCATGTTTGTTGAAGTTCTCGATGATCAGATGCAGGGCTATTGCGGCGGACGGCGGCTTCTCCGGCAGAAAGCCGGTATCGAGTGCAGCCTCCTTCAGCACGTCGAGCAGCCCGGTCATCGGCCAGCGTCCGCCGATCTCGCCTTTGATCGCATCGAGGCCTTTCGGCTCGGGTGCAGGCTTGAACGGTGTGATCGAGATGCGGTTTTCGCCACGCCACAGAAGCCGGACCTTATCATTGTCCGGGATATTGGCATTGAGGAGCAACAGTTCCCGCTCAAGCTCTGAACAGATGGCAGACGTAAACGTCCTCGCGTCTGGTGTCAGGTTGAGGCCGGAATAGTAGGCGTCACGCCGGATTTCGAAGTCTTTGGGAAGATCGTCGTCAGGGTTCCGGTAACGGTCCGCGCCAACGACCCAGATTTCCTTGGAGCGAATGCGGTCGCGCAACAACGTGAGAACGCAAAGCTCGTAGCTGATCCGGTTAACACGCCCATCGTCGTCGATGACGGAGCTGCGCCACCTGGCGGGAATAACCTCATCAATCGGAACGTCCTGCACCGGCACGAACCGGCAGCCGTCATCCATCTTGCTCCGAATCCAGTCGAGCGCCGCAAGCACCGGGCGCCACATGGTGTTGTTCGACCGGAATTCCAGAACCGAAAGCAGGCTGGGCAGCATGCGCCGGTAATGATTGGCCCAGGAAGAGCGCATCACCTTATATATACGCCGATCAAGCGCCCCTTTCGCCTGGCTTTCCTTGACGATCGCCGCCAGCTTATCCTTGCCGACAATCGGGAAAATCACATCGCAGACGCGCCCGGACGGTTCCTCGATCGAGGCGCTGGCGATCTCGACCAGCAGCCGTTCCTTTCCGTAGACCCGCTCGATGTCCTTTGCGATATCGCTCACGACCTTGCGTTTCGAGCGCGTGCCGATCTTGTGGACCGTCTCGATCAGAAGATCGACCATCGCATCCGTCAACTGCGCCTCGCGAAACAGAAGATAAATCGCATACAGCCCGATCTGGGGAGCATGAAAAAGCTGGGGGTCGTCAGGCCGCGAGTTTGATTGCATTTTCCGGCAAGCTCGGCTGCACGCGCCAGCGCTTGAAGTCGGTGTCGAGGGTGCCGTCGAGCACGCGTGTCCGCAACTGAATGAGCAGATGAACGCCGCGCTGGGTCCATTGCATCTGTTGTTTCTTTGCGAAGCGCTTGGCTATGACCTGGTTGACGGTCGACTCCACGAACGCGGTCGAGACGACCTCACCATAGCGGTGGCGTTCGGCGTAATTGGGAATCAAGTCGGCATTGTTGCCGATGTAGCGACTGAATTCTTCCAGATACCGGCGCAGTTTGCGCACTTCAGGCGGCGGATCACGGATGAGATCAAAGCCGTCACCAAAATCCTCCACGAGTGCGAGTGCCCGGTCGACATTCCCATGCCAAAGATGCCGCTTGATGCTTTCGAGCACGGCGACTGCCGCGGGCGATATCGCACTGAGCTCCGCAGGCATGCCGCGCGCCATCTGTTGCAGCACGGTGATGCGCATTGTGATGTGGAAGTAGTCGAGGACGTGCTCCGCGTTGGGGCGCATGTACCGTTGGAGATCACGCAAGTTGCAGGCACCGTCCGACATGAACGTCACCTCCTGGTTCATCGCAACACCTTGATCGACGAGAATCTCGTGGAGCCGGCGCTTGGGCTTCTCGTCGTGCCCGACAACGAAGCCAAATCGACGAGCCGGCCCTTCCTCGGGAACAGACTTGCCGACGATCACCTCGAAATTCGTTGGTCTGTTGGTCCAGCTGCGGACATAACCGCCGTCGATGCCAATCGTCACCGGTGGTTCAGGGATCGGCATGTTATTCCATTCCGCTCGATGGCCGCTGATGAAAACCTCCTGTTCTGGTCCGAGTTCGGATTCAAGCCGCTCTGCGATGCGCAGCGCGTCGTTCCGGATCGTTGAAGCATTCACAGCCTCACCGATCGGAAGGACATCCGACAGTAGAGCAGCCGTCACGCCGTAAGAAACGAGGGAGGCCCAACGCGCCTCAAGCGCAAGAAGGTCTGGCGTGACGCGTTCGGGTAGAGCGGAAGCGACGGGCGCAATAGCCCCAGACCCGGATCGACATCGGCAGTGTTCGTATCGGGGGCTCGGTAGGACAATCTTACCCAGGCACGTGCGCACTGTGATTGTGCGATTATCCTTCAGTGACCTGAGACAGCGGCAACTTGAGCAAGGTCGTTGGCGCAGCGAGTAGTTCATCACCTGCGCATTGGCGATCGCGACCTGAAGCGCCGCCAAAGCAGACTTTGCTTCAGTCAGCGCCAGACCGAGATCGTGGATCGACAACTCTTCATCCATCCGGTCGAAGCTGAAGATCTCTTGCGTTTCAACCGCAGTGTCGGCCTTGCTAGTTACGAGTTGAATTGCGAACCGCATTCACGCCCTCCCTTTCTCCACCAGGAGATGAAAGCATGCGGAGCGATACCCTGTCGTCGGCCGTCAGCGCTCTGCCAGTTCGCGCTTCAGAGCGGCGTTGACTTCACGCAGGCTGAACCGTTCGGCATCGTAGGCCGATAGTCCATCGTCTTCATATTCTTCGTCTGCCAATCGAGCGAGCAGTGCGTAATAGCCGAATGGACCGCCTACGTCCTCGGGCGGGCCCGCACGCGCGCCACCAATGCAGGCCGGACAAGTTTTGCCGTCCTCTTGTCTCAGCTTCGCTTCAACGCGTACCTCGTGAACCCACATGTCACCAAAATCGTATTCGTAGATGATGCGCTGACGGAGCCGTAGCTGCAGGTTGGCGAGCATGACCTCGCTGCCAGACGGATCGCGGTGGCGTTCACCTGTCCTTGTCGTGCTGTACTCACGGCTGTGCAACTTGAACGCATGCAGATGATAGTCCTCCCAACCGAACGCGATCTGGATTGCGCGATGCAGTTCGTAGAGGGTCATTCGCGCTGGCACGAGCAACCGGCGCCAGATCATTGGCGAAATTCCTCGTAAGCTCACCTTGAGCTGATACACAACCATCGTGTCATCGTCAGACATAGTGACGACGCTACCGCATTGCCGAAATGACCCCCAGCTTTTTTATGCTCCCCAGATTGGGCGTATCTCCGGTGCTATGAACACCCAACAAATCGTCGAATGGGTGAGACAACAACTCGCACAGGCTCCGACTGCGCGGCGAACATCATAGCTTCAGGGAGAGAAGCAAATGGAACGACGCCAATTCCTAGCGGGTGCGGCGGCGTTTGCCACCTCGGATTCGAGGGCGCGCGTTGTTATAGCCCGCGCGGGCGCTGCCGGGCTAGCGCTCGCCTCCTTGCCGGAATCGTGGCCGGCATCGTCAGATTGCGTAAGACTGGCATGTCGGCGAAGTGGCAGCTAACTTCGCGCTCGTCGCGGGGCAGGCAACGACAACAATCTTTACCTTCCTCGTGCCCGTCTGGACGCTTACCGGGCCTAGAGGCCATCCAGTGATTGACGGACGGCACGGATCGTGCATATAAGTTTGTGATTGATTACTAACTAGATTTAGGAAATCTCATGCGCAAGCCGGCGGAGCTTCGCAAGGCCGAGATTGTCGCCACGGTCCTGGATCTGGCCGACAAGATCGGACCGGACCGGGTGACAACGGGTGCGGCGGCATCGGCAATTGGCGTGAGCCAGGCCGCCTTGTTCCGGCATTTCCCGACCAAGGCTGCGATGTGGCTTGCTGTGGCGGATCACGTGACCGAGGAACTGACGACCGCCTGGGATAATGCCCGGGCCGATGAACCAGTTGGAAGGCTTGAGGCGCTGGTGGCTGCGCAACTGGCGCAGATCATGGCCAAGCCTGCGCTGCCCATGCTGCTGTTCTCGCGCGAGCTGAATGTCGGCAACGAGGACCTGCGCGCGGCCTTCCGGGGCCTGCTTATGAAATTTCAGGCCCTGATCGTGACTGAGGTGGCGCGTGGGCAGGAGGCCGGTTGCCTGCGCCGCGATCTGGCTCCCGCCGACGTCGCCATACTGCTGACCTCGTTGGTGCAGGGAATGGCGATCCGCTGGTCGCTCGGCGCGCGCGACTTCTCCCTGATCCAGGAGGGGGTGCGGCTTCTCAATGTGCAACTCGGGCTTCTGGCCGTGAAAAGGGATTAGGCCATGCGGCGTCGGTGGCTTTACGGTGTGGTGGCCGCAGTTCTGGTTCTGGGCGCAGGTGTCCTGTTTCTGACGGAACGACCGCTCACGGTCAGCGTGGTGCAGCCCGAACGCGAAGTGGCGCTTCGCATTTACGGGCTTGGCACCGTCGAGGCGCGGATTCTCAGCCGCGTCGGCTTCGAGGTGGGCGCCGCCCTGACCTCGCTTGCCGCCGATGCCGGGGACATCGTGATCCGGGGACAGGAACTGGCCGTTCTTCACTCTGCGGAGCAGGAAGCGCGCGTCGCTCGCGCCCGCGCTGCGGTGGCGGCGAACGAGGCCAATCTAGCCAAGGCCGATGCAGCGGTTGTGCGCGCTCGCGCCATGCTGGCGCAGCGCGAGGCGGCGAACCGGCGCCAGCAGGGACTGGCGCAGCGCGATATCGCCTCGGTCCAGCGCGCCGAGGAAGCGCAGCGTGACGAGGACGTGGCGCGCGCCGATCTGGCGGTGGCCGAGGCTGATCTCGCGGTGATCCGGGCACAGGGACTGGACGCGGCGGCGGCCTTGCAGCAGGAAGAAACCCTTCTCGGCCACCACCGCCTGACCGCACCCTATGATGCGCTGATCGTCGCCCGCCATGCCGAGGCAGGCACGGTGGTCAAGGCCGGCGATCCGGTCTTCACCCTTGTCGACCCCGCCTCGATATGGATTCAAGCCTATGTCGATGAAGAGCGCGCCGGCCAGCTTGCGCTTGGCCAGTCCGGCACGATCCGGCTGCGGTCTCAGCCTTCCGTCGAATTCAATGGCGCCATCGCCCGCGTCGGCCTCGAAAGTGACAGGGTGAACGAGGAGCGCCGCGTCTGGCTGACCTGCGTCGACTGCCCCAATGAAATGTTTCTCGGCGAACAGGCCGAAGTGCGCATCCTGACTGGCACGCGCGCGACCGCGCTGATGGTGCCCGAGGTGGCGATCACCGGCTTCGACGGTTATCGCGGCACGGTCTGGGTTGTGCGGGACGGGCGCCTCGCCCGGGCGAAGCTCACCTTCGGCGCGCGCGACGATCGCGGCCGCGTCGAGGTCACGGGCGACCTGCCCGAAGGTGCCGTGATCGTCGCCCGGCCGCCGCCGAAGGGCGCGACCGATGGCCGGCGCGCCCGCATCAGGGACGCGCCATGAACCTCGCGCTCAAGGACATTCGCCACGGACTGTTCCGCTTCGTCCTCACCTGCTTCGGGCTGGGGCTGCTGATGACGGTCGTCCTGGCGATGATCGGCATCTATAACGGCCTCGTTTCGGACGCTCTGGCTGTGGTGAAAGCGCCAGCGGCCGATGTCTGGGTGGTGGAGGCTGGCACCAAAGGGCCATTTGCCGAAGCCTCGAACATCCCGCTGACCACCCGCGATGCGGTGGTGCGGATGCCCGGCGTGGCCGAAGCCGGGGCTGTCAACTACCAGAACGTCGAGGCTTCCCATGCCGGGCAAACCTTGCGGCTTTACGTCATCGGCTACGAGCCCGGCCGCCCAGGCGGACCGCGGGCAATCGCCGAGGGGCGCAGCATCGGCGCCAGCCATTTCGAACTGGTCGCCGACCGCAAGACCGGCCTCCTGCCCGGCGAGACGATCCGGCTCGGGCGCAACCGCTTCACCGTGGTCGGGCTGGTCGAGGGGGCGATGAACGCGGGCGGTGATCCGGCGGTCTATGTGACGCTTTCCGATGCGATGGCGCTCCAGACCGAACTCGACCCGGCCGCCCAGCGGGTACAGGCCGCGCGTGGGGCCGTTTCCGTCAAGTCCGCATCCGTCGCCGCCGTCATTGCTCGCATGGCGCCCGGCGCCGACGTCGATCTGCTCGCCGCAACGGTGCGGCAGTGGAAACATCTGGCAGCCCTGACGCAGGCCGAGCAGGAAGAAATCCTTCTGTCCTCGGTGGTGGATCTGGCGCGGCGCCAGATCGGCCTGTTCCTCGGGATCCTGCTTTCCGTCAGCGCCGTAGTGATCGCCCTCATCATCTACACGATGACCATGGAGAAGCTGAAACAGATCGCCACGCTGAAGCTGATCGGCGCGCCCGACCGTACCATCGTCGGGCTGATCGTGCAGCAGGCGCTGATCCTCGGTGCTTCGGGCTGGGGGATCGGCCTGGTGCTGATCCTGACGGTGAAGGACTATTTTCCCCGCCGCGTCGTGCTGGAGCCGTTCAACGCCATGGTCCTTGCCGCCATCATCGCCGCGGTCTGCCTTCTGTCCTCCGCGCTGGGCGTGCGGGCGGCGATGAAGGTCGACCCCGCCACCGCGCTCGGGAGCTGACATGGCGCTCGGCGATATCCTCATCGAGGTCGCGGGCGTGGCCAAACATTTCGGCGAGGGCGAAACCCGCGTCGATGCCTTACGCTCGGTCGATCTCACAGTGCACGCCGGCGAGGTGATTGCGATGCTCGGTCCCTCCGGTTCGGGCAAGACGACGCTGCTCAACATCATCGGCTGCATCCTCGCCCCCTCGGAGGGGCGGGTGGTACTCGACGGGGAGCCGGTGTTCGACGGCAGATGGCTACGGCGCGACCTGAGACGCCTCAGGCTCGACAAGATCGGCTTCATCTTCCAGGCGCACAACCTCCTACCCTTTCTCACGGCGCAGGAAAACGTCTCGGTCGTGCTGGATCTTGCCGGCTGGCCCGCCGACGATGGCCGGGCACGGGCGCGCGAACTGCTCGACTATCTCGAGGTCGGCCACCGCGCGACGGTCAAGCCGGCGCTGCTTTCGGGCGGCGAGGCGCAGCGCGTGGCGATCGCCCGGGCGCTCGCCAACCGTCCCCGCATCATTCTGGCCGACGAACCGACCGCCGCGCTCGACGGCGCGCGGGCCGGGCTGGTGATGGACCTTTTGCGCAAGCTCGCCCTCGAGCAGGAGGCCTGCATCGTCACCGTCACCCATGACGAGAAGATTTTTGACCGTTTCGACCGGCTGGTCCATCTACGCGATGGCCGCCTCGCAAACGCCTGACCCCGGAGGATGCCGTGACCGAGAGACCCCGTACCCTGTCCATCGCCGTCGCCGTCGCGGTGATCTTCGGCCTGCTGACCATCGTTTCAGGTGGGAGGGCGCTGTTCGGCAGCGCCGACATGGGTGCGGTGGTGCCGTTCGTGCTGTGGTTCAACTTCCTTGCCGGGTTTGCCTATGTTCTGGCCGGGATCGGCCTGTGGCGCGGCGCGGGCTGGGCGCCGATGCTGTCGCTCGGCATCGCCGTGACGACGGCGGCGGTGTTTGCAGCCTTCCTGTGGCATGTCGGCTTCGGCGGTGCGTGGGAGGCGCGCACCATGGGCGCTATGATCCTGCGCACCGGCATCTGGATTGCCATCGCCGCACTTGTGTTGCGGCGTAAGAAAGCCTGACATAACCCGTCACCCAGCCAGCAACGGTGGGCTCCCCCTCTCCTCCCGAGAACGCGACCACGCCAGCCAGGAACCTGACATGAAACGATTTCTGCCCATTGACCTGCCGCTGGTCCGTACGCTCGCCACCGTCCTCGGCATGGCGATGACCGGAAATTAGCTCCATATATCATTCTTGAGCAAAGCTGCACTAACCACGTTCAGCACGCACAATCATCCGTGACTTTCCTTTGAGAACAGCGGCCCTACCGCTTCCTGCCGGATCCCGCTTTCGTCATCGTGAATGAGAAACAATGCATTGAGGCCAAGGCGCCGGGCAAGTTCGGACCCGGATTTTGGGCCGAGGACCATCAACGCGGTGGCCCAGGTGTCGGCTTCGGCGCAAGTTTGCGCGACGACCGTTACCGAAGCGGGCGGTGATGGCAAAGGTACTCCGCGGCGGGGGTCCATGGTGTGCGAGAGACGGCGCCCGTTCACGACGGTCCAGTGTCGATAGTCACCTGAGGTCGCAACCGCGGCATCCTGCAAGGCGAGAATGGAATGCGGCGCACGGCGTTCCCTGTTCGGGAGTTCGACGGCGATGCTCCACGGTTCACCGTCAGGACGCAGGCCGAGCGCCCGCATCTCACCGTCGATACCGACCATCCCGGAAGTGATGCCGAAGCAGTCGAGGGTCATGGCCAGCCGATCGACGCCATATCCCTTGGCGATGCCGTTGAGGTCGAGGGTAATCGGCGCGATCTTTCGTACCTTTCCGTTGACAGAATCCAGTTCCAGCACTTCGTGGGCAGGCTGGCGTGGGACAGCGAACGCCTTTCGGATCTGGCGCTCGTCGGCCGCAGCCGGGCCAAAACCCCAAGCGTTCACCGCATCGCCCACGCCAATATCGAAAGCTCCCCCAGAAATCCGGCCGATGCCAAGCGCGAGGCGCAGCACGTTCATCAGCCGATCGGGCGCCCCAATCCATTCGCCGACGGGGCCGGCGTTCAGCCGCATCAGATCACTATCGGGCTTCCAGGTGGACATCTGCGCGTCCACCTCGTCTACCGCCGCTTGAAATGCGTCCTGAATCGGCTTTGGATCGAACCCCGTCGCCGCGTAGAAAAGCGCTGACCAGCGCGTTCCCATGGTGGGTCCGTTGAGCGCGTGCCGGATTGGATCAGTAGACGTCTTCGACATAGCGCCCCTCCGCCTTGAGTAGAGCCGGCGTCAACCCGGCGGGCGTGAGAATCTCGGCGAGCGCCGACGAAACGCCGGCGGCCATGCCGCGCCCGCCGCAGACCATGACCCTCGCGCCCCCACGAACCAGAGCTACAATCTGGGCGGCCTCTTCACGCAGCGCATGCTGGACATAGCGAGGCATTCGCCCGCGCGAGAAGGCCGTGACGAGCTGACGAAGGCGGCCCTCTCGATGCCAACCCGTCAATTCTTCCTCGTAGAGAAAATCACGGGCGGGGTGACGCATTCCGAAGAACAGGTGGACGGGACGATGCTGTGCGTTGGCGCGCACGAAGCCTGCCAACGGCCCGATACCCGTTCCGGCTCCGATCAGGATCAGCGGCGTACGACTCCGGCCGGCATGGAAGCCTGGATTGAGGCGGATGAACGCGCAAACAGTCTCACCAGGTTTCAGATTGAAGAGCTGTCCGGAACACAGGCCGGAGGGATGTTTCTTGACAACGATCTCGACGAAGCCGTCTCGCCGCCCCGAAGCCAGCGAATAGAACCGGGCGGCGGACGAACCCTCGGGCAAGACGCCGAGAAGATCGCCTGCCGAAAAGCGGCCGAATCCGCGATCCGCCAGCCATTGCCAGAGCGAAACCTTTGGCAGCGCGAAACGCAGGATGGCGGTGGGGGCCTGAACTTCGGCGCCGTATTCACGCCGCGAAACGAGTGTCAGCGGGCGGGCAGCCGGTAGGGCGGGCTGATGGACAAGCTCCAGCTCGATATCTGTCGCCTCGCCTAGCCGTTGTCCCCACCGAGCAAAATCCTGTGGCGACTGGCGGTCCACAGTGTCGTATGGAACCAGCATGCTCCATCCTCGCGCCTCGGCTGCCCTGGCGACCGCCTCGGCAAAGGCGCAGTAGGCCGGGAAACTGCGGTCACCGAAGCCAAGGACCGCCATCGGGACGACCGGCGCCGGCGGCAAGGTTTTCAAGCGATCGAGGAACCCCCGCGCCGTGGCGGGCGCATCGCCGTCGCCGTAGGTGGCGGCAAGAATGAGGATGCGCCGCGCATGCCGGTAACGCGCCGGATCGAAGGACGACATCGGTGCGACATGGACCGCCTGCCCCGCCGCGGTCAGCGCGGTGTGCAGCGTTGCGGCAAAACCCCATGTGCTGCCACCCTCGCTACCGATGAGCAGGATTGTGTCGGCACGCCCGGCCGCCGCATTGCCGCAAATGCGTGGCCGTCCGCGCTGGCCCGCCAGCCAAAGAATGCAGCCGGTGGCCGCCATCGCTGGCACGCCAAGCGCCATCATGCCCAGGAGCAGCCCAAGGATTGCCGCCCCCTGCCCGGTATGGAGCATATAGACGGTTTCCGAAATACGTTGCCATCCGGTCGGATTGCTCCAGGCCAGGAGCGCGCCCGTGCCTTGATCGAGATAGCCGACGCCGCGATCTGTCTTGATCGTGAAGACGTCCATCGCATCGGTCGGATCGGGAAACGTCAAGCTGCGCAACTCGGCAACTGGCGTTCGTTTCAACAGGTCCATTTCCGCCGCTGTCATGCCCGTCCGGCCACTCGTCTCGATCCGGGCAATGGACGACGCGGCTGCATCGGGCAGAAGGTCGAATGTCGATGCCGTCATCCATAGTGCGGTGGCCGAGGACAGCAAGAAGCCGGCGACGGCAACGCGGGCGATCTCGACATGCAACCGGCCGGCGAACGGCCCGCGTATCGGCGCGAACCACCGTCGCCAGCCTCCAGCTCTGCGTGCGACGAGCATTGCACCGGACAGAGACAAGATTAGCATCGCGGCAGCCCCCGCCGCCGTCGCCATGCGCCCGCCGTCACCGAGAAAAAGCGATCGGTGTAAACTGGTCAGCCAGCGCTCGACGGTGTTCGGATCAGCGGATGCAACGCCTTGCCCGGTCACTGAATTGATGACGGCCGCTTCAGGTACGCCGTTCTCAAACCAATAGGCGGTGATCTTACCGGAGGGTGCGCGCCGGATCTGCTCGACCTGGGAATGGACGGCGAGGACGCGCTCAGTCAGCCTCGCCACCGAGAGGCCGGCCTCCGCCTGCGGCACGGACAGCTGCTCGGCGGCGGGAAACAGCGAAAGAGCCGCGCCGCTGAGGCTCAGGACCAGCAATAGGAGAGCGGCCAGAAGACCCGGCCAACGGTGAACGACACGGATCATGTCATTCACCGCCTAGAAGGAGTAGGTCACGGTCGAAACATACCGCCGGCCCCGAACGGGCGTCTGCGCGCCGGCGGAGGTCAGGGGAACCGCCACCTCGTTGGGGCTGTCACGCATATCTTCGACGGCTGCGTCGACGTGCAGCGTGTAACCCGCGTCGAAGAGCACATCCGCAAGATCGAGCGAGATCTCCAGCGTGCGCCCGGCACCCACGCTGGCCCCGGTAATGCCGTCGATCTCGGCACGATTGCCGCCGCTGGCGCGATACCAGCCCGAGAGATGCTCATAGTATTTGGACTTGCCGCCGGCGATCCAAAGCGTGCCGGCGTATTCGCCTTGAGGATCGGTCACATACAGCGCGAGATAAGCGCCGTCGCCACCATAATTGCTCAACGTGGCGGTCAGTGTCACGGGTCGCGCCATGGCGGAACCAGGCAGCGTGAGCGCGGTCGTCATGGCGAGAGCTGCGAGAAGCAATTTCATGTCGGTTTGCCTTCTTCGAAGAAACGATTTCCGGGCCGCCACACGAAGTCGGCCCGTCTTCATCACTGTGGCAAGACAGCCTGAGCCCCGCCTGACGGCGACAGTGATTTTGCTTCAGCTCTTCGTCAGGAAATGCAAGGCCCGCCCGCGACACCTGCCGCGCGCAAAAGCGGCGGACCGGCTAGCAGGCCCACCGCAAAGGCTTGATACAACGCTTGGAAAGTCGTTAGCGCGAGGACATGCGCTCAAGCGTGCCATCGCGCAGCACGAACTGGTGCCAGATGGCAAGGGCCGCATGCAGGCCGGCCAGGTAAAGGATGATCGCGTCGGCATTCTCGTGAACGTCCGTGACCAGACCCGGCGCGCCCTGCACCCGCTCGGCAATGGCCGGAAGCTGAATGCCGAAGAAGGAAACGGGGACTCCGAGGCGCGAAGCGGCGTACCAACCGCTCAGCGACAGGGCTATCAGGAACAGATAGAGCACCGCGTGGCCGAGCCTGGCGGCGACGGCAAGACGACCATTGGCGCAGTGCCTCCGGCGAACCGTAGGATCAGGTGCGAAAGCGCAAGGACAAGCACCGCCAGCCCGAACGAGAAATGCTGCAAAGGCGGGTTTTCGGCCATATGCCGACCACCCGTCGATGTCAGCCATGCCCCGAGAATGAGCAGGGCAGTCAGCCAGTGGATGACGATCATGCTTTTTTCGGCGAGGTGAGCGGTACTTATTTCACGACAACCTACGGCCGCGCGATCGTCTCGAACAGGGTGTTCGAGGGTGTCCCGCCTGGAGCACCACCTTCCGTCGTCCCAGGTCTCTCATGCCTCGACCCGTGACGATCGTCATCGCGATCCCTGTGCCGGAACTTGACAATTTCCAGCGTTTCCGGATCGACCTTAGCCTTGAACGCCCGGCCGTTCTCATCGGCGCCCCGGATTTCGTAACAGCCGTCGTCGATCTTGATCCGGGTGACGGTCCACCCTCGCCCGGCGGCCATCGTCTCTACGGCCTCACGCGGCTTCCATCGGTCCATTGAAACATAGCAATCGTCGTCAGCCCTGGCGATGCCGGGAGCCGCCAGCGCCAGAACGAAGATCGCGGCCGCCATGTGCTTCATCATTTCATTGCTCCTGATCAACGCGCCTTTGGTGTGACTATGGCAGTATTTTCTGACGAACGCCTGATGCGCTGATGGGCATCTCTTCAGCAAACCGACAGCTTCGGGCGATAGGTGAGGAGACAAGGAAGCGGGTGATCTTTAAATGAGAATTTTGCTGGTCGAAGATGATGCTATCCTCGGTAAGGCTGTGCGCGAGCAGGTTGCAGCCAGCCATTCGGTGGATTGGGTGACACGGCTTGATGCGGCGCGTGAACATCTCCAGAGCGCCGCCTATGATCTCATTTTGCTGGACCTGATGCTTCCAGACGGGTTGGGAATCACCTTCCTGAAAAGGCTGCGAGCCGAGGGCAGCGTGACGCCGGTCATCATCCTGACGGCTCTCGACCAGATCTCCGACCGCATCGCGGGCCTCGATGCGGGCGCTGACGACTACATGATCAAGCCGTTCGACCTCTCGGAACTCACTTCACGGCTGAACGCCGTGGCGCGGCGCTACAGCGGTAACCCCAACCCCCTTGTCGAAATCGGCGATCTGCGCATCGACCTTGCCGCCAAAACCGTAAGGCGTGGCGACGGCCCCGTGGAGCTTACCGGCCGCGAATGGGCCCTGTTCGAGGCATTCCTGCAGCGACCCGGCGTTGCGATGACCAAGGCACAGCTCGAAGACCGGCTCTATGCGTTCGGCGCCGAGGTAGAGAGCAATACGATCGAGGTTCATGTCAGCAGGTTACGCAAGAAGCTCGGTCATCCCGTGATCGATACCGTCCGCGGGATCGGATACCGGCTCGGAAACGCCCGATGATGCAGCCCAAAAGCTTGCAGTGGCGGCTTTCGCTGTCGCTTGGGTTGGGTATGACCGTGCTGTGGGCGATGGCGGCTATCGTGACCGCGCAGATGCTGCGCCATGAGATGGACGAGGTTTTTGACAGCGCGCTTGAGGAAACGGCGCAGCGCATTTTACCTCTTGCGGCTATCGAGATCGTTGGTCGCGATGCTGACGATGCGGAACAGCGCGTGGCGACGCTGCGCCGGCACGACGAATATCTCACCTATCTGGTCCGTGATGGTCAAGGGAAGGTTCTGCTGCGCTCGCACAGCGCCGACTTGGCCGTGTTTCCGCCTTTTTCCGGAATGGGTTTCGCCGACACGCCCACACACCGCCTTTATTCCGATGCCGCCCTCCAAGGGAGTCTTACCATTATGATCGCAGAGCCTCTGTCGCATCGCCGCATTAGTGCCGGGCGGGCCTTGCTGGCGCTCGCTCTGCCGCTGGCAATCATCATTCCGCTCGGCCTGATAGGCATCTGGGCGATCGTTCGTGTCTCTATGACGCCGGTGCGTAGCTTCAGGTCACAAATCGAGGCGCGGGGTGGCGGGGATCTTGCTCCAATTGCCGCAGACAACCTGCCCTCGGAGATTGACCCTGTCGCAAAGGCAGTAAACCACCTCCTGGACCGGCTAAGGCGTACCTTGCAGGCTGAGCGCAGCCTGGCGGCCAAATCCGCCCATGAACTGCGCACGCCGGTGGCGGCGGCCCTCGCACAGGCGCAGCTCATGATTGCAAATGCACCGGACGACGCCACGCGTGAACGCGCCGAGGATATGCAGACCGCCTTGCGGCGTCTTTCCCGCCTGACCGAAAAACTGATGCAACTGGCGAGGTCCGAGGGCGGGCGTCTTCTGGCAGAGACGCCAGTCGACATCGGCACCATTCTTCGGATGGTCGTGAGCGAACTTGGCGGACACGTCGATACCGTAGGACGTATCGAATTGACGCTGCCAGATGTACCAGTGCTCGCGAGCATCGATGCCGATGCATTCGCGATCCTGACACGAAATCTGATCGAGAATGCCCTCAAGCATGGGGCGCAGGATGAACCGGTCCGCGTCGCGTTGTCGGCCGACGGCGTTTTGCGTGTTGCGAACGCCGGCCCGGTCGTGCCTCCCGAAGTACTTGCGCGGCTGAGCGAGCCCTTCGAGCGAGGTCAGGCTCTGGTGCGCGGCGCCGGTCTCGGTCTGGCCATCGCCAGGACCATTGCTACCGGAACCGGTGGACAGCTTGAACTGACTTCTCCCGCAAGCAACCGGGAAGATGGATTTGAAGCAAGGTTCGTCGTCGGCAAATGACGGCGAGCCTCGTATCGGGAGAAGCGCTTCGCCACTCGCCGCCTCCTGACCACGGTTCGTCTACTCACACGTTCTCACCGACCGAACATGAAATATTGGCGGGGGACCGGCTTGTTGCTAAAGCCGATTTCTCCGAATTGCAAACTGCGTCCGGTTGATATTGATGTGCACAAGAAATGAGTAAAACCAGGCCCTGAGGGGAAAACCCGGAAATCATGGACGGAGACGCTCTGCTGAGCCGCCTGGCGGTATCGCTTTCGATTGGCCTGCTCATCGGTCTGGAGCGCGGATGGCGCACCCGCGACGAGGAAGACCATCAACGCGCGGCGGGTTTGCGCACGTTCGCGTTGACCGGCCTGATCGGCGGCCTTACCGGCGCGTTGGCCCAGCAGTTCGACTCTGGCGTCGTGATCGGCCTTGTCTTCCTCGGTTTCACCGCAGCGTTCACCGCGTACCACTGGCTCGAAGCGCAGGCCGAGCGAAATTACAGTGCAACCTCCGTGATCGCCGGCATGGCGACTTTCCTGCTCGGCACTCTCGCTGTTGTGGGCGATCTTACAGCCGCTATCGCCGGGGCGGTGGCTACCGCCATGCTGCTTGCGCTGCGCGAGCCGTTGCACCGCTGGGTCGCGTCACTGAGCTGGAGCGAGATCCGATCGGGCCTGACGCTGTTGGCAATGACGTTTCTGATGTTGCCTATCCTGCCGAACAGAACGATCGATCCCTGGAATGTCGTCAACCCATACGAGATCTGGCTGCTGACGATCCTGATCGCTGCCGTATCTTTCGCCGGCTACGTGGCTGTCCGCATTTTCGGGGGCCGGCTCGGCGTACTGATGACGGCGATTGCGGGCGGGTTGGCCTCGTCGACAGCCACTACCTTGACTTTAGCAAGGCTTGCCCATCGACATCCGGATTCCAGCGCGCTGCTTTCCAGCGGAGTTCTCCTGGCGGGGTTGACCATGATCATTCGCGTCGCAGTCGTGGCGACCGCATTGAACCCGTCCTTGTTTCCTCACCTCAAATGGCCCTTGCTTATCGGCGGCGGCGTGCTCGCCATTGGCGCCGGGCTGCTGTTGTTGCAAAGTCGAGGCGCCTCGGAACGGCCGGAACTCAAGATCACCAACCCGCTCGAACTGGCGCCTGCTCTAAAAATGGGCGCGCTCATCACTGTGGTCATGGTGATGTCGCAGCTGCTTCAGCAGTTTTTCGGGAATGCGGGTATCCTGACAATCGCCGCCGTTTCAGGGATAGCCGATGTGGACGTCATTTCGATTTCAATGGCACGGATGGCTTCACAGACCGTCGAGCCGAAGCTTGCGGCACAGGCGATCCTGATCGCTGTGGCCATGAATACGCTTGCCAAGGCCGTGATGGCGGCATGGGTCGGAGGATTCAAACTCGGTTCGCGCGTAAGCACCTTCAGTCTGTTCGGCGTTGCAGCCGGCGTAGCGGCGTCAGTGCATCTTAATTAACTCGGACTTCAGGGTAGGCGCCCAACCCGACTTGCGAGAGACCCGATTTCATACCGTCATGTCACCGAACAAGAAGATCGCTATGGTAATAGGCACGGTGAAAGAATAGCCCGAGCTTCCTAGGCCAGATCCTTTATCAACGAGCAGGCAAACCGAATGAGAACACTGGTCTTCAACGCCGGCAGCTCCAGCCTTAAATTCGGAGTGTTCGACGTCGCTTCAGACACGCGGGAAGTTTTCAAGGGATCGTTCGAACGCTTTCGCGAGGGGATGTGTGACTTCCGTTTTCGCTGCGGCAAAGCCGACCAGCGCGGTTCGGCCAGCCATGCGAGCATCGACGAGGCCATCGCCGCCATCCCCGGCGTGCTGAAGCAATTCGGCCTGGCCGCGCCCGACGCGATCGGCCACCGTGTCGCGCATGGCGGCAGCACATTCATCGCACCCGCGATCCTGGAAGACGCCATCGTCGTGAAGATCGAGGATTTATCGCCGCTGGCGCCGCTGCACAATCCGGCCAATCTCGAGGCCATAAAGTTATGTCGTGCGCTGTGGCCGGCCGTGCCGCAAGTCGCGGTATTCGATACTTCCTTCCACCTAACCAATCCGACTTTTGCCACCACCTATGCGGTGCCGGAGGCCTGGCGCCGGGCGGGCCTGCGCCGCTACGGCTTCCACGGCACCTCGCACAAATACGTGGCGCTACGCGCGGCCGAGGAAACCGGCCAGCCCCTTTCCAATCTTCAGATCGTCTCCGTGCATCTCGGTAATGGGGCGAGCGTCTGCGCCGTCAACCGTGGCCGGTCCATGGACAGTTCCATGGGCATCACGCCGCTTGAAGGACTGGTCATGGGCACGCGCTCCGGCGATCTCGATCCCGGCGCCTTCGGTTTCCTTGCCAGACAACTGAGCCTTTCCGTCGCCGATATCGAAACCGCCCTCTACAATGACAGTGGTCTCAAGGGGCTAGCCGGCTCGTCGGACATGCGTGACATCGAGGATCGCGCCGCCGCAGGCGACGCGCAGGCGCAACTCGCCATCGAAATCTACGCCTACCGGGCGCGCAAATATGTCGGCGCTTATGCGGCCGCGATGGGCGGCATCGATGCCCTGGTCTTTACCGGCGGCATCGGCGAGAACTCTGCCTCGATGCGCAGGCGCATCTGCGACGGCCTTGCTTTCATGGGCCTGCAACTCGACCTCGACCGCAACGCCGCGCCGGACCTTTCCGGTCGCGCCGCGCCGCAAATCCAGGCCTATGGCTCGCGCGTGTGCGTCTTCGTCACGGAAACGGCGGAGCAATTGATGATTGCACGCGAGACGGCCCAGGCCCTCGCTCGGGTGGCGCCGGCGGTCGAAACTATCCCGGTGGCCGTCTCGGGGCGCCATGTCCATTTGTCGCGCGAAGCGGCCGATGCCCTGTTCGGCAAGGGTTACGAACTGACACCGGCAAAGCCACTGCGTCAGCCCGGCCATTGGGCAGCGCGCGAGCGGGTAACGTTGGAAGGGCCGAAAGGAAGGCTGGAGAACGTCGCCATTCTCGGGCCACTGCGCATGCGTACGCAGGCGGAGATCTCGCGCACCGACAGTTTCGTGCTCGGCATCGACGTGCCAGTACGCGAAAGCGGCAAGCTGGACGGCACGCCGTCGGTGACGGTGGTCGGTCCGGCCGGCACGTTCGCGAGTGACGGTCTGATCGTGTCGGCCCGCCACATCCACACCAACCCGCATGACGCCGCCAGACTGGGCCTCACAGATGGAGAACTGATCGACGTGTATGTCGGTGACGGGCCGCGTAGGGTGACCTTCGCGCAGACGCTGGTGCGCGTCGGAGAAACCTCATTCACCGAGATGCACATCGATACGGACGAGGCGAATGCTGCCGGTATCGGCGCCTGTGCCGAAGGCGAGATCGTGCCCGGGCATGCGGCCACGCTCCGGTCCTGACGAGGTTACCTGGCCGGGTTACCTGGCTGGCCAACTCCAGCCTGCGATTTCCGGCATGTCCTCGCCATGCTCGCGCACATAGGCCCTGTGCTCGGCCAGTTTGCGCTCCAGCAGCACAGCGAGGGACGCCGAACGTGCGCCGATGCCGGGCAGGCGCCTCAGCGCCGCAAGTGCGAGGTGGAAACGGTCCAGCCCGTTCAGTACCGCCATGTCGAAGGGGGTCGTGGTGGTGCCCTCTTCCTGGAAGCCATGGACATGGAGGTTATCGTGGTTGGCGCGCCTATAGGTCAGCCGGTGAATCAGGTAGGGATAGCCGTGATAGGCGAAGATCACCGGCCGGTCCCTCGTGAACAGAGCGTCGAACATCGCGTCGGAAAGGCCGTGCGGATGGACGGAATCGGGCTGGAGCGTCATCAGGTCGACGACGTTGACCACCCTGATCTTCAACTCCGGCAGCGCCTTGCCCAACATGCCGACGGCCGCCAGCGTCTCCAACGTCGGCACGTCGCCGCAACAGGCCATGACCAGATCCGGCTCTTCTTCCGAGGCACAGGTCGAGGCCCATTCCCATATGCCGGCACCAGCGCGGCAGTGCGTTTCCGCCTCCGTCGCGGTCAGCCATTGCGGTTGCGGCTGCTTGCCGGCGGTAATGACGTTGATGCGATTCCAGGTACGCAGACAGTGGTCGGTGATCCACAGGAGCGTGTTGGCGTCCGGCGGGAAATACAGCCGCACTATGTCGGCTTTCTTGTTGGCCACAAAATCGGCGAAGCCCGGGTCCTGGTGGCTGAAACCGTTATGGTCTTGCCGCCAGACATGCGAGGTGAGCAGGTAGTTCAGCGAGGCGACCGGCTTGCGCCATGGCAGAGCGGACGAGGATTGCAGCCATTTGGCGTGCTGGTTCACCATCGAATCGACGATGTGGATAAAGGCCTCGTAGCAGGAGAATAGGCCATGCCGTCCAGTCAGCAGATAGCCTTCCAGCCAGCCCTGGCACAGATGCTCGGACAGCACCTCCATGACCCGGCCCTCGCGCGCCAGATGCACGTCGTAGGGCTCGATCCCCTCCATCCAGACGCGATCAGTCACTTCGAAGACGGCGTCAAGCCGGTTCGATGCCGTTTCGTCCGGTCCCATCAGGCGAAAATTCCGGGCATCGGCGTTGAGCCGCATGACCTCGCGCAGATAAGCGCCCATATAACGGGTCGTTTCCAGGTTCGTCGCGCCGGGGCGCGTCACTTCGACGGCGAGGCTTTTCCAGTCCGGCAGCACGAGGTCCTTCTTGAGAAGCCCGCCATTGGCATAAGGCTGCGCGCCCATACGCTTCAGACCTTCCGGCGCAAGAGCGGCCAGTTCGGGCAGGAGACGGCCGCCCGCATCGAACAATTCGTCGGGCCGGTAGCTGCGCATCCAATCTTCAAGAATCTTGCGGTGCGCGGCATCGCCGCGCGCATTAGAAACCGGCACCTGATGCGAACGCCAGAAACATTCGACCTTCTTGCCGTCGACCTCCTTTGGCCCGGTCCAGCCCTTCGGGCTGCGCAGCACGATCATCGGCCAGCGCGGCCGCTCACCCGACCAGCCGTCGCCGCGCGCCTGCCGCTGGGTTTCGCCAATCCGGTCAGCAGCCCGGTCGAGCGCCCCCGCCATCAGCGCGTGCATGGCCATCGGCTCGTGGCCCTCCACGAACAGAGGCTCATAGCCATAGCCCTCGAACAGGCTTTTCAGCTCGGCATCATCCATTCGCGCCAGCAGCGTCGGATTGGCGATCTTGTAGCCGTTGAGGTGCAGGACAGGCAGCACGGCACCGTCCACCTTCGGGTTCAGGAATTTGTTGGAGTGCCACGCCGCAGCCAGCGGTCCGGTTTCAGCCTCGCCGTCGCCGACGACGCAGGCGACGAGCAGGTCGGGATTGTCGAAGGCCGCACCGAAGGCGTGGGCGAGCGCGTAGCCGAGTTCGCCACCCTCGTGGATCGAGCCCAGCGTTTCCGGCGCGACATGACTGGGCACCCCGCCGGGAAAGGAGAATTGCTTGAAAAGCTTGCCCATGCCGGCCGCGTCACGGCCGATTTCGGGATAGATCTCGCTGTAACTGCCTTCCAGCCAGGTGTTGGCGACCATGGCCGGGCCGCCATGGCCCGGACCGCAGACATAGAGCACATCGAGGTCGCGCTCACGGATCAGCCGGTTCAAATGCACGTAGATGAAGTTCAGGCCTGGCGTCGTACCCCAATGGCCCAGCAGGCGCGGCTTGACATGCTCAGCTCGCAGCGTCTCGGCGAGCAGCGGGTTGTCCATGAGGTAGATCTGCCCGACGGACACATAGTTCGCCGCCCGCCAATAGCGGTTCATCAGTTCGAACTGTGTGTTCATCGTCTCCGGCTCCTTCTCTGGGAGAATAGCCTGCTGCTCTTCCCGAAATCGCGTGTGAACGGGCGTGGCCGCAGAAGGAGGCCACGCGGTTGCGGTCACGCCTTGGTGAGTGCAGCGGCGATCTTGTCTTTCAGCATCAGGCGCTGACGACGCAGCGCCGCCTCCGCTGCTTCGGAAATGGCGTCCAGACGCGTCTCGGCGCGATGAATCTTGTCATTCACCTCATCATATTCCGTCAGAACAAGCGCGAATTCCGAACTGTTCGCTTTCAGGGCATGAATGGCATCTATCTGGTTCGGGAATTCGTCGCCAAGCGTGTGGGGGGTATTGGACAAGGTTTTGCTCTCCTTTCGAGTAGCTGTTGCCCGGTATCAGGGCTTTTCGACGCGCGCGACCTGATAGGTATGAAACTCGTCTCCGCGACCGACCGAGACATACTCACCAACGCGGAAACATTCTTCGCCCAGGCGGAAACCGATCTCGTCGTCTCGATCCCCCTCCTCATAGTCGAAATACCATTGTCCGCCGGGCTTGCGCCGTAACCGGCCGATCCTGACGGTCTCGCCATTCTGGAAATACCGGACGCGGCAGGCTTCCTGAGACTTCTTCCACTCGTGCGGATCGAGAAATCCTTCGCGATCGAGCGGTAAAAGAAGATCGTAGCCTTCGTCGCGGTCCCCGTCAGGATGTCCCTTGTCGCGCGCAAGAAGCAGCCGCACATGGCGGAAAGTGGGGGGGAGTTCTTTGGCTTCAACCACAATCCGATCCTTCTTTTTCTTCCTCATACGCGACTTGCGATGGCATTTTCTTGATCTGGCGCAAATGAGATCGTGGCGAGTCTGACCAGGTGCGCGCGGTTACAGGCGAAACTTCTGATCCTGTCGTGGCACGACGCTCGGCCAGCCCAGTTCGCGCTCGATCCTGACCCGGAGAGCCTCGGAGGCCTCCGGCTCACCGTGGACGATGAACACACGCCGGGGCGCTCGCTTGAAACCTGAAAGCCAACGCATCAATCCGTTGCTGTCGGAATGGGCCGAGAGCATGTCGATCTGCGCAATCTCCGCATTGATCGGCACCCAAGCGCCATGGATCTTAAGATCTTTCGCCCCTTGCTGTAGTGTACGCCCGCGTGTTCCAGGAGCCTGGAACCCCGAGAGGAGGATCGTGCATCTCGGATCGGGGCCGAATGTCTTGAGATGGTGCAGCACGCGCCCTCCGGTCGCCATACCGGAAGCAGAGATGACAATCTTCGGAAATGGGCTTGCCGTAATCGCCTTCGAAGCTTCGACATCCTTGGTGTACTGGGCGACACCGAAAGCTTCACGGCATGTCGCATGGTCCAGTTTATGATCGCGCGGGTGGCGGCGCATCATGTCGGTGGCGTCGGTGGCCATTGGGCTATCGAGGAAGATGGGTATGGACGCGAGACGTCCGGCCCGCTTCAGCGTCCAGAAATAGTAGAGAAGCTGTTGCGCCCGCCCGACGGCAAAGGCTGGTATGATGAGCGTGCCGCCTCGCTTGACCGTCCGTTCCGCGATGGCGCCCAGCGCCTCGGCCGGATCGTCCGCCGAGTGAACCCGGTCGCCATAGGTCGATTCGACCACGACGTAGTCGGGCTCACCACCGGAGACCGGGTCTGGAAACAGCGCATCGTCGTAGCGCCCGATATCGCCTGAAAAGATCAGGCTGCGATCGCCCCAGCGAATCTCGGCATGCGCGGCGCCCAAAATATGGCCGGCGTGGCGGAAGCGCAGCGTCAGGCCATTGGGCAACGAGATGGTCTTGTCGAACGGAACGGTCGAGAATTGTTCGAGAGCCCGCCGTGCGTCATGCGTACCGTAGAGGGGCAAGGCGGGTAAATGCTTCGACAGATGGTGTCGGTTGAGGAACTCGGCATCCTTCTCCTGCAGGAAGGCACTGTCCATCAGGATCAGCTCGGCGACGTCCCGCGTTGCCTCTGTCGCGTAGATCTTGCCACGGAAGCCGTCCCTGACGAGCCGGGGCAGGTATCCGGAATGGTCGAGATGGGCATGCGTCAGGATGACCGCGTCGATCGCCCCCGGTTGAACCGGAAGCTCCTCCCAGTTCAGTTCACGCAGGTTCTTGAGCCCCTGGAACAGGCCGCAATCAATGAGGACGTGGTGGCCCTCATGTGTGAGGAGATGTTTCGACCCAGTAACGGTCCCAGCCGCGCCGAGCGATTTCAATGTTGGCATTTGCGGCCTTTCTGCGGTTCCTGGGGCAGGAGAAGACTCGGGCATCGGCGCATTCGGCGCGCCGGGCCAGATCATGAAGCGGTGGGAGATGTCACCCGCGATCGAAGCCTGCTGCTCGCCGGGTCTGGAAGATCGGGTTGGCGATGGGGACGGGTTTTCTCATCGTCGGTGCGGATTCTGTCCGACAGAAGGCGCAAGCCGTTCAGCACGACCAGCACGGTGCCTCCCTCATGACCGATCACAGCGAGCGGAAGCGGCAGATCGAAGAACAGGCCGCCGATGACCAGCACCAACATGGCCCCGATCGCGAAGACGAGGTTTTGCCGGATGATCCCGGCTGTCCGCCGTGCCAGGCGGTGCGCATCGGCCAGCTTCGTCATGTCTTCCGACAGCAGGGCGACATCGGCCGCCTGAAGCGCGACGTCCGAGCCGGCCGCTCCCATCGCGATGCCGACATCGGCGCGGGCCAATGCGGCGGCATCGTTCACGCCGTCACCTACGAAGGCGACCTTGCCATCGCGTGCGAGTTCACCGACCTTGCGCACCTTGTCCTGTGGAAGCATCTCGGCATGAATCTCATCGGGAGCAAGGCCAAGCTCCGCGCCGATGCGCAGGGCTACCGGCTTGCGGTCGCCGGTCATCATGACGATGCGGCTCACACCGCCGGCGCGAAGCGCGGCCAGAGCCGAAGCGGAACTGGCCCTGGCCTCATCCGCCACGCTGACGGCGCCCAGAACAGTAGAACCACGCCCGAGATAGATCACGGTCTGGGCGCTATCGGCGAGTTCCTGGAATGCGGCATGATCGACGGAGGCGCCCATCTCGGCGACAATGTGGACGTTTCCTGCCCATATCAGGCCGGATGCATCGTGGCCGACGATGCCGGCGCTCGGGTGAGACGTCACGTCCACGACCTCCGCCGGCTCGATACCGTGAACGAGGGCCTCGCGACGAATGGCGGCCGCTATATGATGCTCGGAATGGGCCTCGAGCCCGGACAAGAGGGACAGGAAGCGGCGTTCCTCCCCATCCAACGCGATGACGCGCGTCACCGCCGCGCGGCCATTGGTCAAGGTTCCGGTCTTGTCGAAGGCGAAGGTGTCGACCGCGGCGAGCGTCTCGAGCGCGCCGCCCCCTTTGAACAGCACGCCGCCTCGCGCCGCGGCCGAGAGCGCCGACAGAATCGCGGCAGGGACCGATATGACGATTGCGCAGGGACTGGCCGCGACCAGCAGCGTAGCAGCCCTGTAGAGGGCCTGCTCCCAGTCACGGCCAAGCCAATAGATAACGACAAATGCGAGACCGGCGCCCAGGAGGACGCCAACGGTATAGCGCTGGCCGAACCACGCGCTGAAGCGCTCGGACGGCGCCTTTGCCTCCTGGGCCTCCGTCACGAGCTGGATCATGCGCGCGATCGTGCTGTCGCCAACCGTTTTGGTGACAGTCACGTCCAGAACCCCCTCGAGATTGACCGTGGCCTCGAAGACCTGCTGTCCGGGCTCCTTGGAAACGGGCATGGATTCGCCGGTGATGTTGGCTTCGTCGATGCCGCCGCGGCCGTGTAGGATCAACCCGTCGGTCGGCACGCGGGCGCCCGGACGCAGCACCACGACGTCGCCGACGGCAAGCTCCACGGTGGGAACCTCGGTGACAGTGCCGTCCTCGCCCTTGCGGAAAGCTGTTTCCGGGCGTAGCGCCATCAGCGCCTCGACGGCACGGCGCGCACGCCCGAGCGCCTGATGTTCGAGCGTGGTCGAAACACTGAACAGCGTCAGCAGCACCGCGCCCTCGAATGGCGCCCCAACGGCAGCGGCGGCCACGGCAGCAACCACCATCAGCAGATCGATGTCGAGAATGTGCTCACGCCACAGCGCCGACAGGGCGCTCCAGGCGGTCGGAAGCCCGCCCGCGAGATAGACCAATGCCAGGCCGGGCCATCTGAGGGCGGCAAACCCTTCCACCGGGGGCCAGGTCCCGACTATGGCCAGGATCATCCCCAGGACCGCCAGGCCGGACATGACGGTCTGAAAATCAAACGATACGCGTTTCATGGTCATACCGCCCGGCCGATCAGGGAGCCGATGATCGCCGTCGAGGCCATCGCGACCGCGCCCCAAAAAACCACCCTGAGGGTTGGTTTCCAGATGCTGGCACCGCCGGCCCGGGCACCGACCGCGCCAAGGACGGCAAGGCCGAAGAGGCAGGCGACGGATACGGTCCATGCGGCCGTTCCAGCCGGCGCAAGCAGGGCAACGATCAGTGGTAGGGCGGCGCCTGCCGCGAACGTCACCGCCGAGGTGAACGCTGCCTGGACGGGCCTCGCCATCACATGGCTCGCCAGTCCGAGTTCGTCCCGCGCATGGGCTTCGAGGGCATCCTTTGCCATCATCTGCTCAGCGACCTGTCGGGCCAGTTCTGGGGTCACGCCGCGCTGCTCATAGATCGCTGCGAGTTCGGCCAATTCCGCCTCGGGTTGCGTGGCCAGTTCTTGGCGTTCGCGCGCCATATCGGCCTCTTCGGTATCGGCCTGGGAACTGACCGAGACATATTCGCCCGCCGCCATCGACATCGCCCCGGCTACAAGTCCTGCAACACCGGCCACCAGAATTTCATGAGAAGAGGCCGTAGCGGCCGCCACGCCGACGATGAGGCTCGAAGTCGAGATCAGCCCGTCATTGGCCCCCAGCACAGCCGCTCGAAGCCAACCAATGCGCTCGATGAGGTGATTTTCTTTGTGAAGGGCGCGCATGAATGGTGCTCCGGACAGAGGTCGCATGTTCAATGGGAATGGTGCCGCTCATGAGGAGCCATCCCGGAGAAGTTGGGGAATGGCTTCACAGCATTCTCATTAGAACTATTCTAAACAAATGAACACCGTAAGGCGCGATGAGTCCATGGAAGGGTCGTCCCCATTCACGGACGCCTGCACGACGCGAAAGCTCCAGACACAATCGAACGGCGATGATGCATACGCCTGGAGCCGGCACCATTGATCAAGAAGCGGCGATGGCGCCAACTCTGACCTAATAGGCCATCATAACAGGAACCGGACACTCATCGAGCAGCGAGCGGGTCATGCCGCCCAAGACGGCCTGACGTAGCCGGGAATGCACGAATGCGCCCATGACCAGCAACTCGAACCCCTCTTTCATCAGGAATTCCCGCAACGGCTGACCTTCATCATCGCCGGGCGGATTTGCGATTACCGAGATGCTGGCCTTGATGCCGTAGAGAGCCAGATAGTCGACAAGTCCATCTGCCGATTTCAACCCGTCAGAACCTTTGGTATCCAGGACGGTGGCGATGGCGACCTGATCGGCATTGAGGAGGACATCAAGGCAGTCACGAACAGCGCGGGCAGCGCGGGCGCTGCCATCCCATGCAATGGCAACATTTCGAAGTTTTTCACGGCCATGGGGCGTCACCATGACCGGTCGCCCAGTATCAAAAATCGCATGTTCGATCGCCGGTCTGCCCCAACCGCCGGAGGACTTGGCTGCATTCAGGACCGTTAGGTCGTGAAAGCGCGCCAGATCGATGAGCCGCTGAAATCGGCCGTCAAAGGGTGAATGAGCATGCTCGATGCCGGCGTTCACACCTCGATCAGACAGGAGTCGATGAATAGTCTGGATGACCTTTTGCGACATGTCTTCGATCCGCTCCGTCTCTTGTGCGATCCAGATCGACGACGAGCCGAGTGTCAGCGGGAAAGGCTGCATCAAAGGAGGAGCAGCCACATAGACCGTAAGTTTCGACTGGTAGTTCGAGGCCAGTTCCGTCGCATAGACCAAGGCCGGGGCTTGCGCCGGATCCTCATCCGCCGTGATCCCCACAAGAAGGCTTCGAAAGCGGCTGCCTGCGTGCATGTCAGCTTCTCTCCCAGGATGTATTGCGCAATAGATCAGCGGTGATCAGATTGCATATCGCGTGATTGCAGCGATTGCTGCTCCTTCCGGCAGGTCTTCGGCCCGCACCGCCAAAACGCGAGCGCCTGACAACAGTGCCCGCACCGCCACCTCGTCGATAACGTCATAGGCCCTGGCATCGTCCTTTTCGGCAAAGGTCACGAGGCCCGATGCTTCATCGACAAAGCCAGGGACCACCGCGTCGATGTCCACCATCAAGGTATCGATAGCGCATGCCGTCGCTGCACGGGCGGCATGAGCTACGTCCAGGATCGTACGGCCCTGGCCGGAACGCTGGTCCATGAGTCTGCGAATCCTCTCCACTTCTTCGGCGTAAAGACCGTCCAGAACCGGACGAGCAGTTGTTTCAAGCTGCGCGGGCGTCATTTCGCCGGGGCTTGTGGCCAAGGTTTCCGTGGCAAGATACTCGTAACTATTGATTGAACGGTAGATCGAGGCCAACGGCTCTGTGGCTGCAAGGATAAGTGGCGTTTCACTCCCTTTCAATACCGGACGCAGCAGCTCGTCGATCCGCCTTGCATATTGGCGCAGACGCATTTTCTGACCGTCAGGGCCACCGGAGCGTGTAACATCCGTGCGGTCATTCAATGTCGACTTGCCGGCATAGGACGCCGCGTCTTTCGGCATGTCCGCAACGCGGATTTCCTCTGCCGGCTGGTCCGCATACAGCCTGATCAGCCTTACGCCGTTTTCGGCGAGCGCCAGAACCAACCCGCTGCCGGCAAAGGTCACACTGCGCAGGAGAGGTTTCAGATGGAAACGGTCCGAGACATGGACGCCCGTCGTCAAGCGATTTGCCAACCGATAAGAGCGCAAGGTTTCCGGCGTTACGAAAACACACAGGCTGTGCCCCTGATGGGCCCAAAATTCATCGTCCTCGCCAAACGCCTGCAACTGATCGCTAATGGCCGACGCGTTGCGTTTGTCGAATCCGACAGCTTCCAGCTGGTGCAGGGCATTCCTCGACAGATTGGCGAAAGCGATCCGGGCCGCATCGATATGCTGTGTCTGAGGCGTGGTTTCGAGATAGATCGACACGCATGCATCCGCCCGATGCCGGCCCAGATAGGCGATCTCACTATGGGTTGGAATATCGACATACAACATGGCTACCTCAGATCGGGATCCGTCAATGGGTCTGTTACACAAGAAGCAAGAAAGAATGAGCTGGGCTTGTCAGAGCCACCTATTCAGCGGACCACCAGAACGGGGATTGTCGTGCTCGCAAGAACCTTCGTAGTCTGGCTGCCGAGCAAGAGCCTGTTCAGGCCCCGCCGTCCGTGAGAAGCCATCACGATCAGGTCGCATTCTTTCAACTGGGCAGCGCGAACGATCGCTTCCGCCGGTGATTCATCGGTCTCACGTGCAAGTTCGATCTCGACACCCAATTCCTCCGCATGCGCCGATATCGTCTGATCGATCCGGTGCACATGTTCATCCATCTGCAAGTCGTACGATACAAGCGGGTCTCTGACGCCGCCGGCGATCGCGGCCTCCATGGCGAGCGCGCCAAGTGGCTCGGTCACTGTCAGCACCGTAACCTTTGCTCCTAATGGTTTTGCCAAAGCCAGCCCATGGCGCGCGCCCTTTTCGGCAAGTTCGGATCCATCGACGGCAATGAGAAGATGCGTGTACATCTCTAACCCTATCTATTTGTCTAAAGCTTGAACTGGGAATTTCGATAGATTAACCCAAGGTGGCGAAATGACGCGCATAGAACGTCGGACCTAATCGCCAACACTGTCGAGATACGCGAGTATGGCGTTGATCTGTTCGGGCGTTGCCGTGAACTCTGGCATGTCGGGGTGCCCTGTGGAAATCCCCTCGGCAAATGCCTCCTCCAGCGCGTCCAACGGATAACGGTGCGAAAGCGTCCGGAACGCGGGCGCATTGGCGTGACTGCTTTCGCTGCTTCGATCTACGGCGTGGCACCGCACGCAGTTCAGTTCCACAAGCGCTTTCCCTCGCGTGATATCATCATCCTGATCGGCCAGGGCTACGCCTATGCCCAGCAGGCCGACGAAGCCCGCTAATCCTATCACGATCCGACGCATCCGCGCCTTTTCTCCTGATTCGCTGCGTTCATGTTCATTCGCGGCCGGCAATTTCGGTTGTCAAAACAGCAGAGGGGAAAATAGAGCGCTTTGATCTCAATCACATTACGCGCAAGGAGATAGACGGTCCCCAGAACATCGAAATCCTGCTCGACATGATCTATGCGCCGGTTTTCTACCGCCTGCTGGCCGGCCATATGCCGCTCAACCGTGAATTCGCCGACGGGGTGATCGGGGAAGCGTTAAGGCTGCTGGATTAGCCACGCGGCCAACTCGATGATGAATGGTCCAACCTCACAACGACCGCTGGTTTACTCGTCTGGAAACCTCCTCCGAACTCTCGACCCGCTCGGAATAGCGGTCGGTCAGGTAGTCTGTCCGATCGCGCAACAGCAGGGTGAACTTCATCAACTCCTCCATTACGTCGACGATACGGTTGTAGTAGGCGGACGACTTCATCCTCCCATCGTCATCGAACTCGGCAAAGGCCTTGGCGACCGAGGACTGATTGGGAATGGTGAACATCCTCATCCAACGGCCAAGCACCCGCAACTGGTTGACGGCGTTGAAGCTCTGGGAGCCGCCGGAAACCTGCATGACGGCGAGCGTCCTCCCTTGCGTGGGGCGGACGCCGCCGAGCGACAGCGGTAGCCAGTCGATCTGGGCCTTCATGATGCCGGTCATGGAACCGTGACGTTCAGGCGAGCACCAGACCTGCCCCTCAGACCATAGCGACAACTCCCGAAGCTCCTTGACCTTCGGATGGTCGGCCGTGGTCGAATCGGGAAGCGGCAGTCCTGCCGGGTTGAAGATGCGCACCTCAGCGCCGAGCTTTCGCAGGATTCGCGCAGCTTCTTCCGTTGCGAGCCTCGAATAGGAGCGCTCCCGCAGGGAGCCGTAGAGCATCAGGATGCGCGCCGGATGCGTGGCGCGCGGCGCATCGAAAAGCGCAACCGGGTCGATAGGCCGGAACCGGTCCTCGTCGATGTTCGGGACGGTGTCGATCGGATGGGCAGCGTCGGGCATCACATACTCCAGGTGGTGCCGCACCTCCCGCAGCGACACAATTGCGAAATCAGGCCTCCTGCCGGGTCAGGAAGGTGCTTGTTCGGCTACGTCGGAAAAGTCAGCGCACGCGCCTGCCATCGGCATCGATTACCACCTCGCCGTCATGCTTGGTGAACGGACCGATATCCGGATTGGGCAGGATATCGAGAACGGCCTCCGATGGCCGGGAGAGCCTGGTGCCCTTTGGCGTGACGACGATCGGACGGTTGATCAGGATCGGGTGCGCCAGCATGAAATCGATCAACTCGTCATTCGTCCATTTCGGATCGCCGAGCCCGATTTTTTCGTAAGGCGTACCTTTCTCGCGCAGCAACTGGCGGGGCGTGATGCCCATGGCCGCGATCAGTTCCACCAGCTTTGCGCGCGACGGCGGCGTCTTCAGATACTCGATGACATCTGGCTCCTCGCCGGACTGGCGGATCATGGCAAGCGTGTTGCGCGACGTCCCGCAATCGGGATTATGGTAGATGGTGATCGTCATTCTGCGGCTTTCATCTGTCTGATCGATTTTGGTTCGGCGAGCAGCCAACCGGCGAGCGCCAGCGCCAGAACGGCGCCGAGGAATTCGGCAAGGATGAACCCCGGAACGTCGACCGGCCGTATCCCTGAAAACGTATCGGTGAAGGCGCGCGCGATGGCGACGGCGGGATTGGCGAAGGATGTCGAAGCGGTAAACCAGTAGGCGGCGGTGATGTAGAGGCCGACCAGCCAGGGGATCGCGTCGGAACGGAAACGCAGGCCGGCGAGGATGGTGAAGACGAGCCCGAACGCGGCGACTGCTTCGGCCAGCCATTGCCCCGATCCCGTCCTCACGGTCTGCGCGGCCTGCCAGATCGGCAGATAGAACATGACATGTGCGAGAAGCGTTCCCGCGATGCCGCCCGCTATCTGGGCCGCGGCATAGGCAAGCGCCACGCTTGCAGCCATGTCGCGCCGCAGTGCGAAGGCCAGCGTGACGACCGGGTTGAAATGCGCGCCGGACAGCGGGCCGAGAATGGCGATCAACACCACCAGGATAGCACCGGTGGGCAGCGTATTGCCGAGCAGCGCAAGTGCTGTGTCATCCGTCAGCCGCTGCGCCATGATGCCGGACCCGACCACAGTGGCGACAAGGATTCCCGTGCCGAGCGCCTCGGCCATCAGACGGCGTGGCAGGTCGAAAGCCATGCGTCTCAGCCCGCCTCGGGCAGTTTCCGGCCGATCTCGTCGAGCCGCTTCTGCAAGGCAAGCCTGTCAAGCGACTTCATCGGCAGGTTGACGAAGATCGAGAGGCGGTTGTTGAGCATCCGGTAGGTGTCCGCGAAGGCAAAGTGCTTTTCCGCGTCGGTTCCCTCAACGGCGGCAGGATCTGGAACGCCCCAATGCGCGGTCATCGGCTGGCCTGGCCAGACCGGGCAGGCCTCGTTGGCCGCGTCGTCGCAGACGGTGAAGACGAAGTCCATCTTCGGCGCGTCGGGCGTGGCAAACTCGTCCCAGCTCTTCGAACGGGCGGCGGAGACGTCGTGGTTCGCTGTCTTGAGGAGTTGCAACGTATAGGGGTGAACCTCGCCCTTCGGATACGAACCTGCGGAATACGCCTTGAACCTGCCCTGTCCTACCCGGTTCAGGATCGCCTCGGCGATGATCGAACGGGCCGAGTTCCCGGTGCAGAGGAACAGGACGTTGAAGGGTTGGTCGCTCATTGGAAATTCCTCCCTAGCAATTGCAGGTGACGGCTTCGATGACGGGGCGGCACAGGTCTGGAGATCCGTTGCAGCAGTCCTCCATCAGGAATGCGAGCAGGTCGCGGAACCCCGTCATGTCGGCGGCGTAGCGGACCACGCGACCCTCCCTCTCCGGACGCACCAGCCCGGCGTGATGGAGAATCTTCAGATGGGCCGACATGGTGTTCTGGACTGCGCCGAGACGGGATGCCACCTCACCCGCAGGGACACCTTCGGGGCCTGCGCGAACGAGCAGCCGGAAGATGTCGAGGCGGCTTTCCTGGCCGAGAGCAGCCAGTACCGCCAATGCATGTTTTTTATCCATATATCCATACATCCCGATTCATAAGACGCTATAAGCCGAACTCAGCCGAATTGCCAGAACCGAAACCAAAATGCGTGCGATAGATCTGACAACCAGCCCTGCCAAGGGCGACCTGATCCTGTTATGAAGCGGTTTCCGACTGCAGGTAAGTGACGCCATTGACGTCGACAATGAGAATCGCCCGAATGGATAACAGCCCGCAACACGCGCAAGGAAGCGTAGCCGAAGTCTTCCAAGTCTTCCTGAAGCTTGGCCTCACCTCTTTCGGCGGCCCGATCGCCCATCTCGGCTATTTTCGCGACGAGCTGGTGACACGGCGCAGATGGTTGAGCGATACGGCCTATGCCGATCTGGTGGCGCTTTGCCAGTTCCTGCCCGGCCCGGCTTCCAGTCAGGTGGGCTTCGCGCTCGGCCTGCTGCGGGCAGGTTGGGGCGGCGCGATTGCCGCCTTCGTAGCCTTTACCCTGCCGTCGGCCCTGATCCTGCTAGCTCTGGCCCTGATGGCGACGCGGATCGAAAGCCCGCTGGGGCTGGGTGTCCTGCATGGACTGAAGATCGTAGCCGTCGCCATCGTTGCACAGGCGGTCTGGGGCATGGCGCGCAGCCTGTGCCCCGACAGGGAACGCGCGACTATTGCCGTTGCCGCAATCATCCTGCTGGCTGTCGCGCCCGGAGCCATCGGAATGATGGGCGCAATCCTGTTGGGAGCTATCGCCGGCCTGGGCCTAGGCCGGGGGCAGGCAGCGACAGGCGCGCACCTGCCGGTGCCGGTCTCGCGCACGGCCGGGGTGGCGGCGCTTGTGGTGTTCACCGCATTGCTGGCGGGCTTGCCGCTGCTTGTTGGACTGGGGCAGGGTTTCGCGCTGGCCGACAGCTTCTACCGCGCAGGCTCGCTGGTCTTCGGCGGCGGGCATGTGGTGTTGCCGCTGTTGCAGGCTGAGACGGTCGCGCCAGGCTGGGTGACCGAGGATAGCTTCCTGGCGGGCTATGGCGCGGCGCAGGCGATGCCCGGGCCGCTCTTCACCTTCGCGGCTTGGCTGGGCGCGGTCATGGAGCTGGAGCCGAACGGAATCCTCGGAGCGGCCATAGCGCTTCTGGCGCTGTTTCTGCCAGGGTTCCTCATGTTGATCGGCGCCCTGCCCTTCTGGGATCGGTTCCGTCGCCAGGCCTGGGCACAATCGGCGATGCAGGGGGCCAATGCGGCGGTCGTCGGCATCCTCGGCGCCGCGCTTTACGATCCGGTCTTCACCAGCGCGATTGGCAGGATGCCGGATTTTGCGCTGGCTCTGGTCTGTCTCACCGCCCTGATGGCGTGGAAAGCCCCGCCATGGACCGTCGTCGTGCTAGCCGCCACAGGCGGGGTGGCGCTGAGCTTTCTCGCCTGAGTCGATCGCCTCAAAGCGGGCGGTCGCCTTGCGGAGGTGGACCATCCCGATCGTGATGATGCAGATCATCAGGCTGGAGATTCCGCCAACCCGCCATACTTAGTCCCATCGAGCAGGCATTGCCCTGGCCAGGCATCAGGTAATGAAATTGCCCGGTCGCATGAACCGACGACGCATTCCTGATTTTCCTTAGATAGTCGTGGCGCCAGATGATCGGGGCCCCATCACCGTCATCGTCATCGTGACCCTGCCAACCGTGGATGACAGCCCGATGACGCTCCGCCAAGATCGGCTCTGCTAAGCTTTGGCGCCCTTGCCGACACTTTCCATCGTTTCCGAAAGCGCCGCCGCCAGGAAATCGAGCACAGCGCGAATGCGGGCTGTGTGGCGCAAATCTTCATGGGTCAGCAGCCACAGATCGAGGCTGAACGTGTCGGGCACCTCGGCGACGCGGATCAAGTCCTGCTTCTGATCGGCGATGACGCATGGCAACACCGCGAGGCCAAGCCCCGCCTTGGCCAGCCGTACGGTGCAGGCGACCGAATTGGAACGGATGACCGGCCGCACCCCCGGCAGGAACGTCTCGAAACGGCGGGCCAGTGGCGCGTGGGCATTGTCCAGCCCGATCCAATCCTGCTGCGTCAGATCCATGTCGGGGCGGGCCGCACAATAGGCCAGCGCGCCATAGATGGCGAAATCCAACCGCCCGACTTGCCTCCCCACCAGCGTTTCGGGCGGCGTATTGCCGATCCGCAAGGCGATGTCGGTTTCACGCCGCGACAGGTTCAGCGCCTCGTTGCCGACCACCATTTCAATCTCGATGCCCGGATAGGCGGCGTGGAACCGCGCCAGATGATCCGGCAGCAGCCAGAATGCCAGCATGTCGATGGCGGTGATGCGCACCGTGCCGCTCAGCCGCAAATCCTGGCCGGTGACGGTGCGGTCTAGCATGGCGACATCGGCTTCGATCCGTTCGACGATGCCCAGCGTTTCCTCACCCGCCGGTGTCAGAGCATAGCCGTTCGGTAGCCGCTCGAACAGCCGCACCCCCAGCGCCGCCTCGAAGCCGGCAATCCGGCGAAACACCGTGGAATGGTTGACGCTCAGACTGCGCGCCGCGCCCGACAGGCTCCCGGTTCGCGCCACCGCAAGAAACACCCGCAAATCATCCCAATTCGCAACCTGTGCATTCATGCAAGTCGACCTTTCGGGTTTTGCCAATCCCTGTGCGCCGATCGTGCACCTATCTCTATCTCAGAAGCAACCACGATCAACCGAAAGGAGCAAACCATGACCGCAACACCCATCCAGACCCTGCTGCGCAGCGATGAGCTGTCCTGCCCCAGTTGCGTGCCTAAGATCGAAAAGTCGCTGCTGGCGCTGCCGGGCGTGACCAGGGCCGAGGTGAAATTCTCCAGCGGCCGCATCGAGGTCGAGCACGATCCGGCGCTCACCGACGTGGCCGCGCTGATCAATTCGGTCGCCAAGGTGGGCTACGTCGCCAGGCCATCGGCATTCTGATCCCGATCGCCCTGCCTGCTTCCCACGCATGGCAGTCCCTCATCCTGAACCCCGTCGCGCCGGCGGCGGGGTCTTGCTCGTGAAAGAGACGACATATGTTTTCCCGGTTGCTCGCCGTCTACCGAAATCCTGCCGACCGGCGCAAATGGCTGACCATCGTCAGCGGCCTGTTCATTGCGGCCGCGTTGATCGCATTTTATGGTTTTGAGCTGGCCGCCCCCTGGGCGCCGCTGATGACGATTGCCGCCCTGCTGGCCGGATATGACATCGCGCTGCGCGCTTGGGCATCGCTGCGATTGCGCCATCTCAGCATCGAGATGCTGGTCATCGTCGCCGCCATCGGCGCGCTGTTCATCGACAATCACTGGGAATCCGCCGCCGTCACCTTCCTGTTCATGCTGGGGGCGTGGCTGGAATCGCGCACCAT
This sequence comes from Mesorhizobium denitrificans, assembly GCF_003403035.1. Taxonomy (GTDB): domain Bacteria; phylum Pseudomonadota; class Alphaproteobacteria; order Rhizobiales; family Rhizobiaceae; genus Mesorhizobium_G; species Mesorhizobium_G denitrificans. The sequence continues at coordinate 13,341 of NZ_QURN01000018.1, read as the reverse complement.
GAGCCGCACCCGTGGGGCGCTGAAGGCGCTGCTCGACGCCGCCCCAGTCACCGCAACCGTGCTGCGCGATGGCCAGTCGGTCGAGGTCGCCGCCCATGAGGTGGTGCTGGGCGAAACGGTTCTGGTGAAGGCCGGCCAGCGCCTGCCGGTCGATGGCGAGGTGATCGAGGGCACCGCCGCGGTCAATGAGGCGGCCATCACCGGCGAGCCGATCCCGGCGGAAAAGGCGCCCGGCTCGCGCGTCTTTGCCGGAACATTGGCCGAAAACGGCTTGTTGCATCTGCGCGCCACCGGCGTCGGCGCCGATACCACGCTGGCCCGTATCATCAGCCGCGTCGAGGAGGCGCAGGAGGCCAAGGCCCCGGCCCAGCGGATGATCGAAAGTTTTGGGCGCTGGTATACGCCGGGCGTGTTCGTGATGGCGGTCGTCAGCTACATCGTCACGCGCGACATCGAACTGGCGCTGACGCTGCTCGTGGTCAGCTGCCCCGGTGCGCTGGTCATCTCGACGCCCGTCTCCGTGGTGGCCGGGATCGGGCGGGCGGCGCGCGCCGGCATCCTGATCAAGGGTGGCGAGCATCTGGAAAATGCCGGGCGCATCACCGCGCTGGCGCTTGACAAGACCGGCACGCTGACCGAAGGCCAGCCGCGTCTGGCCGAGATCGTGGCGCTGGCGGGTCAGAGCAGGCAGGACGTGCTGCTTGTGGGCGGCGATTGCCGAAACCGGCTCCAACCACCCGCTTGGCCGCCCGATCATCGAGGCCGCACGCGCGGAAGGCCATTTGCCCACCGCCGAGGCACTGGAGGAAATCGCCGGGATGGGCCTGATTGCCCGCCACAACGGCGCGCAGATCGCCGTCGGCAGCCACCGGCTGTTCGACCATCTCGGCATCGCCTTCGATGCTGAGGTCAAGGCTGGCATTGCCCGCCTGCATGGGCTTGGCCGCACGGTGGTGATCGTGGCCCATGATGGCCGGGTCGCCGGCCTGCTGGGACTGGCCGACATGCCGCGTCCCAGCGCCAGGCCGATGATCGACCGGCTGCATGCGCTGGGTGTCAACCGGGTGGTGATGCTGACCGGCGACCAGCGCCCGGCAGCCGAAGCGATCGCCGCCGCCGTCGGCGTGGATGAGGTCCACGCCGCCATGATGCCCGACCACAAGCTCGAGCAGATCAGGGTCATGCGGGCCGAGGGTTTGCGTGTGGCGATGGTTGGTGACGGCATCAACGACGCCCCGGCGCTGGCGGCTGCCGATATCAGCATCGCCATGGGCGCCAGCGGCAGCGACATCGCCATCGAGACGGCGGACATCGCGCTGATGACCGACGATCTGGGCAAGATCGCCGAGGCAATGGAGATCTCGCGCGCCACGCTGGCCAATATGCGCCAGAACCTGGTCATCGCGGTGCTGACTGTGCTGGGCCTGTTGGTTGGCGTTTATACCGGCTCGATCCACATGGCCGGCGGCATGCTGGTCCACCAGCTGTCGGTGCTGATCGTCATCCTAAACGGCATGCGCCTGCTGCGCGTTCCCGGTGCCGAAAGGCAAAGGACAGCCATCGAGCAGGCCGCTGAACGCGTTGCCGCTTAGAAGCGGTCGGGGCAAAAACCCCTGTCTCATCGGCGCTGGTTTCATGTTACGAAATTAATTGCCCGGAATTTTGGAAGCGGAGTTTGATGTGAAGCCGAACAAGAACCCCCAGGAATGGGACGAGGTTCTCGACTTCTGGTTCCCTGAGCGGCGCGCGCTGAATGTCGATGCGCAGACGCACCGTGCACATTGGTTCTGGAGGATGCAAGGTGGTGCCGATGAGTTGATCGTGGCCCGCTTTGCCGATCTTGCCGGAAAGGCCGCCGGCGCGCTCGATCACTGGGCGCTGGACCCGCATGGACGGCTGGCGCTGATCGTCATCCTCGACCAGTTCTCACGCTCCGTCTGGCGAGACAGCGCGCGCGCCTATGCACAAGATCCCCGCGCGCTGACGCTGGTGACAGAGGGCCTTGCGAACGGGCATTATTCGTCTTTGGAAACGCCGTGGTTCCAGGTGGTGTTTGGCTTGCCGCTCGGTCATTGCGAAGGCCCGGACCATTTGCAGCGCCTGGATCTCCTGATCGGCTTGCGCAGGAAAATAGCGGCGGAAGCTCCGATCTCGCTGCGGCCCATCTATGCAGCGCTGGTCGAACAGGCCAGCGACGTTCGTAAAATTATTGCCGCGTTCGGCCGGCATCCGCATCGTAACATGGTGCTCGGCCGCACATCGACCGCCGAAGAAGAGGCATATATCGCCAAGGGCGAGTTTCCGCATCGGAAAGCGTTTCGCTGAACGGCCGATGCATATGTCGCCGGGGATGCCCCCTGACGACGCGGCTACTTCGGAAGGCCGTTATCCGATCAATGCCGTCCTCAGCGCGGGGATATCGCCCAGCACATGATCGACAAAGGCGGCGATGCGCGGTGTCTTGCGCAGGTCGGAGTGGGTCAGGAGATACCAGCCCCGGGTGAGTTCCTCCACCGGCGGCAGGACCTGCACCAGCGTTTCCTCCGCGTCGCCGAGCGTGGTGGGCAGCGGCGCAACGCCTATGCCCGCCTTCACCGCCGATAGCGTGCCCAGCATGCTGTTGCTGCGGTTGACCACCCGCGCATTGGGCACCGCCACTGGCAGCCATTTCGCCGCCCGGTGGTTCTGCATGATCCCATCGAAGCCGATCATGGCATGATCGACCAGATCGGCAATGCTGGCGGGTCGCCCGTGCTGCTGGATGTAGCTCTTGCTGGCATAGATCGCCCAGACGGAATCGCATATCTTGCGGCCGATCAGACTGTCATCGTTCGGCTCGCCCGAGCGGAACGCGACATCTGCCTCGCCCTTGGCAATGTCGAGATAACGGTCGCTGGTGACGAACTCGACTGAAAGCCCGGGATAGCGTTCGTAGAAGCGGTCGAGCAGACCCGTGGCAGCAATGCGCGAGACGGTCGGCTCCGGGCAGGTCAGACGGATCACGCCCCTGAGATCATGCTTCAGCGCCTGAACCTGGCGCTCCAGAACGCCGATAGCGGCTTCCACGGCGAAAACATTGTCGATCAGGGCCTCGCCCAGTTCGGACAGCCGATAGCCGGTGGTCTGGCGCTTCACCAGCGTCAGGCCGATCCGGCTTTCCAGTTCGGTCAATCTGCGATGGACCGTGGACTGGTTGACGCCAAGCGCTTTCGCGGCGGCAAGGGTGCTGCCATGACGCGAGACGGCGATAAGATGGCGCAGGTCGTTCCAGTCGAACATCGGGCCATTATGCACTTTTGCGCGCCGGTTTTGCAGATTCTCTGCTGCCGGACACTGTCCGGCCCAGCTAAATTCTTCCGATCAATCCGGGAGAACGGCCATGCACACCAAAAGCGATGTCAAAACCATGATCGCGGGCCTGACCGTCGGGCTGACACGCAGCGCTCAGGAAAGCGGAATGGCGAAGCTGACCCCGCTTCACCGCGAGGTGGTTCAGGGTATGCCGACGCTGCCGGAACAGGAGGTTCGGGTGCTTGCCTCAACCCTGCTTCCCGGTGAAGTCACGCCCCGTCATTCGCACCGCTTTCCGGTCACCGTCTATATGCTGGAAGGCACCTTCACGCTGGAACTGGACGGGCGCGAACCCGTGGCGGTCACAGCGGGAGACGTTCTTGTCGAGCCTGCCGGCATCAAGATGACGGGGTTCAACAGGGGCGACGTGCCGGCGCGGATGGCGATTTTCTACGTCTGCGCGCCCGACACACCCTTCGCCGATCCGGTAAGCGAATAGAGCATTTCCGATGCGGGGGGTCCGGCATTCCCGGGACAGCTAGAGTATCCGTGTTGGTCAAGTAAGTGATGCGGTCCATTTCCGACGGTCCCTGAGCAGAGCGTTAGCGAGGACGATGAGTTTTCGCATGATTGCGGTGATTGCGAGTTTTGAGGCTTTTCCTGCTGCTTTGAGCTGGTTGTATTTTGCCTTGAGGTCGGGGTTGAAACGCATGGCAACGAGAGCCGGCATGTACAGCGCCTGCCGGACATTGGCCCGGCCGCCGCGGATGAAGGCGCGGCCGGTCCAGTTCCCGGATTGCCGGGCGACGGGAGCAAGGCCCGCGAGGGAGGCGGCCTGGCCGCTCTGGAGCGTGCCGAGTTCGGGCATGTCGATGAGGAGGGCGAAGGCGGTGATAGCCGAGACGCCTGGGATTGTCACGAGGATGGCGAAGCGGCGGGCGAGGTCCGGATAGGTCTTTATGAGCGCCATGATCTCCTTCTCGATCGCGGCAATCTGACGTTCGATTCGCCTGAGTTGTTCGCCATTGTGGCGCTTGAGGATGGCCAGGGTCAGGTTCTTTGCCCGGTTCCTCGCTGCCGTGCGGTTCTTCACCAGCGCCTCGCGGGCCATGTGCATGTCCTTGAGATCGTTGAGAACCGGGCTGCGCGCCGGCCGTGCCTCGAGGTCGAGGAGGGCGGCCATACGCGCCAGCATGGCCGCGTCCAGCCTATCGGTCTTGGCGAGCGTGCCGGTGGCTTCGGCAAATCGCCTTGCCTGACGCGGGTTGACCTTGACCAGCGCCAATCCCGCCTCTGCCAGCCTCTGCTCGAAGGCCCGATGATAGGGACCAGTCGGCTCATAGACGATGCGCGCGTCGGGCTGTCCCAGCCAGCCGATGAAAGCTCTGTGGCCGACACTGTCATTGGCGAAGCGGCGGCTCGCGCTGTCGCTCATGCGGTGGGCGTCGAGATGATCTTTCGAGATGTCGACGCCGATGGTATCGTTGGTCATCTTTCGCTTGTCCTGTGCTTGTCGTTCGGAGCCGAACTCCGGGTATCCGTTCAGGCCTCAAGAGAAAGACGAGGGCGATCCTACTCTAGCTCGACCCGTCAAACGGTCCGCATGTCAACGATCCGACCCTCGCCGCTGAGGGAGGGCGGCAACCCTCTCACAGCGGTTCCCTTTCTCGCCAGTTCGGCAACGAAAGTCATAAGACAAGCATGTCTCCCGAAAGTGGGAACCGGTTTCGGGACAAAGACATGCGCAAAAACAAAGGGCTAAGGCGCATGGAGCGAATCTGGAAGATCGCGACGCGCTTTAGCCCGTCCGCGCGCGCAGCGGGTCAATGGCAACCCGATCCTGAGCGGGCGAATGTTCATGACGTGCGGCCTGTTCCGGAGTCATGCGTTCCGGAGCAGACCCCCGTCCTTTGCGGATCGGATCGTTGAGCAGCCTCAGCCCGTTGAGAACGACGAGGACCGTGCCGCCCTCATGACCCAGCACCGCCAACGGCAACGGCAGTTCGAAGAAGGCCGCTCCGGTGACAAGGATCAGCATCGCCCCGATGGCGAATACAAGATTCTGGCGAATGATCGACGCGGTGCGCCGGGCAAGGCGGTGCGCGGCCGCGAGCCGTTCCATATCTTCCGACAGCAACGCGACGTCGGCGGCCTGAAGGGCGACGTCCGAACCAGCCGCCCCCATAGCGATGCCGACATCGGCGCGCGCCAGCGCAGCCGCATCGTTCACCCCATCGCCGACAAAGGCGATTCTTCTGTCCCGCGCCATCTCGCCGACGAGGCGTACCTTGTCTTCCGGCAGCATGTCGGCATGGATTTCGTCCGGCTTCAGCCCCAACGCCTCGCCGATGCGCAACGCAACAGGCTGACGGTCGCCCGTCATCATGGCGATGGTCTTGACGCCGCTCTCACGCAAGGCGGCAAAGGCGTTGGCAGAAGTGTCGCGCAATGTGTCGGCTACGCTGACGGCGCCAAGAACGCGCGCTTCACGCCCGAGATAGACGACGGTCTCGGCGCTGTCCTGCAACGCCTGAAAATCGTCATGATCGAGCGAGGCTCCCATCATCTGTGCCATGCGCCGGTTGCCGACCCAGACCGGTCCACCGGCATCCCGCCCGACGATGCCGGCGCTCGGGATTGCCTTCACATCATGAACATCGTGAAGTTCCAGCTCGCGCCGCGCGGCTTCGCGCCGGAGCGCATCGGCGATATGATGCTCGGAATGCGCTTCAACGCTCGCAAGCGCCGTCAGGAAATCCGTCTCGTTTCCGTCGACGGCAACGATCCCGGTCACTTCAGCACGGCCCGTAGTCAAGGTTCCGGTCTTGTCGAAGGCGAATATGTCGACGGCGGCCAGCGTCTCCAGCGCGGCCCCGCCCTTGAACAGCACACCGCCACGCGCGGCGGCCGACAGGGCCGACAGGATAGCGGCAGGCACCGAAATCACGATGGCGCACGGGCTTGCGGCGACCAGCAATGTCGCGGCGCGGTAGAGCGCGGTCTCCCAATCCTGCCCGAGCCAGTAGAAAACGCCAAGGGCGACAACGGCTCCCACCAGCACCGCAATCGTATAGCGCTGGCCGAACCAGGCGCTGAAGCGTTCCGATGGAGCCTTGGCCGCCTGGGCTTCCGTCACCAGCGCGATCATTCGCGCCACGGTGCTGTGTTCGAGCGATTTCGTGACCTGCACCTCGAGCACGCCGTCGAGGTTGACGGTCGCCTCAAAGACCTTGCCGCCGGGCTCCTTGCTGACGGGCATGGATTCGCCCGTAATGGTCGACTCGTCCAGCGCGCCGCGCCCGGCCATGATGGTTCCGTCGGCGGGAACCCGCGCGCCGGGGCGGAGAACCACGATATCGTCAACGCTCAATGACGACGCCGGCACCTCCTCCACCGCGCCGTCCGCGGATTTTCGGAATGCCGTTTCCGGACGCAGCGCCATCAACGCTTCGATCGCACGTCGCGCCCGCCCCATGGCGCGTTCCTCCAGTGTCGTCGACAGGCTGAACAGCGCCAGCAGGACCGCGCCCTCGATCGCCGCTCCGACGGCGGCGGCGGCTATTGCCGCGACGATCATCAACAGGTCGATGTCGAGAGTACGCTCGTTCCACAAGGCCTTTAGCGCCCGCCAGCCGGTCGGAACCCCACCCGCCAGATAGGCGAGAGCCGTCCCGAAGCCGATACAGCTCGCATTGCCGTCCAGAAACCAGTTGCCGACAAGGGCGATCGCAAGGCCCAGAACGGTCGCGGCGGTCAGGACGATCGATGAATCGATGGAAAGTCGCTGCACTTCGGTATCACTCCGCCTCACAAAATGTCGACCAAACCCGCCGGGAACAACTATCCTATCCGGCAAAGCCGGATCAGAGATTGGCCTGCCCCACTAGGGAGGTCCACCGGCTAGATTAGAGTTCCGGCGGTTGTGGTCGCCGAGATTGGCTGGCCTGGGTGGAGGGTAGAGCAGGGTGGCGGCAGGAGGCAAGATGGCTGGCGGGGCTGGCGGAACATAGCCGATCGAGCTGTGCGGCCTGATGGTGTTGTAATGCTGGCGCCAGTTCTCGATCAGGATTTGCGCCTCCTTGAGGGTGTAGAAGATCTCGCCATTGAGCAGCTCATCACGCAGCTTGCCATTGAAGCTCTCGCAATAGCCATTTTCCCACGGTGAACCCGGTTCGATGTAGAGTGTCTTCACGCCGATCCTGCCGAGCCAGTCCCGGACGGCAGTCGCGGTAAATTCGGCGCCATTGTCCGAGCGGATATGCGCCGGTGGACGATGCTTTGCGAACAATTCGGTCAGCACGGCCAGGATATCGTCGCTTTTGATCTGTCGCTGGACATGTATCGCCAGACACTCGCGGCTGTACTCGTCGATCACCGTCAACATCCGGAAGGCCTTGCCGTCGTGGGTGCGATCGGCGACGAAGTCGTAGCTCCAGACATGGCCGCGATAGTACGGCCGCAACCGCACACACGATCCGTCGTTCAGCCACAAACGGCCTTTTTTCGGTTGTTTAGTGGGAACCTTCAGCCCCTCGCGACGCCAGATGCGCTCAACCCGTTTGGCATTCACCGTCCAGCCCTCCTGCCGTAGCAGGGCTGTGATGCGGCGATAGCCATAACGACCATAACTCGAAGCCAGGCGAACAATATCTGCCGTCAGGCGCTTCTCATCGGATCGTGGCTGTAAACATCGGCGCTGGGTCGAACGGTGCTGGCCAATCACCTGGCATGCACGGCGCTCGGATACACCGAGAGCCGCACAGGCATGGGCAACGCCAGCACGGCGTCGCGAAGGGCTCAGTACTTTCCCTCAATCACCTCTTTCAGGATCAGGGCATCCAGCGTCAGATTGGACACCGCCTTCCGCAGCCGGGCGTTCTCCTTCTCCAGCGCCTTCAGCCGTGCTGCCTGCGTGACCTTCAGACCGCCATATTCACGACGCCAGCGATAATAGCTCTGCTCCGATATTCCCAAGCCTCGGCAGATTGCACCGGTCTTCTCACCCTGTGAAAGCCGAACCTCCGCTTCCCGCAATAGCCCGATGATCTGCTCGGCTGTATAATTCCTCCGTGCCATTCCGTGCTCCTTTCGAACCCAAAATAGCCGAAACTCTAACTCTCAGACCGGACCAACTTTCTGGGGGAAGACCAATGTCGCGGTCGGGTTTGTCGGTGGCACGCTGATGGCACATGCGACACCATTCGTCGACAATGGCAGCTCCGCGAGTAGCTGCATTATCGGCCAACGCCGGGACGTGTTCCATCAGCATGAGTGAGAAGACGGTGACAAGTTGAGCGAGGCAACGCGCTTGCCTCGCCAACTTGATAGAATTTCTACTCCGTGGTCTTGCCGTCAAAGTGCTCGTCCGATGCATCAGCATCGGCCTTTGTGGCATGGACAGTGCCATCCAGATGCTCCGGTGGGGCATACAGCGTATAAAGACGCAGCGCCTTGTCGCCTGTGTTCCTGACGTTGTGGCGAGCACCGGCGGGGACGATCATCGCTATGTCGGACTTGATCCTGGTCGTTACACCGTCGATGACGATTTCACCCTTCCCCTTCTCGACACGGAAGAACTGGTCCCGATCCTCATGAACTTCCTCGCCGATTTCCTCGCCCGGCTGGAGCGCCATCAGTACAAGCTGTAACTTCGCGCCGGTGTAGAGCACCCGCCGAAAGTCGGTGTTCTCCTCGGTCAACGCTTCGATGTCGTCTACAAAGCCCTTCATTCTTCGATCCTTCCTGTTGGAACTCCCGCAGCCAAGCAGCGCATTGGAACCGCTACCATGATCTGGGTCAAGCGCAGCGCGTCGATGGGAGAAACCTGGCCGTTCCGGTTCAAAAGATAGCGAGGCGAGCCTATGAACGTCCGCATTCTTGAAAGTTTGTGAAAGCTGCCGATGCGACTCCATTACCGAGACGGCATACCGCTCATGAAGGCCGCGGGCCGAATTCCGAGGCAGAGAGGATCGCTTCGAGCAGGTCCGAGCGGTGCAGCAAGCCCGCGACCTCGCTGTCGCGCATCACCGGATAGACGCGGTGCGACCGGGCGAGGAACTCCTCCGCCGCCGACACGAAGTCGAGGTCGACCGGCAGCGTGCGGACGTCGCGGCTCATATGGTCGGCGACGCTGCCGTCCCATTGCTGATAGTAGCTGGCGTTGAGCATCGGCCGAAAACAGTCCTTCTCGGTCAGGATGCCGACAAGCGCGCCGGAGGCGTCGATCACCGGCGCGGCGGGCGTATGGCGGCGTGCCAGCATGGCGACCGCCTCGCGTATCGGCGTTTGCGGCGAAAAGCTGGGAAAGTCCGTGCGCATGACGCGCTCGATCATCGTGTCTGGGTTCATGCCTGCCCTTCCCGGTCGCGGTTGGGACAATCGTGGCAGCGCGTCCCGCCGATGCAGGCGAGGCCGTCGCAACCCATGCGCGGCGCGCCGCGCCCCATCATGAGACCGACCGCGAGGCCGCCTGCCGAAAGGCTGACAATCGCGATTGCAAGAATGATTTCCATCTCAGCGCCTCAGGCCAGGTGTCGTTCGAACGTGCCGGTCGCGACGCGGCGCAGGCGCTCGCCGTCGCGGAACAGGAAGAGAGCTGGAATGCCAAGTCCGGTTGCCAGTTCCGGCCCGCCCTCGCCTGCCGCCATAAGCGCCGTCGCCCAGCCGTCCGCTTCCCGCGCGGTCGGCATCAGGACCGCAACCGAGGCGAGAGCGCTCGCCACCGGCTCGCCGGTCGCGGGGTCGATGATGTGGCTGTAGCGCCGGCCGCCGACCGCATAGCTGTTGGCCCTGTCGCCGGAGGTGGCCACCGCCATGTCGGCGAGCCGCAGCACGTCCGCCATGTCGTCCGTGTCAGGCCGCGGATCCTCGATGCCGACATGCCAGTCCCGTCCCGACGGATGCCGGCCCCGCGCGGCGAGCTCGCCGCCGAGGTCGATGAGGAAGTCGCCATGCCCGGCCTCTTCGAGCAGCGCGACCATGCGGTCGAGCGCATGACCCTTGGCAATGCCGCACAGGTCGAGCGTCAGGCCGCCCTTCCGCCTGGAAAGGCTGTCGCCTTCCGCACGGATCTGACGCCAGCCATCGGGCGGGGTTTCCCCCTTGCGGATCGGGCCGAAGCCCCAGCGAGCGACGAGCGGCCCCACAGTGGGATCGAAGCGCCCGCCGCTCGCTTCGGCGATTCGCAGCGCCGCGCGAGTCACCTCGACGATCTCAGCGCCAGCCGCGAACCTGCCTTCTCCTCCGGCATTGAACCGGGCGATGGTGCTGTCTGCCCGCCAGGGTGAGAATGAAAGGTCAACATCCTCCAGCAAGGCGGCCAGCCGCGCCCTCAGGCGGGAAGTATCCGCGCCCGCCGGAAGCGTGACGCGCCAGCCGGTGCCAAAGGCGTCGCCGGGGAGTCCGACCACAGGCGCGGCTCCCAGCGCAACCGCCGGTCGGGCGACCAGCAGCGCGGCGGCGCCGAGGGTAAGAACGTCGCGTCGATGGATAGTGCGGGATCTGGCGCGCATGGCATCAGCCTCCGAAATCGTCATTGTAGATGGAATGCGGCTCCACGCCCAGCCGGTCGAGCATGGCGAGCACGGCCGAGATCATCACCGGCGGGCCGCACAGGTAATATTCGCACTCGTCGGGTGCAGGATGGTTGGCAAGTGCCTTACGTACCGTGTCGTGCACGAACCCCGTCGCGCCGGTCCAGCGGTCGGACGGCGCGGGATCGGACAGCGCCGGTGTCCATGTGAAGTTCGGATTCGCATGGGCGATTGCCTCGAATTCTTCGACATAGAACAGGTCGCCGACCGTGCGCGCGCCGTAGAAATAGGACATACGCCGTTTGGTGCCGAGCCCGATCTGCTCGTGGATCATGGAGCGCAGCGGCGCCATTCCGACGCCGCCGCCAATGAACACCATCTCGCGCTCCGTCGGCTGGACGTGGAACTCGCCGAACGGGCCGCCGGCCTCAACTGTGTCTCCCGGCTTCAGCGAGAACAAATAGGAAGAAACGGTGCCGGGCGGGATGTCGTGCTCGCGGCCGGCGGGTGGCACGGCAAGCCGGATATTGAAGACAATACGGCCCACATCGTCGGACCGGTTGGCGATCGAATAGGCGCGCGTCACCGGTCCCGTGGAAACCGATCTCAGCGCCGGCCAGCCGGCGATGCGCCACGCCTGTTCATGAACTGGATCGACCTCGATCGACGCGAAATCGAGCTCGTAGGCGGGCGCGGTCAACTGCGCGAAACCGCCGGCACGGAATGCGAAGTCGCGACCGTCGGGAAGCTCGAGCACCAGCTCACGGATCAGCGGCGCCATCATGCGGTTGGAGATGATCCGGCATGGAAAGGATTCGGCCGCCAGAACATCGTCCGGGACAATCACCTCGACCGGCCCGCGCAGCCGCGTCTGGCAGGAGAGCCGCACATTGTCGCGTCGCTCGGCGGGCGAAAGCAGGCCGCGCTCCGTCGCCTGCAACTCGCCGCTATCGCCTGTCACCGTCACGCGGCAGAGACCGCATGTACCTTTGCCGCCGCAGGCCGCCGGTATAGCGATGCCTGCGTTGTGCAAGATCGACAGGAGCTCATCGCCCCGTCCGGCCTCGATAATTTTGCCTCCATTGACGGTCACGCGCACCGCGCCTTGCGGCAGTAGCCTGCCGCGCGCCGCGATCAGCGCCGCCGCCATGCCAACAACCAGCGCTATAACGAGGATTGAACCCAGCACAATCTCGGTCATGGCGCCGCCATCTGCGCGAAGGTCGCAAAACCGAGCGACATCATGCCGGCGAGGATGAAGGCCATGCCCAGCCCGCGCAGGCTGGCCGGCAGGTCGGCATAGGCGAGCCGTGTGCGCAGCGCGGCGATCATGATCACCGCCAGCGCGAAGCCCGCTCCGCTACCGACACCGTAGACTGCCGCCTCTGCAAAATCGTAGCGCCGCTCGGCCGATGCAACTCGCACTGAGCTTCAGCCATACCATCCTCTGGCAGGTCCATATTGTGCATCACCACGACTGTCCAGGCGTCCTGTTCGCGCGCAACCACCACGCTGATTAGCCCGTGCCGCTTTGGCCATTCGTTCCCCACTGGGTCGCGAGCGCGCAACATGCTCCAGTGCATGTCGAGCGCAATCACGTCGGGCCGGATGGGGCGTACTTGCGTGTCCATAACTTCCAGATGGCTGTCCTTGAACATCGTCTCGAATATGGGCCTGTGAAACTGCTCGATCGATGCGCGGCCCCTTGCTTTCATCCCGAACACGTTGGTGAAATCGGCGTCATCTGCAAAGATGGCGGCAAAGGCCTCGGCGTCATGGGTATTCCAGGCGGCGACGAACGCATCGACGATCTGTTGCGTGGCTTGTCCAGCATCTGAGTCCGGTGACATCTTAAGTCTCCTTGTCTCCGACTATATGGTATGGATGCCGTACTATATAGCGAATGGACCGAATTGGAAACATGGCAACGCCTTACACGCAATCGCTTCTGCTTTATGCCTATCAGGCTTCCGCGCATGCGCTCACCCAGACCCTTCACCTGCGCGGCCACCCGGCTATCCGGTCGAAGCATGGCGCTGTCTTTGCCAATATTGAGGAAGAAGGAACGCGTCCCAGCGTGCTCGCCGAGCGGGCAAGCATGGGCAAGGCGGCGATGGGCGAACTGATCGATGAACTGGAACGCCTCGGTTATGTCGAGCGCGCACCGGACCCGACCGACAGGCGTGCCAAGCTCATCATCGCTGCTCCGAAGGCGCGCCAGGTCATACAGATCGTTCACGAATTCAACGAGGGGATCGAAAGTCGATATCGTGAGCTTTTGGGGGAGCCGGCCTATCAGGTACTGCGCGCCGCTCTGCAGAGTATCGCCTCAAAAGATGCAATGCAGCCGAGAATGCGTTGATGGTCAAGCGAAGGTACTGGGCTGTCAGTCCACGTTCTCTCGTGCAGGCTTGATCCCGGCAAGTAGGGGTCAGAACAAGAGCAGTGCGAAATCGATGGGATGGAAGGCTCCCGCTCCGCCGGTGCTAAGTAGGCATCGGTTAGGATGGACAAACAG
>NZ_QURN01000017.1 GCF_003403035.1 Mesorhizobium denitrificans | reverse complement strand
GATGATCGCGCCGGTCGCCGTCCGGGCGGCGAAGATGCCGGAATCCAGCGTCGACAGGTTCATGCCCGAGCCGGTGACCTCGATGCCGCGCACGGTAACCTTCTCCGCCTCGATGGTGACGACGCTGCCCTCGCCGTTGCCGACGATGCTGGCCCCGTCCTCGCCGTCGAGCGTCACCGGCTTGTCGATGATCAAAGGCCCGTCGTGCCGGCCCGGCTTGAGGCGTATCCTGTCGCCCGGAGCCGCCGCTTTAAGAACGGCCGAGAGCGTCGGCCCGTCGGAGGGTGTGACGATCCATTCCGCGGCCAGCGCAGCCGAAGGTATGGCGGCCAGAAGGGCCGCCATCCAGAGTTTTGCCAGTCGGTACCACATCAGGCCGATTTAGGCTCCACCAGCATGCGGCCCTTCATTTCCATGTGCATGGCATGGCAGAACCACGAGCAATAATACCAGTAGACGCCAGGCCGGTCGGCCTTGAAAGTCACCGAGGCGGTAGCCTGCGGCGCGACCTCCATGTTGATGCCGTAGTTGACGATGCAGAAGCCGTGGGTCAGATCCTCCACCTCGTCGATATTGGTCACATAGACGGTGACTTCGTCGCCCTGCTTGACCGTGAAGGACTCGAGCCCGAAGGCCGGCGCCGCCGAGGTCATGTAGACGCGCACCTTGTTGCCGTCGCGGATGATCTCCGAGTCGATGAGCAGGTCGATATTGTCCTTCTTGGCCTGTTCCACGGCATCGGCGAAGAAGACATCATCACGGCTCCAGACGCTGACCGGATTGATCTTCGAGGCATGCACGATCGTCGCGTCATGCGGCTCGGCGAAGGTCGGGTTGTCATGGACAAGCACCATCTGGTCGCCGGAAATGTCGATCAACTGGTCGCATTCGGGCTTCAGCGGGCCGACATTGAGGAACCGATCCTTCGAGAACTTGTTCAGCGAGATCAGCCACTTGCCGTCGGCCTCCTTGGTCTGGCCCATGGAGGTATGGTTGTGGCCAGGCTGGTAGTGGACGTCGAGCTTCTGGCGGATCGGATCGACCTTCTCACCGGCAAAGGCGCGCTTGGCGTCCTCGATGTTCCATTTGCAGATCTGGCTATCGATGAACAGGGTGGTATAGGCGTTGCCCTTGTTGTCATAAGCCGTGTGCAACGGACCGAGGCCGAGTTCCGGCTCGGCGACCACCACATCGCGCGGCTTGATCTTGTCGTCGAAGAGATCGTCGAACTTGCGCACGTCGAACACTGTGACGGTCGGGGACAGCTTGCCGGCGGCGACCACGTGGATGCCGTCGGGGGCGGTGTTCATGCCGTGCGGGCCGTTGGAAACCGGGACATAGCGGGTGTAGGCGGAACCCGCACGCCCGTCGATCACCGGCACGCCGTTCATTTCCTTGTAATCGCCCTTGGCGACGGCTTCCTCGATCCGCTTGATATTAAAGATGACGACCCAGTCCTGCTCCTTCGACATCATCTCTTCGAGCGTGACGCCCTTCTCGGAATTGTAGCAGGTCGCAAAGCAGTATTTGCCCTGGTAGTCGGCATCGACATTGTCGAGGTTGCCATCGACGATCACCTGCCATGCAACCGTCATGGTCTCGCCGTCAACCGCGGAAAAGATCGAGAAATATTCGGCGGGCTTGTCGAGGATCTTGCCGTCGTTCGGCAGCGGCACGCCGTCCTCGCCGTTGCAGAACACATAGCCGGTCTTGGGGTATTTCTGCACGCGCAGGCCATGAACGGTGTGCTGGTTCGGCAGTTCGATGATCTTGTCGCATTTCATGACGTCGAGGCGGATGCGGCAAACGCGGGTATTGGACTTGTCGTTGGCATAGAGATAGCGGCCGTCATAGGTGCCGTCGGTGAAGGACAAATGCGGGTGGTGCAGGTCGCCGTTGTGGTAGACGCCGCCCTTGTCCTTGAGATACTCGACCGTTTCGGGACGCAGCCCTTCGGTCATCACCTTCAGGCTTTCGTTGGTCTGGCCCCAGCCGGTGGCGCTGCATCGGTTGAACACCGGAATGCGCATGAATTCGCGCATCGACGGCAGGCCGACGATGCGGACTTCGCCGCTCTGGCCGCTGGAGAAGAACGTGTAATATTCGTCCAGTTCGCCCGGCTTGACCTCGTAGGACAATCCTCCCTCGGTGGCGGCCTTTGCCGGCGTAGCGCCTCCGGCAAAGGTCAGCGCGCCACCGGCGGTGGCGGCGCCTGCCGCCGCGACGGCAGCGGTTGACCCCAGAAGCTGGCGTCTGTTCAGGCTCGGTTGCGTATCTTCGTTGGACATGGTGTCTTCCCTTGCTGCTGGTATTGCTGGCGTGGGCAGGCTGCCCGGCGCCGAATTCAGGTTTTCTTTATGGCCTCGCCATTATGGGTGACGACGGTTCTGGGCGGGCTTTCACCGCGCGATGCCGGCGTCGACAGAGCCATGAACTTTTCCCGTTTCAGGCGGACCTGGATCATGTGCGGGCAGCGATGATCATCGTGATAGAGTTCCTGGCAATGCATGCAGTAGATACACTCGTTGACATTGATCTGGCCTTCCGGATGAATGGACTGCACAGGACATTCTTTGGCACAACGCTGGCATGGCGTGCCGCATTCTGGCCAGCGCTTCAGCCATTCGAACATGCGGATCCGGCCGGGAATGGCCAGCGCCGCACCGAGCGGGCAGAGATAGCGGCAGTAGAAACGTTCGATGAACAGGCCGGCGGCCAGAAGCGTCAAGGCGAAGATGACGAAGGGCCACTCGCGGGCGAACTTCAGAATGATTGCCGTCTTGAACGGCTCCACTTCCGCGAGGATTTCGGCATAGGCCATCGAATAGAAGGACAGTCCGAAGAGCCCGAGGAAAATGATGTACTTGATCGGCCAGAGGCGCTCGTGCAGGCCCCATGGCACCTTCACCTGCGGAATCTTCAGCTTTACGGCAACCTTGTTGAGCAGTTCCTGGAGCGCGCCGAACGGGCAGAGCCAGCCGCAGAAGGGGCCACGTCCCCAGAACAGCAGGCCGGCGGCAACCGCGGCCCAGAGAATGAAGATCAGCGGCGCCGCCAGGAAGAATTCCCACCGGAAGGACGTAACGAGCGAATTGATGAATGTCAGGACATTGACCACGGAAAGCTGGGCATTGGCGTACCAGCCGAGCCAGACCAGCGTGAAGACGAGATAGCTGGTACGGACCCAGGCAAACAGTTTCGGACGCTTCACCAGCCAGTCCTGGAAAAAGAAGATCCCGGTGAGCACGAGAAGGGCGGCCACGGTGATGGCCATCGTCACGCGGTTCATGTCCCAGATGCTGACCCATAGCGGCGGCGCGTCGGGCAGTGGTTCGGTCCGGGTCGCCGCCGCCGGCTCTTCGGCAGAAGCGTCCGTCCTGGCCGCAGCAACGGGCGTCTCCACCCGGGTGACTGTGTAGTAGGAAGAAGGAAGCGTATAGCCGAGATTGAAGGCGATGGCGGCCTTGTCGCGCGCCACGGTGCTGCGCTGCGCGAGCAATTGCAGTTCGAAGGGTTCGGTCACATCGAACTGGAAATCGGTAGGTACGACGAAAAGGGCGATCTCACGCAGGCGAGGGGCGCCGTCCGTTGAGAAGGCCGAAATCCTGGTATGATTGCGATCCCTGAAGCGAAGGCCCTGGCCGTTCTGCAGCAATTCGATGCGGTCGAAAATGCCACCCCGGACATAGCCAGAGCCCTTGAACGAATAGGCGCCGTCGCCCGCGACGAGGAGAGCTGACTGGCCCGGCTTCAACCGGGACTGGAGCCGCTGATAGCCTACTTCGCCCAGCAGCGTCTTGCCGATGACCGGCACGCTGACAGGGGCGATGTAAAGATCGATGAATCTGTCCCCGGGCTGTGGTGTTTCCGGCTTCTTCGCCGCCTCGGCGTGGCCGGCATCCGCGAAGGCTTGCGAGACTTCGCCGACCGTCAGGCGCAGGCTGCGGATCGACCCGTCGCCGAGCAGCGTCTGCCAGTCGCTTGCTTCCGTTTTCGAAAGATCGAGCGTCCTCTTCTCGGTTACCGCCACCGTAGCGACGACGCCTTCGCCGCTTAACCGGTTGCTGCGAATCAGCGCCACCGCCGAGCGCACGACGCTGTCGCTCATCACCAGGATGGTCACGGTGGCGCCGCTGACGATGTCCACCTGCGGCGGGCGCTCCTGACCGGCGGCGACGCGGCCCATATCCTTGCCGATGATCGAGTTCAGGCCGGCGACGACATCCTTCTCGGGAATGCCGATCAGCACGATCGGCTCCTTGTGGTCGACGAGCTTGATGCCGCGAATAATGCCCGATCGCTCGATACCAACGACGATATGGATGGGCTTGCCGGAATAGCCGATGGAACTGGTGAAATCGGAGTTCAGATAGGCATAGCCGAGAAGTTCGTCTCCCCGGTAGACAGGCGCGATGGGGGGATCGCCCTCGACTTCGCCAAAGCGGTCGGCACCTTCAAACAGTTCGGACGGCTGGACCTTTTCGAGGAATGTTGGCAACTGACCGTCAGCCATAGCCGGCGAAGCGATTGTCACCGAGAGGCAGATGGCCGCTAGCCAAAGAATGCTCAACAGCCAGGCTGGACGTTTCCAGGTAAATTCCATTTCGATGCGTCTCTCTTCTGGTAAGTCACTGGCCACTCCAAGGATCAGTTTAGGCAATCGTTCATTGAAATCAAACACCCATGTTCAAACTATTGTAGACTGTTATTCGGCACGTAATGGCAGATCGTGTCCCTGGAGGTGGTGTAGCAGGGTAGCGGCGGTCACCAGTGTTTTTCCGGTAGGGTCGGGTTGTTGAAGACCAACCTGATGGAAAGATCACCGATGACCGACGACATGATGAACCTGCGCTCACTCGTTGAGAAGAGTGCCGACGCCGATTTGCTGCGCGAGATGATCGGCTTTGCTGCCGAGAAGCTGATGGCGCTGGAGGTCGGCACGAAGACCGGCGCGGGCTACGGCGAGAAGAATGAGTTCCGACTTGCCCAACGTAACGGCTATCGCGACCGGGATTGGGAGACACGTGCTGGCACCGTCGAGCTGCGCATTCCGAAGCTTCGCACAGGCAGCTATTTCCCGAGTTTCCTTGAGCCGCGCCGGATGGCTGAGAAGGCTCTGACGGCGGTGATCCAGGAAGCCTATATCCAGGGCGTTTCGACTCGCTCCGTCGACGACCTGGTCAAGGCCATGGGCATGTCGGGCATCTCCAAGAGCCAGGTGTCTCGGTTGTGCGAAGAGATCGACGACAAGGTGAAGGCCTTCCTCGACAGACCCATCGAAGGGGAATGGCCCTATCTGTGGATCGATGCCACCTACCTCAAGGTTCGTCGCGGCGGCCGCATCGTCTCCGTTGCCGTCATCATCGCCGTGGGTGTGAACACCGACGGTCGACGCGAGGTGCTTGGGATGGAGATCGGCACATCCGAGGCTGAGCCAATCTGGACAGAATTCCTGCGCAAGCTGACCAGGCGAGGCCTGCGCGGAGTGAAGCTCGCGGTCTCCGATGCCCATGAAGGGATCAAGGCCGCTGTCTCCAAGGTTCTATCGGCTACCTGGCAGAGGTGCAAGGGTTCACTTCATGAGAAATGCGCTGGCCCATGCCGGAAAGAGCGGCCGACGAGTGGTCTCCGCCTTCATCGCCACGGCCTTCGCCCAGGATACGCCGGAGACCGCAAGCACTCAGTGGCGCAACGTCGCCGACCAGATCAGGCAGAAAGTGCCGAAGCTCGCCCAACTCATGGACACCGCTGAAGAAGACGTGCTCGCCTATATGAACTTTCCCAGGCAGCACTGGACCAAGCTTCACAGCACCAATCCCATCGAGCGCCTCAATGGCGAGATCAAGCGGTGCACCGAGGTCGTCGGCATCTTCCCCAACGATGGCGCCATCGTCCGCCTCGTCGGCGCACTGCTGCTTGAACAGAACGACGAATGGGCCGTCCAGCGGTCCCGATACATGACCCTTGAGACCATCGCCACAATGAGCGATGATCCGCTCATCAGCCTGCCAGCGGCAAGCTGACACGTTCCCGGCTCTGTCCGGAAGGCACGGCGAGCGCCGAAGCTACACCACGCTGCGGGACACGATCTAATGGTCTAATGGCACGATCGAGGAGAAAATTATGGTTAAAAGCGAGAGCGATTCATGGGAGGTCGCGTCGATGAATGAACTGCTGGCGCTTGCCAGGTCGATGGAACAGGAGGCGATCGATGGATATATCGCGCTGGCGAAGCGCATGCAGGAGATAGGCCAACCTGATCTCGCCGGCGTCTTCGAGGCTCTTGTCACAGAGGAGGAGGGCCATCTGGGTAAGGTGGACGAATGGCAGACGGCGATTGGTCAACCGAAATCCGCCATGTTGCATCCGCCGGAAGTGCTGTTTGACGACGAGGGAGCGGGCATCGTTGCGCCTGAACTACTGAGTGCGTATCGCGCCTTCTCAATGGCGGTGCGCAACGAAGAGCGCGCCTTTGTCTTCTGGACTTATGTCGCCGCACACGCGAATTCTGCAGAGATCGGCAAAGCCGCCGAGCGGATGGCGCACGAGGAACTGGGTCACGTCGCAAAGCTGCGCAGCGAACGCAGGCGTGCCTTTCATGTCGAACGCCGCACCTCCACGGACATCGTCAAAACGGATCTGGTATTGCTAGAGATGCGGCTCGCCAATCACCTCATAACGCTGGCGGCGGCTGAAAAAACGGCCGATTCAAGCAGACTACAGGCGCTGGCGGAACAAGCACGAACAAGAGCCGAAGAACTTGTCCAGAACCCGTTCTCGTCCGCGCCGCTTCTCGAAGCTTTGCCTGATACGGCCGTAGAACAGGCTTTGCCGCTCTGCGAACTGCTGACCGACTGCTACATCGATCTTGGCCAGACCGCGCCCGACGAAATCCAGCGCGACCGTGCCCAACGGTCTGCTGCGGAAATGATCCATTGTCTAAGGGGTGTCCGTAGTTGGCAAGCGCGTTGAAAACGATATCGCTTGCGATACGCCGCTGATCCGCACATTGCAAAGAGCGGATGGTTTAAAGAATGAGACAATCATCGGGGGCAGCGCCTGAAAAGTAGATTCTTCTGAAGGCGATCAAATCGGCATTCGGTAACCGTAGAATTCATGGTCCTCGTTGTAACCGCCCGCTGACACGGCCAGCTTCCGAATTCCAGCTTACCTGATCGCCGATCTCGAACTTTCTCGCCATTTCTGTTCCTCTTGTGGCCTCCACCATGCGCCGAAAGCCTGATTTAAGACAGCGCTCAGTGCAAACAGCGCTTTTGATCTGCGATGAAAACGCCTAGCTTCTGGATTGGTGCTGTTCGGGCGGTGGAGCATTCCATTCATGGAGGTTGATACGAATACCTTCTTCACCATCGGTCACTCCACAAGAACGATTGCCGAATTCGTCGATCTGCTCCGAGAGTCCCGCGTTGATTTCGTCGTTGATGTGAGAATAATGCCGCGTTCGCGCACTAATCCGCAGTTCAACGGCGATTGCCTCCCCGCAACGTTGGCGCCTTGGCAAATTGGCTATCAACATATTGCGACACTTGGCGGGCTTCGAGGTAAGACGCGGAATTTGGAGCAGTCGCCGAACGGGTTTTGGCGCGTACGCAGCTTCCGTAACTATGCAGACTATGCGTTGAGTGCGCCGTTTGCCGACGGACTTGCCCAACTCAGGGCGCTAGGAAACAAACACCGCTGCGCAATCATGTGTGCAGAGGCTGTATGGTGGCGCTGTCATCGGCGGATCATCACGGACTACCTGATCAGCCAAGGCGAAAGCGTGATGCACATCCTGGGGTCATCGCAAGTCAATGAGGCCAGCATGACGCCTGCAGCTGTCATGAATGGGGAAGGTTTAATTTATCCAGCCGAAAGTGATATACGAGAATAGTGTAGTGATTTCGCCTCGAATATTAGCTTTAACCCGCTGGCCTGGGTGTCCGGTTACCAGCATCTTGGCCCAGAATTGTGATCGAGGAATACATCCATTCCACGACCACGATGGCTGCTGCGTTCGTGGGTGCGTCCGCTTTATCGTGGCTAAATATTGTCTGTTCACAGCATTGCTTTCAACACCTTACTCACACTTGTGATAGGCTATGGCTGTGGGTCCGTGGGGTTGCATTTTGGATGGGACAGGTGATGTTTGTTGAGAGTTTGTTACCGGAAGCGCGTGAACGGCTTGTCACTATCGCTGATGATGCGCATCTAATCGAGGCTGCGCGGCTTCTTGGGTCAGGAACCGATATTTTGCTCGTTTGTAGCGCCACTGGCATCCTGCGAGGCGTTATCACCAAGACCGATGTCGTCGCTCAGATCAGCCAGTGCCAGGGGGCAGGTTGCCTGGCATCGTCGTCCATTGAGAGCACCAAATTGTGTGGGGTGTTGGTAGCCGGCGAGCCGAAAGCTGGGTAGGCTCATTCTGCTGAAGCTACCGAAGCCTGATTATGCCACCAGCATCCTCCCTGTTGCCGCCCTCGAGATCCGTTCTCCGGCTCAAAGTCCGCTTGCTTGGTCTGAGCCCGATGGTCTGGCGGCGCGTGCTGGTTCCGGAGAGCTATTCATTGCGGGAACTGCACGGCGTGATTCAGGTGGCCATGGGCTGGAAGAGTCTGCACCTGTTTGAGTTCGGGATACGCGCGGTTCGATACGGTTCGACGGATATTTGCCCCGAACCGCCCGACAAGACGCTCGAAAGCTTTGCATTCCGCAGGAACGCCAGGTTCGCCTACGTCTATGACATGGGCGACTGGTGGGAGCACGAGATACGTGTCGAAGACCGGGAAGCGGCCAAGGAACGCGGGCGGTATCCGACCTGCATCGGCGGCGCGGGCGCCTGTCCACCGGAGGATTGCGGCGGGCCCGACAGGTATCTCGATCGGCGTGACGACGCCTTTGGCCTCGACACGATGGATGATCTCGTGACCATGGCGGAGTTTGTTGAGCAGGTTGTTCTTAATGGCGACCGCGCCATGCTCGATGACGAGGACGCGCGCCAGGCAGTCGAGCGCGCGATCAACCGGTCGCGCGCTCGCGAGCCGTTTCTCGACTGCCGTTTTTCGCGGCGGGATGTCAACAAGAGCTTTCACCAGGATGAGCACCGGCAGCTGATGTATCAATGGTTCATATGAATGATCGCCGCCCAGCAACTGTCGGCATGGCCCGGTTTCCCTCGCCACGCATTCTATGAAACCCGATGGAAGGCATGCAATGAAGATTGAAATCAAGCTGCGGATCGCCGCGACGGACGACGGCTTTTGCGAGGAAGAGATTTTGAGCCTCGACAAACCACATGATCGGCTTGAGGCAATCGGATTGTCGCTCGCCGAGGCCAAGGGTGTGCTTGGCCGCCTGCAGGAACACATCATTGCGGCGCAAGCCGCAACCCTTGCGGCCGAACGCCGGTGTTGTGCGCAGTGTGGTCGCGCCCAGCCGAGCAAGGGCCGCGCGGTGATCCGCTTCCGAACGCCATTCGGCGACGTGCCGATTTCCAGCCCGCGGCTTCACCGCTGTGCTTGCGATGCAGGCAAGAGCAAAACCTTCAGCCCGCTGACGGAGTTCTTTTCCGAGCACGTCGCACCCGAACTGCTCTACCTCGAAACTAAATGGGCTTCCTTGGTCTCCTTCGGCGTCACCGTCGATCTTCTGAAGGACGTGCTCCCCGTCGGTTCTACGCTGAACGCCGAAACGGTCCGCAATCACCTGCACCGCACGGCCGCCCGTGCCGAAGCGGAGCTCGGCGAGGAGCGCCCCTCCTTTGTCGAAGGCTTTCCACCGATGTGGGCGAAATTGCCCATCCCCGAAGGCCCGATCGTCGTCGGCATCGACGGCGGCTATGTCCGCGCCCGGGACGGCACGCAGAGCCATTTCGAGGTCATGGTCGGCAAATCAATTCCGGAAGATCGGGACAACCGGTATTTCGGCCTGGTCCAGAGCCATGACGACAAGCCTCGCCGCCGCTTGCATGAGGTCCTGCTCGAACAAGGCCTTCAGATGAACCAGGACATCACCTTCCTCACCGACGGCGGCGACAGCGTGCGCAACATGGCGGTGGCGATGTCTCCATGCGCCGAGCACGTTCTCGACTGGTTTCATATCACCATGCGGCTGACCGTTCTCGGCCAATACGCCAAGGGGCTGGCGCATCACAATCCGAGGGAAGCCGAAGACGCCGCGCGCGAACTGAAGCGCATAAAGGGCTATCTGTGGAACGGCAACCACCGGCGGGCGCTGCCCTGCATCGAGTGGCTTGTCGACGATCTCGATGTGGTCGAAACCGATTATCCCAGCATGAAGGCCTTCCGAAAGGCAGCGGATGAGTTCAATACCTACATCGCCAACAATGCAGGCATGATCCCGAACTACGCCGAGCGGCGGCGCTATGGCGAACGGGTTTCGACGGGGTTTGTCGAGTCGACCGTCAACGTCGTCGTCGGCAAGCGCTTCTCAAAGCGCCAGCAGATGCGGTGGTCGAAGGAAGGGGCGCATCTCTTGCTTCAGACCCGCACGCGGGTGCTCGATGGCACGCTGCGTGGAAAGTTCGAGCAGTGGTATCCCGGTCTCTCAGGCAATAAGTCCGCTTCTCAGCTGGAAACCGCGATGGCCGCCTGACACCCCACAGATTTTGGTGCTCTCCATAATGTAGTTTCACAGTGGGGCGTCCGCGCACAGGAGTAATTCCGTAGCGGTGAGTTATCCACTCGGGCCTCTGCGTCCGTTCACACCAGTAGCATGCACGGCGAGTGCTATGCTAAGTTACAACCAGCGAATATTCATTAGCGAGAGGTGAAGATATCCGCTAAACGGTATAGTCGCCACGGCATTTTCTTTTACTGCAGCGGTCGATGTCGCAAATTGCACAAGTCAAATACGCTTCCGCTGACGAATTCTATAGGCACGTTAATACCCAACATCCACTAGCGTAACGGCATTCTGAGGCGTCCAATGGTTGAACAGTTTCCACCGGCATGGCATTTTCGACCCAAGCCAGAATGGCAAGATTATAATGGGCACATGGGAGATTATGCTTTCGGGATAGCTTTCACTGAAGCGCTTGACGAATTCCTGTTTGCGGTTGGCTTTGACAGAGAATACTTCCCTCGTACTGGAGATGCAATTTTTACACTTGAAACGCACTTAACTTTTTTAAGGGAGATTAGAACTGACGAAGATCTGACAATCGTGACCACATTGGTAGACGTTGACGACAAGCGGATACATGTTTTCCAGTACTTGAAAAACATTGATGGCGCTGAAATGGCAACATATGAGGCCATGCTCATTCACGTCAGGCGATCAGAATCCAGCAAAGCAGTCCCAACCGCGATGCCGGCCGAAATCAACCAGAAATTGGCAGGTGTCTTGAAACAGGCTCGTCGATTGCCGCGGCCAAAACAGCTTGGCGCATCAATCGGGTTTCAGCGCCACAATAAACGTGACTCATGAGTTCTGCCTAGGTTCTAAATAGCTATCGACAACCTCCGAAAATTCTCGCTCTTTCAGAAATGCTGCTCTCGCTAGTTACAGAGTGGGATTCGAACCTATCGTAGAGATCGATCCCGAATGTCGACCTGCTGCACGGGTGATAGGAACGCTAAGCTTCGGTCTTAGGTTGGTCCAACGTTTCGCTGTGCTCTTCTTGATCGTGCCTGTCTCTTATTGAAGGTGTTACGCACTAGGGGTGCGTACTGTTTGTTTTGAACTCTTACGGTAACCGTCCCGTGAGAGCCGCGGTCAGGCTGCTTTCGCCGTGACGGTGGGTCGGTGCCAGTGGCGAAGATGAGTTCACTCCTAAGACCACAATGGGAATGAGATTTCGTTTTGCCTCATCGCACCGTAGCGCAACGTGCTTGCCTCGCCCAACCGCGTGTAAATGGACATCCAGGAGGTCGTGTACAAAGGCGAAAAGTATGGTGCGTCACCTTCGATCCCCATGGGTAGGCGCATTCTATGGCCGGTGCACGCCTAGCAGGTCGGATTGTCCCGCCGAAGACTCTTCGTCTTTTCCATCCTGCACACGAGTTCCGCGATGTTTCGGGAATGGCAGTGGAGCTGACTGAGGCAACGAGCATTATCAAAGACGAACGAATGCCATCACCGTCAGCTGTGACCGAGGTGATCCTGACAGACTAGACTAGGCCGAAAGGCGTGGGAGCGCTTGATGAATTTCGCAGATAAGATCTATACACATCCTCCAGATTCACAGCTCAATCCTCATCTAAATCAAATGAAATCGGAATGCCCGACGGTTGTAGCGGACATTCGATGATAGAAATGCCTGAACTCTCAATGTCTCAGATTGAAATAAACACGTTTGAAATTGGCCGCCCCCTCATTACGAATGTCAAAATAATAAGGGTTCCTTCTCCGGGGCCTTGGAATGATCTCGGTCGTCGTGCATGCGTCGCCGACGCGTTGGGATCCGGCATTGTCTCGGTAGCTGTTGCTGCCAAGACGATCATTGCGATTGTAGAGGCTGGAGCAGGCAGCTTGAACCGGTTTGGCGCAGGCTGGGGTCCCGCGCGTGCTGCCGCCATGGTCGCTCGCGCGATTGATGGTGGTGGGAGTCGTTCCGGCAGGACAGTCTTCAAATTCGGCATAGCCCGGCTTGTGGGTTCCAGCTTCGGGACAAGAGGGCCAATAGCCGGGATGAACCTTTCGAATAGCAAGAAGTTTCAGAACGGGTGGCACGCAATAGGAGACGCCCTGCCATGATGGGTTCTGCGAAGCGACACAAAGCAGAATCTTGCAGCCGAACGAAGCATCCTGAGCTCTGGTACCCGTGGGCGTGAGGGCGACGATACTCCCTGCAATTGCAAGAAGCATATGCCGGAAGGGCTTCATGGGTTCTCTCCTTTCCTCATCAATTCTGTGACGCCCAAACGCCGTCGATTTTGACAAAGTGCAGCACCTTGGGCAGAACGAGGTCGTGCTTGTCTGTGATCGTGAGGGAGCAGACAGCACCTGGAGCGACCGCGTCCTTCTGGCCCTGATCGGTGGCAACTTTTTTCACGCCACCGAAGAATATGAGCTTGCGGATTGCAGCGAGCGCTTCTCGATCGGATGGTACTTCGAGTCTGGTAGCCGCTTCGTATTCGTCGACCTTCTTTTGCAGTGTTGCAATCTGCTCGGTGAGGTCCGCATGCTTGCCGGCATAGATTGAGTTTGTATAGGCGTAGCCGCCAGCGCCGCCCACCACCAATGAAACAAATCCCGTGAGGCTTAGAGTGACCGTTTGGTTCATGTGAGAAAGCCCGTCATTGATAGTCGGTGATGCCCAGGCGGCGCAGAACCTTGCCAGGGTCGGTCTCGCAATCGTCCTTCCACTCCGGATGTTTAGTGCACGCGTACGCGTATTGGCTGAGATCGGCGCTGGAGAGATTTGCGAGCTCGTTGCCCTTGTCCATCCATTTCTGGACATCGTCGGGCGTACACCCCATGCCGCCAGCGCCACACTGACCTGGGTCGAGGTCGGTGGGTTGAGAGGGCTGTTGCGAAGTCTGTGACCCCGCCGGCGAAACCATGGTCAGGCCGCCGCCAGCGATCAGGAGCGTGAAGAGTAGGTTTCTCATGTTAGCCTCGCGGAGAATTGTTGGGTGGCACTGGAGCGGTCGGAGGAAGGGGGAGGCCGGGATCTGGCGCTTCCTTTGAAGTCGAGCTCGCTTCGGGAATGTTCGGCTGGTCTGGTTTATAGTTCCAAGGCGGGGAAAGCTTCGGATCTGACCACACGCCAAAACCCAGGCCTCTCGCGCGACGTTCGATATCGAAGTAAGCCGGGACCTGCGGCTCGGCGGGAAAATTGAACGCATATCCGATGCCTTCGGTGATCGCCATCGCAGCCAGATTGGTATTTTCGACAAAGCAATGTGCGAGAATGGTGCCGTTCGCGTCGGTCGTCACGGACGCACAATTCACGTCATGTTTCAGGGTCCGAAGGATCAACCAGGCGCGGGCGACCTGACCGGCGGGCCATCCGACATCATCAGTCATGGCAACCTGATCGAGCCGAGGCGCAAGATAGCCTGCAAAACGTACGATTTTCCTGGACTTGATGAATTCAATAGTCGAACCGTCGAGCACCTGCACGCGTCCATAGATTTGCTTCGGCAGCGTGTTATCAGCCGAGGTCTGCGCGCTTGCCGGCCATAGGGCGCCAAGCGTGATGACGATCGCGGTGCTGCTGAGAAGTTTCATTGCTCACCGGCTACATTTTTTGGCGGTTGCTGTTTACCCTGTCCGAGAAGGATGGAGGCGGGGTGCGGAAGATCGGAATAGGCCCACAGCCCTTCCCGCGCTTCGCGTGCGCCTTGCTCGACAAGCCGGTAACCTGGAACGGCGAGCTCGCCGCTCGAGCTGACCGCGGCAAAGCCCCATCCCTGCGCGATCATGTAAGTCGCCAGATCGTAGCCGGTCTTGCCCGTCGTTGTTCGGCAAATGACAAGCAGATTGTTGGCGTCGATTTCCCGGATCGTCGTACAGACGGGTTTGCTGTCACGGATTATAGCCTGCGCCATGATCAGGTTCAGCTCACCGCAATCACGCTTTGCACCGGGTGCGATCGTTATCGACGTGCCACGCAAACAGGCCTGCAGGCCGTAAAGCCGGTAACGCTTGCCATCGGCGATCCAGCTATCAGCGGTTTCAAATTGCGCGGTCGACGGAAAGGGCACAAATTTGTTGGTGCCCCCCTGTACAGACGCTGCCGTGTCTCTGTCGCCTGGCACCTGCGCCTGGATAGCTAGTGGCCCTGGTTGGGCCGGCGTGTGAATCGGCGGCACGACGGCCGCATAGGCGTAGGCGAGAGAACCGGCGACGATGGCAACAAGCATGATTGTCGAAATCCGCATCAATTCATCTGGTTGTGCCGATACCGTTCCCCATAGGGGTGACGAAATGCGGCATTCGACCAAATACCGACGCGAGCCTTGGCCGCGCCGGCTTCGGCAGCGGCATATTCAGGATAAAGTGCTGTGCCGTTCGGTGCTCGGGCAGCGAACGCCAGCCCGCGACGAATGAGGTATTCAGACAGCGGTTGGGCACGATCGTCAGGGCCAATGAAGAAGCATTCGGCAAAGCGAATCGCAGGCTGACCACTGTTCGCACCAAGAAAATGGCAGGGAAATGCCCCACCCGCTGGCGCTGCTGCCGTTTGCAGGGCAGCATTCAGGCCAGCCATCGACAGCATGGTGCATGACGCCCGCATCTCGCCCAGTTGGAGTTGTTGCGTAGACAAGCAGCCCTGAACACCAACCAACCTGATGATGGTGTTTTGAGCATCGACAAATGCGTTGCCGGTCAACGCTGCTTCGGGAATGATGGTCTCGAGCTTCAGCCCTGTTGCCAGACTGGCCGAGTTCAGTGCCTGCTGCGGTCCGGGGACCAAGTCGCGCCCGCTCGCGTAGGCATTCTGGTAATATTCGACAAATTTGGCGGGGCCTGGCGCCGTTGCCTGTTGGGCAGCGACAGCAGCGGCCGAAGCCACGAGGACAGCGATAGAAACCGGTGCAATAGCATGCATTTTCAGCTCGGCCTTTTTAAACCGCCCATAAAATGCTATAGACGCAAATTATACGATAGTGCAAGTTTCAAGAGCGACAAGGCCACTTTTTGTGGTGCATAGCGCGGTCGAATTGTACGGAAGATGACGATGATCAGAACCATCAAGAAAACGGTGCAGGGGTTCTGGATGCTTGCCGGCCTTGTCATGCTTTTCGCCTGGATTGCCTTTGGTGGTTGGCTTCTTCTGTGGGTCGGGTCGTCCGCCGTTGGCGCGGCGTGGGCTCCTGCGGTCGGCTTGTGGGGCTACGATTTCTTTGCGCAGAACTTCTGGGTGAAACTTATCGCGATCCTGGCATTCTTGACGCTTATCGGCGCTATCTGCGGCGAAGCAAGGATCCGCCGCACCAAGCCGGATTCGAGCTTTGAAGCTAAGCGCAAGAACGAAAAAGAAGAGTGGCGTATGCAGGTTGAACAGTCTCTGATCTCACGCCGCAATCAAGCGGCATATCGCCGCTAAGTAGGACTTCGCCAAGTTCGTTGTCTGGCATCTAAAACCATGCCGCGCCGCATCGGCTGTTAACGTCAGACTGATAAACTTTGGTTGGCAACTTCAAAGCAGAATTGTCTGGATGCTCGGATTTGCGAAATGCGGTGTCAGTCAGTTCAGCAGCATCACGATGACCGTAGGGTCCATCGGAGCAAACGCCAGCAAAGCAGCATTGCCTCCGCTCGCGCCTCAGTGTCTTTTCGTCCCAAACGTTGACCTCAGTGGCTTGGGCGCGAGATGTGTGAGCGTGTCGCAGGCGAGGATCGCAAGCGCAGGGACACCGAGCACCAGCAACCGACCGGCGGTCACAAGCCACGGCAACCGGTCGCGATCCTACAAGGTGTGCCAGGATTATCCAACAAGTGACATGGGGCGAAAGACCCGGCGGCGACGATGAACCAGGACAAAGCAACCAAAAAGAAGCCAATTGCAGATGGCGGATCGGCTGCACGTCTATTCAGCGCCACAGCGCGACCAATGGGAAGAGGAGAAAGCGGCCGAGCACCACACCTCCTCCTTCCCGGCCCGAATCTGCAGGACGCAGCACGGCCGAAGGCCGCTGCTGCGTCAGGTTAGCGGCATTGGAATTGCGGCAATTGAGATTATACGATAGTAACATTAAGAAAACGCGCGAGACCGACGTTCGCTGATAGAAGGCGGAAGCGGAATCCTCCTGAGGGGAAGCCGACCATCAGGCCCAAACGGAAAGGACAAGCGGGGAGGTTCGTCGGTGAGGCCCTAGCCGAGCTGCGAATAAAGGCGAACTGGGATCGCGCCGGTCATCGCTGCCTGTACGTGATGGCGGTGGCGACTGTCGTGTCGAGGGGCGAATGGAAAGGGCAGCGGAAGCTTCGTTGCTCGAATTCGAAGCCATACGACTATCTGCATTGCGGGCTTGGGCGAACGGATTTGCCAGAGCCTCTGGGAGAATTGAATGAAGATTCCGGTCATTGTGGTGATGGCGTTGGGTATGGCTGTGGCAGGATGTGCGCTGCCGACCGAGCCGTTGAGCCATTCGGTATCATATCCATGGACAGGGCTGAAACTGACGCAATGCAAGGCGTATGGGACGTTTTCCGAATGCCAGCTGGTGCAAACGTCAGCATCGCACTATCAGCGATACCAACTCGGTCCGGTGCAGCAGCAGAACCGTCGCCTTCAGACATTGAGCAATGATTATCAATACCAAGTCACGAGTTGTTACGAGATCCAGCGCGTGAACAGACCGCTGCCGAACTACCTGTGCCGTATTGTTGGCTATCGGACCGGAGCGGACGCGGGATCGGTGTTCGTCAAAGGCGGCACGGCGGTCAACTTGGCCAAATATCTCGGTGACCAGGAGCAACTGCACTATCAGCGGAAGCGCGATCCATGGGAGCGAAAGGGCCTCTGATTTTCGCCTCGGCGCGGCCATTACGACTGAGAGCCAAGCGAAAATAATTATACGATAGTGATATTTTGACTTGACCGGGGCATATTGGATTATACTAGAGTGTAATCCACTGTCTAACGTTCAGGGTCAAATAATGCGGTTTTTGGCGAGGAAAGCGGCGCGTGCTTCCAGCATCCACGGCGGGAAGGTCGTTGCACTGTTGTGCGCGGTGATGCCTCTTCACGCTTTCGGCGGGGATCTGGACGCTCGATCATCAAGCGTGGTGACGCCACTGAGCGATCAGGCGTTTTCCGTTCGCGCCGGAGAAATGACAGCGGCACCGCACGCAGCAGCGAAAGCTGCCCCTGTACCGTCTCGATTGAAGGCCATTCGAGCAAGCGCTAATGTCTTTACCTATCGGGCCAAGCCTCTTCAGGTTGAGCCGCCGCATGGTCTGGCAGCTGAAAGTGTCGCGGATGCCACAGCTCTGATGCGGTCGTCAGAGACTAACAAGGCCGATGCAAAGGTGCGGCAAGACCTGCTCGCCGGCATGCCCGACGACGTGGCGGGGATGATCGTACAGGCGGCGCGAGAAGAGGGCGTCGATCCCAATTTGATGCTTTCGATCGCCAGGGCCGAGAACGGCGCTTTCGATGCCACGGCGGTCAGTGGAGCAGGGGCTGTCGGGATCATGCAGATGCTACCGGAAACGGGAGCGGCATATGGCGCGAGCGATTTGACCGATCCGGCGCAGAATGTGCGCGCATCGGCGAAATTCCTGAAAGTGCTGGTCGATAAGTACGCCAATCCGATGCTTGTGGCGGCAGCCTACAACGCCGGCGAACCGAAGGTGGATGTTCGCCGATCGCTGCCGCTGATCCGCGAAACGGCCAATTATGTCACACGCGTGGTGGGTCTCTATACCCACGCATATGCACCAGGCGACATCGAGACCGTTGGCCGGGTGCACCAAGAGTATCGCTCCAACGAGCAGCGGGGAGTGGTGCGCACAAAGGTCTCCAGCCCTGCACGATCGACGATGTTGGTGTTCTCCATAAGTAGCGCCGGTCCCAATACAACGGATGAGGCTGAACAGATACAGCCCTCCGACGGGCCTGTGAAGGTGAGAGAGGAAGGCAGCCGATGAACAGCATGAAGGCATTTTGCGGCCGGTTGGCGAACGCCGCCCGAGTGGGGTGGAATTCACCACGCGGCAAGCGTGTGATCGTCCATTCGACAATGGCAACGGTGAGCGCGGGGATCCTGCTCATGTCCGCGATCGAGCCGGCGGCGGCACAGAACCTGCAGGCCCTGCAGAATGCCGCCGACCGAATTGTCCAGTTCTTTATCGGACCGTTCGGACGCAGCATCGGCGCAATCGCCTTCATCGGCATGTTTCTGGCGGCGGCGTTTGGCTACTGGAGCTGGGGCGCGCTTCTGCGGGTCGGCGGTTCGCTTGCCGGCATGTTCGCGGCGGCCGAGCTTGTCGATTTTCTGGCAGGCGGGGCGCAGTAGGCGGCTTCATCGTCATGGCAAACAGAGACGAAGAAGAGATCGTGGACACCTATCCGGTTATCCTGGCGATGACGCGGCCGCCGACGGTGATGGGCATCCCGTACACCTTCTTTCTCGCGGAGTGCTTCACCTCGCTCATGCTGTTCCTGGCACTTGGGTCCATTCTCTGGTTCCCGGCCGCCTTTATCGCGCAGCATTCGGTCTTGTACGTCGTGAGCACGAAGATCGATCTGTGGTTCTTCGACATCCTGCAAAAGCACAGTGCATGCGGGGTCAATCCGCTCGGAAGGCGGATCGGCGGACGCATCAGGACCTACGGCAAATGACGACGGTTGCAAGCGCCCTGCGGTCGAATCTCAGTCGGGGATGGGACATCTTCGCCGACAGGGAGGTATCGACCCATGTGCCGTATTTCGCGCCGATCGAGAACGGGATCATCCGGCTCAAGAACGACTGTCTTGTCACGACGCTGCGGCTCAACGGATTCTCGTTTGAAACCGCCGATATCGACTACGTCAATCTGCTGCAACGGCAGCGCAACACGGCATTTCGGGCGATTTCGAATCTCGGCAGCTTCGCGCTGTACACGCATGTCGTCCGGCACAAGGTGAAGCCGTCGCTGCCCGGCACGTTTACCGATCCCTTCATGGCCCGCATGGACGAGGTCTATCAGGCAAGCATCTCGAAGAACGAGATGTTCGTGAACGATACCTATGTGTCCCTGGTCGTGCGACCGGTGTTCAGGAAGGGCTCGTTTCCAAGCCGCATCCTGGGTGTAGGCGGCTCCGTTGTCGCGCGGGAGCAATTGCGCCACATGCGTGACAAGCTGCTCGAGGCGACGCGGGCGTTGGAGAAGAGCCTCGACCCGTACGGTCCGCAGCTCTTGCGCGATGTGGAGCGCGTCGAGGTGACGATGCCGGATGGCCGGCGGATCTATCGCGACGTAAGCGACGACATGGTCCTTGAACCGGGTGCGCGCGTCGTCTGGTTTTCCGAACAGTGCGAATTTTTCTACACTCTGCTCAACGCCGGCAAGGTTCGGCCGATGCTTCTCAGCAACATGCCGATCGACGAGATGGTTCCGTCACGTCGAACCACATTCGGCAATCGCACGATTCACCTGGAAGGCGACACGCGGGGCGAGGACCGCTATGCCGCAATGATCTCGCTGAAGGAGTACCCGCCCGAAACGGGCGCCGGAATGCTCGACTATGTGCTCAAGCAGCACTTCGAGATGGTGGTCACGCAATCGTTGTCATTCGTTGACGATCAGGCCGCCCGCTACAAGATCGACCGCCTGGATCGGCAGCTCACCAAATCCGATGAAGGTGGATCGTCGATCCAGAGCGATCTTGATTTCGCGCGCGACCAGCTGGCGCGAAAGAACGTGGCTTTTGCCGAACATCATCTGACGGTGATGCCGATCGCCAGGAGCATGGATGCCCTGGACGAGGCGGTGGCGGTGATCGGTTCGGAGTTTGGCGCCCTGGGTGCCAGCTATGTGCGCGAGGATCTGAATTGCGAACCCTGCTATTGGGCGCAGCTGCCCGGCAACCAGGCCTACATCGCCAGACGGGCGACAATCTCGACTTTGAATTTTGCCGGCTTGTCCTCGTTCCACGCCTATCCCTATGGCAAGCCGGACGGCAACCATTGGGGGCCGGCGATCACGATTTTCGAGACGACGTCGGGAACGCCGTTCTTTTTCAACTTCCATCAGGGCGATGTCGGTCACACGACGGTGTTCGGTCCGACCGGCTCCGGTAAGACGGTGCTGATGTCGTTCCTGATCAATCAGGCCTATCGCGTCAATCCTGACCTGAAGGCAGTGGTTTTCGACAAGGACCGTGGTCTGGATATCATGGTGCGCGCCGCGGGCGGCACGTACATGACGCTGGAGCCGGGCGAGCCGTCTGGCTGGAATCCCTTGATGATGGAGAACACGGAGGAAAACCGCGTGTTTCTCTATCGGCTCATCAGCTTCATGCTAAAGCCGAACCGCGAGGGCGAAGCGCTCACTCCGCAGGAGGAGCAGATCATCCGCTCCGCGATCAAGCAGATCATGTCCTCGGGCGATGAGAAGTTCCGACGCATGTCGGCGCTGCGCTCGCTTCTTGCCGGATCGCAGCGGACCGAAACCGGCCTGATGGCACGGCTCGATAAGTGGGTCGAGGACGGGCCGTACGCCTGGCTGTTCGACAATGCCGAGGATCGTCTGGACATTTCCAGGCCGATGATCGGCTTCGACATGACTTCGATCCTGGAAGACCCGCAGGCGAGGACCGCCGCCCTTCTCTACATGTTCCATCGCCTCGACAAGATCTACGACGGCAAGACGCCAATCATCAATCTGATGGACGAAGCCTGGAAGCTTCTCGATGACGAGGAGTTCAGGCGCTCGATGAAGGACTATTTCAAGACCATCCGCAAGCGCAACGGGATGATCATTTTCGGCACGCAATCACCGGACGACGTCGTGCGGTCGAGCGTCTCGCGCACCATCATCGAGCAAACCTCGACGAACATCTTCTTTCCGTTCCCGAAGGCTGACGAAGACAGCCTCAAGAAGCCGTTCGGGCTGTCGGACGCCGAATTCGCCTGGGTCAAGGAGGGAGATCCGGCGGAGCGCTTCGTCCTCATCAAGCACGCCCGCGACAGTGTCGTGGCCCGTGTCGACATGGGCCACATGATGGATTTCGTGAAGGTGCTGTCCGGCCGTGAGGACACGGTGCGCCAGGTCGAAATGCTGCGCGACGAATATGGCGAGGACCCGCGCGACTGGCTGGATAAATTCTGCGACTGGAAGGGGTGAGACGATGCTGCGACCGATGCTGTGCGGGACGATGGCTGCGGCATTGCTGGCGGGTGCGATGCTGTCGTCGTATGCCCAGGTGCCGGTGGATGACGGCGCCCGGTTGAAGATCCAGCAGACGACGCAGCAGTGGTACGACAATTATCGGAAGAACCAGCAGACCACGCGCGGCAATTCGGGCGACACGACGAACAGCTATGCGCCAGGGCAGGGCGCTGGCGGCATGGACTGCTCGTTCTTTGGCGGCGGCGCTGGCTGGGGCGGCGAGATCGGACCGAACAATCCGCGCAATGCGAGCCAGGAGCAGATCCGGCAAATGGTGGCGGACGAAGCCCGGCGCCAGGGTATCGATCCGAACTTTGCCATGGCGATCGCGGAACAGGAATCGCGTTTCCGCCAAAGCGCGGTCTCCGCGGTCGGAGCGCGCGGCACAATGCAGCTGATGCCGGCAACCGCCGCCAAGCTCGGCGTCAATCCCTACGATCTTCGCGACAATATCCGCGGCGGGGTGGCTTATCTCAAACAGATTATGGGCATGTATCCCGGGCGGCTGGATCTTGTCGCCGCCGGGTACAACGCCGGACCCAATCGGCAGTCTCTGCGCAACGGCGACATACCGCAGATTCCCGAAACCCAGAACTACGTGAACATGGTCAGCCAGTACTACAACCGCAACAAACGGCAATTTGGCGATCAGCGCCCGATGGGAGCCACGATCCCGCAAATGGTCTCGGCGCCGGCAGGTTGCGGTGAAGGCATCAAGGAGGCCGTGGACCGCAACACCGAAGCGCAGCTGCAGCGGGCTGAGACCTGGAATGCCTTCGTCGGCAAGGCGCTCGAGGCAAACCAGCTGCAGCAACAGACCATGCTTGGGCAACTGAAAGAAGCGTCGGCGTTCCTGAGGGGATCGGGCAGCGGTCAAAACGGCAATTTCGGTGACGACTCAGGCGAGATCAAGATCGCCGAAATCGCTTGCCCACCGGCGGTGGTGAACACCGGATCGACGCGTTGCTATGCGATTCCACCGAAATCGTCGACGTCCGATGTCCAGCGTTTGCTTCAATACCTGCAGGAGCAGGCGCGGATGCAGGGTCTCAACGCCACCTTCGCGGCGATGGAAGACAACGTGGTCGGGCTGGTGGCTGTCGTCGACAGCCGGCGGGCGCAATGAGCAAACTGAACGGTAACGAAGCGGAAGGACGTGAACCGATGGAGAAGATCATTCTTGGCAGCGCGGTAGCGCTCCTGTTGTCGACGGCGGCCTTTGCGCAGGTGCCGGTGACAGATGGCGCCAATACGGCGGTCAACGAGAAGATCAAGGCGCTGACGTCGCAAATCCAGTCGGACACGACTATCATCAAGGACAACACCACGAAGACGCTGCAGGCGATCACCGGCGACAGGGCGCAGGATGCCGGCCAGTTCTCGGCGCTGGCGACAGGTGGTGGATTCACGATGAGCCAGGCTCCGGATTTCGGCGCGATCCTGCAGGGGAATCAGGCGTCGTTCGGCGGGATCGGTGGCCAGTTCCAGAATATGGCGGCTCGGGTGATCAACGGCCTGAACCTCGTCAAGATGGTGAAGGACGCGGTGACCGGCGGCGAGCTCACCGGTGCGAACCAGGCTTACAATCAGGGGGTCCAGACGCTTACGGCCCTGACGGCGATGACGGATGCGATGAACGCCGCATCGAAGGAGCGGACGGACGCGTTCACCAATGCTGCCGGCGAGATTGGCAAGGCCCAGGACATGAAAGGCGCCCTGGAGCAGAACACGCAGATGGTGTTGCAGGGGAACCAGACCGCCAACGAAGCGGTCGGTGCCTTGAACAGTGCCGTCGTGCTGGAATCGCAGCGGTACAAGGCAGCCCTTTCCGAACAATCGCAATTCCTGAAGACCTTCGCCGCAGGGGCAGCTCGCAGACGCAACGGCCAGCAGCAAGACGGCCAGTCCGTCAGGGAGCAGCTCGAGCAGTTCGAAGCGCAGTCGCAGTGAAGCCACCCTGTTCCATCCCGTTGCTGGCCTGCCTCATCGCTCTTGCCGGCTGCGCCGGCCACAAGGAGCGTTTGGCGAAGTGCTCGGCTGACGAGAATCCGGTTGGCGAACTTGCGTATGGTCAACAGCCCGGCCCGAGTACCGGCGGGATCATCGTCCAACAGATGAGCGATGAATGTGGCCCGATGAGGCCGGTGAACCAGCTCTGACCGGAGGTGTTGCCAAATGGATCCGCGGGACGGGCTCACCAATTTCTATGGAACCGCGCTCACCTATTTCGATCGGATCAACCAGGATACGATCGAGCGGGCTTGGGGGCTGTTTGCTGAAAACAAGGGACTGGTCACCTCCCTGCTGGCTCTGTTCCTGATCATCTATTTTCTGTGGGGGGCATTGGGCCGGACCCACATCAGTGTCCAGGATATGGCCACCACCGGCTGCAAGGTCGCGCTGGCGTATGCGTTCGTGATGTCCTGGTCGGTCTTCCATGAGGATGTCGGAAAGCTGATCCTCGAGACGCCGGAGCAGCTTGGTGCAGCTCTGTCTTCGCGCATGGCCGGGATCGCTGGCGGTGCCAATATGGCGGACCAAGTCCGTCAGGTCGCCGAGAAGGTCTATGAGTTCGCATCGGCGATCGCGACGGCGCAGGCCGGGGGATGGATCGGCTCGATCGTCGGCGCGTTGCTCGTCCTGTTCATTGTTGGCGGCGGGTTGATCCCCATGCTTCTGGTCCTGACGGGCGTGACGCTGTTTGCAAAGATGACGGTCGCTGTGATGCTTGCCGTAGGGCCTATCGCGATTCTCTGCAATTTCTTCGGTATCTCCAGATTCGTCTTCGAGGGCTGGGTGAAGGGAATAGCGTTCGGAATATTCACGCTGCTTTTTTCCTACATCATTGCCGGCTTCTGTTTCGGCTTTGTCCGTTCGTATCTGGATTCAATCCAGATTGCGACAGCGACGCAAGAAGAGTCCTTCGGCGTGGCGGCCGGCCTGGTGCTCTACATGCTCGTTGTGGCGGCGTTTGTTTCCAAGGTGCCGTCATTGGCGCTTTCATTCGCATATGGAGCGGCATTTTTTGGACTCCCTGCCGCGGGCACCGTTGGCGAGGGATTGCGGACCGCCAGAAATAGCGGGTCGAGAGCCGCAAGTCTTGCAGCGAGTATAACCCCCGCGGGTGTTACGGGGAACGCGGTACGAGGCACGATGGCCATGGCGGGAGATATGGGGCGAGGAACTCGTGCCATGGGGCGGATGCTTGCCGGTCGAATGCGAGGCCGTTCCGGATAGCAACATGGGGACTGAGATTGGTGTCACTTTCTACTTTTCTTCTACTATCGTGTAATTTAAGGTTCTCCCATCGTGTAACCGCGGACGATCTGTTCGCGGCGATTCCCGGGATCTATGCGGAGATGAATTCGGGTGGCGTTGTTCAGGAAAAAGGCATTTGGCAAGCCCGAGTGGAAAGTTCCAGGTCCTGACGGAATCTATCAGCAGCATTTGACATGGGGGGCGCGGCAGAGATCGCTCCTCTCACTGCTTGCGTTCGTGCTCGGCCTTGCGGCGATCGCGGGATGGGCCGTCGCCGGCATCTCGGTGTGGTCGTCAGCGCAGTTGTTTCCATTAAAATCGACCGAGGTCGTGCCGCTGATCGTCGACAAGGCGACCGGGTACATGGAGACAGCAACAACGCTCGAAAAGGACCGGTCTGTCTCCGAGCTACAGGCGGTGAGGGCGGCCTTCATCGGCAATTACGTGATCAAGCGTGAGACTTACGATCCGCGGTACCTCGCCGACACTTTCGACATGATCCAGTTGTGGTCGGACCCCAACGGGCGTGCGTTCCGCGAATATGAAGAGCTGATGAATCCGGGCAATCCGAGGTCGCCCGTCAAGAGGATCGGCGCGGAGGGCGATGTCCGCGTGCACCTACTATCCGTCAATCCCCTGAACAACGAGACGATGAACGTGCGCTTCGAGACGGAAGAGCGCCGTCAAGGCGGAATGGCCAAAGTCGACAGGTGGTCGGCGACGGTCCGCTACCGGCAGGGTAACCTGGAAATGAGCCAGAGGGTACGGATGTTCAATCCGCTGGGCTTCCTGGTCACGGACTACACCAGGGTTCCGGAAATGATGCCGAGCGGGCTCCCGCAATGAGGAGGGTGGCACTGGCAGCGATGACGATTGCGTTGAGCACGGCACTGGCGCACGCGGAATTGGTGGCGCAGCCAGGACGGTACGACCCTCGTATACGTACCGTTCCCTATTCCTCGGAGCAGGTGTTCGAGGTCACCGGCACCTACGGCATGGTCACGGTGATCCTGTTCGGCAAGGACGAGGAGATCACGCAGGTCGTCGCCGGCGACACCGTCTCCTGGCAGATTCTGCCCTCGGCCGACCGCGGCTCGCTCACGCTGAAGCCGATGGAGAAAGATGCCGCGACGAACATGTCGGTGATCACCACGAAACGCACTTATTCGTTCGAGCTCCTGGTCAACGATTCCGGAAACCAGCACAACCAGACCTACAAGCTTCGATTTTCCTATCCCGAAGATGCCGGGATGAAAGGCATGGCGGAGTTATGGAAGCAGGCCCAGGAGGCGCAGAAAAATCCGAACATCAAGAATATCCGCCGCGATCACGTGAATTATGACTACGGCTTCAAGGGAGACCCCGGCGCGAAACCGGTGTGGGTCTTTGACGACGGGATCAAGACCTTCATGAAGTTCTCCGGCGACACGCCGGCGATATTTGTCGTCGACAAGAAGCGACGCGAGTCGCTGGTGAATTATCGTCGGGAGCAGGACTACATCGTGATCGACACGGTGTCGCGCCAATGGACGCTTCGCTTCGGCACGGAGACGGAAACCTGCCTGTTCAATCTGCGCACGGCGCCGGCCGACGAGCAGCCCCCGATCGAGGGCGTCGTGGCACCGAAGCCGCTGGGAAAGGGATGGGCGTATTCGAGCGGTAGGAGCGTGAGGTAGGCCGATGTCTGATCCGCAATACAGCCATGGTATCGAGAACGAGGCGACGATCGGCGGCGCGGTGCGGCGGCGCGGGATAGGCATCGGTCGGCCTCTGGCGCTGCTGGCAGCACTCTTCGCCGTTGGGATCGTGCTCTATGTGGCCTTCTCGACACCGCCGGAAAAGGTCGCGACGAACCAGTCGGAACCCGAAACGTTCGCCCCGGTGAGAGTGCCGGAAAGCCCAGGCTTCAACACACCGCGGCCCCCGCCGCCGATCCCCACCGTGGTGGTGCCGGAGGCCCCGCCACCCCCTCCGCCACCACCACCGGTGGAACAGGTCGAGTTGCCGCCAGTGCTGGAGCAGCCGGTCGACTGCTCGAACGGAAACAATCCCGACGATCCAAAGTGTATCGAACTCGCACGCCAGCAAAAGTTGCTTGAGCGGGTGAAGGCGAATGCAACGGTATATGACCAGTCGCATGACCAGCAGGGCACGGATATGGCGCAGGCATCGATCCAGCCGGGTGGGGATGGACAAGGGATGGCCGGCCTGAACGGCGAAGATTTCTCCGGGCAGGGCGGCCCGGGAGGAGCCGGCCGCGACGGCACGGGCGGAGATGCCAATAGAGCCTTTCTGGCGGCGATGGGAAACCAGGACGTGGCGTTGTCGCGGGCCGCGAAAAACAATCGCACCGATGCCTGGATCGCACAGGGCACCATGATCAGCGGCACGTTGGAAACCGCCATCAACTCGGACCTCGCCGGCATGGCGAAGGCCACTGTACGTGATGACGTCTATTCTTTCGACGGCCGTCGCATCCTGATCCCGGCCGGGTCGAGCCTGATCGGCGACTACAAGGCTGACATCCAGCAAGGCCAGGAGCGCGTTTTCATCGTCTGGACACGCATGATCCGGGGCGATGGGGTTTCAGTCCAGCTCGGTTCCTTCGGAACGGACCGGCTCGGACGCTCGGGCATGACAGGGAAGGTGGACAGGAAATACTGGGAACGCTTTGGGCCGCCGGCGCTGCTCACGATGATCGGCGGAGCGGCACAGTATGTGGCCACGCTCGGAAACCCCGATCGCAACAACGACATCACCATCGTCAATCCGGATGGCACGGTGACACGGATACCGCAAAGCAGCACCGAAACGCCCGAACAGCAGGCGCGCGGCATTGCAGCCCAGACGATCGCAGCCGGCATCCAGCAGATGGCCGCGGAAGCTTTCGGCAATACCAGGGATATCAGGCCGACGATCCATATCGACCAGGGTTCGGACATTAACGTGTTCGTGACCCGCGATCTCGATTTCTCCGATTTGTACAAAGACCCGGTCGTCGAGGAGTTCGAGCGGCTGAAGAGGTCGAGGCGAGCAGGCCGATGACGATGGATTCTGCCAGCGACAAGGCCCTGCATGTTTCGGCCGACAAGGTGGTGACACCGCTCAAGAAGGTCGATGCCACGACCAGCAGGAGGGATATCGATCTTCATTGGCTTGGCGAGGCGCTGAAGCCGATCAGGAAGTATCTCGATGATCCGGAGGTGGTCGAAATATCCTGCCAGAAGCCGGGGGAGCTGTGGCTGGAGAAAGGCGGCAGCCTGGTGATGCAGAGGATCGAGGAACCGACCCTCACCGAGCATGCGGTCGAGAACATGGCCGTACGGTCGGCTGCCTTGACCGCTCAGGTGATCAATCGCGAAAACCCGTTGTTGTCGGCCGTCCTGACGGGCGGCGAACGCGTTCAGTTCGTGCTTCACCCGGCCTCCGCGACCGGCCACGCTTTTTCCATCCGCAAGCAGTTCATCCGGCGGCTGTCACTGGTGGACTACGAGAAGCGTGGCGCCTTCGACCATGTGAAGGTGACGGGAGACGACGATATCGACGAGGTCGACCGGGAATTGTCGGTCTTGCTGCGCAGCAAGCAGGTACGGAAGTTCCTGGAAGTTGCTGCGTCCGAACATCGTTCCATGCTGGTGTCGGGCGGCACGTCGTCGGGCAAGACGACGTTCCTGAACACGATGCTGACGGCAATTCCCATGCACGAGCGCTTCGTCCTGATGGAGGATACGCGCGAGTTGGAGCCCCGGCACGAAAACGTGGTGTCGCTTCTGGTCTCAAAAGGCGACCAGGGCGAAGCGAAGGTTTCGATGGCCGATTTGCTGGCGACGGCGCTGCGCCTGCGCCCGGATCGGATCTTCATGGGCGAGCTGCGCGGCCCGGAGGCTTTTGACTTCCTGAACGCTATCAACACGGGCCACCCCGGTTCGATGACCACGATCCACGCGAATTCGCCGCATCAGGCGTTCAACCGCCTGTCCACGTTGATCGTCAATGCCGGAGTCCGCATGGAGAGGGATGACATCCTCAAATACATCCGCTCGATCATTCCAATTGTAGTGCAACTGCGCAAGGGCGACGAAACCGTCAGCAGGGGGGTGAGCGAGATCTATTTTCGGGACGAGGTCAACGAGGATGGCGAAAAGGTTCACAGCCAGGTCTTTTGAGGACGCGCGTCGTCATTCGGGAAGCGATGCCGCGGCCGAGCCGGAACAATGGGTCGAAACGACGCCGCGGGCCGTCAATGACCGGCCGGTCAAATTCTCTGATGACAGCGGATTGCTGCAGGATCCCTTCGAGATCGATGCCGCGATGTTGCGGGCCGCGGTTGATGAGGTGCCACAGCCGAAGCGGCTGACGGCCCTACGGCGATTTTCGTTTCTGACCTTTCCCGTCGTCATCGCGATGGCGGTGCTGATGTGGCTCATGACGTTCGTATTCATATACGACATGTATTCGACGTCGTTCGGCCAGGCCTCGTTCATCGACTATGTGAGGCGCGCGCCGTTCATGGACGCGGCGAGGCAGATTTCGATAGTCGTGTTCACGCGCAATACGGTCGGGCTGTCGCTGCTTGGCCTCGCAGTTGTGTTTCCGCTCATCTATGTCTGGATGACCTGGTGGATGCTGAAGGGCGGTCGGTCGCTGTCGCGCCTGCTCCTCTATCTTTTGCATGTCCGGTCGATCTTCAGCCTGCTGACGACTTCCGGTCTGGTGTTCGCGGCCTGTTGGGCAGGCGTGGTCGTCTATGGCGTGATCTTTTATCTGATCGCCACCAAGGGCCTGACGCTGGACGCCGTCGCAAACTATTACGGCAATGCCTTGACCGCCATGTATCAGGCGCCTTTCGGCGGCACCAATGCCGCTGGCCAGTTCGTCGCACCGGCGAAGTTGACGGTCCTCGCCGGCCTGGGTGGACTTGCCGCGGCGGGCCTTCTGATTGGATTCCCGATCGTGAGGGCCGTGATCCACCGCGAGCGCCAGGTATTCGGTCATTCCCGACTGGCGAATCTGCGGGATGCCGCCGACTACCGATTGCGCGAGAAGAGCGGCATCGTGCTCGGATACAAGCAGGGGATGCTGCTGCGCTCGGACAGCGATCAGCATGTCATGGTGATCGGCTCGCCGGGGCAGGGCAAGTCACGCAGCTTCGTCATGCCGACGATGATGAACTACGCCGGATCGATGTTCATCCTCGATATGAGCGGGGAGCTCTACGAGAAAACCTCCGGCTATATGAAGAAGAAGGGCTATGAGGTCTACCTCATGGCGCCCGGCCAGCATGGAACGCACTGTTTCAATCCGCTGGATGTGATCAGCAAGGATCCGCATCAGCGCATTACCGATCTCCAGAAACTCGCGCAGATGCTGATGCCGGAACGGCTGCGTTCGGACTCGAACGATTTCTGGGAGGAAAGCGCCAGGATACTGCTGGTTGCCATGCTGGGCTTTGTGATCGAATGCCCGGA
Source organism: Mesorhizobium denitrificans (assembly GCF_003403035.1). Lineage (GTDB taxonomy): Bacteria > Pseudomonadota > Alphaproteobacteria > Rhizobiales > Rhizobiaceae > Mesorhizobium_G > Mesorhizobium_G denitrificans. Next base: position 55,521 of record NZ_QURN01000017.1, on the reverse strand, counting down.
TACGCGCAAGTCGTTGAGTGAGCTTTATCGTATCCTCAATTCCATGTCGGATGAGCGCACGGCGATCGCGCAGCTCCTGTCGCAATACGGCGATCATCTGTCCGACCAGACGCGCATGCAGCTGACGAAGTTCATCGGCCGCCATGAAAAGCTGGGGGAGGGGATCGCGGCCGAGATCGGCGCGAAGTTCAACTTCCTGCAGAACGAGCTTATCGAGGCGATGACGTCGGTGACGACGATCCCGATAACCGAGATCCGCAAGCGCAAGATGGTCATCTACCTGCAGGCCGACTGGAACATCATCCAGATGTATGAGCGGCTGATTTCGATCTTCGTACAGCAGATGGCCGACAATCTGGTGCAGCTTGGCCCGCTGCGCAATGGCGAGCACGAAGTTCTGATGATGCTCGATGAGTTCGGCAATGGTGGGCGGCTCGACACGGTGCTGACGCTTGCGCCGCTGATCCGGAAGAACGGGGTGCGGTTTGTGTTCATCCTGCAGGACGGCGCGCAGCTGGAGCGGCTATATCAGCGTCCGGGTCAAAAGATATTGATGGGGACTTCGACGATCAAGCTCTACATGAATTTCCAGAATGTCGAGGACGCGCAGGCCGTGTCCCAGATTGCAGGCGTCGACACAAAGCTGATGCCGCAGCCGTCATATTCGTATCGCCACGGCCGTCGTGACAGTGGAGGATCGGTGATGCCGATGCGCGTGGAATTGCTTCCTGTCCATGCGCTGATGCAGATGAAGCCGGAAGAGGCGATCCTCCAAGTGACCGGCATGCCGATCATGCGCATCATGAAGCTCGATTCCGGAGGTGAGCGGCAATTCCGGGCGATGGACAGATATGAGGAAATCCGCAAGCCACGGATTCAGCCGAGGACGTGGACGCTCGAGGATGACGAGAAGTTCAAAGCGAAGCCCGCTTCGCTCGAAGGCGTGATGACGCGTCAAATGCTCCATCCCGATGCTCGGGTTGTCCAGCGACGCGTGGCGACATTGAAGGCCGGCGGCGTAACCAGTACGGCTTTGAGAAAGCCGTCCAACGCGCGTCCGGTAGATTTTCTGTGGCAGGATGTCGGCGGAAAACGACACATATTCTTTTCCTCGCTCGATGAGCTGACGATCAGGCTGAATCTCGATGCGACCCGCGTGCCGGGAATAGAGCCTGGAGAAACGCCGGCGCACTCAAAGGATCCGGCTGAAGGTACAGGAGCGCGGGAGCGGCGGCATCCCGCGGACAAGGGTGGCTCGGCCGAAGCGAAATCGGAGTCCGATCGGGAGCGCGCATATTTCGGGGAAGCCGACTTTGTCGACGTTGACACTGGTGAGCTTATGGAGGAACACCGCGCGGACGACGACGATCTTGAGGTCAACGTGCGTGCTTTGTTGAAAGAGAGCTACTCCCCGCCGACGCATCGCGATCGATCGCCGGCGTTGTCGCGACAGGCCGTTACGGGGCAGGAGGCCAACGTAGTGCGTTCTCCGATCCTGAAGCGCCAGGAGGTGAGCAGCCAGTTCGGCAAAATGAACGCGGCATTGCATGCTATGCTCGATGAGAGTGCCAAGGCCGTTGAAAATGTCGATGCGCTCGCCCTGAATGATGGTCTCGAATCCATGTGGCGAACCACGATTGACCGTATGGAAAGCGAGGAGACAAAAGCGCTTGTTCGCAGCCACGCCGCATTGGTGATGGACCCAATCGGGGAAGAACGGGGAGGGGATTCGTGATCTGCACAGATCGTCCCGCAGTCCGAAGGCATGCACAAGTTGCAAATCGGCATGAGACCGCTCGGGCTTTTCGTTGTCTTAAGCCAGAATGCCGCCAGGGCCAGATTTCGGCCCTGTCATCCACGCCGGAATGGATGCGATGTCCTCCAGGATATTTGCCGCTTTTGCCCACTTGGCGAAGTTGTCGCGCGCGGAGTCAAGCTGGTGCCCGCCGTCCAGCGCCGCGTAGCAGGCACGCCGGATTGTTTCATAGGGAACGTCCTGCAGTTCTGCCGGCCATTCGTCGAGGAAATCGATGGCGTCATGAAGGGAAGCAATTTCGATAATGGTGAAGCTTCCGCCCTTTACAAAAACAGGCCTCTCGAAAAGCTTGTCGTTCATCTCATCCTCCGGCTGTTCTCGCGCGGCATATCGCCATGCAAGCCGAAAATATGAGTTCCGTGGCGCCCGGCTTCAAGGTGCAGCTTTGCGCCTTCATGTCTGCAGTTCATTGCGTCTTTGCCAGTGATGTTAATAGACGTCGCCTCTAAGGACGGGACGCCGAAAATCCGGCATCGCATCAACAAGGATCTGCTGCACTGTCCCTATATGGTTGGGATTAATCCTTACTCTGCCACAAGCTTGAGAGGATAGTGGCGAGCGCTAGTTCGAGTGCGCCGGAGCTATCGACACACCGTCTATTTGCAAGGTGATCACTTCCACGACGGAAGCCGGTGAAAAGGCTTCTACGGATCGCCAGAACAAGTGCGTGCAATAGCGTGCACCGGTTCTTCCACCTGTCACCAGAATTATACCCCATAGGGCATAAGATATTTGGTAATGACAAAGATAAAGTCGATTCCCATATTGAAAACGGGCTGGAAGCGCGAAGGCCCGACGACTCATTGTCCCGGCGCGAGCCATGTTTTACCTCGAACGCTAATGTTGGTAACAACACCTCGGCGGTGAGAGAAGGAATGAAACACGAAAAACCCACCGACGAAATAATAGCCCGCGCCTTATGCCGGCATGCAGGCAACCCGGAGGATATTATCCACAAGGGCGCGCCTTTGTGGGCGAGCTATCTGCCGGAGGCGCAAGCAGTCTTGAAGTCGCTTGAGGAACACGGCTTTCACCTCCTCGGGCGTACCTCGAAAATGTGAGATTGGAAAAGACCGGCGCACCGAAGCGCGACCGGCCCTTCTTGCTGCCAGTACATCCGTGGTCAGCATCTCATGATCAAATATCGGGGATGGGCAGGCAAGTTACCACAAGGCGTATGCGACAGTATCCGAACTGTGGAATGCGCCAATCGCACGCTTGACGCGCGATCGATTTGCCCCGCACCTTAAGCCGGCATAGCAGGAGCGTGGCATGGCGTCGAATATCCTGGATCGTTTGCGTGACAATGGCCGAATGGCCGTCGAAACGGTGCGCTGTATTGTCAAATTCGCCTCGGTCTCCGAGATCGACCCATCCATGAGAGAGTGTCTCAGTGAGGGCGTCGAGAAGCGGCGCTGGGAAATCGTCCAGATCATGGACCAGCTTGCGTCGAGGGAACGCATAGCTGAAACGGAACAGTTGCTAAACGTCGCAAGGCAGGTGGAGCAGCTGTGGGATAATATTGCAAAGCGTCTCGGCGCTGACGATGATGTGAACGCCCGAATGCGAAAGGCGGCCTGACCGCGCTTGTACAAGGCTGTGCGGGGGTGTTACGTGCCTCCCGCCCGCTGGCATATTCCCTTGTGAAATGTTCTCAATTTTTCACCTTGGCGCGCGATCAGATTGCTGAATGGACCTCCGCACATGGACAACCGCGCCTACCGGACAGCCAACATTATTGTGCGCGGGAAGGTTTGCATCGTTGAAGTTCACGTCAAGGCGGCCGGTCTCTGGGAGGCGCGGGGATCGCTCGACGGCTCGATGATCGTTGCTGAAGGCACTTCGTCGGGTGGAGCGCTCGCTATTTGGCGACAGATGGCCGGGGCATGATGTGGCGACCACGCCTGCCGGTATCGGACGTTGACACGGGTAAGTTTATGGCGGGAGACGCGCCGACGGTGACGATCTTTAGGTCAACATGCATGCGTTGCTTCAAGAGAGCTACGTCCCGTCCACGCATTACGATCGGTCGCAGTCGAAAGCTCCAAGGCCGTTGAAAATGTCGATGCGCTCGCCCTTAATGATGGTCTCGAATCTATGGGGCGAGCCGCAATTGACCGTATGGAAAGCGAGGAAACCAGAGAGCTGGTTCGCGACCATGTCGCATTGGTGATGGACCTGATCGGAGAAGAACAGGGGAGGGGGATCATGAACTGCATAGATCGTTGCGCAGCCCGAAATCCTGCACTTCTGAAGAGTTGGGGCGCGTTCAACCGGGCTGAGGTAGGGCATGCGAATGCGACATGTATTTTACCTGCGCGACGTTCGTTACCGCGCCGGAATATGCACTTCGGTAGCGTGAGCGGCGCCTGCGTGAGATTGCCACCTAGCGGATGACGGACAGGCGATGGGATTTCAGAGGAAGGCAGAGCGTCACGAATGTACGCGTCGAAGGATTGAGCAACTTCTTACGGATCTGAACGAACTGTGGGCTGCGACGGAAAGTGAACTGGATTGTCTATCTCAGCGGCCGCGATCATCATAGATTTCTGGGAAGCGTTCGAAGTTGCCGGTTCACCACGTACACGTCTGGAATGGGGTGGAAAGCCGATTGGCGGCTTTCGGTTGGCTGCCCAAGGGAAAGAAGACGCTCCGATCAAGGGGCAAACTACGGTTTCGCGCCGCATGTCGGAAGTCGAGATCAGCTTTCCGGCTCCTAAAAGCCGTAATCCGAAGCGACCACGCGGACGGTGGTTGTAGAGAAAGCGAGCGAACTAGACTGATGTTTCAAGATTGGCCGGTACCTCAATCGATTGAGAGATGGCCTTTTCAGCTTCTTCTAGAATGTGCTGATGCGCCGTCAGTTTTAACTTCTCCAGCTCCTCTCGCGCAGACGTAAGAAGCTCGCTCGCCTCTGGCAACCCGGCGCGCGCCGCCTCGCGTGCCAAATAAACGCGCGCTATCGCGATCATCTGGGGCTTTTGGAGTTTTTTGAAACCCTCAATCGCGTCACGGTAATAAGTCATTCCGGCCTGATGCTGGCCACTGCGCATGCTGATCAAGCCGCGGTTTGCTTGACTTACAAGCCAAAGCCTTTCGTCCTCCTGCCCGATCCCACGTAGTGACTGCTCCGCCTCCTTAAGTCGCCCTAAATGTGCGAGCGAAAACGCCTGGTTGTTAAGCAGCAATTTTGCATTAGGGCGAACGAGCAGTCCTTGCTGGGCGAGTTTCAAAGCCTTTTCGTAGTCCCCAATCATCGCGGCTGTTGAGGAGCCAACTTCGAATGGTCGTATAGAGTAGGGTTCTCCCTGTGACCAACGCTCGCATGCTGCTGGAACGTCCCCGAACTTCTTTTCTCGGAGGAGATGAAAGGCTGTCGCCTCATCCACCTCACTTGCAGTGGAAAAGGTCTGGGGAGAAACCAATTCAACATTGAATTCGGGTGATGCCCATTCAGCTTGAGCCACCGCATTTCCCGAAGGGTCGGTTAGGCTAGTTCGGAAGAAATCGCGCGACTTCTTTCTCTTGCCTGCCCCAAGCTCCAAGGTCGCAATTGCACCAGAAAGTTCGGTAATTTGTCTCGGATAGAACTGCCCCTGTTCGACTAAGCGACGTCCCTGTTCAAAATATCGGGGCTTTTGTCCGGCCAGTTCGGCAATTGAAAGTTCGGCTGCGATTAACCACGGGTCTGACTTCGTAGCGCCGCTCCTCAGCAGTATGTCATAGGCGCGGTCAGGATCGCCCAAATGAAGAAACAGGCGTGAAGCGGATCGGAGGACATGTCGATCATTCGGCGCGAGCTGTAGCGCGATTTGCATAGACCGCAAGGCAGATTGATGTCGGCCCGCTATGACATCAAAAAGGGACAATTCAACCCATCCCAGTGGATTGTTCGGATACATTCGAGTTCTTTCTCGCCAAACGCGTTTCTCGTCGCTGGCGAGTATTTCGAGACCATTCGGGACTTCGTTCTCGTATCCGGCCCTCTTTAACGTGAGTGCTGCGAGCCTCTTCAATGGTGCGGTGGCTGTTGAACGAGGATCAAGCAGGAAGCGTGCGGCATGTGCTGCCTCACTTTCTTTCGCGGCCACAACTGCGGCTTCTACCAGTTCCCCCGCTGAGACGATGGATTGATCAGCGCGCCACCGAGCGAGCTTGTCGAGAAGGTCGCGATCAATTGGCAGAGCACTTGAGCTCTCATTCAATCGGGGAGGCGTCGCTAGCTCGCGAGCTTTCGCGGTGACAGCTAATCTACGCCAGCGAGGGACAAGCCGACGCTTCCTAGTCCAGATGGAGGGTATCATGCAGTCCGCCGCGCTATACGGGTCTTTATCTCCAAGACCTTCACCGCATGTGTGAGTCTAGAGACGTAGCGTTCCAGCGAAAACTGGTTGGGCCGGCCTGTTGCCTTTGGGTCACCCCGCAGCTCTAGGTCGGGATTGCACAGTTCCTTAACAATGCTCAGTATTTCCGTCCGTACCTCCAGCGGCAGCCTCGTCTGAAGCTCCTCAAGAGCGCGCGAAAATGCTTCCTGCAGATATGGAAGGACTGAGGAATAGTCTGCACGCCACCGCGTCCAGTGATGTTGTTGGTCAAGCCGAGCGAGCAAGGAGCCGGTCATGTTTGTTCCCGTGAACAGGAAAGCAGCCAAATTGCCCAGCATGTAGAGGTCGCATCCCATCCGCCTCGGAATGAAATCGGTGTGGACAAAGCCGTAGAGCAACTCGGGAGGCGCATAGGTGCGGTCCCCGGGAAACGGCACATCGTCATGCCACACAGAGCTGCCGCGACGTGATGAGCGACCGAAATCTGCTAGCTTGAAGCCCCCGTTCTGATAGCAAAGGACGTTTGACGGCTTCAGGTCCTGATGGGCGATGATTTCACGATGAACCTGCGCCAAACCCAAGCATGCGTCGCGCAGTGCCCTCATGCACCAGACGGCATCCGAAGCGTCGGCTTCATCCATTTGGACGCGGACATCGCCGTCAGCCTTCTCGAAAAGTAGATAGTAGACCCGCCCTTCCATTGCGCTCATGCCAGGAACGTCCACATATCCATGACCGATAGCGAGGCTCACATGAGACATTCGACGTCCTCGACAATGCTCAAGGATGTCACGCTCATGCTCGAACGATGCCGTCAGAACGCCTAGTGTTTTCAAGGTGTCTGCGCCTGGTTCAAAAGCGTCGGAGAAGTCGAAGGCCTTCAAGAACGCGATACGCCCTTCTTTTTTAGCCAAGTAACTATGAGAGAACATCCCCCCGGTGCCGTTTGGCGAACGCTCCAGTTGTTTCTCTACCTTCCACCCACCATCAACTTCGAGGTTCAATAGTTTGGCAGCAGCGCTCACTTCATCGCTCCGAGTCTTGCTCCAACCACTTGCGACACGAGTTCTTGCCCATCCTGACTAAGGAACAACGCCCGCTTTCGCGGATCGTCTGGACTGATCTCCTGCGCTATGAGTGGCTTTGGAGGTGGGGTTCCTTGGCCTTGGTAACGTCCCAGCAGGACAGAGACATACCGGCTTGCAGTAGCTTGCGGCGCGCCTACCCGCTCGGCTAGCTCATTAACTGACAGACCGGGATGGGTCGCCACGGTGAGCAAACTCACCAAGTGGGCTAAGCTCAATTGATCCTGCACAGGCTGCAGCGCCGCTGCCATCCGCTCCGCCGCCCGGTGCTGCTCCTGCGTCAATGTTGAGTTCATATCCATTCCGAAGTTTAAATCCAAACATGAATATATATGATACTGCGGCGATTTCAAGATGCGCGCATTTGGGAGTGCGAATGGCAGCTCTCGGGGCTTCAAATTGGAATTGATAGAGGCTACCCAGCGTAGGCTATGCCAAATTTTGGGCTGCTAGAATTAACATGGTTCCCCACCGAGGCTCGCCAAGCTACGCTAATTGATGGCTTCGCATGGCGGGCCCCGCGGTAAGCGTCCAAGAAAAAAGGTTGTATTTCCACATAACTGAGTTCACGGGTCCGTCCGAGAAGGCGAAGAAACAGAAAGACAAATGGCTGTTCGTTAAGGCTGGCGAGCCGATCTTCGCGATCGCCGGCATCTGGCGGGACACGAATGAGGCCGGCGAGGCCTTACCACCATGCTGACAATAGCACCCGGTCCGGACATCGCGTCCTACCACGATCGTCAGATCGACATTCTGGAGCGCGACGCGTGGGTCGACTGGCTCGATCCTTCGGTGCCGGCGCAATCGCTGATCCTCCCATTGCCGGCCGGATCGCTTTCGGTCGAACAGGTCGGATAATGCGTTTCGTCTTTCCTCATAGCCATGCCTTTCCGCGCGGTCGTGTAACCGTCGAAGTTGATGGAAGCAGCGGTCCGGAGTGCCTGGTCGAGTTCGGCGACGGTATTGCCATCATCGCGCGATGGCAACGCGACGGCGAGCAATTGGATCTTCACATTCCAGCGTATCGCACCGCGAAGGGCACGCAGGTCGTAGCCCACGACTGGCGACTGATCCAGCGCAAGGACGGTGGATGGCGGGTGGAGAGGCGCGATCAGTGAAGTCAGACATCCGGGGATATCAAGAGGCGATGACGCGGTTCGTTGCCTTCTCGATGAACAATGCACGCCGCGCTTGTTTTGATCGCACCGTCTAGGTTAGAAAGTGCAATAAAAGTTAGCAATATCAATGCGTTAGTTCCATAAGATAGATTCTCTGACTCGCATCCACAAAAAGCCCGCCGCGTGGGCTTCGATAACGCGACGGGCTGCGACGATGTATCATCGCCCAATAGCTTGAGGCGGGGGCGATGCTGCGGCAATTCAGTCGATAGGCGAAGCATCAGCCCCAAAAAGCCGCCTCGTATATAAACGCGCAATCGCCGATTATACCTGTTGGCAGCAACTGCCGTATCAGCGCCGGATATATTAGCCACCCGCCCAAACGCGCCGACCTATCCGTTCACATCTTCGACGCTTGCCCGAGAACGTGAAAACCGTTCTCTTCGAGCGCTCAGGATCGCCGATGCCTCGGGCAGGTAACTAACCCCCAAAAGGCATTCTCATGTGTGGCGCATCTTCCGGGTTTCCTACCAACCGCCGGCACCATTCATTCATTCTTCGTTGCCACAAAGCAGCGCTGCATCACCTGCAATAGGCTGATCACAATCAACAGCGCCTTTGAGCACCATGACCGAGCCAAAGATCTTCTCGGCAGTGGGTGAGAAATAGACGGTCCAGCCGCTTTTGGTCTCGGCCCCGCGATACATGGCGGCCCCTTTCGGACTGCCGGCAGCGGTGAAGGCAATAGAGAATACCTCTCGCATGTCATCGATCGTCAATGACCCGCTATAGGGCAGGAAAAGCTGTTTCCAACCCGTAGAAGGAAGCGCCCGCATTTCCGGCGTGTCAGATACAGCAACGTCCAATTTTTCACGGGCAGGCGAGATGTTTGCAGGTATGGTGACCGCCCTCCTCAATGCCACTGCATAAACCTCTGCGAGCGACAACGGCTTCTGGCCGCGCGCTCCACCATCCCCGTTGTGCATGCTATTTCCCCGCTGCTGCAGGTGACATAGATCACACGCAGCAGGAAAGGAAACAGGAAACGATGGACCAGTGACAGAGGGTATTACATCTTCTGCTCGATTCCGAGCACATAGACCTGTCTTGGTAAGGTCCGCGATGCGGGGGGTTGCATCAACCAAGCGCACTCTAAGTACATTGAGTTACACGGCTTCTCTCGCGTCAAGAGGTCGCCCTTGGAGTCAACGTCTGTTTAGAGCATCCTGACATGTGTGGATCCGCCAGCGAAGGATGCGAAAGTTCAAGTCCCTGCTCTAACGGCTACGATCGCCGCGATCGCGATCTTTCGGAGGGGTCAAAACCACGCGGGACGGAATCTGCCGCTCCGGCTGCTTTTCCTCTTCCCGTTCTTTCGCTGGGTCACGACCCCGCTCGTGACGATCGTCGACAACCGTCCTGCCCTGATTGGCCTGGGCGATACGCGAAACGTCTACGCTGCGATTGATCGACGTGCGGTCGATTTCACCCTTCTCGAGTACGGCGTCGCGCCCGGCGGCCGATTTGGTCGACGTTGCATTTGAGGCCCTGTCGTCGATCCGCTCTTTCCCCTTGGCAACACGAGAGTCGAGCTGAAGCTTGACGATCTTGTCGATGACCTTGGTCGCGGATTCGAAAATCGCGCGTTCCGTGGGGTTGGTGATCGCTTTTGCGACGGCGGCCGCCGAGGTTGCGATCGCGTCCATCGCGGTTTTTGCCTGGTTGGAGGTGATGGGTGTGTTGCGCAGCATATGGATTTCTCCTTTCTCGTGCAAAGGCAGTTCGCCGTGCGAGACGGCATCTTCGAGGCGGCGATATTCGCGCCGCAACCCGATCGTCAAATCCCTGGAGAGCTCGCGCGCCGTGCTCGGCTGCGACCGGTCGTTGCCGATAGTGTCCAGCATGTCGATGACACGGCCGAGCGCGTTCTTCGATGTGTTGAAGCGGTCGACGCCGGCCTGTATTGTTGGCGCAGTCGGCGTATCGCGGATCTTTTTCATGACCTTGGTCATGACGTTGGGCGGGGTATAGGCGCCCATGCGGCGGAACATCTCCCATTCCCAGCGTTTGACGGGAGGCGGACCGGCCCGATCCAGGCGCTTCTGGTGATCGATGGCCAGACCGCGGTCGCGCGCCTTGTCGGCGAATCGCTCGCGCCATTCCGTGAAATCGCGAATGTTGGGATTGAGGCGGGTCCTGCCGGGGCCTTTTAGGCTGACGATGGCATGGACATGCGGGTGTTTGGTCACCTCGTGACGATTGTGGACTGCATAGGCGTATCGATGCCCATGAAATTGCGTCCCGAGGAAGTCACCTGCCGCATCGATGAACTTGGCGCGATCGACATTTGCAGGACCGGAAAGAAGCAGATGCATGAAGTCGCGGGGTTGTCTGCTTTGCAGAAGGGCGCCGACCGTGCGGCCCTCTCGCGTAAGTTCCTTATGATCGGCTGTCGTGATTGAGCGGCGTTCGCCTGTGCGTTTGTAGATCGGGGTTTTATTGCCGCGTTCGACCAGATGTGCGCGAGTCGACAGCGTGACTGCATTGTCCTGGCGCTGCATGGCGTGAAGGGTGGCGTTGAGCCCTTTGGGGCCGGATGCAAATTTGGCGGGATAGCGGGATATTGGTGCGATCCCCTGCTCCGCGAGGCGGGTGTCGATACGATGATCGATTGCCCGAACCGTTTCGATCGACGCCGGAATGTGTCGGTCGGTCGTGCGGTCAGCCCGGTCCGATTTTTCATGAGCCAGGACAACGGCAAGCTTGAGTCGCATCTGATCTTTCACGCCTGGGCCAATGCTGTAGGCGTAGGTGCGTTGAGTGTCGCCGTCCCGGAAGATACCGTCGTGTGCCAGATCGTCGAGCGCCCTGACAATGGTTTCGCGGTCAGTGATCGGTAGTTCATAGGTGAGGAAGAGAATGTCCTTCGAACCCTCGCGCGTCGTGAAATCTCGTTCCCATTGTGCGAGCGCATCCTTGATGCTGACGACCTCACGGCCGTCCTGGTCGATCGCCCGCTCTTCCTTAGACTGGTATTCGAGAATATTGCGCGCGGAACCTGCGCCGGCGCCATAGGACAGCACTTTGACGACGACGGCATTGTGGCCGGTGGCTCGGCTCAGTGCGGTGCTGGCAGCATGGAGGCCAGGTCGTGATCTGGTCGAGCTATAGGGGCGACGAGAATGAGGGGTCCGTCCACCGCCAACACTGCCACCCCCTGCTCCGCCGCCACGGCGATCATCCTCGATCAGTTCGTGGTAGAACGGCAGGCGACGCTTAAAGCGGGAGGGATTCCTGCGTGGCTTTCTCATCGTGCGCGGCGATCAATTCTTTTACTATCGTATAAGATCGCACAAAAGCGGCGTCGCGGATAGAGTCGATTGCGCGCGCAATCTCATCGAGTTTTTCCAGCACCCGGATCGTGTCCTGGCCGGTCGAGACGACCTCATCGCGCATAAGATCCCGGTGGACCTGCGCGATATCCTTGATTATCAGGAAGATGTGCTCAAGCTTCTCATCATGGGTTTCGAGCATGGCGGCTGTTTCGGTGAGATCGCGCGTGACGATAAGGCGCGCGATCAGACCAGGGCTGCTTTCGACGCGCTGAGCAAGCGCTGCCAATTGATCCGACAGTTGGGCAGGCAGCCGAAACATGACCGGAACGCTGGCCATGTCATCCCTTGTCGCGCTCAAGGCCGGCGAGGATGTATTCCTCGATCAGCGTCGTGTACCGCTTGCCACGCGATCGCCCAATGATGAAGAGGCGCGTTACCACATCGTTATGGAGCTGCAAGTTGACGCGCGCATAGTCGGGGGATTTTGATTTGTTTCGTGCAACCGGCGCAGCGGGCGTTGAAGGCTTCGGTCGAGAGCGCGCAACCGGTAGCGGCGGTTGTTGTTCAGGCTCCCCATCGGCGGGATGCCTGGTCTTCATCGTGCCGGAATTTGCAGGCGAGGCCGAGGTCAGTTGGGCAAGTGACACCGGTGTCGGCATGAATGCGACCGCTGGATCGTCTGGCTCTGCCGGAGGTTTTATCCTGGCGATCTGAACGATGCTGGTGCCGACCTCGATGCGCTCTTTGGGGACCTTTCCCATGTTTATGCTCCGATGAGCGAGATGAATTCGTTATTCAGACCCTTGATCTGATCGATCGCATCGAGAACGCTCTCTCGGGCGCGCCTCTTGGCGGATGGCGCCATGTTGGCATTGGCGTCGATGGCGCGGAGCTTGGTGTAGAGCGTGCCAAAGCCAGCGACAACGTCGCTGAAATGGTTGGTTTTGCGAATGACCGTTTCAAAGAGCGGAACGTTGCCGCTTGAGAGAATCTTGGTCACTTCGGGAATGGCACGGTTGCTTCTCAAGGCGATGTGATCGACATGGTTCCAAATCGCCGCATGTGGCGTCACAGGCGCGCCACGCGAGACTGCGATCTCGTTCAGCAAGCGGGAAATATTGATGGCTTGGGTCGCGCTGGTTGGCTCGAGGATGACGGGGATTACAACCGCATGCACGCGCTTGAAGACTTCAACGGCACGGTCGTGCGCATAGCCACTGACATCGTAAATGTGAATATCGGCAGGTGGGGCTAGCGCCAGGCAGTCTTGAAGGTTCTGCTCTGGGGAAACAGAGACAACTTCGAGGTTGTCCGTATCCGTGATCAGCTTGCGCGCCTTTGACGTCATGTACCAACGATAGGAGGATTGCTGCAGGTCGCAATCGATGATGAGGGTCTTGTTACCCTGGCTGCCAAACTCGGCGCCTAGGTTGATGCTCAACGCCGTTTTGCCTGCGCCACCCTTGAAAGTGGAGAGAGCGAGCGAGACAGCCGGCTGCTTCGGTGTGATGGTCATCGGACAATGAGCCCACTTTGTATTTGGGACCGTGGCGACGATGAAACGGCGCAGGTGCCAGTTTTTAACTTATACGATAGTATAATTTCAGCCTTACTCATGCCAGCATTGACGCCATCGCGCAAGAGCGGATTCCGCAGGCAGCGCAATCGCGCAACGCCGCAATCCGACGATCGCACAATCACGCATTGCGTGAACCGGCATTTACCGAAATGCGGCGAACGCATATTGGCGGAATGACACAAACGCGGATTGTCGCAATGACGCATATGCGCAATGCGTTAATCGCGCAGTCGCGGATTCCCACAATCACGCAATCGCAGATTTCGGCACGGCTGCGCCCTTCGAGATGATCTCGATAAGCAGCAAATCAACATCTACGGGGAGCGGAGCGACGAAGCACCCGCCGGGTGCAACGGCTATCTGTATACAGATAGCCTATCCTGCCATTTTCATGAGTAGGCGGGTTAGCCTGCGCCGTCGCCAATAATCGAGCCGCGAGACTGCTTGCAGATCGCGGCTCGATTATTGGCCGATGTCCGACGGAGCCTTCGGTCGCAACGCGGCCGAAGGGCGAGGAGTGACAGCGATTCACGGCGCGGGCAAACCCGCCTACTCATGAAAAGTCCGAAGCGAACGCCGAGATAGCGTCACGGCGAGCAGCCAAAAGCGTAGCGCTTGGCTGCGAAGCTGCAGCGTCCATCGAGGCGTGAGCGCGCCGCCAGGGCAGGAGCGAAGGCGTCAGCTGCGCAGGCTGACGCCGAGCGAACTGCCCGGCTGCATTGGCGAAGTCGCGGCAGCGTCCTTCTACCGGCCCGAAAGGCCGGCTGCGAAGCAGTCCGAAAGGAGTGGGGGGTCTTGGGGGGAGAGGCGGTTAGTCTCTCCCCCCAGGGCAGGCCGGCGTGCTCGATGCGCGGCGGCCTGCCACTGCGCGTCATCGCGGAAGTGTGCTGAAGCGTTTATAGGATTGAAATCGACAGGCAGCGTGCGCCGCCTGTCGATTCTTGGCCGCACTCTCAATCGTGGCCTTGCAGGTCCTCGTAGCACTCCGGGTCTACGTCTTCCTCCTCATGCGGGAATGAGGATTCGTTGGCGTAGGCATTGAAGCGTATGCCGGTCTCTGCGGCGATGTCGGCGATGATCTTGCAAAGGCCGTTCAGCCGGTCGTCGCCGATCTTAATCCGTGGCGGATCAAAATCGTGCAATGAATACCAGTGACCTGTGCGGAGGTCGTGCCACTCCTTTGTTTCCCAGTCGATGAAGATGTGGTTGTCGATGAGGTCGATTCCGTCGCAAGCCTCCTGATAGCAGGTGAGTTCCTGCTCCGCGCACCAGATCGTTTCGCCGAGGTCTTCTCGGTTCGCATCGGGATCGGATGCGAGTGTATGTTCGGCAGCAAGGATACGCCGTGTCACGCGAATGAGTTCGTCGAGTTCGACCACGAGCTTGTCATGGGCGCGGCGGCTGAACTCGTCATCGCAGGAGAGGCGGTTCGCGAGGGCGAGAATTCTGAAACCCGCGAACTTTGCATAGAGGTCCAAATATTCGAAGTCAGGCATAGACGCCTCCTTTTTCGTTTCTGATGGCAAAGGTCCGCATCGGCGGACGAGGGGGAAAGGGATCGCGTTCGGGTCCTCGGGGAACAGAGCCTTCCGAGGGTGGGCACATTATCCTGATGGTGAAGCTGTTCGAGGCGTGGGGAGGAAGGGCGCGCAGCACCCTTCCTCTTGCTTCTCATTCGATATCCGTGAGGAAGATGTCGATGTAGCGCGCAAAATGCTCATCCTCAGCCTGCGCCTTTGCGATCAGCGCAGCCAGTTGGGCTTTGGCGGCGATGCGCTCCTTCTTGGTGAAATAGCAGTGCCGGAGTTCGGCGCGCAGTTCGATGATCTCGTCCATGGTGGTCATGTCGGTCGTCTCCTCTGATCGATGACGACAGGCATTCATCGTTTATCGACGAGCGGGTCAGGGACCGCGAAGCGGCCGCCGGAGGCGGGGAGTGGGGGAACCGATTTTGCGAACGGCCCGCAGGGACGCGGCCGCAGGCCGGCAAAATTGGGGGAAACCGCTCATCCTTGACACGCGAGGAGGTCCGATAGACTGGGACGTCATTGAGAGAGAGTAATCACGCGCGCGGTCCGCGCGCGTGTCGATATCCGGCGACCAGCCGGCGGGGGAGCGCGAGGGGCATCCCCTCGTTGCGACGGGAACCGGTCGATCCGGTTCCCGGGGCATTGCGAGATGGGATCGTTACCGAAGGCGGAAACCGCGAAGCGGGTTCCGTGAGCGAAGCGAATAGAGCCCGGTCGGCCGGAGGCCGGCTCGCCCGACTCAGCCTGACAATTTTGTCACCGATTCATCATCCGCATGAATCGGACGGGCAGGATCGATTCACAAGTCTCGTTGGACGTGAAACCTGAAGGGGACCAATGTCCCGCTTATGCTTGTCCAGCCCTATCGTCTCTATGTCGAACGCACAGATCCGGAGAAGAACATGGCGCGTTTCTACGTGCTGGCGATCGAAACGACGTTGTTCGGAACGCCATGCGTGACGCGCTGCTGGGGGCGGATCGGTTCGACCGGCCAAAAAAAGGTGCATCATTTTGAGAGTGAGAGGGACGCGGTTATCCTGTTCCTCGATCTGTTGCGCGTCAGGCGCTCGCGAGGATACAGGGTCCTGTATCATGCGCGCACAGCATAGTCTTGCAGATCGACGACTTGTGAGTGACGTCGTAGAACGATCATGACATCGAACACGTGCAGGCCGGCCGCCAGAGGCGGGCCGGCCTGCGTGTGTTGCGGATCGAGATCAGGAATGCAGTGTGACCGTCACCAGCGACTGGAATTGTGCATGCCACCGTCCAGCCTGATCGGGCGCTTCCCACGCCACGCCCGAAATTTGCCTGCCGATGGGATGTTCGATGATGATGGAGACATAAGGGATGCCCGATTTCGAAGCGACCTTGCTCCAGCCGTAGCCGAGGTTGACGAGGCCGCCGGCGTCGATCCGGTAGTCGGGTGCGTAGGCGTCGGTCGGTTCGACGCGCCGCAAGGCCATTGGCAGTATGGACGCTAGCTGCAGGTCGAGGTCGGGGTCGAGGCAACCGCCAAGCAGCATATCTATCAGGTGGACGGTCATCGCAATGCTCCTTCGGTTGGGAAAAGAAAAGGCCGGCCCCGTGTGGGGCCGGCCCATTCCGGATTACTCCGGGTCGTTCCAGAGGATGACCTTCTTGTTGTCTTCACCGCCGGGAGCGGGGGCGAGGTTGCCATAGACAACGCCGATCTCGGGGGCTTCGAGCTTGAAGGAGACGTTTTCCTTGCCGGAGCGCTGGGAGATGCGGTTCCAACCGGCTCCGATCTCGAACCCAGTGCGCTTGTTGATGACGCGGAAGTCGGGGGCGTCGTCGCGGGACTTGTTGGTGTTCGGCAGGACGGTGATCGGGGCGTTGACGCGGAGCGTGGCGAAGACGCCTTCCATCGAGCCATCGGACTTCTCGGTGAGCTGTGCGATCGTGGTGGCCATTGTAGTTCTCCTTTGTTGGATCGGGACCAATTCCCGATGGCGCCAAAGAAGGGGACCGTCCTGCCGCGGTCATCTCGGTGCAAATTCTGCAAAAATTCTATTATCCAAAAAATCAGCGGGCACGCAGTGCCCGCCACCAAGAACCAAAATCGAATTTTTCTGAATTTTCATCGAGTGAACCCCAAAGGGGTTGACCGCATTAGGCAGGCGGGCATCTACAAAGGCGACATGGAACGGGAATTGGCTCCGTTGCGACAACTGAAAGCAGCACCGGCCGCCATCGCCCGGCTGCTTCCGTGATGCCGGCGTGTCGCAGGCGTCGCTGCCGCCCTTGCTCAATGCCGCATCGTCTCTCGTCCGGCCACAACCCAACTCTGCGAAACCACCCGTTGCCGAGATCACTACGGGACGGGATCCTGGCGCAGCTGTTGGAACGCTGCTCCGTCTGGCTGAGCCGCGCAAACGTTCCTTCCGGCATGAACCGCCTTCGAAGGGAGGCTTCTTGTCGGCAACCTGGTGCTGCTCCGTGCATGTAGAACTCACGCTGGACGATCGTCTGGAGGGTCGGTTTCGGGCTGACCGGGACCGGCTGCTCGCGCGCCGGTCTTATCGGCCACCGGAAAGGAAGTGACGAAGGCAATTCGCCCGGGACAAGTGTCGGCAATGAGCGTTGTGGCCGGACTTGTCGGGAATGCCGCGATTGATTTTGCGCTGGGCCTGGAGGCCTCGCCCTGGAGTCGAACCAGGGATATGAGGATTTGCAGTTCTCCGCGTGGTCATTCCGCTACGAGGCCGTGCTTGAGAAACTGAGTCGCCGCAGCTAAGCATTTCTGAAATCTGCGCGCAGATGCGGCATGCTACTGAACCGCCATCCGCTCATCGGGCGTCATGAGCGCCTCGATCTGTTGACGGACGTCGTCGTCCCCGTGTCTGATCATCGCCTGCCAGCCAGCAGGATCGTACACCGTGCCGGCGGTGCCGCGGGAAACGTCGTAGACAACGCAGGGCGAACCAATAATGGCGAGGCGCAACACGTTCAGCGCGGTCTCGGGCGAAGCGCCGTCCCAGATCATCAGCCCAAAGTCCGCGCGGCGGGCCATTTCCATGTCCTTGGCCGCCTCGGCAGAATAGCCCTGCGCACTTTCCGACGGCGGGACATGGTAGGCGGCCCAGTCGCCAAGGTTGTTGCGGGGCTCTTTACCGGAGTGAAACACGCCGACGTGCTCATAGCGATAGCCTGCAAGCAGGCCTTGCGCTTCGGCGTCGACGCCGTGCGCGTCTCCGATCAACACGCCGTGCTCGGCAGAGACGATTGCGCAGATGCGCTCGATCGCCGGGGGCGGCAATTCGACTATATCGCATGATCCACAGATAAATATCATCGCCATTGTGGCTCTCCTTTCCTTTCAGCAAGCGCCACTCTCCGCAACCGCCCTCTCCCTCCAGCGAGGCAGAGCGCATTCGGCGCAACCGCTACGCGCGGCGTCGCCGCGCGGGGTACCGCGATTGAACGTCAACCACCGCACAGGTCATGATGTCAGGTGGGCGGAACACCACCCTCCGGTCAGGAGATTATGTGCAATTCGACCACGATAGCGTGGGGAGCGGGCCAATCGTGCAGAGCGACAAGCTTCGATCTGAGGGGCTCTCCGCTCTATGGCTTCTTTTTAAACCGCAAACCTCGGGGATCGAGCATGTCGGGTCCGAGCAACGCTTCGAAGGTCTGGATTTCCGCAGGGGCGACGTCCATGCGGTGTCGCACTGTCGCATAGCCGAAGAGAAAAAGGAGCAGCCAGGTCCCGATGGCGGCGGTCTCGATCAGGATGAAGGGAATGAAGCTGGTAAGGGCGACGAAATAAAAGACGTTCGTCGGAATACCGAAGAGCAAGTCTCGGGGATCAAAGATCAAGGGCATGAAGGCACCTCCGGCTGTGGCAGGCGTTAAGCGGAAGAATATGGTGCTCGTGCAAAAACGCAAATGCCGGGATCAGCGGTCGCGACCGCGGTCGTCCGATTTGGGCGGAGTCAGAACGATGCGGGCGGGGCTGTTGCGCCCTTCACCGGTGGCGCGCTTCACACCGGAGCGGATATCGGACCTGTCAGGGACTGAGCGGTCGAGTTCGAGAAGTTTGGACTTCGCGACAGGCTCAAGGGCGTGCCTGATAAGCGTTCCTACCCGCATATTCGCGGTGGGACGCTCCGCGAAATTTCTGTCGGAGACAGCCTGAACGAAACGCCCGTTGCCGATCAGGACGGTGCCGTAGGAGACGTCGAGGACCTGACCGGAGACCTTTTCGCCCTGCTTCGGAAAGCTGATTTCCGGCTTGTTCATGAAGCGCAAGACGTGCGCAGTTTGCGAGGTGATGCGGCCGAGGTCCGGATGGTTTCGGTCCCTGCCGATCTGATGAGCGGTGAGGATCGTCTTGATCAGGTCTTTGGGCTGGCCGATGGTGGCCTTGGCGAGTGCATCGCGGGTTTCTGCCGCGCGCTCCCAAAACGTATCGTGATCGAGTTCGAAGCCGCGATCCTTCGAGAACTGGCGTATGAGCGCGCCGACGGTGCGTGTATTGCCCTCACGGAATGGATGGATCTTCCAGATCGCGGTGATGTGGCTGGCGAATTTAGACGCCGATGTGAGCTTGTCTCTGTCGTCCCATTGGAATCTGGACAGCGCACTCATTTCGCGGTCGAGATCGGCATCGATCGTTTTATGATCGCCGTACTCGACGGATTTGCCGCCCAAGGCGACCTCGGGTTTTTCGAGATCGTAGGATCGGTGCTGCCCGGCCCATTCGTAGAAGCGGCCGAAGACGCGTCGATTGATCTCAAGAAAATGACGCGCGTCGTAATCGCCGCTCACGGGGTCCTTGGCAAGATCGACCAGTGCCGCGCTGGTGACGGCACGTTCGACGCGCTCATGAGCGACGGGGTCTGTGACCCCGAGGCGGTTACGAAGGACGTCTGTTCCGGGATAGCAGTATGGATCGTCGCCGCTCATGCGGCGGCGGTCTTGAGGCTGTCGCTGTAACGGTGCGCGTAGTGGACGACGTCATCGATCGTGATGATATCGCGCTGCAACGCCATGGACAGGAACTCGTCCATTGGCGTCAATTCGTTTTCGGATCCGCGCATGATGGCGCGGCTTGAACGCGTGTCCTCGTCGGACATGGCCTCGATATGGCGCGTGAACACGTCCGCATTGCCAGTCGACAGGAACGCGTTCATGACAGCTTCTACATGCGCGCCGGTTTCGACGATTGCAGGAATGGTGGCCATATCCAAGGTCCTCCTGGGGGCACGAATATAGCGATTTCGAGCTCGATTTTCCAGTGGGGACAGTCGATGCGTGGTCATGGCGAGCACCCTTTCCAACATAACGCATGAGAGGAAAATGGCGCTTATGCGCCATTCTCCGGAAACCGCCAGACAGGGATACCGAAGCGGCGTGCCTTGTCCGCGAGGTTGCCGGTGATCCCTGAACCGGGGAAGATGATCACCCCGCTCGGCATCACCGAGAGCAGTTCGTCGTTTCGGCGGAACGGGGCCGCCTTGGCGTGCTTGTTCCAGTTGGGACGGAAGCCGATTTGTGTGACGTGGCGCGTGTCCGCCCAGCATCTTGCGATGCGCTCGGCGCCTCTGGGCGAGTCACCATGCAGGAGCACCATGTCCGGGAACTTTTCGTGAGCCCGGTCGAGCGCATCCCAGACGGCCTCATGGTCGTTGTAGTCGATGCCGCCGCCGAAGCCGATCTTGGTGCCGGCGGGGATCATGATCTCGGTTTCGGCGCGACGCCGGGCGGACAGGAAATCGCGACTGTCGATCATCGCCGCGGTCATGTTGGCGTGGCTGACTTTCGAGCCGGTCCGCGGACGCCAGGCCGATCCGGTCTGCGCCTCGAACAGGTCCGCCGCATAGTCGCGCATGAACTCGAAGGCGTTGCGGCGCTCGAGGAGCGTGATGCCTTCGGCGACGTGGCGTTCTAGCTCGACGCTCTTGACCTCGCTGCCATCCTGTTCGGACTGGCCTCGGCGCTGCGCGTCCTCGTTGCGCTGAAGCTCGCGCTGGATCCGCTCGCCGGCGCGGTGGAAGAGATTGACCGTAGACCACAGCAGGTCTTCGAGATCAGGCTCGAGCCGCGTATCGCCGAGCATCTCGAACATGGCGTCGAACATCGCGGTCAATGCCGACTGGACTGCCGGCTCTTCGGGAAGCGGCCGGGGATCTGGCTCGTCCTGCAAGGGTCGATGGCCGTAGAGCTGCATCTCGTAGATGAAGCGGTCGGTCGGCGACGATTCGTGGTGCGGCTCGAAGGCGTCGTCGGGAGGAAGCGAAAGGTTCATGTCGGTCTCCGTCCTGTTTGGGCCGCGCCTCTCGCGGCCTGACGGCGATCCACACCGTGAGGCGGTCGGGCCGGCACCGCGGCGCCCTTGCGCCGCGGCCCAGCGAAGCGCCGGACGGCTTGCCGTTGCCTGCCCCGGCCGCAGCGCGGTAAGGATCGCCTCCCGGCAGGCCCGCGGGCGCGGCGCAGCGGGCGGAAGCTGGCCGCAACCGCGCCCTTCTCCGCGCCGCCCCAGCGGCAGCAAGCGTGGCCGGAGCGACCGGATTACGAGGAGAGGAAGGCCCGCGCGTCTTGCGGGGCGAGCTGTACCCGCAGATGCTCTCGAAGCCGTGCGGCTCCCAGCCGGCGGAGATCCTCGTTGAAATCGCCAAGTTCGGGCGTGAGGACGAGCGGCACGATCCCGAGCGCCTGCGCGCGTCGACTCAAGGCTCGAATGCCGTGGCGGCCGGCGGCGTCGGCGTCGGCAGCAATGTAGAGGCGCTGGCAGCCGTCGGCCAGGCGAAAGGCCGCGAGGTGATTGGCGGCCAACGCTGAAACCGCCGGCATGGCCGGCAGCATCTCGGTTAGCGACAGCATGCTTTCGAGTCCTTCGCCGGCGATCAGGACCGGTACGGGGCGGTCGAACGGGAAGTCGAAGCGCACGGCGTTGCCGAGAAGGCCACCCAGCGCGCGGCGTGGTGTTTCAACCGCGGCCTTGCCGACGGTGCGCGGATCGAGCGCTGAGCATTCAAGGTAAGTGCGATGGACGCCGGTGATCGTGCCGGCAGCATCGGTGACGGCAGCGATGAGCGCCGGATAGCTGGTCGTGTGGCCAGTCCTGAGATCTCGATAGTAGCATGACGGATGGAACCGCAGCGACGAATGTCGAGCGGCCTGCAGGATCGCGCGCTGGACAAGATACCGCTCGGCCAGCGTGCCGGCGATCGGCTGCGTCATGCGCAGCAGACGTCGGGCCCGCTCGGCCGCGGGTCTGCCCTCGGCCTGATAGCGGGGACTGTCGTCGGAGCCCGATGCCGGCTCCGGATGTGGTTCGTTGAGGAAGCGGCGCGCCTCGTCGGCGACATCGCGAAACTCAACCAGTCTGCAGGACTCCCGGACAAGGTCGAGCAGATCCCCGAACTGGTCTGTGGCCGCATCCGCCCAGCGGCCCTTTCGCGGACCTTTCAGGTGGACATAGAGCGAGCGGCCCCTGCTGTTGGTGACATCGCCGACAATCCAGTAATTGCCGGCGATGTGGCCGGCGGAAAGATAATGGCGGCAGACCGCCTCTGCGTGTTCCGCAAGACGGTCCGCCAGTTGCGAGGCGGACAGCATGGCATACGCCTCTTCACTGCCGGCTTTCGACGGCGAGCAGGCGATGGCGATGCATCAGCTTCTTCAGGATTGCCGAGCCGTCGTCGGTGACCGGCACGAAGAAGCGAAGCTTCCAGCTGATCATTTCGGAAAACAGGCCGATGGATTTCAGCCAGTCGCGCATGCCGTCGGAGAATCCGATCAATTCGACGCGATGGTCATTCATGACGCGGACACGGCGCAGCGTCATATCGCCGGCGAGGCTGATGACGGATGTGCCGTCGAGCACCGAATTCCACGCCTGTTGGGCGCTGACGACTTCGGTCTGGTCGATGCCGAAATTTCGGCACAACCGGGTCAGGCCGGAAGGTGCGATCAGCCGGCCGATAATGCCTTCGCCGGCATCGGTTCGCAGGCGATAGACACGGCAGAAATCCTGCGGCAGCAACTTCCAGATCGGCAGAAGCAGCCCGGAGACGATATGCATCGTCGAGGTCGAGAATTCTGGAACAGAGGCGACCTCGGCGTCCCACGATGTCGCGAAGACGCGTTCGTCCGCTTCTTCCCAATTCGTTTCTGCGAGATGCTTCACCTCGAAGCGGATCTCATCCATGGGACGGATCAGTGCGACGCGTGGGACGACGGTTCCGTCTTCATGCATGATCGATCTAGTCGGGATCATCAGTGCGGCGCGGTGCGATTTGGCGTTTGCCATGAACTTCGCACGCGGGTCGCACTCTGCAATCCTTCGGACGTCGGCCAGCGTCATCGGCTTGTTGCGATCCATACGGTTGATAGTAAGCAGATGTGACTGCGCACCTGTAACCGGATGGGTATGTATGAGCTTGCGATCTTTGACCGTCATGCTGTCGGCCGATAGCGTCTCGAGTCCCTTGTCATAAATTCCGGCCGCGATCGCCCCTTCGATGCGGGCGGCGAGCAATTGCTCGAACGCTTCGAACAAGAGGTTCTGCATACGGATCGTCAGTGCCAGCATTCTGTTGAGGAAGGTTTGGATTGGCGGCAGTTCGTCCTTCAGTCCGCCCTCCTCCGAGAGCAGTGACAGTCCGGTGATGCTTTCGAAGTGGTCCAGAGAGCAGCCTTCGATCTTGCCGGCGTAGAGAACACCATAGAACTGCCTGAGCGCATCACGGGCATATTGAGATTCGAGATTGTCCTCGGAGCGGAACATGTTCTGGCCACCGGTCTGCCGCTGGCCACGCGTGATGGCGCCGAGCGTGTCGAGGCGGCGTGCGATCGTGGACAGAAAGCGGCGTTCCGCCTTGACGTTGGTCGCCAGCATGCGGAAGCGTGGTGGCTGTGCCTGGTTTGTTCGATGGCTGCGACCAAGGCCCTGGATTGCCACATCGGCGCGCCAGCCCGCCTCGAGAAGGTTGTGCAGGCGTGGGCGCTGGTTCTTGCAGCCAAGATCCGCGTGGTAGGATCGTCCGGTGCCTCCGGCTTCCGAAAAGATAAGGATCTGCTTCTCGTCATCCATGAACGCGCGGGTCTCGTCCAGATTCGCGCTCGCCGGACGGCTTTCGACGGCGAAGCGCGCAATCGTCCCGCCGTCGTCGTGACGCACGATGCGGCGTGATCGGCCGGTGATCTCGGCGATACGGTCCGCCCCAAAGGTCTGAACGATCTGGTCGAGTGCGGTCGGGATCGCCGGGAGGCTGCCCAGCCGTTCCATGAGTTCGTCACGCCGGCGTTCGGCTTCGCGGCAGATAACGGGATTGCCTTCTGCGTCATAGACTGGACGCGAGCAAAGATTGCCGTCATCGTCGGAAAACTCTTCGAACAGCTGCGTCGGGAACGAATGCATCAGGTAGTTGGCGACAAGCTCTCTTGGCGTCACGTCGACCTGGATGTCGTTCCATTCCTCCGTCGGGATCTCGGCCAACCGGCGCTCGGTAATTGCTTCGCCTGTGGAGACAATCTGGATGACCGCGGCATGTCCTTCATCGAGATCTTTACGCGTGGTCGCAATCAGGCTTGGGGTCTTCATGCTGGTGAGAGTGTGGTTGAAGAAGCGTTGCTTCGAGCTTTCGAAAGCCGAGCGCGCCGCTGCCTTGGCGTTCTTGTTGAGGGTGCCGCCCGCGCTGGTGATACCCGCGGCCTCCATCGCCGCATCGAGGTGGGTATGGATCACCTGAAACGCCTCTGCATAAGCGTCATAGGTACGAACCTGCTCTTCGGTCAGCTCATGTTCGAGGATATCGTATTCGACGCCTTCGAAGGACAGCGAGCGTGAGGCATAAAGGCCCATCGCCTTCAGATCGCGGGCAAGCATTTCCATGGCGGCAACGCCGCCGTCTTCGATCGCGGCGACGAATTCCGAGCGCGTGGCGAATGGAAAATCGCCACTGCCCCAGAGGCCAAGACGCTCTGCATAGGCAAGGGATTCGACTTCAGAAGCGCCGGTTGCCGAAACGTAGACGACACGCGCATCGGGCAGCGCGCGCTGCAGGCGCAGGCCCGCCCTGCCCTGTTGCGATGCCGCCTTGTCGCCGCGATCGGTTTTGCCGCCGGCGGCATTGGCCATGGCATGCCCTTCATCGAAGATGATGACCCCGTCGAAAGCGCGTGACTCGTCGGGTGAGATTCCGACGCCGTCCTCGCCTTCGCAGAGCCAGTCGACGATCTGTTGGACGCGGGACCGCTTGCCTACGCGCTCGTCCGTCCGAAGCGTTGCGAAGGTCGTGAAGAGGATGCCTTCAGCAAGCTGGATCGGCCTTCCCTGCCGGAATCGCGACAGCGGCGTGATAAGGAGCTTTTCCTGCCCGAGGGCGCTCCAGTCGCGTTGGGCGTCCTCGATCAGTTTGTCCGATCTGGAGATCCAGACATGGCGTCGCCGGCCCTTCAGCCAGTTATCGAGGATGATTCCGGCGGCCTGTCGGCCTTTGCCAGCGCCGGTTCCGTCGCCGAGATACCAGCCGCGGCGATATTGAACAGCGCCTTCCCCGTCCGGCTCGGTCGCCGTCAGGTTGTCGAAAGAAGCATCGACCTTCCAGTAGCCGGACAAATAACCGGAGTGGGCTTCGCCGGCACAAATGACGCTTTCGAGCTGTGCATCCGAGAGTGCGCCGCTGGTGACAATGTGTTTTGGCAGATACGGCCGATAGTTTGGCTTCGGCGGCGCAACAGAGGCCATTGCGATCGACTCGACCAGCTTGTCCGGATGCGGTTTGGCGTCGGGAATACGGATGGATTGAAGCTGGTATGGCTCATAGATACCATCCGCTGCCGGAACGGTGGATACGGGTTTTGTGTCGCGAAGGTCGTAGTCCAGCTCTACGGCGTCGCCATTGGTGAAGGCAATGGCCCTCGGTCGTATCCTGTTCTGCGCTGTACGAAACTGATGGGGCGGTCGCGCTATGGCGGCCGGACGCATCGGGTCGGCAGCCTTTCGTGCGGCCATCTTGGCCGCGACATCGCGCAGGATGCCGTTCGAGAGAGCGCCGATGGAATTTCCCGCCGTGGAGGGTGAGCGTGGTGGCAGGTCCATCACCCAATCGAGCAAGGTATCAAGGTCGGACGCGATATCCTTCGATGCGATCAGCTTTTTTGGATCGCCGGCGGGGATCTTTTCGATGACGGTCAGGCACGTTTCCGTCGTTGTGCCATGGCGGGCATACAAGGAACCGGAAATACCCGCGCTGAACAGCACCGTGCCCTGCTCCTGCAAGCGCATGAAGCCATCGCGCCATTTCGGATTGTCGGGAGAGAGGCTGGAGCCGGTGATGGTCACCAGCCGGCCGCCGGGAGCCAGGCGCGCGAAGGCGGACTGGAGATGGCGCCATGCAGCGTCGGTGACAATACCCTCGACATTTACGCCGGCCGAGAAGGGCGGATTCATGATCACAACCGTCGGCCGGATCGACCGATCCAGGTAGTCATCAATGTGGGCTGCGTCATGCCGAGACACTGTAACGCGCTCGAAGAGATGTGTGAGGATGCCGTTGCGGACCGGCGCGTATTCGTTGAGAAAGAGCCGGGTGCGGGCGAGTTCTGCCCAGATCGCCATCAGTCCCGTGCCCGCGGACGGCTCCAATACGACATCGTCGGCCATGAGCCGGGCAGCAAGCGCGGTAATCCAGGCAAGCGGCATCGGCGTGGAAAATTGCTGCAGGGACTGGCTTTCCTGGGAGCGGCGGGTGTGGGTCGGCACCAGCGCTGCGACCTTGATGATCATGTCGAGTGCAGAGTGAGGCAGGTTTTGGCCGCCGGCGATCGCCTTGCCAAATTTGCGCAGGAACAGGATCTGTGCTGCCTCGGTCGCCTCATAGGCGTCTTTCCATGTCCATAAGCCCTCGGCGTCACTACCGCCGCAGGCATTGGTCATGCTGGCGCGCAGCTCCGTAGCACCGATGGCATGACCGCGTTCGAGGAGTGGGAGGAGATCCTGTGCGGCTCGGCAGATCTGGTCGGCACGGCCGGGTGAAACGTGCGGCGCGGCGGCGTCGATGGCGGCCGACGAAGAAGCGATGTTCATGGAAAATCCTGTCGAGAGCGGGGAAAGGAGCGGCACGCCTGGGCGCTCTCTAAACCCGGCAGGCCGAACCCCTTCCGGGCCCCTCTCTCCCTCTGCGACCTACACGCTGGATCAGCTCCGCTGTCGGTCTTGTGGCTGCTCGCAGGCTAGTTTTAGTGCGCACGTTCGTTGGCTTTACTGGCTGAAATCTCTTGGATACTGAGCATCTCGCCAGAGGCGAAGCAAAACTGCCGACAAGTCGGATCGCCGGTGCTGCACCAGAATAAATCTGGAAAGCCGCTTCGATCTATTGTTCGTGGTGGCGGCGGCCGCGTAACCAGCTATACAGGTGCCACGTTTCAGGTCATTCCGGTCAAGGAAGGAATTATGAAACCACAGACCCGACCAGTGATAGTCGAAGTCAAACGCAAGCGTGGATTTCAGGACAGGGCACGCTCGATCTGGAGCGGCGTTGATCTATCGCGAGCGGTTGCCGAAGTAGCGGCCGAGGCTGGAGAACTGCACAATATGCAGTCTGTTGACTCCGTCGCACCATCCACGGATGTTGTTGAAGAGCAAATACCAGAGGGAGAACAGTCCATGGCCAATCCTCAGGAAGCAGGACTAGCGAAGGTCGACGTGCAAACTCCTGTAGCCGTGGAGGCGCCCAAATCGAGGGCGAAAACGCCTCGGGTGAAGAAGGCAAAACCAGAACCTGTGAAGCGGACCCCCAAAGCGGTATCCAAGGCTGTTGAGTCCGAGCCCGTAGTGGCTCCAGGCAAGCGCAGAACCTATTCGGGGAAAGAGCGTGCGGAAAAGATTGCGCAGATCAGAAAGTTGATCGCGGGCGGATCGAGCGTGAGGAGCGCCGTGGCAGAGGTGAAGATCTCGGAACAGACCTACTATCATTGGGTGAAAGCGGCACCACCCGGGGAGGAGAGCGACGACCTGAAGGATTTGGTCGCGCTTGAGGCAGAGAACAAGGAACTGAAGAAGCGCCTGGCAGAGCATCTGCGTAAGGAGAATGCCGAACTGAAACGCAAGCTCGGCATTTGAATAGTCATCGTCTTTATCGGCAGGGGCGAAGCGACAGGCGTAGAATTGCATCAGCAGCCTGTCAGCTGTGCGTGTAGCCATCGGTCTCCACGCACAGCCACATTCCGCACCATGGTACGGCAATGGCTCCATCGCCGGCAAAGACGGGAACGGCGAGTTTGCGGAAGGAACGATACGACAGTCCCTGGTTGTCCTGGTTCCATTTGTGATGGATAGCTTTGCGCTGTTCTTTGGTCACGTATGTCATGTGATCCTCCTCACAGCTCCAGGCAGCCGGACTGGATTGTTGATTTCGTCAGGTTTGGCCTGAGGCTGGTTGCCGGGGTTAGCCTTCATTGCGTTCCGGCCTTGGTATTGCTGTCGACGCGATCTATGAGGGCAAGGAGTTGCCGCTTGCGTATCTGTGCACGCGGGATCCATAGAGGGTCGCGCGTCGCGTCCTTGGCCGATCGCGTCGTGCTGCCATTGCTGATATTCTGGTTCGTGGAAGAGACCAGTCGCGGTGTGGTCGTCTATCGAATGAACCGATCGCGTTCTGAAGTTCTCATTAGGCGACGCCTATCGTGGCGGTCGCGAAAGAGAGATCGGTGGCGCGACGACGTGCAGCCGGAGCCTTCTTTTCCGTCGAGATCAGGTCTAGATGGCAGGCTGTTCGGTTCTGCGTTGGATGGCATCGTAGACCAGTTTGGGGACCACCCATCCGTTCACATAGAAGTACCGCTTGGCCTTTAGGCGAGCGATATAAGCGTCCTGTTCCTTTTGGGAGGACATTCGATTGAAATGGCTCCGCGAGTAGTCGATCATTCCGTCGCTTTCGGACAGATCAAGCGGACCGTCCTTCGCAAGTTCTACAATGTGGTCCCGTATTGATCGAACCTTCCCGTTGAAACGATATTGTTTGTCGAGAGCCGCATTCAGACGGCCAAGTCGCATTGGATCGAGGCTGTTAGTTTCGAACATAGGGGACTTCCTCGGTTTGCACGCGATCAGCTTGCGAAGGCAGGCGTGGGCGAGTTGCTTTCGGAAAATGGAAAGAAAGGCGGTTTCGATCTACGCCGCTGTGATCAGCGCGAGCGGCCGAACAGATCGGGCTGGTCTGAAGGGAACCAAACGCAGGTGAGCACCACAACGATTGTGGGATATCCGGTATGTTGTTTTTCATGATTGTCGCTCCTTCAGGATCGAGCGCGAGAGGACGCTCGGCGATCAGCTTGGCTTGTTTTTGGTATGGTCTGGTTTTCTTGGCGGGCGGAGTGACACGAGGACTTTGCCCTTCGCCCACGGCTCTACCGCCGTTCCGGCACCATAGAGATCGAGGTCGTGGATAGCGTTCCAGGCGGCAAAACGCGCTTGGTTGGCGGTGATCGGTTTGTCGACCCGCAGGCGTATCGTGATGAGGTGGGTTCTCTGTAACGTGGACATGTTGCTGTTCCTCCTTTGAACAGTGTTGAAGACGCCAGTTCGACAACCGCGGTCGGGACCTGGATTGGTCGCAACGCGGGCCGAATCCGTCGTAGGCGGATGCCATGTGAATGGGTCGCTGACGCTGTTCGCAGACAGGAGGCCGAAGAGCTTTGGAGGCTTGCCAGCTATCTGCTGAGCCTAGCGAGCGACGCGACAATCAGTGCGGCAAAACTTTCCTCGAGTTCAGCATCAACGCATGCCTCGGTGAGGTCGTTACTCGTGATCGGGCGGAACTCGAAAGCCGATGCGGACTCGTTGGCATTGAAACGATGGATGAACGCAGGCGGTTCAAGGGGGCCGTCGAAGTCGATGAGCATATCGTTGAGAAACAGGGCAGCGTGTTCGGCATGACCGCATGCTCCCGTCAAGACGACGAGCTCACCGCCAACTGCCCTTTGCAAGGCTCGGGCGACGATGACGCAACCACCGTCGAAAGGGCCGTGCCCAGTTCTCACGACCAACTTTCCATAGAGAACATCGCCGATTGCAGCCTTCAGTCGGTCCCACTGTTCAGGGTCCATTTCGATTGTCTCCATGGTCTTCGACCTTCGGGTTTGCTCCGTCAGCGTGGATCGAAAGAATGGGATTTACCGGTAAATGCGTCGCTCGACCCGCGCGATCACGGCGCGTGCGAGGTCTCGAGCTGCGACCTCTGCGTCAGACCAGGACTTGTTAACGGGCAAGGCCTCCAGTGCGGTCAACGCTGCCAGCATTTCATCATTGGTGTCGAGCATCGCGAGACCACGGACAATCTTGTCGCAGTCTTCATCGAACCGTTGAAGCCGGGTACGTGATCCACTGATCAGCGTACCGATATGGTGCTCGCATCCCGGTTGCAGCGAGAACAGGTTACGGCGGCCTGTGTGGACGGTTCCCGATGCAAGATAGTGGCCCGCGGTCAGATCTCCGGAAAGGTCAGTCATCGGCCCACTCCTCAATTCCTGCTATGATACGTTCTGCGTTGTGAAGGGCGACGCTCAGCGTGTTCACGCCCTCATCGCTGAGCGACAGACGCGGTTCGCGATTGTAGACGTTGTAACGGAAACCCATTGCGGCGGCGCGCAAACCCATTAACGTTTCGAGCAAATCGGGGCGACGTCGGTCACTGCGAATCGCAGTGCGAAGGCCGGCGAGAATGTCGGCAATGCCTTCCTGCGTATCATTGTCCTCGAAGCCTGAGATGAAGCGTTCGGCCTTTATGAGGGCATCAACGGTATCGTTGGGGTTGTCGACCGCATCGTGCGCGGCGGGCGATTGTTGGGCTTGAAAGGGTCGCGCCGTAACGGATGCGGGGTTATCCTGAGACGTCGGATCGGTAGCTGAGTTGAGGGCCGTACCGCAGTCAGCGCAGACGTCATCCCCTTCATTCCAATGGTTCGAAGGACATGTCTGCGGGGTGAACACGAAGTGCTTCCTGGGCGTCGCCGTTCGCTGGATTAGATAATTGACGGTGACGGGTTCGTGCTCGCGATGTTCCAGTATGAGATCTTCGACGTCGTCCCAGATGACTGGGCTCGAAATGCCGGGGTGGTCGGCGAAGGACGATTGAGACCGGTCCCTGTCGAGGACGTGATGGTCGAGGGAGCCGGATCCTTGTGCGTAGGGCGCTTCGTCGAAGACGAAAGCGGCAAACAGTGCTTTGCTGGCCATTATGTGTTCCTTCGATGAATCAGTCGCAGAGCGAGGTCCCGCGCTTTACCCGCGTGTGCGGCCGCGTGGACCTAGAATTCGATGTGGGCGGCGAAGTGGATTTCGACCGGGGACATCGTCGTATCGGTCTCTGCGCTTAATACGTGGTGCTACGACCGATGGACGGGCAGCCCATCGACTTCGTCGGCGTCGCAATCGAGAAGGATGTACGCGAACCCTTGTCGCCGGGCCCACGTCATGACCTCGAAGAGGTCATCCGGAATAGCGTCGTTTTCGGGAGCACTGTTCTCATCATGGGCATAGACGAACCATGCATATTCTCCATAGGGTCCGCCGAGGCATGGCCATTTGGAGTTTGGTTGGTCGTCTAGAGATTTGGCTGTCGCCTCCGAGACATGGGCGGTGGAGACGACGACGAATCTGCGCGTTTCATAGGATGTCATGACGTGTCCTTACCTAATGACGTGGAAATGCCCACCGGTTGGGAGGCCGGTGGGCATTGTGATCGGTGAAGGCGGTTGAATCGCGTGGTGCCAATCCGCGCGATAGAGAGCTGTAAGCTCAGACCAGAGCTGCTTCGGCGGCAGTGAAACGAAAACCTGCTCCGAGACGCAGGGGAACTCTACGGCTTCGCCCCAACCGCAGGTCCCTGCGGCCCTTCTCTTCCTCTGGGCGTCATGGGACACGCTACATGCCAGGTGCGCCTGTAGCGGGAGGACCTGTTATACACGCGCGATCGAGGAAGTTGCCGAGAGCGGTGTTCGTGAGCTTGGGTGCGAGCCTCGGATCAACGCCTCGGCACGGTGCGGGCGACGCCTGCGCGGATCGCGGCGGCGACTTCGGCGGCAATGCGCGACATGAACTTACGAGAAAACCGGCCGAGCGGTTTCGCGTCATCAATCGCCCAGGATGTCGCGAGATCGTCGGTGTTGAACTCGTCGACAATGATCCAGGCGGGCACATAGAGTCCTGCACGTCGGGCTTCCGTCTCTGGAATCTCTATCGTGCGCGCTCCAACTCGCGGCGGTTGGCTGGTTACCGGAAAAAGCAATGGTTTCGATTTTCCGTTTTTTCCTGCGACGATCATCATGACGCAGGTCGGTCGCACCTTGCGCCCGCTTTCCTCGCCTTTGTCGTGCTCGCGGGCCCAGAGGTAGGAGTACAGGATGACGTCCCCATGCTGGGGATCAACCATCGGTGTTTTCGTCCGCTGCTACGGCATCGAGACCAGCGAGGATTTCATTTCGCTCATCGCGAGTGAGATCCTCGACACGATATGCCCGCTGGGCGCTTCGACCGGCGAGACGGTCGAATTGCTCCGCCGTGAGCAGGACAAACTTGCGCTTGCCGCGCTTGGTGATTTCGACCGGGCCTCGGAAAGCTGCTTCGACGACCTCGCCCGAGCGGTTGCCGAGATCGGTCAAGGTAAAGCTCGACATTAGCCATCTCCTGTGTTCTCGCTAAAATAGGTGAATTAGCTATTTTCAGCAAGAGCAGTGCAACGGGGTGCGATCGAGCTTTGCAAGCCCGGGCAGCAGATCCCTCACTGGTCGCATCAAAAAAAGCGTTCGTCGCGATTTACGATGAGCATGTGCGACGCGATGATTCCGGGTCGTCATGGTCACTTTTCCTCAGGTGGTGTTTGCGCTGCGGTACGGCGAGCTCGCGTTGCAGCGGCGGCGATTCCAAGCTTGCGGGTTGGAATATGCGCCATCTGCTGATCGCAGTCTTCCACCAACGCCACGTCGAGGTACCTGGCCAGGTTTGCTGCGAGTTTGGGATTGCGTCGTGACCGGCGCAGGATGGCGACTGCGACCTCGTCGCCATCGTCGTTTTCGAAACAATTTTCGAACGCGCGCGTGTGGCCACCTCCGCGCGCAATGACCTGTGCTGCATAGGCAACGCGGCCGCGAAAATTTTGCGGATCATTCAGGCGGGACATGTTGATTTCCTTCGCTGCATTCGTTTGTCCTATGGGTGGTCTCATGCTCGGTTGAGGATGGTCATCGCGGTCGCAAAAGCGCCAACCGATCATCGGCGAAGAGAAAGGGCAGACCTCCCGAAACACGTCGCGCATCGTTTCGGCGAGGATATTGCGGGCCTCATCCTCGCAATCTGCATGAAGATAAATCTCGATCCTGGCTTTGAAGCTGGTCATGACGTTTCCTCGCTCTCAGACGTTTCAACTTGACCCAGTCAGATCAGGGCTGGTGCCGGCCATGGTGCCGAGAAGATGGGAAAGGCCCGCCTCGATCAGCATCGGGATTGTGGCGTAGCGTCCGGTCGCTGCAACTTCGTGAAAGCCGTAGTCGTCGGGCCGGTTCTCGTTTTCCCACGACGCGATATGCGCTCGGGCGTCGGCGACGCTGTCGAAAACGACAGCTTCGGATTGGCCGGCGGGATCGAGCAATGTCCAGAATCCAAGCCCGAGGCAGTGGCCGAGATATACCCCCATTTGCGGGTGGATGATGACGATCTTCCTTGGAACGATGACGCTGTCATCGTCGATTTCAGCGAGCGGTGTGGGATTGGCGTTATGGGCATTCGACGTTTCGCCGGCGAGTACTCGGTCGCGCCGGCGAAAGTCCGCGAGCAGGTCGTGGCTTGTTGTATGGAAAATGCCGTTTTCCGTGATCAGCGACACGCTTGCGCCGAAGGAATCCGGACGCTGGGACCTGTCGCTGATCCACTGGATGACGACAAATTCACATGCTGTCGATAAACGCGTGAGAATGTCCTGGACGATGAACTGCCACGGGAATTCTCCCAGGTCTATGAAGATCACGGTTTCAGGATCGAGGCCTATTTCGGCAGAAATGCGCAGGACGTCACGTTCGAGGAAATCTCTGAGGAGACTGCCAATACTGGCGTCCGAGCGATTGACGGCCTGGCTCAGTTCACGTCGCGTGACTGCGACAGGGTTCATCGGTCCTGTGTCGGTGTAGAGTTTCAGGCCGTCTTCCGTTACCGCGGAGTCCAGCACTTTCGTTAGGATCAGCCTTTCGAGTGCGGTGATATCGGCAGTTGGAAGCGGCGGATAAGTCGTGATCTTCGTCTGAAGAGCGGTCACACGAGAGTCCTTTCTAAAAGGAGGAAGCCCGGCGCGAGGGCCGGGCTGCGGGCAGGCTTCGATGGTGCGTAACGATGCGAGAGGGATTAACGGGAGTGGCGAGCAGCTTTGGTGCGCGACTGGCACCGAAAGCGATTTGCCAGATAGTCGCGTCGTGCGCGGGCGACGGACAGGCCATCCGGCGTCCTGGCATATGCGCTATCGGAAACGCTGTAGGTGATGGCTGAGCGATAAACCACGAAGGCGTTGCATTGGCGGGCGACCCAGAACCGACCGTTTTCATACACGATGTCATCCTCCGTCATGGCTTGTCTCTGCTTGATGCGGTTTTGGTTGGATCGAAAGCTTTGTGCGGCTTTCTATCTGGAGGTTGTTGGCTCGCCGCCATGGTGCCCAGCGGCGAGGTGTCGTGTTTGGGCGAAGTGTGTTCCGCCTCGCGATCTCGATGGCCGGCCACGGGGCGGAACGGCCGGGAAAGCGCTGGAAGTCAGGAAGATCGTCAGGCCGCGCTTTCGAGCAGCTTTCGTGCCTTACCTTCGAGTTCCAGTCGGGTGTCCTGATGGGTTTTGCCGCGAGCAAGCGCGGTGATGCCCTGGACAAAGTCGAAAATCGATTCAGGTGGCCGGCTTTCTTCCCGAAGCACCGTGTCGATGATTTTTCCTGTCTCGGTTTTGGAAAAACCGCGCTTGCGCAGGAAGCTGTCGCGATCCTCGTCGTTGCGCGCTACTATCCGCTCGCGGGCCGCGCGAATGCCGGCGATGAAGGGCGCGGGTGAGGAGTTCGCGAAATTCGTCAGCGCCGGAGCCGCCTCATGAGCGAAGCGGTGGGCGGCGAATTTTGAATGCCGGATCGTGATTTCCTCAAAATTTTCGACGCCCCACAGGTTGCGATTGCAACAAACGGCGCGCAGATAAAAGCTTGCAATTCCAAGGGTTTTTGAGCCAACCTCGCTGTTCCAGGCATAGAATCCGCGAAAGTACAAATCGGGCTCGCCATTGGGGAGGCGTCCGGCCTCGATGGGATGTGTGTCGTCGCATAGAAACAAGAAGACATCACGATCGCTGGCATAGAGCGTGGTCGTGTCCTTCGTGATGTCAACAAGCGGATTGTGCGTCATGCTCGACCAGTCGAGGACGCCTGGGACTTTCCACATCGTGTCGCCCGTGCCGTTGCCGGCGATGCTCATCACCGCGGCGACAAGGTCTTTGTCCCAGATGCGACCATATTCGGGTCCAGTCACAGCGCGTAGTTCGACGCGGCCGTCATCCATCTCCAGCGTTTTGACCAGTTCGGCAGGATGGTTGAGAAGGCCATGCTGGAGGTTTATCGCTGCGAGCGGTGCGGGCAGTTGCCGCATATAGGTTGCTGGCGCGCCGACGAGGCTGCACAGCTGCCCGTAGCTCCAATGGGTCGGCGCCAGTGCGCTGCGGTCGCCCGGTATGATCAGCGACAGGCGTTCGGCATTGTCGCGGGTCGCCTCAACATGGATAGCAGCACTTTCGACGGTTCGGACGCGGGCTCGTTCTGTGCGGTCGCTGACTGCGCGATGGAGATCCGAGAGAGACAGATAGCGCTCGTCGTCGGGTCGAGAGAACCATTCGGACGAAACGCGGCCGATGTTCTCGCCGCGCGAGATGTCGACCTTGAACCCAGACGATGCTGGGCGCGGATTGGAAACCATGGTGTTCATGTCGAAATGCTCCTGAAACGAAAGTGCCCGACTTGGTAGCCGGGCGATGAGAGAGAAAAGCTGTTGCTTGTGATTGATCGCCGGGCAGCGCGTTCGGGGCACCCGACGCTCTGAGCCTGGTCGAGGTGACGATCAGTCGATCGCCCGGAAGATCTCGGAGGCTTCCGCGTGCCCGTCTACATAGGCATGGAGACGTGCGAAGCCTTCGGGAAGAAGCTCTGATGGATGCTGGAAGGACAGGTGCGAGCAGGTGAAGAGAGTGGCGATGATGCCGGCGGCTTCAGCGGACACTTCCCCCTGAAACGTGGTGATATCGCCGGTGATCCGAAATCGTGGTTTCGATGTCGGCGCGATGAACAGGGGCTTGTTGTCAAGCTCGAAGAATTGCCAATAACCGCCGCGATAGTCGAGCGGGCTCAGCTTTTCCATAAAGCTGTAGATCGCAAATTCGGCGGCCATCATGAGCGGCATGCCGAACATGGCCGGCATGAAGTCGTGGCGTCGATCGTCAGGTACCACCGTGGCAGCCTGGCGCGTGATCGAAGATGTCGACATGGATAAGATCTCCGGAGAGCAAAAAGGGGCAGGCCGGGCGGCGCTCTCTCAACCGCCCCGCTTCAGCCCCTCCCCGGCCGCCCTCTTTCCTCTTTCGTCGACGGGCGCTGTCCGATCTCGGACTGAAAGTGCGGTTGGCGGTGAAGAGCCGGTCAAACCGCCCACTTTCAACGACCTGTAGTGGGAGCGGTGTGCCGCTCGGCAGGCAGGGGCAATGGGCCTCTGCAACAGATCTGGAGTGCGGCACACGAGCATCAGTCGAGGCCGAGTTTTTTCGGCGAGGTCGCCTGCAGCATCCAGCGTTCGCCCTTGATGCGCCTCAGAAATTCGGATGCCGGCGGGGTGCGTCCAAGTACGCGTTGAATATGACGCTCTGCGACGACACGAGTCGGGACGGCCGAGCGATCGGCAGCGCCGAGAACCGGACCAAAGCGTTCCTCGGCCTGGAACACACCGAAGGCATGGTGCCTGAATAGGAACCAGGCCGGCCCATCCACCCATGTCTTCGTTTGATAAAACCAGTCGTGGAGTGGATGGTAGATTTCCGCATCGCCGCCAAAGCGGCGAACGTCGTCGGCGACGAGGTCTTCTATTGTCGGCGTCAAGCATGGCAGCCAGCTGGGCGGCTCGAATCCTTCTACCCAGTCGGATGCGGAAGGCAGTATCCGGCAGTCTTCGGCAAGATGCTGGCGGCCGAGCGTCTCGGTCGAGACGCTGACGCCGTCGCTGTTGTCGATATGATCGCCAAAAATCTCACGAGCTGCCGCTACGCCTTCGGTGTGGTGCTTCAGGGCGCGGTGGGTGAAATGGCAGAACGTCGATTTCGAGGAATCGAAATGATGGTGATAGGCGAAGTAGTCCTGCCATCGTCCGCCGTGCAGTTTCACGGAGGATCGCGCATGATCATAAGGGTGCATTTTCTGCTCTCCGCTTGTGTTTACCAGGGGATGTAGTCGAAAATGGCCTCGGGCTCGGCCCCAGCCATGGCGATCAGAAGCTGGTCAATGGAAGCGTCGAGGTCTCCAGCGGCGCGCCATTGGTCGAAATCGCCCGGCGTACCGCGTGGCAACAGGCTCAGATAAAGTGGGAAGACCGATCGGGCATGATCGAGTGACAGGCGCCGGGTGGACCATGATCCGTCCCAGACGTCGCACATGGCTTTGCGATGTGCGATCAGGGTCTTTCGCTGAAGTCGGTGCTCGCCGCGGTTGATCGCGGCGAGGAAATTTTTGAGCGCATCATGGGACGCCTGATCGGGGCGCGCGTTGCGCCACGTCCTGAATTGACCGACCTGCATGGACAGGTCTTTTTCGTCGCCGGAAAGGTTCAGCTCGATCGTGGCAGCGTGGGCGCCGTTGCGCCGGAGGGAGAGGATCTGCTTCTCGCCGCGCCGGCAGGGGTCGTAGTAGCTGCCGACACAATGATCGAGGGCGTTGCCTTCCTCGACCAGTTCCGCAGCACTTGTCAGCGGCACGATCACATCGATGCCGTTCACGCTATGCCAGGGCTCGCATATTGCCGGCCATCCGCGCTTTTCGGCGCGATGCTCATGCCGAACCGCGGCGATCGATGCTGCACGTCGATGCCAGATCGAAACCGCTTCCGCAAAGGACTTGGACCCACGTGATCCGACAAGAGCTGTTCGGACGGCCGTTAGAAACTCTTTGCGTTCCGCAGACTCAAGAAGTGTGGATGACGGGAACCGCAGATCGTAGAGAAAGTCTCGAATGCGGCGCGGCATTTGTGGGAAACGCGTCCTGGCGCGATCTATGACGAGTGGGCACAGGATGTCGTCGCGGAACGCCCCGATTGCATCCCGCATTGCGTCGTCCTGCGGATCGAAGCGATCCGGCCTCAGAAGTTGCGGTTCGCGCAGTGTCAACCATGGTGTGTTCAGCCATGCCTGCGGCTGGTCCGGTTTGCCGTTTCCTGGCCATTCCTGAAGTGGAACCGAATGGACTTTCAGCTCTCGAACCGCAGTTACGAAATCCGGGCCGAAGCTTGTGAACATCCGTTCCTGCTCGCGAGCGCCTCGCAGGCTGCGCAACTCGGTCTCGGAGATATCGAGGCGCTTGGCCAGGATGGGATTGAGAGGCAAACCGTCGTCTATGGCGTCGGTGATCGGTCGCTCCGTCAGGATATTGGACACCGCAGCGTACAATTGGAGGGCCTGCACTCTGCGGATGATGATATCGGGCCGCTGAGGGTCGCCCGATAGATGCGTGGCGAGTGCCCAGATTATGGTTGGGTTGAGGGACTTGGGTTCGTCTTTCCATCTGCGCGCTCGCTCCGGAAGATCGCGGCTGAGAACGGCGTGCAAATGTGTATCGCCGAGTGCCTGAAACGCCGCATTCAATGTCTTTATGGCCATCGACACAAGGCGGGCCATGTCCCTGATTGAATCGTGGGGCACCCCAGCCTTCAGGAGGTCGATGACGAAGGGCAGAAAGCCTGCCTGGTCGATATGCTGACCGATCGGCAGTTGCTTGCCCCATGCGGTAGAACGGGCACGATCCGTCACCGCCTCCACGATCAGATCGTAGGCGTCGCTTATGACGCCTTCGGGAAGGGAGGGCCTTACCTCGATATGAGCTTGGACGCTGTGTGGCGTCAGCGCCGTCTTGAACTGACACTGCGCCAACGCTAGCACATTGGTCAGCAGGTCGATAATCGGATGAGCGGCGGTGTCGATATCAGGGATCGTTGTACGGAGCCGACCGCGGCTGATGTCGGCGAGAACGGACCATGTCAAGGAAGGAGAGGGCGTCATTGGACGGCTCCTTCCTGCGCGGCCGCGAAAGTTACCTCCACGATTGCGTCGTCACCCGCCTCGTCTTCTTCGGGCGGTTCGAGATCGTCAAATTCCTCGTCCTCATCATAGTCGTCGGTCCCGTCGCGATAGGTCATGTCGCAGACGACACGGTCCTCGCTGCATATGGCGCCGGGGAAAAAGCTGACGGTGCCGTAACCGCCATCATTGTTGACCCAGTCACTTTCGGGCAGGTCGGCGGCGGTGCGCTCAAGGACTTCGTCGAGGAGCTGGATTTCGCCGGCGTCCGAAAAACCGATAGGGATAGAGGGCAGACGAGCGTCCTGACGGCCGTCCCGATAACAGACATATTCGAGCGTGCAATCGCCGGAATCGCCCTCGCCGTTAAGATCGTATCGCACTTCGACGATGCCGAGGATCGCGAGAAGTTCCAGGAATGGCAGATCGTCTTCGCCATAGACGATGGCCTCCGGAGTGCCGGATGATGGGTCGTTTTCCATGATGGCTTCCTTGAAAAGCAAAAAGCCCGGCTGGGTAGCCGGGCTGGTGTTGGAAAATGTTGAGATGCGTGCGTGGTTGGTGGGCTAAGTCACGAGGTCGAGATCGGGGAACCTCTCTCTGGCTCCTCCAGACCACCCTCTCCACCGCCCGCCTTTCCTCTGGCGGGTCAGACAATCAGAACGATGTATCAGGGTTCGGGATTACGACAGCGCTGACCAGGCAGGAGGCGCGTCCTCCCGGATCGACGATGGGACAGGGACATCAAAAATCGCCGTAGTTGACGTCGGCACGGGGAAATTCCAGCAGGAACCTGTCTACCGCGGCAATCGCCTCGTCGTAGCTCGGGAGGTCTTCCGTTTCCGCCAACGAGGTGCCGTCATCGCTGTGGACAACGACGTCGTATGAGTCCGGATCCTCGGGAGGTTCGCAGAGCGTCGCTCCGCCATCCGGCGTGTTCTTCATAGGGTAGATCACGATCTCGATCATCAGACGTTGATCCTTTCACAGAGGGTGTCCACGCTTTCCAGATCGATCGGCTCGTGGGCGCCGCTATTGGTGGCGATGGCAAGAATGTCGTCGGGGAGGTCACCGCCCGTCTGATCGTAAACCTGCTGGTAGACGCGCAACGCGGCGAGGATCGTGTCGCGCTCTTCGGCCGAGATCCTGTACGTGGTGTAGTGGGTCATCGGATGCTCCTGTTCGAAATGTTGATCGCATGAGGACCGGATCGAGCTGTTTCGATCTCGGTTCCTCCGTGAAGCGTGGGCCATTGAATGATGGGGCCGGCGTTTATTGTGGGTCGCTGTGGCAGGCTTCAGCGCGTTGGCGTGCCGCCCGATTCCATGTCGACGACTTTGAAATCCCATTCGGGGTTTTCGGCAGCGTTGTCGGTAATAAGCTTGTCGCAAGGTTCACGGGTCGACCAGCGTGCGGCATGAACACGAAGGTTCGTGAGACCGCCCCTGGAGGTGAGGAACTGCCATTTCTTGCGGCCCTTCTCGCGGACCTTGATCGCGTATCTCATGACGGCTCTCCCGCGATCAAAGAGACAAACGGGATCTTGTCGACCTTGCGCAGGTCGACGACGTCGATGTTGTCGATGATCCATCTGCGCAGATGGGCAGGCTTGATATCCCATGAACTGCCGCCCTGTTGAGAAAGACGCCTGTCCTCACGTTTTGTGGCGGTAAGCTCGCCGCAGAGGATGCGTGCAGTGACGAATTTGGCGTCGACTCCAAGGATCGCAGCCGCCCTTCTCGCCGAGAGCTCCGGGCGGGTTGCCCGCCGTGAAAGCTCGAGGCGTCTTGCTCGAACCATGATCGCGGTCGGCGAACGTTTGA
This sequence comes from Mesorhizobium denitrificans, assembly GCF_003403035.1. Lineage (GTDB taxonomy): Bacteria > Pseudomonadota > Alphaproteobacteria > Rhizobiales > Rhizobiaceae > Mesorhizobium_G > Mesorhizobium_G denitrificans. The sequence continues at coordinate 14,598 of NZ_QURN01000017.1, read as the reverse complement.
ACCCGTGTTCGCTGAAGATTGCGGCGGCCTTATCGGGCAGGTGGAGAGGAACCTTGCGCATCAGCATGTCCTCCGCAGCGGTCCACGGCGGTTCCTTCTTGTGGCGGATGGTCAGGCCGAGGGTTGTCAGCCGCTTCGTCAACCACCAGCGGGGAACCTTGAGACGCAGCGCCAGATCGGCCACAGCGCCTTTGCGTCCAGCATCCATCGCCTGCCATCCTTCCCGAATCTGCTGGTCGAGTTCGGGACTGGCTTGGTGGCGTTTTCGCGTGGCAGGCGAGCCATTCGTCTTGACGCCGAGCTTTTTCGCCTGGCCGTAGACGCCGGCGGTGCTGCGATGTTCTGGAAGGCGGGCAAGGCAGGCGCCTGCCCCGCCGTCGGGAAAATATCGCCGCACGATCTCGCGTTCGGCGTCGGTCCAGAAACGCTTGTCGTGCTTTCCGGGAACATATGGAGCGGAAAGCCGTGGCTCACGGCGACGCGGTTTGCTGAAGGAAACGGCGGTCAGGCTCATGATATCATTCCCTTCGCAATGCGAACGGCGCGCTCATCGCCGACATCGTCGATGTCGACGGCACCGTAAGTGTCGAGCAGGGCAAGCGCGGAGGCCACGCGTGCTGCGTCGATTGAAAGATAGTCGGCGAGATCGGCGACAGTGGCGCCTTGCGGCGCAAGGGGCGCGAGCACTTCCCAGATGCGTCCGGCATCGGCGAACGCCGGTTCACGAATGAGAGCCCGTACTGTCTTGATACCGACAGGAAGGCTGGTTTCGGATCGGATCTCGCTGTCCGCCTGGGATGAGGCATGAAGGTCTTCAAGGTTGAGAAGGCCCGCGGCATCTTTCGCGCTGATCGAGGCAGGTGCAACGATGTCCGGACGGGCGCCGATATGGCGGGTTTCGACAGGGCCAATTCGTAACGTCGCCGGCGCGCGGGAAAAAGCTGGCCCTGACGCCACGAAATCACCTGGCTGAAGGATCGGCAGGCGATCAAAGGCCTTGCTCGCATCCCAGCCGATCGTTTCGGCGGCACGGCGAATATCGATGTCCAGCGTGTTAAGGCCGATCAGGAAGTTCAGTGCTTCCGAAGATACCGATTTCGCCAGTCGTGCGATGCGCTGCGTCGCGAGGATACCGGCGAGGCCACGCTTGCGCCCGCGGCTCATCAGATCGGTGATTGTCTGCGTGGCCGCTTGCCGCACAGAGGTGGCGGCGAGACCAGCGCCGCCGAACGGGGCGAAGATGTGGGCCTCGTCGATGGCGACAAACACCGGATGCCAGTGCTCGCGCGGGACCGCGATCAACGCGCCGACAAAAGCGGTGACCGCCTGCATCTGGGCTTCGCGATCTATCTGGGACAGGTCGAGCAACGCCGACAATCGGTGTTCGCGTGCGCGCGCGGCGGCAATCGCAAGTGCGGCCGAATCCAGCCGGGAGCCGTCGAGGATGGGATAATCGTAATGCTGCGCCAGCGATACGAACTCGCCTTCGGGGTCGATGACGATCTGCTGGACCAGACCATGGGTCTGTTCGAGGATACGCCGAAGCGTCCAGCTCTTGCCTGCGCCGGACGTCCCCTGGACGAGAAGGCGGCCGTCGAGCAGCTTTTCCAGGTCGAGGCGGATCATGCCGCCGAGGTCGGAAAGACCAAGATCGATGCCTGCCTCCGCACCGTTGGCGGAGACAGGCATTTCAGCCGGGCTGGCGTGGCCGAGTTCGGCGGCGAAAGCCCTGGCCAGCTCCTGCTCGATTGGCGCCATACGTGAAAGTTCCTGGTCGGTAACCATGGTGCCGAACGTCATGGCCGTCCTTCCAGATTTGCGGTTGCAGAATGGTGCCGGGGTGATCGAGTACCCGCGGCGGAGACGGCTTCGGCCTGGTGACGGGAGGCCTGGTCGTCTTTGGAATTCGATCCCGTCGGGCCGACGCCGGTGATCGCACGCACGGCAGCGGCGAGTGCTGGAATATCGTCCAGCAACCGAAGCCCGACGAAGTGGTTCGCACCACCGGTATAATCCTTGCGACCTTTGCAGGTGCGGATCAGGATGCCGTGCCCCGAGGTCAATCCGAACTGGCTGACCTGGAGATAGAACCGGTCATGGTGGAGCGAGATTTCACCGCTGACGGCTACCCCAGCTTTGTTCGAACGAATTTCATGCGTTCCGGCAGGAAGATCGAGTTCGGCCGCGAGCTTCTTGAGCCGGGACCGGGCAGTGGAATGAAAGCGTCGCTTCTGCTCGTCATTGTATGAGCAGGATTTTGTCCATTGAAACATTGCGTATGCTCCTTGAAACGGCGATCAGCCCGGTCTTCTGTCGAAGCCGGGCTGATCGCCTGAAGAGGTTATGGGAGACAGGTCGTCGCTGCCGATCTTTGGTCTGCTTGAGCGTTAGCCGTCAGGCCGCCCTGCCCTCGATCACGTCCGCGCTGATCTCATCGGCGGTCACTTCATCGAGGTGAGATCGGCTGTGACCGGTCTTTGCGAGCCAGAGCTCGGCAGCTTCGCGGCTGTGCGCCAGGTGCAGCGATTCGACATTGTGGCCGACCTTCTGGACCACCCGGACCTGACCGACCTTCGGCCGTTCTATCACCTTGAACGTCAAGTCGGTGTCGATGTTGTAGGTTCTCATGATCGTGACAATGATCACGCCATTCTCTTCGAAATCGCCTTCGTGCAATGTGAATGATGGCGGGCTGGTGTAGGTCGGACGCTCGCGGGCTGGATCCTTGCGAATGAGACGTCCGACGCCGTTGCGTGACTTCCACGCCGCGAGCTTTTTCGTGAACCGGGCGGGTGGTCTTGGCTGGTGGTCGGTGTAGGAGACGAGCGAGCCGAGCGGGGTGTCGAAGATATGGGAAGCGGTCATTTATCGGGACTCCGGAAATAAAAATGGCCCGGCGCGAGGCCGGGCCACGGGTTGGACTAAGGGCGATTGATCACTCGGCAGCGTCGAGATGACGGCGCTTTTCGATGTCAGCCTCGTCTGACGCCTGGTCTTCGCTTTCCGCACCGTCTGCAAGGAATGCGGGAAGTTCGACCTCGCCATCATCGGCGGAGTCCGTGGCGATATCACCGTTGTCCTGATCGACGCCGTCATCGGTGGCTGCGCGGTCCCAGGTCGACCGAAGCTGTTCGGGAAGCCAACCGCTGTCTTCGAGCAGACGGGCGGCTTCGCGAGCCATGTCCGGCTTCTTCAGATGGTCAATCAGCCGGGCTGCGTCATCACCTCTGGCTTCGCGCACAGCCTTGAGGATGTGGGCTTTGGTGACCCTGCCGAGATAGGCGTCGACCGTCGGTGTCCATCCTGCATCGGCCATGTCAAAACCGATCGAATGCGCAAGCTGGTCTGCATGAGCGATCTCGTCAGTGCGGCGCCTGAACTGCTGGACAACCGCGTTGAGCGAGAGCGAGACGCAGTGTGCGAACAATGCCTGCCGGCTGGCATCGTCGAGCGCTAGCAGAAAGTCCCACAAGTCGCCTGGGTTCTGGGGCAAATCCTGACCCCACGCCTCATGCCGCTGATCGATCTCCTTCGCCCAGGGCGTATCGCCCAGCCCATATGTCTGGCCAAACGTGGCGGACTGCACCGTGATCTCCAGACAGGAATCCTTGCTATAGCGGAAGAACGTCTGAAGCACGAGCGCGTGCAGGCCGGCGATGTAGGCCATGGCCGGATCGTTGGCGAGCGCGTTGCGAAGAGCGACGGTGCGGGTTGCCGTCAGGTCCTCGATCAGGCGATCGGGAAGTGGACGAAGCTTGTCGTCCTCTTCCTCCTGCTCGACGGCAAGGTTCTTGCCATTGATCGAAATGCCGCCATCGTCCGACACGGAATCGTCCGCATCGAGATCGTCATCGTCCATTTGGTCGTTCTCGATTTCGTCGGCGGGCTCGTCCTCGGGCTTGACGAAGCCGCGTTCGATTTTGAGATTGCCGTCGGCACCGAGCGAGATGAAGACGCCGCCGCGCGCGATCTCTCCCGGATCGAGGATGTAAGGACGGTCATTGATCTCATCGAGCTCGTTGCCGATTTCGGTGAGACGATCCTCCGTCTCTTCGGAATAGTCTTCAGCTTCGGCATATTCGGCGTCGAGCTTGTCGTATTCCGCCTTCAACGTGTTATGGCGTGCGCGTTCTTCGTCCGATAGCTCCGGCTGTTTGCCGTAAAAGCGGCGCAGGCCGGAAACATGGCCGTAGGAGAAATCGATTGCCGCATCGACCCACTTCCAGCCTTCATCGGCCTTCAGTTTCTCGGCATCGGTCTTGAGCTTTTCGAAGACGAGTTGTTCCAGTAGCGCGGGATCCTGGAGCCAGCCCCCCTGATCCTGTTCGAACAGATCGCGCATGACGATGCCGCCGGCGGCCTCATATGCTTCGACGCCGACATAGACGGCGCGGCGATCGGTGGCGCGTACCGCCGTTTCGGTGAGAAGGCGACGGATATAGTAGCCTTCCTGGTTGTAGGATCTGGAGATCGTATCCCAGACCTGTTCCTGACGCGCATGATCGTCGCAGACCGCGAAGGCTTCGAGCTGGTCGAGCTTGATCTCGCTTTGCTCATAGAGTTCGAGGAGCTTCGGCGATACGGCAGCGAGCTTCAGACGCTGCTTTACGACGACGGGCGTCACGAAGAAGCGCGCCGCAATCTCGGCACTGTCGAGGCCCTGGTCGCTTAGGGTCTTGAAGGCGCGAAACTGGTCGAGTGGGTGAAGATTTTCGCGCTGGGTGTTTTCAGCAAGAGAATCCTCCTCGGCCGAGGTCGTCTCAGTGCGGTTGACAATGCACGGCGTCGGCGCCGTCTTGACCATCCGCTTCTGCTTGACAAGCAGTTCCAGAGCCGTGTAGCGGCGACCGCCGGCGGGTGCGTCGAAGCGGCCGGTCTCGTTTCCATCGGCATCACGAATGGGTCGAACGTTGAGGCTTTGCACCAGCCCACGATGGGCAATGTCCTCGGCCAGTTCCTCGATGGTGACGCCGTTTTTGATGCGACGCACATTTTTCTGCGACAACGCGATCTTGTCGAAGGGAATGTTCTCTGCCGGGTTGAGAGTGATCTTCTGAATGGCCTTTGCCATATCGTTTCTCCGTGGCCGGCCGGCCAGAGCCTCTCTCCAACCGCAAAACCAGCCACGAAAGCCCCCTCCTCCCTCTCCCTCTTTTCGCGCCGCCGCCTCAAGGGTCCGCGCATGGGCGTTTTCCCTTGAAGCGTCTGTTCCTGATCCTGGCTTGTTGGGAGAAATGCGCCGATGGTTGGCCTCCAATCGACCGGACAGCCCCGGTTCCAACTTAGGAATCTGCTTTCGGAGGACTTACATCGAATGACAGACCGAGTCATAAAGAAGCGGGACATAAGGGGTGAATTGAATGCCGCGTCATCTGAATGACGATAAGTCCAAGGCAAATGTCGCGCCAGATTGGGATGACGACGAGAGGCTGCACAAGCGTTTAAGCAAGGCTCTCATCCGAATTCGTGATCTGAATGGTCTGCTTAGCAAGGATATGGCGGAACGTCTCAAGGTAACCGAAGGTTATATGTCTCAGGTTTTGCATGGCCGACGAGACGTTCGTTTGTCGATGTTGAATCGAATGGCGAAGGAGTTTGGAATCGAGGCCTCCGAACTACTTGAAGACAAATGGGACGACGTCGAACCTCGGCGACGTGGCCTAAAGTCTTCCCAGCGGCGTGAGACTACGTCCTGATACTGGCGGCTCTCGCTGGCAATCGTATTTGAACTGTCATTCCTTTGCGCAAGTGGGGCTTATTGAGCAGAATGGGTTAGTTGGTCCTGGTTTTTTTGATCCTGGGTCGCGCGCCTCTGTGTGACGCCTACCAGAAAATTTTCGGGTGAACTGGCGGCTAAAATCCAATTTATGCCCGCCGGGCCGCGCTGTCAGTCGCTGAAAGAAATCGCTTCAAGCTCAAGCCCGCCAACAAAATGTAGGGTGGCAGTGCCAGCGAATAGTGACCACAGTTCAATTCAAGAGTGTTGGGTCGCGCGCCAGCGTCGTTCAGCTTCTGCAGCAAGTTCGCCGATAGCTCCGGCAAAACCACTTTGTCTCTCGCAGCTAACACGACCTGGAGCGCGAGATCCGGTCGCGCCAGACGATGAGCGTAGTTTTCCAGGTTGAGTGGACCCCAAGCCCGCTGGAGATCGGTCAGATCGACGTCAGGCTCCAGGCTATCGCGTATCGCTCGTGTCGCGCGACCTGACCAAACCATATCGGCAAGGCTTCCTGCCGTCAGAAACAACGAGGCTTTCGATACGGTCGAGTCATGCGCCGCGATCAATCCGGCCACCCAGGAACCGAGGCTCATACCGAGTACCGAAATGTCCCGATAGCCCTCGCGCTTCAGCCAACGAATGAGCTTGCGACCGTCCAATACGGCCTGCCTCACGGATTGGATCGTGCGTCCAAGGTTGGCGCTAAGCATATGGTCGGCGTGCAAGGATCCGGGACGACCGCGCTCGAAATGATAGGGCATTGCAATTTCGACAACCGTGATGCCGCGCTTGGACAAAAAGCCGGCAATCCGGCCATTCCAGGCGCTTGCGTTCCAATGGTGAAAAATCACCAATGCCTGATCGAGAGACCCGCCGTCTGTGATTTTCGCCCAGACAACATTGTTCTCTGGGACGTCAGTGGAAATGTCCGATGGAAATTTGAGCCATTCGCCCCGTCTCTCAAAGCCCTGTTCGTTGCCGGCCGCTTCGCCAAAAAAGGCCGGGTCAGCCACGGCCTGCTGCGCCAGGACGCAAAACTCCTCGATTGTTTTTATGTCTTTCTCGCCCGGAAAGGCACGGTCGGCGTCAAGGGTGAAAGCGGTTGTTTTCTTCGCTTCCTCGCCGCGTTGCGCCCGCCGTTCATCCCATCGATCGAGCCATCTATGATACACGTTGATCGTTTCCCAACTCGCTTGCTCGACCAAGCCCGGGATCAATTAGACCGTACATCGCAAGCAGCACTCCAACGGCCAGGAGGATCGAGAAGCCTGGAAATGCGTCGATCAGCAAGTAGCTGGCAACAAGCACTGCTACGATTGCCGACATCTTCCACAAGGGGACTCGCAATTGACTTCCGGCGCCCAAACGGACGGCCCCGTATAGAAAAACAACACAGGTCGAGATCGCGACCAGAAGGCTGCTGTAGTGCGTCGGTAATCTATAGCTGAATCTGTTGTCCATATCGGCGTGCTGATACAAGACCGAGGAAAGGTCGCTGACCAACCAGGTCACTATATTCGTGCCACTGGATGCCAGGTAAGAGCTTTGAAGCTTCATGACGGTGGCGATCAGAATACCCAAGACGGTACACCGGAAAACCCAGCGCATCACCCTGAGCCTAGCTTCACGCAGATCGCGTTGGAAACCCACATCCTGTCGATTTTTCGATGCCTCACCGATTCTCCAGAGATCATCGACGGCCGCATAAAGCAAAATGAGACCCGCGAAGAAAAGATAAAAACACAGGCACATATACAGGTAAGCGAGCCCAGTGAACGCGATCTCCACCGGCACTGATATGACCTCAGGGTGTACGATCGCTAGCTTGCCCCAATCTATCGCATAGTTGCCGCCGCCTTTGATTAACGGGACCAGACACACGCCAATCCACTGGGCAAGGCCGGCGAACACCACACAAATCACGAAAACCGCCCAAAATGAGTAGGATGAGGAATCTATGATGTGCTCCCAGGCATGGCAGCCGTCATCCTGGCCCCCGCTTCCTGCAAGCTTTGGTCGTTCTTCGTGTTTCCACGCGATGACAAGCTCAGACACGGCGGCCAAAAATAGTGGCAGAAACACCATGAACACGAATATCCAATTCGCGGCCCAAAGAAATCCAACCTGCTTAACGATCCCGTCCGCACGGATATATTTCACGTTGTGAATGCCGACGATATACGACAGAAACCCAAGGGCGGCGATGCCCGCGAACACCGAAGCCGGTAGGTTCAAGGGCGAGCCCTGGCTAAAAAGCGCCTCTGATCTCCTCGCCAGACCAAAACGCTGCCTTGGTTTCGCGGCGTCGGTATCAGCTGCCAGCTCCACCCGGGACTTTGTTGCAGCAGCGATCCGTGCCATATCCGGAACCTCAAGCTCATCGCTGCTTCCCGCTCTCTTCGATCCTCGTCTTTTGGCCGATAGTCGCGATTGCGCCGTGCTGAGCTCTACCTGCCATTCGCCGGTTGCCACCGGATCATCGCAGCCAAAAATCCTCGCCAGCCAACGAATGTTGGCGGTGCTGATCCCCTTGTCGTTATCTTGAAACCAAAGCTGCACGGTTCGCAGATCGACTCCAATCCGATTGGAATCAATCTGTGAAATCGCCTCCGCAAGAAGCTCAGGCGTCCAGGAACCCGCAGGAAACCCGTCATCGCCCAGTGGACGTCCCGCCCCCGCCGCTGCGGCTCCCTTGAACAATTCTTTGAAATCGCTTCCATCTCGCGGCGGTGGAAGGAAATATTTTTCGTTCTTTATCAACCGCTTATAGTCGATGATTTCGTTTCGCTTCGCTCGTTTTCGTATCCTATCGTGCCTTCGTCCTCAATCAACGGTTATATCAGCAGTTATATCAACTCGATTTTGGCCGGCAGAGGAGGAGATCGAAAGCCCGGCGACCCGCTGCAGAGGCGCACCACGGTTATTGCGTGGGAGGTGTTTCGCAAATCTCTGCCCGTGGAACTGTTCATCTACACGGTTGGCGGGCTGCGTCCGCATCTGGGTCAAAATTTGTATAGGCAATCTTGAGTACACAAATTTTTTGTCTAGTGGCGGTGGCGGAATGTTCCGCATGGACGAAAAGCAGGAAAAGGCAGGGCGTCTGGGGCATGAGAAGCAGTGACCGAAAGGCGCCATTCATGCAGTTTGAACCTTTTTGCAGCAATTCAGCGGATGATGTTGACGGGGGCGTCCGTGCGGCCATATCCACGCATCGTCGCAAAATGCGCGATCTCGTCAATTTCACCCGCGACTGCGACAGAAATCGCAGAACCGATAGCTTCTCGGTCACGCGTTTGGAACGTCTTTCGAAAGACGAGCAGATTGCTTTGACTGCCATTGCGGAGGCGAATGTCTTATCTGCTGACGACCGTCGGTCTAAAGCGATGTATTTGGCCGATCTGCTCGAGGCTGATCCCGAGTGCATGAAGCCCGAGGACCTTGTAGCGGCGCTGCGCTCGCTGGCATGAGCACCACTGTGGACGGCCCTCCTATTCATTGACCAAACGAAGACGCCGCGACGTAGCCTGGTCGAGCACCCATCGCTGCAGATCCGCACCAAGGACCCGGGCGTTTGCCGGGCTCATATCGGAGGGTGTGATTTCATAGAGCGGGGCGATCTCCCTCATACGAGGCAGCGTTTTGGCTTTGGCGGCGAGGTACTGTTCGGTGTCCATGCCCATCGCCTCGATGACGAGGCAAACCGGCGGATGGTTGCCATAGCTCGTTTCAAGAATGAAATCGGGGCGGCAAAGACCTTTTTGCGTCGGGGTGGCAAAGAGCGGCTTCTTGATTGTGATCCGAAGGCGAGGGGCGGCGCCAAAAAGGGATATCTGCAGCCAGATAAGCAGATCCGTGACATCACGCTCGAAGCCGGACTCGACGGGAAAGAGCGTACCGCCGTTGAAGACGGGCTGGGCGTAGGATTGCACTGCTCGTAGATCACCGTCGTCGTCATCGTCGTCACCAAAATCGACGTTCGCGATTGCAAGATATGGACCGCGCCGACGGGGATCGCCGCGCAGAGGTTGGCGCAGACGTGAATGAAGTGCGATCGGTTCCGAGAGGGCTGCGGGGCGGATGAGCTTGTCCGTCACGCTGGGCGAAAACAGGATCAGGAAACCGGTACGGCGCTGGTTAGGCGCCCAATCACCTCGCGATTTGCGCAGCAGCCGCTGAAATCTGGAATTTCTGTCCCGGTAGTCGCCGGCCCATGTGGTCGATAATGCGCTGAAGCGCCAGGTACGCGTGATGCGCCATTTGCGGCCCGTGTTATGGAGCGCAGCAAGTTGGTCCTTCAGGCGGTACGGGGATGGCTGATCCTGAAGTGGCTTAAGCACGTTGACACCTGCGGCATCCATGAGGCGCCAAAGTACCAGGGCGAGCTTTGAAGGCCGATCGTTTCGTTCGCGATCATGGTCAGGAGTACCGCGCTCAGCGTCGGCAAGCTGGGTTGGAATGGGTGGCAGGGCATCGATATATGCGATCTCGCGACGGTGCACAGGTCGCAGATTGAAGGCGCGATCATGTGAAGATGGCTCGAAGTCGCGATCGACATGGAACGGGCAAGCGTCGGCATGGTTGGGTCGGTCAACGCGCGCATGCGGATCGCCGTCGGCAGGCGTGAGACGGCGCAAAGTGAACGTCCGCTCCTGCTGTTGCGGCGCGAGCAATGGCTTGAAGTTCCCTGGCGTGCAGTCGCACTCGATCCACCCGTCCCTGGCTTTAGCGCGGCGAATGACCGCAAGCGCTATCGCATCCTGTTCCGCAGATGATGAATGACCATACCAGGCTCTCAGCGCTTCCGCTTCATCGGCTGTGATCTGGTCGACCTGGTAGGCTGGATTTCCGCGGAGGACGATGCGCATGATCGTTCAATCCGTCTGACGTGAGAACATCGTGCACGCCGGCGACGGTTGAAGGTCCCGCAGTCCAATGCAGCTGGCGGACAGCGTGGGTTTGACTTTTCCCCAGCCCTGAGATCCATGCATCCAGCGAGCAACGGCCGATAAGCTATCCGGCTTACCGGCGCTGCTCCGTAAGCCTACCTGAATGGACGAATGAGAGCACAACGTCGCTCCTGAACAGAACATACCGCGTATCATTCCTCCCCTTTAGAAATGATACTCTCGTGAAACTCACTCTACGTCCAGCCCTAGCGATATGGCGCGCATGATCAACCGTTGATCGAACATGGTGTGCGAAAAAGGATCGACGTGCGATCGGACTGCTCACATTGCGCAGCCCGCCACTCCCATGGCGACTGGATTGCCCTGCCAGATGCCAACCATGACTCTACATAGCCGCCGCACCGGAGCGTTTTCGCGCGATTTGTCGGATTCGGACTGGATCGTTCGTCGTTACAGTGAAGACAGGGCAACCGGCCCGCCACAACAGAGGAACGCGATGACTATTACGATTACGGCCTTTGATGAAAGCTCGCCGGATCGCGGCCAGGGACTGGCGAGGGACATGCGCGTGCGCTGGGCGCTGGAGGAAGTGGACCAGCCTTACGAGGTGCGGCTCGCTCCGTGGAGCACATTCAGGGACCCCGCGCATTTGGCACGCAATCCGTTCGGGCAGATACCGACTTATGAGGAAGGTGATCTCACACTGTTCGAGTCCGGTGCGATCGTGCTTCATATCGCAGAGCGCTTTCCGGGCCTGCTGCCGGCGGATGCGAATGCGCGGGCGCGGGCGATCATGTGGATGTTTGCTGCGCTCGATACGGTGGAGCCGCCGATCGTCGATCGCGACGTCGTCGAGAACTTCGAGCAAGGCAAGATCTGGCAGGACGAGCGCTTCGAGATGGTCGATGAACGCATTCGCGAACGGTTAGATCAACTTTCCGCGCGCCTGGACGACAGCGAATGGCTCGACGGCGATTTCAGCGCCGGCGACCTTCTGATGGTGCATGTGCTGCAAAGGTTGCAGGGGTCGGAAATATTGGAGGGATTTCCGAACCTCTCCGCCTATGTCGCCCGTGCAGAAGCGCGGCCGGCATACAAGCGCGCTTTCGCCGCTCAATTGGCGGTGTTCACCGGCGCGTCGCGATGAAAGTTCTAACCGTTCTTCGCGTCCTGCCTTTTGCGGCCCTCGCTCTGGCCAGCATTTGGGCTGCCAACCGGGCTCCTGATGGTCGCCGTCCGCCACAGATCGACTTCACGGTTACGCTTGAGGCAATCGCCAACGCCCTGACCAACACGCCGCACATTGCCTCCATGGCTATGCTGTTCGCTCTCGCCGTGCTCGCAACCGGCTACTCGCGCGTTTGGCTTGCTGCCGTGCTGACATTTCTTGTGGGCGTGAGCTGGGAACTGGTTCAGACCACGGTGATCGCCACAATCCCCGTGTTGTTGACATCTTCCCCAACCTTGTTGGCATTGCCGTTGCCTGGATCATCGTATCCGTGTCGGTTTTCCTCTGTCGCTCAACCCGTTCGCGCATGGCGCAGAACTCCTGAATCCTGTTACGTCACATAAGTTAGAAGCGCAAAGCTGAAGTCTCGCACTCGTAGAGGCCAGCGGACGAGTGCTTCGTAGCACGCGAATATTGGGCGGCGCGGCCTTCGTCTCACGGCTCGTGCTTCAGGCCCTTTCGTCTCCCGCGACATTTGCTGCCAATGGCCGTAGCCTGGAGACCGTCCAGCAGGAAGACTAGAGCCTGAGGATGCTCGCCTATCGCACCACATGCTACCAGAGTCCTGATCCCCGGCTTAGTCATTTTCATCAACAGACAAGCCGAGGGGAATATCTCCCGACAGCAGCTTTTCTTTCGACAGCAGCCCGGCATCCTCGAGCGCCTCGAAATCCGGCAGGTCGCGCAGAGTGTCCAGACCGAACTCGATTAGGAACGCCTTGGTCGTGACATAGGTGTATGGTGCGCCGGGCGTTGGGCTGCGTGGTCCGGAGGCGATCAGGCCGCCGCCGCGCAGATGGCCGATCAGGTCGCGCGAAACTTCCTTGCCGAAGAAGGCCGACAGTTCAGCGCGAGTGATCGGCTGGAAGTAAGCAATGCACATCAGCACCAGCACCTCGGATTGTGTCAGCTCAGTCGCCTTCTCACCGTCGCCGACGGCGGCACGGATGGCCTCTGCATAGGCCGGCCGGGTCAGATGTTTCCACCCTCCCGCAACCGCGACCATGTCATAGGGGCGGCCGCGGAGTTCCTCACGGATATCGTCGATTAGAAGGTCGATGCTGCAGTTCTTTCCCACAATGCGGGCGAGCGCCTCGCGGCCGACCGGTTCGCTCGCCGCAAAGATCGTCGCTTCGACGCGGTTCATCCACTCGCGCCAGCGCGCTTCCGGTGGCAGATGCTCCAGCTCACGGTCGAGCAGACCGCCCTGCCCTGCCCTGTCTTTTCCCTTTCGTGCCGTCGGCTCCATCACGTCTACAGCCCGTACAAGCGGAAAGTCGGGCGGCCAGTCAGTTCACGCACGGCGCCGAACTCGACCAGGCGTTCGAACAAGCGGCGGCTGGAGCGGTCGCTGGTCGTCCGGCCAGGCTGCGCGGTCAGGGCGTCTTCCGAGAGCAGCTGCAGTACCGCTGTATCGGCGTCCTTTCCACGCAGTTTCGGCGCGACGGCCAGGAGCCGTTCAGCGCGACGAGCGAGATCCGCATAGAGATCGAAGGCCGCCACCGCCGCTCGGCCATAGGCGCGCGCGCAAGCCTCTCGCCAGGGAGTCGAATCACCATTTGGGCCGGCAGCAAGTCGAAAGTCCTCGCGCTTGAGATGAGCAGCCAGCAGCGGCACCGGTCGGCGCCAGCTGAGGCGACGGGCAAGCGCGACGTCAGCCACCCACAGCGCCAATGGTCGGCTGTCGCGTCGCAGGTTCAGGCTGGTCGCCGCGGCGGATGCGGCTGCCTCAATCGGGCTGCGGCCCTCTACTCCAGCGATGAGCGTCACCTCGATCGCCTCGCGCACTCCCGTGTCGATAAGGACGGACAACAACTCGCCCAACACGACCGGCCAGTCGGCCTTCAGCGATGATGGTCCAAGCAAGGAACCTTCCGCCAGCACGCGCCACGCCTTGAGCAGCTTTCCGGCAGGGCCAGGATCGTCGCCAGGCCGCGTCAGGTAAAGATGGTCGCGCAAGGTCGCTTCATCTTCGGGGCGGCCTTGCAGCCGTACAATTGCTGCGGCCGATGCAAGCGCGAGGCGCTGGCGCCAGAGCTTCGTCAGCGGATGCTCATCGCGCACGATAGAATGCAGGGCGGCAAGTGCGGCACCAGCGCAAAATACCGCATTCTCGTTGTCTTCAGCGCGGCCGCCCGTCCGCGCCCAATCGGGCGGCGGCGCGAATGAAGGTGGCGGTTCAGGCAAGAATCGCAGTCTGGAGATCATGCAAAACCCTACACTGCGGCGGCGTTTCATGCCACTTAATATTGGCTAAACCGCCGCGCCTGTCGGGCGAAAATAATGAACGATAATTTTGCTCTGGCTATGCCGTCTGGCAGATTCCGACCAGTTGCTTCGAAGCAGGACGGTAACACATTTTGGGAGATTCGGAGCCGGTCTTGAGCGAATTCGTTCCAGCATCGTACTCCGTCGAGATTTGGCGCAGATCGTCAAACAGCGATCGTCTCAAAGGCTTCGGTGCCTGCCTAGCGGTTATCAGACCGAAGCTGCTCGCTGCGGCCTTCCCGCCGTAAGCGGTGTAGCAATCGCAGCACAAGTCGATTGCGCGGGCCTCGCGCTACTACAACGGCCCAGAACGGCAGATCGGCTGGACTGATACCTGGTCGCACCGTAACGGTTCGCACGCGGCTACACGCCGAACAGCCTACGGTCCCAATAGACCGGCTGATGCAGACTGGGCGTGATCGACGCGAATTCCGGATGCTGGGGATTAACCAGGATGTTGCTGTCGACGCGAGCAA
>NZ_QURN01000016.1 GCF_003403035.1 Mesorhizobium denitrificans | reverse complement strand
CCGCCGCTCACCGCTTTGGGGAAAGGTTCACATGGCTCAATTCTCAGTGGAAATTAGACGCCTACCCGGCTCACTTCTGGGTGGAAATCAACAACGTCGCTCCAGATCGTCGCCCAGAAGCGAGGAGCGCCGTACGAGCCGACAGCCACGACGCCACGCAGCGATGGAGGTAGAAACGACTGATGAAGGTTGACCGGCATCTCTGCGCTCACGTGTACGATGAACTCGCACACTCTGATCGAGCACGAGGAAAAACAACGGACAAACGACCTTTTTCACAGCATTCAAACTGCGTCTAAAAAGTCATTTCGCCGCCAAAAGCAACACTTCCCAAATGACCGCGCCGTTCCATAATCTATCTTATGCGACTGGCATATATGTATTGAGACACGACTATTCCCGATCACCGCACGCTTGCTCAGCAAGATTGCCGTCCCGATCTCCGCTTTATTCTTGGCGCCCTGCCGTTTCGCGATCCTGCTGATAACGACGCTTGATGGGAAATTCCGGCAACCATGCTTCTCGCCGAATGATCCATAGTTCGTAGGTTGGCGTGAATTGATTGGTGTCATCCAGCGAACCTAGATTGATCTCAATCTCGCCATCGCTGCGCGAAAATACGGACGAGCCGCAACGCGGACAGAAATGCCGTCCTTTATAGTCGCGCGTTTCGCCTTCTATGGTCACTGCCGTTTCGGGAAATATCGCTGATGCGTGAAAGAGCGCGCCATGATGTTTGCGGCAATCAAGGCAGTGGCAAACACCGACGCGATAAGGCTTTCCGGTCGCTACGAATCTGACATCGCCACAAAGGCAGCCGCCCGCGAAACGAGCCATGCTGCGCCTCCTTATTTTCCACTTCGCTCGGCGCGCAGCTTGGCCCAATATTCGAGACGCTTTTTAATTTCGCGCTCGAAACCACGATCTGGCGGATCGTAGAATTTCTGACGTCCCATGCGCTCCGGGAAATAGTCCTGTCCGGAAAATGCATCCGGCTGGTCGTGGTCGTAGAGGTAGCCCTTTCCATAGGCTTCCTGCTGCATCAGTTTGGTCGGCGCGTTCAAAATATGCTTTGGCGGCAGCAGCGAACCATGCTCTTTGGCCGCCCGCATAGCGCTCTTAAATGCTGTATAGACTGCGTTGGATTTTGGCGCAGTCGCCAGATAAACGCAGGCATTGGCGAAGGCCAACTCTCCTTCGGGCGAGCCGAGATAATCATAGGCGTCCTTGGCTGCATTCGCGACAATCAGCGCCTGCGGATCGGCAAGGCCAATATCTTCAATCGCCATTCGCACAAGCCTGCGGCCAAGATAAAGCGGGTCTTCTCCCGCATCGAACATCCGCGCCAGATAGTACAACGCAGCGTCGGGGTCCGAGCCGCGCACAGATTTATGCAGCGCGGAAATCAGGTTGTAATGCCCGTCCTGGCCCTTGTCATAAATAGGCGCGCGTCGTTGAACTATTTCCTGTAACACATTGGCATCGAACACTTCTTTTGGCTTTGCCGCACGCCACACCTCTTCCGCCAGCGTCAGCGATGCGCGTCCGTCGCCATCTGCCATACGCACAAGCACCGCCCTTGCCTCATCGTCCAGCGGCAGCCTCTTGCCTTCCGTTGCTTCGGCGCGCTCCAGCAATTTCCCGATGCTGTCCTCATCCAGCGTGTGAAACGTAAGCACGCGCGCCCGCGACAACAGAGCGGCGTTGAGTTCAAAGGATGGATTTTCTGTTGTCGCGCCCACCAGAATAACGGTGCCGTCTTCCATAACGGGCAAAAAGGAATCCTGCTGCGCCCGGTTGAAGCGATGAATCTCATCCACGAACAGCAGCGTCTGGCGAGCATTTGCGCGCCGCAGTCGCGCCGCCTCGAACACTTTCTTGAGGTCAGCCACGCCGGAAAAAATCGCGGAAATCTGTTCGAATGCCAGACCCGTCTCACCAGCCAGCAGTCGCGCAACCGTGGTTTTGCCGGTTCCGGGCGGCCCCCAGAAAATCATTGATCCGAGCGAACCGGACCGGATCATGCGCGTCAGAACGCCCTCTTCCCCGGTCAAATGCTCCTGTCCCACCACCTCACCCAGCGATTGCGGCCGAAGACGATCCGCGAGCGGCCTGCCCGGCGGCTCAGCCTGTTCGCGGTCGGTGTTGAACAGATCGGGCATAGATCAATATCGAAGGGTCTGGCGCAATATGCGCCCGCCGCGCTCAATGGTGAAGCGCCACCAGCGCGTTTTCTCCGAGGTCGCTTGCGTCAGGTCAGTTGGCGCTTCAATTGCCGTGCCATTCACCTCGCGAACAATATCGCCCGGTCGGATGCCCACACTTGCCGCCGGTGAGTTGCGGTCGAGGTCAACCACCACAACCCCTTTCACTTCGGTCGGGATGCGGATCTTTGACGCCAACCGTGGTGTCAACGTGGCGACGCTTACGCCTGCAAATGGACTGTCACCGGCAATCGCGACCGTTTTGTCGCCAGCGTCTTCCGGCTCCTTTTCCAGTGTCGCGGAAACTTCCTGCTTGGCTCCCTGCCGCAGCAGCGTGAGCTTAACCGAAGCGCCGATCATCTGCGTTGCGAGGCGATATCCAAGCGCGTCCACATGTTCAATCAGCGCGTCGTTTAGCGCCAGAACAACATCACCGGGTTTCAGTCCGGCCTTGTCCGCAGGGCCGCCCTGCTCCACCTTGGAAACAAGCGCGCCGGATGGCGTTTCCATGCCAAGCGCTTCCGCGATCTGCGCCGTCACCGGCTCGAAGGTTGCGCCGATATAGGGCCGCGCGAAGGTCTGCGCGCCGCTCATCGCTGCCTGCATCACCGCGCGCACCATGTTCGATGGAATCGCGAATCCGATGCCGATGGAGCCGCCGCTGCGGCTGAAAATCGCTGTATTTATACCTACGAGCTGGCCGGACATGTTGATAAGCGCGCCGCCGGAATTCCCCGGATTGATCGCCGCATCGGTCTGGATAAAGAACCCGAAATCAGACACGCCGATATGCGAGCGCGCCAGCGCCGAAATAATCCCGCTTGTTGTTGTTTGCCCCACGCCAAACGGGTTGCCTATCGCCAGAACGAGGTCGCCCACCTCCAGCGCATCCGAATCGCCGAGGTTAAGCGATGGAAATGGCGTCGGCGCGTCGATTTTCAGAACAGCCAGATCGACTTCTTCGACCTTGAGCAACACCTTGCTTTCAAATTCGCGGCCGTCAGGTGTCGCAACCTTGATCTCGTCCGCGTCACGAATAACGTGATAATTCGTAATCACATAGCCGCGAGGATCGACCAGAACGCCGGAGCCCAGCGAGGAACGGGCGCGAGGCGGAGCTTCCTGCCGCCCGAAAAAGCGCTCGAAAAACGGATCGCCCATGAATGGCGATTGCTGCGGCTCAACCTGTTTCGATGCATATACGTTGACCACCGCTGGCGCGGTCTGCTTGACCAACGGCGCGAAAGAGAGCTCCATCTCGCCCCGGCCAAAAGGTGTGCGCTTGTCTGCCTTCGGTCCCGCTGTTTCGCTGCCGAAAAGCTTGTCCAGAACGCCCTGCCCGTTTTTGGATTGCGCCTGCACACTGCCAATAGCCGCGGTCAGCAGCACCACGAGGCTCAACGAAATCAGGCGTATGCCACGCATGGCGAATCCTCCAAAGAAGGGGCCATTCTTATCAGGAAATGTGAAATTGAAAGGCCGAACAAAACCTGACCTGCGGGCCCTGTGCCGCAGGCGCGAGCAATTCGCGCAATTCTTCGCGAGCGTCAGTCGTCGCGATAGACTTTTTCGCGCTTTTCGTGGCGTTCCTGCGCTTCGATGGACAGCGTCGCAATCGGCCTTGCATCGAGACGCTTGAGCGAAATCGGCTCGCCCGTTTCCTCGCAATAACCGTAGGTGCCGTCATCGATACGCTGCAGCGCCGAATCGATCTTTGAGATCAATTTGCGCTGGCGATCCCGCGCCCGCAGCTCGATTGCCCGGTCTGTTTCAGACGAGGCCCGGTCCGCAAGGTCGGGATGGTTTGCGTTTTCCTGCTGAAGAATTTCAAGCGTTTCGCGCGCTTCGCGCAGTATGTCATTTTTCCAGGCTATCAACTTCGCCCTGAAGTACGACTTCTGTCGTTCGTTCATAAAGGGCTCATCTTCAGACGGAACGTAGTTCACATCAACGAGATCGTTCATTCGACTCAATCCCACACACCCGCAATTTCGGGGCCTATATAGGCAGGTGATGGGCCCTGCACAAGCGCAAACGTTACTGGCTAAGGCAGACGTTTAACGCAGAGTTGACTTCAACATCGCCGAAAGTCGAATGCATGTCGTCGCAGGTTGCGCGTAGCGAGCGCCGACGCTAAAGCATGGTCAAATCAATGTGATGCGGGGCTCGGTCCTGACCTCTGTGAGTACCCTCTACCTTCTGCGGCACGCAAAAGCGGGCTGGGCTTTGCCTGGCGTGCGCGATTTTGATCGCCCACTGGACGAGATCGGCCAGCGCGATTCCGAAGAAATGGGCCAGCTTATGGCCCTCAACGGCTATATACCTGACCTGACCTTGTGTTCCGGGGCTTTGCGCGCGCGGCAAACCCTTGCGGGCATCGCTGCAAAGACTGACACGGGCAAGGTGATTTTCTCCGATACGCTCTACATGACCGACGCTGCGGGCTATCTCGATCTGATTCGCGAACAGGTGAACGCGTCGAGCCTGCTTGTCATCGGTCACAATCCAATGATGGAAGACCTTGCGCTTGCGATTTCCGGTGATGGCGACGAGCAGGCCGCTGCCGCGCTGAACTTCGGTTTTTCCACAGCCGCGCTGGCTATCATCAGCTTTAAGGGGCGTTTAGCAGATGCTGCCTTGGGCAAGGGGCGGCTGGAAGCCTACATTACTCCCGGCGATTGAAGCGACTGGTTGAGCGCGCCCTTCGTTCCTATATGGTCCTCGCAGCATCATCGAGGAAGCGTAGTTGGCCTCTCTCACAAGCCTCACTGACGAAGCACTCATTGCGCTTGATACGCTTGGCGAGCGCGCATCCGGCCTTTTTTCTCCGTCGCTGCGGCTGGGCGTCACAGGTCTCTCGCGCGCCGGCAAAACCGTTTTTATCTCCTCGCTTGTCCACAACATCGTGCATGGCGGCCGCCTGCCCCTGTTTGAAGCTCAGAAAACCGGCCGCATTTCGCGCGCCCGCCTGGAGGAGCAGCCGGACGATGCCGTGCCCCGTTTTCAGTATGAGGACCATATCGACGCGCTGGTTCGCGAGCGCATCTGGCCGGAATCGACACGCGCGATTTCCGAAATGCGCCTCACCATCGAATATGAATCTGCTTCCGGCTGGAACCGCCTGTTTTCCGCTGGTAAACTGTCGGTCGACATAATCGATTATCCCGGCGAGTGGCTGCTGGATCTGCCGCTTTCGGGCAAAACCTATCAGGAATTTTCCGCCGAGGCGTTCGAGATGGCTCAATCGCCGGAGCGCGCCGATCTTTCTGCGGCGTGGCGCGACCTTTCCGCGAAGGTCGATCCAAACGCTGCTGCCGACGAGATGCAGGCGCGCCAACTTGCGGAAGGCTTCGCCGCTTATCTGAAGGCGTGCAAGGCGGATGACCGTGCCCTTTCCACCCTTCCGCCGGGTCGTTTCCTCATGCCGGGTGATCTCGATGGTTCCCCTGCCCTCACCTTTGCACCGCTGCCGGTCAGCACGGATTCCCGCGCGAAAAGCGGTTCGCTTCACGCCATGATGGAGCGGCGCTACGAAGCTTATAAAACCTATGTAGTGAAGCCGTTTTTCCGTCAGCACATTGCACGGCTTGATCGCCAGATCGTGCTGATCGACGCCTTGCAGGCCATGAATGCTGGCCCCAGCGCCCTGATCGATCTTGAGCGTGCCCTGGCCGAAATTCTGGCCTGTTTCCGACCCGGTCGCGGCAGCATTTTAACGGATCTGTTTGCGCGCCGCATTGACCGCATCCTGATTGCCGCGACGAAGGCTGACCATCTGCACCACGAGAGCCACAATCGACTCCAGCAAGTCGTTCGCCGTGTTGCCGATCAAGCCATCAAACGCGCGGATATTTCCGGTGCGTCAATTGAAGTGCTGGCAATGGCAGCCGTGCGCGCCACCCGCGAGGGTACGGTAAAACAAGGCCGCGAAACGCTCCCGGTCATCATCGGTACGCCGATCAAGGGCGAAACAATCGGCGACGAGACGTTCGACGGCAAGACAGAAACCGCCGTGTTTCCGGGGGATTTGCCCAGCGATATCGACAGCCTGTTCCGCCCGTCGGAAGGCGAAAACATCGAGCCGTTGATACGCTTCGTTCGATTCCGTCCTCCAAAGCTCGAGGTCACGGAAGACGGCGTAAAGTTGTCGCTGCCGCATATCCGCCTTGACCGCGCAATCCAGTATCTCATCGGGGACAGGCTCGCATGACGCGCAAACCCGCTGCTTTTCGTATCGACACGCCGGAGGAGCCGACGCCGGCCCCCACGCGGAAGCCGCGCGCAATCCAGCGCGAAACTGCTGTCGTCGTGCCTGCCGAAATCGACGTGTTCGACGACCGCGCATTGGTTGTGGCTGATCCACCGCTACCCGTCCCCGCAAAGCGCCGCTCATGGCTCGGCACATTGTTTTTCGGCTCGCTCGGGGTGCTCATCAGCCTCGCAATTGGCCTCTGGGCAGACCGCCTAATTCGCGAACTGTTTGCGCGCAACGAATGGCTGGGCTGGGTTGCTGCTGTCGCCGCCGCTCTCGCTTTGCTCGCTGCTGTAACGGTCTTTGCGCGCGAGATGTGGGCGCTCACACGCCTCGCTTCCGTGGAAAGCCTGCGCGTGCAGGCTGAGGCCGCAATTGCGAGCGATGATCCCACTGCCGCGCGGCATGTCGTGGACAAGCTCAGTTCTATCATGGCTGACCGCCCCGAAACCGCCGCTGGCCGCAAGGCGCTGGAAGACCTTCGCAATGACATTGTTGACGGCGCGGATCTGATCCGCCTCGCGGAGACGGAAATCCTCACCGGCCTGGATGAACGCGCCACCACGATGGTGCTGAATGCCGCCAAACGCGTATCGATGGTCACTGCCGTCAGTCCGCGCGCATTGGTGGACGTCGGCTACGTCATATTCGAATCGGGCCGACTCATTCGCCGAATCGCGGAGCTTTACGGTGGCCGTCCCGGCACACTCGGCTTCTTCCGGCTCGCGCGCGGCGTGCTTTCGCATCTCGCCGTCACCGGTTCGATTGCAGTTGGCGACAGCTTTGTGCAGCAGATCGTCGGTCACGGCCTTGCCGCGCGCCTTTCCGCAAAGCTCGGCGAGGGTGTCGTCAACGGCATGATGACCGCGCGAATCGGTCTTGCAGCCATCGATACCGTCCGCCCCCTGCCTTTTGTGGCGCGCAAACGGCCCGGGATCGGTGAGTTTCTCTCCGCCCTCGCCTCTTTCGCGCAGTCCAAACGCGAAGCGCCAGACGCGTAATTTGATCGACCTGATCCGCGCGGAGTGACACTCCATTAACCATTCTTCTTCATGGTTAACGGCAGTTCCAGTCACGCCTTCGTTCGGGGTCACATGTCCTATTCGCAAGCAGTTTTTCGCTCTGCCGCACTTGTTGGCGCCCTAACAGCATCGCTCGTTGCAACCGCCACCGCAGCACCCGCGGGCCCTCGCGACCAGCAATTCTTCGATCGGATCGAGGGCCAGTGGACCGGCCCGGGAGAAGTTATCGCTGGAAAATACAAAGGCACGAAATTCGTCTGCACGCTCGCTGGCGTGTCTCCAAACACAAAGTCCGGCATGTCGCTTGATGGCACCTGTCGCGTCGGCGTCTTTTCCCAAAAAATCTCCGCCGCCGTGGAGCGTCGTGGCCGCAGCTATGCCGGCACCTTTCTGGACGGCTCCAAAGGCAAAGGCATCGACGTCATCGGCGGCAATGTCGTCAACTCCGACAAGATCGTACTTTCGCTGAACCGCAGCCAGCTCAACGGCGCGATGATCGCGCGCTTGAGCGGGGATGATGGCATGGTCGTCACCGTCACCGTTCGCGTTGATGGCAAAATGGTTCCCGTTCTCGGCATGAACCTCAAGCGCACAGACAATATCGCGGTCGGCGCAATCGCATCAGAATAACGCGCCGTGGGCTTGTCCCGCTTGCCGCTCGCGAAGTAACGTTGCTGCGCGGCATGCTTTTTTGCCGCGTCTGACGGGATGGTCTTATGGCGGCAGAGGCAGCAGCGGGCGGTGTAAATCTTGTGCAGGTTGTGGCCTTGCTGGGCGCAGGCGTTATAGCCGTTCCGCTGTTTAAACGTATCGGGCTGGGTTCGATCCTCGGCTATCTGACGGCCGGCCTCATCATAGGCCCGTTTGGCCTCAAAATCTTCTCTGAACCGGAATCGATCCTGCACGTCGCGGAACTTGGCGTGGTCATGTTCCTGTTCATAATCGGTCTGGAAATGCGTCCGTCGCGCCTCTGGGGCCTGCGGCGCGAAATTTTTGGGCTTGGCGTCCTGCAAGTTGGCGTTTGCGCCTTCCTCCTCACTCTTGCGGGCATCGCCGGTGGTTTTCCGGTTCCACAAGCATTCGTCGCTGCGGCAGGTTTTGTGCTCACCTCAACCGCTATCGTCATGCAGGTGCTTGAAGAGAGCGGCGATATTTCCACACCGAAGGGCCAGCGTATCGTCTCGATTTTGCTGCTTGAAGATCTTGCCATCGTGCCGCTGTTGGCGCTCGTCACCTTCCTCGCGCCGATTCCGACTACGGAAGCCGCACCGGATATTTCCGGCAGGCTCGTGGAAGTCGCCATCGGCATCAGCTGCATCGTCGGCATCATCGTGGCTGGCCGCTATTTGCTTAACCCGTTCTTTCGCGTTCTGGCTGATGCTCATGCGCGCGAGATTATGACCGCCGCCGCGCTGCTCGTGGTACTCGGCGCGGCGCTCATCATGCAGCTTGGCGGCTTGTCTATGGCGATGGGTGCGTTTCTCGCAGGCGTGCTGCTTTCTGAGTCGACCTTCCGGCATCAACTCGAAGCCGATATTGAACCATTTCGCGGCATCCTGCTCGGCCTGTTCTTCATGGCGGTCGGCATGTCCCTCGACCTCGCGGTGGTCGTGGGCAACTGGATGCTGATTGCGATCTATGTCGTTGCCTACATGGCGTTGAAGGGCTTTGGCGTTTATTTCGTCGCGAGGCTTTTGAAATCGGGGCATACCGAGGCGCTGGAGCGCGCGGTGGTCATGGCGCAGGGTGGCGAATTCGCCTTCGTGCTTTACGCTGCGGCCAGCGCCGTTGGCATTATCGATAGCGAGGCCAACGCTACACTTACCGCAATCGTCATCATCTCGATGGTGCTCACACCGCTAGCCATGATCGCGCTGCGCCGCCTGCTCCCCACCGCGGAGCTTCCGCTGGATGGCGTGGAGCTTGCCGACAATCTGAACGGAAGCGTTCTGATCATCGGTTTTGGCCGTTTCGGCCAGATTGCGTCACAGCCTTTGTTGCTGCGTGGCGTCGATGTCTCGATCATCGACAATGATGTGGAGATGATTCAGGCTGCCGCTACTTTCGGCTTTAAGATTTATTATGGCGATGGCGCGCGGCTGGACATTCTTCATGCAGCTGGCGCGGGTCGCGCGCGTGCCGTTCTGATCTGCGTGGACAAGGGTGAGGTCGCTGTGCAGATCGCTGAGCGTCTGAAAGAAGAATTCCCGATGGTGCAGGTACTGGCAAGAGCCTACGACCGTGGCGTCGCGCTAAAATTGGTGGAAGTCGGGGTGGATTATCAAATTCGCGAAACGCTGGAATCAGCCCTCGAATTTGGTCAGGAAACGCTCGAAATTCTGGGTGTCGAACCGGAGGAAGCGGCGGAGATCATCGCAGATGTGCGCAAGCGCGATTCCGCGCGCTTTGAAGCCCAGATAACCGGTGGCCTGCAGGCTGGTCGTGGCTACATGAAAGGCAACATGCCCCAGCCGACGCCTACCCCGCTTGCCGAGCCGCGACGTCCAGGCGAGGCCCGCAACCCCGAAGCCGCCGCAGCTCTCGCCGCAAACCGCCCAGCGGAATAGACCGTTCTGCGACCAACTTCACCAGACGCAAGCGCCGGTGAAAAATTGACGACTAAGCTCGGCGCTTTTGTTCCCCTCTTCCTGTTTACGGGGAGAGGGTAAGGGTGAGGGGCTGCGCAGACTCTACCGCGCTCGCACCGCTCACCCGGCCTTACCGCTTCGTTTCGCGGTAGTGCGTAATGCCCAGATCGCGGATTTTCTTGCGCAGTGTGTTGCGGTTGACCCCGAGCAAATCGGCTGCTCGGATTTGGTTTCCGCGTGTGGCCGCCAGTGCCGCCAGAACCAACGGATATTCCACCTCGGTAATGACGCGATCATACAATCCCGATGGTGGAAGTTCGTCTCCGAACATCTTGAAATAGCGTTGTAAATTCTGCTCCACCGCTTGCCCGATCGTGAATTCTTCGGGTATGTTCGACGGCACATTTGGCGCCGGCTCCACACCGGCGCTGAGCTCCGCCTCAATGTTTTCGCGTGAAATTTCGTCTTGCGGATAGAGCGCCGCCAGCCGTCGCACGAGGTTTTCCAGCTCGCGCACATTGCCCGGCCAGGCATATCGCTTCAGCGCTTCCATGCCGTCGGCAGTAATGCGCTTGGCCTGTAGTCCTTCCGCTTCGGCGCGCGAGAAAAAGTGCCGCACAAGATCCGGCACATCCTCCGAACGCTCGCGCAGCGCAGGCAAGCGCAACGGCACCACATTCAGCCGGTAGAACAAATCTTCGCGGAACAGGCCCTGATTGATCAGCACCCGCAGATCCTTGTTGGTCGCGGCGACAATTCGCACATCCGTCTTGATCGGAGTGCGCCCGCCAACTGTTGTGTACTCGCCCTGTTGCAGCACGCGCAGCAGCCGCGTCTGCGCCTCCATCGGCATGTCGCCGATTTCGTCCAGAAACAGCGTACCGCCTTCGGCCTGCTCGAAGCGACCGCTAGACCGGTGTTGCGCGCCGGTAAAGGCACCGCGCTCATGCCCGAAAAGCTCCGACTCGATCAGGTCGCGCGGAATCGCAGCCATGTTGATCGCTACGAACGGGCCGTTCTTGCGCCGGCCATACTCATGCAACGCGCGCGCAACCAGTTCCTTGCCGGTGCCGGATTCGCCCGTAATCATCACGGTCAAATCGGTCTGCATCATACGCGCCAGCATCCGGTAAATGTCCTGCATGGCGGCGGAGCGCCCAACCAGCGGCATGGATTCGGCCTGATCGTCGGCGCGTTGCGAAGCCTTTGCACGGCGCGGCTCTGACAATGCGCGCGAAACGACGTTTATCAGCTCCGAGAGATCGAACGGCTTGGGCAGATATTCGTACGCGCCGCTTTCCGACGCCTTTATCGCGGTCATGAACGTGTTCTGCGCGCTCATCACGATCACCGGCAATTCAGGTCGCGCCTTGCGAATGCGTGGCAGCATGTCGAAAGCGTTTTCGTCGGGCATCACAACATCGGTTATCACCAGATCGCCATCGCCCGCCGCCACCCAGCGCCACAGCGTTCCGGCGTTGGAGGTCACGCGCACTTCATGTCCGGCCCGCGAAAGCGCCTGGCTCAGAACCGTGCGAATTGCAGCATCATCGTCCGCAACGAGAATCTGACCATGCGGATTCATTGGTCGTCTCCATCGGGGCCATCATGTTCGCCCCGCCAGGCTGGCATGAGAATGCGGAACGAGGTGCCGCGCGCAGTGGATTCGCACTCCACGATCCCACCATGTTCGCCAACGATCTTGGCAACCAGCGCCAATCCAAGTCCGGAGCCATTCGGCTTTGTCGTAATGAAAGGGTCGAACAGGATCGGCAGCAAATCCTCCGAAACGCCGGATCCGTTATCCTGCACCTTGAATTCCAGTGGCAGCGACACACGCTCCTGACTTCCCGGCATGGAAACGCGCATTCCGGGCCGGAACGCTGTCTTGAGTGTAATCTCGCCGCCCGGCATGTTGCCAATTGCTTCCGCAGCGTTTTTCACGAGGTTTAAAAACACCTGTATCAGCTGGTCCCGATTGGCATAGACCAGCGGCAGCGATGGGTCATATATCTCAACGATGCGGATTTTCCGGGCAAATCCGTTTGCCGCGATTGCCTTCACGCGATCCAGGACGACGTGAATATTTACCGGCACGCGGTCGATCGGCCGTTCGTCGGAAAACACCTCCATGCGGTCAACGAGCGCGACGATCCTGTCCGTCTCTTCGGTTATCAGCCGCGTCAGCGGGCGATCCTCATCGGAAGCCGAAAGCTCCAGCAATTGCGCCGCCCCACGAATGCCCGAAAGCGGATTCTTGATTTCATGCGCGAGCATCGCCGCAAGACCAGAAACGGAGCGCGCCGCCCCGCGATGCGTCATCTGCCGGTCGATCTTGTCGGCCATCGACCGTTCCTGAAACATAATCACGACCGATCCCGGAAGTTCGATAACCGGCGCGGCATAGAGATCGACCAATTTGTCTCCTCCCAGCCGAGGTGATGAAATGTCTACACGGTACTCATTGACAGGGGCATGACGCTCCCGAACCTGCTGAACCAGAGCCATCAGCGGGCTGTCATAGGGCACGAAGCGCTCCAGCTTTTGCCGAGCCAGCATAGTCGCGCTCAGCCGGAAAAAGTCCTCAGCATCCGCATTGGCATAGGTGATGAAGCCATCCGTACCGATCATGATGACCGGACGGCGGATTGTGTTCAGCACGATTTGCGCCGCATCCTCGGGAGCAAAACCATCGGCATCGTTTGGGCTCATGCTGCTTCCCGAATTTCCTGCCGCGCGGCAAAGGCCCGCTCGAGCGCTTGCCTCACCTCATTTGGCTCAAAGGACTGCAAAATCGTCTGTCGCATGGCTTGATCCGCATCCGGCGCGTGCCGGTCGAGATACCAGCGCAAATGCTTGCGTGCCTGGCGCAGCCCACTCTCCGTGCCATAGAACGCGAGCATGTCCGCATAATGCTCGATAACATATTCATATATATTTTTTTGCCTATATGCCGCCTCGCCTGCCGCTTGTCCGGCAATGCTTCCAGCCGTCCACGGCGCGCCGTAGCTCGCGCGGCCAATCATCACCGCATCCGCGCCGCTCGCCTGTATCATCTGCGTCGCGTCAGCGAGGCTTGCGCAATCGCCATTGGCAACCACCGGTACGCTGACAGCCTGCTTCACAGCGGCGATTGCCGCCCAGTCCGCCCTGCCTTCATAGAACTGGCAGCGCGTCCGCCCGTGCACCGTCACCATCCGCACGCCGGCGTTTTCCGCCCGTGCGGCAAGCTGCGGCGCGTTGCGGCTGTCATCATCCCAGCCCAGCCGCATTTTCACCGTCACCGGCACCTTCACCGCGCTAACCACCGCATCGATCAGTGAAACCGCGTGATCCAGATTGCGCATCAGCGCCGAGCCGCAATAGCCGCCCGTTACCTTCTTTGCCGGGCAGCCCATATTGATGTCGATAATGTCCGCGCCTTCACCCTCAGCAATGCGCGCGGCCTCTGCCATCGCGCCTGTCTCGCGGCCTGCCAATTGCACCATGTGGGGCATATCGCCGTCGCGCTGTATGCGGGCGTTTGTGTCGCTGCGCCCTTTGGCGAGTTCACCGCTTGCAACCATTTCGGAAACGACCAGCCCGGCGCCATGCGCATAGGCACGCCGACGAAACGGCAGATCGGTCACGCCAGACATCGGCGCGAGAAAAACACGGTTGCGCAAAGTCACGCCACCTATGCCAAGTGGCGTTGCAAGCTTTTCCGCACTGTCGTTGCACAAAAACACGGCATTCCGTCCTATTGCACGTTTCTTAGACATATTCGCTTTTGCGGCGCAACTCAAATGTTTGCGGCGGTCGCAATTTGCGTTGAAGCACTGGCAATGTTCGGCTGGCGAAACTATGGCTTTGGCATGGAAAAAACATCGCAGATTGCGCGGGTCGCCGCCATTATTGTCGCCGCAGGCAGGGGTGAGCGCGCAGGCCGCGCCGAAGGGCCGAAGCAATACCGCATGCTCGGCGGCAAAGCCATCATTGCGCGCACTTTGCGCAAATTTCTGGAGCACCCTGCCATTGAGCGCATCGTAATCGCGATCCACAAGGATGACAGCGACTTGTTCGCCGCCGCCATAGGTGATCTGCCGCCCAATGTTGCCACGGTCGTTGGCGGAAAAACGCGGCAGGAATCCGTATTGCTTGCGCTTCGCGCCCTTCAGAATTCGTCGCCCGACGCTGTTCTCATCCACGATGCTGTTCGCCCGTTCCTCGACGCCGATTTAATCACGCGCGTCATCGAAGGCATTGCGACCGATTCCGGCAGTCTGCCAGTCATGCCCATCGTCGAAACGGTCAAGCGCGGCAGTGCTACCGGCCATGTCGTGGAAACGGTAGATCGCGCCGGGTTGCACACCGCGCAGACGCCGCAAGGCTTCCCCTTTCGCGCAATTCTGGCCGCACATGAGCGTGCGCATCAGTCGGAAGACCGTGAATTTACCGACGATTCCGCCATTGCCGAATGGGCCGGCCTGCCCGTAAAACTGGTTGCGGGTCTTGCGGAAAACGTCAAACTCACATGGGCGAAAGATATTGAAATGGCGCAGCAGCGCGCGGCCTTTACTGCATTTCCTGATGTACGCACGGGCAACGGCTATGACGTGCACTCCTTCGAGCCCGGCGATCACGTCACGCTCTGCGGCGTCAAAATTCCGCACGCCAAAAAGCTGAATGGCCATTCCGACGCCGATGTCGGGCTGCACGCGCTCACAGATGCGCTGCTGGCCACATGCGGCGCGGGCGACATCGGCACGCACTTCCCGCCCTCCGATCCGCAATGGAAAGGCGCTGCATCGCACATCTTCGTTGAGCATGCGGCTTCAATCGTTCGCGCCCGAGGTGGCCGCATTGCAAATGTGGACATCACCTTGATCAGCGAGGCTCCGCGCGTCGGCCCGCACCGCGCCGCCATGACCGAAGCGCTGTCGAAAATGCTTGGCATTTCGCACGATCGCATCTCGATCAAGGCGACAACGAATGAAAAGCTCGGCTTCATCGGGCGCGAAGAAGGCATTGCGGCCATCGCGACCGCGAGCGTCATTTATCCGGGAGAAACACCGGCATGAGCGAAACAGAAATCGCTGAAGACGGCCGCGTGATTGCGAATCTTTTCCTGCAAGCCTGCCACCGGCACAAAATTCTGGCAGCCACGGCCGAAAGCTGCACCGGCGGGCTGATTATCGCGGCGATGACGGATATTCCCGGCTCATCCTCGATGGTTGATCGCGGCTTCATCACCTATTCCAACGAAGCCAAGATGGACATGCTCGGCGTTCGCCGCGAAACGCTCGACGCACATGGCGCGGTTTCGCGCGAGACAGCTCTGGAAATGGCGTCGGGGGCGCTGGTGAATTCGCGTGCGGGCATCACGCTCGCCGTCACCGGCATCGCCGGACCCGATGGTGGTTCGGCAGACAAGCCTGTCGGCCTGGTTTGGTTTGGTCTGGCGATGACAGGCCGAGAGACGATTGCGCAGAAGCATATCTTTGACGATCGCGGCCGCGACTACATCCGTCGCCAAACCGTCCTCACCGCGCTGAAAATGGGCATCGACGCGTTGAAATGAGGGGTGGTTCACACACCCGTCCCATAAATCTCGTCAGCCCGTTTTTCGAACGCTTCTGAAAACATCCGAAATGCGCGGTCGAACATTGCTCCCATGACGGCGCTGAGAATGCGACTTTTGAATTCGTAGTCGATGAAAAACCGGACCTCGCAGCCTTTTTCACGCGGCACGAATGTCCAGGTATTCGTCAAATGCTTGAACGGTCCGTCGAGATATTTCACGTCGATCACGTTCTCGTCCGGCTTGAGCAGCACCTGGCTCGTAAACGTCTCGCGGATCGCCTTATAGCCCACTGTCATATCCGCGATGAGCAGCGCCTTGCAGTCGCGCTCCTTGCGCGAGCGTATCGTCAGCGCTTCGCAAAGCGGCAAAAACTGCGGATATTGCTCGACGTCCGCCACGAGCGCAAACATCTCTTCCGGCGAATGTCCGACGATGCGGGTAGTCTCGAAACTCGGCATCAGGCGGAGGCGGAAATCCGCTTCAACTGTTCCTCACGCGCAGCGCGCAGCTTGGCGAAATCATCACCGGCGTGGTGAGATGAGCGCGTCAGCGGGCTGGATGCCACCAGCAGGAATCCCTTGGCCTTGCCCACGGTCGCATAAGACTTGAACTCTTCCGGCGTCACGAAACTCTTCACCGGATGGTGCTTCTTGGTCGGTTGCAAATATTGGCCGATGGTCATGAAATCGACCTCCGCGCTACGCAGATCGTCCATCAACTGCAGCACTTCGTTGCGCTCCTCACCGAGCCCAACCATGATGCCCGACTTGGTGAAAATCGACGGATCGAGTTCCTTCACGCGCTGCAACAGCCGGATGGAATGGAAATAGCGCGCACCGGGACGCACAGTTAGATAGTTGGACGGCACGGTTTCCAGATTGTGATTGAACACATCTGGCCGCGCAGCGACTACAATCTCCAGCGCGCCCTCTTTGCGCAAAAAGTCCGGCGTCAAAATCTCGATCGTCGTTTCCGGCGTAACGCGGCGGATCGCATGGATCACATCCGCAAAATGCTGCGCGCCACCGTCGGCAAGATCATCGCGATCCACGGATGTGATGACGACATGCGTCAGGCCCATCTGCCTCACGGCCTTGGCGACGTTCTCCGGCTCCTCCGCGTCGAGCGCGGTCGGAATACCTGTCGCGACATTGCAGAACGCGCAGGCGCGCGTGCAAATCTCACCCATAATCATAAAGGTCGCGTGCTTCTTCTCCCAGCACTCGCCAATGTTCGGGCAACCCGCTTCTTCGCACACCGTCACGAGCTTGTTCGTTTTGACGATCTCGCGCGTTTCCTGATAGCCGCGCGAAACCGGCGCTTTCACGCGGATCCACTCCGGTTTACGCAACACCTCCTGATCGGGGCGGTGCGCTTTTTCCGGGTGCCGCAGCCGCGGCTCGTTTAGAACGGTGTCGAGAACTGTGACCATAATTACCTTGACGCCTGCGAGCGCCCGAAAATGAAGAGGACGATGATCGCGCCGATGGTCGCGACGATCAGATTGCCTACGAAGCCGTAATACATGACGTTCATCAGTCCGGCGAGCGTTCCGCCAACGAATGAACCCGCTATGCCCACCAGAATGTTGGTCAGCAGGCCGTGGTCGCGGTTCATGGAGCGCTCAGCGATCCAGCCCGCCAGAAAGCCGATAACGAGCATGCCGAAAAAGCCGACGCCCGGCATGGTCATGATTCCGTAGGTGTTATCCATCAACCTCTCCCGTTTTCGGCAGGCCCTTATATAAGGGTGAACGCCGCCATTGAAAACAGCGACGGATGCACGCGCCTTATGCGTTCAGCGCACGCCCATATGCATCCAGCACGCTTTCTTTCATCATTTCGGAAAGCGTCGGGTGCGGGAACACCGTATGCATCAGGTCTTCCTCAGTGGTTTCGAGGTTCATCGCCACCACGAAGCCCTGAATCAACTCGGTCACTTCCGCGCCAACCATATGCGCGCCGAGCAATTCGCCGGTCTTTTTGTCGAAGATCGTCTTGATAAGACCCTGATCCTCGCCGAGCGCAATCGCCTTGCCGTTCGCAGCAAAGGAAAAGCGCCCGACGCGAATATCCCTGCCCTGCTCCTTGGCTTTCGCTTCGGTCAGGCCAACTGACGCGACCTGCGGCTGGCAATAGGTGCAGCCCGGAATCTTGAGCTTGTCCAGCGCGTGAACGCCGGGCACTCCGGCAATCTTTTCCACGCAGATCACGCCTTCATGTTCCGCCTTGTGCGCTAGCATCGGCGGCCCAGCAACGTCGCCGATTGCGTACACACCCGGCACATTTGTGCGGCCATATCCATCTGTAACAATCGCGCCGCGATCAATTTTCACGCCGAGTGCTTCAAGACCGAGGTTCTCGAAATTGCACTGCACGCCGACAGCCGAAATCATTCGGTCGGCGGTGATGGTTTGCGTCTTGCCGTCCTTGCCTTCAAGCGTGGCTGTTATCGAGTTCGCACCCTTTTCGACCTTCGTCACCTTGGTTTCGAGCAGGATTTTCATGCCCTGCTTTTCGAGCTGCTTCTTGGCAATCGTCGAAATCTCATTATCTTCGACAGGCATGATCTGCGGCATGATTTCAACCACTGTGACGTCCACACCCATCGTGCGATAGAAAGAGGCAAACTCGATGCCAATCGCGCCCGACCCCATAACCAGCAGTGACTTCGGCATTTCCTGCGGAATCATCGCCTCGAAATAGGTCCAGATCAGCTTGCCATCCGGCTCGATGCCGGGCAGCGCGCGGGGCCGCGCACCGGTCGCAACAATGATGTGCTTGGCCGTATACGTGCCCTCGCCCTTCACGCCCTTCGGCACCGGGTGTTGCGGCTGCATGGCTGGCTTGGTCGGCTTGCCAACTACGATCTCGCCGGGCTTGGTCAGCTTTGCCTCGCCCCAGATCACATCGACCTTGTTCTTCTTCATCAGGAAGCCGACACCGCCATTAAGCCGCGCAGAAACCCCGCGCGAACGGTCAACAACCGCTTTGGTATCGGCGCTCACCGTGCCGTCGATTTTCAGGCCGTAATTCTTCGCGTGCTCCGCATAATGCATTATCTCTGCGGAGCGCAGCAGCGCCTTGGTTGGAATACATCCCCAGTTCAGGCAGATGCCGCCAAGATGTTCGCGCTCCACAATCGCCGTTTTTAGGCCAAGCTGCGCCGCGCGCACGGCCGTGACATAGCCGCCCGGTCCCGAACCGATGATGATGACGTCGTAAGAGTCAGCCACAGCCAGTCTCCCTACAAATCCAATAGTTTCTTCACAACGGGTGCGAGCGCTGAACCGATAGCTCTCGTATTTTCAGCGTCGAGATGCACGCCGTCGAACGCTGCGGTTTGCGACACGCCAGCGGCATCGAAAAACGCACAATCCAGTTCCCGCGTGACCATGCGATAAGCGTCGGGCAATTGCCGTGAGGCCTCGTCACCGCCAGCAAACATCGCCGCATATTCGCTGTTGTTAGTGCGCGAAACCGGTGGGGGCGAAACGAGCAGAACCTTCGGCGTCGCAGCGCCGAGCGGATAAGGATGCCCCCGCACGATTTGCACCAGCCGCTTCATTCCATACGCTGCGCCCAGCGGGTTGCCATGTATCCATGGCTTCATGTCGTTCGAACCGAGCATGACAATCACGAGATCAAGCGGCGAATGCGTGCCAAGAATTGTTGGCAGCACACGCGCGCCATTGCGATCTTCGCCTGCCAGATTGTCGTCATAGGCGGTCGTGCGGCCGTTCAAACCCTCAGCGACGACGCACGCGCCATCGCCCAACTCCGATTGCAAAACGCTTGGCCAGCGATCCGCATATTCATGGCGCGTCAATGTCTCGGCATTGAAGCCCCAGGTTAGCGAGTCGCCGTAGCAGAGTATCGTTTTCATCGGCAGCGGCTGCCTAGACCAACATGCTCATCGGGTTTTCGATCAGCCGCTTGAACGCCTGCAGCAGTTCCGCACCCAACGCGCCGTCCACCGCACGGTGATCCGTCGAGAGTGTCACAGACATGACGTTCGCAACTTTGATTTCGCCATTCTTCACCACGGCGCGCTGTTCGCCAGCGCCCACAGCGAGGATTGTCGCGTGCGGTGGATTGATAACCGCAGCGAAATCCTTGACCCCGAACATGCCGAGATTGGAAACCGCGGTCGTGCCGCCCTGATATTCTTCCGGCTTGAGCTTGCGCGATTTTGCGCGGCCCGCGAGATCCTTCATTTCGTTGGAAATAGCTGACAGCGACTTGGTTTCGGCCTGCCGGATAATCGGCGTAATCAAACCGCCGGGTATAGAAACCGCCACGCCCACGTCGGAATGCTTATGGCGAACCATCGCGGAATCCGTCCACGAAACATTCGCGTCCGGCACTGCCTGCAGCGCCAACGCCAGACCCTTGATCACCATGTCGTTGACCGAAAGCTTGTAAGCTGGAGCTTCGCCCTTGTCCGTTTTCTTCAAAGGCGCTGCCGCATTCAGTTGCGTGCGCAGCGCCAGCAGCGCGTCGAGTTCCACATCTACCGTCAGATAGAAATGCGGGACCGTTGTCTTGGCTTCCACGAGACGCCGAGCAATCGTCTTGCGCATATTGTCGTGCGGCACCAGTTCGTAGCTGCCTTCCGCAAACAGCTTGAGCGTTTGCTCGTCGGAAGCTCCCTTTGGCGCCGGTGCTGCGGCGGGCGCGGCCTGCGCTGCGGGAGCAGCTTTCGCACCACCTCCGGAAATCGCGGCCTCTACGTCAGCCCGAACGACCCGGCCATGCGGACCGGAGCCCTTGATCCCGGCAACATCAACGCCTGCCTCCTTCGCGACGCGGCGCGCCAGCGGTGAGGCAAAAGTCCGCCCGTCGCCCTGTCCACCACTTTCAGCTTTCGGGGCTGATGCCGCCGCAGGCTTGGGGCTCGCTGCGGGGGCCGGTTCTGCCTTTGCTTCCGGCTTTGCGGCTTCAGCCTTTGGCGCTTCCGCTTTTGGCGCAGCGCCGCCGCCCGATGCTGCGGCTGCAACATCCTCGCCCTCGCCCGCCAAGATCGCGATCAACGCATTCACCTTCACGCCTTCGGTGCCGGCGGGCACTACCAGCTTGGCGACCGTACCTTCGTCAACCGCCTCGACTTCCATCGTGGCCTTGTCGGTTTCTATTTCTGCGATCACGTCGCCCGGCGCGACCTTGTCGCCTTCCTTGACGAGCCATTTGGCCAGATTGCCCTCTTCCATCGTTGGCGAGAGAGCGGGCATGGTGATGTTGATCGGCATGTGTTCCTCCCGCCCGTCTCAGCGATATGTCACGGCCTTGGTCGCCTCGATAATCTCGGCGACGTTCGGCAAAGCCAGCTTTTCCAGATTGGCCGCATAAGGCATCGGCACATCCTTGCCCGCAATGGTAAGCACGGGAGCGTCCAGATGGTCGAATGCGCGTTGCGAAACTTGATTGGCGATGAAATCGCCGACCGATGATTGCGGGTAGCCTTCTTCCACAACCACCAGGCGGTTCGTTTTCTTCACCGAAGCAATGATCGTGTCGAGGTCGAGCGGACGGATCGTGCGCAGGTCGATCACCTCCGCATCAATGCCCATTCCCCGCAATTCCGCCTCGGCCTTGGTGCAATACGTCATGCCGATGCCGAACGAGACGAGCGTCACGTCCTTGCCCGGCTTGTGAATGCGCGCCTTGCCGATTGGCAGAACGAAGTCGTCCATCTTCGGCACATCGAAGCTGTGACCGTAGAGAATTTCATTCTCAAGGAAGATCACCGGATTCGGGTCACGAATAGCGGCTTTCAGCAGGCCCTTCGCATCTGCGGCCGAATAAGGCATCACGACCTTGAGGCCGGGAATATGGCTGTACCAGGCGGCATAGCATTGCGAGTGTTGTGCAGCCACGCGTGCCGCCGCGCCGTTCGGCCCACGGAACACAATCGGCGCGCCCATCTGCCCGCCCGACATGTAAAGCGTCTTGGCCGCCGAGTTTATGATCTGGTCGATTGCCTGCATAGCGAAGTTGAAGGTCATGAACTCGACGATCGGCTTCAAGCCTGCCATCGCCGCACCCACGCCAACGCCCGCAAACCCATGCTCCGTAATCGGCGTGTCGATAACGCGCTCGGTGCCGAACTCCTGCAGCAGGCCCTGCGTGATCTTGTACGCGCCCTGATATTCCGCGACCTCTTCGCCCATGACGAAAACGTCCTGGTCACGGCGCATTTCCTCGGCCATTGCGTCGCGCAATGCTTCGCGAACGGTCGTGGAAACCATCTCCGTTCCCGCCGGAATGTCCGGGTCGGCCGCGGCTTCCGTCTTGGGTGCCGCTGGAACCGCAGCCTGCTTGTCCGGTGCCGGCTCCGCCGCAACGGCTATTGCCTTTGGGGTTTCGTCAGCTTCGCCGACACCCTTTGCAGCCTGATCCACGTCCTCGCCTTCGACTGCGAGGATGGCAATCGGTGTGTTTACCTTCACACCTTCCGTACCCGCTGCGATGAGGATTTTCGCGAGCACGCCCTCATCCACTGCCTCGACTTCCATCGTGGCCTTGTCGGTTTCAATTTCGGCAATCACATCGCCGGACTTGATCGTGTCGCCTTCATTTTTCAGCCATTTGGAAAGGTTGCCCTCTTCCATGGTCGGCGACAGTGCTGGCATCAGAATTTCGATAGACATGGTCGCCCTTCCTTAAAGTGTAATATCGGTCCAAAGCTCGGATGCATCCGGCTCGGGATCGGTTTGGGCGAAGTCTACTGCATCGGCCACGATGTCGCGCACTTCCTTGTCTATCTCTTTGAGCTCTTCCTCGCTGGCCCACTTCTTCTCAAACAGGCGCGCTTTCACCTGCTCGATCGGGTCATGCTCCGAGCGCATCTTCTGCACCTCTTCCTTGGTGCGATATTTGGCGGGGTCAGACATTGAGTGGCCGCGATAGCGATAGGTCAGCATTTCGAGAATGATTGGCCCTTTGCCCGAGCGGCACCATTCCGTCGCCAGATCCGCCGCGGCCTTCACGGCGCGCACGTCCATGCCGTCCACCTGAATGCCCGGAATCTTGAACGAAATACCGCGATGCGAGAAATCCGTCTCCGCAGACGAGCGCGACACCGCCGTGCCCATTGCGTACCGGTTGTTCTCGATCACATAGATAACCGGCAGTTTCCAGAGAGCGGCCATGTTGAAGCTCTCGTAAACCTGGCCCTGATTCGCTGCGCCGTCACCAAAGAACGCCAGCGCCACATTGTTGTTCTTGCGATACTTGTTTGCGAAAGCCAGACCGGTTCCCAGCGAAACCTGCGCGCCGACGATGCCGTGGCCGCCGTAGAAGTGCTTCTCTTTGGAGAACATGTGCATGGAGCCGCCCTTGCCTTTCGACAAGCCGCCCTTGCGTCCGGTCAGCTCCGCCATCACGCCGCGCGCCGACATGTCCATCGCCAGCATGTGACCGTGATCGCGATAGCCGGTGATCATCTGATCGCCTTCGATCAGCGACATTTTCAGGCCGGTAACAACCGCTTCCTGACCGATATAGAGGTGGCAGAAACCGCCAATGAACCCCATGCCGTAAAGTTGCCCGGCCTTTTCCTCGAAACGCCGGATCAGAAGCATCGCGCGATACGCGTCAAGCTCCTGTTGCTTGTTGAATTCGACCGGCTTGGGTGTGGTGGGATTTGTCCCTGGCTTTGCGTCAGCTTTCTTAGCCGGCGCGCGCTTGGCGGCTGATGCCATACGTCTCTCCCTAATTCGTCTCTGACGGACTTTGGGGAGATGTAAATCCCTCCCCTGTTGCCGCAAACGCTATCTGGAAAACGTGGCGTCGTCCATGCGGAAAAATGCATGGCTGCCTTGCGCCTAAACTGTTATTATCGCTGATAAACTAGCCGATTAACTAGATTTCAGTTAATCATTGCAGCGTTACGATCAGTTCGTTGGGGCGACTGTAATCGAGTTCCCTGCGCGCAAACTCGTCCAGCATGTCCTTTTCGATCGTCCCTTCGCGCAACATCTGAACCCTGCGTTCCAGTGCCACGCGCTGCGCCGTTGTGGTTTTCAGCTTTTCGCCGAGTTCCACGATATGCCCTTCAAGCTGGTACTTGGAATAGATGCCATATTCGCCGTGATAGGCATGAAATCCGAAATAGCTCAGAAACACAATCGTGATGGCGGGCACGATCAACCGCCCCGTGTTTCGTTGCTTGTGCTGTCTCGTCCACATCTGCGCATTCTTCATGCCTATATCTGGCTCCGCCATGCTTAATGGACGGTTACGCTCCTCCCGATTTTTTGATCAGAGCGTTTGTGCTGCGGCGCAAAAATATTGTGCAATTAGGGCTGCGGACACCTTTCATTAACTATGAATTTGATGCAGAATCATAACCGGGTGTGGTTGGGAGTTGACGGGGCTGTCATGGACCAAAAGAGTCCGGGCTTCAAAGGAAATTTGGCTATAAAGCAAGGTTCGCAAACGGGTCCGCAAGATCGCGAGGCCGCATACGGACGTGTTGGTATTGCCAATGAATATGACAATGATTCGGCGTTGCCTGAAGATGCAATGCCGTATCGCAGCCGCGCGCGTGGTGAGGAAGCTGGCGTTGGTTTGTTCGGCATGTGGGTCGAGGATACCCGCGCCGGTCGCTTCGAAACCAATGTGCATACTTTCGAGCAATTGCAGCACGTAATTGCACAGCACGCGCAAGATGGCTTCCATCCCGTTGATATTTTTGGCTCCGGCCGGTTCTTTGAGCCGTGGTCCGTGGCCTTTGTGCAAAACGAAGCTCCCGGCAATGTCTGGCAGATCACGGCCGATGCAGGCGCGTTCAAGCGCCGCCATGAGGATATGCTTCGGCAGGGCTATCGCCTCGCCTCGCTCAATCGCCGTCACCGCAATTTCAACGCTGTGTGGGAGCCGGGCATGACCCGCGCCCAACCTGTTGCGTGGAATATGGGCTGGTCCGAGCTGATGTCGCTGGATCGCCGCCAGCGTGAGCGCGGATTGCGTATCGCGGCTGTGGACCGTTACGGGCCATCAGGTGCCCATTATGCTGCGGTTTGGGAACCGGGCGAAGGCGATCAGATGATCGAAGCTCCCGGCGGACTGAATGCTGGTATGCCCGCCTCCATGGCTACAATGGTCGACCGCTACACCGATGCCAGCCTGTTTGTGCAGGCAATCGGCCATAATGAACATGCGGTAGTTGCCTACAGGTCGGATGCGCCGCTGGCCAAGCGCCGCTTTGCGTGCCTGCCGATTGCGCGTTTCCGCGCATATGATCAGATTTGCCGCAATGGCGGCTATCGCCTCGCGTCCATCAGCCACGCGAACTGGCTCGGCAACAACACATAGTGCCAGCGGCGTTTTCCGCCGGCACCATGTCAATAAATCAACCCCGCAGGATCGAACGGCCAGCGTAAACCGCTGCCTTGCCAAGCTCTTCCTCGATGCGGATCAGCTGATTGTACTTTGCAAGCCGGTCCGAGCGCGCCAGCGAGCCTGTCTTGATCTGTCCGCAATTGGTCGCAACGGCGAGGTCTGCGATCGTGGAATCTTCGGTTTCGCCCGAGCGGTGCGACATCACTGCCGTATAGCTCGCCTTGTGCGCGGTTTCGACTGCATCCAGCGTTTCCGACAGCGATCCAATCTGGTTCACCTTCACCAGGATCGAGTTCGCGACACCCATCTTGATGCCGTCGCGCAGGCGCGCCGAATTTGTCACGAACAGATCGTCGCCAACGAGCTGCACGTTCTTGCCGATCATGTCGGTCACGATCTTCCAGCCGTCCCAATCGTCTTCGGCCATGCCGTCCTCGATGGAGATGATCGGATAGTCTGCGGCCAGCTTTGCGAGATATTTTGCCTGCGTCTTGGGATCGCGCGTTTTCTTCTCACCCTCATAGACGTATGCGCCGTCCTTGAAGAATTCGGTCGAAGCGCAATCCAGACCGATAGCGACTTCCTCGCCTGGCTTGTAACCAGCCCTTTCGATGGACCCCATAATGAAGTCCAGCGCGGCCTGTGCGCTCTTCAGGTTCGGCGCAAAGCCGCCTTCGTCGCCAACATTGGTGTTGTGTCCGGCGTCCTTCAAACCCTTCTTGAGTGTGTGGAAAATCTCCGAGCCCCAACGCACGGCTTCGCGAATGCTCGTCGCGCCAACCGGCATAATCATGAATTCCTGGAAGTCGATCGGGTTGTCGGCATGCACGCCGCCATTGATGATGTTCATCATCGGCACCGGCAGCACGCGCGCGTTCGGCCCGCCCACATAGCGATAGAGCGGCAGGCCCGAAGCTTCTGCCGCAGCCTTCGCTACAGCCAGAGAAACGCCGAGAATCGCATTGGCGCCAAGGCGGCTCTTGTTCGGCGTGCCGTCCAGCTCGATCATTGTCTGGTCGATGTGAAGCTGGTTTTCAGCCTCCATGCCGCCGATCGCTTCAAAAATCTCGCCATTGACCGCTTCAACGGCCTTCTCCACGCCCTTGCCG
The DNA here is from genome assembly GCF_003403035.1 of Mesorhizobium denitrificans. Taxonomy (GTDB): domain Bacteria; phylum Pseudomonadota; class Alphaproteobacteria; order Rhizobiales; family Rhizobiaceae; genus Mesorhizobium_G; species Mesorhizobium_G denitrificans. The sequence continues at coordinate 76,863 of NZ_QURN01000016.1, read as the reverse complement.
AGGTAGCGCTTTCCGCCGTCGCGAAGCTCTACGGCCTCATGCGCTCCGGTCGATGCGCCTGACGGCACTGCTGCGCGGCCCATGGATCCGTCTTCGAGCACGACATCGACTTCGACGGTCGGGTTGCCGCGGCTGTCCAGAATTTCGCGGCCGACAATGTCAATGATTGCGGTCATGGTGCGCTCCTGCATGTATGGCTAGAAAGTCCGCCTCTCTTAGCGGAAGCGCGGGAAAAGGCAACGGGCTTGGCGGTTCTGTTTGGGGAAGATGCTCGACAACTGTCAGTATCAAACGCCCGCATCAGCCCTTTGCGATGCGGTCGAATGCGATCAGCTTTTCCAGCAGTTCGGGCATGTCTTTCAGCGGCACCATATTCGGTCCATCCGAAGACGCCGAGTTATCGGGATCGTCATGCGTCTCGATAAATACACCTGCAACGCCAGCCGCGACCGCCGCCGAAGCCAGCGTTTTCACAAACCGCCGCTCGCCGCCGGAGGAGCCGCCCTGACCGCCCGGCTGCTGCACCGAATGCGTTGCGTCGAATATCACCGGCGCGCCAATCTCAGCCATTATGGGCAGTGCGCGCATATCCGACACCAGTGTGTTGTAGCCAAACGACGCGCCGCGTTCCGTCACCAGCACGTTCGGATTGCCTGAACCCGTAATCTTCGACACGACATTCTTCATGTCCCAGGGCGCGAGGAACTGGCCCTTCTTCACGTTCACGACCTTGCCGGTTTTTGCCGCTGCCACGAGCATGTCTGTCTGGCGCGAAAGAAATGCCGGTATTTGCAGTACGTCCACCACTTCGGCCACGACGGCGCAGTGCTCCTCGGTGTGCACGTCTGTGATGATCGGCAGGCCAAACTCCTTGCGCAGATCAGCGAAAATCGGCAGCGAGGCATCCAGTCCCGCGCCGCGCGTTGCGCCGAGCGAGGTGCGGTTCGCCTTGTCATAGCTGGATTTATACACCAGCCCGATGCCGAGCTTTTCGGTGAGTTCTTTCAGCGCGCCAGCCATATCGAATGCGTGCTGCCGCGATTCGAGTTGGCACGGCCCGGCGATAAGCGCGAGCGGCGCTTCATTGGCAAAGGTCACATTGCCGATTGTCACCGAATGGTTTGGCTTGGTCATGCGCTGGCCTCGAAAATGAAATGCGCGCCCTGCCCTGTTGTGGGCGGCACGACAAGTGCGTTGTCATGCGCCACATAGGTTATCCCATCGGCCTTGAAAAGACTGGTCAACGCTTCAATGTCCGGCGCAGAAAATAACACCGCTACTGGATGAAGCCCCTCGGCGCTGTCGTGGCTGTGTTCATCAAGCCCCCAATCTCGCGCAAAACTTTGGGGCGTCACGATCTCGACCGCCACATTCAGCAGTTTCAACAGAAGGCCGCCGCCATCATTCGTGCCACCGATAGGGGCATCGAAAAACGTCTCCAGAAACGCTGAATGCGTGCGAGGCTCGGGCGAGGCCAATACGATCCGCCGCAATCCGCTGACCCGATTACGATGGTGCTGGAGCGCTGCGCGGTCCACCTTCGGCGTTTTGACGCGCTGGCAGGTGAAGAAATACGGCGCGGGCGATTGGAGATCGCGCGCAAACGCCAGTCGAAATGCGGCTGTGCCGGTCTTGCCGGTTTTGTCGATCACATCGCGCGAAAAATCGAGAATTTTGCCGCTGGAAATACCCGCATCTACGAACCGTTTGTCGTCGGCTTTCGCATCCGCAGTGCCGAGCACGATTGCGGAGAAACCCTCGTCACCTGCCCGATCCCGGAAGATTCGGTCGCCCGTAACGAAGCCGTTGCCCTCATCTACAGCTTGCGCCGCCGCGTCCGCGTCCGCGACAGCCAGCGGCTCAAGAAACGTTCCGTCTTCGAGATAAACGCAGCAATTTGCCGTGCCGAACGGATGAACTCCAACCGGCGCCACCGTGAAGCCAAGCGCTCGGTATCTGCGTTGCGCCTCGTCCAGATTCGCAACCGGCAGAACGAGATGATCGAGTGAATAGGCGGTAGACATTTTGCACCTCTCGCAAGCAGCTTCTACTGCGAGCCGCGCGTCATTCAACCGCTTATCCGCAAAATTCCATCACCAGGGATTGTTGCGAAACTGTCCCGCCACCTGATCGGAGCTTGGAACGCTTCCGTTCGGCGTCAGCTTGTCCACAATGCCCGGCAGCGCCTTGGAAAGCTGGTCCAGCAGCTGATCTTCCGGAATGCCTGTCCGTCTGGAAAGTTCGGAAAGCATTCTGCCGCCAATTGCCTTGCCGAGGTCCTGCGGCGCGATTGGTGCATTTTGCCTGTCGGTCTTAACCCAGCTATCGGCCACATCGCCCTGCCCGTTCTTGGCGAGACGCTCCAGCAGTCCGCCGAGACCGCCTTCCAGCAAACCGCCTTGGCCCGGCTCCGTCTGTGCGGTGGTGTTGTTTTGCGGCGAGGTTTGGCGCGGCAATTCCTTCGGCTCCGCTTCCGGCTCATCTTCCTTTTGGCCACCGGAAAGCATCTTGCCAGCCAGCAATGCGCCAAGCGCGATCAGCAGGGGCTTCGTAATGTTTCCGCCCGGCACGGCGTCGTCAAACAGTCCCATTTATGCTCTCCCTGAAACACGCCGCCTCGCGGTCGCTGGCGGCAGAATGAAAACCACGGCTCACAACGCTTCCATCTGCAGTTGCGTTCCGCAGATCGTTGTGAAAGCATCCAAAACCTAGGGTATGTCTGAAATATGAAGGGTGCGGAAAATGGGTATCATTGCTTGGATTTTGCTCGGCCTGATTGCAGGCTTCATCGGCAGCCGTTTGATGGGCGCCGGCGGCCAAGGTCTGCTGATGGACATCGTTCTCGGAATTGTTGGCGCTATCGTCGGCGGCTTTATCTTCAGCGCAGTGCTAGGCGTTGGCGTCACCGGGTTTAATCTCTGGAGCCTCGTCGTTGCTGTCATAGGCGCTATGATCGCCATCTGGGGTTATCATCAGATCACTGGCAAACGACTCTGACCCCTTCTGGGCCAGTCATTCTTTAACTCCTGAAATCGTGAAGGTCTGGCACCGGGCGCATTGTCCGGTGTAGACCTTTTTGCAGACTCAATAAGACAATTGGCAGGTTGGATATGGCGAAGGTCGCGTTTCTGGGATTGGGTGTAATGGGCTATCCGATGGCGGCCCATCTCAAGAATAAAGGTGGCCATGACGTAACGGTCTATAACCGTACCACCGAAAAGGCCGAGAAATGGGTCGCGGAGCATGGTGGCACCTTTGCAAAAACGCCTGCCGAAGCTGCGAAAGGCAAGGATTTCGTTTTCTCCTGCGTCGGAAACGACGATGATCTGCGCTCCGTCACTATCGGTAAGAACGGTGCTTTTTCCGCCATGTCGAAGGGTGCCATCTTTGTAGACAACACCACCGCTTCTGCCACGGTCGCCCGCGAACTTGATGAGGCCGCGAAAGCCGGTGGATTCGGTTTTCTGGATGCGCCCGTTTCCGGTGGTCAGGCCGGCGCCGAAAACGGTGTTCTGACTGTCATGGTCGGCGGCGATGAGAAAGATTTCGAGCGCGCCAAACCCGTGATTTCCGCCTTTGCGCGCATGGTTGGCTTGATGGGGCCTGCCGGTTCCGGCCAATTGACCAAGATGATCAACCAGATCTGCATTGCAGGACTGGTTCAAGGCTTGGCCGAGGGTATCCATTTCGGCAAAAAGGCTGGTCTGGACATTGAAAAAGTCATCGATGTCATTTCCAAAGGTGCCGCCGGTTCGTGGCAGATGGAAAATCGCCATAAGACCATGAATGCCGGAAAATATGATTTCGGCTTCGCGGTTGACTGGATGCGCAAAGACCTCGGTATCTGCCTCGCCGAGGCTGACAACAACGGTGCAAAGCTGCCCGTCACGGCGCTGGTCGATCAGTTCTACAAGGACGTGCAGGGCATGGGCGGCAAGCGCTGGGATACGTCCTCATTGCTTGCTCGTTTGGAAAAATAGCGCCAGTTTTCGGCGCAAAATCGGATTTTTACGGGCGTATTTTCCCCGATTTGACCGATTTTGCGTCAGAAAATGGGTAGTTTATACGCGCTAAACGGAGTTGGAAGCGCTCTCTCTGTCCAAAACCATGTAATCCAGCGGCATCTGCGTAGTGTATTTTATCTGCTCCATCGCGAACGATGATGAGACATCTCGGATCTCGATTTTCGCGATCATGCGCTTATAAAACGCGTCATAAGCCGCAATATCTGGAACGACCACCCGCAGCAGGTAATCCACTTCGCCGGACATGCGATAAAATTCAACAACTTCTGGGAATTCCTGAATAACTTCCGAGAACCTGCGAAGCCATTCCAGACTATGCGAATTGGTTCTGATCGCTACGAAAACCGTGACCCGAACATTGATCTTTTCCGGATCGAGAACCGCTACCCTGCGCTTGATAACGCCTTCTTCTTCCAGCTTCTGGATGCGCCGCCAGCAGGGCGTTGTGGAAAGGCCGACTTTCTTCGCAATATCGGCCACCGCCAATGTTGCGTCCTCTTGCAAGAGGCGAAGGATTTTGCGGTCGAGGCGGTCCATTTAACGCTCCACTTAGAATATATTCGCGTTATGATCTGATTTTATGCCTCAATTCAAGAAAAATTTTCTACTCGATAAGATTTCTAACCGTCCTAGCGAGCATGGGTAGCAAATCGGTTTCGAACCACGGGTTCTTCTTGATCCAAATCCCGCTGCGCCATGATGGGTGAGGCATAGCAAGAATTTTTGGGTTTTCCGTTTGATCATAAATGTTGCGCCAATCGGCAACTGTCTCTGTCAGCGTTTTGCGGCGGTTTGGCCCCAGATGCCATGCTTGCGCGTACTGCCCGATTACCAGCAGCAATTTCAGTTCTGGCATGAGGTCAAGAAATTGCTGCCGCCATGCTGGTGCGCATTCCGGTCGCGGAGGCAGGTCTGAACCCTTTTTGTCCTGACCGGGAAAGCAGAAGCCCATTGGAAGAATGGCGAATTTCGTAGGGTCGTAGAATGTTGGCCGATCGACCCCAAGCCATTTGCGTAGCGTATCACCTGAGCGATCTTGAAAGGGTACGCCGCTCTCGTAAACCTTCGTTCCGGGCGCTTGTCCGGCAATCAGAATTTTCGCTTTTGTCGATACAGTGAATACCGGTCTAGGCTCATGCGGAAGCGGGTTTCCTATTGGATGTTCAATACATATCCGACAGTTTCGCGCCCGCGCCGATAGCTCCTGAAGTTGGATCTCGCGGTTCATGCGCTAGCGCTTGGCCTCGCCTTTAGCTCGTCATACCAGCGGCGAACGTTTGCCAAATTGTCTGGGATGGTGATCCGCGCGGGTTTCATGAAGTCGAGCGCAATCAGTCCGGTTATATCTGCAACAGAGTAATTATCACCGGCTGCAAATTGTCTTTGTGCCAGTTCGGTATCCAGCAATTCAAGAAATTCCAATGCCTTGGGCTTATTTGCTTCACCCCACTCGGCAACTTGCGGAACCTCCCAATCCTTCATTGCGGGGTGGGTGTGCCGGAACGCGAAACCGACCGGCAATAATAGATTCAGCTCCATGCGACGCTGCCACATCTCGACAAGAGCCTTGCCGACCGCACCTTCCCCGAAAAGCGCTGGTTTTGGATGCAGTTCTTCGAAATACCGGCAAATTGCTATGGTTTCGGTGATGATCGTGCCGTCATCAAGCTCGAGAACCGGCAGGCGGCGCAATGGATTGCGCTCTGCGACTTGCGGCGCGCGATGTCCTAAACTTCCCATATCCACTGGGACAAGCGGCACTTCGATACCCTTTTCGGCCAGAAAAACGCGTACTCGCCGCGGATTTGGAGCCTTGCCGCCATCAAACAATTTCATGGGAATCTCTCCATATTCGACGCTGATATACTAACCGCGTATACTAACCGCGGCTCAACAGGCTTGAAAGCCAGCGTCTTAATGTATCGCCAAGTCCCGCAAGGAAATCGTCGGTTGGTTTCGCCGGGTGATCCGGGTTTTGTCGCCAGTCACGCGGGCGCTCAAATTCGCCTGCCCAGATGCCTTTCCGTTCCTTACGCGCCTTGGCTTCCAGCGCCTCATAGCCGCCATAAGACAAGGCCCATCCGGACTCGACCATTGCCGCATTTATCTCGATCATTCCGACCGTGCAGACCGCGAGAAGCCGATCATATTTGTCGCGCTCGCTGCCTCTGCAATCCACGCTTTTTCCTTTGATCAGGGTCCGAAGAGCATCTCGCGAATTCTGCCCGCACGAATAGATTTTTCCCTGCAAGGTGCAGGACTGATTGAATTCCGGCGCGTCTATGCCCCACAACCTGATCCGCACGCCATCCATGGTGAGCGAATCGCCATCGTTTACGATTGGAGCGCCGCTGCGCGTGACCTGTCTGGCTTCATCCAGTCGCGCCACCAGCAAGATCAGCGCGAAAAGAACCAGTGCTGCAATGAGATAATCGAGCAATTTGCGCCACAATGGCCTCTGCCCGTCACGATAAAAGCGGCGTTTCGACCTTTCGTAGAGCTTTTCACTCATATGGCAAACAGTCTCTTAAGCTTTGGACACTAGCGTGAACGAGAGGCCTTATTTCGTCGATCCATCGCAATTCTAAATGACTCTGGAAAGCCCAGAAATTGCCGACAAATTTGTTGTGGATCGCCGCAAGGTGAGCCGCAATAAAGATGTTGCGCATGCGGTGAAAAAGACCCGCGAACGGCTTTCTCAAGGGTCGGGCAATCCGCTGTTCGACAGGGAACTGGTAAAACTCCACGCCAACGCGATGGTGAATTACTTTCCAGTAGTTCCATTTCTGAGCATAGTTTTGACCGTTGCTGCGGTGGTGAACGGTGCCGATCGAACGCTCTTCATCTGGCCGCTGCTCACTGCGATTTGTTACCTGCCACTGGCCGTAATCGCGCGTCGCTGCTCCCGCACAGTTGTTACCGACATCAAGGTTACTGTCAGCCAGCATGACTTCTTGCTCGCACATTTCGTGAGCGGGTTGAGTTGGGTCTATTTCGTTACCATGACCTGCAACACCTGCGGTGGGGATCCTCTCGCGCTGCTGAAAGCCGCTGTTTTGCTGGTGATTATTGCAGCGACGGCAATCGTCGCGTCTTCGCTGCGCGGCGCAGTGTTGGCGACGTTCACGCTGCCTGTGCTGGCTTTCGGCGCGACCTATTCCGCCTCAACCGAACCACTTGTGCTGATCTTGTTCGCGCTGCTGGCGTGCGCGCTCGTTTTCTTCACCTACATCGCCGCCACGATGCATAAATCCGCGTTGCAGATGCTGGCGTTTCGCTCAGAAAAGGACGAGTTGATCGCCGAGCTTGAAACGGCCAAGGCGATGTCTGACGAGGCGCGCTACCGCGCAGAAGAAGCGAACATGGCGAAGTCGCGCTTTCTCGCCTCCATGAGCCATGAGCTTCGCACCCCGCTGAACGCAATTCTGGGCTTCTCGGAAGTTATGTCGAACGAGGTGCTGGGGCCGATGACAAACGCCTCATACCTCGACTATTCGCGTGACATTCATGAATCAGGCCAGCATTTGCTCGGCCTTATCAATGAAATTCTGGATCTTTCGCGCATTGAAGCTGGGCGCTACCAACTCAACGAAGAGCCGCTAAACCTGCATTTCGTGGTGGAAGAATGCTGCCACATGATGGAACTGCGCGCTCGCAAGCGCGACATCAAAATCATCCGGCAACTGGAATCGAAGCTTCCCCGGCTTTTGGCAGACGAGCGCGCAGTGCGCCAGATCACGCTCAACCTGATGGCGAATGCGCTGAAATTTGCACCTGCGGGCAGCGAAGTTCGCGTTCGCGTTGGCTGGACAGCAGGCGGCGGGCAATATGTTTCGGTGAAGGACAGCGGCCCCGGCATACCCGCCGATGAAATACCGATTGTGCTTTCAGCCTTCGGACAAGGTACAATTGCTATCAAGAACGCTGAGCAAGGCACTGGCCTCGGCTTGCCGATCGTACAGGGCTTGCTGAAGGTTCATGGCGGCGAGTTTCAATTGCATTCGAAGTTGCGTGAAGGCACGGAAGCAATCGCCATATTCCCCGCAACGCGCGTGATGGACGCCCTGCCCGCTTTACCAACCAAGGCAACGGGACAACGCAGACCTTAAGTCGCGCTGGCCGCTGCCGCCTTCACCGTGACCAAGGCAAGCGCTCCGGCGAGAGGTTGTTCGCTGTTGCCATCGAGCCCGCTATCGAAGATCGACTGCAGACCAAGCGCACTTGCCAGCTTACCGGTACGCGCATTCGATGGACGCTCCGCCAAGGCGCAATGAGCGATAGCACGCGGTTCGACTGCAGCGAGGACCGCCGCCGCTGAAATGGCTGCCGGACCATGCAGAACGACCGGTACGCGCTCGATGCCTGCCGCCAGAATTGCGCCCGCCAGTGCCGCGAATTCGCGGCCACCGATACGACAAAGCGCTTCCAGCGGATCGGCGCAATGCGGGCCATGAAGCGCCAGAACGTCATTCACAACGCTTGTTCTCTGCTCAAGAAGGTCGGCGTCGCTGCCTTCCAGCCATTGCTCCGCTGGTCCGCTATGCAGTGCCGCAAGAAGAGTTGCGGCAACCGTGGAAGCGCCCGCACCGAAGCTGCCAAGGCAAAGCAGATCCGGCTTGTCCATCAAAGCTTCCATGCCGAAGGCCATTGTTGCCGCACATGCGCGCTCATCCAATGCCGGTGCCTTCGTGATGTCTGCCGTGGGCAAGTCGAGCGCCAGGTCGAAAACCTTCAAGCCGAGATCATAGGTCTGGCAAATCCGGCAAATCGCGGCGGTTCCGTTTCCGCAACTTTCCACGAGCGCCGTCGTGGACGTGATCGGATCATGCGATATGCCATGCCGCAAAACGCCGTGCGTTCCCGCGAAAATCGCCACTTGCGGGCGCATGATTTGGCGCGAGGCTCCAGCGATTGATGCATACCATGCCGCGAAATCGCCGATCTGGCCGCCCGACGCAGACGCATTGCGCTTCTCAAACGCAGCACGCGCCGCCTCCGCCGCTGTGCGGTCCGGCACGGGCAGTTGCGCGATCAAGTTGCGGAAATCGTCAAACGGGAGGGTGATGCTCATGGAGCGGCAATTAGCGCCGCATCCCGCGCCGCACAATAGCCAAACGCTTGCATCCCACCGTAAGCTGGCCCATTTGAAGAAACAAAGGAGACTTCGCGTGGCAATTGAATCGCCCTGCATTCTCGTCTGCTCCATAGACGACCGAACAGGATACTGTTTCGGTTGCGGGCGCACACGCGACGAAATCGCAGGCTGGATTGAGATGACCAGCGAGCGGCGACGCGCGGTAATGGAGGAACTGCCTGCACGGCTTGCCACCGTGGAGCGAAAGCCCAGACGCGAAACGCGGCGAGCGCGCATGGCACGCGAACGCGGCGAAGCTTCATGAGGAGATGTGATGCGGTCTGATCGCCTGTTGTGGATCGTGCTGGCAGCGCTAGGCATCGCAGCGCTGCTGCTGATGTTCAACGACGGTTCCGGCCAGACACTCGGCCTGAGCAATGGTGATTTTGCCAGTGTGATCTATCTTGGCAGCATTGCGCTGGTCGTTGGTGCGGGGGTGGTGGCTCGCGCGCGCTTCGGCGGTAATGTGCTGACCCAGATCATTATCTGGCTGGGCATCGTGCTGGCGCTGGTGGTTGGGTACAAGCTCTATCAGGGTGAACCGCTGTTCCAACGCAACAACCCCTTGCCACCACCCGCATCAGGGTCAGGGATTTCCGCTTCGCTGGCGGATGGCATTCACGGCAAGCTGCATATCGTCCGTCCGATCGATTTGGGCTGACCGCAGCCACAAGAGTTGCGCGCGTGCGCCGTGACAAACGTCACCGCCCTGCCATTTTTGTCCTGTCTTCTCAGGGCACGGTTATCGCGGAGTTCGCTCATGAAAAAGCTATTGTTGGGTATGTGCGGGCTGGTAGCCTTGCCTTCCGTCAGCTTTGCGCAGGAGGCACCATATGTGGACGACCGCTCCAGCGCGTCGGCGGTCGTGCGCTCGCTCTATAATGCCGTGAACCGCAAGGAATATGCGCGGGCATGGTCCTACTACGGCGACCAGAAGCCGGCCAAAAACCTTGAAGAATTTGCCAAGGGCTACAAGGACACGGCGAACATTAACCTGGCCTTCGGCAGGACCGAGAGCGAAGGCGCGGCAGGCAGCATCTTCTACAATCTGCCGGTGGCAATCGAGGCGTTTGCGGCAGATGGATCATCGAAAGTGTTTGCCGGTTGCTATACTGCAAGGTTGGCCAATCCGCAGATCCAGGACGCGAACTTCACGCCGCTGCATATCGAAAAGGGTTCGCTGAAGCGCTCCGACAAGGGCTTGCAGGAAGCGGTGCCGGCGAATTGCGGTGGCGCCGAGCCGCAGGGTGATGACGCGGTTCTCGCACAGGCAAAAAGCGCGTTTATTACCACCAACGCGCCGACTTGCGACCAGATCGATACGCAGACCGGACTGCCGCAAGACGGCGTTCAGGACTACACGATCAAGTACAAGGAAGAGTCGGATACCGACAGCGACCCGGAACGCATTACGCGGCTGATCGGGTTTGCCTGCACAATGGGAGCGTACAATCTCTCAACGATATTCTATCAGTGGGACGACCTAAACGGCTTGCGGCAATTGAGCTTCGCGATGCCCACGATGGATATTGCCTATGAAGAGGATGGCAATACCGAAAGCCCGGTGCATTCGATTACAGTGAACGGTTTCGAGGCGGCGGACCAACTGGTCAATCCTGAGTTCGATGCCAAGACGAATACGCTGACCTCATTTGCGAAATGGCGAGGCGTGGGAGATGCTTCCGCGAACGGCACATGGGCGTTCAAGAACGGCAGTTTCGTGCTGGTGAAATATGATGTCGATGCCAGCTATGACGGCGAGATCAATCCGCAGACGGTCGTTGACTACGACAGCCCACCCTAGGATTTGAGCATCCAGTTCAAGACTTCGCGCCAGTCGGTCATACGGATCGGGGTGCCGTGCGTGCCGCTCTCAAATCGCACGAAGCGTGCAGGATAATTACCTGATTTACCCCGCACTTTTCGGTAAAATGCTTCCTGCTTCTCGACTGGAAAAACGGTGTCATGGCTGCCTTGACCGAAGAAAACGGGAACCTTGCGCTTATAGGCGGGGCTTTTGAGAAAGCTCTCATCCCAGAGCGAACCGAGCAGCAGAAGGCCGCCGAGACGCTCTGCGACTAGCGGGTCCGACGCCAGTTTCCAGCAGAGCATTCCGCCCATCGAACCACAGGCGACAATTACCGGCGCGCCGGGTGACTGTGCGGAGAAATGTTCGATCAGTGCACCGATTTGCGCCGCGCCGCCATCGCCGAAATCTGTAAAATCCGGCGACAGATAAAGCCCTCCTGCCTTGGCGACGAGGTTCTTCACGCGGTTGAAGTTGCCACCGAACGTAAAGTCGTTGACGCCTTGCGAACGGCTGCCGCCCTGCCCGTGCAGATAGAGCACGATCATCGACGCGCCTTGCTGCGTGCCGACAGCGACGAAGCGCTGCGTGCCGAGTTTCATTTCCTGCTGCTGACTGCGCACGCCGAGCGAGATGTATTGCTTGCGAACGCGGCGCTCCGGCACTTCGTCGCGCTCATTGACGTCGCGCATTTCGCGGTAATCCACGACGCGGTACGCACCGCCATCGGCCTCCGAGAGCGTTGCAGGATAGGCGAAAAGATCGTCCTTGTATGGCGCGAGTGATTGCGCCGCCGCAGGCAATGCGAAAAGGACGAACGCAGCAGCGAGGGTGGCAATGCGTGTAATCATGCGCGATGGGTGCCTGCGCGGCGCAGTCATGTCAACCGCGCAAGACGCCGCCCGCTTTCGCCATCGCTTCAGGCGTATCAACATCGACAGACGCGCCCTCGCCGAGTTCGATATCAATGACTGCGGCGCTTTCGGCCTCGACCAGATGTCGCGCGCCGGTGTCGCCCTCAAGCGTGGCGACCGAGCCGAACAGGGCGCGTGGCAGGATGACCGGATTGCCGCGCTTGCCATTATGCGTGGCGCGGATGATGGCGTTGCCGTGTTCCCTGCGGAATGCAGCAATCATGCGGTCTAGATCGGCGGTTGTTATGCCGGGCATGTCGCCAAGCACGATCAGCGCGCCGGTCGCATCCGGCGGCAGCGCCGCCATGCCGACCTTGAGCGAGGACGACAGGCCGATTGCATAATCGGGATTGTTGAGCGGCTGCAATTTTAGATCTGAGAGGGTCGCCTCAACGCGCGCGGCATCATGGCCTGTCACGAGTAATACGCCGCTGGCGCGTGATGCGCAGGCGCGCTCTGCGATGAGACGCACAAGCGGCTTTCCGTCAAACTCGGCCATCAACTTGTTCGGGCCGCCCATGCGGCTGGATCGGCCAGCAGCAAGTATAATTATATATATCTTCTCAGATCGCGCAGTGCCCTCTCGCGGTTGTGGACGGCTGGCGATTTCCATCAGCAACCCGCCGACACCCATGCGCGCGATATCGGTGTCGTTGAGCTCAATGCCTGCCAGCGTGCGGTCCAGCACCCAATCAAAGCCATTTTCTTTCGGGCTGCGCGCGCAACCCGGCGCGCCAATGACGGGCTTGCCGTCGAGATGCCCAAGGACAAGCAGATTGCCGGGATCAACCGGCATTCCAGTTCGCGTGACCGTGCCACCTGCCGCACGGATCGCAGCGGGAATGACATCATCGAAATCGCTGACAGCCGATGCGCCAAACACCAGCATCATATCGTTGGCGCGATTTGCCTTGCGCAATGCGTCCGCCACGGCGGCGGCTTCGTGCGAGACGCGCTGCTCGCTGCTTAGCACACTGCCCGAACGAGCGAGGCGCGTTTCAGTGACACGCACAGTCTTGTCGAGCACGCTCGGCTTCACGCCGGGTAGCGTGGTCTGCACAAGGCCGACCGTCATGCTCCTGTACGGATGCACCGCGAAAATGTCGGTTGTTCTGATGGCCCTGAGCGCGCGATCCAAGATGTCTCGCGGCACGGCATAGGGGATGATTTTCACCGTCGCGACCATGCGGCCGGTTTCGACGGGCGCGTGCTGCGCCAGGGTCGCAATTGTCACTGCGGGATCAATCGCGTTGAGCGCTTGAATTGCCGCTTCATCGACCACGAGAACGCCCGCGTGTTGGGCGTGGAGATTGACGCGGCCAGTGGCAGGCGGCTTTGCATCGATGCCGGAAAAGCGCATTGCCTCGACAAGCATCAGCGCGGCGGTGTCCTCGTTTATGTCGTCAGGGTCGAGACGCGCGACAATGACTTCCTTCACGCCAGCAGCGATAAGTTCCGCAATATCTTCACCGGAAAGCGTACGCGCTTTGCGCATCATTTTGTCGCCGACGGCGACGGAGTGCGCGAGAATTGTGCCCTCTGCCTGCTCAACCAGTATCGATCCGAATTTCAAGCCGCAACTCCAGCCTTGGCTACGACGCCGCGCGAACGGTAGGACTGTATGATTTGCGCCAGCACTGCGACGGCGATTTCTGCGGGACTGGACGCGCCAATGTCGATGCCGATTGGAGCGTCAATGCGCGCGATTTGCTGTTCTGTCGCGCCGAGTTCCGTCAGTCGCTCCACGCGCTTTGCATGGGTCTTTCGACTGCCAAGTGCGCCGACATAAAAGCAGCCGGCTTCAAGCGCGGCTTTCAGCGGAAAATCGTCGATCTTGGGATCATGCGTGAGCGCCGCGAGTGCTGTGTAACTGTCGAGAGGGTTTCGGCGCAGAACGTCTTCCGGCCATTCCGCCGCAAGCGGAAGATCTGGAAAGCGTTCAGGTGTAGCAAAGGCCGTGCGTGGATCGATGATCTCAACGGGAAAGCCAGCGATTTTCGCCATCGGTGCGAGAGCCTGGCTGATGTGAACCGCGCCGATGACAATCAACCTCGGCTGCGGCAGATGAACGTTGATGAAGAAGCTGCGACCTTCTGCCTGAATGGTGGTGGATTGGCCCGTGCGGAAGGATTTGGCGATTGCGTCGCCAAGTTCTCCAGCGACCAGATCACCCTCGCGCACGATGCGATCGCGCCCATCACCAAGGTCTGTGACCACAGCAGCGGCGCGGCGCGCAAGACGCTCGGCGTTCAGGGTTTTGAGGACGTAGGGATCCATGGGATGACCTTGGGTAGTGGATTAGGAAAGTCGTTTCAACATGCGTGTTTTGATGTTCATTATCCCTCTCAATTATCCGAGCCGTTCGACATAGACACGGATGCGACCGCCGCACGAAAGGCCGACGCGCCACGCTGTCTCATCGGCAACGCCAAATTCAAGCATCCGCGGATTGCCGTCTGCGATAACTTCGCCCGCCTCGGACACGACCGCGCCTTCGACGCAGCCGCCGGACACTGAACCCTGAAAATTCCCGTTTGCATCTATGACCAGATGACTGCCAACAGGGCGCGGCGCGGAACCCCATGTTTCCACCACAGTGGCGATGGCGCAGGATCGGCCTTCCTTCATCCAACCCTCGGCAATGAGCAGAGGGTCGCGTTCTGCGTCGAGATAGATGGCTTGTGTCATGGCTGTCTCCTCAAACAAATATGGTCATGCCGCGCGCGACTTGCCAAGCTCCAACCACCGGCGCGGATCTGCGGTGCGGCTCGTGCTTTTGTCCAATGACGCCACCAAATCCGACAGAGCCTGCAGATTATGCACGGAACGGAATTCATCAACATGCGGAAGCATAGCCCGCACGCCTCGCGCGCGGGCTTCAAATCCGTCGAAACGCAGGAGCGGATTGAGCCAGATCAGGCGGCGGCAGGATTTGTGCAGGCGCTCCATTTCTTCCGAAAGGCCGCGCACGTCGTCGCGCTCAAGGCCATCTGTTATGAGCAGGACGATTGCCCCCTGCCCCAAAACACGCCGCGACCAGAGGCGATTGAACTCGTGCAGCGTATCGCCAATGCGCGTGCCGCCGGACCAATCGTGAACAGCCTGCGCGCATTCGGCAAGCGCCGCGTCGGGATCGCGGTGACGCATCTGACGGGTAAGGTTCGTTAGCCGCGTGCCGAAGACGAATGTGTGAACGCGGCGGCGTTTTTCAGTTAGAGCGTGCAGGAAGTGGAGAAAAATGCGCGTGTACTGGCTCATGGAGCCGGAAATATCCGCCAGCACGACCAGCGGTGGGTGCACCTCGCGCGGCGAACGGAATTTCGGAAGCACCAGCTTGCCGCCGGTGCGCGCGGCGGCGCGCATCATGGCGCGGCGATCAATCATGCGGCCCGAAGCGTCAGCCCGAAAGCGGCGCGTTCGAACGGTGTCGAAAGGCAATTCCAGCGCTGCGATTGCGCGCTTTGCATCGCCAATTTCGCTGGCTGTCATTTGCGCAAAATCCTTGGTGCGCAGCACCTCATTGCCGGAAGTCGTGAACCGCGCATCGACCTCGATTTCAGGGACTTCCTGCGGTGGTTGGCGCTTCGCGTGACCCTCAAACATCGCTTGACTGACACGGTTTTCGGCAGCACGCGGCTTTTCCCGTTCGCGCATGTCTGGCGCGACGGGAGAAAACATCGCCAGCATCTTTTCGATCAATTCCCGTGACTTCCAATATAGCCGGAAGGCTTCGTCAAAAACCGGATGGTCTTCATGCCGCTTGACCAACACGGAATGCAGAACCCAGTAAAAGTCATCGCGGCTGCCAATGCCTGCCGTTAGCACTGCCTCTATCGCGTCCTTTACCGACGCAGGGCCAACGCGCATTCCGGCCTTACGCAGCGTTCGCGCGAAATAGACGATGTTATCGGCTATGCGGCCATCGGTCTTGGTGGATTCGGGGAGCGCGGAAACCATCTATTCCGCCGCTGCCGAAAGCTCCGCCTTCACTTCCTTGAGTATGCGGCGGCCTTCGCCCTGCTCGATGCGGGCAATATCATCCTGATATTTGAGCAGAACGCCGATTGTGTCGGAGACGGTTTCGGGGTCCAGCGCGACTTTGTCGAGTTCCGTGAGCGCGCCAGCCCAATCGATGGTTTCGGCAACGCCCGGAACCTTGAACAACTCGATTTCGCGCAGCTTCTGGATGAAGGCAACAACCTCTGCAGAGAGCCTGCGATTGGCGTTCGGCACCTTGCGGCGAACGATTTCCAACTCATGCTGAGCATCAGGGTAATCGACCCAATGATACAGGCAGCGGCGCTTGAGCGCGTCGTGGATTTCGCGCGTGCGGTTGGTGGTGATGATAACGATGGGCGGCTCTTCCGCCTTGATAGTTCCGAGCTCCGGCACCGTCACCTGATAATCGGAGAGGATCTCCAGCAGGAAAGCCTCAAACGCCTCGTCGGTACGATCCAGCTCGTCGATCAGGAAAACGGGAGCAGCGCCAGCCGTGCCGGTGAGCGCATCCAGAACCGGGCGGCGGATCAGATATTTTTCGGAAAAGACATTCTTTTCCATATCCTTACGGTCAACTGCTCCAGCTGCTTCTTCCATGCGGATTTCGATCATCTGCGCGGCATAGTTCCACTCATAAACGGCTGAGGAAACGTCGAGCCCCTCATAGCATTGAAGCCGGATGAGCCTGCGACCGAGCGCCGACGCCAGAACCTTGGCGATTTCCGTTTTTCCAACACCGGCCTCGCCTTCGAGGAAGAGCGGGCGCTTCATCTTGAGCGAAAGAAACAGCACCGTGGCCAGCGAGCGGTCTGCGACATAATCCGCGCTCGTAAGCATTTCGAGCGTTTCATCAATGCTCGTTGGGGCTGGCCTGGCGGGGGTTGAACGTGGGGTGATCGTCATTCGATTTGCCTGACTTCGCAGCGTTCAGAGCACATGATAGCCGCGCTCGAAATAAAGGAGCGGACGAACGCTATCGCCGATGCGAAGACCTGTCACCCTGCCAAAAAGCACACGATGGGTGGCCATGTCCTTGGTGTCGACAATCTCGCAATCAAACACGGCAACCGCATCGATGAGAGTCGGCGCGCCGGTTTCGATGGTATCCCATGCGCCAAGCGCGAAACGCTCGGCCTGCGATGCGCCAGTGACCCCGGAAAAGGCAACTGCCATCGGCTCATGCTTCGCGGCGAGCGTGTTCAGGGCAAAATTGCCGTTTTTTATGAAAAGCTCGTTGTTGGGGTTCTCGCGGTTGAGGCAGGCCAACACCATCGGCGGGCTGTCCGACACGGAACATGTCGCGATGATCGTAGTGCCACGCCTGCCCGCGACGCCATCTGTGGTGATGACATGAACCGCGCCAGCAAAGCGCGCCATCGCATCCCGATAGGCCTGCGGCCCGATTTCATTTGGCTTCAGCATGATGGATATATATGGGGCTGATTCCTATCCAGCAAGCAAACCATGCAACGAGATTTTATTTGGCGCTTGTTGCGGTTAGGCGCGGCGGAAGTTACGAGTGTCGGCAAATCGGGATCGTATCAGTTGCGTGTGCCACTCGCCCTCATTTCCTTATTGTTGATGTGCCATACAGTGTCGGCGCAGCAGCCCTCTGTCGGGGTTGTGGCTCCGCTCTCCGGTGCCGCGGCGATACTGGGCGCGCAGGTGCAGGCCGGGGCGTTGCAAGCTGCCGACAAGGCGGGCGTTGCCGGGTTCGTGCTGGACGACCAGTGTACGGCGGAAGGCGGCACGGCGGCGGCGCGCGAAGCGATAGCACGCAAGGCGACGATCCTCGTTGGCTTTCTGTGCGCGGATTCGCTGGAGGCCGCCCTGCCCTTGCTGAAAGATGCTGATATTCCGGTGATTACGGTGGGCGTGCGGCTGGACAGCCTGACCGACAAGCGGGACAAGACCGGCTGGCCGATCTATCGGCTTGCGCCGCGCGCGGATGCGGAAGGCGACGCGGTGGCGCGTTTGCTGCCGCGCTTGTGGCGCGATGAACCTTTCGCTGTGGTTGATGACGGCACGATTTACGGGCGCGACTTGGCGGAAGTCTTTCGGGCGGCAAGTCAGGTTGAGGGTTTGAAGCCGGTTTTCACGGATACCTATCGCCCTGATCTGGACAACCAGATTGCGCTCGTGGGACGGTTACGCAAGGCAGGCGCGACACGCGTTTTCGTGGGTGGCAATCTGCGCGACGTCGCGATTATGGCGCGCGATGCCAAGTCTGTCGGCGCAGATATGGTGTTTGCAGGTGGCGAGGTGTTGCGTACGGATACTGGCGATGTGCCGCTTGAAGCCGGAACGCTGATGATCGGCCTGCCCGACTGGAGCGAGGTAGCGGACAATTCTGTCGTGGCTGAATTCAATGCGCGGCAGATCGTGCCCGAGGGCTACGTGCTGCCAGCCTATGCGGCGATGCAGGTGGCCGCTGATGCGATAAGAGCCGGAACGGACAAGGTTAAGGATGCGCTGGCTTCAACGAAGTTTCAGACTGTTCTCGGCGAGGTCGCGTTTGACGCGAAAGGCGATTTGACGCGCTCGCTCTATGCGCTCTATCGCTTTGATGGAACGCGCTTCGTGCTGGTGGAGCAGAAGCCATGAAAGTAGGACCGCTCAACCTCATCACCGATGTGCAGGGCATTCGTGTCGGCAATTCCGAGGACGCGAAGCTCAAATCAGGCGTGAGCGTTGTGATTTGCGACGTGCCGACGGTGGCCTCGGTGCAGGTGCTCGGCGGAGCGCCGGGAACGCGTGAAACGGATCTGCTGGAGCCGCATAATACCGTCGAGAATATCGACGCAATCGTTCTTTCGGGTGGCTCGGCCTTTGGGCTGGATGCAGCAAGCGGGGCGCAGGCGGCGCTGCGTGAGGCGGGCGTGGGCTTCGCGGTTGGCGATATGCGTATCCCCATCGTGCCGACAGCAATTCTGTTCGATCTGCTGAACGGTGGCGACAAGAATTGGGGCCGGTTCGCGCCCTATCGCGAAATGGGATATGAGGCGGTTAAAAGCGCTGGCCGCAAATTTTTGCTAGGCACATCCGGTGCTGGAGCCGGCGCGCTGACCGTCGGTCTGAAAGGTGGGCTGGGGTCAGCGTCCTGCGTGATGGACAATGGCATAACCATCGGCGCGCTGGCGGCGGTCAATGCCGTGGGCAGCGCGAATATCGGCAAGACACGGCATTTCTGGGCCGCACCTTTCGAAATTGACGACGAGTTTGGTGGGCTGGGTATGCCGCACCCTATGCCGAACGACGCGACCGCAATTCGCCTGAAATTTCGCGATGAAAAGCCGCTGAAGAACACGACGATTGCGGTGATCGCGACCGATGCCGTGCTGACCAAGGCGAGCGCGAAACGGCTGGCGATTTCGGCCCATGATGGCTTTGCGCGGGCGATTTGGCCGAGCCACACGCCTTTTGACGGCGATCTGGTGTTCGGGCTTGCGACGGGCGCATCCGGCAAGGAATTGCAGCCGGAAAGCGTTATCGACTTTTACGCGACCGCAGCAGCCGTGATGACGCGTGCAATCGCGCGCGGCGTTTATGCGGCCGAGCCGTCGCCCGGTGATCTTTTCCCCTGCTGGAGCGCGCTGCCATGAAGAAAATGTTGCTTGCGCTGCTTTTTGGGACATTGGGGGTTTCGTCCGCGATGGCGGGCGATGCCGCGTCTCTGGAAATTTTGGGATTCAGCAATGACGGCAAGGTCTTCGCGTTCGAGGAATATGGTGTGCAGGACGGCTCCGGTTTTCCGTATGCCAACCGCTTCTACATCGACACGGCGACCGACAAGTTTTTGCCCGGCAGTCCGGTGCGGGTGCGGCTCGATGATGAAAGCGCGACGACAGACAAAGCCCGCGCGCAGGCAGCCGAACAGGGCGCAAAAATTGCCGATGACGCAATGCTGGACCGCGGCTTTACGGCAGCGGCCAATGCCATAACCGAGCTATCTGCCGATCCACATCAATTCGTGTTCCTGCCCCGTCCGGTGTTTCCGCCGATAGACGATCAAGCTGCCATACGTCTTGAGGAGATTGATTTTCCCGCTGCGCAGAACTGCCTCGGGGCGGAAAAACTCAAGGGATTTCAGCTTCTCAAACTGGATCCGAACAAGCTCGGCGCCTCAAAAGTGCTGGTCAACGACAAATCACTGCCCGAAAGCCGAGGATGCCCGATTGGCTATCGACTGGGCGCGGTGCAGACCTACTACCCGAAAGACGGCGCGGCGGTGTTTGCGGTGCTGATCGCTGTTGAGCGAGTGGGTTTCGAGGGACCGGACCATCGCTGGATCGCGGTGACTGGAAAGCTGTAAGTGAATGCCACTGCGATCCAACGCCTGCGGATTGCGTTCGCAGGTGCGCCTGTGTGGGCGCTCGTGATGGCGGCCAGCGCCTACACGGCGCCATTGCTGCGCGGCTGGGAAACGCAAGGCCATTACACCCGCATCATCGCGATGTTCGGCGTGGGCGGGTTGCTGGCGTTTCCGATAGGTTTCTATCTGGCGCAGTACCTTGCAAGACAGAGCAGGCTGGAGGCGCGCTTTGCGGCGGCTTTGCTCGGATTTGCGCTGGCAACGGTGGCGATGACCGCCCTGCTCTACGTGCTGGATTATCGCGACTATTATTCCGAATGGCACGAGCCGGCTTTCACCAAAATCTGGTTCAAGGAATTGTTGGTGACAGCAGCGGCGGCACTTTATCAGTTTGCCGCGCTCGGTATGCGGCTGTTTTTTCCGCTGGGCTTCTGTGCATTGTTCGCTGTCGCGGTCTGGTTTGTGCGCTTACCGCATTGAGCCTCTGGCCTTGCTCTGTTAGACCGCGCGCGTTCGACAAAGTGAGGTTCGTATGATCCCCCGTTATTCCCGGCCTGACATGGTTGCCATCTGGTCGCCGGAAACGCGTTTCCGCATCTGGTTCGAGATCGAGGCTTACGCTTGCGATGCGCTGGCGGAGCTGGGCGTTATCCCGAAAGAGGCGGCGCGCACCATTTGGGAAAAAGGCGGCGCGGCGAAGTTCAATGTCGAGCGCATTGACGAAATCGAGCGCGAGACGAAGCACGACGTGATCGCGTTCCTCACGCATCTCGCGGAATTTGTTGGACCAGATGCGCGCTTCATTCACCAGGGCATGACCTCGTCGGACGTGCTGGACACGTGTCTCAGCGTTCAACTCGCGCGCGCGTCGGATATACTGCTAGCTGATCTGGACGCGTTGCTGGCGGCGCTGAAAAAGCGCGCCATGGAGCACAAGGACACGGTCACGATTGGCCGCAGCCACGGCATTCATGCCGAGCCAACGACCTTCGGTGTGAAACTGGCCTACGCCTACGCCGAATTCGAGCGCTGCCGGGAACGGCTGGTGCGGGCGCGCGAGGAAATCGCGACCTGCGCGATTTCCGGCGCTATTGGCACGTTTGCAAATATCGACCCTTATGTTGAGGAATATGTTGCGGAAAAGCTTGGCCTCAAGCCGGAGCCGGTTTCGACGCAGGTTATTCCGCGCGATCGCCACGCCATGTTCTTTGTGACGCTTGGCGTGATTGCTTCTTCGATTGAGCGGCTGGCGATTGAAGTTCGCCACTTGCAGCGCACTGAAGTGCTGGAAGCGGAGGAATATTTCTCGCCGGGCCAGAAGGGTTCATCCGCGATGCCGCATAAGCGCAACCCCGTTCTGACCGAAAATCTGACCGGCCTTGCGCGCATGGTTCGCGCCTTCGCCATGCCCGCGATGGAGAATGTCGCGCTGTGGCATGAGCGCGATATTTCACACTCCTCGGTTGAACGCATGATTGGACCGGACGCGACCGTGACGCTGGATTTCGCGCTGGCGCGGCTGACGAGCGTTATCGAAAAGCTGGTCGTCTACCCGGACAACATGGAGAAGAACCTCAACAAGTTCCGCGGGCTGGTGCATTCACAGCGCGTGCTTTTGGCGCTTACGCAGGCCGGGGTTTCGCGCGAGGACGCCTACCGGCTGGTACAGCGCAACGCCATGAAGGTGTGGGAACACGGCGCGGATTTTCTTGAAGAACTACTCGGCGACAAGGACGTGCGCGCGGCACTTTCCGAGGAAGACATTCGCGAAAAGTTCGATCTGGGCTACCACACCAAGCATGTGGACACGATCTTTAAGCGCGTTTTCAAAGAAGCCTGATCAGGCGGCCGCATCTTCATTTTGAGATGCGACGGACGCGAAGGCCGCGCGCAAAACATCTGATGTTGCGCCCGGCTTGTTGGCGTCGGTCGAGAGAATTTGTCGAAAGCGCCGTGCGCCAGCCATACCGTGGAACAAACCAACCATGTGGCGCGTGACATGCGAAAGCTTGCCGCCATCTGCGATGTGCTGGTCTGCGTAGCGAGCCATTTCATAGCAAAGCTGATCGAAATCGATGTCTCGGACCGGCGCACCGTCAAGGGCGGCGTCTATACCGGCAAGCACTAGCGGCGTGTGATAGGCCGCGCGCCCGAGCATGACGCCATCGACATGATTGAGGTGGTTCATTGACTCATCGAGCGTCGTGATGCCGCCATTGATGCCGATGAATTTGTCTGCGTAGCGCGCTTTCAGGCGATAAACCCGGCCATAATCCAGCGGTGGAATTTCACGGTTTTCCTTCGGGCTCAATCCCTGAAGCCACGCCTTGCGCGCGTGCACCCAAAGCGCATCCGCCCCGGCGGCAAATACGCCATCGGCAACCGCATCAAGCGCCTGCTCCACATCCTGCTCGTCAACGCCGATGCGACATTTTACGGTGACGGGAATGGCGACAGTCTGCTTCATGGCAGCAACGCAATCTGAAACCAGATCGGGTGTGCGCATGAGGCACGCGCCAAACGTGCCTGACTGAACGCGATCAGACGGACAGCCGACGTTCAGATTGATCTCGTCATAGCCAAACTCAGCAGCGATGCGCGCCGCCTGCATCAACTTCGCAGGGTCAGAGCCGCCAAGCTGCAACGCGACGGGGTGTTCGACGGAATCGAAACCGAGCAAGCGCTTACGGTCACCGTGAATCACCGCGTCGGCAACGACCATTTCAGTGTAAAGCAACGCCTTGCGCGTCAGCTTCCGGTGAAAGAAGCGGCAGCAGCGGTCAGTCCAGTCCATCATCGGCGCGACAGAGAAGACCTTGGTGCCCGATCGGAGCGCGTTGGTATAAAGTGCCACCAGATTGCCTGTTGCTCGTGAAGTCGCCACTATTTGGCGGTGCGAATAGACGCTTCGTAAGCCTTGCGTGCCCAAATCGTCAATTCGTCTGGATCGTCAATTGCCGCGTCGGGAACCGACCAATACGGCATTGCGGCGGTTTTGCCTTTCCGGCTCTCATACGTCCATTGCGTTGAACCGGCAGCCTCGAACTGTGGCGCGCTGACCGCATCGGCTTTCAGCAACAGTTCTCCCTGCACCACCAGCGCAGTAATCAACCCGTTGTAGTATACGCCTTTTCCGCCGAACATACGCTTGATCGTGATCGGGCCGAGGCCCGCAAACATGTCGCGCAGATCGTCGTCGTCCATCAGGCACCAGCGCGCGCTTCAGCCAATGCCTTGAGGTCGGCAGGCTTTAGCTCAACCGACTCGCCGCAACCGCAAGCTGAACTTTGGTTCGGGTTGTTGAACGTGAAGCCAGTGCGCAACTGCGTGACCTCGAAATCCATCTGCGTGCCGAGAAGAAACAGAGCAGCCTCAGGCGCGACCCAGACATTTGCGTCTGCATGTTCTATGTGATCATCGCCGGGTTTCGGTTCTGTAACGAGATCGACCGTATATTCCATGCCCGCGCAGCCGCCCTTTTTGATGCCAAGGCGAATGCCTTTTGCGCCGCCACGGGTAGCCACAATTTCGCGGACGCGCTCTGCCGCGCGGTCGGTCATGCTGATGACGCTGAAACGTCCCATTTCATTCTCCACTCACACCAGGTTCAAAAGCCTGCGGAATGATTACATTGCGCTAATATGGTGAAGATTTCAGCCGGACGCAAGCCGTCAGTACCAGCCGACCGCCACCTGCGCCTCTTCGGACATGCGATCCGGTGTCCACGGCGGATCAAACACCATCTTCACTTCAACGCCAGACACGCCTTCGACCGCCCCAACGGCGTTTTCCACCCAGCCCGGCATTTCGCCGGCAACCGGACAGCCTGGGGCCGTGAGCGTCATGTCGATCTTGACCGCTCGGTCGTCTTCGATATCGATCTTATAGATCAGGCCCAATTCGTAGATGTCTGCCGGAATTTCAGGATCATAGACCGTTTTGAGCGCCGAGATGATATCGTCGGTCAGGCGCGCCAGTTCATCTTGAGGAATCGCGGTTGCCGAAAGCGTGCCGTGCGCTTCCTCATGAGCCTCAGGCTTTTCGATTTCAGGATTGCTGGACTGTTCCACAACATTCACCCGAAAAATTTGCGCGCTTTTTCAAGCGCTTCCGCCAATGCGTCTACTTCGGCCATGGTATTATACATGCCGAAGCTCGCTCTGCATGTAGAAGTGACACCGAAGCGTTGCAACAGCGGCTGCGCACAATGCGTGCCGGCGCGCACCGCCACACCCTGACGGTCGATCACCATCGAGACATCATGGGCATGGATGCCCTGCAGCTCGAAGGAGATGATAGCGCCCTTGTCTGGTGCATCGCCGATGATGCGAAGCGAGTTAATAGCGCGCAGCCGTTCATGCGCGTAGTCTTTCAACTTGGCCTCATGCGCAGCGATGCGCTCGCGCCCGACCGAATCCATGTAGTCAAGCGCCGCACCCAAGCCGATGGCCTGAACGATGGGCGGTGTGCCGGCCTCAAAGCGATGTGGCGGGGCGTTGTAGGTCACGTTTTCCGTCGTCACCTGCTCGATCATCTCGCCACCACCCATGAAGGGGCGCATGCGATCCAGCATTTCGGCCTTGCCGTAGAGAACACCGATGCCTGACGGACCGTAAACCTTGTGGCCGGTGAACACGTAGAAGTCGCAATCGAGATCCTGCACATCGATCGGCAGATGGACTGCGCTCTGGCTTCCATCCACCAGAACCGGGATGCCGCGCGCATGTGCGATGCGACAGATTTCCTTGATCGGCGTGATGGTTCCCAGCGCATTCGACATCTGGGTGATGGCGACCAGCTTGGTGCGCGGCGTGAGCGAGCGCTCAAAATCTTCGATATGGAATGCGCCGAGATCATCGACCGGCACCCAAACCAGCTTTGCGCCCTGACGCTCGCGGATGAAATGCCACGGCACGATATTGGAGTGATGCTCCAAAATGGACAGGACGATCTCGTCGCCATCGCCAATGTTCGGCATGCCGAAACCATAAGCCACGGTGTTGATGGCAGCGGTGGAGTTCGAGGTGAAGATGATATTATCCGCCGATGGCGCGTTCAGGAAGCGACGGACGGTTTCGCGCGCTTTTTCGTAAGCATCAGTGGCCGCGTTGGAGAGGAAGTGCAGGCCGCGATGGACGTTGGCATATTCCTGAGAATAGGCGTGCTGGATCGTATCCAGCACCACCTGCGGTTTCTGCGCAGACGCACCGTTGTCCAGATAGATCAATGGCTTACCATAAACCTCACGAGACAGGATCGGGAAGTCGCGGCGGATGGCCTCGACATCATAAGGCTGGACTTCGACTTTGTGATCCATTGAACTAGCCGTGTGTTGCGAACCAGGCATCAAGGCGGGATTCAAGCGCCTCGACGACCGACTCAACTTCCAATTCCTCAATGACTTCGGCGAGGAACGCTTTCACCAGCAGACCGCGCGCCGTTTTCTCATCGATGCCGCGCGCCATCAGGTAAAACAGATGGTTCTTGTCGATTTCGGTGACGGTTGCGCCGTGGCCGCAGGCAACATCGTCAGCGAAGATTTCGAGCTCAGGCTTTGTCGAGAACTCGCCATCGTCCGACAACAGCAGCGTGTTGCAAGCCATCTTGGCGTCGGTCTTCTGCGCAATCTGGTGCACATTGATGCGCCCCTGAAACACGCCATGCGCCCTGCCCGTGACGATGTTGCGGATGAGTTCGCGCGACGTGGTGTTCGGAACGGCATGGTCAAGCACCATGGTGACGTCCGTATGCGTTTCGCCCGCGAGCAGATTGATGCCGCGAAGCTGGAAATCGGAGCCTTCGCCCTTGGTGATGACGCGGATTTCTTGACGAACGAGCTTGCCGCCCGAATTCATGACGAACACGGTGAGCCGCGCGTTCTTGCCGATCCACGCATTGAACTGCGCGAGGTGCGTTGCCGCTTCCGGCTGCTCCTGCACGATCAGCCACAGAACTTCGGAATCGTCGCCGACAACCAGGTTCGTAACGCAACTGGTCAAACCCGGCCGCTTACCGGCGTGACGCTCGACAATGGTCGCCTTCACGCTATTGCCAATGTGTACCGGCAGACCCAGGTGTACCTGCCCACCATCCTGCGTGTCTTGCAGTTCGAGAGGTGTTGTCAGCTCCGTGCCATCCGCAACCGTGACATGCCAGCCATCCGACACGAAAGCGGTGTTCAGCGCGCCGATAGCATCGTCGTTGCCATCGGGCTCAAGTGCAGGCGCGAGGCTGCCGTTCTGCAGCTTTTCAAAAACACGCTCGACGGTTACGCCTTCAACATTATTCAGATGGCCCGTGGTCTGACCGTTCAGGATCGCTAGAACGGCGGATCCTTCGATCAGCGGATCGAGCGCCTTCGCGTTTCCTGCAGGTTCGAAATCTGGAACCGAGGTGAGTAGACGGCGCAGATCGGTGTAATGCCAGGCCTCAATGCGCTTGGTTGGCAACCCGGCCTTGAGCATTTCAATCGCATTGTCGCGCTTCACCGCAACCGCGCTATCGCCCGGCAGGTCCGCCATGCGCTGATCATATGCGTCAAGCAGCGCCTTTTCGGCTGCTGTGTGCATCTGTGCGTGCATATTCATGGCCATTCCTCAAGCCGCTTCGCCGATAACTCCGGCATAGCCGTTCTTTTCCAGGTCCAGCGCGAGGCTCTTGTCGCCCGACTTGATGACCTGCCCCCTGTAGAGGACGTGTACCTTGTCCGGCACAATGTAATCCAGCAGGCGCTGATAGTGCGTGATGACCAGCACCGCGCGATCTGGCGAACGCAGCGCGTTGACGCCGTCAGCGACGATCTTCAGCGCATCAATGTCGAGGCCGGAATCGGTTTCGTCCAGCACGCAGAGCTTCGGTTGAAGCAGCTTCATCTGCAGGATCTCGGCGCGCTTCTTCTCTCCGCCCGAAAAGCCAACATTCAGCGGGCGCTTGAGCATGTTCATATCCATTGAGAGCGACGCAGCGGCCTCCTTCACGCGCTTCAGGAATTCCGGCACCTTGAGCGGCTCTTCGCCACGCGCCTTGCGCTGCTCATTCATCGCCACTTTAAGGAATTCCATCGTGGCAACGCCGGGTATTTCCATCGGGTACTGGAACGCGAGGAAGATGCCGGCGGTAGCGCGCTCGGCAGGGTCCATCTCAAGAATGGATTCACCGTTGTAGAGAATGTCACCCTCCGTGACTTCGTAATCGTCACGACCGGCGATGATGTAGGAAAGCGTCGATTTGCCGGAACCGTTCGGCCCCATGATGGCAGCAACTTCGCCCGCATTCACGGTGAGGTTCAGGCCGCGGATGATCTCCGTATCCGTACCGGCGATCTTTGCGTGCAGGTTTATGATCTCAAGCATAATTCTTCTTCCTGAAACGAATTGCGGTCAGCCGACGGAGCCTTCGAGCGAAATGCCGATGAGTTTTTGCGCCTCGACGGCGAACTCCATCGGCAGTTCCTGAATGACTTCCTTGACGAAGCCGTTGACGATCAAAGCAATCGCCTCTTCTTCGGGGATGCCGCGCTGCATGACGTAAAACTTCTGATCCTCGGAGATTTTCGAGGTGGTGGCTTCGTGTTCGAACTTGGCCGTCGCGTTCTTGGCTTCGATGTAAGGCACCGTGTGCGCGCCACACTGGTCGCCAATCAGCAGCGAGTCGCAGTTCGTGAAGTTGCGCGCGTTGGTCGCCTTGCGGTGAGCCGTAACCTGCCCACGATAGGTGTTCTGCGAGAAGCCAGCCGCGATGCCCTTGGAGATGATGCGGCTGGACGTGTTCTTGCCCAGATGGATCATCTTCGTGCCGCTATCGATCTGCTGATAGCCGTTGGACACCGCGATTGAGTAGAACTCGCCGCGTGAATCGTCGCCGCGCAAGATGCAGCTCGGATATTTCCACGTGATCGCGGAGCCAGTTTCCACCTGCGTCCAAGAAATCTTGGACCGGTGGCCACGGCAATCGCCACGCTTGGTGACGAAATTGTAGATGCCGCCCTTGCCCTGCGCATCGCCGGGATACCAGTTCTGCACGGTAGAGTATTTGATCTCGGCGTCGTCGAGCGCGATCAACTCGACCACGGCTGCGTGAAGCTGGTTTTCATCGCGCTGCGGCGCGGTGCAACCTTCCAGATAGGACACGTAAGCGCCCTCTTCCGCGATGATGAGCGTGCGCTCAAACTGGCCGGTGTTCTTTTCGTTGATGCGGAAATAGGTGGACAGTTCCATCGGGCAGCGAACGCCCTTCGGGACAAACACGAAAGACCCATCCGTGAACACCGCAGAGTTCAGCGTGGCGTAGAAATTATCCGTCGTCGGAACAACAGAACCGAGATATTTCTTCACGAGTTCGGGGTGCTCGCGGATCGCCTCCGAGATGGAGCAGAAGATAACGCCAGCCTTGGCAAGCTCTTCCTTGAAGGTCGTGACGACAGAGACGGAATCGAACACGGCATCGACCGCTACACGGCCGGATGCGTATACATTGTCGCTCGCTTCCGCTTCGCCATTCGGCTTTTGCACGCCCGCAAGGATTTCCTGCTCGCGCAGCGGAATGCCAAGCTTTTCGTAGACTTTCAGCAGTTCCGGATCGACCTCATCCAGCGAACGTGGGCCGGTCTGATTTTTCGGCGCGGCGTAATAGTGAAGGTCCTGAAAGTCGATCTTAGGGTATTCGACGCGCGCCCAGCTTGGCTCTTCAAGAGTAAGCCAGCGACGGAAAGCCTCAAGACGCCATTGCAGCATCCAATCCGGCTCGTTCTTCTTTGCCGAGATGAAGCGAATAATATCTTCATCAAGACCCTTGGGAGCCTTATCGGTTTCGATTTCTGTTTCGAAACCGTACTTATATTGGTCCACATCTATTTTGCGGACAGTATCAATCGTCTCCTGCACAGCAGGCATCAGCGTTCTCCATCCATGCCGGGACCAAACTCCCGGCTGTTTTCAAACCTTGGCGCACTCCGCTGCGCCATATGTAGTGTCGCCGGCTGCAAAATTCAGCCGGTAATCGTTCACGCCGCGCGTGTCGCAGAATTGCGTCGTGCAATTAGCCCAGACAGAGCGCGTGTAAAGTCCTCAATGTCTTCTTTTGTTGTGGCTGCGCCAATAGAAACGCGCAGTGCACCGTTTTCGTCACCGTAGCCCATCGCCTTCAACACGTGACTGGAGCCAACCTTGCCGGACGAACATGCCGACCCCGCGGACACCGATACGCCAGCCAGATCAAACGCGATCTGCGCGGTTTCGGCCTTCACGCCCGGAACGGAAAAGAATGTGGTGTTGGAAACGCGCTGAACACCCGCGCTGTAAATGACCGCGTCAGGGCAGATTTCCAGAATACGCGCTTCGATCTCATCCCGCATTTCGCCGATGCGGCCAATCTCGGAAAGCGCCCGCGCTGCCGCGACCGCAGCCGCGCCAAAGCCGGCAATTGCCACGGGGTTTTCGGTGCCTGCGCGATGACCCTTTTCCTGCCCGCCGCCAGTGACGAGCGGCTTCGGCATCATGAGGTCTGATGCAGCAGCAATTGCGCCTATGCCCTTCGGGCCACCCATTTTGTGAGCCGAAAGCAGAATGTAATCCGCAATGCCGGACGCCAGATCCAGCACGATGCGACCACCAGCCTGCGCCGCATCGAGAACCAAAACACCGCCAGCTTGACGAACCACGGCAGCAATCTCGTTGACCGGCTGAACCACGCCCGTTTCATTGTTTACGGCATGAATGGCGACCAGCGGCAGACCCTCGTCGCGGTTGTGCTCAGCCAGCGCATTCTGAAGTGCTGCAAGGTCAACAATGCCCTGCCCATCAACGCCGATGCGGCCGACTTGAGCGGCAGTGAAGCGCCCGCCATTCAATATGCAGGGGTGATCTGTGGCGCAGACATAAAGATGGCTCATGCGCACCGGCGACCGGCCCATCTGCCAATCAGGCGTCAACACCGTCATGGCGGCTTCTGTCGCACCCGAGGTGAAAACGATATGCTCCGGCTTGGTGTTGACCAGCGCGGCAACATCGCGACGCGCGGATTCGATAGACTGGCGAACTTTGCGCCCCTCGCCGTGCACCGAGGACGGATTGCCGGTCAGGTCCATCGCCGCGACCATAGCTGCACGCGCTGCATCAAGCAGCGGAGCGCTCGCATTATGGTCGAGATAGGCACGCCGGCCGTTCATTGCGTTTACATTCCAATTTCTTTGATAAGGGCTTCGCTGCGCAATTTTCTTGAAATTGACTATCGAGCCGTCCTATCTAAGCCGCTTCTACATGGGCGGGATTGTCGTCGTCCAATTTTGAACAATTCTAAACTAGCTCTATGACGGCCCGCGCAATGCGTCAAGGTTGCCCGAGCCGGTTTTGGCGCAGCAAGCGCAAAAAGTGGAGTCTTTCGGAGTATTTTATGCCAGAGGTTATTTTTAACGGTCCCGAAGGGCGTCTCGAAGGTCGCTATCAGCCTTCCAAGGAAAAGAATGCGCCGATTGCTATCGTGCTGCATCCACACCCGCAATTTGGCGGAACGATGAACAACAAGATCGTCTACGATCTGTTTTACATGTTCCAGAAGCGCAATTTCACCACACTGCGTTTCAATTTCCGTGGAATCGGCCGAAGCCAAGGCGCGTTCGATCACGGCGTTGGTGAACTTTCCGATGCTGCCGCGGCGCTGGACTGGGTGCAATCGCTGCATCCGGATTCAAAAAGCTGCTGGGTGGCGGGCTATTCGTTCGGCGCGTGGATCGGCATGCAGCTATTGATGCGCCGTCCGGAAATCGAAGGCTTCATTTCGGTGGCCCCGCAGCCGAACACCTATGATTTCTCGTTCCTCGCGCCCTGCCCTTCGTCCGGTCTGATAATCCACGGCGACGCCGACAAGGTTGCGCCGCCAAAGGATGTGCAGGTGCTGGTGGACAAACTGCACACGCAAAAGGGCATTACTATCACGCAGAAAACGCTGCCCGGTGCGAACCACTTCTTCGCGAGCCATGCTGAAGAGCTGATCGACGATTGCGCCGACTATCTCGACCGACGTCTGGCGGGCGAACTGGCTGATCCAAGGCCGAAGCGACTGCGCTAAATTTGGCCATTCAATAGTTCATGCTGGCTCAAGATTTTGGGCCAGCATGTCGAGGATATAGCGTGCGCTTTGGAGCCACGCATATGTATCAGCCGCCGCATTTTATCGAAACGAACAGCGACGTTTTGCAGGCGCTTGTCCGCGCGCATCCGCTCGGCTTGATGATTTCGGCTACGCCGTCAGGACCTGTCGCCGATCCGCTTCCATTTTTAATTTCGGTTGGTGACGATGGAGCGATCCGCCTGCGGGCTCACTTGGCGCGCGCAAACCCGCATTGGAAAATATTGCGCGACAATCCAGATTCGACGGTTCTCGTGGTGTTTCAGGGTTCTGAAAGCTACATCACACCGTCCTGGTACGAAACCAAGCGCGAGACTGGCAAAGTCGTGCCGACGTGGAATTATGTCACCGTGCAAGCGCGCGGGATCGCGCAGGTTTTTGAAGATTCCAGTTGGCTGCTGAACCAGATTACGGAGTTGACCGCCACGCATGAGGCCACTCGCGAAGCGCCCTGGCAGGTACACGATGCTCCCGCGGGATATATCGAATCGCAGATGAAGGGCATTGTGGGGCTGGAGATCGAAGTTTCCGAGCTTTCCGGAAAATGGAAGGTTAGTCAGAATCGTCCGGTTGCGGATCGTTCAGGAGTGGCTGAGGGTCTTGAGAAAGCCGCCTCCGGGCAAGTGATGGCTGGCTTGGTGCGCCAGTACGGCAAGCTCGACTAGGGTCGAGCAAACTCGCCCCCGCTGACGGGTGCGCGACAGCCGGTTGTGGATGGATATGTGAGCGGCAGCCCTTTTGCGGCGCGGACGGCGAGATAAGCCCACGCCTCGGCTTCGGTGAAATCACCGTTCCAGCCTGCGTCCTCGGCAACGATTACCTCAGCATTTTGCAAGGCCGCGCCGACCCGCAAATCGGCAACAATATTCGGGTTTTTTCGACCACCGCCGCATATGATCCAGAGCTTTGGCTTTTCGGGCAGATGATCGACGGCCTTCAAAATGGATCGCGCGGAGACAGCGGCAAGTGTGCGCGCGCCATCCGACAGGTCGAGAGCGCCGAGCTGATCCAGCGTGAAATCCAGTCGATCAAGCGATTTTGGACCGCTCCTTGCGAAGAACGGGTTTTGCAGATAGCGCTCGACTGCGGTTTCGATAATGCCGCCCTCGCTGGCGATTCGCCCGCCATCATCGAAGGGAACACCGCCTTCGCGAGCCACCCATTGATCAATAAGCGCGTTGCCGGGTCCCGTATCGAAGGCGATAGGGTCGCCCGCCGTGGGAACGTAAGTGATGTTCGATATGCCGCCGATATTGACGAAAACCACGGGATACAGGTCGCGCCATTCGGCGGCTTTCGAGCGAGCAAGCGCGGCATGATAGGCGGGGACCAGGGGCGCGCCCTGCCCACCGTGGGCCATGTCATTTGCGCGCATGTCGTATACGACCGGGATACCTGTCAGATGGGCGAGCAATTCGCCATCGCCAAGCTGAACGGTCAAAGTGTTCTGGGGGCGATGGAGCACGGTTTGTCCATGAAAACCAATTAGTTCGGGGTGCTCACTCGTTTTTGAAAGCAGCGATTTAATTGCGTCGGCGTGGCGCTCGGTAATCTCGCGCTCCAGCGCCTCCAGATTTCCGGGACGTTCCTCGCGATGCTGAATTTGCTTGGCGGTTTCCAGTGACTGCGCGAGTTTCCAGCGAAACTCTGCGTCATAGGGAAAGAATGCGGCAGGGCCGAATTCAACGCGGTCAACGCCGTCCGTTCGAAGAATGGCAATGTCGATGCCATCCATCGACGTGCCGCTCATCAAACCCATTGCCACAGTCAAGGACATGCCTACCTTCCACGTGAAAGTCACTTTTTACGTGATTCTTCGCGCAAAGCTGTTAAAGCCGCACCGACCTACGCCCAACGGGCCAAATCCACACAGAGACTGAAAATGGCAGGCTTCAAATCCGATTTCCTGAACGTCATGAAGGAGCGCGGCTTCATCCACCAAATCTCGGATGAAAACGCGTTCGATGATCTGCTCTCGAAAGAGCGCGTGACGGCTTACGTTGGCTACGACGCGACGGCGACGAGCCTGCATATCGGCAATCTGATTTCCGCGACGATGCTTTATTGGTTTCAGGAGACGGGACACCGGCCGATTGCACTGATGGGTGGCGGTACGTCGATGATCGGCGATCCGTCATTTCGCGACGACCAGCGCAAACTGCTGACGGCGGCGACGATCAACGAGAATATTGAGGGCATCAAGAAGATTTTCGGGCGAATCCTGCGTTTCGGCGAGGGTTCCGGCGATGCCATCATGGTCAACAATGCCGATTGGTTGATGAAGCTGAACTATGTCGAGTTTTTGCGCGATGTGGGCCGGCATTTTTCCGTCAACCGCATGCTGACCTTTGACAGCGTGAAGCTGCGTCTTGACCGCGAGCAGTCACTGTCATTCCTTGAGTTCAACTATATGGTTCTGCAGGGCTATGATTTCGTTGAGCTTTCGCGCCGCTACGACTGCCGTTTGCAGATGGGCGGGTCGGATCAATGGGGCAATATCGTCAACGGGATCGATCTTGGCCACCGCATGGGTACGCCGCAGCTTTTTGCGCTGACCACGCCACTGTTGACGACCTCATCCGGCGCGAAGATGGGCAAATCGGCCAAGGGCGCGGTTTGGCTGAACGGCGATGTCTTCTCGCCGTATGATTACTGGCAGTACTGGCGCAACACCGAGGACGCCGATGTTGGACGGTTCCTGAAGATTTTCACGCGCCTGCCGCTGGATGAAATCGCGAAGCTGGCCGCACTTGGCGGCAATGAAATCAACGAAGCCAAGAAGGTGCTGGCGACGGAAGCAACAGCGATCGTGCATGGCCGCGAGGCCGCCGAAGACGCTGCCGAGACGGCGCGCAAGACGTTTGAGGAAGGCGCGCTGGCAGACAGCCTGCCCACCGTGACTGTGCCCGCTGCGGAACTTGCGCAGGGCGTTGGCGTGCTCGCGCTGTTTGTGCAGGCAGGCCTGGCGGCGTCAAATGGTGAAGCGCGCAGAGCCTTGCAGGGTGGCGCGCTGCGGCTCAACGATCAACCGGTGTCAGACGACAAGATGACCGTGACGAATTCTTTTGTCACGGACGATGGCGTGATCAAACTGTCGTTTGGCAAGAAAAAACATATACTTATCCGCGCTTCATAAAAGCGTGGATTAGCTGGTTCGGCGCGCGCGACGTTCATAGAACATCGTCAGGCATTCGCAGGTGAGCGCGGGCGTCTGCTGACCCTCTACCTCCATCGTGTTCAGCACGCGGATGAGGTATTGGCCCGGCCCGACATCATCCACGGCGAGCAATTTGCTGTGCAGCCGCACGCGCGAGCCGACAAGAACGGGTGACAAAAAGCGCACATGCTCAATGCCGTGATTGATTGCGGCTTGGGTATTTTCGGGAATCGCGCCGATGGTTTGGCCGAGCGCGGCGACTAGAGCGAGCGTCAGATGTCCGTGCGCTACAGGCTTGCGAAACGGGCTTTCGCGACGCGCGCGCTCCGCATCCAAATGCACCCATTGTGTGTCGCCCGTAGCTTCAGCAAAGCGGTTTATCCGCTGCTGATCGATCAAAACCCAGTCGGAAACCGACAAATCCTGACCGACCATTGCCTTGAGTTCTTCAAAGGTTGGTGGAGGCTGCTCGTTCATCCAACGAATGATAGAGGCATCCAGACGGGGGTCAATGTTGGTCGCGCTGATGCCAGAAATCTGTACGAGCATGGATTGGCAAAGCCATATGCACTGCATCTTCCAGCTCGATCAGACCAACCGTTTCGCCAAATTCGAAGGTGAGTTTCGCTCCAAAGCGACGCGCGAGAGCCTTCATCGCCGCGTTCTGCGAGTGCGTGGTGACGCGCAGCCGACGATAGCCAAGCCCAATCGCGGTCTGGATCAGTCGCTCGAACAGCAGACCGCCTAATCCACGGTGCTGCCATTCATTTTCAACACTGAAAGCGATTTCGGCGGTGGGTTCGCCATCCGGCTCCGGCTTTTCATGCAGTTCGGCCGCGCCGATGACGCGACCGTCGTTAACGACGCCAATGACGCTCGTGCCATCACTGAATGAGCGATCAGCATAGGCAATGAGGAAATCATCCTTTGTGCCGCCGTTGAAACGGTCCGTGCGGCTTTCGCGATCCAGCCGAAGCAAATGATCGCGAAAAAGGTCCTTTTCCGAAGGACGCAGCTGACGCACAACAAAGAAATGGGTTTCCTGGTTGCCGCTATTCGTTTGCATCACGAATACCCTCTTGGGTCCTCCCCAAGTTTTCACGACTCCCGACGCGCGTAATATTGTGCATTGCAGCATAAATATCAAGCTTCTCCGCTATGCCGCTGGGGAAACCAAGCCATGCAAAACCGGAGAAGAAAACGCCACTTTCCTTGTGTACACCCGCACGAAGGTATAATTAGGTGGGATGGGTGCTTGACGCACCGAGGAGTTTTTATGCGACTGACCCGCCAGACCAACTACGCGATCCGCATATTGATGTATTGCGCGGCCAATGACGGCCAGCTCAGCCGTATTCCGGAGATTGCTTCGGCCTATTCGGTTTCTGAGCTGTTTTTGTTCAAGATTCTCCAGCCGCTGGTGGAGGCCAAGCTGGTAGAGACTGTGCGCGGGCGCAATGGCGGTGTGCGTCTCGGCAAACCGGCAGAGCAGATTTCGCTGTTCGATGTTGTGCGCGTGACTGAAGAGAGCTTCGCCATGGCGGAATGCTTCGAAAATGACGCAACGGAATGCCCGCTGATCGATAATTGCAACCTGAATGCCGCGCTTCGGGAGGCGTTGAATGCCTTCATGGATGTTCTGATGAAGCATTCGATTGCGGATCTGGCCCGCGACCGCACGAATATGCGCTCGCGGCTGCACATTGATGAGTTGCCGCCCCGCGCTCTCGCAAGCTGACCGCGACAACTCTCGTGGCTATTAGCCAACAACCCGAATAGCATTACCCCAAGGATCGCTGGCCTGCTTGGCGGCGGCTGCATTCTTGGCGCTAAGCTCAACCCAACCCAGGCCGGTTGTGTCGGGCTGCCGCGGGCCGGCTCCCCTGCTCTGCCAAGAGTTCGCACCAATGTGATGGTGGTAGCCGCCGGTGGAGAGGAAAACCGCATCGCGTCCATAATGCGCGACCGTGTCGAAGCCCATTTCGCCGCGCCACCAATCTTCCGCCGTCTGCGGGTCGCCTACGCGCAGATGGACGTGGCCGACAATTGAATTGTCCGGAAAGCCGTCCCACTCCGGCGCGCCGGCGGGGATGGAGTTGCGGACGCCTTCAATATCCATGCGATGGGTCGCCATTTCCACCTGCGAGCCATTCCATTTCCAGTCTTTGGCAGGACGGTCGGTGTAGATTTCGATGCCGTTGCCCTCAGGATCGGTGAGGTAAAGCGCTTCGCTCACGAGGTGGTCGGACGCGCCGTCAACCGGAATTTGCTTGGCGATGGCGTGATTGATCCAGCGGCCAAGGTCGCCGCGCGACGGCAGCAAGAAAGCGGTGTGGAAAAGCCCGGCGCTGCGCGGGTCTTCCTGCTTGAGCGCGGTGTCGCCTTCCAACACTAGCAAAGGACGTTCGCCCGCGCCGAGCGTGATGGCGCTTCCATCGCGCGACAATTGGCGAAGGCCGACAACTTTCTGATAAAAGTCGGCAAGCTTGGCAGCATCGCGAGCACGCAAACCAACACGCGAAACACTTACAGGTGCGTTTGCGGCAAAAGGCAGGTCACTCATTGTTTTCTCCATCAGGGTTTTCTCCATCTGGCTGCGTGCTGGCGATATGCCGGACATCATCAATGTGCCCGTCCCAATCAGGGATCGCCGAGAAATTTGCATGGTGCAGCCTCAAATTGGATTCCCTTGCTCTAGATGCGCAATGGCAATCGTTCACACAAGATACATTCTTCCGAACACGGCGTTCGCATTTATAGAACAATAGCGCCTTGCAGGGCGCTGGCTCGAGCGCTACATCCGAGACATGAAAGTTAAAGACGCTGAAATTCTGATCGTACCCGGCTATACGAACTCCGGGCCGGACCACTGGCAAAGCCGGTGGGAAGAAAAACTTTCCACCGCGCGCCGGATCGAACAGGCGGAATGGTCGAAGCCCGTGCGCGAGCATTGGGTCGACGAGGTTGCCAAAGCCGTGAATGAGGCCGAAAAGCCCGTCGTGCTGGTGGCGCATTCACTCGGCGTGCCGACCGTTATCAACGCAGTACCGCAATTTCAGAAGAAAGTTGCGGGCGCGTTTTTGGTAGCCCCGCCAGATGTCGCCAACCCCGAAATTCGGCCCAAGCATTTGATGACTTTTGGGCCGTATCCTCGCGACCCCCTGCCGTTTCCGTCAATCGTTGTCGGCAGCAGGAACGATCCGTTCTGCTCGTATGAGGTGGCAGAGGATATCGCAGCCGCATGGGGCTCGCTTTTCATCGATGCGGGCCAAGCCGGACATCTGAACAGCGAATCCGGTTTCGGCCCCTGGCCAGAAGGTTCGATGGTGTTCGCGCAGTTTCTTTCGCGGCTTTAGAAGCGCGCGCCCCGTCTGCGCCTTTTACTTCCCCTTATTACCCCTCATCCGCCAGCCGGCACCTTCTCCCTCAAGGGGAGAAGGGGCAGTTGCAAAGCAGGTTTGAATCCCAAACGTCGCAGAAAGTTCGAGGCATCGCCGTATTCCTCCTTCTCCCCTTGAGGGAGAAGGTGTCGGCAGGCGGATAAGGGTGTTTCTCGCGTGAATCAGCCCTTGATGGACTGATTGATCGCGCCGAGCAGCGAGGCAGTGCCATAGCTGAAAACCTGACCTTCGGAGCCGGTGGCGAGCAGGCGGAAGCCCATGCCGACCACCCTGCCCGCAATTTTCGGGTCAATGACATAGATGGCAGCGAACTTTCCTGCCTCACGCGTGCGCTCCGCGATGGCCGCGACGGTGCCCATCATCTCCTCAAGGGTCGAATCGACCACGGCACCATTGCTCCAGGCGATCGAAAAATCAGACGGGCCAACGAAAATGCCATCAATGCCCGGAACCGCGAGGATTCCGTCCAGAGCCTCGAATGCGGGGCGTGTTTCCACCATTGCGAACGCCAGAACACGGTCGTTGCTCTGCGTGAGCCAATCCTGCTGGCTGATTTTGCCATAACGCGGCATGCCGAAGGTCGGCCCCCACGAGCGCTCGCCGACGGGCGGGTATTTCATTGAGGCCGCGAATTTTTGCGCATCTTCCACCGAGTTGATCATAGGCGCGATGACGGCATCGGCCCCAAAATCCAGCGCGCGGCTGGCCATATCGAAACGCCCGACCGGGATTCGCACCAGAACCGGCTTGCCCGACTTTTGCACGGACGCGATGGAGCGCAGAACGCTGTCTTCATGGTGCCCGCCATGCTGCATGTCGAGCGTGACGGCATCAAACGGCTGCGCCGCCAATAATTCAACCGTCAGTGAGTCGGGTACGCCCGACCAAGCGGTGATCGTGATTTCATCTGCGGCAAGGCGTTCTGCGAGGCTCATTGCGGCTTCCTCTCCTGATTGAGGCGATGATTCCCGCCCAATGTGAAAAAGGCAAAGAAAAACCGCCCGACAGGCGGGCGGTTACAAATAGTC
Organism: Mesorhizobium denitrificans; assembly: GCF_003403035.1. Lineage (GTDB taxonomy): Bacteria > Pseudomonadota > Alphaproteobacteria > Rhizobiales > Rhizobiaceae > Mesorhizobium_G > Mesorhizobium_G denitrificans. The sequence continues at coordinate 37,962 of NZ_QURN01000016.1, read as the reverse complement.
CAGAAGAAAGCCTTGTCTCAGCCGTTCTTGACGTCTTCGATGGCCTTCGCCATCAACTCATCCATCGTGCGGCGAATCTGGTGCTCCGACTGGTCGATGCCAGCCGCATCAAAATCGCCCTTCACCTTGCGCAAAACATCATGATCGCCGGCTTCCTCAATGTCGGCCATCACCACTTCCTTGGCATAAGCTTCGGCGTCGGCCCCGGTTTTACCGAGCTTTTCAGCCGCCCATATGCCCAGAGCCTTGTTGCGGCGCGCATTGGCCTTGAAACGAAGCTCCTCGTCGAACGCAAACTTGCGTTCAAATCCCTCTTCGCGGTCCTTCATGCTCATGCTTCGATCCCTCTGGATGTCTTTTAACGATTTCCTAGATGTAGGCTTGAAACGCAGAAAACAAAACGAAGCTCCGCGGTCAAGCGCCCGCGACGAGGTTGTGATGCAAAAAGATAAAGGCTCATTCCGGTTGATTGGCGCATTTGACAATTGAGACGCGCCGCCGGATAGGCTAGAGGCTGACAAAGGTTTAAGTTGAACCGCTACGCTTTTTAGGGAGCCGTATTGGCAAATTCCCTTCTAACCAGAGATTCTTAGCGATGAAATCACGCCGCCGCATTTACGAGGGCAAGGCCAAGATCCTCTATGAAGGCCCAGAACCGGGAACGCTCATCCAGTTCTTCAAGGACGATGCGACCGCGTTCAACAAAAAGAAACACGAGATTGTCGATGGCAAGGGCGTGCTGAATAACCGCATATCCGAGCATATCTTCAATCATCTGAACCGCATGGGGATCCCGACCCACTTCATTCGCAGGCTCAACATGCGTGAGCAGCTTATTAAAGAAGTCGAGATCATCCCTCTGGAAGTGGTGGTGCGCAACGTAGCCGCCGGTTCGCTCGCAAAGCGCCTCGGCATCGAGGAAGGCACCGTGCTGCCGCGCTCCATCATCGAGTTTTATTATAAAGCCGATGCGCTGGACGACCCGATGGTTTCGGAAGAGCACATTACCGCCTTCGGCTGGGCCAGCCCGCAGGAAATCGACGACATCATGGCGCTCGCCATTCGCGTCAATGACTTCCTTTCCGGCCTGTTCCTAGGCGTCGGCATCCAGCTCGTTGACTTCAAGATGGAATGCGGACGGCTGTTTGAAGGCGATTTGATGCGCATCGTGGTGGCGGACGAAATTTCGCCCGATAGCTGCCGCCTGTGGGACGTAAACACACAGGACAAGCTCGACAAAGACCGCTTCCGCCGCGATATGGGCGGCCTCGTGGAAGCCTATCAGGAAGTGGCGCGCCGTCTCGGCATTATGAACGAGAATGATTCGCCGCGCCCAGCCGGTCCTGTTCTGGTCGCAAACAACGAAGAGCCGAAGGGCACCAAGCACTAAAAGCGGGCGGCTTGCCGCCCACCTATCTACAGGAAAACAGCGTGATTAAAGCTCGCATCACCGTGACACTCAAAAACGGCGTTCTGGACCCGCAAGGCAAGGCAATCGAACACGCGCTAGGCGCGCTGGGCTTCGATGGCGTGGACTCCGTGCGCCAGGGCAAGGTTTTCGACGTTGAACTGCAAGGCGGTGACAAGAGCAAGGTCGAGGCCGAAATCAAGGCGATGTGCGACAAGCTGCTGGCCAACACGGTGATCGAAAACTACGCGGTGGAGATTGCATGATGCGCGCTGCGGTCGTGTTACTGCCCGGACTGAACCGTGACCGCGATATGATTGCGGCGCTGACCAAGATTTCAGGCACACCGCCTGTTACGGTTTGGGAAACCGACACGACAATACCGGATGTCGACCTGATCGTGATTCCGGGTGGGTTTTCCTACGGGGACTATCTGCGTTGCGGCGCGATCGCCGCACGGATGCCGGTGATGCGTGCGGTGGCCGAAATGGCAGCCAAGGGTGTCATGGTGATGGGTGTGTGCAATGGCTTCCAGATTTTGCTGGAGGCTGGTCTGCTGCCGGGCGCGCTTATGCGGAACGAAACCCTTAAATTTGTTTGCCGCGAAGTGAAGCTGGAAGTTGCGAACGCGAACACTGCCTTTACGCGCAACTATAAGCCGGGCCAGATCATTCGCTGCCCCGTGGCGCACCACGATGGCAACTATTTCGCTGATGCGGAAACGCTGAAGCAGATCGAGGGCGAAGGTCAGGTCGTGTTCCGCTACGCCGAAGGGACAAACCCCAACGGCTCCGTGAACGATATTGCGGGAATCATCAGCAAGAGCGGCAATGTTCTGGGCTTGATGCCGCATCCTGAAAATCTGATCGAAACCGCGCATGGCGGCATTGACGGCCGCGCCCTTTTTGAAAGCGTGCTCGGAAAGGCTGCTTGAATGCGGATTGCAGCCAAGGGCGTTTTCGTCGCGGCGGCGGCGCTTATGATTATCGCAGGATGCCAGCCAGCGCCGAAATCCAGCACGCCTGGCGGCGGCGGCAAAAGCGCTTCGCTTCGCTCGATGGAACAGGTGGCGACTGCGGCTCATAAATGCTGGTTTGCGAGCAAGGACCCCGCGTTCAAGTCATATCGTTTCGCGAATGAGCTGAACTCCATGAGCGGCCAGCCTCGTTTCTTGCTGGTTCCGGCCAAGAATTATGGCGGCTTGCCCGCGCTTGTCGTTCAAGCCCAAGGCGCATCTAGCAGGGTCGAAGTGTTTGGGCCGCTTATGAACGAGCCGATCGCCAGCCGGATCAATACCGACATTGCCCGCTGGTCGGGTGGTGACGCCTCCTGCGGGGCAAAGGCATAGTGCGGGATTTTGCGGGAAACTCTTGACTTTCCGGCGCGCAACGGTATGTGTCGCGCCAACTCTCCGCATTTGGCCGAGCCTTTTCACGCTGACGCGGACATCGAAGCTTTTACGTATGGAATGAGATCATGGCCAAAGCCGCGAATATCAAGATCAAGCTGCTCTCCACTGCCGACACCGGCTTCTTCTACGTGACGAGCAAGAACAGCCGCACCAAGACTGAGAAGTTCTCGTTCAAGAAGTACGACCCGGTCGTACGCAAGCACGTTGAGTTCAAGGAAACGAAGATCAAGTAAGATTCTGTCTGGCGCTGAACACTGGCGCCGATCAGCTATCTGGCTTTTCTTTCAAAATGCCCGTTCGGCAAAGCCGCGCGGGCATTTTTGTGTCTGCGATTATTGCGTCGTATAAATATATTTTTCTAAATTAGTGTTTGTTTATTCTTTGTTCTGAGATATTCAGGAATCGAACGCGTCAAAATGGTAGGCGATGCTCGATTCTAGCAGCCAGAGTATGATTGAACGTATGTATCAGGAGGCAATCCATGCCTTCGGATCGCGCAATTATACGCATGCGGAGAGCTTACTCAAACGCGTCGTGGAACTGGTGCCTAGGTTGCCGGAGGGACACCATGCGCTAGGCGTTTGCTACTACGGGCAAATGGCGCTGGATCAGGCAGCGCGCTCAATTCGCACCGCGTTGTCGCTCAAGGAAGATGCGGATTTCTACTTGAACCTTGCGCTGGTTCTGCAGGCGGCGGAAGACGTGCAAGGTGCAATCGATGCATACCGATCTTCGCTTCGGCTGAATCCCAATTCCCCAAAAGCGTTGGGCAACCTCGCGAATATTCTCGGCCGTTTGAAGCAGCACGAAGAGGCGATTCAGCTTTATCAGAAGGCGATTCTGGCCGATCCGAATTATGTTCTGGCCCGCTCAAATCTGGCGTTTTCGCTGGCCGAAACGGGTCGCGCGGCAGAAGCAATCGAACTTTACCAGTCGATTGGAGCATGGGGCGATGCGCAAGCCGCGATGCGCAATAACGTCATGTGGGACAAACTTGCCCACGCCGAAAGCATGTATCTGCGCGAGCTTTTCGAAAAAAAGCCGACGCATCTTGCGTCATGGAGTGCGCTGCTGGTCAATGGAATCACGCCCGATCTTGAACGGCGAGCGGCATTCGATTGTGTCGGCTCGACGCTGAACGAATTGAACGCGCCGCCGCTGTGCACGGCAACCCGCATCGAGTTGGGAGGGTGCCGTCTGCGCATAGGCTACCTCTCATCGGAATTCTACAACCACGCAACAATGCATCTGCTGGCGGGGGTGCTGGAATGTCACGATCCTTCCAACGTGGATGTGCGGATCTTCTCTTATTCGCCGCGCCACGAGGATGCATTTACCGAGAGACTTCGCGCCACCAAAATCCCATTCACTGATATTTCGCGCATGACCGACCGCGAAGCAGCGAATGAGATTCATCGGCAAGGCATCGATATTCTGGTTGACCTTAAAGGCCACACCCAGGCGGTGAGGCTCGGAATAACCGCGCTGCGGCCAGCGCCCATTATCGTGAACTGGCTGGGATATCCGGGCTCACTAGGGCATCCGCGATTAGCCGATTACATCATCGGCGACCCGACCGTTACGCCACTGCAAGACGCTCCGTTCTATAGCGAACGGCTGGCGCTCATGCCCCATTGCTACCAACCCAACGACCACAAGCGCGAGTTACCCGGCGAGATCAAGCGAGTGGATATCGGCTTGCCGGACGATGCGCTGGTGCTATGCAATTTCAACAATGCGGTCAAATTCAATCCGCGAATGATGGATCTCTGGTGCCGCGTTTTGAAAGCTGTTCCGAACAGCGTTTTCTGGTTTCTCGACCAAGACCCGGCAATAAAGCGCGAGAACCTGAACCGGGAGCTTCGGGTGCGCGGTATTGCCCCTGACAGAATATTCTATTCGCCGTTTGCCCCGCAGAGCGAGCATACGACGCGAATGCAATTGGCCGATCTGGCGCTAGATACTTTTCCGTACACCTCGCACACAACCGCCAGCGATACGCTTTGGGCAGGCGTGCCGCTGGTCACCCTGAAAGGACGGACATTTGCAAGCAGAGTGGCAGCCAGCCTATTGAAAACGCATGGGTTTCACGAACTGGTCGTTGAAACCGACGAAGCCTATGTCCAACTCGCGATGGAACTGGCGACAAATCACGAGCGCCGGAACGCATTGAGGGCGTCTATTGCGTCCGCACGACGGTCTTCGCCGCTGTTCGACGCCAACCGCTTCGCCCGCGATCTTGAAGCGCTCTATCACGCAATATTGACAGACTACAATCTGCCACCCGCTGCGCGAGCCGCAACGGTTGCTGCGCCGGGTCTGCACGCATGAATTCGTTCGTCAACCGCAATCACGATCCAGCGAAGCTTTGGGAGCGGGCCCTCGGCGCTTTTGCGAACAAGGACTATGGCCAATCCGTCAAGATTCTGCAATCAATGCTAATTCAAACACCGCGATTTGCGGAAGCGCACCACCTCGCCGGTGTTTGCTATTTAATGCAGAACAAACATGTTGATGCGGAGCGCTGCATCAAGAAAGCGCTTTCGTTCAAGAAGAACGCTGAATTTTACGCCAATCTCGGCTTGGCGCTGCAACAGGCCGGCAATGCCGATGGCGCTGCGGAGGCATATCGCGAGTCGCTTGCGCTTGATCCGAGTTCGTTTCGAATCTGCAACAATCTCGCAAACATATATTTCAAGCTGAACAGGTATGAAGAGGCGATCGCGCTGTATCGACAGGCGATTTCCCACCAACCCGACTACGCGCTCGCTTACAAAAACCTTGGCTCGATCCTGACGCGGATGCATCGCTACGATGAAGCGGAGGCAGCGCTCAAACACGCACTCACGCTCGACAATTCTTTCATCGAAGCCAAAGACATGTTGGCGGAGGTGCTGATCAAATTCGAACGCTATGACGAAGCATTCCCGCTGATGCGGTCGATCGGTGCGTGGGGCAAGCTTCAATTTGAAAAGCGCAAAATCATCGATTGGACCGACCTGCCGGAAATTGATCACGCATGCCTTACGCAGCCGGTCCCTAGCGGTGTTGCGCCGGCCGCCCCTTGGTGCCTGATTCAAATGCCGGGCATAACGCCAGACATCGAAAGGCGCGCCGGGTTCGATTTCGCCGGGCACGAATTTTCAGAATTGAAGCAGCCGCCACTTTGCACTCCCCGCAAGCCGCTGTCGCGCGCTGGTAAGCTGCGCATCGGCTATCTGTCGGCGGACTTCTATGAGCACGCAACCACGCATCTTATTGCAGGTGTTCTTGAGGCGCACGATCGCTCTGCCTTTGAGGTCACCCTCTTTTCGTACGCTTCCAGGCACGATGAGATGACGGACCGATTGGTTCAATCAGGCTTGGCGTTTGTCGATGTATCGAAGATGTCCGATCAGGTGGCCGCGCAAACGATCTTTGAACATAAGGTCGATGTTCTGGTGGATCTTAAGGGCTACACGACCGGCGCGCGCCTGGGCATCACTGCGCTGCGACCCGCTCCGATCATTGTGAGCTGGCTCGGCTATCCTGGCACGTTGGGGCATCCACGCCTGGCCGACTATATAATTGCTGACCAAATCGTCGCGCCGATATCGCACGCGGAACACTATAGCGAGCGCATAGCGCTGATGCCAACGTGCTATCAGCCGAATGACAGGTCGCGCCCCCTGCCCCCGGCGCCGACACGCGCAGATGTCGGCCTGCCAGAGAAAGGTCTGGTTTTCTGCAGTTTCAATCAGATTTTGAAGTTCAACCCGGAAACATTCGACCTTTGGAGCCGCTTGCTTCGCTCGGCGCCAGACAGTGTGCTTTGGCTGCTTGAGCCGAAATTGGAGCGCATTCGAGAGAACATTGCTCGCGAGTTTGCGGCTCGCGACATAAGTGCCGAACGCATTCATTTCGCGCCGTTCGCCTCGCGCGCCGATCACACCGCACGGCTGCGGTTGTGCGATCTGGCCCTGGATACCTATCCATATAATTCGCACACGACGGCCAGCGACGCTCTTTGGGCAGGCGTTCCGTTGCTCACGTTGAGCGGGGATATTTTTGCAAGCAGGGTCGCCGGCAGCCTGCTGACGGCGCATGGGTTTCCAGAACTCATAACGCACAACGAAAACGAATATATCGAGCTTGCGCTTGAAATCGTCACCAACCGTGAGCGGCTGGCGAAGCTCAAAGTCGATATGGATCGGGTCCGTTCAAGCTCGCCGCTGTTCGATACCACACGATTCACGCAAGACCTTGAGCAACTTTATCGCGCGATCGTGGACGATCATAACACGCCGGACGATCGGCGCGGCGCATACGTTTCGATACAAATGCAAATGTGAAAATTTAATATTGCTAATTTAGCAATTTATTATCTAATAATCGCGACTGATACATGATTCAACTTTTCGAGATCAACGCAAATGGATTTGGTCAACGGTTCCAGTAACCCTGATTACTTGTTCGAGCGAGCGCTGAAGGCGTTCGGGCGCGATGAAGTAGAGGATGCTCTCGCGACGCTTATCGGCATCGTCAGCGAGCGTCCCGACTTTGCGCCAGCGCAGAACCTTATCGGCATATGCCATCTACGGCTCAACCAATTCATTCTCGCAGAACGCGCGCTGCTGAAGGCCATTTCTTTGAGCGAGAATGCGGCATTCTATGCCAATCTGGGTTTGATCTATCTCTGCAGCGGCAATCTTGAGCGCGCCGCTGAGGCTTACAAAACCTCGCTGCATCTGGATTTCTCGTCGCCGGAGATATGCAGCAACCTGGCAATGATTCTCAGCACGTTCAATCAGCATCAAGAAGCGCTGCAATATTTTCGACAGGCCGCGCGCCTTCAGCCGAATGTTGCGCAAATGCAGTTCAATCTCGGCGTATGTCTTTTCAGGCTGCATCAACTTCCCGAGGCGGAAGCCGTGTTGCGCGCCACTCTCGCGCTAGATCCGGCCCACGCGGAAGCACGCCGAAAGCTGGCCGATCTGCTGGCTCAATGTGGTCGCTTTGAAGAATGCTTCGAGCAATACAGAGCTATTGGCGCTTGGGGATGGTTGCAGTTCGCCAAGCGCATAAGCGTTTCGTGGCTGGACCTTGCAGAAGTCGATGCAGCATTCATCAGCGAGTTGAAAGTGGGCGCGGCAATACCGGTTTCGCCTTGGTGCTTGCTGAATATGCCCGATCTGACACCACAGCTGGAGCGCACCGCCGCGCACAATTATGCTGTATCAAATATCAGCGCCCTCAAAGAGCCAACCATCGCAATGGCCACGCGCGCACCTTCCACCGCGGAACCGCTGCGCATCGGGTATCTTTCGTCGGATTTTCATAATCACGCTACGGCGTATCTGCTTACGGGCGTACTCGAGGCGCACGACCTGGAAGCGCACGAAATTGTGCTCATTTCCTATGGCGAGCAGCATGACGACGAATGTTCGCAACGGCTGCGCGCGACGGGCTTTCCCTTTGTCGATATTTCCGGCATGTCGGATCGAAAGGCTGCCGAACTGATTGCCAGTCACAAGATCGACATCCTTGTTGAAATGAAGGGCCACACGGGCAGTGCGCGGCTGGGCATAACGGCGCTGCGGCCCGCACCGATCATAGTGAGCTGGCTCGGACATCCCGGCACGTTGGGACATGAAAGGCTGGCCGACTACATTATCGGCGACGCTATCGTTACGCCGCCAGAGGACGCGGAGTTCTTCAGCGAGCGCATCGCACTAATGCCGAATTGCTACCAGCCCAACGATTCCGCGCGAGCTTTGCCGGAAGCCTCCACGCGCACTGACGCGGGCCTTCCCGAAAGCGGACTCGTGTTTTGCAGCTTCAACCAGCATCCAAAATTCAACCCCGCGACCTTCGATGTCTGGGCGCGGCTGCTCACCGAATGCAGCGACAGTGTGCTGTGGCTGCGCCATTACGAAGACAGCAATGCAAATGTTCTGCGCGAACTTGAGGCGCGAGGCGTTCAACCGGAGCGAGTTATATTCGCTCTCCCTCTATCGCAGACCGAGCATATTGCGCGCTTGCGCCTCGCCGATATCGCCCTGGATACGTTTCCCTGCACCTCCCACACGACCGCAAGCGATGCGTTGTGGGCGGGGGTTCCGCTGATAACGCAGAAGGGAAAGACCTTCACCAGCCGGGTTGCAGCCAGCATTTTGACGACACACGGGCTGCCTGAATTGGTGACAAACACCTATGATGAATACTTCGCGCTCGCGATGGAACTTGCGAGCGATAAGAAGCGACGCGCAGACATAAAAAAGCGCATTGAAAGCGCGCGAACGACTTCGCCGCTGTTTGACACAGCGGGCTTTGCGCGCGACCTCGAAAAGCTCTTCAGACGGATTGTGGAGGACCATACGAGCCCCACACGCGAGCAGAGCTTTGTCGCGATTCAAGCGTAACGCACAAGGATTTTATCGTGAATGATATCGCGTTTGGAACGGCAATGACGCCGTCACATTTGAGCGCATATGACGCTTGTAAAGCCGGTGACGGGACCGGCGCGCTCGAAATCATGCAGTCGGTGATCGGCAAATTGACGGGTAATTCGCAGGCGTATCACGAACTGGCGTTGCGCCGGTATGAGGAGAAAAAATTCGCTGAGGCCGAACGTTTGATTCGCGAGGCAATCGCAATCAGTGTGGACGAAGCGCTGCTTGCGGACCTTGGCAAAATTCTGCGAGCGAATGGCGATTCTCATGGCGCGATGGCCGCCTATGAATCGGCGCTCGAACTCAACCCTCGAATGGCTGCAATAAGGAATAATCTCGCAAATATCCTGCTCGATCATGGCAGGCTCGATGACGCGATTTTCCAATACAAACAAGCAGTTGACTGCAACCCGGGCTATGCGCTCGGGTATAAAAACATGGGGTTGGCCCTCGAAAAAGCCGGACGGCTGGATGACGCCGAAAACGCCTTGAGAAAGGCGATCTCGCTGCAGCAAGATTTCTATGACGCGCAAAAGCCCCTGGCGTTTCTGCTTGCCAAGCAGGGGCGCATCGACGAGGCAACGAAGATCTATTTCTGGTGGGGCATCCTGCAGTTCGAAATGCGATCCCAGGCCATTTGGGAAAATCTCAGCTTCACGGAATCGATGTATCTCCGCGCCTTTGAAGCTGGTGTGGCAGATCCGGCTCCGCCGTTTCGGCTGCTCTATATTCCTGAACTACGACCCGAGATGGAGGCTCCGGCAGGGCACGCATTTTCAATGTCCGAAGTGCCGGAACTGAAAGAGCATCCTCTCATGGATTGCCCTCGCCCGATTCTCGCCCACCGGCCACCGCGCATTGGATATCTTTCGGCCGATTTCTTCAATCACGCCACAATGCATTTGATGGCAGGCGTTCTGGAATCACATAACCGCACCGAATTTCAGTTTGAGATTTTCTCATATGGTCCCGCAGAGCGAGATCGTTTTGTGCAACGGATTGAAGATACCGGCATGCCGATTATTGACCTCTCCGAAGTTACAAATCGGGAGGCAGCCGAGATAATACTGGACCGGGATATCGATATACTTGTCGATTTAAAGGGTTATACGCAAAAGTCGCGGCTGGGCATTGCGGCGCTTCGCCCTGCGCCTGTCATCGTAAACTGGCTCGGCTACCCCGGCACGATTGGCCACAAGCAACTCGCGGATTATATTATCGGCGACAATGTTGTGAGCCCGCCGGAGCACGCTCCGTTTTTCAGCGAACGCCTTGCGCTCATGCCTCATAGCTATCAGCCCAATGACCGTATGCGCCCCCTGCCCTCAAATCTCATACGCAGTGATGTCGGCCTGCCAGAAAACGGTTTTGTTTTCTGCAGCCTCAACCAGACCTTGAAGCTGAATCCTGAGACGTTCGACATATGGGCGCGGCTGCTGAATGAGGTTGCCGGCAGCGTGTTGTGGCTGCTGGAACCAGCCTCCCGCGATGTGCGCGGCAATCTCTTGCGCGAACTTGCTGACCGGGGCATCCCGGAGGAGCGCGTTATATTCGCGACGATTTCACCGCAAACATATCATATTTCGCGCCTTCGCCTGGCCGATCTCGTGCTTGATACCTTCCCGTATAACTCGCATACCACCGGCAGCGACGCTCTTTGGGCGGGCATCCCGCTCGTAACCCGAAAAGGTTCAACCTTTGTCAGCCGAGTTGCGGCTAGCTTGCTGACAACTCACGGTTTTCCAGAGCTGATCACTGAAAGCGCGGAAGAATATTACAAGGTGGCGCTCGAACTTGCGACCAACACGGAACGTCGGCTAGCTATCAGGCAACGCCTCGAAGCCTGCCGCGCGACCTCGCCGCTTTTCGATACCATTCAGTTCACGAGAGACCTCGAAAGCTTGTACCGCTCGATTATAGCGAACCATAATCTACCCGAAGATTTGCGGGCGCAGGTCGTCACGGTTTAAGCGGCGGCCAAGAATGAATATTTATACTGATCGCGCGCAAGCATTTGCATCGGCTGTCGCCGCCTGCAACGCAGGCGATTGGCCTCGCGCAGAACAGCTTTTGCAGACAGCGATTCAATTGGATCCACGGAATGCAAGAGCCCATGACTTGCTGGGCATGAGCCACTACTTTCAAAACAAGCTTGGCGACGCCGAACAGTCGATCCGAAATGCGCTTTCTATTGAAGATAACGCCGACTTTCATTTTTCGCTGGGTCTCGTTCTTTCCAAGGCGCTCAAATTTGAAGGTGCCGCAGTCGCGTATGGCAACTCACTCCGGCTGGATCCGAATTCAATTGCGACCTGCAACAATCTCGCGAATATCTATCTGAACCTGGATCGACACGAAGAAGCCATCAACCTGTTTCGCAAATCGACGGAGTTACAGCCGCAATTTAGTGTTGGCTTTGCCAATTTGGGAATGTCCCTGTTCGAGCGGCGACGCTTCGCGGAAGCTGTAACGGCGCTGGAAAGGGCGCTGTCGCTTGACCCATCGCTAAACAAGCTGCGCGGCTTGCTCGCCGAATCATTGATTGAACTTGGCCGGTTTAAAGAGGCGATGGAGGTCAGCAAAACAGCGGAGTTTTGGGGACAACTTCAGTTCGACAAGCGCAGGACACTGAGTTGGGACGATCTCGCTGAGGTCGATGAGAAATATCTTCAAACGATTGATTCTCCGGAATTCAGACCGTCGCTGCCGCCTTTTCGCTCGATCGGGATGCCGGGAATGACGCCGGTGTTGGAGAAGCAGGCAGCTTTGCGGCACGGCGCTTACGCAATTCGCACATTGCAGCTTCCGCCAATGTGCGGCTATCGCCAGATTGGCACCGACGGGGCGCGGCTGAAAATCGGCTATCTTTCGTCGGATTTTCACAACCACGCCACGCTGTTTTTGCTGCTCGGCGTTTTGGAACAGCACGATTCAAGCGCGCTTGAGGTTTTCATCTTTTCCTACGGTCACGTAAAAGATGACGAATACTCGAAGCGCTTGCGGGCGCTCGACGTCCCCGTCATAGACATTTCCGAAGCAACCGATGAACAGGCCGCGCAGGTAATATTTGAGCGGCAGATTGATATTGTAGTCGAGCTAAAGGGATTTACCGATGGGGCGCGGCTCGGGATAACCGGCAGAAGGCCAGCGCCCGTAATTATTAGCTGGCTCGGCTATCCGGGTACGCTTGGGCATCCGCGGCTTGCGGACTATGTGATCTCGGATCCGACGATCACGCCGCCGGAATGTGCGCCTCATTTCAGCGAGCGTCTCGCGCTGATGCCCCATTGCTATCAGCCAAATGACCGCAGATTCGCGTTACCGGCACCGCCAAGCAGAGCGGAAGCTGGTTTGCCTGACGAAGGCTTCGTGTTCTGCAGTTTCAACCAGCCATTCAAATTTAATCCGGAAACATTCGATGTTTGGGCGCGACTGATAAACTGCGTTCCAGGAAGCGTACTTTGGCTGCTGGATCAGCGCATTGATCTGGTGCGCGACAACATCGTCAAGGAACTCGAAAAGCGAGGCACTAGTCGCGACAGGGTTATTTTCTCGCCAGCAACGCCACACGCCAAGCATCTGGCGCGCATGCGCCTTGCCGATCTCGCACTGGATACGTTTCCATATACATCTCATACAACCGGCAGTGATGCACTGTGGGCGGGTGTTCCGCTGATCACGCGCAAGGGCGAAACATTCGCCAGCCGGGTAGCGGCAAGCCTGCTTACCACGCATGGCTTCCCGGAACTCATCACGGATAATTATGAGGACTATTTCAAACTGGCATTCGAACTGGCGACGGATGCCAAGCGTCATTCGACTTTGAAAGCACTGCTGGATCAGGCACGTGCAGATTCGCCTTTGTTCAATACGCAGCAGTTCACGCGCGATATTGAGCGGCTCTATCGTCAAATTGCCCGCAACCACAATTTGCCCGAACATTTACGGGCACCCGTTCTTCAGCTTGACTGATCAGAGGGTGCCGGCCGGTGCTGACAGCGGAACGAGGAGGCCACTTTCGCCAGCGCCGACCGGCAAACCCCACTCGTCAGGAGATGCGGCGGACCTGAGCCATGGGGTGCAAGGATATTAAATTATATTGTCCTTGCGGAAATTATCCTTGTTTAATCCGCATTAGAAATCAACGATTTCTTAACCACACGCCAGCGTGATCGCTCATTAACGTAAATGAACAAAGTTACCCGCTCAGGCGGCGGGCGCGACGACGCGATTTCGGCCGCTGTTTTTGGCCTGGTAGAGAGCTGCATCAGCACGACGCATGAGCGCCGATACGCTGTCCGCGCCGTAGTCAACAGAGGCGACCCCGATGCTGACCGTTACCGGCACCGCATTGCCCGCAACCTGAAACGGCTCTTTCTCGATGTCGTGCCGGACACGCTCGGCGACTCGTTGCGCGAGCGCCGACTCGGTGTCCGGCATAATGACGACGAATTCCTCGCCGCCAAACCTGCAGACAAGATCGATGCCGCGAACATTTGCGCGAATGCGCCGGGCAAACTCCTTGAGCACCTGATCGCCGCCGTCATGCCCGTGGGTGTCGTTGATACCCTTGAAGCGGTCAAGGTCCGTTATCATGATGGACAAGGGCCGACGCCGCGTGACTGCACGCTGAAAAAGCGTTTCAATGTGGCTGTCCAGATACCTGCGATTGTGCAAACCGGTGAGGCCGTCAATGACGGCCATCTCGATCGTTTCCGCCACGCTCATGCGAAGATGATCGTTGTAAAGCTTGCGCCGGACCTGGGTGCGGATGCGCGCGGTTAGCTCCTGCCTGTCGATCGGACGCGTTACGTAATCATTCACGCCGAGCTCGAAGGCGCGCATAACGCGAGCTTCTTCCCCCTCATCGGCGATCAGGATGATAGGCACGTAACGCGTGCGGTCGAACGACTGCAACTGCGAACAAAGTCGGAGCGGGTCAAACTCGCTCGCTCGCGTGGAAATCAGAACGCAATCTGGCGTGCGATCCATGGCGAGAAAAACGCCCTCATTGGCGCCGCTCGCGGTATCCATTTCGCAGACCTTGTTCAGCATCGTCGCGGTACGCTCTGCGGATGCGGGATTTTCATCGATCAGCAGTACGTGCGGCAACTCCTCGATTTCGGGCAGCCTACGGCCAAGCATCTCCTGAATGCCGATGCTTCGCGTGGTCGCAGCGCGCAATCGCAGTTCATCGGTCAGCGACTTGAGGCGCACCAGACTGCGGACGCGCGAAAGCAACTGCAAATCCTTAACCGGCTTGGTCAGAAAATCATCAGCGCCGGCTTCCAACCCGGCAACTCGGTCCGACGCTCGATCCAAGGCCGTCACCATCACGATTGGGATGTGGGACGTGCCAGGATCACTCTTGAGACGACGGCAGACCTCAAGGCCATCCATGCCGGGCATCATTACATCGAGCAGGACAATGTCGATTGCGTCCCGGTCACAGATTTCCAATGCCTCAAAACCATCGGCAGCCGTCAAAACCTCGAAATATTCAGCCGTCAGCCGAGCTTCGAGCAGTTTCACATTGGCCGGAACATCATCAACAACAAGAACGCGTGCGCTCATATGGTCACTCTCGCGGACACAACATCAGGCATCACCCAAATAGGATTTGATCGTTTCAATGAACCGCGGAACCGATATTGGCTTGGAAATATAGGCTTCGCAGCCGCCCTGCCTTATCCGTTCCTCATCGCCCTTCATGGCAAAGGCCGTGACCGCGATGATTGGAATATGCAGAAGATTCTCATCTTCCTTCAGCCAGCGGATTACGTCCAACCCCGAAACCTCCGGAAGCTGAATGTCCATCAAGATAAGATCGGGACTGTGCCGGCGCGCGAGATCGAGCGCATCCAACCCATTGCGGGTGCGCACCGTTTCATAGCCGCTCGCTTCGATCAGGTCGCGGAAGAGCTTCATGTTCAGCTCGTTATCCTCGACGATCATAACTTTCTTAGGCATTGCCGTTTCGCCCATTGCCAGTTGCGGGAATCCATCCAATCATAATTGTCCGGCCCCTTGGCACAACCCGGTCGGACGCTAGCTTGAGAACATTGACGAATAGGTAATTGCCCATTGAAATCTGCCAATATAGGGCTGAATTCTTTTTTCGAATCTGGATGATTCATGTCTTTTTCGCCCCGAAGCACAGAAACCGCCGAGCAAATCGCTATTAATGCGCTGGGCTTTATTGCAAGCGACCCCGTTTTGCTGAACCGATTTCTGGCCATCACCGGAATTGAAGCTTCCGACATAAGGCATGCGGCCGCGCAGCCGGGATTTCTGGCCGGAGTGCTGCAATTCATTGCCGCGCATGAACCAACGTTGATCGCATTTTCCGTAAATGCATCCGTGCCACCGACCGAAGTCGTGAAGGCGTTGCGGTCCCTGCCGCTCGGCAATGATGACTATGAGCGCTCCACCTGACAGCGATCTGGCAGGAGGGCTAAGGCGGCGTCTTGTTGGCCATGGCGCCCTGCTCTATGATTTCTCACGATGCGAGCGCGGCGAAGATGCCTACCACCACTGCCGATTCGGAACGCGGCTTCTGCCGAGATTGCCTGACGCTTCAAAAGCGGGAGACAGGCCGTTGTTATCATTGCGGAAGTCCGCGCGCGACGAGGCACCCGGAACTATTTCAGCTGCATTTGGCACACATTGATTGCGATGCGTTTTATGCCTCGGTTGAAAAGCGAGACCATCCGGAATTGAAAGACAAGCCGCTGATAATCGGCGGCGGAAAGCGCGGCGTCGTTTCGACGGCTTGCTATATCGCGCGCATTCGTGGCGTGCGCTCAGCCATGCCGATGTTCAAGGCGCTGGAAGCCTGCCCGGACGCAGTGGTGCTGAAGCCGGACATGGAGAAATATGTTCGCGTTGGGCGAGAGATTCGATCCATGATGCAGGCTTTGACGCCGCTGGTGGAGCCGATTTCCATCGATGAGGCGTTTCTCGATTTGTCGGGCACGGAGCGCTTGCACGGAGAACCGCCCGCGCTTGTGCTTGCGAGATTCGCGCTGGCTGTTGAACGAGAGATTGGTGTCAGCGTTTCGGCGGGGCTTTCCTACTGCAAGTTCCTGGCGAAGGTCGCGTCGGATTTTCGCAAGCCGCGCGGATTTTCGGTGATCGGCGAAGCTGAGGCCGTAGAGTTTCTCAAGGACCAACCGGTTTCGCTGATCTGGGGGGTTGGGCGCGTGTTTGCGGCCACGCTGGAGCAGGATGGAATCAAAACAATCGGGCAGATCCAGCGCATGGAACTGAACGATCTGCTGCGCCGCTATAGCTCAATGGGCAACAGGCTCTATCACCTTGCGCGCGGAGTGGATGAGCGAACTGTTCACCCGGATCACGCGGCAAAGAATGTTTCGGCGGAAACGACGTTCAATTCTGATCTTTCAACGCGCGACCAACTCGCGCCCATATTGCGTGCGCTTTCGGAAAAAGTTTCAGCGCGGCTGAAAAAGGCCGAAATTGCCGGGCGCACGGTCGTGCTGAAACTTAAGACACGCGATTTCAAAATCAAGACGCGCAACAGGCAGCTTGCGGCCCCCACCCGACTGGCCGACCGCATTTTTGAAACGGCAATGCCGCTTCTGGAAAAAGAACTGGATGGAACGCGGTTCAGGTTGCTGGGTGTGGGCGTACACGATCTGACGACGCCGGAAAAAGCCGATCCGCCGGACCTGATCGACACGAAAGCCACTCGGCGCGCGAAAGCGGAAGAAGCAATCGACATTCTGCGCGAAAAGTTCGGGAAGAAGGCTGTTGAGACTGGCTATACGTTTGGGCAATCCAGCCGTTTCGAGCCGCAGCAGCCGTCAGATCGCGAAGACGATTTCTAGTTCGACTTGGCCTGCTCCGGCGGCGGAACATTCGACTTCTGCTTGCAGGCTTTGAGCCACACGTCATAAACGGCGTGCTCAACCGCGCTGATGCCGGGGCTTTCCGCAAACATCCAGCCAGTGAAAATCCGCCGGATTTTTCTGTCCAGCGTGATCTCATCGACCTCAACGAATGAGTCGGTCTTTGGCTCTTCCGCATCGGGCCGCGAATAGCAGACCTTTGGCGTAACCTGTAGCGCGCCGAACTGCACGGTTTCATTGATGTAGACATCAAAGCTTGTGATTCGGCCCGTGATTTTGTCCAGACCGGCAAACTCGGCCACGGGATTGGTCACGCGCTCAACCTTCTTTTCCTGTTCAGCAACGATCTCTTCGACCGCCTTATTGGGTTTAGATCGCGGCTGAGGAAGGGCCTCCGCTGGCTGCTCCGGCGGCGGCAAAGGTTCACCCTGCACATCGGGGTTAAGCCAATCCGGCTCGGCCTGTGCGGGCATAGGCTCCTGTCCCGGCAGGGGCAATTCCTGCGGTGGCGAGGGCGGCGGCAATTCCTCCGTCGGAACAGGCGGCAAGTCCTGCGCGTCGATAGGCGGAAACGCATCGATGGGCGGAAGCTGGTCCACACCATCCTGAGCGCGCGCAAAGCCACTCGCCAAAATTGCAATGGCGATGGCGGAAGCCGCACCCACGAGGGCGCTCTTTCGTAGTTTCACGATCATGCGAATAAGCTCGCCCGAAGCAAACAATCGCGCAACGGACTAGCTTTCAATTGTGGCGGAAAACGCATGACAGCCGAATGCTTCATCCGCCGGGCGTCCAGGCGTCGTAATCGCCTGTGACTTGTGGACGATGGCCGGTGCCCAGAATCGAGCCTTTCGGGCGATATGCCTCCGGCGTTCCGGTCAGGTTCGGCAAATGCGGCTTTTGCCACTCGCGTGGCGTGTAGGTTTCATCGACGGGCGGAATATCAACGCGGTGATGAATCCAGCCATGCCAACCGGGAGGAATGCGCGATGCTTCGGAAACGCCGTTATAGATCACCCAACGACGCGTACGACCTTCGGAATCCTTGCCGCCTTCGTAGTAGACATTGCCTTGAGAATCCTCACCCACCTTGGTGCCGAAGCGCCAAGTGTGGAAACGTGTGTTCAAGGTCTGTCCGTTCCACCATGTGAAGAACTGGGTGAAGAAGGTTTTCATCGCTTTCCCCGGCCTATTATAAGCCTCTCCGCCTTATGACTTTGCGCGCACGTTCTTGCAAGCGCTTAGCGCAGATTCAGCACTCCCATCTCGCCGCAGTTGACCAGCAAATTGCCATGTTTTCCAGCCAAGGGCGGCAAATGGCTCAGAATCAAATATTTCCAGCATCTTTGGCTAATGCTCTAGCGGGTCTTGCGCTGACAGCGGCACTGGCGGGATGCGCGGGCGGTCCGGCGGGTGAAAGCTATAGCGGCCCAACCTCCCTGCCCGAGATCCGTGCGCAAAACGGATTGTCGCCACTTAGCAGCGATGCCGAACTGACCAAGGCGGCAGCGTATCAGGCTGCGAGCATGGCGAAATCCGGCGCTATGAACCACACGACCAGAGCGGGCGGGTCATTTGGCAAACGGATGGCGGGTGTTGAGACTGGTGGCGGCGCAGCGGAGAACATCGCTTACGGCGCACTTGGTACGGACGAATTGTTTCGCCGCTGGATGAATTCGCCACCACACCGGCGCAACATCCTCAACGCGACATACACACGATATGGGCTGGCCTCAGCGCCCGCAGCGGATGGAAAGCGCCGCTATTGGGCGCTCGTGCTCGCGCGATAAACACCGCCAGGCGGATGAGGGGTAATAATCCCCAACGCTAAAGGGTCTACTCCAGCCCGAGCCTGGCCTTGACCAGATCGTTGACCGCCTGCGGATTGGCTTTTCCGCCGGTCGCCTTCATGACCTGACCGACGAACCAGCCAGCAAGCGTTGGCTTGGCGCGCGCCTGCTCGACCTTGTCAGGATTGGCAGCGATGACCTCATCAACGGCCTTCTCAATCGCGCCGGTATCAGTGACCTGCTTCATGCCGCGCGATTCGACCAACTCTTTCGGATCGCCACCTTCATTCCACACGATCTCGAAGAGGTCTTTCGCGATCTTGCCGGATATTGTTCCCTCCTTGATCAGATCGACAATCGCGCCGAGCTGATCAGGGGAAATCGGTGATTCCTCAATGGGTTTGCCTGCCTTGTTCAAGCCACCCATCAGATCATTTATAACCCAGTTTGCGGCCAGCTTACCATCACGGCTAACGGCAACCTTCTCGAAATAGTCGGCAATCGCCTTTTCGGAAACAAGCACCGAGGCGTCATAAGCAGACAGACCAAGATCACTGACGAGGCGAGACTTCTTGTCGTCTGGAAGCTCCGGCAGATCCTTGCCCAGCGCATCGACGTAAGCCTGATCAAATTCAAGCGGCAGAAGGTCGGGGTCGGGGAAATAACGGTAGTCGTGTGCTTCTTCCTTTGAGCGCATCGACCGCGTTTCGCCCTTGTTTGGGTCAAAAAGCCGGGTTTCCTGATCGATGGAGCCGCCATCTTCCAGAATGCCAATCTGGCGACGGGCCTCATATTCGATAGCCTGACCGACAAAACGAATAGAATTGACATTCTTGATTTCGCAGCGCGTTCCGAATGCACCGCCCGGCTTGCGCACGGAGACGTTGACGTCTGCGCGCATGGAGCCCTCGTCCATATTGCCGTCGCAGGTGCCGAGATAGCGCACGATGGTGCGCAGCTTCGTGAGATAGGCTTTTGCTTCGTCGGACGAGCGCATATCCGGCTTGGATACGATTTCCATCAACGCCACGCCGGAACGGTTGAGGTCAACGTAGGACATGGTCGGATGCTGGTCGTGCATCGACTTGCCCGCGTCCTGTTCGAGATGCAGACGCTCCACGCCAACCTCGATATCCTCAAAGTTGCCCTTGGAATCGGGTCCTACAGACACGGTTACGGTGCCCTCGCCGACGATTGGCTGCTTGAACTGCGAAATCTGATAGCCCTGCGGCAAATCGGGATAAAAATAGTTCTTCCGGTCGAAAACGGATTTCAGATTGATCTGAGCGCGCAGGCCCAAACCCGTGCGGATAGCCTGACGAACGCATTCCTCATTGATGACCGGCAACATGCCCGGCATAGCCGCATCGACAAGGCTCACATTGTTGTTCGGCGCAGCACCGAACTCGGTAGAGGCCCCCGAAAACAGCTTGGAATTGGATGTGATTTGAGCATGAACCTCCATGCCAATGACAACCTCCCAATCGCCAGTGGCGCCGGAGATGAATCGCTTCGGATCGGGCGTGCGGGTATCGACGATGCTCATGTCAGTCCAGTTCGCGAATATCTGTCGGGAAAAATCCCAGATTTCGCTAGAACAATCGCCGCTCCGTTGCAACCTTTGCCGTCACGTTATGCGGTCGCGATGTAGTTCCGAATCTGCTCGGCTTCGCGCTCCACGTCTTCGATACGGCGTTTCACAACGTCTCCGATTGAAACAATGCCATCCAGCATGCCGTTTTTCTCGACGGGAAGATGCCGGAATCGACCGCGTGTCATGATCTCCATAACGTCGTTTATCGTATGGTTTTCATTGCAGATATTGACCTTCGGGGTCATCACTTCGCGAACCGTTTGATTAAGGGCGGCCGCCCCCGATTTCGCAATGGAGCGCACGATATCACGCTCGGAAAGTATGCCTACGATTTTGCGATCGCCATTGGTTATGACCAGCGCACCAACGCGATGTTCGGCAAGAACGCGCACGGCTTCAGACAGTTTGTCGTTCGGCCCAAGCGTCAAAACCTGGTGGCCTTTTTCCTCCAGAATCGATTTGACCGTCATCCCTTCCTCCCTATCCGGTACTCGGGCGGGACGATCGCCCGGCATTACACATGGTGCGCCGTGAATGATGGTTTTTCAAGTGCTTGGCAATTGCCTCTCAACAGGTCGATCAAAAAGACCCAGCAGCAGAAATCCGGCTAAAAAGCCGCCGATATGCGCTTCCCATGCAATGCTGCCGGACACGCCGGGTGCGCCGAGCAATCCCACCAGCAGATTGCCGCCCATCCAGATGACAATGAAGACCAAAACCGGCGGAGAGCGCAAAGATATGAAAAGCGGCAGTAAGGGCCCGGCATAGGCCGGCGCACTGGAAAAGCGGTTGACCCTGAACATATAGCGCGCCGTTGCGGCCATCATGCCCGCAATAGCGCCCGATGCGCCGACAAGCGGCACATATTCGGTTGAATGAACGAGGTAATGCAAACCCGCAGCAGCAGCGCCGCAGACGAGCCAGAAAAGCAGGAAGCGAACCCAGCCGATGCGGTTTGCCAGAGGGGTTCCAACAGCCGCCAACCACACCATATTGACCGCCAGATGCGCGAAACCGCCATGGAGAAAGGCGTAGGTGATCGGTGTCGTGAACGCATAGATGTCAATCATATACTGCCCTGAATAGCGCATCGGGATGAATGCCGTAGCGATGAGGAACGCATTATCCTGCTCAGGAGTCAGCACGTAAGACTGGACGAGTTGGACCGCGACGCAGATCGCTATCAAAACGATGATGATCGTAGGCAGATTAAGGATCGGCTCTCGAACTGCCGGGGCCGGTCGCACGCGCTGTTCGCTCATGTTTAATCTTTCCGCCGAATCCAAATGGCAATCGGTGTCACATTGCTGACGGCACAGGGAACGATCAAGGCCGCATGAAAAAAATAAAGCCGCTCAAGACTTTGCTTGAACGGCTTCCGAGAAGAATTCCCAGAAAGTGACTGGAAAGCTGCATACAAAAATCAGTTGCCGCCATGATGCCGATTGGCGTCCGGGTACGCAATATAAACCATCTGTTAACCCTAATAATCCCCTTCGGTGAACAAGAAAGTTTGCTGCTGGCACGCAACATGCTCCGGGAAGGTAGAAAGGGGCACGTACCGCTGATTCTGGGACAAGCGTAGCAAATACGCGGCGGAGTGTGACGAAATGAAACAAGACGCATCAGTAGAGCTGTTTCACTATTGGAACCGCTTACGCGAGGGCAGACCCGCGCCAAAGCGCACGGAGGTCGAACCTGCGGAAATAAAGAGCTTGCTGGCCGATACGTTCATTCTGGAGAGGGACACCAGAGGTGAAGCCGTATTTCGTCTGGCAGGAACGCGCCTTTGCGCAGCTTACGGCCGCGAACTGAAGGGATTTTCATTCGCGTCACTGTGGCGCACACGCGACCAGCGGCTGCTCAAGCGTATCCTCGATACGATCTTCACGGAAAACACGGTCGTTGTTGTTTCGTATGACGGCATCAGCGCTTCAAACCGCTCGCTGGCGTTTGAACTGGTTATTCTACCGCTCGACAGCAGCAATGAGAGTGCGCGCGGTTTGGGGCTGATAACGGCCTGCGAACGGGCCTACTGGTTGGGCGCTGACCCGATTATCGACGCAAATGTGACTTCCGTGCAGGTTTTTGATCCCTCGCGGGAACCGCTGGCACTGAAGTCGGAACATCAAATCGTACTTGATGACAGATCTTCAGATGCCGCGTTGGAGCATGAGGTTAAAATCGAAGAAAAAGCGCCTAGCGCAATAGCAAAACGTGTTCGCCATTTGCTCGTCCTGGACGGCGGGCGCACCGAATAACTGCCAAGCATTAAACCAAGCTGTATTGGTTACAATTACGCGTTATTAACGTATTTAACCGTACTGTGAAGCTGCGTGCGCGATTGAGACCGGGCGGGTTATGCGGCGTGTTGGCAGGTTGTAATGTCGTCCACATCGTTGGGAACATATGCCCCATATGAGCGACGCGCCTTCGAGCGTGTACGTGTGAAGTTGCATGGCCGGTTCATGCTGGAAGATCGCTCGGAACATAATTGCTATGTCTACGATATGTCCCCTGGCAATATCGCGTTGCTTGCTAGCCGCATAGGTGAGCCAGGCGAAAAAGTTATCGCTTATCTGGATCATGTTGGTCGTATCGAGGGCGTGGTTACGCGCACCTTTGAAGACGGTTTTGCAATGACCGTAATTGCAAGTGAGCGAAAACGCGAAAAGCTTTCCGCTCAACTTACATGGCTGGCGAACCGCCAGGATCTGGGCTTGCCGGAGGACCGCCGGCATGAGCGCGTTGCGCCCCGCAATCCTTTCAGTGCTCTGCACATGGAAGACGGTCGCACCTATGAGTGCCGGATCATCGATCTGTCGCTTTCCGGTGCGGGTATCGAAATCGACGTTCGTCCGGCACTAGGCTCGCAAGTTGTGCTCGGCACAATGCGTGGAACGGTCGTGCGCCATTTCGAAGAAGGCATCGCAATCGAGTTCTCCGCCGTGCAGGAGCAGGATACGCTCGACTCGCAGTTTGCCGATGCGGAACAACCCGCAGCTTAAACACCCCTTATCATTGTAGATATTCGGTTTGGCTCGAGCCAAGCAGATCGACCTGCAATCTTATGGTTAAATATTCCCCATCATTTGAATCCAATTATAATTTCTTTTGTTTCTCTTTATTTTTTCTGTTCTTTCACCGCTCCAGATACATTTAAAATTGCTTCGATATATTTTGCTGTGGATAAATTTAATCGTGCAATCGTCTCTCGCATTGGGGAGACGAAGCAATGCGGACAAGTTGTTGGATGGCGATTGCCATCCTGACGAATGCTGTCGCGGGGATGCCGTCGCACGCTTTTGCGATGCAACTCTCGATGACGACTGGTGGCCGCACCACGCAGCCAATCGGCCACTATGAATTCTGCAAAAAGCTTCCCGCTGAATGCACGCCGCGTGGAATTCCCGCAGGCCCAGCCAAGATGAACCGGTCTTTGCTGCTGAAGATCGATGCTGTCAATTCCGCAGTGAACGCCGCCATTACGCCAAAGACCGACATGGAAGTTTGGGGCAAGGACGAGGTTTGGTCATTCCCAAATGGTGTAGGCGATTGCGAAGACTATGTGCTTGAAAAGCGCAAACTGCTGATCGCGGCGGGCGTTTCGCCGTCCAATACGCTGATCACAGTGGTGCGCCAACCGAATGGCGAAGGACATGCCGTGCTAACCGTGCGAACCACCGCGGGCGACTATGTCCTCGACAATCTCGAATCCGGCGTGCGCCGCTGGGACGAGACGGTCTACACGTATCTGAAGCGTCAATCTGAAAAGAATCCCGGCCAATGGCTGTCCATAACGGACGGCCGCGCGGATGCCGTGGCCAGCGTCCGCTAGAGCAGGAGCGAGAAACCCGGTCGAATCCCCACCCTCCCCGTCCCCCAAACGACCGGGCTCAAGGAGCCGGCCCATGTCCCAGGGCCGGCTCCACTCATTTGAGGGGGCTAAATACGCCTCAACTCGTCTCGGAAGCGCTTTGCGTTGGCCGCGTAGTTTCTTGCGGAAGCTCGCAAACCTTCGATCGCCTTTTCATCAAGCTCGCGAACCGCTTTCGCAGGTGACCCTATGATGAGGGAGCCATCGGGGAAGCTTTTGCCTTCAGTGACCAGCGCGCCCGCGCCGACGAGACAGTTATTGCCGATGCGCGCGCCGTTGAGAACAATCGCGCCCATTCCAATCAGCGTATTGTTGCCGATGGTGCAACCATGCAGCAAAGCGCGATGGCCGATGGTGCAGCCCTGGCCCACAGTGACCGGAAAACCCGGATCAGTGTGGACTATGGCATGTTCCTGAAGATTGGTGTCGTCGCCAATTTCGATAAGCTCGTTATCACCACGCAGCACTGCGCCGAACCAGACGCCGACATTTATACCGAGCGTAACCGTGCCGATGACGGTTGCGTCAGGCGCAATCCAAACAGAATCGCCAAAGCTCGGCGACCGCGCGCCCAGATTATATGCAGTCATGCTTCCTCCAATCTTACGGTCGCACCGCCAAGGCAACCAGATGGAGCATCGCAATCGCGAGAGAGCATGTCCACACCAATGCAGTGGAAATGCACGCGATCAGAAAACCGGTTGAAACATTGCGCTCGCTCCACGCCTTCATGGCCTCAATAGCCAGCGTGCAGGGTCCGGATAACTTACGAAGTTGAGCGTCGGATTGTGCGGCGAACGAACGCAACAGCACAGTGCGCATTGAGAGAACGCGCCTCACCTTTCCGACAGCGATGATCGCCTGCGATGCAAAAGAGATGTTCGTTAGGGACTGCATCTTTACGATCCATTTACCATGAAGGCGCAACTGTTATGGGTGTTGTGGCAATTGCCGTGCCAGTTTTGACTGTATCGTCATGGCACACGAAGAATGCACGGAGTGGCAAATGGCGTCAGCGGTTTTAGCCGGGGAAACACGGCGTAGCTCCATGGGCGTGCTGCGCGCCTCAGCTATTCTCTGCGTGGGTGTGGTCGCTTTGTCTGCTGCAATCAGCGGGGCAGGAAAATGGCTGGGCCACACGATAGCGCTCGGCGGCCACTCCGACGACCAGACCGTGCATGAAATCGTTATCGGAAATGACGTGGTTGCGGTGCCGGCCAATGCGATCCGATTCGAGAAGGATCGACACAGCGGCACAGCGGAGCGGCTCGATGTTTATCTGAGCTGGCCCGATCTTGAGGGATATTCCAAGGAAAAGAGCGATCTGTTCAACCACACCGGCAAGGATGGGAGTCTGATCTTTCTCACCTTTGAGCCGCGGATGATGTCTCGTGACATGAGCGGGCGCTTCGAGCCGATTTATCGCCAACTGATCGAGCAACCCGGCCTGCCTGGCCCCGGCGACACGACGCTTTACAAATTCACGGCGAAATCGGGCTATATGGATGAAGAACTGGCCGTTGCCGGACGGACTGGCCAAACGCCTTTTGTGGCACGCTGCCTGACTGACGATGAATCGCGGCAGTCGCTTGCGCAATGTCAGAGAGACGTTCTTCTAACGGACGGGCTGAGCCTGTCGTACCGCTTTCCGAAAACACTTCTTGCCAACTGGCAGGCAATGGAAAGTGCGGTGTTGGAGCGCGCCCGCTTCATGTTGAAAACGGGCGCACCAGCCTCAATTAACGGGTCCTGACCCTAGTTGAGGTCGATGTCGAGAATCGCCATCGAGAAGTTGTAGTCGCCCTCTTCCTCATCCTTGTAGACAAGGCCAAGAAACTCATCGCCCATGTAAACTTCGGCCGAGTCGTCCTTGCGGGGGCGCGCTTTAACCTGCAGGTGCGGGTTCTGGAACACACGCTTGAAGTAGGCTTCCAGCTTCCTGATTTCTTCCGGTTTCAAGGATAACCTCCGGGTCGGATTCGTATTGGACGCTGCTTCTGGCACGCGATTCCGGTCGAGTAAAGGCACAAGTCGGTGTGCCTCGCATCAACCGGACGCGGATGTCGCGATGAGGCTTAGATTTCGTACGTTATGAGATGGTCGAGCACCTGCGCGGGCAGCGTCTGGTCCATCTGCCGCGATGGCTGCTCGCAACCGGATTCGCCCACAATGCGCGCGGGGACACCGGCCACGGTCTTGTTGTGCGGAACGGACGCCAGCACGACGGAGCCTGCGGCGATTTTGGAACAATAGCCAACTTCGATATTGCCCAAAATTTTCGCGCCAGCGCCGATCAGCACGCCGTTGCGAATCTTGGGGTGGCGGTCGCCGCCCGCCTTGCCCGTGCCGCCAAGCGTGACGCCATGCAGGATCGAAACATTGTCTTCGATAACCGCAGTTTCGCCCACCACAAGGCCGGTCGCGTGGTCCACGAAAATACCTTTGCCGACACGTGCAGCCGGATTGATGTCGGTCTGGAAAACCGATGACGAACGGCTCTGCAGATAAAGCGCAAAGTCCTTGCGACCTTCATTCCATAGCCAATGCGCCAGCCGATGCGTCTGGATTGCATGAAAGCCCTTAAAATAAAGGACCGGCATTATGAAACGGTCGCAGGCGGGGTCACGGTCGTAATAGGCCTGAATGTCCACACGAACGATGTCGCTCCACTCCGGCCAGGCGCGCACCATCTCGTTATATGCCTGCGCGATAAGATCGGCGCTCAGGTCCGAATGGTCGAGACGCTGCGCAACGCGATGAATGACGGCCTGCTCCAGACTGTCCTGATTGAGAACGGTCGAATACAGGAACGCGGCCAACAGCGGATCGTTATCAACGGCCACCACCGCTTCTTCGCGGATTGCCTGCCAAATCGGATCGACGGGTTGGAGCTTGTTCGCTCTCGCCGCTGCTTTAGACATTTCCATTTTCCGCTCGTCTGATTGCGCTGCAACTTATATTGCGCGGGGTAGTCGCGCACAATATGGCGATTACGCTGGATATAGAACACAATTCTTCTGAATCCAGGTTTAAGCGAATGCAACATGCCGGGAGCGCGCGAATGCAGAATGGTGAAGGCTTGATAGCGGGCGTTGAAGGTGTGATCGGTGAAATTCGCATCGACCGCCCTACCCGCAAGAACGCCATCACGCTGGCTATGTGGCAGAAAATTCCCGAATTGATTGAGCAATTGAGCGCAAATGCGCGTGTAATCGTGCTGAGTGGCGCAAAGCCTGACTTCTCGGCAGGTGCAGACATAAGTGAGTTTGACACCGAGCGGGGCGATGCGCGAAGCGCCCGAAACTATGAGAATGCCAATGCGCGCGCATTTGCGGCCATTCGCAATTCCCCCGTGCCGATTATAGCTGCGATACGCGGAATTTGTTTCGGCGGAGGTTTTGGGCTGGCCGCCGCTGCCGATTTGCGCATCGCAACGCCCGGTGCACGCTTCGCGGTGCCTGCGGCGCGCCTTGGGTTGGCGTATCCGACGGAAGCGATGCACGACATCGTCGACAGTTGCGGACCGCAAGCGGCGCGCTATCTGACTATGTCCGGCGCGACGATCGACGCGAACGAAGCGCTTACGCATGGATTTCTGCTCGAAATCGTAGAGGCCGAGAATTTCGACGGGCGCGTTCGGGAAATGGCGCAACGCATTGCGGAGAACGCGCCGCTTTCGATCAAAGCTTCGCGGCTGGCCATTCGGGCAGCGTTGCGAGGCGACAAGGAATTGCGCAGCCGCGCGCAGGACGCCGGCGACGAGACATTTTTAAGTGCGGACTATGCCGAGGGTCGCGCGGCGTTCAAGGAGAAGCGCGCGCCGCGTTTTGCAGGGAGATAGCGCTCTAAATCAGCGGATGTTCGGCCAGAAAATCCAGCACGCGCGTCTTGAACGTCTTATCGCCGACGGCCAGCATATGATCCCTGCCCTCAATGTCGAAAGCCACGGCATTCGGCATGATTGCGGCCAGTTCTTCACCTGATCCCGCAATATCATCTTTCGTGCCAACGGCGATCAATGTCGGCTGAGTGATACGTGCCACCTGATCTTCAGTCAGCAACGCGCGCGAGGTGGTGATACATGCCGCGAGCGCGCGGCGGTCACTCTTGGTTTGGTCCGCAAAGGCACGGAAAGACCGGGCACGTCCGTGCTTCGTCTGCGACGGGTCTTCCGCCAACAAGGCGGTGGCGATCGGATCCCAATCGCCGACGCCATCTACCATTCCAATGCCAAGACCGCCAAAAACCAACGTTGCCACTCGTTGAGGTTCTGCAAGCGCCATGAAGGCGGAAATGCGCGAACCCATCGAATAACCCATGACATGCGCTGTTTCGATTCCCAGATGATCCAGCAGCGCTACGGCATCGCTCGCCATTTTCTCAGGCGTGTAGACCGCAGGATCATAGCTCTTCGATGTTTCGCCGTGACCGCGATTGTCAAAGGCGATCGGTCTGTAACCCGCCTCGGCAAGCGTTTTCATCCAGCCAGGAGAAATCCAGTTGGTGAAATGGTTGGAAGCAAAGCCGTGAATCAGCAGGACGGGCTCGGCAGCGCCGCGCTCCGGCTTGCGGTCTACATAGGCAAAATCGAAGCCATCATGCTGAAAATGCTGCATTTACTTATTGAACCATACCGATAAGAGGATGCGCGACCTGATCGCCGGGGTCGATGCCCAGACGCTTTGCCGTGCCTTGATTCAATTCGAGCACATATTTTACGGGCTCGCTGGGCGAAATTGGAGCTTCGGAAAACGGCGTGCCGGGCAACACGGCACGAACCTTGCCGCGTTCATCGATAAAGACGAGATCAAGCGGCAGGATCGTGTTCTTCATCCAGAAAGCGAGCGGCTGCTGTTGCTGAAATACGAACAGCATGCCGTGATCTGCCGCCATTTCCTTGCGAAACATCAGGCCGCGGGATCGTTCGGCGCCTTCATCCGCTACCTCAATAGCGAACTTGGCCTCTGTGGCACCGGTTTCGATGACGAGCGGCGCGGGATCGACTGGCAAAACCATTGCCTCCTGCGCCCATGCAGCAGCGAACGGCAGAAGCAACAGAGAAAAGACAAGCGCGCTTGAATACGACCGAATTTTCCTGAAAGGCATTCTCAATCTCCCTGCCGATCAGTGCGAGACCGGCAAGGTTCCTATATCAGGATGAATTTCGGCTGCCATAAGGCCTTTATCGCCGCGCCCAAAGCGGACAAGCACGACCTGACCAGGCCGCAGCTCGGCCACGCCATAGCGGCGCAGCGTTTCCATGTGCACGAAAATGTCTTCCGTTCCTTCGCCGCGCGTCAGGAAACCGAAGCCCTTGGTGCGGTTGAACCACTTGACCAATGCACGCTCCAAGCCGCTTTCCGGCGTTACCGAAACGTGCAGGCGCGGCTCAGCTTGCTCCGCCGGATGTGCGGCAGTGCTGTTGTCCATCGATATAACGCGAAATGCCTGCAGGCCACGCTCGCCGCGCTTTACGAGGCAAACAATGCGCGCGCCTTCCAGCGCAGTCTGGAAGCCATCCCGGCGCAAACAGGTGACATGCAACAAGACATCGCCCAAGGCGCGCTCGTCCGGCATGATGAAGCCATAACCCTTCGCAACGTCAAACCATTTGATGACGCCAGAAACTTCCTGAAGGTCTACACTCTGGTCTTCGCTGTCCTGCCACAAGCCGTCTTGCGCAGACTCACCTTGCCCCGGCGGCGAGGTTTTGTCCCCCATCTCGCAGCACCTTTCCGAAACGCGTGACTGATTCTTAACGTCAATTAAACGCAGCGTAGCCCGCCTTGCGCAAGTGGCGCAGGGCATGTTTCCAGTTGTTTGCACGCCGAACCCACACGCTATGGTTAACGTGGCGACCGAGCGTGACGTTGCAGCAACAGTTCCGCTCACCTAAAGTCCCGCACACAATTGAAGGAACACAAATGCGCTATCTGCATACAATGGTTCGCGTGCGCGATATTGACCAATCGCTCGACTTTTATTGCGGCAATCTCGGTATGACGGAGGTTCGGCGAACAGAAAGCGAAAAAGGGCGTTTTACGCTCATTTTTCTGGCGGCACCCGACGATGAACAGAGCGGGCGCGACGCAAAAGCCCCTCTTTTGGAGCTAACCTACAATTGGGATACCGAAGATTATCAAGGCGGGCGCAATTTCGGCCACCTAGCCTATGAGGTAGACAATATTTATGACACCTGCCAGCGCCTGATGGATTCCGGCGTCACCATCAATCGGTCGCCGCGTGACGGTCACATGGCGTTCGTCCGCAGCCCTGACGGCATCTCGATTGAACTGCTGCAAAAGGGGCAAGCGCTGAGTGCCGCCGAGCCTTGGGCATCCATGCCCAACACCGGAAGCTGGTGATTGCGATAAAGGTATTATTGCCAAGCAGCAGCGCAACGAATAGGGCTGCTGCGAAATATGACAGGCGCGATCTATTAGCCAGCGCAGCCAGCCGGGAGACTATTAGATGAGGGACGTGCTGAAGGAACTCGAACGCCGTCGCGACGAGGCACGCGCTGGCGGCGGAGCAGCAAGAATCGACGCACAGCACAAGCGTGGCAAGCTGACGGCGCGCGAACGCATCGACATATTCCTCGACGAAAACTCATTCGAAGAATTCGACATGTATGTCGAACACCGCTCAACCGATTTCGGCATGGAAAAGTCGAAGGTGCCGGGCGACGGCGTTGTGACCGGCTGGGGAACCGTCAACGGGCGCACGGTTTTCGTGTTCGCGAAGGATTTCACCGTTTTTGGGGGTTCGCTTTCCGAAGCGCACGCCGAAAAGGTCGTAAAGATACAGGAAATGGCGCTGCGCAACCGCGCGCCGATCATCGGCATTTATGATGCGGGCGGCGCGCGCATTCAGGAAGGCGTGGCAGCGCTCGGTGGGTATGCCGAGATTTTCCAGCGCAACGTTCTGGCGTCCGGCGTGATTCCGCAGATTTCCGTGATTATGGGACCGTGCGCGGGCGGCGATGTCTATTCGCCTGCCATGACTGACTTTATCTTTATGGTGCGCGACACGTCCTACATGTTCGTGACCGGCCCGGATGTCGTGAAAACCGTGACCAACGAAACCGTGACCTCCGAGGAGCTTGGCGGCGCAAAGGTGCACACGACGAAGTCTTCCATCGCGGACGGCGCCTATGACAACGACGTCGAGACGCTGCTGCAAATGCGCAGGCTGATCGACCTGCTGCCGTCCTCAAACACTGCCGAAATTCCCGAAATCGAGTGTTTCCAGACTGTTTCCGAGCATGACCTTTCGCTGGATCGACTGGTGCCCGACAATGCGAACAAGCCCTACGATATTAAAGAACTTATCCTGAAGACTATCGATGAAGGCGACTTCTTCGAGATTCAGGAATCGTTTGCGCGAAATATTGTTACGGGCTTTGGCCGCGTTGAGGGGCGCACGGTTGGCTTCGTTGCCAATCAGCCGATGGTGCTGGCAGGCGTGCTGGATTCGGATGCGTCGCGCAAAGCGGCACGTTTCGTGCGTTTCTGCGACTGCTTCAACATTCCGATTGTCACCTTCGTTGACGTCCCCGGCTTCCTGCCCGGCACGGCGCAGGAATATGGCGGGCTGATCAAGCACGGCGCCAAGCTGTTGTTCGCCTATGCCGAGGCAACAGTGCCGAAAGTCACGGTTATTACCCGCAAAGCTTATGGCGGCGCTTATGACGTCATGGCGTCCAAGCACCTGCGCGGTGACGTGAACTATGCATGGCCGAGCGCACAAATCGCGGTTATGGGCGCGAAGGGCGCCGTCGAGATCATCTACCGCAAAGACATTGGTGATGCGGAAAAGATTGCCGCCCACACCAAGGCCTATGAAGATCGTTTCCTGTCGCCATTCGTGGCAGCCGAGCGCGGCTTTATTGACGAGGTGATCATGCCGCACTCGACCCGCAGGCGGATTGCGCGCGCGCTCCGGATGCTCCGCAACAAGGATCTGACAAATCCCTGGAAGAAGCACGACAATATCCCGTTGTGATATTTGCGGGCGCTGGTCGTCAGCGCCCTGAACGCCTGAGGTTCTGGGCGTCTATAGTTCCGGAACCAGGTGCTCGAAGTCGATTGTAGGCAGGCCCATGATCTCGGAAAACGCATCGAGGTCGACATAAAAGCTGTTGGTGAGCGCGGTTAGCCATTCGTCAAACGGAGTGCCACTTTCCGCGAGCTTCAGAACCGCCTGCGCGATCTGAGCTTTCGATGTCAACCGCGTTTTAAGCTGCTCGTCGTTGACCGACATTGCCGAATCCATGAATATAATTTTATATATTCTAATGCTCTTCAGCCAATAAGTCTACGATTTCAGCAAGCTCGCCCAGATCCGCAATACGATGATAGTGCGGGTTGTCGCTTGGCTCGTCAGCGTGCTCCAGTTCCCAACTGATTTCGTGAGGAACCAGCACGCCAAACCCACCAGCTTCGATTGCCGGCACGACATCGGACTTCAAGGAATTGCCCACCATCAGCGCGCGCTCCGCGCCATCGCCATGCAACCGGAATATCCGCTCGTAGGTTTGCCGGTTCTTGTCGCTGACGATTTCGACGCCATCGAACAGTTCGCCCAAACCCGATTGAGCGAGCTTGCGCTCCTGATGGAAGAGATCGCCTTTCGTGATGAGCACCAGTCTATAGCGGCCGGCGAGCGCTTCGACCGCTTCACGTGCATAAGGCAAGGGTTCGATTGGATGGGAGAGCATGTCGCGGCCCATCGCGACAATGTCCGCGATGACACTGGCTTGCACCCTACCCTCACTGACATCGACGGCGGTTTCGATCATCGACAAGGTGAAGCCTTTGATGCCGAAGCCATAATGTCCGAGATTTCGGCGCTCCGCTTCGAGCAGGCGGCGGCGCAAATCTCCCGGCTCGACATAGTCGGCCAGTAATTCCGCAAGACGGTCTTCTGTCGAGCGATAAAAGGTAAAGTTTTCCCAGAGCGTGTCGTCCGCATCAAAGCCGACCGTTGTGATGCGACGCGCCAATTTACCGAACGCCATCCAGCGTTTCGCGAACGACAGTCGCAAGCTGCTTCAGTGTAAAGGGCTTGGGCAGGAAGCCGAATTGCGCGTCTTCGGGCAAGTTCTTTGCGAATGCGTCTTCCGCATAGCCGGACACGAACACGAATTTCACATCAGGCCGAATCTTGCGAACTTCACCGAGCAGCGTCGGGCCGTCCATTTCGGGCATAACCACGTCCGACACGATTATATCGACCGAGTTGCCCAGCTCCCTGAATATGTCCAGCGCCTCCACACCGGAAGACGCCTCATGGACGGTGTAGCCACGCGAGGTAAGCAAGCGGACGCCGCTCATGCGGACGCCGTCTTCATCCTCGACCAAAAGGACTGTTTCGGAACCTGACAGATCCCGCGCGGCTTCCGGCAAACGCTGGATCGACGCCTGGCCTTCGGTGGCGCCTGACTGCTCCGCAACGGGCTCGACCTTCGGCACATAGCGAGGCAGGAAAATGCGGAACACCGTTCCCTTGCCAACCTCGGAGTCGCAGAAGATCGAACCACCGGATTGTTTGATGATGCCGTAAACTGTGGACAGGCCGAGGCCGGTACCCTTGCCCACGTCTTTCGTTGTGAAGAACGGCTCGAAAATCTTCTCTTTGACATCTTGCGGAATGCCAGAACCGGTGTCCTCAAATTCGATCAGTGCATAATCGATGGATGGCAATTCACGATAGCCGAATGCCGGGGTTTCTTCGGCGGGCACGTTGCGCGTGCGGATCAAGATTTCGCCGCCATCCGGCATCGCGTCACGCGCGTTTGCGGCAAGGTTCACGATCACCTGCTCAAGCTGCCCGATGTCGGCGTTGATCTGCCATAGGTCGCGGCCATGATCGATGGACAGCTTGACCTCGTTGCCCACGAGACGCGTCAGCAACATCCGAAGATCTGCCAGCACATCTGTCAGGTTCAACACTTCAGCGCGCAAGGTCTGCTTGCGCGAGTAGGCCAGCAATTGTCGGACAAGCGAGGCGGCGCGATTGGCGTTTTGCTTGATCTGCATGATGTCGGGGAATGAAGGGTCCGACGGCTTGTGGTTCATCAACAACTGGTCCGACGCCATCATGATGACGGTCAGAACGTTGTTGAAGTCGTGCGCTATGCCGCCAGCAAAGCGACCGACGGCCTGCATCTTTTGCGTCTGCGCCATCTGATTTTCGAGCGCTTTTTGCTCCGTC
Organism: Mesorhizobium denitrificans; assembly: GCF_003403035.1. Classification (GTDB taxonomy): domain Bacteria; phylum Pseudomonadota; class Alphaproteobacteria; order Rhizobiales; family Rhizobiaceae; genus Mesorhizobium_G; species Mesorhizobium_G denitrificans. The sequence goes on along the minus strand of NZ_QURN01000016.1, from coordinate 3,365 downwards.
GTATCGACGGCGTAGACAATGGCCGCTTCTTCCGCGCCGTCACCTGAGCCTTCGTCGGCAATCGCGTTTACATAAACGCGAACGTGACGCTCTTCGTCGTTCGGGAAAACCGTGTCGATTGGCGCGATTTTGGCCTGCCGTTCGCGCGCCTTTGCGAGTGCATCGGCAAGCGCCGGACGGTCGCGCACGTGTACGATATTTTCAAGTCGAACGCGGCGCTCCAGCGCGTCGCTGTCCACCAGCGACGAGAACAGAGAGAGGAATGGCGCGTTGGTGCGAAGGATTCGGCCTTCCTTGTCAACGCCGGCGATTGCCATTGGTGTTGAATTGAAGAAGCGCGTGAATCGAACTTCGGCGGCGCGCAACTCGGCTGAGGCATCTTCGCCCTGCGTGCGGTTAAGCACAATGGTGCGCGATGGGCCGCCAACGCCGCCCTTGCTCGCCGAAACGCGATGCATGAAGCGCACGGGCAAGCCCTTGCCGGTAGAGGTAAGCAGATCAAGATCAAACACGGCATTACGCGTTGAACCGGGTTCTGCCTTGACGGACCGGACCAGAGCCATGCCATCGCCAGCGACAATATCCTGTAGGCGGATCGACCCCGGCGAAAAACCGGCAAGGTCGATGCCGAGCCAGCCCGCCAGAGTGGCGTTCATATAGGAAATGCGGCCAGCCTGATCAGTCGAGAAGAACCCGGCAGGCGCCTGGTCCAGATGATCAATTGCTTTTTGAAGGTCGAGGAAGAAGCGTTCCTGCTCCTCACGCTCACGAGAAATATCGGCCAGCTCCCACACCGCTTGCGGCGCACGATGGCCGGGGACTTTCAGATTTCGCGCCTTTATGCGGTACCAATGCGCGCCGGGGTCACTGCCCGGACGAACCGCTTGCGACAGCCGCACCTCGCCCTCTCCCGGTTTGCCATCGCTGATGCCGTTTGCCAATCTTACGACGGTGGCAGACGCCTCCGGTATGTCTATGAGCAAGCTTTCGATGGTCTTGGCATCGGCTGCGGTCGAAGCGCCGGTCATTTCTGCATAGGCGCTGTTGACGTAAACGATTCGGCCCTTCTGGTCGGTGACGACCACGCCCTGCTCAAGCGAATCCAGAAACGCTTTGGACAGATCATCGCTGGCTGTGCGCGGCAGAAAATGCACGAATCCGATGGCTGCGGCGAAGAGAAAGCCAACGCCGATCATCGCCAAAACGCCAAGCAAACCAAGCAGGAACGGGTCGCCGAGCTGCCTGCGGAAGAGCGAAAAGAAGACTGCAGCGCCGGTCAGCACGATCATCAAAATGATGAGGCGCGTGATCGCGCTCGGTCGACCGCTGCGGTCTACCAAGGGTGCTGGATTGGCATCAGTGCGTGTTTCGCTCGGCATGCGGCTCAATTGGTCGTGCGAATAAGTTGAATCACATATTATTTTGCAGGCCCATGCCTATATGAAAAAAGCCAGTGAATAAATCACGGCTTTGCAATTGCCGCACCTCTTTCCCGGCTTTTCCTTCTCCCGCTTCTTCTATCCGAACTTGCGAGGCCCGGCATGTTTGCTCTAGTGTCCGAAATGCGGCGTGCGGGTTCTTTTGTGTTGGGGTTTGCAAATGTCTGTGTGGATCGACAGAATCGTCGGCGCCGAAAATGCTCCCGTGGCGTTTTGGGTGATTGTCGCCTGCGCCGTTCTGATTGCGCTTTATCTAATTTATTTACTCATCAAACGTTTTCGCTCCGGCACCTATGTGGCCGGTGGACGCAACCGCAAAGCACGCCTCGCAATTATGGATGCGACCGCAGTCGACACACACCGCCGGCTGGTGCTGGTACGTCGCGATGATGTGGAGCATCTGCTGCTGATTGGTGGTCATAGCGACATTGTTGTTGAGCGCGACATACGAGTTCACGGCACAGCGAAGCGACCAACGATGGTGGGCGAAGCTGCACACAGCGCAGAGGCACCCGTCGCACCGCCACGCACGCAGAATGTTCGCACAGAGCCGGTACATGCGCCTGTAGCGCACCCGCCGGTGCCGCACCGCGAGCCTTTGCCGCCCGCGCGACCAGCAGCGCCAAGGCAAACCGTGCAAATTCAGCAGCGTCCAGTACCGGCACCGCCGCCCGCTCGCAACGCCGATGAACTTGATAGCGATCTGCTCAAAGAGCTGGAAACAGCGCTCGACAATGAGGATGTTCAACCTCAGCCGCAACCAAGCAAAGGCAAATCTTCGCTCGACGAAGAAATGGCGAAACTGCTGGGCGAGCTTTCAAGCCATAAACGGTGATCAGAGGTCATCCGTAGTTATGAGGCGGCAGTGACTCGCGGCAGGAACCGACTGGCACGCAGCGCTGCTTAGCACCATGTCTGAATTATCGAGGTTTTCGACGAGCTTGGTGAATTTGCGCGTGCCGATGTCAACCCATGAGATATCGCTGGCGTCAGTCGCTTTCATCCTGTCGACTATTATCCCGCTTACGCCCATTTCCTGCAGATAGGATCTCAGATTTTTCTCAATGGCCTGATTCATCTGCGTCACAATCTGGGTTTTTCCCTTTTTGCGCGAGACGATTTTCTTGGAGAGGATTTTCTTCTTGCCGCCGACCATCTTGTATTTGGTTTTGTAGACGATGTCCGTGGATGTAATCGTCGTCGTCACCTGATGGACGCCGATGAAAGCGCTCGGCGCAGCATAACGATGTGCGCCGCCGGCCAGAACAAGCGGACAGGCAGAATTGCAAAAAGCATTGATAAGCGGGCGACCAAAATATTTGGCGCCGCGACCGCGATTTGTCTGACAATTCTTTTCGGAAGGTTGGCAGCCGATAAATTCGGTCGTGCCTACCAGCACATCGATCCCGCGCTTGCGGATCGCACGACCGATAGCCATCGCCGCATTTATATCGCCACCGGGCGAGTTGATCACGACGGGGAGCCTGCGCTTGCCCAGCCCTTTGAGCGTTTCGCGGAACTTGTCATCCGAGGTGCTTGTGATTTCGCCCTCGGCGGAGATCCATTCAGTGCAGAGTGGCTCACAGCCTGCTTCCACCGACCGAACGACAACAAATCTCATTTCATCGAATTGCGCGAATGCAGGCGAGGAACCGAGCACCAGTCCGACAATGGAAGCGCATGGCAATGCGCGCAAACACGAGAACAAGAAAACGCCCCTATAACACTGTCGCCACACTAACCCCGCTTATGAGCAAAGAGGGAAAAGTATGCGGCGGTCAAACAAAAAAGGCGGCTTTTCAGCCGCCTTTTCGGTGCTTCTTTGAAAGAAGGTTACTCGATGATGCTTGCGACGACGCCAGCGCCGACGGTGCGACCGCCTTCGCGGATAGCGAAGCGCAGCTTCTCTTCCATGGCGACCGGCAC
>NZ_QURN01000015.1 GCF_003403035.1 Mesorhizobium denitrificans | reverse complement strand
CCGCCGCTCACCGCTTTGGGGAAAGGTTCACATGGCTCAATTCTCAGTGGAAATTAGACGCCTACCCGGCTCACTTCTGGGTGGAAATCAACACCTGCTGCAACTGGCAGAGCAGAACACCTCTCACGACCTGGAGATTTTGCTGCGTGGCGAAACGCCGGTCGAGGACGCGAAGGTCGTCCAGCTTTATCTCGCAGCGGAGGACTACAAGCGGCTGAGGGCAACTCTGAAGAAGTATGGTGCCGTGGTGAGCGGCAACGGTCTGGCGAAGACGGAGATCGCGCTGATGGCGCTCATTGACAAGGTGGAGCCGGGTGCATGATCGAGAAACGACTGCTGAAAGGGGCCATGAGCGAGGAGACGAAACCAATGCGCGATACCAGCATGGCGAAACCGGCGCCTCATGCCGACGACGAGATCAATGCGAGCTTCCGCAAAATTCGAAGCGACCTTCGGGTCGTGCTCTGGATGATGGGCGCCAGCCTTGTCATGTCGATCATTTTGTTCATCGGCGTATTCTTCATGGGTATCCGCCTGTAGGGTGGAGATGAGAATACGGAACTGGCTGGTCAATAGGGGCATGCTTATCGTTCAGAAAAAGAAGACAATAACGAAGCTGGCGTCCGAGGATCAGACGCCGATCACCAAATCGAATGCAGATGCTTTGATGCAATTGATCGCAGACAAGATTGCAACAGCCCCCTTCCATTTCGAAGGTTTCGACTGGTGCGCTATGCCACAGGCCGACATGGCTGCCGAGTTGGGCTTCAGCGTGCCGACCCTTCAGCGGCTGCTACGCAAGAGTAGCAACATCGTACGAGAGCGGACACACGGGCCAGCGAAGGTTATGGTGGCTCTACTCCGCATCGGAGACCCGGGCCCGAAGACACCTCGGCATCTGGCAAATATCATGGCGAAGATTTGGAATTCCAAGTTCGGCTTCAGGCCCAGCGACGAGAACTTCGGTAAGCTGGTGGGTCTGGCAGAAGTCTGGCCGGATGGACGCCAGCTTGAAATTTTCAAGCTGGTTATCTCGAAAGAAGGTTGGCCCGAATTCATGTCAGGCGTGAAGGCCGAGATCATGGTGATGGAGGACGCCGGAAAGAAGGTCAAATTCCGGTTCTACAAGCGTCCCGTGATAGGCGTCATGAGACGGTTCGCAGCAGTCGCCGTTGAGTATTATGAGATGACCCAACAGGCCAATTGGAAGGGTTTGCCGTTCTAGAGCTCACAGCATGATCAAACACCCCTTCATATTCACAAAGTGAATATGTTTATTAAGGGGAACGCCTCTTTCCTTCCATCTTCTCTGACAGGACAAGAACATTTGATCACATGGAAGGAATGAGGGCATCGCAGTCGCTCGCTTCGCTCGCACCTCGACGCCAGTGGTTCCCAATCTTCCTATCCTCCTCGAAATATAGGGATATGGAAAAGAGATGTTTGATCATCGGGTATGAAAAGAGTACGTGCGAGGGGTACCGGACATGAGTGATCCCGCTTGGGTGTGCCTGACCAGGCGACATTCGTATCGAGCCCGACAGGGCTGTTCATCGACGGGTTGAGAACCCGGTCGTGGATGCCGGGTTGAACCGGCTGCAAAAATTCTTGTTCCCTTTTCGGAATTGATGCCGACTATCCCTGATCACGCGTGCCGCTGAATGCGCCGACACAGGTGATCCTTGAGCGATCCATCGCCGATCTCCCTGCGGCTGCCGTTCGATGCGGCCGACAACACACGGAGAACGACCATGCCGATCCGAATAGCCAGACCGAAGAACCTGCTCGACGTAGACACCGCCGAACCTTTTCCTGCTCCTGGCAATCCCACTGAACTTCTTTCGATCACGCAGGCTGCCGCCTTTGCCGGTGTCGCGCCGATCACGGTGCGCCGTTGGGTGAAGCAGCGCCTGCTGCCCGCCTATCGCGCCGGCCACCAGATCCGGATCGACAAGGCTGAACTCATCAAGTTCATGTCTCAGTAATTATCACCAATGATCATTGTTAATACCCAATATTACTTCAAGCAGGGTAATATTGACAGGGGTATTAACAAAAAATAACGTATGAATACGGATGGATAACAATGATCACGATTGTACGTAACAAGCGTCTGAAGCCCACCAAAGAAATCTCGACCCTGGGTGATCTCCATGCCTTCATTGGCAATTGCGAGCTTCCGAATACTCGGAGGGCAGAGATCAGGTCGGCGATCAAGCGGGCCGATGATCTCGTCGGGCACGGCGCGCTCGACCTCGCGGCCAACCCTGCCAAACTCCTTACTGCTCTTGAGCGGTATTCCCCGGCGATGGCAGGCATGTCGGTTGGCGGCTTTGCCAATCTCAAATCGCGTTTGCGCGCCGCCTTCAAGCTCGCCAGCCCTCACCTGATCTCGACCCGGACTGTTCGTCTGAAGGGAGAGTGGCTGAAGCTGAATGAACAGCTTGCGGAAAGGGAACAGCGCGATCTCTCGCGTTTCCTGCGTTTTGCATTTGCTGCCGGCTGGAAGCCTGGTGAGATCGGCGACGATCATGTCGAGCGCTTTGCCGTGCATCTTCGCGACGAAGCAATGATCGTGGCGTGTGATGAGGTCGTGCGCGAAACGATCCGCGCATGGAACCGCATGGTTTCCCAGATTCCGCAGACCAGTCTTCAGTCTTTGACGCCTCGCGCGCCGAAAAGGACATCATATTGGATCGATCCGGCCACATTGCCTGAGAGCATGCAGGCCGACATCAAGGCGTTTCTGGCCTATCTTTCCGAGCCCTCCATCTTCGCCAGCCGATCCCGCCAGCGCCTCAAGCCTGCCACCGTCGCGCAGTATCGCCACGGGATCGTGATGCTGATCTCGTCGCTGGTCGAAACCGGCGAGGATGTGGCGTCGATGACTTCCCTCCGTGAAGTGGTCACCGCCGAAAAAGTCGAGAAGGCGCTGTTCTACCTTCACAAGCGCTTCAACCAGCGGATCACCACCGGCATGATTTTGATGGCGGCGCGGGTGCGAAAGATTGCGGCCTGGGCCGACCTGCCCGAGGCCGAGTTCGCGGAACTCGACAAGCTGGTTGAACTCCTGGAAGAGGCGGCACCTCGCGAAAAGGGCCTGACCGCGAAGAACAAGGCGCTTCTCGACCGTCTCGACGATAGCCGGTTTCGCGACCTCGTATATCTCTTGCCGCATACGTTGATGGTGAAGGCTCGCAAGCACCGTCACCCCGGCTGGGGTGCTTGCTTCGCCCGAGCCGCGCTCGCCATCGAACTGCTCCTGACCTGCAGTATGCGGCGCGCAAACCTGATCAGCCTCGAACTGGAACGGAACATTCGCAAGATCGGTAGTGGCCGTGATGCCCATTGGATCATCGAGTTCGAGAAGGATGACGTTAAGAACGAGGAACCATTGCGCTATTCCCTTCCGCCCGAAACTGCCGAGCTGTTGGAGGAATATTTGCAGCACTGGCGTCCCGTCCTGTGCAGCGAAGCCACCTCCTGGCTGTTTCCGCTTCCCGATGGCAGCCGCATGGGCGAACGCAGTCTCTCTGAAGACATCAAGCGCAAGTCCGAAAAGGAATTGGGAGAGCCGGTGACACCGCACCAGTTTCGCCACATCAGCGCCGAGCTCTATCTGCGCGAGCACCCCGACAAACTGAGTGTGATCAGCAGCCATCTGGGTCATCGCGATCCCAACACGACCCGTACCTATTACGCACGCAAGAAGCAGCGCGAGGCGAGCCGCCTGTATCAGGAGCGCCTCGGTCTGGATCGTTCGCGCGCCGCGGAAAGGGTAGGCCAGCGCTCGCGGCGCAAGACAGGCGCGCATCGTCTTCGCAAGGGAGATATGCTGTGACGAAGCCCCTTTGCATGAAAGTCGAAAACTGGCCGGCTCTTGATCGTGAGCGTTGGGAAGCAGCAGAGAAAGCCGGGGCGTTTCTGCGGCATTCCGGTCTCGCGGCAAACTGGAGTTCGTCTCGCCGCCGCATCGCCGAACAGGCATATGGTCAGTGGCTGGCATGGCTTGATCGGGAGGGGCTGCTCAACGCGGAAATGCCGCCGCAGCATCGCGTCACGCCAGAGCGCCTGAACGCGTTCATCTCCGAACTTCAGGGTCGTCTCTCCTCCTATAGCGTCGCGATGATGGTGGGCGCGCTGAAACGCATGCTCGACGCAATTGCACCTGAGACAGATTGGTCGTGGCTCCGTCCGGCCTGCGCCAACCTGAAACGGATCGCGAGGCCCAGCCGCAACCGGCTGGCCCACATGGTTGAGCCGAAGCAGATCTTCGAGTTGGGGCTGTCGATGATGGAGGATGCTAAACGGGACCAGTCCGGGCATCCCATGCGTGTCGCCGCCCGCGCTCGTGACGGGTTGATGATCGCGATGCTGATCTGCTGTCCCATCAGAATGGCTAACCTGATTCAGATCGAGGTCGGCGTGCACCTGCTGCACGACGGAGATCGGTATCGTCTGCATTTTGGGGAGGACGAAACGAAGACCCGGAAGGAATTCGATGGTGATCTGCCACCGATCCTGACGCCTTATGTCGAATGGTATCTGCGGGAGCATCGGGCCATTTTGCTGGCGCTGGGTGAGGAACACTCCACACGCCGGCTCTGGATCGACCGCTGGGGCACGCCGATGTCCGAGCCGGCAATCCGCGCGCAGATCAAATTCCATACTGGGAACGCATTCGGTCGGAGCATCTGGCCGCACCTGTTCCGGGGGATTGCCGCCACAGGCGTTGTCGACGAGGCACCGGAACAGGTTGGCATCACGTCCGACCTTCTTGGCCACAGCAATTTCCAAACGACCGCCAAGCACTACGTCCTCGCAAGTGCCACGCGTGCGCATCAGCGTGTCCAAAGCTCATTCTTGCAGGCCCGGAAAGAAGCCCTCGAACGGCTTCGCAATCGGTCGACCGGCTCCGACAACATGGAGAGGCCGACCGTTCGCCACCGCATAAGGATCGTGCGCAAAGGCGGTAGTCATGGCTGACAAACAGTTGACATCAGCTGTGCAATTAATTGCAAATTTTAATGATCTGGTCTCCGGCATATCCGCTGGGCGGTTGATATGGCCGGCGATAGATCGCGCTTCCGTGTGCAGTCGGGCGCAGTCTTCGCACAGTCACAGGTCGGCCCGCGCCCTTTAACCTTCTGCCTTTACGGACATATTGCCGTCGTGAAGGCGACGACACGACGCCCGCTCAAGTCCATCGTGGATGCGCAGGCATACCAGTGGGTTGGTGTCCCTCTGGTTGTCAGGGCCTTCAGGCCGTAGACAATCGGAGATGGAGCATGGTCTTGGACAGGATGCCGGAAGGCCGCAGGCGCAGGAGGAAATCTCCGGCGCTGAGCCGCGCCTTCATGCCGCCCCATATCATTGCCGCCACACGCCAGACGGCTATGATGTTCTTACCGACATGTCCGAGAACCTGCCCGTTACCCACGAGGAGATCGCTCTGCTTCGCGCCTTCCTCTCCGCCGAAATCAGCGCCATCATCCATGGCGACAACGAAGCAGGATGATTTACCGTGACTGTCAACGCCGCCATCTACGTGCGCGTTTCCACCGCCCGACAGGCGGATGCCGATTTGTCATTGCCCGACCAGTTGGTTCAGTGCCGCCGCTATTGTGAGCAGCGCGGTTGGGAGGTGATTGAGGTGTTTACCGAGCCGGGCGCTTCGGCATTGGACGAAGACCGGCCGGTGTTCCAACAGATGATCGATAGGGCCAGGCAACCTGACCATCCGTTCGATCAGCTGGTCGTGCATTCGCTCAGCCGCTTTTCTCGCGACGCCCTGCATTCGGAGTTCTATGTCCGACAGTTGCGCAAGGCAGGCGTCGAACTCGTCTCGATCACCCAGGACCTCGGCCAGGATGCGAGCGGCGAGTTCATTCGCAAAGTCCTCAATGTCTTCGACGAACACCAATCCAGAGAGACAGCGAAACACGTCCACCGGTCAATGCTGGAAAACGCGCGGCAAGGCTTCTGGAACGGTTCGCGCCCGCCGTTCGGCTACGCCACGGAGATCAAGGAACGGCGTGGGCCCCGCGAAAAGAAGGTCCTGGTCATCAACGAAGAGGAAGCCGACACGATCAGGCTTCTGTTCAGGCTCGCCATTGGCGAGGACAACCGGCCGCTGGGCGTCAAGGCGATTGCGACGTACTTTAACGAACGGGGCATTACCCGGCGCGGACGTCGCTTCTCGACTGGCGGCGTCTATGACCTGCTTACTTCGACAACCTACTACGGCAAACATCACTTCAACCGCACCGACACCCGCAACGGCAGGCCGCGTCCGCCATCCGAATGGATTGAGTTTGAGGTGCCGGCCATTATCGACGAGCAGACCTTCAACACCGTTCAGGCCTTGCTTCAAAGCCGCAGCCCGAAGCGCGTAGCGCCCAGGATCGTCAACGGCCCGACACTGCTCGCCGGCGTTGCACGCTGCGGCTACTGCGGAGCAGGCCTCGTCCTCAATACAGGCAAGGGAGGAGCCTATCGGTATTATTGCTGCTCACGCAAAATGCGCGAGGGAGCGACTGCCTGCTCAGGCATGCGTATCCGCATGGACCGGCTCGACGAGATCGTGGTCGATGAGATTGCGGAGCGCGTCTTGGCGCCCGACCGGCTGGGCGGGTTGCTAGAAACCTTTACAAAGTCGAGCAGCGACCAAGTTGGGCAGATCAAGGACAGGCTGACGCAACTACGCCATTCCCATAAGAAAGCCGAGGCTGCGATCACGCGCCTGCTCGCTCTGGTGGAGAAGGGCGTGATGGACCCGGACGACCCGAACCTGCGGGAGCGCTTGGTTGGTCTGAAACTCCAGCGTGACGAACTGACGGCCGAGATCGCCGATCTGAGCAAGCGCGCCAGCAGCGGCGAGACATCGATAACCCCGGAGAAGATCGACAGGTTGTCGAATCTGCTACGGGATAAACTGCACAACGGCTCGCCCGAGTTGAAGCAAGCTTATGCTCGCCTTGTCGTTCAGCAGGTCACTGTAAGGGGAAAGGAAATTCGTATCAGAGGCTCGAAAGCCGTTCTGGCGCGGGCCGCATCGAACGGAGTTGGCAACAATCCGCCGGCAGTTCTCTCTTTTGTTCGAGGTTGGTACGCCCAAGGGGAATCGAACCCCTGTTACCGCCGTGAAAGGGCGGTGTCCTAACCGCTAGACGATGGGCGCGCTCAGGTGAAGCGCCTTATAGTCAGGTCATACCGTCTCGGCAACCCTTCAAACAGCATCAATCGATAAAAAATTGTGCGGTCTGTTTTCGTCACCGACGGCCACGGCAACGCCAGTTCCAGTCGCGCTCTGGACCCACGTCGATATGCACCGCATTCGTGTGGCAATAGGTGCCAACGCCGCCGCGCCCTTGCATCGAGCGCGCATAACTCGCCAGCTCGAATTTGCTTACGCCCGGCAAGATCACGTCCGCTGCGGCGCAATACATATGCTGCGAATTGCGCGCGCCACGGACGCTGCGGTTGTAGGTGGGGCTGCGATAGCCGGAGGTAATAACCGCGCGCTTGCCGAATCGCCGCTCGATGGTTTTCAGCACGCGCACAAGCGAGGGCTTCAAGCAGGCGACATCAACATTCTCGCGTTGCTTCAACAGGCCATTCGGCGCCAGTCGAGCCATTCCGGCAGCACTTGCCACCTCAAATCCGCCGTCAACGTCTTCGTGCACGTCCACATCGCTATCGTCGTCGATTCCCGATCGACGCTTGATTTCAAACAGCGCGCTTTGGCGAACGCCCGGCAGGCCGGTTCCCTCACCATCGTCAGAAAATGAGACTGCCGATGCTCGCATCGGCTTTTGGCTGGAAAGGTCCAGCGAGGCCAACTGAATTGAGCGATCTTTTTTCGTTGCGGTGGGCGCGGGGTTTTCCAAAATCTGCTTCGGTGCCGGATTTTCGAGAAACTGCGTTGGGGCAGGGGTCTGCTCCGCCAGCTCTGCCGTGGCTTTCACTGCGGGCGTTTGTTTGGCTTCTGCCGCTTTTGCAGGCTTGGCTCCGAAGAACGATGCCAAAAGGCCCTTCGGCTTGGCGGGCTCCACCGCAGCCTCGGCAGGGTTCGATTCCGCATCGATGGCCGCTACCTCTGCCTTTGCAGATTCGGGCTTTGCCGCCTCGACTGCTGTTTCTCCCGCTTTCGTCTCGGCGGGTGCAGCCTCGACACCCGCCGCATTCGGCGTTGTCATAGGCAGTGATGCCACTTGCTCGGGCAGTTGCGGGTCGCCCACCTCTTTCGTTTCGGCCATCGCGAGCGAATTGCTTGCCGCGGTCCCATCTGCTGAAACTTCCTCGACCGCCCCATCTTTCGGTGCTGTAGCGTTGAAGGCGGCGCCATTCGATTCAAGCGTGGAATCCAGCGTGGAAGCGCAGGATGAAATGAAGGCCGACGCCATCAGCGCGGCCATCAAGCGGCACAAAGGTCTGGCGCGTTGGCGCGTTGCTCCTTTCAACCGTATCCCCTTCTTCCAGATCGGAGGACCAGAGGTCCTATCCCCAAGAGACTATATGCGCCCTCGCACATGTCTCGCTAAACCATATGTATTTACCGGCTCAAAATGGACCGGCGCGTCCCGCAATGCTTCGGCGATTAGGCAACGAATGCGGCGAGAACTTGATTTGCACGCGAACATTTCGCCTTGTTTGACGCATCAGTCAACCTTGGCGAGCAATCTCGCACCGAAAACATCCCGATTTTCAGACTAAACCCTTACCCGAACATATGTACCGGGTGCTTCCGCAAGGCTTTTGAGCTTAGAGGCCGTCCTGCGCGCGGGCACGAGTTGCGAATCCTTGCTCTCGATCCATTTGTGCCAATGCGGCCACCATGATCCCGGTGTTTCTGTCGCATTCGCCACCCAGCTTTCAAACGTGCCTTCGGGCTTTCCGTCGGTCCAGTATTGATACTTCTTGAGGGAAGGAGGATTGACTACGCCCGCAATATGGCCAGACCCGGACATGACGTAATCCACGTCGCCGCCGAAATAGCGGCAGCCGAGAAACACTGACCTTGCTGGCGCGATATGGTCTTCCTTCGTAGCAAGGTTGTAGACCGGGATTTTGATGTCGCTGAGCTGAATATTGCGCCCGGCTATGGTCATGCGTCCTGCTGACATGTTGTTTTCGAGATAACAATTTCTCAAATAAAACGAGTGATTAGCTGCTGCCATTCGTGTGGAATCTGAATTCCAGTAAAGCAGGTCGAACGGCATCGGGTCTTTGCCGCGCATGTAGTTGTTGATGACATAGGGCCAGATCAGGTCGCCGGACCGCAGCATGTTGAACGCCATCGCCATCTTGGTTCCCTCAAGATAGCCGCGGTCAGTCATTGCCTTTTCCAGCGCCTGCACCTGCTCCTCATCCACAAACACTTTCAGGTCGCCCGCATAGGTGAAGTCCACCTGCGTGGTAAAAAAGGTCACTGACTGGATGCGGTTGTCGCCTTCCTGCGCCATCAAAGCCAGCCCGGCAGCGAGCAGCGTTCCGCCCACGCAATAGCCTATGGCATTGACCTCCGTCTCGCCGGTTTCCTGCTCAATCGTATCCAGCGCGAATTGAAGCCCTTCGCGGATGTAGGATTCCCAGTTCTTGCGGCCATGCCGTTCGTCGGGGTTTACCCAGGAAATCACGAAAACCGTGTGTCCCTGTTCCACCGCCCAGCGAATGAAGGATTTCTCCGGATTTAGGTCGAGAATATAGAACTTGTTGATCCACGGCGGGCAGATCAGCAGCGGTCGCTTGAGCACCTTGTCTGTCGTTGGCTCATACTGGATCACTTCGACCAGATCGCTTCGGGCAATCACCTTGCCTGGAGTAAGCGCAATGTTCTTGCCGATCTCGAATTTCGAATTGTCCGCCTGCCGCAGCTTGAGATCACCCTTTCCGGCCGCGATATCTTCGGCAAGCATCTTCATGCCGCGAACCAGATTCGAGCCGTTCGCCGCCACTGTCTCACGGAATAATTCCGGGTTGGTCAGAACGAAGTTGGACGGCGAGAGAGCATAGGCGATTTGCTTGACGTAAAAGCTGGCCTTGTGCCGCGTGTGTTCGTCCAGCCCGTCAGCGTGTTCCACCAGGTCGTTCGACCAGCGCGCCATCACCAGATAGGCTTGCTTGAGGAAATCGAAGAAAGCGTTTTTTCCCCATTCTTCATCCAGGAATCGCTTGTCGCCGCGTTCCGGCTTCACCACGTCCTCAACGCCTTCTACGCCGCTTACGCGGTGCGCCGCCGTCTGCCAGACGGTGATAAGTCCTGCGAAAAGTCGGGTCTGCGCCTCAAGGGCGCGGGAAGGGTCCGCAAGCCAATATTCGGTTAGCTTGGAGAATGTCTTGACCATATCCGCAACGGGTTCTGCGACGCTGTCATGCACATCGCCGTTTTCGCGCGGCGCAGCCCAGGCAGCCGCCGCCTTGCCCAGATTCTCCAGCGTGCGCGCCATATTGAGCGCGAACGTCTCCGGATCCCGGACAAGATATTGCTCAACGTCAGTCGCAACGGCAGCGTTAGTGGACACAGGATCGCTGGATTTGTTCATGTTTTGCGCTATTCCTCCCTGCGCTTTCTTGACATGTTATCATGGGAAGACTCTAAGGGTCCAACATCAATCAGGAGCCTGCGCAAAAATGACCGGCCCTTGGAAGTCCATCGCGTCGAATGGCGCACGCGCTGCCGTGATCGTCGCCATGCTTGCGACGGCGGCCTGCACGACGACGCCCGACGATCCTTCAAGCGGCGCGTCGAACACCGGCACCTATCCGAATCTCAACGTCAAGCCAGCCATCGCGACATCCCAGATTTCGCAGGAGGAGCGTGACGCTGCCGTCGCCTCGCTCAAGGGTGCATCCGCAGCGCAGGCAGCAGCGGGCAAGGGTGCCGGAACGACCGCCAGCGAAGCGCAATTGCGCCAGTTGGGTGCCACGCACAGCGACGAAACACTAAAAGAAATTTGTGCCCCTCGACCGACCTGTTGATGGGGTATATAGGCAGCGGACGGCCTGCCGGGCGCGCGGGCAAGCGACGTGAGTACGCGACATGGAAATGGAAGAATTTCATAAGGTCAGGCGGCTGCCACCCTACGTTTTCGAGCAGGTGAACAGGCTCAAGGCCAGCGCCCGTTCTCGCGGTGCCGATATCATCGATCTTGGCATGGGCAACCCCGATTTGCCGACTCCTGCTGCAATTGTCGAAAAGCTCGTCGAAGTCGTGCGCGATCCGCGCACCCATCGCTATTCCGCATCGCGGGGCATTCCCGGTCTGCGCCGCGCGCAGGCGGGTTATTATGCGCGCCGGTTCGGCGTGAAGCTTGATCCTGACACGCAGGTTGTCGCAACGCTCGGCTCCAAGGAAGGCTTTGCGAATATGGCGCAGGCCATCACCGCGCCGGGCGATGTGGTGCTGTGTCCGAACCCGACCTATCCGATTCACGCCTTCGGCTTCATCATGTCCGGCGGCGTCATTCGCTCGCTGCAGGTCGAGCCGAATGACCAGTTCATTCCGGCGCTGGAGCGTGGCGTGCGCCACTCCATTCCAAAGCCGCTCGCGCTCATTTTGAACTATCCGTCGAACCCGACCGCGATGGTAGCTTCGCTGGATTTTTACAAGGATGTCGTCGCCTTCGCGCGCAAGAATGACATCATCATCCTGTCGGACCTTGCCTATTCGGAAATCTATTTCGACGGCAATCCGCCGCCATCGGTGCTGCAGGTGCCGGGCGCGATGGATGTCACGGTGGAGTTCACCTCCATGTCGAAAACGTTTTCCATGCCGGGTTGGCGCATGGGCTTTGCCGTGGGCAATGAACGCCTCATCGCTGCGCTCACGCGCGTCAAATCCTATCTGGATTATGGTGCGTTTACGCCGATTCAGGTAGCTGCAACTTCCGCGCTGAATGGCGACGGCGGCGACATTGCCGAAATCCGCGAGGTCTATCACAAGCGCCGCGATGCGATGGTCGAGTCCTTTGGCCGTTCTGGCTGGGATATTCCGGCGCCGCCCGCGTCAATGTTTGCGTGGGCGCCCATCCCGGAGCAGTTCCGCCATCTCGGTTCGCTGGAGTTTTCCAAGCTGCTGATCGAGCATGCGGATGTTGCGGTGGCGCCGGGTGTCGGCTTTGGGGAGCATGGCGATGATTATGTGCGCCTTGCTTTCGTGGAAAATGAACATCGCATTCGCCAGGCGGCGCGCTCGATCAAGAAATTTCTTCAAGCGTCTGCCAAGCAACCAAACAACGTTGTGTCGCTCTCCGCGCGGCGCTGACGCATCCAAGTTTCATAGATACGAAGAGGACACGCCGTGGCTCGTGTTGCCAACGCATTGCATGTGGGAATAGCCGGGCTCGGCACGGTGGGCGCATCTGTCGTGCGCGTGCTTGCAACCAAGGCGGCGGAACTCACTCGCCAGTGCGGTCAGCCCATTATGGTCACTGCCGTTTCTGCGCGTGATCGTTCGCGTGATCGTGGCGTTGATCTTGGTTCGGCCAAATGGTTCGAAGATCCGATTGAACTCGCCAAATCCGCCGACATCGACGTTTTTGTCGAACTTATCGGCGGGGATGAAGGTGCTGCCCGCGCGGCCGTCACTGCGGCTCTTGAAAGCGGCAAGCATGTCGTAACCGCGAACAAGGCGCTGCTCGCGAAGCATGGTGTTGCGCTTGCCGAAATCGCTGAAGAAAAGGGCGTGCTGCTGAACTATGAAGCGGCGGTCGCCGGCGGCATACCTGTCATCAAGACTATGCGCGAGTCGATGGCGGGTAACACGGTCAGCCGCGTGTTCGGCATCCTCAACGGCACCTGCAACTATATTCTCACGCGCATGGAAGCCGAGGGCATTTCCTTCGAGGAATGCCTGAAGGATGCGCAGCGTCTTGGCTACGCCGAGGCAGACCCTACATTCGACATCGAGGGTAACGACACCGCGCACAAGCTGGCAATTCTCACCAGCCTTGCGTTTGGCTCGCGCATTGCTGCCGACGAAGTCTATATGGAAGGCATTTCGAACATCACGCAGGCGGATATTCGCGCCGCCGCTGATCTCGGCTATCGCATCAAGCTTCTGGGCGTTGCGCAGCAGACCGATAGCGGCATTGAGCAGCGCGTTCATCCCACGATGGTGCCGACGGCATCCGTCATCGCGCAGGTGCATGGCGTCACGAATGCGGTCGCAATCGAAACCGACATTCTTGGCGAATTGCTCCTGTCGGGACCGGGCGCGGGCGGTAACGCCACTGCGTCGGCTGTCGTTGGCGACATTGCCGACATCGCCAAGAGCCAGCCCGGCTTTCAGCACGGCCCCGTTTTCGGGCGCCCCGCGAAAAAGCTCACACCTTACAAGAAAGCTGAAATTCGCTCGCACGCGGGCGGCTATTTCATCCGCCTCACCGTGCATGACCGCCTCGGCGTCTTCGCAACCCTGGCCAAGCGCATGGCAGAAAACGAAATTTCGCTGGAATCCATCGTTCAGCAGGCGCATGGCGAGCCGAACGCCAAACAGAAGACGGTTATCCTCGTTACTCATGAGACAACCGAATCCTTGGTCCGCAAGGCCGTGGATGCCGTCACCAACGACGGCCTGTTGGTCGATAAGGCGCAGGTTATCCGCATTGAACGAGCGGAGTAGTTTCCTCAATCGATTCAATACGCTTGGCTGTCTTGCTCTTGTTGCTTGGCTTTGACACAAGGGCGGCGACCTAAATCATACCGGGGAAACGTAAATGGCGAAAAGCGTGATGGCGGGCCTGGACCGCGTACTGACGATGGAAATCGTGCGTGTAACTGAGCGTGCGGCTGTGGCTGCGGCGCGGTTGCGTGGCCGTGGGGATGAAAAGGCGGCCGATCAGGTTGCCGTCGATGCGATGCGCGCCGAACTCAATCGCCTGCCGATCAAGGGCACCGTCGTTATCGGTGAAGGCGAGCGCGACGAGGCTCCGATGCTTTACATCGGCGAGGAAGTCGGCACCGGCAAAGGGCCGGAGGTCGATATTGCTCTCGACCCGCTGGAAGGTACGACCATCTGCGCGAAGAACCTGCCGAACGCACTTGCCGTCATCGCGGTCGCGGAAAAGGGAAGCCTGCTCTACGCGCCGGACGTCTACATGGACAAGATCGCGATTGGGCCGGGCTATCCGGAAGGCATTATCGACATCGACGCTTCGCCACGCCAGAACATCCATAACCTCGCTGACGCCAAGCACGTGCCGGTTTCGGAAATCACGGCCTGCATTCTCGACCGTCCACGTCACGCCAAGCTCATCCAGGCTGTGCGCGAAACGGGCGTTGCAATCCGTCTCATCGGTGATGGCGATGTCGCGGGCGTCATTCACACCACCAACCCGGAAGAAACCGGCATCGACATTTATATCGGTTCCGGCGGTGCGCCTGAGGGCGTGCTTGCCGCAGCGGCGCTGCGCTGCACCGGTGGCCAGATGCAGGGCCGCTTGATCCTTGATACGTCCGAAAAAGTCGCTCGCGCGGCCAAGATGGGCATTGCCGATCCAAATCGCATCTATCAGGTTGGCGACATGGCGCGGGGCGATGTGGTGTTTGCCGCCACCGGCGTTACGGATGGCAACATGCTTTCCGGCGTGAAATTCGGTCGCAATGCGATCACGACTCACACCATAGTTCTGCGCTCGTCGTCGCGCACGGTTCGTGAGATCAAGGCGCGCCATCAGGATCTGGAGAAGTTTTGACGTCTGAACGCCGCTATTTCCTTGATGTCAGGCGCTCTGCGACCGGCTTGGTCTGGGAGCACCGCCTGACGGAAGCGCAGGAAATGGCAGCGCTCGCAATGGCGCAAGCCGATGGCGTGCCGGAAATTGTGGCGCGCGTGCTTGCGGGCAGGGGCGTGCGCAAGGGCGAGGCTCTTGCCTTTCTCGATCCCACGATCCGCGACCTTCTACCCGACCCCGAAAAGCTCGCCGACATGGAGCGGGCGGGCGAGCGTATCGCCGATGCTGTCCAGCGTGGCGAACGCGTCGCGATCTTTGGCGACTATGACGTGGACGGCGCTTGCTCATCCGCCTTGCTCAAGCGGTTTCTCGCCCATTTCGGCATTCAATCGGAAATCTACATTCCGGACCGCATATTCGAAGGCTATGGCCCGAACCCTGACGCTATGCGCGAGCTTGCAAGCCGCGCGTCGCTCATCATCACGGTTGATTGCGGAACCAACAGCGCGACCTCAATCGCTGCCGCGCGCGAGGCTGGAGCGGATGTGCTGGTCCTCGATCACCATCAGGTCGGCGGCGCGCTCCCTGAAGATACGCCTGTCGTAAATCCGAACCGCGACGACGATCTGTCAGGCCAGGGGCATCTGTGTGCCGCTGGCGTCGTGTTTCTTGCTCTCGTTCAGGTTTCCCGCGTCCTGCGTAGACGCGACGCCACGCCTGCGCCACCCGATTTGCTCACATTTCTCGATCTCGTCGCGCTCGCGACTGTCTGCGATGTCGTGCCGCTTGTCGGCGTCAATCGCGCCTTCGTGGTGAAGGGCCTCATCGCTATCCGCCAGATGCGCAATGCCGGTCTTGCTGCGCTAATCCGCGCTTCGCGAATCTCCGAGCCGGTCAACGCATTTCATCTCGGTTTTCTGCTTGGTCCGCGCATCAACGCGGGCGGGCGCATTGGGGATGCCGCGCTTGGCAGCCGCCTGCTCGCCACCGACGATCCAATCGAGGCGCGCGAAATCGCTGAAACGCTCGACCGTCTCAACCAGGAACGGCAGGCGATGGAGCAGGCGATGGTCGATGCCGCGCGCGCCGAAGCCGATGCGGAAATGGCGGGCGGCGATGGTCCCGCCATCGTCGTAACCGCGAGCGATTCATGGCATCCCGGCATTGTCGGCCTCATAGCCGCGCGCTTGAAGGAGCATACGCGTCGCCCCGCTTTTGCCGTTCACTTCAATCCGAATGGTATAGGCGTTGGTTCGGGCCGGTCTATTTCCGGTTTCGATCTTGGCGGGTTGGTTCGCGCCGCTGTCGCTGAGGGCCTTCTGGTCAAGGGCGGCGGCCATGCAATGGCCGCAGGCATCACCGTTGAGCGTACGCGTCTTGGGGATCTGCGCGCCTTCTTCGAATTGCAGGCGGCGGAGCGCGTCGCCCGGATACGCCATGAGGAAAGCTTGCAAATCGACGGCGCGCTTTCCGCCGATGGCGTCACGCAGGAATTGTACGATACGTTGGAGCGGGCTGGACCATATGGCAGCGGCCATGCCGCACCCATTTTCGTCTTGCCTCGCCATCGGCTTGTGTCTGCCCGCGAGGTTGGCAACGGCCACGTTCGCGCCGAGCTTGCATCGCTCACCGGCAAGCGCGTGCAGAGCATGGCGTTCCGCGCGGCACAATCAGACCTTGGTGCGTTCCTCTTCGCCAATCAGGGCAAGAGCGTTCACGTTGCCGGAACACTTTCCGCCAACCATTGGAATGGCAACCGCACGATCCAGCTTCGCATGATCGACGCCGCCGCTGACGTTCAGCGGTTTTAGAACCCGCTCAATTTGGCGATCCACTCGCCGCTTTCGATCTTTCGCGCATGGACGTTCGGGAAGGGGGAGTCCCACCGCTTGTTGCGAACTGGAATCACATATTCGCACACGGATTCGCCATTCTGATCTGTAATACTTAGCGTCACCGGCGTATCGTCCGGCATATCCAGTGGTCCGCCAATAATATAGGTGCTGAGATTGGCGCCAACGTGATGCCGGGCATCAAGTGAAGCGCCGGGAACATGCGGAAATGGCTCGTTGTTGAAGAATTTGAATTTGCTGTCATGAGAAAGGACGCTCTGGCGCGCGGTCGGCCAGACATGCTTCCTTAGAAAATGTTGATCGACGTACCTTTTCCCGAATAATTCTGGCGTAACGTACTTCAATATTTCTTCGCGCATACTCGGAATGGCGCCGTGGCAGCCGCCCCACATGCCTGCGAGCATCACTTCGGTGTGCGTGTGATAGTCACGCATGACATGGAACCATTTGCCGGAGTCGATCCACGCATTCACCGCCGCAGCTTCCCGCTCTCCAATCAGCGAGTCTGCATCACGCATAAGAAAGTGGGAGACGCTCGAATCATCGGCTGCAAGAAAACGCCACATCAGCGCCGGTATGGTCTTTCGGGTTTCATCGTCGACCAGAACCACCTCGCCGCCCGTCTCCGCTATCCTGCGTTGCACATGGCCCGGCACCGTTTCGTCGCAATAGAATCGGCACTGCCACTGCGGCAGCAACTGGCTCGCGGACTCGCAGTTTAGGATCGCCACCTCGCAATAGCGTGGATTGGCGCCAAACAGCGAAAAGGCGATGATCTTTTTGCCGCCGTCGGGCAGCGCCTCGGGAAGCGCATAATACGGCCCATTCCCGAATTTCCTGTCGCGCACCGCGAGAGCCGCGTTGCCATAGTCGGCCGATTCTTCGGCCTTGCCAAGCGCGCCGCAAATATCCGCCAGCAGGTCGAAATAGTCTTCATCGTCATGCGATGCTGTCACCGAGCGCGCCAGATCATAGGCTTCTTGCGCACGGCCCACTCGGGTAAGACAAAGTGCCTCTGATCGGGCAATCGCTGGAGCGTTGACAATAGTTCGCGCCTGCTTTGCGATTTTAAGCGCTTGCTCGTAATCGCCTTTGGCGAATGCAGACTGGTGCGCTTCAAACAACGCATCAATTTGAGCAGACTTGTTAGCGGTGTTTGGCTGGCGGTCGAACAACAGCATCCCTCATCGACAATTTGCAGTCGATGCCGCCACATCTTTATCCGCACGATTACTTATATAAACAACGTGCCGTAATGCACAAGCCTGAAAGCTTAGACCAATACTGCCTGAAGCCGCTTTACTTCTTCGATTCGCGCCAGCGTGCTCTCATAGCCGAGCTTGATTGCCTCGTCGGCACGGTGGAACTCCGAGAGCCCGATATGGCCGAGCTTGGGTTGCAGCGACATATCTGGCGGATCACCCGCAAGCCGCGCGCGGGAAATGCGATCCTGAATGATGTTGAACGCTTCCACCATAACGCCGGTCACGCCAAGTCTGGCCTGCGCTGGCGGCGTATCCTGCGGATGGCGTGGGTTGGTGTTTTTCTCAATCACCAATTCGCCCGCGCTGTGCTTCAGCACCGCTGAACGTCCGAAATTGTCGTAGTGCAGGTTCACTGCGATCACGAGCGGCTGCTCATACGCCCGACATACCGAAACCGGCACCGGGTTCACCAAAGCCCCATCGACCAGAATGCGTCCGTCACAATTTACTGGCTCGAATACGCCCGGCAGCGCGTAGGACGCCCGCACCGCCCGGATCAAAACACCTTCGCTCAGCCAGATTTCGTGACCTGTGCGCACTTCGGTCGCTACGGCCACAAACGGCTTCGGCAAATCCTCGATGCGGATGCCGTTCATGTGCTCCTGCATACGGGTGTCCAGCTTCATGCCGCCGAAAAGCCCGTTCGCCGCGAATTTAATGTCCAGCAGGCCGAATATGCGCCGCCGCGTCAGGCTGCGCGCGAAATCTTCAAGTTCATTGAGTTTCCCTGCGAGATAGCAGCCGCCAACCAGCGCACCGATAGACGTTCCGGCAATCATCGAAACCTCGATGCCGGCCTCGTCCAGCGCGCGCAATACGCCGATATGCGCCCACCCGCGAGCAGCACCGCCGCCCAGCGCAAGCGCAACACCTGGCTTCTTCTTGGCTCCGGCCACGCCGCCCGCAGAAACGACGCCATCGGCCTCCTTAACGTCGGCCCGCCGGAACGATGCCCATTCGAGCATCATTCAATCTCCCTGTCCCAAGCCCCGATATAGGGTAGTTGAGTATTAGAAACATAAACGCGATTAGCCAGTCGAATGAAATAGTCTGACCATCGGAGATTCAGCGTTACCGCTCGACCTTGAGAACAACCTTGCCGTCCGAAAGGCGTACGCTTCTATAGAAACATGAACGCCTTGCGGTGTGGCAGGTTGCACCATCGCCTGCCACTCGAACCTTGAGCCAAAGCGCGTCCTGGTCGCAGTCGGTGCGCAATTCGGCCACGCTTTGCAAATTGCCGGAGGTTTCGCCCTTTTTCCAAATCGATTTGCGCGACCGTGACCAATAGTGCGCTATGCCTGTCTCCAGCGTCAGCGCAAGCGCTTCGGCGTTCATATGCGCGACCATCAAAAGCTCACCGCTATCCGCATCGGTAACAACCGCCGTCAGCAACCCGCTGGCGTCGAACTTCGGCGTAAAGCTGCTGCCTTCCTCCAGCGCGCCCTTGTCAGTCGGCGGAATGTCGAATGTCAGCGATGTCATGCAATCAGCCCGTTATCGTGCCGCTCTTGATCATCGTCATAAACCGAACCTGCTCTTCCGGATTGTCGCGGAAAGCGCCGGTAAATGTCGCGGTGGTCGTCACTGATCCCTGCTTGCGAATGCCGCGCATCTCGATGCACATGTGATTTGCCTCGATCACGACAGCCACGCCGCGCGGATTGAGCACATCCTGGATCACATTTGCGATCTGTGCCGTCATTGCTTCCTGCGTTTGCAGTCGGTGCGCGAAAATTTCGACAACGCGGATGAGTTTGGAAAGCCCGACGACCTTGCCATCCGGCAAATAGCCCACATGCGCCTTGCCGATAATCGGTACCATGTGGTGCTCACAGTGTGAGTGAAAGCTTATATCGCGCATGACGACCATATCGTCATAGCCCGCGACTTCTTCGAAGGTCCGGCCAAGCTCTTCGGCGGGGCATTTGTCATAGCCTTCGAACATTTCGCGATAGGCTTTCACCACACGGCGCGGTGTATCGATCAGCCCTTCGCGCGTCGGATCATCGCCTGCCCAGCGTAGAAGTGTCAGCACCGCGGCTTCGGCTTCCTCCTGCGTGGGACGATCCGTCACCGGCTTGTCCATATAGGCAGCGGGAAGCATTTTCTTAATTGCGGCGTCCATAAAAGGTCTCCCGTAGTTCCTTTCCAGAAGGAACGAGTTGAACGGTAGCCTGTCTGCGGGTCTATTTTTAGGATATAGCGCCCGAAATCAGCACAGTTTCAGCTTCCGGCCTTTCAGACTTTTGACAGCCTTGTCCAGCAGGAACACGAAGCATTATATAAGGCTGAACGCGACGAAAGATAGGTGTCGAAGCGAGACAATCGTTTCGTCCAGTCGCGACAAACGGAAAAAATCATGATTGACGACGTCTATAACGCGAAAATTCTTGGTTTTGCCGGAAACATCGGCCGAATTGGTCGTCTCGATCATCCAGACGCTACCGCGACGGCGCATTCCAAGCTTTGCGGCTCAACTGTCACCATCGATCTTAATTTGCAGGACGGTGTCGTCACCGATTTCGCCCACATCGTAAAAGCCTGCGCGCTTGGTCAGGCGTCCTCATCCGTCATGGCGTCCCATGTCGTTGGAGCAACTGCCGAAGAACTGCGCGCTGTGCGGCAAACGATGCTGCAAATGCTCAAGGAAAACGGCCCGCCGCCCGAGGGTCGCTTTGCCGATCTGAAATATCTGGAGCCCGTACGCGATTATAAGGCTCGCCACGCTTCCACCATGCTCACCTTCGACGCCGTGGTCGATGCGATCGATCAGATCGAGCGCAAGCGGGCAGGGCAGGCCGCCTGACCGTTGCACGATCACACGCACATAGCTTCGGCCAAACATAAGAGCCGCAACTTCGACGGCGCTTGGCGCAAGACGCCGGGCCGCCTTTTCGGCACTGGTTTCGTGCGACTGTATCAGCTCACGTTGTCGAGCCTCATCGGCAATTCCTGCCGCCACCTGCCGACCTGCTCGGAATACGCCTATGAGGCAATCGCGCGCCATGGGCTCTGGGCGGGCGGCTGGATGGGCGCATTCCGCGTCATGCGCTGCGGTCCGTGGGGAACGCACGGCATCGACCGCGTTCCTGAAGCCCTCGGCCCCCGCTATCGCTGGTTCACACCGTGGCGATACTGGCACATTGGGCGCAAAGCCTAGGCTGCTACCCAGGATCGACTTTACGTCTCCGCTGCTTGCGGCTAAAGCAGCGCCGCGCACTTTTGCGCTTAACCACCCGCGTTCGTATGCGGGACTGGATAGGAGAATGGCATTGTCTAATGTTTCCCTGAAATTTCCCGATGGCTCCGTGCGCGACTACGACGCTGCAATGACAGGTGCCGAACTTGCAGAATCAATCTCGAAATCGCTGGCCAAGAAGTCGGTCGCCTATGCGATAGATGGAACCGTTCGCGATCTGTCCGATCCGCTGGGCGCATCCGGTTCGGTCGAGATTATCACGCGCAGCGATCCCCGCGCGCTGGAACTCATTCGCCATGATGCCGCTCACGTGCTGGCTGAGGCTGTGCAGGAGCTTTGGCCCGGCACGCAGGTCACCATCGGCCCGGTGATCGAGAACGGCTTTTATTATGACTTCGCGCGCAACGAGCCATTCACGCCGGAGGATTTCCCGCTCATCGAAAAGAAGATGCGAGAGATCATTGGACGCAACAAGCCGTTCACCAAGCAAGTCTGGAGCCGCGACAAGGCCAAACAGGTGTTCCGCGACAAAGGCGAGAGCTACAAGGTCGAGTTGGTCGATGCGATCCCCGAAGGTCAAGACCTCAAGATTTATTCGCAGGGCGACTGGTTTGACCTTTGCCGCGGGCCGCATATGGCGTCTACCGGGCAGATCGGCAGCGCCTTCAAGCTCATGAAAGTGGCGGGCGCCTACTGGCGCGGCGATGCCAACAATCCGATGCTGACGCGCATTTACGGTACGGCATGGGCTGAGCAGGCGGAACTCGACGCCTATCTCCACATGCTCGAAGAGGCCGAAAAGCGCGACCACCGCCGTCTTGGCCGTGAGATGGACCTGTTCCATTTTCAGGAAGAGGGGCCGGGCGTCGTGTTCTGGCATGCGAAGGGCTGGAAGATGTTCCAGAACCTCGTTGCTTATATGCGTCGCAGGCTTGCCGACGATTATCAGGAGGTCAACGCGCCGCAGGTGCTCGACCATTCGCTTTGGGAAACATCAGGCCATTGGGGTTGGTATCGCGAAAACATGTTCGCGGTGCAGTCGGCGGGCGACGAGGCGGAAGACAAGCGCATCTTTGCCTTGAAGCCGATGAACTGTCCCGGCCACGTCCAGATTTTCAAGCATGGCCTGAAGTCTTATCGTGAACTGCCTATCCGCCTTGCGGAATTTGGCATCGTGCATCGCTACGAACCGTCGGGCGCGCTGCATGGGCTTATGCGCGTGCGGGGCTTCACGCAGGATGATGCGCACATTTTCTGCACAGACGAGCAGATGGCGGCGGAATGCCTCAAGATCAACGATCTGATCCTGTCGGTCTACGAGGATTTCGGCTTCAAGGAAGTTGTGGTTAAGCTCTCCACCCGGCCGGAAAAGCGCGTCGGCTCTGATGAATTGTGGGACCGCGCCGAGGCCGTCATGATGGACGTGCTCAAGACGATCGAGGAGCAGTCCGGCGGGCGCATCAAGACCGGCGTACTTCCGGGCGAGGGTGCGTTCTACGGGCCGAAGTTCGAGTACACCTTGAAAGACGCCATCGGTCGCGAATGGCAGTGCGGCACCACGCAGGTGGACTTCAACCTGCCGGAGCGGTTCGGCGCGTTCTATATCGGCGCAGATTCTGAGAAGAAGCAGCCGGTAATGATCCACCGCGCGATCTGCGGTTCGATGGAGCGATTCCTTGGTATTCTGATCGAGAATTATTCGGGACATTTCCCGTTGTGGTTTGCGCCGGTTCAGGTCGTTGTCGCAACCATCACTTCGGATGCAGATGAATATGCCGCGTCGGTCGTGAAGAAGCTCAAAGCGGCTGGGCTGGCGGCGGAAGCTGATCTTCGTAATGAGAAGATCAACTACAAGGTCCGCGAGCATTCGCTGCAAAAGGTGCCGGTCATTCTCGTTTGCGGTCGCCGCGAAGCGGAGGAGGGCACGGTCAACATCCGCCGTCTCGGCTCCCGCGATCAGGAATCGATGGCGCTGACCGATGCACTCTCGATGCTGAAGGAAGAGGCTACTCCGCCAGACCTTCGGCGCGTGGAGTGATGTAGCTTTGCGGGCAGGCGGGTGAGGGGTGCGGATTTGATGAGCGGCAGAAAATTTTACAACTGCGCCAGATAGCGCTGTATCCGCTTGCCTGCTGCGAGAAAGTCGGATGGGTCGATCGCTTGTCCGTTACGGCGCACTTCATAGTGCATGTGCGGGCCGGTTGACCTGCCCGTGCTGCCCACTTCGCCAAGCACATCGCCCGGCTTCACCTCGTCGCCAACGCTGACATGAATCGCGCTCATATGGCCGAAGCGCGTCGTGAAGCCATTCGCGTGCTTCACCTCGACCATCTGGCCATAGCCGCCATTCCATCCGGCTTCGACCACGGTGCCATAACCGGTCGCGAGGATCGGCGTGCCGGTTGGTGCGCGAAAATCCATGCCGGAATGCATCGCCGGTGTTCCGAGCAACGGATCGGTGCGCACGCCAAATCTGCTTGAAACGGAACGCCCCGGTGCTGGATTGGAAAAGGGCATCGCGCCTGCTTCCTGCTTCAACGTGCTTACATGCTCCAGAACTTCGTCGAGTTCCTTCACCTTGGCGTCGAACATGCCCGCCTGATCGAGTGGCACGAGCGGCCCGCCGACATCATCCTTGCCGTAATCTTCTTCAACATTCACGCCTGCAGTGCGCAACGCATCGCCAAGGGCGGACGCCTCGCGATAGGCGCTTGTCGCCATCGCATCGAGCTTATGAATCTGATCTGCTTCAACGGCTTGCAGCGATTTGTTAATTGCAACGAAATTGCGGTCTGCCCGGTCGGCAGCGCTATCCGATGTCTCACCATCGCTCTGCGAGAGCAGGGGCATGACGGAGGCCAGTTTCAGCGAGGCGTCGTCGGTGTCGATCATCGCCTGCGGCTTGTCCTGACCGGGCGTTTCAATGCTCGGCGTCTCAATATCCTGCGCGTCGGAACCCTGCGCGTCGGGCTGTTCTGCCGGTGCTGGAGTAACCTTGCCATGCCGCGCGCTGAGCGCGCTTTGACGCGACAGCAGTTCGGTAACCTTGGATTCTACGAGCTGCTGATCCAGCATCTGGCGGCTGGTGATGCGGTCCACCTGTGCGCGCAACGCTGCGATTCGATCTTCGTATGATTGCTGTACTCGAGCTTGATGCGCGGACGCAGCGCTCAAAATATCGTCGCGGAAAACCAGATATGTCGTTGCCGCCAGATAGCCGACGGCAAGCGTTGCTACCGTGCCCATCAGGGCCGTTGCCAGCCAAGGTTTTATTGTGAAGTGGCTAACTTTGTCGCCGCGCGCGATAATGACCGTATGCGGTTCTTTTCGTTTGCCGAATACTGATGTCGAGGAGCTTTTGTTTTTCACGTTAGTGCTCTCATGCCGCATCATTGAAATACGGCATGATTACACTCTATTAAGGTTAACAAAGAGCTTCCGCGCGGCGCGGGAACGGCAGCTTAGTGCCAGAAAAGCCAGAGAAGAATAATAACTGGGATTGGCACGCCCAGCAGCCAGAGCAAAATACTGCGACCCATGATTTCCTCCTGCGAAATTGTTGTTCAAGGCTCAAACGAGCACCGTGGTACTTGGTTCCGCTACCTCATGGCTTCAAAGCCGCATCGTGATGCACTAAGTCTCTGTCGTTGAATCGGAATGAAGGTGCCGCATGGCGAAGTATGATTACGACCTTTTCGTCATTGGCGGCGGTTCTGGCGGCGTGCGCGCCGCGCGCGTTTCAGCGGGGCTTGGCAAGCGCGTCGCCGTTGCCGAAGAATTTCGCTTTGGTGGCACATGCGTCATTCGTGGCTGCGTGCCGAAAAAGCTGCTCGTCTATGCTTCCCAATATTCGGAGTATTTCGGGGACGCCAAGGGCTATGGCTGGTCGGTAAAGCCCGCGCATTTCGATTGGGCAACCTTGATCGCCAATAAAGACAAGGAAATTTCACGGCTGGAGGGGCTGTATCGCAAAGGCGTCGAGGGTGCCGGCGGCGAGGCCATTATGTCCCGAGCAACGCTTCTGGATCGACACACCATTCGGCTTGACGCTGAGGACCGCACGGCTACCGCGGACCAGATCCTGATTGCGACCGGCGGCAGGCCCGCGGCGCATGACGCACTACCCGGCCATGAACATTGCATCAGTTCCAACGAGGTGTTCGACCTGCCGGAATTGCCCAAGGCAATTGTCATTGAGGGCGGCGGTTATATCGCGGTGGAGTTCGCCAATATCTTCCACGGGTTGGGTGTTGAAACCACGCTGGTCTATCGCGGTATGCAGATATTGAGCCGCTTCGACAATGATCTTCGCAAGCTTCTGCATGACGCGATGGTGGACAAGGGCATCAAGATCATTCTGCAGTCCGTGCAGAAGGAGGTCGTCAAGCGCAAGGATGGGCGGCTGGAAAGCCGCCTCTCGACGGGCGAGCAACTCGTCGCGGATCAGGTTTTACTGGCAATCGGGCGCAGCCCAAACACTGACGGGCTCGGTTTCGAAAATGCCGGCGTAAACATCGGTCAAATGGGCGAAGTCATCGTGGACAGCTACTCGCGCACGAATGTCGCGAACATCTGGGCCATTGGCGACGTCACCAACCGCGTTCAGTTGACGCCCGTCGCGATCCACGAGGCCATGTGTCTTGTCGAGACGCTTTGGAAGGACAACCCCACCGAGCCGGACCTTGAAGTCATTCCGACTGCGGTTTTCTCGCAGCCGGAGGTTGGCACGGTCGGCCTGTCGGAAGAGCGCGCGGTGCAGCGCTTTGAGCATGTTGATATTTACCGCGCGCATTTCCGTCCCATGCGCAACATTCTCGCCGGTCGGGATGAGAAGATGCTGACCAAGCTCGTTGTCGATGGACAGACCGGGCTCGTTCTCGGCGCGCATATTTTGGGGCCGGATGCTGGCGAGATGGCGCAGCTGCTGGGCATTTCGCTCAAGGCTGGGCTAAGCAAGGAAGATTTCGACCGGACAATGGCCGTGCATCCCACCGCCGCCGAAGAACTCGTCACCATGTATAAGCCGAGCTACAGCTATCGCGACGGCAAGAGGCTCCAGGCTTGAGCGAAAACGCGCCTCGCATCGTTCTGTTTTCAGGCGGCACAGCCTGCCGCTCCACCAACATTGCGTTGAGCCATCGCGGTGCGTCGCTCACGCGCATCGTTCCGGCTTGGGATAGCGGCGGCAGCTCCAAGGTCATCCGCGAGACTTTCCGCATGTTGCCGGTGGGCGACATCAGGCAAGCGCTCATGACGATGGCTCACGGCGAAGGCAAGGCTGGCGATGTTGTGAAAATCTTCAACGCTCGCCTTTCCAGAGCGTTGGGGCAGGGCGAGGCGGCAGAGGAGTTTCGCTTTTTCGCGAGCGGCGATCATCCGCTGCTTCAGCGCATGGATGCCGCGCAGGCGGACACGATTCTGCACTATCTCGACCTGTTCGGCAGCGCGATCCCGGCGGGCTTCGATTTTGGAAATGGCAGTGTCGGCAATTTCATCCTGACTGGCGCTTATCTTGCCCACGACAACGATATCAACGCTGCGATTCTCGAATTTCGCCGTCTGCTCGGCATCAATGGGCACGTCTGGCCAAGTTCGATCCAGCCGGATGTGGAATTGAGCGCCAGGCTCGGCAGCGGCCATGAGGTTTTCGGTCAACATGTCGTGACCTCGTTGGATGCTGAAGAGGCTGCACTCGGCATCACCGATATTGCGCTGGCCTCAAGGAGCGTCGGCATGGTGCGCGCCAATCCGCTCATTCTGGGCGCCATCGCGCGGGCTGACGCTATCGTGTTTGGCCCCGGCAGCTTTTACAGCAGCATTCTTCCGCATTTGCTGGTGCAGGGCGTGGCGCAGGCATTGGCCTCGAATACCTCGGCGTACCGCATATTTATCGGCAATATTCTGGAATGTGCTGAAACACGCGATACGAATCTTGCCGGGCTGGTCGGGGTGTTTGAGGAACATTTTCGACGCGCCACCGGCACCAGTGCGCCATTTCTCACCCACATTCTTGCGAACCGCGAGTTGTTTCCCTTTGCGAAAACCGTTGGCCGCTTCCGCTATCTGCGAGAAGGTCGCATCGAGGCGCTTGGCGGCGAACTGGGCGCGCAAATCATTCTGTCGGAGTTCGAGGACGCGTGGAACCGCGGCCAGCACGATGGCGAGGAAGTCGCTTCCACGATCCTGCGGATTATTTAGCACTCGTGCTATTGCCCCTCATCCGCCTCCCGGCACCAACCGGATGAGGGTATTTCGAACAGATGTCCGAGCTAACGAATTTATCTGGCAAGAGGCGAGGGCTTCCTTTATAGCAGCGCCTTCCCCATATGAGCGGAGAGGCGGGAAAAAGCCCGCAAATGGCAGGTGCGACAATGAAGAAATGGTCACCGGATTCCTGGAGAGCAATGCCCATCCAGCAGGTGCCGGCCTATCCGGACGGCGAAGCTTTGGTCGAAACCGAGGCCCGTCTTGCCAGCTTTCCGCCGCTCGTTTTTGCAGGTGAGGCGCGCAAGCTGAAGAAGCAGCTCGCGACTGTCGCTGCCGGAGACGCATTCCTTTTACAAGGTGGCGATTGCGCCGAGAGCTTCGCCGAACATGGCGCGGACAACATCCGCGACTTCTTCCGCGTGTTCCTGCAAATGTCGGTCGTGCTCACCTTTGCTGGCGCGCAGCCAGTGGTGAAAGTCGGCCGCGTTGCCGGCCAGTTCGCCAAGCCGCGTTCGTCAGATACGGAAACCGTAGACGGTGTATCGCTGCCGAGCTATCGCGGCGACATCATCAACGGTACGGCGTTCGACGCCAAGTCCCGCATCCCCGACCCGGCGCGTCAGGAAATGGCATATCGCCAGTCTGCCGCAACGCTCAACCTTCTGCGCGCCTTCGCGCAGGGCGGATACGCAAACCTTGAAAACGTGCATCGTTGGATGCTCGGCTTTGTGGAGGATAGTCCGCAGGGTGACCGCTACGAGGCGCTGGCAAACCGTATCACCGAAACGCTTGGTTTCATGAAGGCCATCGGCATCACGTCCGAGTCGACCTTCGCGCTGCGTGAAACTGATTTCTACACCAGCCATGAGGCGCTGTTGCTTGGCTACGAGCAAGCGCTGACCCGCGTCGATTCCACCACTGGCGATTGGTACGCGACGTCCGGCCATATGATCTGGATCGGCGACCGCACGCGTCAGGTTGACCATGCGCATGTGGAATATTGCCGTGGTATCAAGAATCCGCTGGGCCTCAAGTGTGGTCCGTCGTTGGAGCCGGATGGGCTGATCCGTTTGATTGACCTGCTCAATCCTGATAACGAGCCGGGCCGCCTGACGCTCATCAGCCGCTTCGGTGCCGACAAAGTGGGTGATCATCTGCCGAAGCTCGTGCGCGCAGTGCAGAAAGAGGGCCGTTCGGTCGTCTGGTCCTGCGATCCGATGCACGGCAACACCGTCACTGCGGCTGGATACAAGACGCGTCCGTTTGACCGTATCTTGAAGGAAGTGCAGGCGTTCTTTGATGTTCACGGCGCCGAGGGCACCCATCCGGGCGGCATTCACATCGAAATGACGGGCAAGAACGTCACCGAATGCACGGGCGGCGCGCGCGCCATCACCGCTGAGGAATTGCACGATCGTTATCACACGCATTGCGATCCGCGCCTCAATGCGGATCAGGCGATTGAGCTTGCCTTCCTCGTGTCCGACCTTCTCAGGAAGGGTCAGCGCAAGCAGGCGCACACGGA
This sequence comes from Mesorhizobium denitrificans, assembly GCF_003403035.1. Lineage (GTDB taxonomy): Bacteria > Pseudomonadota > Alphaproteobacteria > Rhizobiales > Rhizobiaceae > Mesorhizobium_G > Mesorhizobium_G denitrificans. The sequence goes on along the minus strand of NZ_QURN01000015.1, from coordinate 87,465 downwards.
AGCGGCGGAATAGCCGCTTCCCTTTGCAGTCAAAATCTCGATACTAGTGCGCTGCACAACCGGGGGCGGCGATGGAACCAACATTGTCAGGCATGACGCGCGTGAGGAACTACTTCCTCACAGGGCTGATTGTCTGCGCGCCCGTAGCTATAACTATCTATATCGTTTGGTCGTTTATTGGTTGGGTTGATAGCTGGGTCAAACCCTATCTCCCCGACGCTTATAACCCCGACCATTACCTGCCGTTCGCACTGCCGGGCTTTGGGCTCATCGTCGCGCTCATCGTTATCACGTTGATTGGCTTTTTGACCGCGAATTTCATTGGCCGCACCATTGTCGGCTATGGCGAACGGGTGCTGGCGCGCATGCCGCTCGTGCGTGGTATCTACAAAACGCTCAAGCAGCTTTTCGAAACGGCGCTTTCGAACAAGAATGAGATGTTCCGCACGGTCGGGCTGGTGGAGTATCCGCGCAAAGGCGTGTGGTCGCTGGTGTTCGTCGCGGGCGAAAAGGACACGGAAATCAATGCGGTACTCGATCGGCCCGGCGACCCGCTTATAGGCGTTTTCATGCCCTGCACGCCTAATCCGACGACCGGCTTTCTGATGTATGTCTACAAATCCGAGATCGTACCGCTCGAAATGACGATTGAAGACGGCGCAAAATTGATTGTCTCTGCGGGCCTTGTCGCCCCGGCATACAAGCGCAGGGTCAAAAAGGCCGACGGTTCGCTGCTCGAAGTCTCTCTGTCGAACCCGACCGTCAAGGACATGTCAAAGCGGGCGTGAATTGCCCGAACGCGGCTCGACGATCATGCTGCCGGCACCTTCCCCCTCAAGGGGAGAAGGACGAAAACTGCAACGCAGTCTTCAACCTTCGACGCTGAACAATGAGCGGGGCGCTGAGATTGTCCGCTTTCTCCTCTTGAGGGACAAGGTGCCAGCAGGCGGATGAGGGGTGCATAAAATCACCCCGCCTGCAGCAACCGCACCGCCTCGTCTCGCCCAAACACATACAACAGCAATCGCACCGCTGCGCCGCGCGCTGACGTAAGATTCGGATCGCTTGTCAGCAATACCCTTGCATCGTCGCGCGCGATTTCCAGCAAGTCGGCGTGGTCCTCGATGCGCGCCACCTGAAACCCCGGTGTGCCGGATTGGCGCGTTCCCAGCAACTCACCTTCACCGCGCAATTTCAAATCTTCCTCGGCAATAATGAAGCCATCCTCCGTGTCCCGCATCACCGTGAGCCGCTTCTTTGCCGTTTCGCCCAGCGGGTCTTTGTACAGCAGGACACAGGATGATTGCTTCGACCCGCGGCCCACGCGTCCGCGCAATTGGTGAAGCTGCGCTAACCCAAACCGCTCGGCGTGCTCGATCACCATGATTGTCGCGTCCGGCACGTCGACACCCACCTCTATCACCGTCGTTGCCACCAGCACGCGCGTTTCTCCGTCCTTGAAAGCGCGCATTGCCTCGTCTTTTTCCACGCCTTTCATGCGGCCATGCACCAGCCCGATCTTCTCGCCGAACACCGGTTTCAGCGATGCAAACCGATCCTCCGCCGACATCAGCTTGATCTCTTCGGATTCCTCTACCAGCGGGCATATCCAGTAAACCTTCTGTCCCGCCGCCACTGCCTCCGCCATGCGGTGCACCAGTTCGTCCAGCCGCTCCATCGACATTGTAACCGTGCGGATTGGCTGGCGTCCGGCAGGTTTTTCCGTCAGCCGCGAAACGTCCATATCGCCGAATGCGGTCAACACCAGCGTGCGCGGGATCGGCGTAGCTGTCATCACCAACAAGTCCGGCGCGCTGCCTTTTGCGGAAATCGCCAGCCGTTGATGCACGCCGAAACGGTGCTGCTCATCCACAACCGCCAGCGCCAGATCGCGAAACACCACCGCGTCTTGAAACAGCGCATGCGTACCGACCACAATATTGATCGTGCCGTCTTCCAGACCCGCGAGTGTTGCCGCCCGGTCACGACCTTTTTCGCGCCCTGTCAGCACGGCCACTTTCAGCCCCACGCGCTCAGCCAATGGCGCAATTGTCGCGAGATGCTGTCGCGCCAAAATCTCCGTCGGCGCCATCAGCGCGGCTTGCGCTCCGCTTTCCACAGCGCGCGCCATCGCCAGCAGTGCCACGACGGTCTTGCCTGCGCCGACGTCGCCTTGCAGCAACCGCAACATGCGTTCCGGTTTTGCCAGATCCGCATTGATCTCCGTCAGCGCCGTTTCCTGGCTCCGCGTCAGCGAATAGGGCAGGGCGTTGCGCAGCTTTTCGACGATCTGCCCGTCGCCCACTATTGGCCGTCCGGCAGCGCGGCGCACGCGTGCGCGCACCAGCGCCAGCGCGATCTGCCCGGCCAGAAACTCGTCATAGGCCAGCCTGCGCCACGCCACGCTCTCCGGCGAAGTATCAATCGGATCGGCGGGGTTGTGGATGCGCCGCAGCGCAGCCCCGAAATCCGGAAAGGTCTGGCGGCGCATCACGCTTGCGTCCTGCCATTCCGGCAACTCCGGCAGTTTCTCCAATCCAGCCTGAATCGCGCGCCGCAGTACCTTGGTGGAAAGTCCGGCGGTCAACGGGTAAACCGGCTCCACCAGCGGCAAGCCATCTGCCGCGTCGGCGCGTGCGATATGGTCGGGATGCACCATTGAGGCGCGACCGTTGAACCACTCCATTCGCCCACTGACGATCACGCGCTCGCCTTCCGGCAGCATCTTGGAAAGATATTCCGCATGGCCGCGAAAGAAGGTCAGTGTCACCTCGCCGGTGTCGTCATGTGCAAACACCCGGTACGGCACGCTGCGATTTCCGCGCGGCGGCGGTTGATGCCTGTCCACGCGCACATCCAGCGTCACGATTGTGCCTTCTTCGGCATAGGCGATGCCTGGGCGGTTGCGCCGGTCGATGATCGAATGCGGCAGCGTAAACAGCAGATCGCCGATGCGCGCCTCGCGCCCTCCGGTATCGGTCGGCACCACCTTGGTTATAAGGGCGGCAACCTTCGGCCCGATTCCGGGTATCGAAGAGATCGGGGCAAACAGTGGGTCGAGCAGTGATGGGCGCATTGTGCTCAATTGTCCTGCCTTGTGCGGCGTGTTGCAAGGCTGACACCGCGCGCTGTCCACGCTATATGCGCGGACTCTGCAATCAGGAATCCATGAAATGACGGGAACCGAGCGAACGAGCGAAGGGTTGGACGAGCGCCGCAAGCGCCTGCTATTTCGTTCGTGGCACAGGGGAATGCGCGAGCTGGACCTGATTCTGGGGCCATTTGCGGACGCCGAAATCGGCGCCTTGAACGATCAGGAACTTGACCAATATGAATATGTGCTCACCATCAACGACACGGACCTTCTGCCGTGGTTGATGGGGCAGCTTCCACCCCCGGCAGATATCGACTCAGCCATATTAGATAGAATCAGGGCTTTCCGCCCCACAGTTCGCGCATGAAACTCATACCATCCATCACGCTGCCGCAGGGCAAGCCCGGCCAATATATCGTCGATGGCGTAGCCGATGGCTACGAAGCCTTCGCCATTGCGCGCGCCGCCGCCGAGGCTGCACCAGATTCGCCGATTGTGTTCGTCGCGCGTGATGGTCAGCGCCTGCCGGAAATCGCCGAAGCGCTCGCCTTTGCCGCGCCCGGTCTGCCGGTGCTCGAACTGCCCGCGTGGGATTGCCTGCCCTATGATCGTGTTTCGCCGGGTGCAGACGCTGCCGCTCGCAGGCTGGATGCAATGGCTGCAATGGCGGCGCTCAAGAAAAAGCCGCACCGCGCCGTTGTGCTCACCACGGTCAACGCGCTGCTGCAACGCATGCCGCCCGCCGAGGCAATCGAATCGCAGACGCTGCGCGCCAAGGCCGGCAACCAGCTTGAAATGAAGGATCTTGTCGCGCGGCTGGAAATGGCTGGTTTTGATCGGGTCCCCACCGTGCGCGATGTTGGCGAATATGCCGTGCGCGGCGGCATTCTCGATCTTTACGCGCCGTCGTCCGACGAACCCATTCGCCTCGACTTCTTCGGCGACACGCTGGAATCCATCCGCTCATTCGATGTCGCAACACAGCGCACCACCGGCAATGTACCGATCTTCGCCATGCAGTCCATGAGCGAAGTGCAACTCACGCCGCCGTCCATCAGCCGCTTTCGTCGCGCCTATATCGAAGCGTTCGGCGCACCCACGCCGGGCGACGCGCTTTATACGGCTGTCAGCGAAGGCCGCCGCTTTGCGGGCATGGAGCACTGGCTTCCATTCTTCTACGAACGCCTCGAAACCCTGTTCGATTTCCTGCCCGACGCGCCGGTCATTCTCGATCATCTCGCGCGCGAAGCGCTCACCGAGCGGCACGAGCTTATCTTGGACCATTATGACGCTCGCCGAAAACAGGGCGAGCAGTCGCTGAAAGATGCCACACCTTACAAGCCGGTCCCGCCCGCCTTGCTGTTCCTGTCTCCGCAGGAGGTCGCGTCGTCTCTCGCCGACCGCGAGGCAATCGAATTCACGCCGTTCGATGCGCCATTTGCCAGTGGCCGCAGCATTCATCATGCGGGTGCGAAGGCTGGCCGCAGCTTTGCCGAGGAGCGCGCCGATCCAAAGGCTAACGTGTTCGACGTGGTCGCGCGTCATATAGCGGATGAGCGCGCGAAAAAGCGCCGCGTGCTTGTAGCGGGCTGGACGGAAGGCTCACTGGATCGCCTCGGCCAGATTCTCGAGGAGCACGGCCTTGGCAATCTGACGCGTGTCAGCTCAATCGACCAGCTTGAAAAGCTGGAAGACGGGCAGGCAGGTCTAGCCGTCCTCCCGCTCGAAAAAGGCTTTGAAACCGCCGGTCTGGTTGTCGTCGCGGAGCAGGATATTCTTGGCGACCGCCTCGTGCGCCGTACCAAAAAGCGCCGCCGCGCCGCTGATTTCATAGCAGAAGCAACCTCGCTTTCGGCGGGCGACATTGTCGTTCACGCGGACCACGGTATTGGCCGCTTTATCGGCCTGCGCACCATCGAGGCAGCGGGTGCGCCGCATGATTGCATCGAAATCCATTATGCGGGCGACGACCGCCTGTTCCTGCCCGTCGAAAACATCGAGCTTCTGTCGCGCTACGGTTCCGACAATGCCACCGCCGTTCTGGACAAGCTTGGCGGCGGTGCGTGGCAGGCGCGCAAGGCGCGCCTCAAGCGCCGCCTGCTGGATATGGCTGGCCAGCTCATCAAGCTCGCCGCCGAGCGTCAGATGCGCGCTGCCCCCGCCATCCTGCCGCCCGAAGGTGCTTACGGCGAGTTCGCCGCGCGCTTTCCATACGAGGAAACCGACGACCAGCAGAATGCCATCGATGCCGTTATTGACGATCTGTCGCTCGGCAAGCCGATGGACCGCCTGATCTGCGGCGATGTCGGTTTTGGCAAAACGGAAGTGGCGCTGCGCGCGGCATTCCTCGCCGCGATGGAAGGCTTGCAGGTTGCGGTCGTCGTGCCGACGACCTTGCTATCGCGCCAGCATTTCAAGACATTCACGCAGCGCTTTGTTGGCCTGCCTCTGCGCGTTCGACAGGCGTCGCGCATGGTCGGCACAAAGGAACTTGCTGAAACCAAAAAGGGCATTGCGGACGGCACGGTGGACATTGTCGTCGGCACGCATGCTCTGCTCGGCGCATCCATCAGCTTCAATCGTCTCGGCCTGCTGATCATCGACGAGGAACAGCACTTCGGCGTCAAGCACAAGGAGCGGCTGAAGGAACTCAAGAGCGACGTGCACGTGCTCACGCTTTCCGCCACGCCCATCCCGCGCACGCTCCAGCTTGCGTTGACCGGCGTGCGTGAGCTTTCCCTTATCGCCACACCGCCGGTTGACCGCATGGCGGTGCGCACCTTCATTTCGCCATTCGATCCGTTGGTCATCCGCGAAACGCTGCTGCGTGAGCGCTATCGTGGCGGCCAGAGTTTCTATGTCGTGCCGCGCATCGCGGACCTGCCCGAAATTCACGATTTCCTCACTGCCGAGGTGCCTGAACTCAAGGTCGCTGTCGCGCATGGCCAGATGGCGGCCGGCGAGCTCGAAGACATCATGAACGCGTTCTACGACGGCCAGTATGACGTGTTGCTTTCCACCACCATCGTGGAATCCGGCCTTGATATTCCGACTGCCAACACGCTGATCGTCCACCGTGCCGACATGTTTGGCCTTGCGCAGCTATACCAGTTGCGGGGCCGGGTAGGGCGGTCGAAACTGCGCGCCTACGCGCTGTTCACGCTACCGGCCAACCGTAAGCTGACGGACACTGCCGACCGCCGCCTGAAAGTTCTGCAATCGCTGGATACGCTCGGCGCTGGCTTCCAGCTTGCCAGCCATGACCTCGATATTCGCGGCGCTGGCAATCTGTTGGGCGAAGAACAATCCGGCCATATCAAGGAAGTCGGCTTCGAGCTTTATCAACAAATGCTCGAGGAGGCCGTTGCGGAGATCAAGGGCTCCGGCGAGGAGTTGGATAGCGGTTGGTCGCCGCAAATCACCGTCGGAACGGCGGTCATGATTCCGGAAAGCTACGTGCCCGATCTGCAATTGCGCCTTGCGCTCTATCGCCGTCTAGGCGACCTCACGTCAGCAGAAGAAATCGACGCTTTCGGCGCGGAGCTTATCGACCGCTTCGGCCCGCTGCCAGACGAGGTCGAGCATCTGTTGAAGATCGTGTTCATCAAGGCGCTTTGCCGCACGGCAAATGTTGAAAAGCTGGATGCCGGTCCGAAGGGCGTGGTCATCCACTTCCGCAAGCGCGAATTCGCCAATCCGGTCGGGCTGGTTCAATACATCGGGCAGCAGGGCTCGATGGCGAAGATCAGGCCGGATCAGAGCGTCGTCTTCATCCGCGAGTGGCCCACTGCCGAAAAGCGTCTCGCTGGTTCGGCTGTTGTCATGACGCAACTCGCGAAACTGGTGGCCTAGGCAGCTACCCTCGCCGTTGCTTGGCCCTTGCAATTGCCCCTCATCCGCCTGGCAGCCGCAAAAGACCTAAGCTTCCGCGCTCGCCTTTTCCTGCGCGACTTGCCGGATGGCATCGGCCAGAACGGCTGATTCCTGCGCGCCCATCACGGCATATTTGCCTTCCAGCAGGAAGCACGGCACGCCGGTGATGCCCATGCGCGAGGCGGTTGCAATCTCCATCTGCACGGCTTCCCGATCTGCATCGGATGGCAGCAGCGTTTCCACTACGGAAACATCCATCCCGCTCAGCTGCGCGGCCTCCAGCAAGATCGTGGGATCGCCGATATTCTGGCCCTGCTCGAAATAGGCGCTGAACAGGATCCCGACGAGCCTGTTCTGGACGTCCTCGCCAGCGCTTGCCGCCCAGCGGATCACGCGATGCGCATCCAGCGTGTTCGGCGCAACCTTGATCGCGTCGAAATCAAACGAAATGCCCTCAATTGCGCCTAGCTGCACGATGTTGGCGTGGATCTGCTTGATACGATCCTCAGAGCCGAACTTGCCGAGCATGTATTCGCGGCGGTCCTTGCCTTGCGCCGGAATGGTCGGGTCAAGCTGATACGGCCTCCAGCGCACATTGACTTTGACATCTGGTACAGACGCCATTGCGGCTTCAAGCCTGCGCTTGCCGATATAGCACCACGGGCACACCACATCTGACACAACGTCAATCGTCACGGCATCGATCATGCGCGTCTCCTATTGGGCAAACCACCAGGTGGGCAATTGCGGCCCCTGAATGGGCGTAACGCCGGGGTGGTCGATCCGTTTCCAATGCGCAACCCATCTTTCGGGCCGGAAATAGAGTGGTATCACATAAGCGCCCGATAGCAGCACACGATCATAGGCGCGCACGGCGGTCACGAAATCCTCGCGCGTCACCGCTTGCAACATCGCGCTAATCATCGCGTCCACGGCCGGGTTCGCTACCCCGGCGAAGTTGAATGTCCCCGGCTTGTCGCGCGTTTCGGAACCCCAGCGACCAACCTGCTCGACCCCCGGCGAAAGCGAACCTGCATAGTTGAACAGAAACGCGTCGTAGTCGTAATTGATCTGGCGTTGCTGGAATTGCGAAGCGTCCACGGAACGGATCACCAGTTCAATGCCGAGCTTCGCCAGCGTCTGCTGCCACGACACAGCAAGCTGCTCGCCTTCCTTGCCTTTCAGCATGATCTCGAAGCTGACCGGATGTCCGTCCGGCGCGACGAGCCGCCCGTCCTTGAGCGTATATCCCGCCGCCGTCAACGTATCGAATCCCACGCGCAGGAATTTGCGATCACGACCGCTGCCGTCGGATGCGGGTGGCGTCCAGCCATGTTCCATGATGTCCGGCGTCACCGCGTCTGGAAACGGTGCGAGCAGCGCGCGTTCTGCCTCGCTCGCCGGTATTCCGTGGCTGGAAAGCTCGGAATTATCGAAAAAACTCGTCGTGCGCCTGTAGGCCGCGGACAGCAGATTCCGGTTCACCCACTCGAAATCGAACAGTTCCGTCAGTCCGGCCCGCAATGCGCGGTCAGCAAAAATCGGGCGGCGTGTGTTCATCACAATGCCATACATACCGGAGGGCAATCGCGTCTCGAACGTCTCCTTCAGCACGTCGCCGCGCGTTGCCGCCGGAAAGCCGTATTCGTTCTTCCAGCGCCCGCTATTCTCTTCGAGAAACACGTCCACCAGCCCTTTGCGGAACGCCTCGAACATCGCGTTCTCATCGCGATAATAGGTCAGCTTGATCTCGTCGTAATTGTCGAAGCCCCGCTTGGAGGGCAGGTCTTTTGCCCAGTAATCCGGGTTGCGCTTGAAGGTAATGCTGTCGCCGGGGCGAATCTCCGCCATCGTGTATGGCCCGCTGCCGACCATCGGCTTGAGTGTTGATTTGTCGAACGTCGCCGGATCGATCAGATGTTTCGGCAGCACATGCAGCCGCGCCAGAATGAGCGGCAATTCGCGATCCGGCGCCTTGAACGTGAACCGCACGCCCTGCGCGCCAACCTTCTCCACCTTCGCAACCTTGTCGGCGCTGACTGCGTAGCGGGGATAGCCCTTGTCGCGCAGAAGCTCGAAGCTGAAAATCACGTCGTCGGCCGTCACCGGCTGGCCGTCCGAAAACTTTGCCCGCTCATCCAGCGTGAACTCCGCGAAGCTGCGCGCATCGTCTGTCTCGATGCTTTTCGCCAGCAGCGGATACATCGTGAACGGCTCGTCTGCCGACTGCACCATCAGCCGGTCGAACACCAGATCGCCGAACACCGTATCGATTGTGCCGCGTGCCGCGCTCCCCTGAACAATGAACGGGTTCACGCTGTCGAACGTGCCCGGCCACGCATAGCTTATCTTGCCGCCCTTGGGCGCATCGGGATTCGCATAAGGCAGGTGCGTGAAATCTGCGGGCAGCGCGGGCTGACCGTGCATGGCAATCGCATGCGACGGCGCGGCGAATGCCTGCACTATCGGCGCAAAAAAAAGCGCCAGCGCTGTCATCAGTGCTGCGAGTGTGGCCTGCATCGTTCCTTCCGCTGCGATTCGCGCGTAATCTAGCACGATGCGCGCATAAACCTGTCTAACTCGCGGAAAAGTGGGTTCATATTATCTGATGGGCTGGATTTGCTGGCGCATGCAGTGTAACAGGCGCGCCAAGTCATGCTGTTGCCTTATTTGGCCAACAGGTAGCGCCAGACTTTTATTTTGATCTGCGATCTATTTGAAGGAAATGCGAATATGAAGCGCGCTTCGATCACCGTTAATCGCCTGTCGGCAGTGTCCGCGGCACTCGCGACGGTTTGGCTGGTTGCCCCGGCTTCCGCGCAGCAGCAACAGCCGCAGATCCCACAGGGTTGGTTCAAGGCGTGCTCCAAGCAGCAGGATGTTGATGTCTGCAACGTTCAGAACATCACGACCGCTGACACCGGCCAGCTCGTTACCGGCATCAGCCTCATCGAGCTCAAGGGCAAGGTAAACCGCAAGGTGTTTCAGGTCACCGTGCCGACCGCGCGCCTGATTCCTCCCGGCGTCGGCCTCCAGATCGATGGCGGCAAGACGCAGAAGATCGATTACATGATCTGCTTCCCGGACCGTTGCGTGGCGGAAACCGCATTGTCCGACCAGCTCGTCGCGTCGCTCAAGAAGGGTACTTCGCTGACGCTGACCTCAGTCAATTTCCAGAACAAGCCAAATCCTGTGAAGGTTTCGCTGCAGGGCTTCACCGGCGCTTATGATGGCGAACCGCTCAAGCAGTCCGACATCGACGACCGCCAGAAAAAGCTTCAGGACTTCGTCGCCAAGAACAACGAAGACTTTGCCAAGAAGCTCAAGGAAGAGCAGGACAAGGCCAAGCAGGCGAACTGATCGCCGCATCAAATTCGCACATTCAAAGCGGGGCCTTGCGCCCCGCTTTTTGTTTTTGGCGCTGCGTGCGCGCCAACGTTCGAGAATTGGCGGGAGCGTTGAAATTACCCTCCTTCTCCCCTTGTGGGAGAAGGTGCTGGCAGGCAGATGAGGGGTTCTAATGTTTCCGCGCTTGTTTCGGCGAGTACCCGCCATCGGGCGTAATGTCGAACATCTCGTTGATCTGCGGATGGCGCACGGGGTCGCCATTGGAATCGTCGAGCAGGTTCTGCTCGGAAACATAGGCGATATATTCCGTCTCGGAATTCTCGGCGAGCAGGTGGTAGAATGGCTGATCCTTGCGCGGACGCACCTCAGCCGGAATAGACTCGTACCATTCTTCCGTATTTGCAAATTGCGGATCGACGTCAAAAATTACGCCACGAAACGGAAAAATGCGGTGGCGCACCACTTGCCCGATTCGAAATTTTGCGGTCTTGGCGTCAGTCATGGCATACCTCGCTCCTTATTTGGCGCAGTCGTGCCAAGCTTGCAAGTAACCGCCAATCGAGGCCGAAATAACAATGTCCGATCTCGTTGGCCTGGTCTTTCCCTTTTTCGGATTGATTTTTCTGGGGTTTTTCGTCGCGCGCGTGAACCGCCGGCCGCTTGAGGCACTCGGATGGATGAATTTGTTCATCATCTATGTGGCGTTGCCGGCACTGTTCTTCCAGCTCCTTTCGCAAACACCGATCGAGCAACTGACCGAGTGGCGCTATATATTTGCGTCTGTCTTTTCGACCTTCATCATATTCGCCACCATGTTCACCGGCTCGTTCCTGCTGTCTCGGGGCGAAATTGCAGAATCAACCATCAAGGGTCTGGCGTCTGCATATGGCAATATCGGCTATATGGGGCCGGGGCTTGCATTGTTGGCCTTCGGTGAAAAGGCGGCGGTTCCCGTCGCACTTATATTCTGCTTCGAGAACATCATGCATTTTGCCATCGCGCCCACCATGATGGCGCTGGCTGGCGACGAGAAGGGTAGTTTCGGCACGGTCGCCCTTGGCGTCGTCAAGAAAATCGCGCTGCATCCCTTCATCATCGCCACGGCTGCGGGTGTCCTGGGTGCATATTTCCATGTCGATCCGCCGGTGCCCATTGCGCGCCTGCTCGACATGCTGGCGCGCGCCGCGGCTCCGTGTGCGCTTTTCGCGATGGGTGTCACGCTGGCGCTTCGCCCGCTCAAACGCGTGCCGACAGAACTCGGCCCGATTGCCGCGCTCAAGCTCATCATTCACCCAGCTCTCTGCTACGTCATGATGAGCCTGCTCGGAAATTTCGACCCGACATGGGTGTTTGCCGCGGTACTGCTCGCGGGCCTGCCCACCGCGACAAATGTTTTCGTCATAGCGCAGCAATACGGCGTTTGGGTTCAGCGTGCGTCGGCCAGCATCCTGCTCACCACGGTGCTTTCTGTCGGCACTGTCACAGGGCTGCTTTATCTGATCCGCAGCGGCATCCTACCGCCGGATTTGTTCCCGTAGGTCGGAAAACAATCCAGAAAATCCGCTGCCGGGCCGCAATCCCTCGCGCATGAATATTGCGCGCAGTGGCGCAATTCCGTCCAGCGCTCCGAGCCCCACGCTCCGCGCGAACTGCGATGGCAGCATACTCGACAACAGCGATCTATTCAGCAGCGTTACCGCCGTTGTTCGTGCCATGATGTCCGGTCTGCGCTTGCGGTCAAATGCGCTCAGCTTCGGCTCGGCGCCGGGGTCGTCGGCATTATTTGTAACAATGTCAACCAGATCGCGAACATCTCTAATGCCGAGATTTAGCCCCTGCGCACCAATCGGTGGGAAAATATGCGCCGCCTCGCCAACCAGCGCCACGCGGTTTTGCGCAAACCTTCGCGGTGTTGCGTTCGATAGCGGATAGACCTGTCGTCCCGGCTCGACACTCACCCGGCCAAGCATGGACTGCATGCGTTCTTCAATGCGCGCGGCGAGCGTCGCGTCATCCAGCGCCATCAACTCGTCAGCTTGCTGCGGCTGCACCACCCACACGAGGCTGGAGCGGTCGCCCTTCAGAGGCACCAGCGTAAATGGTCCGGTCCGCGTGTGGAATTCTGTCGAAATCGAGCCATGCGGACGGCTATGCGCAAAGTTCAAAACCAGCGCAGATTGCGGCAGGCGCGTCGTTGAGATGGAAATGCCAGCCGCTTCGCGCGCTGGAGAAGACCGGCCATCGGCCGCCACAACCAGCTTCGCTGTCAACGTTTCGCCATTCGCAAGCCGTGCCGTCGCGCGGTCCGCGCCAAGCGTCCATTGCTCGACAAGTGTCTCGTGCCAGACGATCTTGCTCTCGGCGCGCACGGCGGCATCGAGCGCTGTATTCAGCGTCTTGTTGCCAATGTTCAGGCCGAAATAGGGCTCGCTGATTTCGGCTGCGCTAAAGGTCACGACCGGCGCGCGGATCAGCCTGTCCGTAGCGTCCACGATCCGCATTTTCACCAGCGGCGCAGCTTCCGCTTCCAGCGCATCCAGCACACCCAGACTGTCGAGAAATTGCAGTGACGGCACCATCAACGCGGTGGTGCGGCGGTCCGCTTGGTTCACCTGCGGTCCCACCAGCGAGATCGCAAAACCCTTGCGAGCCAGCGCAAGCGCTGCAATCAGTCCAGCCGGCCCGGTCCCGGCAACAATGATTGAACTGTCGCTATTTGCGTTCTTCATGGTTTTCGTTTGCCATGAATGGCCACATGTTGTGAAGCGTCCGGCGTTGCGTCTTTTCGGCTCATGAATTGATTTTTATCGTGCTTTGCCGTGGATCAATGCAAGAAACGTCAATCGGCCTGTTTCCGTACGGCATTTATGCGGCATACTATTTGCGCCTGCATGAGGGGACGACGATGGGTATTCGGGACGAAGTGTTGGCGGCTGAGTTGGATCGGCTTAGCTCGTGAAGAACAGGCAGCCGAGAGCGAAGTTGGCGGCAAAGAAGCTCGTCGCGCGTCTTCCGAAGCCAAAGAAGCAGGTTACGTGGCCGCAGGCGCGCGCCTTTCTGGTGCATTGCCTCACTGCTTCAGGCTCCTTCCTGGCCTTCCTTTCGCTGGTCGCGGCAAGCGAGGAACGCTGGACCGCGATGTTCTGGTGGCTCGGTCTTGCGCTGCTGGTGGACGGAATTGACGGCCCAATCGCGCGCAAGCTGGAAGTCAAGGAAGTGCTGCCCACATGGTCAGGCGAACTGCTGGACAACATCATCGATTACGTGACCTACGTCATCATTCCCGCCTTCGCGCTTTATCAGCGCGGTTTCATGGGCGAGGGACTTTCCTTCTTGTCTGCGGCCATCATCGTGGTTTCCAGCGCGATCTACTACGCCGACACAGGCATGAAGACGAAGGAGAACTTCTTCAAGGGCTTTCCGGTCGTCTGGAACATGGTCGTGTTCACGCTTTATGTCATCGAGCCGGGGCAGTGGGTGGCCTTCGCAACCGTGTTGATTTGCGGCATCCTCACCTTTGTGCCGATCAATTTTCTGCATCCGGTACGCGTCAAGCGGTTGCGCCCGATCAATCTCGGCGTCACCATTGCCTGGTGCGTGTTCGGCATGCTCGCGCTGGCGCAGTCCGCCATGGCGCAGTTCTACAACCAGATCGGCGTGCTCGGTGAACATGTCGATATTTTCACAAAGACTGGCATTACCGTCGCCAGCCTCTATCTGTTCTGTATTGGCGCAGTGCTGCAATTCTTCCCCAGGCTTGGTGCAAAGAATACGGCTACCACGCTGTAAGAATCACTGGAGTTTCCCATGACCAAAGCAATCCGCGTCCATGAAACGGGCGGTCCCGAGGTCCTGAAGTATGAGGATGTTGAGGTCGGCAAGCCGGGTGAGGCGGAAGCGCTCATCCGCCAGACGGCCGTAGGGCTGAACTTCCTCGACATTTACTACCGCACCGGGCTTTATCCTGCGCCGGGCGGTCTGCCGTTCATTCCGGGCGGTGAGGGCGCGGGTGTGGTGGAAGCTGTCGGTCCAAAGGTCTCGGGCGTAAAGCCCGGCGACCGCGTCGCTTATGTGTCTGGGACTGGCAGCTATGCCGAGCAGCGTCTCATCGCGGCTGACCGGCTTGTGCATGTGCCGGACGGCATTTCTGACAGGGAAGCGGCGGCTATGATGCTCAAGGGCATGACCGCCGAATATCTCTTGCTGCGCACCTTCAAGGTAAAGCCCGGTGATACGGTGCTGTACCATGCAGCGGCTGGAGGTGTTGGCCTCATCCTCGGCCAATGGGCGAAGCATCTTGGCGCGACTGTCATCGGCACGGCCAGCTCGCCGGAAAAGATTGCGCTGGCCAAGGCGCATGGCTTCGATCACGTCATCAACTATCGTGATACGGATTTCGTCGCTGCCGTGCGCGAGATCACCGGCGGCAAGATGTGCGATGTCGTCTACGATTCGGTCGGCAAGGACACCTATATGGGCTCGCTCGACTGCCTGCGCCCGATGGGCATGTTCGTGACCTTCGGCCAGTCGTCCGGCCCTATCCCGCCATTCAACACCGGGCTTCTGTCGCAAAAGGGTTCGCTGTTCATGACGCGCCCGACGCTGTTCACCTACGTCGCCAAGCGTGCGGATCTCGAAAAATCCGCTGCCGCGCTTTTCGCCATCGTGAAAAGCGGCGCGGTGAAGATCGAAATCAACCAGACCTACGCGCTGAAGGACGCCGGGCAGGCGCAGTCTGATCTCGAAAGCCGCGCCACCACCGGAACCACGATCCTGCTGCCGTAAAGCGAGAACCCTCATCCGCCTGCCGGGTGAGGGGTAAAGGGCGGGAGACAAGACAGACGAAACGTCAAAGCCCATTCTCTGCCGTCATCCTCGGGCTTGTCCCGCAACATTTTTACTGCTTGGTACAAATTTTGATTGCCGCGATGTGACAATTGCGTAGTCTGCCATCAGGGAACAAAAAATATAGCCTGATGGGGGCGTCGTGGAGTCTGTGGTGAAGTCTGCCGGAGAGGCAGCAAACCTCATCGAGGTGCGCGGTCTTACCAAGGTTTTCGGTACGCTCACCGCCTGCAATCATGTCGATCTGGGTATCCGCCAGGGCGAGATCCACGCGCTTCTGGGTGAAAATGGTGCGGGCAAATCTACTCTCGTAAAAATGCTCTTCGGCTCGCTCGAACCCACTTCCGGCGAGATTTTCTGGAAGGGCCAGCCGGTCAAGATCACCAGCCCAAGCGTTGCAAGATCGCTCGGCATCGGCATGGTTTTCCAGCATTTTTCCCTGTTTGAAGCGTTAACCGCAGCGGAGAATATCGCGCTTTCGGTGGATGACGGCACGTCGCTGGACAAGATCGCTGCAAAGGCGCGCGATCTGTCCAAAACCTACGGCCTCCCGCTCGATCCTGATTCGTTAGTCGGCGATCTCTCCGTTGGCGAACGTCAGCGTATTGAGATCACGCGCTGCCTGTTGCAGGAGCCGGATCTCATCATTCTCGATGAACCCACTTCGGTTCTCACGCCGCAGGAAGCCGACAAACTATTTGAAACGCTGGAGCGGCTGCGCGCCGAGGGCAAGTCGATCCTCTATATTTCGCACCGCCTCGAAGAGGTGAAGCGCCTGTGCGACCGCGCCACCGTCATGCGTCACGGCAAGGTGGTCGGCGCGTGCGATCCGAGCAAGGAAACCGCGGCATCGCTGGCGCGCATGATGGTTGGCGCGGATGTCGCCACCGCCGAGCGCACGCCGATTGAACTCAAGGATGCGCCCGAACTGCTTGGCATTTGCGGTCTGAGCCGCAAGCCCGCCGGTCCGTTTTCCATGCCGCTCAAGAACATCTGGCTTTCCCTGAAAGCTGGTGAGGTGCTTGGCATCGCCGGTGTTGCGGGCAATGGTCAGGGCGAGTTCTTTGAAGCCATATCGGGCGAGGTGCTTCAGGAAAGCGCCGACTCGGTGCGCATTCGCGGCAAATCGGTCGGGCGCATGGGCATTTCGGCGCGGCGCAGTCTTGGCGCAGCATTCGTGCCGGAAGAGCGACTTGGCCACGGCGCTGCCCCACGAATGCGGCTGTCGGAAAATCTGCTTCTGTCTCGCCATGCGACCGATAGAAAGGCTTTCATCGCTCCCGGTGGCTTTGTCAAAAATGGCATGATCCAGCACGCCACGCAGCGCATCATCGAGGTGATGGATGTGCGCAAGAGTGCGCCGGACCCCGAAGCCGCCTCGCTGTCAGGTGGCAATCTGCAAAAATTCATCATCGGCCGTGAACTGGATCGTCAGCCTGCCGTCATGGTCGTGAACCAGCCCACATGGGGCGTCGATGCCGGCGCTGCCGCGCGCATCCGGCAAGCGCTTATTGCGCTGGCGCGCGCCGGCTCCGCCGTGCTTGTCATAAGTCAGGATCTGGACGAATTGTTCGAGATCTCGGACTCCATTGCCGTCATGCACAATGGGGAATTGTCGAAGCCGCTGCCGCGCGCCGAGGCCACCTATGAGCGCATCGGTTTGCTGATGGGCGGCGCCGAACCTGGCCATACCGACCCGCATCGTCCGGAGGCCGCGTGATGCGCATCGAACTCGTCAAGCGCCCGGAGCGCTCAAAGCTCTTTTCCGCGCTTTCGCCCTTCATCGCGTTCGCGCTCACCATCATCGCGGGCGCGATCCTGTTTGCCGCGCTTGGCAAGAACCCGCTGACGGCGCTCTACACATATTTCATAGATCCGATTACTCAGGTCTGGCAGTTGCACGAACTTGCCATCAAGGCTGCGCCGCTCATCCTCATCGCCGTCGGCCTTGCTGTTTGCTACCGCGCGAATGTCTGGAATATCGGCGCGGAAGGCCAGTTCGTCATGGGCGCTGTTGCCGGTTCCGTTCTGCCGGTCATGTTTCCTGAAACGGTTGGTTGGTGGGTGTTGCCCGCCATGTTGCTGATGGGCGCAGCGGGCGGTGCGGCCTATGCCTCAATCCCCGCGTTCCTCAAAACACGCTTCAACACCAATGAAATCCTGACGAGTCTGATGCTCGTCTATGTCGCGCAACTCTTTCTCGATTGGCTGGTGCGCGGCTGGTGGAAGGACCCGGCGGCTTATAATTTCCCGCAGTCGGTGCAGTTCAACCCGTCTGCCGTGCTGCCCGAACTTGCGCCCATGTCGGGCCGCGCAAATTGGGGCTTTATCTTCGCAATCATCGCCGCTGTGCTGGTCTGGCTGATGCTGTCCAAAATGCTCAAGGGCTTTGAAATCCGCGTGCTTGGTTCCAGTCCAAGGGCAGGGCGCTTTGCAGGTTTTCAGCAAAGCCACGTGGTGTTTTTCGCCTTCCTGATTTCGGGCGCGCTAGCTGGGCTTGCGGGCATTTCGGAGGTTTCGGGCGCCATTGGCCAGTTGCAGCCGTCCATCTCTCCTGGCTACGGTTTCACGGCCATCATTGTCGCGTTCCTTGGGCGGCTCAATCCGCTTGGCATCGTCGCTGCCGGTCTGGTGCTGGCGCTCACCTATCTGGGCGGCGAGGCGGCGCAAACCGCGCTCGGCGTCTCCGATAAGGTCGCGCGCGTCTTTCAGGGCATGTTGCTTTTCTTCGTGCTGGCCTCCGACACATTGATCCACTACCGCATCCGCATTGCCGGTCTTGGTGCAAAATCCAGCGAGGCCGCGTAATGGATATCACCGTCAACATCCTGCTCACCATCGCCACAGCCGCCACACCGCTGCTTATCGCGGCTATTGGCGAACTCGTGGTCGAGCGCTCTGGCGTGCTGAATCTCGGCGTCGAGGGCATGATGATCATGGGCGCGGTGTGCGGCTTTGGCGCGGCCTATCTGACCGGTTCGCCGTGGATCGGTGTGCTCGCGGCGATCGTCGCGGGCGCGCTGTTTTCGCTGCTTTTCGCCTTCATGGCGCTGACGCTCGCCACAAATCAGGTCGCGACCGGCCTTTCGCTTACCATTCTCGGCCTTGGCCTGTCGGGTATGATCGGCACAAATTTCGTCGGTCTGCCGGGCGTGCGTCTGCCGAATCTCTACATTCCCGGCCTCAGCGACCTGCCCATCGTCGGCAAGCTTCTGTTCGGGCAAGATCCGCTGTTTTACGCATCCATCGCGTTGGTTTTCGCCGTCTCGTGGTTTTTGTTCCGCACCCGCAAGGGGTTGATGCTGCGCTCGATCGGAGACAGCCACTCCTCCGCCCATGCGCTTGGCATTCCCGTCATTCGCTACCGCTATCTTGCGGTCATGTTCGGCGGGGCTTGCGCTGGCCTTGCCGGTGGTCACCTTTCGCTGGTCTACACGCCGCAATGGGTGGAAAACATGACTGCCGGCCGCGGCTGGATTGCGTTGGCGCTGGTCGTGTTCGCCTCGTGGCGCCCGCTGCGGGTTTTGGCGGGGGCTTATATTTTCGGCGCGGTCTGGATTGGCCAGCTTCATGCACAGGCATTCGGGATTCCGGTGCCGTCGCAGTTCCTGTCCGCGCTTCCCTATCTGGCCACGATCGTGGTTCTCGTGCTCATATCGCGCAACAAGCGATTGACGATGATGAACACACCGGCATCGCTGGGCCAGGCATTTGTACCTGATAGATAACAACCAACAGAGGCAGATTATGAAAAAACTCATCGGTGCATTGATGCTAACAGTGGGAGCGCTGGCGCTCTCCACCGCTGCAAACGCACAGGACAAACTCAAGGCTTGCTGGGTCTATGTCGGCCCGGTTGGCGATTTCGGCTATTCCTATCAGCACGATCAGGGCCGCCTGCAGGTCGAGAAGGAGCTCGGCGACAAGGTCGAGACGGCATTTCTGGAAAACGTGCAGGAAGGCCCCGACGCTGAGCGCGCTTTCGAGCGCTTGGCTCGCGAAGGCTGCAAGATGATCTTCGGCACGTCATTCGGCTTCATGGATCCCGAATTGAAGGTCGCGGCCAAGTTCCCGGATGTGAAGTTCGAGCATGCCACCGGCTTCAAGATGGCCCCGAACCTGGGCATCTACAACGCGCGCTTCTATGAAGGCCGCTATATCCTCGGCCAGATCGCCGCGAAGCAGTCGAAGGCTGGCCTTGCCGGCTACATCGTCTCCTTCCCGATTCCGGAAGTTGTGATGGGCATCAATTCCTTCATGCTCGGCGCCCAGTCCATCAATCCGGATTTCAAGGTCAAGATCGTTTGGGTCAACACCTGGTTCGATCCGGCCAAGGAAGCTGATGCCGCCAAGGCGCTGTTCGATCAGGGTGCAGACATTATCGTCCAGCACACGGATTCGACCGGCCCGTTGCAGGTTGCTCAGGAACGTGGCCTTCATGGCTTCGGTCAGGGATCGGATATGGCCAAGTTCGCACCAAAGTCGCAGTACACCGCAATCGTTGATGATTGGGGTCCGTACTATGTCAGCCGCGTCAAGGCCGCGCTCGATGGTACATGGAAGCCGGAAGATCGTTGGGAAGGTTTGAAGGAAGGCGCAGTCGTTATGGCGCCTTATGCGAACCTGCCGGAAGACGTCGTGAAAATGGCGCAGGATACCGAAGCCAAGATCAAGGGCGGCTGGAACCCGTTCACGGGTCCGATCGCCAAGCAGGACGGTTCCGAATTCCTCGCCGCTGGCGCGGTTGCCGACGACAAGACGCTGCTCGGTATGAACTTCTACGTGAAGGGCGTGGACGACAAGCTGCCGCAATAGTCACACCACGTTCAATGGCCGCATTTGCGGCCATTCTCCATCACCCTCGGGCTTGTCCCGAGGGTCTACAGCTTGTGAGGCGTTGAAACAGCTCGCCCCGCTCATTTTGCAACGCCTGCGATTCAAGCCAAGGTTGCGAAATTTGCGAGGCGTTGAAGCCTCTTGTCCTCTCCCTGTTTACGGGGCGAAGGCAGAAAACTGAGATATCTCGCGACATCCCGTAGTGGTTGTATTTGAAACCTGAGCGGTGACAGGCCGAGCCAAACGCCCCGATATAAACCTACTCGTTCGCGGTCACCGTCATACCCAGTGCGGTGGGCAGCGAAGCTGGGTCGGTTTGCCCCAGAGCGCCGAGAATAGCAAAGGGCTGCGGTGTTGCGGGGTTGGCGCGGATTGTCAGGTTCTTCGGATCGTCCAAATATTTCACCACTGCTTCCGCAATGTTCTTCTTCAGCATTTCGTCCTTGATCGGAGATGAGGCGAGCAGGAAGGGCACAATCGTCTTGGTTTGTTCGCGAAGTTGCGCCGGGTCGGTTCCCTGTTGCTGAGCAACGAAATTCAGCACTTTGTTCGTAATTGAAGCGTCATCGAACCGGATGGACGCACCGTTTAACACCAGCGCTTGCGCCAAATTGACGATCTGCGCGGTTTCCTGCTGATTGTCATCCGCCTGAGGGTTTTCGCTCATCTTCTTTGTAAGCTGCTGCATGGTCGTCAGAAATTCCGGCGTGTAGCCGCCCAGATCGAATGTCATGCCCAGCTTGCCGGCATTGTCCACGGCGATGTCATATTTTGACAGCTGCAACCGTCCGTCCTGTGGGTTCCACGTTCCGTTGATCTGCATGTTTCCGCTAATCTGGTCATAGCCAAGTGCTTGCGCAGTGGCTTTGGCCTTTGGGTCGGGCATGGTGGTCAGGTCGACCGAAAACTTGTCGGCTCCGCCCGTGAAATTCATCGGGGCGCCAACTGGCGGCGTCATGTTGAAGTGAATGCCTTCAACCATCGCAATCTGCTTGTCGCCCTGCTTCACTTCCGCCCGGTCGATCTTGCCGCTTTCATAAAACAGCATGTTGGAAAGGTAATCCGTACCGCCCGGAGGAGGCACCTTGACGCCCGAAAGCGTAGCGGGCGTAACGTCGAACGACATTCCGCTATCATTCAGCGAAATAGGCGCGAATGTCATCGTTGCGATGTTGTAGCCGCCATTGTTTTCGACCACGCCGTCCAGCGTCACCTTGCCGACCGGCAGCTTTTCGGCTCTGCCCGACGCGCCATAGGTCACACCGTCGAGTACAACCTGGCTGCCACTTCCGGTGGCGGTCGTCCATGCCAGGTCAACGCCCTGATATGCCAACACATCCTTCAGCCTCTGCGCGACGGCAGTTGCATCCTGCGCATATGTGCTCGCAGTTGAAAACGCGGTCACGAACATAAAGGCCGCCGAAGCCAGGACGCGGCGCGAGTGATGATGCATGGATGCAATCCCTTTTACTTTTGCAATGCTGTCGGTTTTCGAGATCATTCTGGACCGAATGAAGGCGTTCAAGAGCAATAAATTGTCATTCGCCAATGCACAACGCCGGTAAACATGGGAATCGCGCGGGACTTGCCGCGAATCATTGACTCGGTTAACGCAACTTTATGGGAAAAAGCCTTGTCCCGCCGTCATCCGGTGGTGGGGAACATATTGAAGCGGTCGATCTGAAGGCAGCGCTGGAAGAGCGCTATCTCGCTTATGCCTTGTCCACGATCATGCACCGCGCCCTGCCTGATGTCCGCGATGGCCTGAAGCCGGTCCACCGCCGCATCATGCACGCCATGCGCTTGCTGCGCCTCAACCCCGATCAGGGCTTCGCGAAGTGCGCGCGCATCGTCGGTGAGGTCATGGGTAAGTTCCATCCGCACGGCGACCAGTCCATCTATGATGCGCTGGTGCGCCTGGCGCAGGATTTTTCCATGCGTTACCCGTTGGTGGACGGGCAGGGCAATTTCGGCAACATCGATGGCGATAACGCCGCCGCCATGCGCTACACCGAAGCGCGCATGACCGAGGTCGCGAGCGAAATCCTCTCCGGCATCACGGAAGATGCAGTCGATTTCCGCCCCACTTATAATGAGGAAGACGAGGAGCCGGTCGTGCTTCCCGGCGCGTTTCCCAACTTGCTTGCAAATGGCTCGTCAGGCATCGCGGTCGGCATGGCCACTTCGATTCCGCCGCACAATGCCGCGGAGCTTTGCAAGGCCGCGCTGTATCTGATCGACAATCCCGACGCGACAGTCGAGGACTTGCTCACCCGTGAGCCGCACCCGACAGATCCGGACGAAAACATGGTGCGCGGTCCGGACTTTCCGACCGGCGGCATCATCATCGACAGCTACGCTTCCATACTGGAAGCCTATAAAACAGGTCGCGGCGGCTTTCGCGTGCGCGCCAAATGGAATGTTGAGGATCAGGGGCGCGGTACCTATCAGGTCATCGTCACCGAGATTCCTTACGGCGTTCAGAAGTCGCGGCTGGTCGAGAAGATCGCCGAACTCCTGCTTGCTCGCAAGCTGCCGCTGCTGGACGATGTGCGCGACGAAAGCGCCGAGGACATTCGCCTCGTGCTGGTGCCGAAAAGCCGCTCGGTTGAGGCTGCGATCCTCATGGAATCGCTGTTCAAGCTCACCGATCTTGAGAGTCGCTTCCCGCTCAACATGAACGTGCTTTCGCGTGGCAAGGTGCCGAATGTGCTCTCGCTACGCGATGTGCTGCGCGAATGGCTCGACCATCGCCGCGAAGTTCTCATTCGCCGTTCGAAGCATCGGCTGGCCGATATTGAGCGACGGCTGGAAATCCTCGCCGGTTTCCTCATCGCTTATATCAATATCGACGAGGTCATCCGCATTATCCGCGAGGAGGACGAGCCGAAGCAGGTG
The DNA here is from genome assembly GCF_003403035.1 of Mesorhizobium denitrificans. Lineage (GTDB taxonomy): Bacteria > Pseudomonadota > Alphaproteobacteria > Rhizobiales > Rhizobiaceae > Mesorhizobium_G > Mesorhizobium_G denitrificans. The sequence continues at coordinate 64,571 of NZ_QURN01000015.1, read as the reverse complement.
ATGATGGCCAAGTGGTCGCTCACCGATGTGCAGGCCGAAGCCATCCTCAATCTGCGCCTGCGTCAGTTGCGGAAGCTGGAGGAGATCGAAATCCGCAAGGAATTCGATGCTCTGACGAAAGAAAAAGCGCAGATCGAAGCGCTGCTCGCATCCGAGGCCAAGCAGTGGAAGACCATCCGCTGGGAAGTTGAGAAAATCCGCGACAAGTTTAGTTCGCACACGGATATTGGCCGGCGTCGCACACAGTTTGCCGACGCGCCGGAGCATGACGACACCGAAATCCATCACGCGATGGTCGAGAAAGAGCCGGTCACGGTCGTCGTGTCGGAAAAGGGTTGGCTGCGCGCCATGCGCGGCCACATGTCCGATTATAGCACCTTGACCTTCAAGGAAGGCGACGGCCTCAAGCTCGCTTTCCCGGCGCAGACCACGGACAAAATTCTCGTCCTTACCACCGGCGGCAAGTTCTACACCATCGGTGCAGATCGTCTGCCCGGCGGGCGCGGTCACGGCGAGCCCATCCGCATCATCGTGGATATGGAGAACGATCAAGATATCGTGACCGCGTTCGTGCACGATCCCAAGCGCAAGCTGCTCATCGCCTCGCATGAGGGTTACGGCTTCGTCGTGCCTGAAGCGGAAGTCGTTGCGAACACGCGCAAGGGCAAGCAGGTCATGAACGTCAAGTCGCCTGACGAGGCCGTGCGCTGCGTTGTCGTCGATGGCGACCATGTAGCGATCGTCGGTGAAAACCGGAAATTGCTGGTGTTTGCGCTCACCGAGATACCCGAAATGGTGCGCGGCAAGGGCGTGCGCCTCCAGCGATACAAGGATGGCGGCACACTGGACATCAAGGTGTTCACGATGGCTTCCGGCCTGTCATGGCAGGATTCCGCCGAGCGCAATTTCGTCAAAACTCGGGAAGAACTTGGCGAATGGCTGGGCAATCGCGCCGCCGCCGGTCGGCTTGTGCCAAAGGGCTTCCCAAGGTCCGGCAAGTTTGCCTAGTCCGTTATATTTATGCTTTGACTTTTACTGCGTTGGTATTTTAGGCTAACGTAATAGAATGATATGGTGGGGCAGGCTGACGTGAGCCGACCGGGTACAACCAGGGCTGAAAGAGAGCCACGTTTCTTCGGGCAAGCCGCGCCGTTGCGTGCGGCGCTTGTGTCACCGCTCAGTCTGGCGCGCTGGTTGCTGGTGCTCATCTTCGCTGCCGGCGTGTATTTCTTTCACGGCTTTCTCGTGCCCGTGCTTGCCGCGTCGGTCATCGGTTTTGCGAGCTGGCCGATTTATCGCCGCCTGCTTCACACGGTCGATGGCAGCCGCAACCTCGCTGCAACCATCGCCATTCTTCTCATCGTCGTCGGTCTGGTTATCCCGATTTCCTATGCAGCCAGCTATGCGGCAAATGAAGTCAGCGAGTGGCTGGCGTGGGCGATTGAAACCAATCGCCACGGCGCGCCAACTCCGGCGTGGATCGCGCATCTGCCTGGTGTCGGTGAGTGGCTGGATCAGCAGTGGCGCGAGCATGTCGGCCCGCCTGGCGCAATCGGTGAGCTGATTTACATCGTCAGCGGCGCGAATGTCGGCAGCATTTATCGCGGCGTGCTGGCTGCGGGGGGTAGCGCATTCAACAGCTTCCTCACCATGCTGTTTTTGCTCATCACCCTGTTTTTCATCTATCGCGACGGCGAAGATTTCGTCGCCAAAATGGATCGTCTGGGCGAGCGCATTTTCCCGACGCGTTGGGAGCGCCTTTCTCGCGTTGTGCCTGCCACGATTAGCTCCACCGTCACGGGCATGACGCTTATCGCCATCGGGGAGGGCGTCGTCCTCGGCATTGCTTACTGGCTCGCGGGTGTTCCATCGCCCGTCACGCTCGGTGTGCTCACCGGTCTCATGGCCATGATACCCGGCGGTGCGCCGCTGTCGTTCACGCTTGTGTCGCTCTATCTTGTGTCCAGCGGTTCGCTCGTTGCAGGCATTGCGCTGTTCGCGTGGGGTTCCATCGAACTGTTCATCGTGGACAAGACGCTTCGTCCGCGGCTCGTCGGTGGGCCGATCAAGCTCCCGTTCCTGCCAACCTTCTTCGGCCTCATCGGCGGCGTGAAGACAATGGGCCTGCTTGGCCTCTTCATCGGCCCTGTGCTCATGGCACTGCTTGTGGCGATCTGGCGCGAATGGCTGCGCGAGCTTGAATTGATCGAGCAGGTCGAGCCCGGTGTGGTTTCTTCGTTGCCTGCGGCGGATGCGCTTCCGCCACCTGAAACCGCCGAACCGCGCCGCGTGGCGGCGCAGGTTTGATCTGAATCGTTACGCCGGGTAGCGCATCACCACGCTGGCGCGTCGCTTGCGGCTTTCCATCAACTGCCACACCGAATGCGCCACCAGCGCAACAATCAATATCGCGCCGCCGATAAGGCTGTTGCGGCTTGGCTGTTCGGCGAAAATCATCCACACCCAGATCGGAGCCAGCACGGTTTCCAGCAGATAGAACATGGCGACTTCGGGTCCAGACAGATATTTCGGCCCGGTTCCAAGGCAGTAAAATGCAATCGGCATCACGACTGCGCCGTTGAGCACGATCCACCACGGCGCGTCGATGCGGAATCCGCTTCCCGACACCATTACTGCTGCAACGACCAGGGGCAGCCCGACGCCCACGAGTGAGGCCATGCCCATTTCCTTGCCGCTTGCGCGCGTAATGGTAATTGCGGTTGCGATCAGGAAGGAGGACGCGAAGCCCGCTGCGTCGCCGATCAAATTGCCTGATCCGAACGAATCCCAGACAATAATCAGCACGCCGAAGATCATGGCCGCCATTGCCAACAGCGTTCCATTGCGTGGCTTTTCGCCAAGAAATATCCATGAAAGCAGCGCGGAAAATGTCGTGTTCAGCGCCAGTATGAAAACGAGGTTCGCAGTCGATGTGTTGTAAACGCCGGTGATAAAGAACACCGAGCTGACACCATAGAGCGCGGCCACGATCAGACCCGTTTTGCCGGGAATGAGTGCAGGCGCATTGCGGTCAAATGCCCGCCAGATCAGCCAGCCCACCAGGCCCACCAGCAGGGTCATCGTGCAGCGAACCATCAGCACGGGCCATGGGTCGCCGGAGGCCAGTTTGACCAGCGGAATGTCGACCGTGATCGCCAGGCCGCCAATGGCGCAAAGGATCAAGCCTTTAAGATGATTGTCATGTTGTGAGGGCAATTTGCGCACCAAAGGGAGGTATTCGCCCGTGCTTTACGCACAAAATCCCAAATTAGAAAGTGCCTGCCGGGCAAAACAGTTTTAACCGGCGTCCGTTTCGGGCTCGGCATAACGCTCCCAGCCACGCGCGCCCAGATGTTCCTGCGGCAGAAACCGCACCTTGTATCCCATCTTGCGCGAGCCGTTCACCCAATAGCCGAGATAGACGTGGGGCAGTCCCGCTGCGCGTGCGCGGCTGATGTGGTCGAGGATCATGAAAGTGCCAAGCGAGCGGTCTTCCATCTCCGGATCGTAGAAGGAATAAACCATCGACAACCCGTCAGCCATGCGGTCGGTCAGCGCCACGGCCAGCAATTCGCCTTCGCCGCGTCCGGTGATGAAGCTGTCCGGCCCGCGCCGCCTGTATTCGATCACCTTGGTTTCGACATGCGTGTCTTCGACCATCATCGCGTAATCCAGCACGGTCATGTCAGACATGCCGCCGCGCCTGTGGCGTGCGTCGAGATATTGTCGGAATAGCGAATATTGCTCTGTCGATGGCTCGGCATCGTGCATTGCGCCGATCAGGTCGGTGTTGCGGCGCAGAATGCGCTTCATATTCTTTGTCGGCTCGAATTCGCTGGTCAGAATGCGCACCGAAATGCAGGCGCGACAATTCTCGCAAGCCGGTCGGTAGGCGATATTCTGCGAGCGCCGGAAGCCGCCTTGCGTCAGCAGATCGTTCAACTCGGGGGCCTTGTCGCCAACAAGATGCGTGAAAACCTTCCGCTCGAATTGCCCTTCCACGTAGGGGCAAGGCGAAGGTGCGGTCAGAAAAAACTGCGGCGACTGAGTCGGATGCTGGGTCATGTCTCGTTCAAACTATAGCTCTACCCTCATGAATCGTGAAGCGTTTCTCTTTTCTACTTGTGGCTGAGTTTGATGCATGTGGCGTCCCGTTGCCAAACCTTGCTTGAGTTCGCGAAACCGTGCCACCATTCTTCCCCCCTCGTAAACGAGGAGAAGGAAGAACCAGATGCGCCGCCCGTAGGGGACGTCACCTGCGAAAAATATATCGCGCCGCACAATGCATTCAAACGGTTGAAATCCGTTTTATGTTCACGCAATCTAGAGCTACCTTCGCCGTTGCGAAGTAAACGGATGAGGCGCTGCATGGATCCGATTGATCTGGTGGTTGTTGGCAGTGGTCCGTCCGGTCGGCGCGCCGCTATTCAGGCCGCAAAGCTTGGCAGATCGGTTGTGGTGGTTGATCGGGGCAGGCGGCTTGGTGGGGTTTCAGTCCACACCGGCACAATTCCGTCCAAGACCCTGCGCGAGACAGTGCTCAATCTTTCCGGGTGGCGGGAGCGCGGCTTTTATGGGCGTGGCTACCGGGTCAAGCAGGACATTTCGATTTCCGATCTCGTGCAGCGGTTGCACAAAACGCTCGACCACGAGGTCGAGGTCTTGCAGCATCAGTTCATGCGCAACAGCGTGCGCAGCATTCGCTCGACGGCGCGGTTTGTGGAGCCGCACAAACTCACATTGGTCAACGACCATGGCGACACCAGCACGCTGCATTTTGAAAACGCCTTGATTTCCGTCGGCACGCGGCCGCATCGGCCCAAGGAAGTGCCCTTTGATCGCAAGTATGTTTTCGACAGTGACGAGATGCTTGAAATCGAGCGTCTGCCGCGCACCCTCACCGTCGTGGGCGGTGGCGTTATCGGTGTGGAGTACGCAACGATCTTTTCCGCGCTGGATGTGCCGGTGACATTGATCGAGCCGCGCCCAACGATCTTGGATTTCATCGACCGTGAAATTGTCGACGACTTCATCCATCAGATGCGGGATCGCGGCATGCAGATCCGGCTCGGCACGGCGGCAAAATCGATTGAAGTCAAAAATGGGCAGGCCGAGGTTACACTGACGGATGGACGAATGGTGCGCTCGGAGGTCGTGCTTTATGCGGCGGGCCGAAGCGGCAATGTCGAGTCTCTCGGTTTGGATGTGGTCGGCATCGAAACCGACAATCGTGGCCGGGTCAAAGTCGATCCGCTCACCTTTCAAACCACCGTTCCCAATATCTACGCGGCGGGCGATGTGATCGGTTTTCCCAGTCTTGCCTCCACTGCGATGGAACAAGGCCGCGTTGCTGCCTGCCACGCCTGCGGCGCATCGCTGCCGCCCGCGCCGGAAACCTTTCCCTATGGCATTTATGCCGTGCCTGAAATTTCGACGGTCGGTCAACCGGAAGAAGAGGTGCGCAAAAGCGGCGTGCCATATGAGATCGGCGTTGCGCGTTTTCGCGAAACCTCACGCGGCCACATCATGGGCGTCGATAGCGGTTTTCTGAAATTGATCTTCGATCAGGATACGCGCCGCTTGCTTGGCGCGCATATCGTTGGAGAGGGGGCGACGGAACTCATCCACATCGGGCAGGCCGTCATCAATCTCGGCGGCACTGTGGATTTCTTCGTCAACAACACGTTCAACTATCCGACGCTTGCCGAGGCGTACAAAATCGCCGGCCTTGACGCGTGGAACAGGATGGCGCGCGCCAGTTAAACCCTGTCGCGCAACACCAGTGTGCCAAGCAACAGATCGTGCACCGTGCGCTTGTAGTCGGTGAACAGCGTCGCCAGCAGAATGAGCGGTGTCAGCACCACGTTGCCCGCCCAGAACAGCACCGAATACACAACCGCCGTCATGCCGTCAATAGGCGCGCCGTCCATGCGGTAGATTCTAAGGCCCATCATTTTCATGCCGATGGTTGCCTGATCCGGGCCACCCATCGTGCGCCAAATGTAGGTCAGCACGATTAAGACGGTCGCGGGGCCGAAAATGAAAAACAGCAGCCATCCCGCGCCGAGCGTAACGACACCGAGGATGAAAAACGCGATGGCCAGTGCAACTGTCAGCGCGCCCACGATCAAATAGTCGATCACGAATGCAAGCATCCGCCGCGTCAACACGCCGTCCAGCGCGCGCGGATCGTCCAGCGCGAATGGTGCGGTTGGTGCGAGCACATCAGTGTTCATCGGCAGGCTCTCCAGTCGGTTCATGCCGAATAGATGGGAATTTTGCCCGCGTGTTCAAGCGGTAAGAAGCTTGGCTGCTTGCGGCGCGAAATAGGTCAAAATTCCATCGCAGCCCGCGCGCTTGAATCCCAGCAGACTTTCCATCATGGCGCGCTCGCCGTCGATCCAGCCATTCGCCGCTGCTGCTTTGATCATCGAATATTCGCCGGAAACCTGATAGGCGAACATCGGCACATTAAACTCATTCTTCAACGTGCGAATAATGTCGAGATAGGGCAGGCCAGGCTTGACCATCAGCATGTCCGCGCCTTCCGCCAGATCCTGCTCGGCCTCGCGCAGCGCTTCCGCCGCATTTGCCGGGTCCAGGTAATAGGTCTTCTTGTCGCCTTTCAGCAGACCGCTGGTGCCGATTGCCTCGCGATACGGTCCATAAAACGCCGACGCGAATTTCGTGGCGTAGGACATGATCGCAACGTCCTGAAACCCGCCGGCGTCGAGCGCGTCACGGATCGCGCCAATGCGCCCATCCATCATGTCCGAAGGCGCTATAATATCCGCGCCTGCGGCCGCCTGCATCACTGCCGCCGCCGCAACTTGTTCAACCGTCTCGTCGTTCACGATCACGCCGTTGCGCAAAATGCCGTCATGGCCGTGGTCGGTAAACGGATCGAGTGCTGCGTCGGTGATAACGCCGATCTGCGGCACGGCTTCCTTGATCGCGCGTGTGGCGCGGTTGATAAGATTGTCCGGGTCCAGAATATGCGAGCCTGTCAGATCCTTCCGTGCGCCATCGACGCGCGGAAAGGTAGCGAGTGCGGGAATACCGAGCTTTGCCGCGCGTTCTGCTTCCTTCACCGCCAGATCGATGCTCACGCGCTCGACGCCCGGCATTGCGTCAATCGGCTCGCGCACATTCACGCCGTCCACAAGAAAAATCGGCCAGATCAGATCGTCCACCTTCAGGTGATTTTCCTGCACCAGCCGCCGCGACCAATCCGCCTTGCGCATACGGCGCAACCGACGCGATCCCGTGATCTCGTCAACGCTGCGGCCACCGATTGCGGCCTTGAGGGGGCTGTGCTTGTTCATGGCTGCCTCTGGCATTCGCTGAATGTCGGGGCTTGTAGCATGTTGCGCGCGTCCACTCCAATGCGGCGCACCGCCGCCCTGCGGCATTGACGTGCAATGCGCCTCCGCGTAACTCGCAAGCTTGTGTTTTTGGGGAGGCGTCATGGCAATTGAAGCCAAGGTTCTGGATTTCGACGGTGGCGACGAAGTGCGCTTTGAGCATATGGGCGCCGCTGGCGTCATAACCATGACACGCCCGCAGGCGCTCAACGCTTTGAACCATCGCATGGTAAAGGCCATGTCGGCCGCTCTGCATCATTGGGAACGTGAGGCAAATGTCGCGTTGGTCGTCATCAAGGGCGAGGGCAGGGCGTTCTCCGCAGGCGGCGACCTCATGGCCATATACAATGGCCGCGAAAATCCGCCCATCGAGTTCTTCGCAGACGAATATCGCCTGAATCGCCAGATCGAGCGGTTCCGCAAGCCATACATCGCGCTTATCGATGGCATTGTCATGGGTGGCGGTGTCGGCGTCTCGTTCCACGGTTCGCACCGTGTTCTCACCGAAAACGCTCAGTTCGCCATGCCGGAAGTCGGCATCGGCTTTTTCCCCGATGTCGGCGGCAGCCATTTGCTGCCAGACCTTGCCGATAATTTCGGCATGTATCTCGGCCTCACCGGCACGCGCGTCAAATGGGGTGATGCGCTTTGGTCCGGGCTCGCGACCCATCCCGTCAAGTCCGAAAACCTCGGTGCCTTGCTCGAGATGCTGGCGCGCAATGGTGAAGCCGAAGGCGTGCTGCGCAACTTCTTCACCATGCCCCCGCGCGAAACGCCGCGTGATGTGTGGGAAAAGATCGACACATGGTTTGGCGAAACCAGCCTGCATGGCATCTTCGCCGCGCTGGAGAAAAACGCCGGCAACACGCAGGCTGATAGTTTGCTCGCAACCATGCGCACGAAATCGCCGACCAGTATGCGCGTAACCTTCCACGAAATTGCGCAGGGATTGTCGCGCTCGATGGAAGACTGCATGCGGATGGAATTTCGCATTGTCAGCCGCATGCTGGCTGGGCATGATTTCTATGAGGGCATTCGCGCGGCAATCGTGGACAAGGGCTCCAAGCCACATTGGAAGCCGGGCTCCATCAAGGAGGTTTCGGATTCAGATGTTGAAGCCTATTTCGCGCCGCTGCCTGGTGGGGATTTGACCTTTTGAACGCGTTCTCGACACGCCGCGCCAGCATTGAACCGTCCAGCGCAGACCTGGCGTTCATGTGGTTTCAGCGTGTCATTGCGGGCTACTGCCTGCTGTTCGGCGTTCTTTACTGGATCAGGCTGATCGGCTTTCATCCCGGTTCGTTGTGGCGGTTCGACCTTATGCCGATCCACTGGCAGGTCGCGAGCGTGTGCCTCGCGGCGTTCTTTCCGTTCGCTGCTATCGGCCTTTGGATGAACGCGTCATGGGGTGCCGTGATGTGGTTTATCTGCGCCGTGGCAGAAACGACGATGTATCTCGTCTATCCGCATATGTTCGGCTATCGGCTACCGATTGTCATCGCACATACGGCGGCAATAACCATCTATGCGGCGCTCTGGTATCTTGTTTATCGCGAGCGTAAAGCAGCGCAGGAAGACTAGCCCGCGGGCAAATAGTTAAAAAAGTATATTTTCGGTACAAATTTTTAACCATGTTCAGAAACCACTGGTCTTTAACCTTTTATTAAGGCTGGCGTTTAAGTCGAATTTTAAAGGTGGCCGTTACCGTTCGGGGCAAGGTGGCACAAAAAACAAAAAGCCACCGGGCGACAAACGAAAGGTAATAACCATGATCAACTCGCGTCCGGCGGCGACACCCGCCCCCGCGTCTGGCGATCGCCGCGAGGCTATTCGCACGCTATACATGGAATCACTTCAGCTTGTTGAACGTCTTCATCGGCGTTTGCTTGACGTTATCAAAGATGAGTTTGACCGCGCTGGTCGCTCAGACATCAATGCCATTCAGGCGCTGCTGCTATTTAACATTGGCAATGCAGAACTGACGGCGGGCGAGTTGCGTTCTCGCGGTTACTATCTTGGCTCGAACGTTTCTTACAATCTCAAGAAGCTAGTCGAACTAGACTTCATAAATCATCAGCGCTCGCGCATTGACCGTCGTTCGGTCCGCATAAGCCTCACCCCGAAGGGGCAGGACATCGCTGAGGTGGTCGGCAAGCTCTACGAGCGTCACATCGGCTCCATCGAGCAGGTCGGCGGCATCAATCAGGATGAGTTCAAGCAGATGAACCGGGCCCTTCAGCGTCTGGATCGTTTCTGGAACGACACCATCGCATACCGCATGTAAGCGCTCGCGCGCATCATATCTCTTGTCGCCTAAGGGGTGCCTTTCGAGGCGCCCCAAGGCCATTTCCTTATCCAGCCATTTGTGATGCAGCATTGCCACGCGCTGGTGCCCAGTTGCGCGTTCACGCCCGCTCTCACGTCATTGTAGGTTGAGCGGGCCAAACTAAGGCCATATTCGCGTGGATACCGAGATTTCATTGAGGGAAATCGCGCCAATTGACCCGACGGCAAATATATCAGTCGTCTAATGGGTGGCGTGCGGTGAAACAATGTTAAGGTTGACGTTTTAAAAACGGGCAACCGACATTTCGTTACAGGTGGACGCTGTGGATTTGAATAAGAGCAGACGGTTTTTCCTTGCTGGGACTGGCGCATTGGCGCTCTCGGCTGTTGCAAAGGCCGCGATGGCGCAGGCACAAGAGCAGGATTTCCTGAGCGATGTACTGTCCTCGCCGCGTCGGGGCAATTGGGATGACACGTTTGACGCCCAGGTTTCGGCCAGTGGCCAGCAGGGCAAGATTTCGACCACGCAGCCGATCTTCTCCCCGCAGACGATTGCGTACACCCAGCAGGCCATCAACGATTATCGCAATCTTGCTTCCCAGGGTGGTTGGCCGCAGGTTCCGGCCACCAAGAAACTCCAGCTTGGTGTTGACGATCCAGACGTGCAGGTGCTTCGCCAGCGGCTCATCGCGTCGGGTGATCTTGCGCGCGAAGCCGGTGTCTCCTCTGCGTTCGATACATATGTTGATGCCGCGCTCAAGCGTTTCCAGAAGCGTCATGGCCTTCCGGCAGACGGCGTTACCGGCAAGTACACTTTCGCTGCGATGAATATTTCTGCGCAGGTTCGTCTTGGCCAGTTGGAAACCAATCTGGTTCGCTTGCAGTCAACGACGGATCTCGGCCAGCGCTACGTGCTGGTCAATATTCCGGCAGCACAGATCGAGGCGGTCGATAATGGTCGCGTTGTGCTTCGCCACACCGCTATCGTCGGCAAGATCGATCGTCAGACCCCGATTGTGAACTCGCGGATCAACGAGATCATCATCAATCCATATTGGAACGCGCCGGAATCGATCATCCGCAAGGACATCATTCCGCTGATGCGCAAGAACCCGAATTATCTGACTGACAACAACATCCACATCATCGGGCCGGACGGGCAGGAAATTCCGCCGACGTCAATTGACTGGAGCACGGAAGACGCAGCGCGTTACCGCATGCGGCAGGATCCGGGCAAGATCAACGCTATGGCATCGATCAAGATCAACTTCCCGTCGCCGGATGGCGTCTACATGCACGATACACCGTCGCAGAGCCTGTTCAACAAGCTGATGCGTTTCGACTCGTCGGGCTGTGTGCGCGTTCAGAACGTGCGCGATCTGGTTACATGGATTCTCAAGAATACGCCGGGCTGGGGCCGCCAGCAGATCGAAGATGCGATCAAGGCTGGCGAGAACCACCCGATTGCGGTTGCCGATCCGGTTCCGGTGCATTTCCTGTACATTTCGGCGTGGTCCACCGGACCGGGCGTTGTCCAGTTCCGCGACGACATCTATGGCCGCGACGGTGTTGACGAGTTGCAGATCACTTCCGCACTCTAAATATTCGAAATTGACGAAAAGCCGTTCGAAATGTTTGGACGGCTTTTTTCTTTTGCGCGCACCTGCCGTGGAGGAAAATTCTCGTGACCGAAGGTGAGAAGCTGCGCATTGGCGTTCTGTTCGGGGGGCGATCGGCAGAGCATGATGTTTCAGTGCTGTCTGCAACCAACGTCATGAGCGCGCTTTCCCCGGAGGCATATGATGTCGTGCCCATTTACGTTACGCGCGAGGGCAGGTGGCTGCTAAGCAGCTTCGAAGCAGGTGTTCCGGCGAAACCGTCCAGCGGGACGCAGCTATGTCTGTTGGCGGGCGGACGTGGCGAGGTGATAGCTGTCTCAGAAGAGGGCATATCTCACCCGTTTCCGAAGCTCGACATTCTGTTTCCGGTTTTGCATGGCCTCCACGGAGAAGACGGCGCGGTGCAGGGTATGGCAGAAGTGGCGGGCTTACCACTTGCTGGCTGCGGCATCCTCGGCTCCGCGAACGCGCTCGACAAGGATATCGCCAAACGCCTTTTCAACGAGGCGGGTATACCTTCCGCGAATTCCATCACCATCTATCTCAATTCCTCGCCCACATTCGATGAGTTGCGGCAAAAGCTTGGCTTGCCGGTTTTTATCAAGCCTGCGCGCCAAGGGTCCTCGGTGGGGGTCAGCAAGGTCTCGAGCGAAGCAGATTACAATTCGGCGCTTGCGGAAGGCTTTCGCCATGACAGCAAGCTAATCGCAGAAGAGTTTATTCAAGGCCGCGAAATCGAATGCGCCGTTTTGGAAGACGAGCATGGCGGTCTGTTCGTATCCAGGACTGGAGAGATTGCACCAGCGCTAAGCCACGGCTTCTACACCTACGACGCCAAATACATTGATGCAGATGGTGCGGCGCTGATGGTTCCTGCGGATATTTCGAACGAGATCGAAGATGAAGTCCGCGCGCTTGCGCTAAGGGCCTTCAGCGCACTTGGCTGCGACGGCATGGCTCGAGCGGATTTCTTCCTCACGGCCGACGGACGAATCTTCGTCAACGAACTCAACACAATTCCCGGTTTTACCGACATCAGCATGTATTCCAAGGTGATGGGCGCTAGCGGCGTGAGCTATCCAGAAATCATCGATCGCCTCGTCGCGCATGGAATTGCCCGAGCGAAACGCACTCTGTAGCCTGACAAATAGAATTTGCTCGCAAATTCACCCGTTTCGCGACAGAACTGTAGTGCATTCAACTTGCCGCAAAGGCAGTGTTTTGAAGCATGGCAACAGTCACGCTAATCCTCGTTCTACTATTAACGGTGGCCGTATCGGGTCTGTTGATCCGGTTTGTGAAAATTCCGCTTCCGATCCTCCAGATTATCCTCGGCGTGATCCTAGCGCTGGGCGGCATGAACATCAGCATGAACCCGGAATTGTTCATGCTCATTTTCGTGCCTCCGCTGCTGTTTCTTGACGGGCATCTCGCGCCAAAGCGCGAACTTCGCGAGCTGATGTACCCGATCCTTGGGCTTGCGTTTGGCCTTTCACTTATCACCACACTTGTGTTCGGCTACGCGCTCAACTGGCTCATTCCGGCTGTTCCGCTGCCAATCGCGTTCGCCTTGGCCGCGGTGCTGTCGCCAACGGATGCGGTTGCCGTCAGTGCGATTGTGGACAAAGAGCGCGTATCGGCCCGCGTGTTTCACGCGCTGGAAGGCGAGTCGCTGCTCAATGACGCGACAGGCCTGGTGATTTTCCGTTACGCAGTTGCCGCCGCGCTTACCGGACAGTTTTCCCTCGTCGATACTGCCGGCAGTTTCGTAGGTGCCGTGACCGGCGGCGTGTTTTGTGGGCTGTTCGTATTCTGGGGAACAGCGGCGCTGCTCACCTATGTAGCGCGCGTGGGCGAAGTTCGGCCGCAAGTGCAAGTGGTATTAGTCATGCTGGTGCCTTTCGCGGCCTATTTGCTGGCGGAATATTTCCACGCGTCCGGTGTTCTGGCGTCCGTCACTGCTGGCCTTTCGTTCGGTGTTTCGAGCCTGCTGTCGCTGCGGCATTTGCCGCTCAATCTTCCGCTCAGCGTGCCTGCGCGAATGCAAAACGCTGCCTTGACCGAGTTGCTGTCCTTCATTTTCAACGGCGCGATCTTCATTCTTCTCGGGCTTCAGTTGCCCGAGATAATACGACGCACACCGCCTGAACTGTCGCTTTATGGCTCGCGCCCTGAACCTTTTCTGGCCGTTTTAGTTCTGACGATTATCCTGCTTCTCATCCGGTACATCTGGATTGATCAAACCTCGAATATTCGGGCTTGGATCGCGAAGCGTCGGGGTATCAATCGCCCGCGTCTCAGTTATGTGGGCAAGCTGGTCATGGCATTTGCGGGTGTGCGCGGTGCCATCACTTTGGCCGGCATTCTCTCCCTGCCGCTTGCAATGCCGGATGGCACGCCGTTCCCAGCGCGCGATCTCGTTATTTATATCGCTGCGGGCGTGATCATCTGCTCAATGATCATCGCCAGCCTGGCGTTGCCGCCGCTTATTGGTCACATGCCGTTGGAAAGCTCGGATGTTCTGGCGAATGAAGAGCGATCGGCGCGCCTTGCTGCGGCCGAGGCTGCAATTGCCAAAATCGAGGAGCTCGCCGAAACGGCGACCGATAGCGTGGAGGAGGCCGAAGCGCGCCGGTCGGTCGCTGCGCAACTCGTCGCGACTTATCGCCAGCGCATTATTTCCATGCAGGCGGGTGCGCTTGCCGCTCGCACTGTTTCGCCGGTCATGACCGAGATGCAACAGGCTGCGCTGGTGGCGGAGCGCGCCGTGCTTGTGCAACTTGCTGCGCGGGACGAGATCAACGACACCACCATGCGCGAGATTCTGTCTGAAATAACAATGCAGCAGGCGCTGCACGGCGGGCGGAAAAATCCGCTGAAATAGGCAGTCGCAAAAGAGCCAGCAAAATTCGGATTGCGGCGGTGACTTTCACTGTCCGGTCGTGATATTGCGCACCAATTCCCATTGCCCGACCATTATAGAGGGGAGCCGACATGTCACAGGCGCAAGCGGCATCAAATGCCGATACATTTTTCACTGCTCCGCTTGAGGAAATCGATCCGGAGATTTTCGGTGCGATCCGAAAGGAGCTCGGTCGCCAGCGTCATGAGATTGAGCTGATCGCGTCGGAGAACATCGTTTCCCGCGCGGTGCTTGAGGCGCAAGGGTCGATCATGACCAACAAATATGCCGAGGGTTATCCGGGCAAGCGCTACTATGGCGGCTGCCAGTTCGTGGACATTGCCGAGGAACTGGCTATCGACCGCGCGAAAAAGCTGTTCGATTGCAAGTTCGCCAATGTGCAGCCCAACTCCGGCAGCCAGATGAATCAGGCCGTGTTTCTCGCGCTGCTCCAGCCGGGTGATACCTTCATGGGCCTCGACCTCAATTCGGGCGGCCACCTCACCCACGGTTCGCCGGTCAATATGTCGGGCAAGTGGTTCAAGGTTGTTTCCTATGGTGTTCGTGAGGACGACCACCTGCTGGACATGGACAAAATCGAACGTCTCGCTCACGAGCACAAGCCGAAGCTCATCCTTGCTGGCGGCACTGCCTATTCCCGTATCTGGGACTGGAAGCGCTTCCGCGAAATCGCCGATTCCATCGGCGCTTATCTGATGGTCGACATGGCTCACATCGCTGGTCTTGTTGCCGGTGGTCAGCATCCGTCGCCGCTGCCCCATGCGCATGTCGTCACCACCACCACCCACAAGTCCCTTCGCGGTCCGCGTGGTGGCATGGTGCTGACCAATGACGAGGACATTGCCAAGAAGATCAATTCGGCAGTTTTCCCCGGCTTGCAGGGCGGACCCCTGATGCACGTCATCGCTGCCAAGGCCGTTGCTTTCGGCGAAGCCTTGAAGCCTGATTTCAAGGTTTACGCTCAAAACGTCGTTGCCAATGCGAAAGCGCTTGCTTCCTCCTTGCAGGAAACCGGCCTCGACATCGTTTCCAACGGCACCGACAACCATCTGATGCTGGTCGATCTGCGTCCCAAGAATGCCACCGGCAAGCGTGCCGAAGCTGCCCTTGGTCGCGCGAACATCACCTGCAACAAGAATGGTATCCCGTTCGACCCTGAAAAGCCGTTCGTAACCTCCGGCGTGCGTCTCGGAACGCCTGCTGGAACCACCCGCGGGTTCGGTCAAGCCGAGTTCCGAGAGATCGGCAAACTGATCTCTGAAGTGCTCGACGGTTTGAAGGCTGCGAACTCGGATGAGGGCAATGCATCGGTCGAAGCGGCGGTGAAGGCCAAGGTCGAAAAACTGACCGGACGCTTCCCACTTTATCCGTATCTCGGCTGATTTTAAGCGCAAAATCCGGTTTTTACGGCCGTATTTTTCTCTAATTCGGGCGTTTTGCGGCCAGAAGCACTGGTTTTACGGTGCAAAAATCGCAGTTTTGGCGGGCTGGGAGCCATTCTCGGCCCGCTTTTCGTTTCGGCGAATATCCACTAAGTCATAGTTCAGAGATTCCCCGAAAGGTTTTGAATGCGCTGTCCCTACTGCCAATCGGAAGACACACAGGTAAAGGATTCCCGCCCTGCGGAGGACGGTTCCGCGATTCGTCGCCGCCGGGTCTGCCCGGATTGCGGTGGTCGGTTTACAACCTTCGAGCGCGTGCAATTGCGCGACCTGACGGTGGTCAAGAAATCGGGCCGCAAGGTTCCCTTTGATCGTGATAAGCTATTGAGATCAATGCATATTGCGGTTCGCAAGCGCAATGTCGATCCGGATCGGGTAGACCGTGCGGTGACCGGTATCGTGCGGCAATTGGAAAGCTCTGGAGAAACCGAAATCGCATCCGAGGAAATCGGCAAGCTTGTAATGGAAGCCCTGAAATCCCTTGATGAAGTCGCCTATGTGCGGTTTGCCTCAGTGTATCGAAACTTCCGGGAAGCCAAGGATTTCCACGAAGTTCTGGGCGAATTGCGCGGCGATGAGGAACCGGAGTGAGTTCAGTTGCCGATCCTGAAACCGACCGCCAATTTATGGCGGCGGCGATACGCTTCTCTCGTCGGCATCTTAGCCTGACCGGCACGAATCCTTCGGTCGGAACGCTAATTGTCCGCGATGGAGTGATCGTCGGCAGGGGTGTTACGGCGCTTGGCGGACGGCCCCACGCTGAGCCTCAAGCCATTGAAGAAGCAGGCGAATTGGCGCGCGGAGCTACCGCATATGTAACGCTGGAACCTTGCGCGCATCATGGCCGTACACCACCATGTGCCAATGCGCTGGTCGCTGCTGGCGTCGCCCGCGTGGTGGGCGCGGCGAACGATCCTGACGAGCGTGTTTCCGGCAAGGGCTATGCGATTTTGCGCGCCGCCGGCGTCGAAGTCACCGAGCGCGTGCTCGCCGATGAAGCTGCCGATTTGATGTCCGGCTATCTGGTTCGCTCGGTCAGAAAAAGACCGGAAGTCATTCTAAAGCTTGCACTTTCTTCTGACGGAATGATTGGCAAGAGGGGTGCGGGGCAGGTGAGTATAACTGGCCCTGTCGCGCGTGCGCAGGTGCATCTCATGCGTGCCGAATGCGACGCTGTGCTGGTTGGTGTTGGCACTGCAATCGCTGATGATCCGGACCTTACCGTTCGGCTTTCGGGCCTTCAAAGCCGTTCGCCTTCAAGAATTGTGCTTGATCCATCGTTGCGCCTGCCTGTCTCGGCAACGCTGGTGCAAACTGCGAACTCGGTTCCTACATATCTCACGCCTGATCAGAATGCAGATCAATCAAGGCGTGAAACCCTTGGCTCGCTTGGTGTTCGGTTCCTCGCCAGCGAAATGCATGAGGGTCGGATTGCCCTGCCGGAACTGCTGGAAGATCTGGCCGGGCAGGGCATGTCCCGCATTTTTGTCGAAGGCGGTGCCGATACCGCAAGAGCGTTTTTGATGGACGATTTGGTGGACAGAATAATTCTGTTTCGCGGACCTGATGCGATCGGTTCCGAAGGAATTCTGTCGCCTCTGGATGAAAACAACATACCGCAAGGCTTTGAAATGAAACGCAAAGAGCATTTTGGTGCTGATCTTTGCCGCGAATGGGTCAGGAAGCTCTGATGTTTACAGGCATTGTCACAGATGTCGGGCGCGTCGCGTCGATCAAGCCGCTGGCCGAGGGTATTCGGCTGCGTATCGAAACTGCATATGACCCGGCAACTATTGAAATCGGCGCTTCCATTGCCTGTGCCGGTGTTTGCCTGACCGTTGTCGGGCTCCCGGAAGCGAATTCGAATTCCCGCTGGTTTGAGGTCGAGGCGTGGGAGGAAGCGCTGCGCCTCACAACTGCCTCTTCATGGCGCGAAGGAACCTGCATCAATCTTGAACGGGCGTTGAAGATCGGCGACGAATTGGGTGGCCACATCGTCTCCGGCCATGTTGATGGCATGGCAGAAATCGTCAGCCGGGAAGCCGAGGGCGATGCGGTGCGTTTCACGCTCGAAGCGCCGCGTGAGCTTGCAAAATTCATTGCGCCGAAAGGCTCTGTTGCGCTCGACGGAACGTCGCTCACCGTCAACAAGGTGGATCGCCAGCGTTTCGACGTGCTGCTTATCCAGCATTCGCTGGGCGTGACGACATGGGGCGAACGGCAGGCCGGGGACCGCGTAAACATCGAGATCGACACGATGGCGCGATATGCCGCACGGTTGGTTGAGGCTGGAACACAAGGATTGTGAAATGTGGCGTTACGAGGCGCTTGCTCTCGTGCTGGCTTCGGCCTAAGTGACCCGCGTTTCTGGAGTACTCAATGGCTGGCATATCAGACCACGGCAAAGCATTCATTCGTCCATCGCGACCGGCGCATTTGCTGATAGTCGAAGCGCGATTCCATGACGATTTGGCGGATGCACTTCTGGATGGCGCGACAAACGCGCTTACCGAAGCTGGCGCGACCTATGATGTCGTGACAGTTCCTGGTTCGCTGGAGATTCCGGGCGTCATCGCGTTTGCGCTGGATGGCGCTGTTGATGGCGGTACTGTGTATGACGGCTATGTCGCGCTCGGCACCATCATTCGCGGCGACACATATCATTTCGACATTGTTGCGAATGAATCGAGTCGTGCGTTGATGGACCTTTCGGTTCAGCAGTCGCTCGCTATCGGCAACGGTATTTTGACCACCGAGAATGACGAGCAGGCTTGGGTGCGGGCGCGCAGAAGCGAAGGCGACAAGGGCGGCTTTGCTGCGCGCGCTGCACTGACCATGATCGCGCTGAAAGAGCGTCTCGGAGGTGGGGCGTGAGCGAATCTGGCGAGAAAGGCGGCGCAACCGTTCGTCACGCAAACAAGCGTGGCGCGGCGAGACTCGCGGCCGTGCAAGCTCTCTACCAGATGGATGTAACCGGCAGCGGGCTTTTGGAAACCACTGCCGAATATGAATCCTTCCGTCTCGGCAAAGAGTTGGATGGTGCGCTTTACCGTGAGGCCGATGCGCAATGGTTTCGTGCCATTCTTTCGGGCGTCGTCGAGAATCAAAAAGCGGTCGATCCGCTGATCGGGCAATCGCTGACCGAGGACTGGCCGCTTTCGAGACTGGATTCCACACTGCGCGCGATCCTGCGCGCGGGCGTGTATGAATTGATGAAGCGCGACGATGTGCCGGTTGCTGTGATCGTCTCGGAATACGTCGATATCGCCAAGGCGTTTTACGACGAGGACGAGCCGAAGCTCGTCAATGCCGTGCTGGATCGTGTAGCGCGCCGGGTGCGTGGCGAGGGTCGGGGCAAGGGGGCGCAATGAGCCTTTCCGCCGCCGATGCCAAGAGAAATGCATTGGTGCTTTCGGCAGCGCAAGCCATTATCGGGTCTGCCAATCCGGTGGCTCTCTCCGTAGGCGGTCTGGTGGGATACGGCCTGCTTGGGCAGGATAAGTCGCTCGCGACCGCGCCGGTAACCGCATTCATTTTCGGCATGGCTGTCGGTGCGCTTCCTGCTGCCGCGCTTGTGCGCGCCGTTGGGCAGCGCAACGGATTTTTGACGGGCACGATTGTCACTGCGCTTGGTGGAATCGTTGCGACCATGGCGCTGCTGCATTCGAACTTCTGGCTGTTCGCGGGAGCGCTGGCGATCCTTGGTGTCGGCAACTCGTTTGTCCAGCAGTTCCGCTTTGCCGCTGCGGACAACGCGCCGCATGAATTCAAAGCGCGCGCGATTTCGTTCGTGCTGGCTGGCGGGGTGGTGACCGCGCTGCTCGGGCCGCAAATCGTGATTTTCACGCGCGAGCTTCTTCAGCCGGTCATGTTTGCCGGGTCGTTTGCTTCGATTATTGTGCTGGCCGCAGTCGGGGCGGCTATCCTGATGTTTCTCAGGCAGCCCTCGAAAAACGCCCAATCGTCTGGAGCGGCGCAATTGCCTGCGCGGCCGCTCGGAGAGATCGTGTCTGAACCACGCTTTCTCGCAGCAATGATTTGCGGCGTTGGCTCTTATGCGCTGATGAGTTTTGTTATGACCGGCGCACCTCTGGCGATGGTCGGCTGCGGCTTCACGACAGACGAAGCGACGCTCGGTATTTCATGGCACGTCATGGCTATGTTCGGGCCAAGCTTTTTCACGGGCAGGCTGATCCAGCGCTTTGGCGCGGAAACGATCGTTGCGATTGGTCTGGGCCTGCTCATCATGTGCGCCGTGGTGGCGCTGTCGGGTATCGAGCTTTGGCAGTTCTGGACGGCGCTGATCCTGCTCGGCATTGGATGGAATTTCGGCTTTATAGGCGCGACGGCGATCGTCTCCGAAACCTACCGCCCGTCCGAAAAAGGCAAGGTCCAAGGCTTCCACGATCTGGTGCTTTTCTCCAGCGTCGCATTTGCGTCGCTGATGGCCGGCGCGACGTATAATGCGTGGGGCTGGGATATGCTCAACTGGATCGTATTCCCCGTTTGCTTCGTGTGCATCGCCGCTCTGGCGGTCGTTACCTATTCGCGCAAGCGCAAGCTGGCCTGAGGGGTGTGGAATTTCATAGTTTGGATGAAGAGCGCGCGGCCGTGCCTGATGCAAATTCGGCAAAAGCTGGGCAGAATTGCATCCAACATTTGACGGCGACTTGACCCGTTCGGTAAAAGCCGCAACGAATGGGTGAGAGGCGTTTGGCCTTTTCAAAACTTCGCACGGCCCGTGGAGAGGATCTTAGGGGCCATATCCTGAGGAATGTTCCGCAAATGACAATGCTTTACGTAGTCATTCTCTGCGGCGTGCTGTCCATCGTTTACGCGATCTGGGCAACCCAGTCGGTCCTGGCGGCCGACCAAGGCAATGCACGCATGCAGGAAATTTCAGCCGCCATCCGAGAGGGGGCGCAAGCTTACCTGACACGTCAGTACACAACGATTGCGATTGTGGGCGTCGTCGTCTTTTTGCTTGCATGGTGGCTGCTGTCATCGACTGCCGCGATCGGTTTTCTGATCGGTGCGGTGCTTTCGGGCGTCGCCGGATTCATCGGCATGCACGTTTCGGTTAGAGCCAATGTTCGCACCGCGCAGGCCGCATCGAACAGCCTTTCGGCTGGCCTCGACATCGCGTTCAAGTCGGGCGCTATCACGGGTCTGCTGGTGGCTGGTCTCGCGCTGCTCGGCGTGTCGGTCTACTTCTGGATCCTGATCGGACCGATGGGGCACCAGCCGGCTGACCGCGTTGTGATCGATGCGCTGGTCGCGCTCGGTTTCGGCGCATCGTTGATCTCGATCTTTGCACGTCTTGGCGGTGGCATCTTCACCAAGGGCGCAGACGTCGGCGGCGATCTCGTCGGCAAGGTTGAAGCCGGCATTCCGGAAGATGATCCGCGTAACCCGGCAACCATCGCGGACAATGTCGGCGACAATGTTGGCGATTGCGCCGGTATGGCTGCCGACCTGTTCGAAACGTATGCCGTGACGGTTGTGGCGACAATGGTGTTGGCCGCGATCTTCTTCGCAGGAACCGCAACGCTCGGCTCCGTGATGATCTATCCGCTGGCGATTTGCGGCGCGTGCATTCTGACCTCAATCGTCGGCACGTTCTTCGTCAAGCTCGGCGCGAACGGGTCCATCATGGGCGCGCTCTACAAGGGCCTGATCGTGACGGGTCTGCTGTCCATCGTCGGCCTTGCTGCAGCAACGCAGATGACGATTGGCTGGGGCGAGATTGGCAGTGTTGGCGGAATGCCGATAACAGGCACGAGCCTGTTCACCTGCGGTCTGCTTGGGCTGGTGGTTACGGCGCTGATCGTTGTCATCACCGAATATTACACCGGAACCAACAAGCGCCCGGTGAACTCCATCGCACAGGCTTCGGTAACGGGCCACGGCACCAACGTCATTCAGGGTCTTGCGGTTTCGCTGGAATCGACGGCGCTGCCTGCGCTGGTGATCGTTGGCGGCATTATCGGAACCTACCAGCTCGCGGGCCTGTTCGGCACGGCCATCGCAGTTACGACCATGCTCGGCCTTGCCGGTATGATCGTCGCGCTGGACGCGTTTGGCCCGGTCACGGACAATGCCGGCGGCATCGCCGAAATGGCCGGCCTGCCGAAAGAAGTGCGCCAATCGACCGACGCGCTCGACGCGGTGGGCAACACGACCAAGGCCGTGACCAAGGGCTATGCGATTGGCTCGGCGGGCCTCGGCGCGCTCGTGCTGTTTGCTGCCTATAGCTACGATCTGCGGTTCTTCACGGAAAATGCCGCCCAATATCCGTACTTCGCGGATGTCGGGACGGTGTCGTTCGATCTGTCGAATCCCTATGTCGTCGCGGGCCTGATCTTCGGCGGTCTGATCCCTTATCTGTTCGGTGGCATCGCCATGACGGCAGTTGGCCGTGCGGCGGGTTCAATCGTCGAGGAAGTGCGCAAGCAGTTCCGCGAAGATCCGGGCATCATGAAGGGCACCTCCAAGCCGAACTATGCGCGCGCTGTGGACCTTCTGACCCGTGCCGCGATCAAGGAGATGGTCATTCCGTCGCTTCTGCCTGTGCTGGCCCCGCTCGTCGTTTATTTCGGCGTGCTGTTGATCTCGGGCTCAAAGGCTTCGGCTTTCGCGGCGCTCGGTGCATCGTTGCTTGGTGTCATCGTGAATGGCCTGTTCGTGGCGATTTCGATGACCTCCGGCGGTGGCGCATGGGACAATGCGAAGAAGTCGTTTGAAGACGGCTTCACTGACAAGGACGGCGTGAAGCACCTCAAGGGTTCGGAAGCTCACAAGGCTTCGGTCACAGGCGATACGGTCGGCGATCCTTACAAGGATACGGCTGGTCCGGCTGTGAATCCGGCGATCAAGATCACCAACATCGTCGCGCTGTTGTTGCTCGCTGTGCTCGCGCACGGCGCAGCGTAAACCCACCGACGAAACGGAAAACCCGCGGGAGCGATCCCGCGGGTTTTTGTTTGGTTTGCTGACTGAAACCGGATCAGCCGCCGAGCAGCGTCTTGGTCAGGTCGGTGTCGTCGCCGGGTCCGGCGAGAATCTGGCCGAGGAAGGTGCGGTCCTTGCCGCCCGTCGGCGTGGTGCGCGACACGAAGTCGAACAGCTTGCCGTCTTTCATGCCGTAGTTCGCAATCTGCGTCACGCGGTCGTCGGGGCCGAAATACACGGCGAGAACGCGCTGATCGACAAGCTTGGGCTTGGAAAACGCAACGGAACGCCGGCGCGTCTGCGAAATGTAATAGAACGCTTCGTTATCGAAGGTTGCAGTGGTGGAGGGGCTGCCGAGCGCCAACATCACCTGCTCGCGGCTGGAGCCGATTGGAACCATATCGATGGCCTGCTGATCCACGACATAGCCCTGGCTCAGCGTTTCGGATGGCGTGAGATCGCCGAATGTCTTTGCAGTATTGCAGCCTGAAACCAGACCTGCCGCCAGCAGGCTCGCCGTTAACGCGAAGCCGCGTCCCGCCGGGCTCTTGAAAACCGATGCGCTCAACAACAACTCCCTCAGATGCCCAATGCCCTTGCACGGTGCCGCAGAAGCGGTAAACCAGCTTTTTGTCCTATGCAACCAGCGCGGACCGCAATCGAAAGGCCCGACCAATTGTGATTTTCCAGCGTTTTTTCAATCGCGAGCGCGAAAGCAACCGGGAAGTCACCGGCGCCCTTTACGCAGCAATCGTGGCGGCGGCGCGGCAACCGCACTTTTATTCGGCCTGGAATGTACCGGATACGCCGCTGGGTCGATTCGAAATGATATCGCTGCACATGATTCTCGCAATGCGCAGGCTTATACATGGTGTGCAGGCCGAGCGTGACATTGCGCAGGAGCTGACCGACACGTTTTTCACCGAGGTCGATCACTCATTGCGCGAGTTGGGAATTGGTGACGTTTCTGTTCCCAAGCGTATGAAAAAGCTTGCGAAAATGTTTTATGGGCGCGCCGGGTCTTATGGTGATGCGCTTGATGCAAATGATGGGCCTGCGCTGGCGGCGGCCCTGGCCCGCAACGTTGTGCCGGGGCAGCCGGAATGGATGTTTGGAGGGGCGTTGGCGCGCTATGCCTTGGAGGCCGACGCCACGCTTCGTGCGCAAAGCGAAGCGGACGTTCTTGCGGGTCGTCTACGGTTTCCAACAGCGGGATCGACGGGAGAATGATGTTGCGCGAACGTGAACCACATATCGAACGAAGCCCGGTTTCGTTTACGGTAAATGTCGCGCGGCTACCGCAAAAAGGGATGCCCGTGCGCATTGATGCAACCGAAAAACAGCGCGCGGAGCTGGCCGAAGTTCATGAACTTCAACAGGTTGATTCGTTTGTCGCGAATCTGCTGGTTGCGCCGTGGAAGCGCAACGGCGTGAAAGTGACGGGCCGCGTGCAGGCCAAAATCGTTCAAAGCTGTGTCGTTACGCTGGAACCGGTGGAAAACAAGATCGATGAGGAGATCGATTCCGTTTTTCTGCCGGAAAGTTCGAAGCTCGGCCGGGAAGGCTTCGGAATTGGTGGCGAGATCGTGCTGGATGCAGAGGGACCAGACAGCCCTGAAACATTTTCAGGTGATTTAATTGATGTTGGAGCTTTAGCCGAAGAATTTTTCGGGCTAGGGATCGATCCGTATCCACGCAAGCAGGGTGCTTCGATTGAGGCCTCGGAAGAGGAAGATGCGCATGAGGCAGAAGAGGGCGGCTCTTTTGCAGAGAAGTTGCGCGAAGCATTATCTAAGAAGTAAGTGGAGATTCGGCGGTTGTGCAGAAGCGCAAAAGCGCTATTTTCGCGCCACGCAGGCAGGAGACTGCCTGTCAATGAACAAAGGTTAACCGGTTGATCCGAATTTCCATCGATGCAATGGGCGGGGACCACGGTCCGCAAACCATTCTGCCGGCGCTCGCGCAGGTGGCGGAACGGCGCGGCGATGTGCGTTTTCTCATTTACGGACGCGAGGAGGCCATCCGGCCCGTACTGGAGAAGCATCCGCGCATAGCGGCTGTGAGCCAGGTGTTTCATTGCGACGTTATGGTCAAGATGGACGACAAGCCCAGCGCTGCGCTACGGCATGGGCGCTGGAAGTCGTCCATGTGGAAGGCTATCGAAGCGGTGAAAACCGGCGAGGCGGATGCATGTGTCTCAGCGGGCAATACCGGCGCGCTGATGGCGATGTCGAAATTCTGTCTGCGCACAATGGCGAATATCGAGCGCCCGGCGATTGCGTGCATCTGGCCGACGCTGCGCAGCGAGAGCGTGGTGCTGGACGTCGGCGCGACAATCGGCGCGGATGCGCAGCAGCTCACCGATTTTGCGATTCTCGGCGCAGCCATGGCGCGCGCGCTGTTTGAGATCGAGCGTCCGACCGTGGGGCTGCTCAACATTGGCGTCGAAGAGGTGAAGGGGCAGGAAGAGGTGAAGGACGCCGGGCGTATGCTCAAGGCGTCGAACCTCGCATCGCTCGATTACATCGGCTTTGTCGAAGGCGACGACATTGGCAAGGGCACATCTGATGTGGTCGTGACCGAAGGTTTCGCCGGAAATATTGCGCTCAAGACTGCGGAAGGAACGGCGAAGCAAATGGCTTCCTACCTGCGCAGCGCCATGAGCCGCACGCTGATGTCGCGCATCGGCTATGTGCTGGCCAAGGGAGCGTTTGATTTCCTGCGCGAGAAAATGGACCCGCGCCGCTCCAATGGCGGTGTTTTTCTGGGCCTCAATGGCATTGTGGTGAAAAGCCATGGTGGCACCGATGCCGAAGGTTTCGCGGCTGCCATTGAGGTGGCCTACGATATGGTTCGAAACAGGCTGCTCGACAGGATCGAAGCCGATCTCGACCTTTTCCATGCAAAATATCCGCAATCGGCAGGTCTGGGGCCTGAGGACGAAGCGGAAGATACTGATATAGGAACAGACGCTTGATCAGGTCGATTGTGCGCGCAACCGGTTCGGCGTTGCCGCGCCGGATTATGAAAAATACGGATTTCGAAGGTGTCGTTGAGACTTCCGACGAATGGATCGTGCAGCGCACGGGCATTCGGCAACGCCATGTGGCGGCGGATGATGAGACGACGGCCTCACTCGGCGAGGCGGCTGCGCGTGCAGCACTTGCCAATGCCGGGCTTGAGGCCAGTGATCTCGACCTCATTATTCTGGCGACCTCGACGCCGAACAACACGTTTCCTGCGACGGCGGTGGAGATTCAACACCGTCTCGGCATGAGCAATGGCTTTGCGTTCGATATGCAGGCCGTGTGCAGTGGTTTCGTCTATGCCATTACGACCGCTGATCTTTATATCCGCGGCGGGCTGGCAAAGCGCGTGCTCGTGATCGGTGCGGAGACTTTCTCGCGCATTCTCGACTGGAATGACCGCTCGACCTGTGTGCTGTTCGGCGACGGAGCAGGCGCGGTGCTGCTGGAAGCGGCGGAGGGCGACGGCGCTGTGTCGGATAGTGGCATTCTCGCCGCGAGCCTGCGCTCGGACGGACAGCACAAGGACAAGCTGTTCGTTGATGGCGGGCCTTCAACCACGGGCACGGTCGGCCATTTGCGGATGGAAGGGCGCGAAGTTTTCAAGCATGCGGTGGGCATGATTACCGATGTGATTGAAGCGACGTTCTCCGCAGCGGGAATTACGGCTGACGATCTGGACTGGTTTGTGCCACACCAAGCAAACAAGCGGATTATTGACGCTTCCGCCAAAAAGCTTGGAATTGCAGAAGAAAAAGTAGTTATCACGGTAGATTTGCACGGAAATACATCGGCGGCGTCGGTTCCGCTGGCACTTTCGACCGCTGTAAACGATGGCCGCATCAAAAAAGGGGACCTTGTTTTGCTGGAAGCTATGGGCGGCGGGTTCACTTGGGGCGCGGTTCTGCTTCGCTGGTGAAATAAAGAGTGTTTGCAGTCCTTGACCTAGCGGCGGCATTTTTCTAACGTCGCGCGGTTTCATTTTGACCTGTAATTTCAGAACAATAGGGCGACGGCTCCATGAGCGGTAAGACTGTCACACGCGCTGACCTCGCTGAAGCCGTTTATCGAAAGGTGGGACTTTCCCGCACGGAATCCGCGGATCTTGTCGAGTCTGTGCTTGATGAGATTTGCGACGCTATCGTTCGCGGTGAATCTGTAAAGTTGTCGTCGTTCGCGACATTTCAGGTTCGCGACAAGAACGAACGCATCGGCCGCAACCCGAAAACGGGCGAAGAAGTGCCGATTCTGCCGCGTCGCGTTATGACGTTCAAGGCGTCAAACGTGCTTAAGAACCGCATCCTGCGCTCGCATAATCAGCGCAAGGCCAAGGCGGCCAAGTAAAATCTCTCGAACTATCCACTGGCTCTTTTGTGCGTTTGGGTTGAATATCGGCGCGTAAGCCGCTGAAATAGAGTATCGATTCGCCCCACGGAGGTGCGCCGTGATCGAGAAGAGCCCAGACGCGTTCAGAACAATCAGTGAGGTTGCCGAGGATCTCGACCTGCCGCAGCATGTGCTGCGCTTTTGGGAGACGCGGTTTAACCAGATCAAGCCGATGAAGCGCGGTGGCGGCAGGCGCTACTATCGCCCGCAGGACGTCGAGCTTATCAAGGGCATTCGCTACATGCTCTATGATCAAGGCTATACGATCAAAGGCGTCCAGAAACTGCTGAAGGAAAACGGCAACCAGTTCATTGTGGCTTTGGGCAACGGCGATCTGGCGGCAGTGGATGCTATCACCCAGCGCAAACAGGCTGAGGCCGCAGCCGAGGCGGCGGCGAACGCATCGCCTGCGTTGCGCTCTTTGGACGATGAATTGCTGGTTGGCGAATCGAAGGTGAAGCCTTCGAAGCGCTTTTTTGGGCTGGGAAAGTCCGAAGATGGGCCGGTTACGGCGGATTCCGGCAAGCTCTCGCGCGACAACCGCGCGTTATTGCAAGAAGCGCTGTTCGATTTGCTTGAATGCAAGCGCTTGCTGGATCAGGTTCGGTAACTGCGCGCAAATTTGCTGCAACTAAATCGTCCAAAGCCTTATTTGCGCTTGCGGCGGGCGAAGCGAAACGCTAAGCGTTTGCCCGGTTCGGAGCGTAGCGCAGCCCGGTAGCGCACTTGACTGGGGGTCAAGGGGTCGCAGGTTCGAATCCTGTCGCTCCGACCATTTAAATCAATAATTTAGCCCCATGTTTATGTCCTTTTGGACGATTTTTATATTTGGGTCGCCACCGGGTAACGAAGTACGAGAATATTTGAGGAAAGCAGGACAGGGGAAACCCTGTAGCCCTTTCGGACACAAATGACAGAAATGGCTTTATTCGGCTCGTGAACGGCGGGGTGAGAGGCGTTGCGCTACCTTGGGGTTGCGGATCGACTTAAAACCCGTCTGTTCTCGCGTTCTCGGGTCATATTTGGAGGCCCGCGACCCAAGGATTGCGCGCTCCGTTGCAGAGGGGTCATGCAATGAAGCCTACTTCAACGATGAAAAAAATGGTCTGCTGTCGGCGTGACGACTCTTCGCGCGTCCTTGGGTAGATTTTAGAGCGGCAGAATCGCGAACTGACCGCTTGCGTAGCTAACTTTCATAACTGGAGCCAAACATGACTATTGTGCTTTATGGCCATCCATTCGCGTCTTTTGTCTGGAAACCGCTAATTGCTCTGTATGAGCGCGATGTGGCATTCGAATTCAGAATTGTTGATCCTGATCACCCTGAGCATCAGAGGCGTATTGCTGAACTATCGCCTACGGGACAATTTCCCGCGTTGGTCGACGGGGAAAATGAGATCACCGAGAGCAACGCTGTGATCGAATACCTCGACCTCTTTCATGGAAGTGCCGTCCCGATGATCCCAATAGGGGAGCCGGGCAAAGCAATTGAGGCTCGCATGATGGCGGACATATTCGATGATTATATCCATGCTCCGATGCAGAGAATTGTCGGGGATAGCTTGCGCGCTGAGCAAGAGCGCGATGCACGCGGCGTTACCGACGCCCACACGTTGCTGGATCGAGCATATGCTTGGCTCGAACCCCGCTTGCAAGGGAAAGAGTGGGCAACCTGTGATCGGTTTACGATTGCGGACTGTGCCGCCGCACCTGCGCTCTTTTACTCCGACTGGGTACATCCGATTTCAGAGCGCTTTAGCGCAGTCAGAGATTACAGAGCGCGGCTTTTATCGCGCCCTTCCGTCGCCAGGGTCGTTGACGAGGCGCGGCCATATCGCAAATTTTTCCCACTAGGCGCGCCCGACAGAGATTAATCCTACCTGGTGGTGTGATCCACCGCTCACTCGCCTGCGCGCGCGCCTGGAGGAATTGGCATAAATGCTTCGGACCATGCTTCGATGGGCAATTGTCTTGGGAGCTATCGGCTTCTTAGGTGGATTTGTCGGTCCCGTGATCGTTACGCCCGAAGCAAATCAGGGCCCGTTGCTTGGCCTGCTCATAACCGGGCCGCTCGGGTTTATTCTTGACTTGCTAGTCGGTCTGGGGATTTCGCTCTGGCAGGGATACTGACCACGTTTTTTGGCGCTGCTGAGGATGCACTGCGCGCATCGAGCGCAATCGCACCCCAGACAAGGCCGACCAACACGTAGAAGTGCCGCCAGTGGTCGGTGTCGATGATCGAGCCAAGCAGAACATGGCCGAGCAGCGTGACATAGGCACAGATAAAATATGGCTGCCACCAATGCTGCTTGAACAGCAGCTTTGCGCCCACCGCAAGCGTGATGATGATGAGCAGCGCATAGGCCGCAAAGCCTATCCAGCCGTAATCCAGCAAAGCTTTCAGCCAGATATTATGGGTGTCTTCGCCCAGCAGCTTGCCAAATACGAGCGGCCCGATTCCGAAGGGGTTTTGCATCGCCATATCAAGCCCGATGCTATAGCGGCCGAAACGGCCAAACTTGCCGCCGTCATAGTCCTGTTCGAGATGGGCGCGTGCGCTGAACAATTCACCGACGCCCGGCAATTGAAGGATTGCCAGAAGCGCAAGAACTGCGCCGGCTGTAGCCAGAATGCAGAGCACGACAATGCGCAATTTGGTGGCGCCGCGCGTGCGCTGCCCTAGCAGGATGATGGTGAGCAGCAGCGCCGACAGCAAAAACAGGCCCCACGCGCCGCGCGAGAAGGAGAGAAAGATGCCTGCGAGCAGGACAAGGAAAAGCGGGACGTAAATCACAAACCGCGACAGCGCGCCCGTATAGAGGCGGTAGAGCAGGAACGTTGCAGGGGCGACGAGGAACGGGCCGAAGACGTTCGGGTCCTGGAACGCGCCGCTGGCGCGGCCATAGCGGGTGAAAACCTCGCTGCCTGGCAGCAGTCCGAAATATCCGTTGATCGCCAGAAAGGACGTGAGGACAGCAGCGGTGATCCATGCCTGAAATACCGTCGCGTAGAGGTTTGGATGCTTTTCCAGGGCTGCGGCAAAAAATACGGATGTCAGCCCGAGGAACAGCGAAACGGCGATGTAGAGCGGCGCGTCGTCCGGGTGCGCCATCTGCAGAATGGCAAGCGCACCGCCGACATTGAAGACAGTGACGATGCAAAGCAGCACTGCAACCGTGCGCGAAATCGCGAGGCCGAACACGAACCAAACACCGATCAGCGCTGCCATGTAAATCTCGTACGGCGCAGGCTCACCCAGCACGAAGCCGGAAAGACCGACGCCGAGGAAGATCGAACCGGCGGCAGCAAGCGAGATGAGCTTCGCTTGATGCGCCTGCTCTGACACCTGAGCGGTCAATACGCATTCTCCGTATTGAGCAGGCTCAGTGGCGTGAGCAACAATATTTTCAAGTCGAACCAGATCGACCAGTTCTCGATGTAATAGAGGTCGTGCTCCGTGCGCATACGGATCTTTTCGACCGTATCCGTTTCGCCGCGCAGGCCGTTGATCTGTGCCCAGCCGGTGATTCCGGGCTTGACACGGTGGCGGGCGAAATAGCCTTCGACAACCTCGTGATAGAGCTTGTCGCGAGCGACAGCCGACATGACGTGTGGACGCGGGCCAACAAGTGAAAGGCTGCCGTTCAGCACGTTGAAAAGCTGGGGCAGTTCATCGATCGAGGTCTTTCGGATGAAGCGCCCGACGCGGGTGACACGCGGATCGCCGCGACGAACTGCGTTGCGGCCAGTCGGGTCCGCGCGGTCGGTGTACATCGACCGGAACTTGTAGACGTCGATGACTTCATTGTTGAAACCGTGCCGCTTCTGCCGGAAAAACACCGGGCCCTTGCTGTCGAGTTTTATGGCCAGCGCCGTGAGCAGCATGATCGGCGAAACAAGCAGCAGCGCGAAAAGGCCGAAAATGAGATCGAAGCAGCGCTTGGCGACGGAGTCCCAATTGCTGATAGGCCGGTCGTAAAGATCGAACATCGGGACGTTGCCGATGTAGGAATAGGTGCGTGGACGGAAGCTCAGATCGCCGGCGTGAGCTGACAGGCGGATATCCACCGGCAGCACCCACAAATCTTTCAGAAGCGAGCGCACGCGGTTTTCTGCGGTCAGCGGCAGAGATACGATCAGCATATCGATGCGCGCGATGCGGCCAAATTCGATGAGTTCGGCGATTGTGCCGAGCTTTGGATGACCCGCGACCAGAGACGGCGAGCGCTTGTCGTCGCGGTCGTCGAAGATACCGCAAATGCGGATGTCGCTCGCGGGCTGCTGTTCCAACGCGCGGACAAGGCTTTCGGCGCGCTTGCCGCCGCCAACGATAATGGCGCGGCGCTCCATGCGGCCATTGCGCACCCAGCGGCGCGCGATGCGCGAAATGACCAAACGAAGGACGAGAATGGCCGCGAGGCCGAGGAAGAACCAAGCGACGTACCAGACACGCGAAAACTCGTTCGACATGCGCGTGAAAAAGGCCGCTGTCGCCATGAGCGCGAAGGTTGCGCTCCACACCATCAGCAGCGCGCGCAGGATCGTTCTCGGACGGAGCAGGGCTGGAACCTCGTAGGCATCTGCCTGATCGAGCATCAAAACGGCGAATACTGCTGCACCGAGCGAAACGCCCAGATAGTTCCACAGAAGAGCCGGTTCATTGCCGACATAGGCGATGTAAAGCACGAAGCCCAAGATGGAGAGCAGGGCGGTTTCGCCAAGCTGCATGAAGCCGCCGAGCATGACAGGCGATAGCTTGTCTCTTCGATAAAGCTGCGCCACCTGCTGGGCGACAGGATTTAGCCCCGAATGTTCTGCTCGTGACGCTACCGTTTTGACGGTTGAAACAACGCTGGTCATGCTCATTACTGGAAGTCCGCACAATGCTAGGTTGCTGCAATGTGTGGTCAGTACACCTCCGCGACAAGGTCGGCCTTAGGTGGGTCTAGACATAATATAGTATTATATTTAGACGGTTTACCGCTTTTGGAGGTAGGTCGAGACGATGGCTTCATCCATCGCTTTCAGGCTGAAGCGGCGTTGCAACTCTGCGTGGTTTGGCATCGCAGCTAGAAGGGCCGCGCGGTTCGCGTCGAAGGTGATGAGCTTTTCGGCCAAGCCCTGCGGGGTAGGGCTGCACAATACGGGGTTTTCTGCGCCCATAATCTCCGGAATGCCGCCAACGCGCGTGGCAATGACTGGCATTTGTGCGGCCAGTGCTTCGAGCACGATGTAAGGGAAAGATTCGGCGCGTGACGGAACGACAAGCGTATGCGCCAGCGCGAATGCAGAACGTGCAGGCATTGCCGGGCGGAAGTCGATCTGGGCGGTGAGGCCGCGCTGTGCAACGAGGTTTTTGCAGTTAGATTCCCATTCGCCGTCGCCGACGATGACAGCCGTTAGCTTGCGGTTGGCCGATTGCTGCGCCAGCGCGAGCGCTTCGATGAAGATGTCAGGGCCTTTCAACTGGCGTAGTGTGCCGATGAAAAGCAGGTCGCGCGCGTCTGCGACGGGCTCGACCGGAATGAATTCGTCGGGTCGAAGGCCATTATAAGCAATGCGGCTTTTGGTTCGGATGGGGCCGACCTTGCGGATATAGGCTTCGCGCTCGTATTCGCAGACGAAGAACAGGCCGTCTGTGATGCGCTCCAGCATTCGCTCGGTTGAGAAATACGCCTTGCCTTTCAGCGAATGCTCATCGAAGTGCAGGCTGCCGCCGTGAGGCGAATAAAAACGACCGACGCGCTTTACGCGGCGTAGCGCCGTGCCGAACAGCCGGGCGTAGAGCCCGCCCTTCGCGCCGTGCCCGTGCAGGACATCCGGGCCAAGCGCCTTAAGGACACGGTAGGTGCGCAGCGCAGCGCTGACGTCACCGGGGCCAATCTGCCGCTGCATGGGAATGCGCGTTATGCCGAGCGCAAGGCGCGGCTCGATTTCCGCAAACAGTCGGGCTTCATAGTCGCCGCCGGTGGTGGAATCGCAGACAAAACCGACCGCGTGGCCATCGGCGGCTTGGGCTTCAGCAAGATCTCTTACGTGGCGGAATACACCGCCGACTGGAGCGCGGAAGCAGTGGACAATGCGCAATCGCGTTTCCAAGGCGGCATCAGAACAGGCGTTCGCGGATATAGATCGTATCGCCGGGCAGGAGCGGGTCGCTGATTGGCACTCTGCCCGTCATCACTTTGCCGTTGATGTCTCGCGTCACGTCTACATCGCTCTGGTTTGCGCGCGGCGTGTAACCGCCCGCTGTCGCCACTGCCTTTTGCACCGTCAGGCCCGGAACATACGCATACTGCCCGGCTGCGCCAACTTCGCCCATGACAAATATCGGGCGATATTGGTCGACTTCCACCGAAACATCAGGATCGCGCAGATAGCCCTGCCGCAACTTTTCGGCGAGCGTCTTTTCAACCTGCTTGGTGGTTTGCCCGCGCGCGGGAACGGCACCGACAAGCGGGAAGGAGATATAGCCGGACTGGTCAACGGCATAGCTGTTCGTGAGGCTGGCCTGCTCGAATACTGTTACGCGCACCCGATCACCAGCGCCGAGCACATAAGGCTGTTCCAGCCCTTGGTGAAAGGCTGGCGGAGCGGGGCGATATCCCGAACATCCGCTTGCGATAAGTGCGGAAAGCAAAAGACTCGAAAGAGCGATGTGCTGTTGCTTCAACGATAGAATCCCCGGCAGCAGGTGCGGCAGCTGGGTTCGTTATCCGACTGTTAAGGTTAATGGGTCGTAAAGGCGGGTCGTTCTAGCCTGTAAATGTTGGATTTTTCGCAGTTCCTAATGCTTCGTTAATGAGACGTTAACCCTCAGCTTACCATGAATGTTCACCATATATCTGCCGAGTCTAGTGGGTAGGCGTAATGCCAGGGTTTCAGAACACCGCCGACAATGCCGACATTGATCTGGGCAGGCTATTCGCCAGCCTCGGACGGCATTGGTTTCGCATATTGCTCGGCGCGCTGCTGTTCGTGGCGGCGGCATTTCTTTTTACATGGACCGCGACGCCGCTTTATCGCGGGGAGACGCGCTTGCTGATCGAGGCGCGCGAGTCGGTTTTCACGCGGCCGGATGCTTCCGGCGAGAACGAACGGCCTTTGCTTGATGAAGAAGGCGTCACCAGTCAGGTAGAAGTCATTCTCTCGGCCGACAATCTTCGCAGAACGGCGGACAAGCTGAACCTTGCCGCAGAGCCGGAATTCGGCGCAATTGGCGATGTGGGGCCGGTCAAGCAGTTCCTGATACTGACAGGACTTGTGACTGACCCGTCGCAGCTTCCTGTCGATGAGCGCGTGATGAAAACGCTGCGTGAGAACTTGAGCGTTTATCGCGTTGAGAAATCGCGCGTAATCGTTGTTGAGTTCACGTCTTCAAACCCCAAGCTGGCTGCATCAGTGCCGAATGCCCTGGCCGATGAATTCGTCGCTGCAAGTCAGGCCGCGAAGAGCGCTTCCAACGTGGATGCAACCGACTGGCTGGCGCCGGAAATCGCAGACCTCACCAAGCGCGTGAAGGATGCGGAAGCGAAGGTGGCCGAATATCGCGCGAGGAACGGGCTGATTGTCGGGCAAAACGACACTGTTCTCTCAACGACGCAATTGTCTGAGCTTTCGAGCGAGCTTTCACGTGTTCGCGCCAACCGCGCGACGGCTGAGGCCAACCTGGAAAGTGTTCGCAAGGCGCTGGATAGTGGTTCGACGCTGGACGCGCTGCCGGAAATCGTGGCATCGCCGCTGATCCAGAATTTGCGTGACAGGCTTGCGCAGACTCGCGCGCAGATCGCTGACCTTTCAATCACGCTGCTTCCGAATCATCCTCGTATTCGCTCGCTGAATGCGCAGATCGCGAATCTGGAACGCCAGATTCGGGCAGAAGCAGGCAATGTTCTGAAGGGGCTGACGAATACGGTTGATACGGAGCGTGCGCGCGAGCAGCAACTCGTCGCGGATCTGAACCGCCTGAAAGTCGAGTCGGGCCGCGCTGGCGAGCAGGAAGTGGATTTGCGCGCGCTGGAGCGTGAGGCTGCGGCGCAGCGTGATTTGCTGCAATCCTACATGACCCGGTATCGCGAGGCATCATCGCGGCAGGACCGGAATTACGTGCCGGCTGACGCGCGCATATTCTCGCGGGCGACGGTGCCGTCTGAGCCGTATTACCCAAAGAAGCTGCCGATTATTGGCGCGTCATTCGGTGCGGGATTGCTGGCAATGTCTATTCTGACGCTGCTGGGAGAGCTTTTCTCCGGGCGCGCAACTGTTCCAGCCGGTGGCGCTCGTCTTGAACCGGCACGCGAGCCTGAACTGATCGAAGCGATTGCGCCGCCTTCGGAACCATTGGCCGTGCCGATGCGGCCTGTCGCTGTGGAAATGCAGACGAACGAGCGCGAGACAGGCGTTGCCGGTGCTGCACGCAAGCTGGTTGAACTCGGATCGGGCAGAGCGCTTTTCGTTTCTCCTGAAGGGGATGAGGCGGCAGCATCATCCGTGCTTGTGGCGCGCGAGATTGCCGACGCCGGCGTGCGTGTTCTGCTGATCGACCTGACAAGCAGCGGTGTTGCGGGCAGGCCAATGTTGGACAGCAGCGCATTGCCGGGCATTACCAACCTGCTGGCTGCGACGGCGCAGTTTACCGACGTGATCCACATGGACCTCTACTCGGATGCGCATGTGATTCCATCCGGCACCGTGGATGCCGAAATTGCGATGCGCGGGATTGGTCGGTTGCCGATGATCCTCGATGCGCTGGATTCGGCCTATGCAATCGTGGTTGTGGAATGCGGACCGGCGAGGGCGGAATCAATCCGCAGGCTGGTGGGCAATGGCTGTCAGCTATTCGTGAGCGTGATCGACCGCGCGGACGACCTGGTTGAGCAGGCGACAAAGGCGCTTGAAGCTGAAGGCTATAAGGACCTGACGATCGTTACGCCCGTTGGCCATGTCTCGCCACCAACGGTGCCGGGTCGCAATGCGGCCTAAGGTCAGGACCTAGCGCTATGCGTTGCCTTTGACGATTTGCCGCAAGCGCTTGGCCTGCTGCCAGATGTGTGGCTGAGATTTCAGCCAACGCTTCGCGGATGAACCGGCGCGCAAGCCCGCAGCAGCGATGCGGCCTCTAAGTGTCAGCGGTACGACCACGTCGAATTGCTTGATTTCAGCGTCGCACCACTGACGCTTGTAAGGCTCGTCGCCCACGCTGAAATCATAAAGCCGGTAGTCATTCTCCGCGGCTTTCTTGATGACTTCAAAAAACAGGTAAGAGCCGGGGCTGTAATTGCTCAACTCGTCATTTGCGAAGGCGCAAAATTCGCAGACAAGCCGCGCGCCATCATGGCTGTGGCCTGAAACCGCGCGCAACTTGCCGCCAATTTCCAGACCTTCCAGCGTGAACAAGCGGACTTGCCCGCTGAGAGCCTCGCTGAACAGGTTGCGGAAGGCGGCACGCACAGACATCGGGGCGAACGGATCGTCAATGCCAAGCGCGGCGAAGCGTTCGGCCTTCATTTCAAAGAAGCTGGTGAGTAGGCGATCCACTTCAACCGCAGTCGAAGCATAGATCATGCGGACTTCGCCGGATTCACTGAATTTGCGCACCTGCCGCCGGTGCTTCTTCCATTTGCTGCTGCCGCCGGTGCGCGCAACCAGCGCGTCAAACCCATCGGTGAGGTCGGCTGCGAGGGCGATATTGGCGCTTTGCTGATGGTTCAGCGCGAGAAAAGGATTAGCCTTGCCCGCGCGCGAATGCGACATGCGTTCAAGAGAAACAAGGTCGATGTCGGGCCGGGCCGTCGAGATGGATTCGAGCAAGGCATCGAGCAAACCGGGCTCGATCCTGTCAATCGATTCATAGGAGCTGAGCGGAAAATTGCCGTTGGCGTGACGATGGCCGACATAACGCGCGATGCACATTGAACTGGTGCGCACGACTTCCAGCGCCAGCGCAAGCACACATTGGCCTTGAGCCGCGTGAACGCGCGCGATGATGATGTCAGTGCCGGACTTCGCCCAGGCTTCAATCCATTCCGGGCTTTGAGCCGGCGCAAAAATGGCATGCATGCTCGCGCGCTCATAGGCCGCGAGATCATTGTCTACCCGAAACTCCCAACGGGAGCCGGCCAGTTTTTGATGGTGATGACGCGAAATTCTTGGTGCGCTTAGTGCGTCTTCACGAAAAGCAATGTCTGCCATTCCATAGTTCCGCCATGCTCCGCCCCTCCGCAGTGCCCTGCGAAAGTAGCTGAAATTCAATTCCCGAGGGTTTCGGCGAAAGCTAAAATGCAAAAAATCCGGCGGAAGGGGATTTTAACCCTTCGGCGAAATCATCATCCATTTGATGAGCAGCATAGCCGGTAATATCCACAAAAGGCCTGATATGAGGAAGAAAAGGAGGTGTACCACCGGACCGGAATCACCCAGCCGGGCCACTGCGACGGCGGTTGCCAACAGTGAATAGATGACGACGAGCGCCACCAGCAACACAGTTCCAATCAGTTTTTTCAGGCGAATGGGCATGGCAGAGGCAATAAACCTTCTGGCGGCGCGCCGCAACAAGGACGCGACCGCATGTCGCGCGGCATGCCTCGCCCTTGCAACGCGCTTCGCGATGGTTCACCAACGCGCCCCATGAGCAGCATAGCAGTCACTTCTTCTCCCTCCACAGCCACAAACACAGTGCAGCGAAATCGCGCGCTTTTGCGCGGGTGGCTCTATGTCGTGCTGCTGGTGTTGTTCGCGCTCGTGCTGGTTGGCGGCGCGACGCGGCTGACGGATTCGGGGTTGTCGATCACGGAATGGAAGCCCATCCACGGCGTGATTCCACCGCTGAACGACGCCGAATGGCAGGAAGAATTCGCGAAATATCAGCAGATTCCCGAATATTCCCAGATCAACAAAGACATGGATATTGCTGCTTTCAAAAAGATTTTCTGGTGGGAGTGGGCGCATCGCATTCTGGCGCGCAGCGTGGGCGCGATCTTTGCGCTGCCGCTTCTGTTTTTCTGGCTGACGGGTCGCGTTGAGCGGCAGTTGAAGCCTAAACTGGCGGGCATTCTGGCGCTTGGCGCATTTCAGGGAGCGGTAGGCTGGTGGATGGTATCTTCCGGGCTCGTGGAGCGCACGGACGTGAGCCAGTACAGGCTGGCGACGCATCTCACCATCGCAGCATTGATTTTCACGGCCACGATGGTGGTCGCGCGGGGGCTGTTGCCGTCGCAAGGTGCGGCAGCAACGCGCTTTACGCAGAGGTTTGCGGGCGTTCTGGTACTGGCCGTGCTCGTGCAGATCTATCTCGGCGGACTGGTTGCCGGCTTGGATGCCGGTTTGAGCTACAATACCTGGCCGCTGATGGACGGAACAATCGTGCCGGGTGATATGTTCGTAATCGAACCGGTATGGCGCAATTTCTTTGAGAATCCCAAGCTGGTGCAGTTTGTACACCGGCTAGGCGCCTACACCGTTTTTGCGCTGGCGCTGTGGCACATGATTGCCGTGCGCAGACGCGATCCGGGTACGCTGCACGCGCGGCGCGCTCTGATCCTGTTCCATCTGGTCTTGCTGCAGGCAATAGTGGGCATCGTAACGCTGCTGACGCAGGTGCATTTGCACATTGCGCTGACCCATCAGGCGCTCGCGTTGATAGTGCTGGGCTATGCGGCCGCGCATTGGCGCGCGACGAAGGGCAGCTATCCGCTGCCGGCTGCGGCTTCTGCGAATTAGCTCGGGCTTAGTGCGCGCGACCGAGCATCAGATCCATGTTCTGAACGGCGGCGCCCGAAGCGCCCTTGCCTAGATTATCCAGCAACGCAACGAGGTTTGCCTGGCCCTGGCCTTCCGTGCCGAACACGTAGAGCTTCATGCGGTCGGTATCGGCTAGTTCGGTCGGGTCCAGACGCGCGATTTTGGCGCTCTCGGCCAGCGGCACGACTTCTACGATGGACTGACCGGCATAATGCTTCTCGAGTGCGTTGTGGAGATCGGCCAGCGTTGGCGAGCCATTGAGATCACCAAGGAAAACCGGCACCTGCACGATCATGCCTTGCGGAAATCTACCGACGGATGGCGAGAAAATCGGCTTGCGGTCGAGCAGGCCATGCGTTTTCATTTCCGCGACGTGCTTGTGCGTGAGCGGAAGTCCATAGACGAAATACGGCGAATCGATGTGATCCGGGTTCGCCGGGTCTTCCATCTGCGCAATCATCTGTTTGCCGCCGCCGGTGTAACCCGACACAGCGTTGATCGTGACGGGATAGTCAGCCGGCAGAATGCCAGCCGCGACAAGCGGACGGGTCAGCGAAATCGCGCCCGTGGGATAGCAGCCGGGATTTGCCACAAGCCGCGCGCGCTCGATGCGCTCGCGCTGGGCAGCCTCCATTTCAGCAAAGCCGTAGGTCCAGTCCGGGTGAACGCGGTGCGCCGTTGAGGTGTCGATGATGCGCGTCGAATTCTTGCCCTCAAGCATGGCGACCGCCTCGCGGGAGGCATCGTCCGGCAGGCAGAGAATGGCGATGTCCGCCTCGGACAGCATGGAGGCGCGCATGTCACGATTGCGCCGCTCGGCTTCCGGGATTGAAAGGATCGCAAGATCGTCACGCGCGGCCAGCCTCGAACGGATTTGCAATCCGGTCGTACCATGCTCGCCGTCGATAAAGATCTTGGGTTTCATTTCAATCCCACTCCTGAATTGGCGCTCTCATATGCCGCCTGCGTCTTGCAGTCCAGCGGAGTTGCCACTGTCCTCGAAGCGCGCGCGCCGCTCGGCCAGCAGACCCAGATAATGCATCGCGACTGATGACGCTGCGATGGCAGTTATATCGGCATGATCGTAAGGCGGTGCAACCTCGACGACATCGGCCCCGACAATATCCAGATGCGTGAGCTGCCGCAGCACGGAGAGGATTTTCGCAGAGGACGGGCCGCCCGCGACCGGCGTGCCGGTTCCCGGCGCGAAAGCTGGGTCAAGGCAATCAATATCGAAGGTGACATAGCATTTGCGCCCGCCGGTGCGGTCCGCGATGGCGTAGGCAATGTCCGCCGCGCGCATCTCCTCCACCTCGTTGCCGTAAATAATCTTGATGCCGCAATCGTCTGGCGCGTGGGTGCGGATGCCGATCTGGATGGAGCGATCTGGGTCGATGACGCCGGCGCGCACCGCGCGGCCAACAAAGCTGCCGTGATCGATGCGCTTGCCATCATCGAACCACGTATCCTGATGCGCATCGAACTGCACCAGCGCGAGCGGGCCGTGAATGGCAGCGTGCGCTTTCAGGATTGGCCACGTCACGAAATGATCGCCGCCCAGCGTGAGCAGGAACGCGCCGCTTTTGAGCAGCTTTGCGGCCTCGCGCTCGATGGTACCCGGCGTTTTCTGGTGGTTGCCGTTATCCAGAAGGCAATCGCCATAGTCGACGACAGCCATTTTCTCGAACAGGTCGCGGTTGAACGGATATTGTGGATCATTGTCGAAAATGGCCGATGCGCGGCGTATCGCTTGCGGACCAAAGCGCGCGCCGGGGCGGTTCGTAACGGCCGCGTCAAACGGCACGCCCCAGACAATGACGTCTGCGCCCTTGACGTTCTTTGTATATTTGCGGCGCATGAAGGAAAGGACGCCAGCATAAGTTGGGTCGGACGCCGCGCCGGTTAATCCGCGCGCCGTGACGGCATGGTCGATTGACGATGACGGCATTGAGTGTCCCTCGGTTAATCGAGGCGTCTTTATTCGATATTATTTTCAGGATTGCGACCCCTAAATGGTGTCGATCTGTTCGGAGATTTTGATGAGCAACGCGAAAGAGCGCGACAAGCGCAGCGATTATAAAGTGTTCAGGACCATAACCACGCGCTGGGCGGACAATGACGTCTATGGTCACATGAACAATGTGGTGCATTATTCGCTTTTCGACACGGCGATAAATGGCTGGCTGTTTGAGGAGGGTGCGCTAGATTTCACGCGCGGGGAAACGATTGGGCTCGTGGCGGAAACGGGCTGCCGCTACTTCGCGGAGATGGGATTTCCCGACGTCATAACGGCTGGCATCCGGGTTGGTAAAATCGGCAATACGTCGGTGCGATACGAGATCGGACTATTCCGCAATGAAGATCTGGAGGCTTCGGCCCAAGGCTTTTTCGTGCATGTTTACGTGGAGCGCGCAACGCGCAAGCGGGAACCTATCGCGGGAAAATTCAGGGATTTGTTGGAAGCAGCAGCCATAAACGAATAACGCCGCTGGATGGCGGCGTTACATAAAATCATATAGTTGCGATGGTTCGCTAAACTTTAGCGGAAACCATCATGAAGGCCGGGGTTTCGTCGCCAAAGCCCACAGTCGTGTTGATATCGTCGTCGTCATCGCGGTGGCGACGATGATTGCGGGCAGGGCGGTCGCGCTGCTCCGGCTGAACCTTGCGGTCGGCATTGTCGTTGCGGATGGCATCCTTGCGGCTGCGCCGTTCCGCGGCAACATCAGGCACCTCGGCGGTTTCCGGCTGCGGGTTCTTCTCCGGCTTGGCCTCTAGTCGGCTGCCGCGTGCATCTTTGCCTCTCGAACGAGACTTCGCGTTGCGGCCACGCGGGCGTTCGTCCTGCGTATCATCGCTTGGTGCGACGGTCGACAGGTCGCCGCTGTGCCAGTCGATCGATTTGCCGATCAGCTTTTCAATG
The DNA here is from genome assembly GCF_003403035.1 of Mesorhizobium denitrificans. Taxonomy (GTDB): domain Bacteria; phylum Pseudomonadota; class Alphaproteobacteria; order Rhizobiales; family Rhizobiaceae; genus Mesorhizobium_G; species Mesorhizobium_G denitrificans. Next base: position 22,912 of record NZ_QURN01000015.1, on the reverse strand, counting down.
GCATCGACATAGCGCGCATCGCTACGCGTTACGATGGTGAACGCCTTGCCGGTGCGACCGGCGCGACCGGTGCGGCCAATGCGATGCACATAGTCTTCCGAATGGATCGGAACATCATAATTGAACACATGGCTGACATCTGGAATGTCCAGTCCACGCGCGGCAACGTCCGACGCTACAAGCAGCTTGAGCTTGCCGTCGCGGAAATTCGCCAACATGGTCATGCGCGCGCGCTGATCCATGTCACCGTGCAGCGCGCCCGCATTGAAATCGTACTTCACCAACGAGCGGAACAGCTCCGACACATCAACCTTGCGATTGCAGAAGATGATGGCGTTTTTGATTGCTTCGTCTTCTTCCTTGATGAGGTCGCGCAGCACCGCGCGCTTGTCCCAAGGCTTGGAACCGGATTTGACGAGAGCCTGTGTCACCGTGGAAGCGGTCGACGCGGGGCGAGCCACTTCGATGCGCACCGGCGCGTGAAGGAATTGCTCCGTGAGCTTGGTGATTTCCGGCGGCATGGTGGCCGAGAAAAACAGCGTCTGCCGCGTGAAGGGGATAAGTTTGCAGATGCGCTCAATGTCAGGGATGAAGCCCATGTCCAACATACGGTCGGCTTCATCGATGACGAGAATTTCGACGCCGGTGAGCAGCAGCTTGCCGCGCTCAAAATGGTCGAGCAGGCGGCCCGGAGTTGCGATCAGCACATCCGCGCCGCGTTCAAGCTTCTTTTCCTGATCGTCAAACGATACGCCGCCGATAAGCAATGCGACCGTCAGGCGATGGTTCTTGCCGTATTTGACGAAGTTCTCTTCGACCTGGGCTGCAAGTTCACGCGTAGGCTCAAGAATGAGTGTGCGCGGCATACGTGCGCGAGCGCGACCCTTTTCCAGTCGGGTGAGCATCGGCAGCACGAAGGAAGCCGTTTTGCCTGTGCCGGTCTGCGCGATGCCCAAAACATCCTTGCCTTGCAGCGCCTGCGGAATAGCCCCGGCCTGAATCGGTGTCGGGTTCAGGTAACCGCTATCCGTAACTGCGGAAAGCACCTTTTGCGAAAGACCAAGGTCGGCAAAAGACACTTGCTCGGTCTGTGTTTCTGGTTCGGTGGTCACGCCCGATACGGACTCTGTAGCTACTGACAATGTGTAATTGCGCCCTTATTGGCGAGAGAGCGGCCATGCCGCGTAAGGCGCAATGCGCCTGTTTTCCTGCCGCGACGTAGGCTCAACCCCAATATTTGTCAACTAAACCTGATAGGCTGATTAGAACTTTCAATCGATCTAGCTAAAAAAGTCACGCACAAGTGTGCCAATTTGTTCGGTTGTCAGTAACGAAACTGCTCCGAGAGGATTCTTTCGTTCCACGAATGATCGGGATCAAACAGCAAAGTTGCCGTGTGCTGGCGTGATTCCCGGACGGTTACGCTGACCACGCTTTTGACCTCTGTGTGATCTGCCGCAGCGTTTACCGGGCGCTTTTCAGGTTCGAAAATGTCGAAGCGCACGGTGGATAAATCGTGCAGCAGCGCCCCGCGCCAGCGTCTTGGCCTGAACGGGCTGACGGGTGTTAGTGCCAGCAACGGCGCGTCGAGCGGCAGGATCGGCCCCTGCGCGGAAAGATTATATGCGGTCGAGCCAGCGGGCGTCGCGACCATCACCCCGTCGCAGTTCAGTTCTTCCAGCCTGACCTTGCCGTCCACCGTTATGCGGATCTTCGCGGTCTGGTACGATTGTCGCCAAAGCGCGACCTCATTGATCGCCAACGCCAAAGTGGTGGTGCCGTCGGCCTGAAGTGCTTCCATCTCCAGCGGGCGGATGGTTTCGGGTTCGGCGGCAGCGATGCGCTGCGGCAGATCATCTTCAGAATATGAATTCATGAGGAAGCCGACCGTGCCGCGGTTCATGCCGTAAACGCGCTTGCCGGTGGACATGGTTTCACGCAGCGTCTGCAGCAGAAATCCGTCGCCGCCGAGCGCGACGATGACGTTCGCATCTTTTGTCTCGGTCTGCCCATAGCGCGCGATTAGATTCGCTGCCGCTTCTCGTGCATCGGGAGCATCAGAAGAAACAATGGCAAGCTTCTGCCGGTTTGAATCCATTTGGTGTCGTGAGCCGATTCAATTGACGTCGGCTGACGCCTAGCACGCGGCTTATCGGCTGCAAAGCGGCGCGGCGGCAGAACTTTGACCGAAAAATCCTGTGTGCGTAGATACGTTTGTTTCTAATTTAATACAATTTGTGGTAGTTGGCCTTGTGGCCAGCTGAGGGGTGCCGGCTGGAACTTTCCGGTAAAGAATTCGCAGAAACATTTGGAGAGCAAAATGATAAAGCGAAGAATTCTGGCATTGGTTTCGACCGCTGTATTGATGGCGGGCTGTCAATCTCCAAGTTCCGACCCGCAAGTGCAGGCAAAAGAGCATGAATTTGGCTGCATGGCCGGAACCGTTGGCGGTGCAATCGTAGGTGGTCTTGTCGGCAGCACGATTGGTGCGGGAACCGGAAATGTGCTGGCTGTTGGCGCCGGCATTGGCGCCGGCGGTTATATCGGCAATCGCCTGACCTGCAGCAGCTAAGGGAGACGGATATGAAAAACTATGTTCTTTTCGCTGCGATTGGCTTGCTGAGCGCAACAGGAATCGCCGTTGCGCAACAGGCGCAGCCCATGAATCAGGGCGAACTCAACCAGATTGACACGGACAAAAATGGCGCTGTGAGCGCGTCCGAATATCAGACCTTCATGAATGGCGCTTTCACGAACCTGGACGCCAACGGTAATGGTTCCCTGAGTGCGGCAGAAACGTCGAAGGTGCTCACGCCCGCCCAGTTTTCTACGCTCGATGCAAACGGAAATGGCTCTGTGGACAAGAAGGAATTCATGACGCAGGTCATGAAAGATTTCGCCTCTGCCGATAAAAGCGGCGACGGACAGCTTAAATAAGGGCGATTTTGCCCTGATTTTGCGCAGGCTAGCGGCAAGTGCATAAAGGAAGATGCATCACCAAACGGCTGAATTGCTCAATTTTTATGCTGGGTTAGCATTCACTTGCTCGTGATGACCCTTCCGCCCGAAACCTGTCACGGCAAACCCGCTGACCCCGGTCAGCGGGTTTCTTTATTTGAAGTTGCGGCAGCACGCATTTACGCTTTGCGACAGCAATTCAAAGAGCTGCTCGATATGTGCTGATTGCCATTGAGCTTGCTCATATATCTATGCTAAGCGGCCCACGCTGCCCTTGTAGCTCAGTTGGTAGAGCACCTGATTTGTAATCAGGGGGTCGTCGGTTCGAATCCGGCCGGGGGCACCACCGAATATCTGGCATTAGCGGGTCGGTTCAGGACATGCGCAGGTGACTGGGCCTGCGCTTTTATTTGCATCCTGAAATGCAATTCCTACATCAATGATGGCGCGGTTGCGTCGATGGCATCAAGGTCTTGAGGGAAGGGCTATGATCCGCTTCGTCATAATGGGTTTGCTGTTCGTCGCGGCGTGGTTTCTGGTGACGCGAGCCATCCAGTTTGCCCGCACACGGCAGATAGACTGGACCGGAGTGGCCTTCATGGTCGGCTTCGTCGTGGTCGCTCTGTATCTGCGTCACAAGACCGGGATTGGCTAGGCGCTACTCCCCAACGACCACGCGCAGCGCCGTTAGCGGCGTGGTGAGCACGATCTCAGCGGCTGTACCAAGCGACTCGCCCAAGTGACGGCCAAGTTGGTTTATGCGGTCGGTTATTGCCTGCTCGCCACTAACCGGCTCGCCCTCATAATTCAGGCCAGCGCCGATGAGCCTTATGACGACAGGATTGGCCGCGAACTTACTGTGCCCCAGACGGTCACCTTTAACGGCCGTCAGGTCCACAACGTTCACACCATATTTTGCAAGGTCTGCCGAGTCAGCATAGTCGCCCACGCGCGGACGCACGCCGGCCAGGAAGCCTGAAAGCTGAAGCGCACGGTCATTGCCCGACAGCAGCAAGGTGAACGGCTTTTTAGGCTTGCCGTAGCGCAGCATCTGAGCCTTGAACACGTCGACGTCGATATCAGGCGAAGCAAGGATGACGTCGCCAAGCTTGCCGTTGATCGTTGGGTTCCCAACAATGGCTAGCTGCCGGAGCGCTTCCATGGTGATCCAATTGCCCATCGAATGCGCGATGATATCTACACGCGTGGCGCATTTGGAAACAAGGCGAAGGGTTGCTTCCAGCGAATCCCGGGCAGCGGTCGCGCTGTTGTTGTCGTAGACATAATCGACGACCTTGCCGCCGGATGCCCACGAGAAAAGGATAGGCGTGCCTTCATATCCCGCGTCATGCACGATTTGAGTTATGCGATAGACAGCGGCATCGAAACTCGTCTTGTAGCCGTGAACGAAGACAAGCGCACGGCCTGAATGCTTCGCGATGTTGGCACAGGTCGCTTTCTCGAAGGCGGGCTCGGAGTATGCCGTGATGGATGCGGCGGTGAAGTATTTGGATGCGTCTGCAACACGCCCCTTGCGCCGCTCGATATTTCCCACCTTGTGAATAGCAGGCACGGTTATATCGACTTTTGCGAAGTCGGTTTTCGGGGCCCGCACACCGCCGAAATATTCCAGCTCGTCTTTGGAGCGCTCGCGCGTGGTCGCAACGAAAATCTCATGCGTGGCGGCTATCTGATCGGCGCGGGTCTGCTTGGTTTGCTGGGTCAGCAACTCGCGCCCACCCTGACTTGCGCAGGCGGCAAGCAGCGCGAAGGCGGCGGCGAGCAAAACGCTCTGTATTGTTCGCTTCAAAAACATCAGGATTTTCCAAACTCACGCGCGCCAGAACACGGGTGAGAAGATCACCAATACCGACAGAATTTCAAGACGCCCAAGCAGCATTGCTGCAGAGCAAATCCATTTTGCAGCGTCTGGAATGTCGGAGTAATTCCCTACTGGACCGATTTGCGCGCTGAGGCCGGGGCCCACATTGGTGAGGGAGGCCAGCGCACCACTGGTCGCGCTGAGGAAATCCATTCCAGTCGCACCGAGCAATATCGTGATAATGGCCCACAACACGAAGAACAATGAGATGAAGAGCACAACGGCACGCTGCATATCGGGATCTATCGTGCGGTCACCATAGCGCACCGCCTGCACCATGTTTGGATATATCAAGCGGCGTATGCCATTGCCCATGAGCTGGAATAGGATCAAAAAGCGGTAAGCCTTTATGCCACCCGTCGTTGAGCCGGAACAGCCACCGAGGAATGTTGCGACGTAAATGCAGGTAACGGCGAACGGCCCCCATAATAAATAATCGTCGCTGCTGTAGCCTGTCGTGGTGATGATTGAGATCAGATTGAAGGTCGAATGCGTGAGCGCGTCGAAAAATGAAATATCGCGTGTGGCGCGCAGGTAAATCGCGACCATCAGGGCAAAGGCGATGCTGTAGCCGACATAAACGCGGATTTGAGGGTCGCGAATGGCGTCGTAGCGCCCGCGCACTGCAAACAGGATCATGACCGAAAACGGCAGGCCGCCAATCAGCATGAAAATGGACGAGGTCCAGAGAATCGCAGGGTTGTTTGCGTAGCGCAGAAATGATGTGTCGTGGGTCGAAAAGCCGCCCGTCGCGACGGTGCTCATCGCGTGGTTGATTGCATGAAAGCCGGGCATTCCACTGGCGTTGTAACAAAGCGCACAAATGGTAACGAGCGCGGTGTAGATGCCGATGAGACTCAACGCGAATGTCTGGAAGCGCTCGAATGGGCGGTCGGCAATGTCGGACGATTCGATTCTAAAATAGGAAACGCCGCCGATGTTCAGGAAGGGCAGCAGGAACAGGCCCAAGGCGATGACGCCCAAACCGCCCATAAATGACAGAAGCGAGCGCCACATGATGATGCCGGGCGGGGCGTTGTCGAGGCCGCTTATGACCGTAGAGCCTGTTGTCGTGACACCGGATACGGATTCGAATAGCGCGTCGGTGAAGCTTAGCTCGAGCGACGACATCATGAAGGGAACAGCGCCTGCAACGGCGAGTGTGAGCCACAGCAAATTGACCAGAAGAAAGCCGAAACGCGTGTTTGGCTGGGGTTTGCTGCCGCGTGTGGCCAGCATGACCGCAGTGGCGGCGCCACCCATGATGAGCGCGGAAAATGCAAAAACCTGCCAGTCGCCGCTGCGATAATGCAGGTCTATTGCCGCCGGGATAAGCATCGCCGCCGACAGATACATAGCAAAGACAGCAGCGACATGGATCGCCGCACGAATGGCCAGTCGGTTCACGCTTGCAAACACCCTCTCATGGACGCGACAGTGGCTTCACTGCCGCCAATATGCAATACGCGCTGATGTCATGGAGTTCCAAGCACAATGAGCTTTGCACAACGCGTTTTGCGCGCCGAAGCTGCCGTCCGCGATTTGTTTTCCGAAACACCGTTGCAGGAGAATGACTATCTCTCGCGAAAGTTTGGCGCGCGCGTGTTTTTGAAGCGCGAGGATCTTACGCCCGTGCGGTCGTACAAGATACGTGGCGCGTTCAACTTCTTTCGCAAGGAAATTGCGCAGGCCAAAGAGGGCAGCATTTTCGTCTGCGCGTCGGCCGGAAATCACGCGCAGGGCTTTGCGTTTGTTTGCCGCCATTTCGGCGTGCGCGGCGTTGTTTTCATGCCGGTGACGACGCCGCAGCAGAAGATCGACAAGACCAAGCTTTTCGGCGGGGAATGGATCGAAATCCGCCTGATTGGTGACTTTTTCGACGATTGTTATCGCGCAGCGATGGATTTTGCGCAGAGCGGCGGTGGTCACATGGTGCCGCCATTCGATCACAAGGACATCATTGAAGGCCAGGCGACGGTGGGCGCAGAGATACTGCAGCAAATGCCGGAGGGCAGGGCGCCCGACATGATTTTCGTGCCAGTGGGCGGCGGAGGTCTTTCAGCGGGCGTTGCTCGCTATTTTGCCGATACGGGAGCGAGGACACGGTTTGTATTCTGCGAGCCGCAGGGCGCGCCTAGCCTCAAGCAATGTCTCGTCGAACAAAAGCGCGTGAAGTTGGCGAAGGTGGACAATTTTGTCGACGGCGCTGCGGTTGCCGAGATTGGTCGCGAGCCGTTGCGAACTTTGAAGGAGTTCTCACCCGATGCCGTGCGGCTGATTCCAGAGAATCGCCTCTGCGCGACGATGATAGAATTGCTGAATGTCGAGGGCGTCGTGCTGGAGCCAGCGGGCGCACTTTCCATCGACGCGCTCAAAGATTTTCCCCGTCGTGAACTGAAGGGCAAAACGATTGTCTGCATCGTTTCGGGCGGCAATTTCGATTTTGAGCGCCTGCCCGATGTGAAGGAGCGCGCGCTGCGTTTTGAGGGGTTGAAGAAGTATTTCGTGTTCAGATTTCCGCAGCGTCCGGGCGCACTGCGCTCGTTTCTGGATTTGCTCGGTCCCGACGATGACATCGCGCGCTTCGAATATTTGAAGAAATCGGCGCGCAATTTCGGTTCCGTACTGATCGGCATCGAAACCAAAGAAGCGAAAAATTTCGACATTCTGGCGAAGCGGTTTCATGAGGCCGGATGGGCCTATCAGGACATTACCGACAATGAAACGCTGGCCGGCTTCATAATATGACAATCTATATTCTGTTGTTTCGAGGCGTGGGAGGTGCGACGCAACTGCCTGTGGCGCGGCTGCGCGAAGCGCTGGGCGAAGCCGGGTTTGAAAACGTCGCTACCTACATCAACAGCGGCAATGCGGTGCTGAAAAGCGAACTCTCGCGCGAGAGAATGATCGCGAAGGTTGGCGACATATGCCGGAAGGAATTCGCTTTCGAAAAGCGAATATTTGCGCCGACGCTTGAGGAGTGGCGCAAGGTGATCGAGCAAAACCCGTTTGCCGATGTGGAGAAGGGCAATCTCGTTCACGCAGCGCTTCTGGCGGAACGGCCGAAATCGGAATCCGTCAATCGACTGAAAGAACTGGCTGTGAATGGCGACCGATTCGAGGTCGTCGGCGATGTTGCTTACCTTCATACGCCCAATGGCGTTTCCAATTCAAAGCTTGGCGAGCGGTTTGATAAATGGATCGGCGTGGAGAACACCGCGCGGAACTGGAACACCACGAGAAAGCTGCTGGAACTCGCGGAAAAGGCGCGCGGCTGAGTTTGTGCGCCGCACAATCAGCTTGCATTTTCAAGGCAAATCATCCATATGCGCGGCAGACAGGCGCATGGGCCGGTTTCCGGCTTTCCCAAGGTTAGGACTGAGTTGCGTCTTGCTTCGCTCTTCCAGATGGACCGAGTCCATCAATCGAGCGAACAGCCCCATTCCAAATGGAGTGGGCACGACAGCGCAACCGTGCGAACTCTGTTCGCCGCCTTGTCGTTTTCGAATTTTGTTTTGAGCGCTGCAGGTATGCGCCCTGCGGTGCGTATGGCAGTGGCGCTTGAGCCACGCGAAAGATGTGTGAATTGACTATTGAGAATAATGAGGCGCCCGAAGGTTTCGAGGCGCTCGGCATTGGTGGGCAGCTTCTGAAAGCAACGGAGGCAGCAGGTTTTGCTGCTCCGAAGCCGATTCAGGAATTGGCCATTCCGCCGCAGCTTGCTGGCCGCGATATTCTGGGCATTGCTCAGACCGGCTCCGGCAAGACGGCGGCGTTTGCCTTGCCGATCCTGTCGAAGATTCTGGCGCTCGGTACGAAGCGTCGCCCCAAGACGGCGCGCGCGCTGATCCTTGCGCCGACGCGCGAGCTGGCCGTGCAGATCGAGGACACGATCAAGCTGCTGGCCAAGGGCGCGCATATTGCGACGGCGCTTGTGCTTGGCGGTGTTTCGAAGAGCACGCAAGTGCGCAAGATTGCGCCTGGCGTTGACGTGCTGGTAGCGACGCCGGGGCGTCTGATGGACCTCCTGCGGGACCATGCGGTTGTGCTGAGCGAAACCACATGGCTGGTGCTTGACGAGGCCGACCGGATGCTCGACATGGGCTTCATCAATGACGTGCGCCGCATTGCGAAGGCGATCCATCCGGCGCGGCAGACCGCGCTTTTCTCGGCGACCATGCCGGCTGAAATCGCTTCGCTGGCGCATGACCTGTTGCGCGACCCGGTGCGCGTTGATGTGGCCCCGCAAGGAACCACCGCAGCCGAAATCAAGCAGAGCGTTATCATGGCGCGGACGAAGCAGAAGCGCCGCTTGCTTTCGCAGATGCTGGCGAACCCGGACATGAAGTCCGTGATGATCTTTGCGCGCACCAAGCACGGCGCAGACCGCGTGACCCGCGATCTTGAGCGTGACGGGTTTGAGGCGGCCGTGATCCACGGAAACAAGTCTCAGAACGCGCGGCAGAAAGCGCTGAACGGTTTCCGCGACGGTTCGGTTCGGATTCTCGTTGCGACGGACATTGCAGCGCGCGGTATCGATGTGCCCGGCATTTCGCATGTCGTGAACTTTGATCTGCCGGATGAGGCGTCCAGCTACGTACACCGTATCGGGCGCACCGGCCGCAATGGCGCAGACGGCATTGCGATTACGCTTTGCGATCCGACTGAAGCGTCGAAACTGCGCTCTGTCGAAAAGATCATTCGCATGAAGCTGCACGTGGCGGCAGATCATACCGGCGAGCCTGATCCGAAGCCTGAGCCGGGCGTTCAGCGTATGCAGCAGCCTGCAAATGATCGCGCACCCCGCGAGCAGCGTGACGGGCAGAAGCATCGCGGACAGCCACGCGACGGCGCTCATCGCGGACATGGCAATGGCGAGGGCGGTCGCGGTCGCGGTCCGCAACGTCAGGGCAACGCGCCACGCGGTGCCGGTGCTGACGTTCAAGGTGAGCGCAACAGCGGCAAGCCTGCTGGCAAGAAGCCCTTCCGCCGTAAGCGCTTCGGCGGCGGCGCCAAGCGATTTGGTAGCAAGGCTGCGTGATTGTTTGGGGGGCGGGCGCGTAGGTTTGCGCTGCCCGTCACCCTTACCCTTTCCCCGTGAACAGGGAGAGGGAGACATAAGCGTGGTGCGAGCCTTTTAACGCGCTCGTTGTGGGCGCAGTGCTCTCAATTCCCTCTCCACCCGTAAACAGGGAGGGGGGACGTCTCCGTAGCGACAGAATCAGAAGCACAGTGCTGAATGATGCGCGCGGCGCGTCTGTCTCCCTCTCCCTGTTTACGGGGCGAGGGTACGAGTGAGGGGCCATGCGAGACTATGAGATTAAGCGGGCTGACCCTACGCCAGCATGTGAGCCAGCAGGGCGCGAAGCCGTGCCGGTCTGATCGGCTTGACGAGAAGCTCCGCGCCCATTTCAGCGACGATTTCCTCAAGGAGCGGGTCGGGGTCGGCGGTTGTTACAAGCGCCGGGATCACTCGGCCAAGCCACGCGCGGATGCCAATGATCGTCGCACTGCCAAGGTCGCCACGGTCCAGATGCTGATCTGCGATTACGATGTCAGGAATCCAGGCCGTATCATTGAGTTCGTTGAGAGCCTCTTCGGTCGTGCCCGCCGCGCGGACATCGCATTGCCAGCTTTCGAGCAAACCGACCATTGCGATCACGACGTCGGGGTCATTCTCGACGAGCAATACTTTTGCGCCGAATAACCCATAGCCGCGCGGCTGCTCGATTTGGGCAAGCATCTGCGAAGGTTCATTCGGCGTGATGCAGGAGGCCGGAATATCAAGGTGAAACACCGTGCCCTGGCCGATGCGGGAATCGAGGCTGACGCGGTAGCCGAGCGTTTCCACCATGCGCCAGACGATGGCGAGCCCCAGCCCCAGCCCCGCGCCGGAAAGGCCGGACTCATCCACCGCCACGCCGCGATGAAACTCCTCAAAGACGCGATCGCGCTGATCCTCCGGAATACCGCATCCGGTATCTGCAATTTCAATTCTGAGATTCGCACCATGACGGCGCACGCCAACCAGAACGCCGCCGGTCGTGGTGTAACGGATAGCGTTGGCGACGATGTTTTGCAGGATGCGGCGCAGCAATGTGCGATCGGTTTTCAGCGTCAAAGATGTGGGCGCAAAGCGGAGCCGCAAGCCCTTGCGTTCTGCCAGAGGAAGGAAATCCGAGCGCAGACCTTGCAGCAACTGATCCAGCGAAACGCTGGTGAATTCCGGCTGCACGACGCCAGCATCGAGGCGAGAAATATCCAGTAGCGTACGCAGCAATGTTTCCATCGTTTCGAGCGAACGCTCTACTTGACGCACAAGACGTTTGCCCTCGGTGCTGGTCTGCACATCCGCCAAGGCGGAGACAGAAAGATGCGCAGCGTTGAGCGGTTGAAGCACGTCGTGGCTGGCGGCGGCGAGAAACCGAGTCTTTGAAACATTGGCCTGCTCGGCGCGGTCGCGCGCTTCAATGAGTTCGGCGTTGGATTGCTCCAAACGGCGCAGCGCGGAATGAAGTTCGTCGGTGCGGCTGCGCACAAGGCTTTCAAGGCTGATCGCGGTCTGGAACAGCGAAAAGGCGTTGCCCTGCTGATCCATCGAGCGCTCAACGCGATTGATGAGTGCTGCATTGATTTTTTTCAGCCGTTCGATGTCTGCGATGTGTTCCAGCGCCACGGCGAAATCCTATTCAGCGGCCTGGCGACGATGTCCGAACGCAATGCCGGTGAAAGTCTGGTTCAGGTGCAAGGACTGATATTGCTCGCCATAGGTGCCGAAGCCGACAACATGCTTTTTCTTGTAAACGTCCGACAAGTCCCGAACCGACTGGCGGTTGACGGCATCGAGACGACGCAAAACGCAATCGAAGCCAAGGATGACATCGGTTCCGCCCAGAACATTTTCGACCTCGTTGAGCGCGGCCTCGGTGGACTCCACAAGATCGACCGCTCGCGCGATTGACAGCACAATACCGTCATCGATTGCGCAGAAGAAGGAGAGCGAACCGTCTGGATTGCTCTTCTGAATAGAGCGGCAGAAATATTCGCCGCCGACGCGCACGACCGTTGGGTGTGACGCGAAGCTGAGCGGTGTGAGATCATTCGGCAACAGGCCCACCGCGCCCGCATATTCTTCTGCCGCTGGGGTGGCGTTGAACTCGCGCACGATGCGGCGCGCGGGATCGGATGCTGTCACTACGAGCTTGTTTTCGGTCGCGATGAAATTGTCGGTCTTAAATGTGTGGAATGGAATATCGGTCGCGAACAACACGACGACAGCGCTGTCGGTATAAACGCCGCCATTCCAGAGAAGGCTGGTTTTCTCGAACTTCAATTCATCACCGGCCGAACCGCCAACAAGCGGGATATCTTCAAGCTCCCAGTGGATTGCCGATGTGACGGACTCTTCCGAATAGGACAGGCCATCGATCAGGCAGATCGCAAAAATGTTAGTCTCCTTGCGGTCAGGACCAGCGGTGAAGGAGCGACGAAGCGCATCGACCTGTGCGGAAACGGTTTTGATATCTGAGGTCGAAATGCTCTGGAGTAGGGTGCCCGAAGCCGCGAACCCATTCGATGGGAAAAGCAGCGCGACGGCTTGGCCTTCATGCAGACCATCGGGTGTGATTTCGCCTGCTGTCGTGCATCCCGCATGGGGCAATGCCGGTAGCCGACGCTTGAGCGATTCGGCGAGGCGGCCCGAATCGAAAAGCGAGCGCGAATAGAAGAAGAGAGCAAAGCCGGTCTGCGTCGCCGCAACTTCGGCAGCAACGTTCTGAATGAACGTGTCCTCGTCCGGTGAATCCGTACTCAACGCGACAAGTCCACAAGCATAGCTCGTGCGCGAAACTGCCAGTGCTTCCTCCCGCATTCATCCGCGCGTTGGGTGGCGTGCGAGCCGTCGAACGACCCTTCTATGCCCGCTTGCCAATGCAGAGCATTTTCTGACCTAAAGTACAATAGAACGCTGCATTAGCCAGCGGCACAGTCCGCATGTTGGGTTCACTACCATTAGCCGATCGCGGCGGCACAGAACCGCCAGTGCTGGGGCACCACTCCCGGCACAGCCAGGGGAGGAACAATGTCCGAAATTTCCATGACCGTGAACGGTCGCAAGGTGCAAGGAACGGTCGAGGACCGCACCTTGCTTGTGCATTTTCTGCGAGAAAATCTCGGCCTGACCGGCACCCATGTCGGGTGTGATACATCCCAATGCGGCGCATGCCTTGTGCATGTCGACGGCAAGGCGATGAAGTCCTGTACGCTGCTTGCGGTGCAGGTGTCGGGTTCTGAAATCATGACTATCGAAGGATTGGCGAACGGCGCGGATCTGCACCCTGTGCAGGCAGCGTTCCGTGAGCATCACGGCCTGCAATGCGGCTTCTGCACGCCGGGCATGATTATGTCGGCTATCGATATGATCAATCGCCACCCTGAAGGACTGGACGAAGCCACCGTTCGCGCCGAACTGGAAGGCAATATCTGCCGCTGCACGGGCTATCATAACATCGTCAAGGCAGTGCTTGCTGCGTCAAAGGAAATGGCCAAGAGCACTAAAGGCAAAGGCCGGGCCAAAGCGGCCTGACGCGCTACCCACTGTTCTTACGGTTTGGAGGAAAACCTCATGGGAATGGAAGGCATTGGCGCCCGCGTGGCGCGTAAAGAAGATAAGAGATTTATCACCGGTTCGGGCCGCTACACGGACGACATGGTTGTTCCCGGCATGAAGCATGCCGTGTTTGTGCGCAGCCCCCATGCACACGCAGATATCAAGAAGATCGACGTGAAGGCGGCGCAAGCCATGCCCGGCGTCGTTGCAGTGCTGACCGGCAAGGAGTTGAAGGCCGATGGCATCGGCAATCTGATCTGTGGATGGATGATCCATTCCAAGGACGGCACGCCGATGAAGATGGGCGCATGGTCGCCGCTGGCGGTGGATCGCGTGCGCTATGTTGGCGATGCGGTGGTGATCGTGATTGCCGACACCAAAGGACAGGCGCGCGACGCGGCGGAAGCCGTCAACGTAACCTATAAGGAGCGCAAGGCCGTTACCACAGCTGTTGACGCGCTAAAGGCAGGTGCGCCGCAGCTTCACCCGGAAGCGGACAACAACCTGATCTATGATTGGGAAATCGGCGATGCGGCTGCGACCGATGCGGCGCTGAAAAAGGCGGCGCACATCACCAAAATGCACATTGTGAATAATCGCCTCGTGCCGAACGCAATGGAGCCGCGCGCAGCGCTCGCCCAGTACGACAAGGCGGAAGATCACTTCACCTGCTGGACCACCTCCCAGAATCCGCATGTGGCGCGCCTCGTGATGAGCGCGTTTTACAATGTCGCGCCGGAGAACAAGCTGCGCGTGATCGCGCCGGATGTCGGCGGCGGATTCGGATCAAAAATCTTCATCTACCCGGAAGAGGTGGTGTGCTGCTGGGCTTCCAAGAAGGCTGGCGTGCCGGTGAAGTGGGTTGCCGACCGCACCGAGAGCTTCCTGACTGACGCTCATGGCCGCGACCACGTAACGGAAGTGCAGATGGCCTTTGACAAGGACAACCATGTCATCGGTCTTAAGGTCGATACGATTGCAAACTTCGGCGCATATATGTCGCTGTTCTCGTCGTCGGTGCCGACATATCTTTATGCGACGCTGCTTTCGGGCCAGTACAATTTCCCGGCTATCCACGCCAATGTCCGGGCGGTTTATACAAACACCTCGCCGGTCGATGCGTATCGCGGGGCAGGGCGTCCAGAAGCAACCTATGTGCTGGAACGCACCATGGAAACTGCCGCGCGCGAACTTGGCGTTTCTCCCGCAGAACTGCGCCGCAAGAATTTCATCACGCAGTTCCCGCACCAGACGCCGGTTATCATGAACTATGATGCGGGCAACTATGCCGCTTCGCTGGATGCGGCGTTGGAAGCGATCAACTACAAGGGCTTTGAAAAGCGCAAAGCCGAATCTGCCAAGCGCGGCAAGCTGCGCGGCATCGGCATGAGCAATTATATCGAAGCTTGCGGCATCGCGCCGTCTGCCGCGGTTGGCTCGTTGGGTGCAGGCGTGGGCCTTTGGGAATCTGCCGAGGTGCGCGTGAACGCCGTTGGAACCATCGAGGTTTTGACCGGCTCGCACAGCCATGGACAGGGTCACGAAACGACCTTCGCGCAGCTTGTTTCCGAGCGTTTTGGTGTGCCGCTGGATAGCGTTTCAATCGTACACGGCGACACCGACAAGGTGCAGATGGGTATGGGTACGTATGGGTCGCGCTCCGGCGCGGTCGGCATGTCGGCCATCGTCAAGGCGCTGGACAAGGTGGAAGCCAAGGCAAAGAAGATTGCCGCGCATCTGCTGGAAGCGGACGAGAGTGATATCGTCGTTGAAAACGGTGCGCTGAAAGTGGCAGGCACGGACAAGAATGTTCCGTGGTTCCAGATGGCGCTCGCGGCCTACACCGCGCACAATCTTCCGGGCGGCATGGAGCCGGGTCTTAAGGAGACAGCCTTCTACGATCCGACGAACTTCACGTTCCCGGCTGGCTGCTACATCTGCGAGGTGGAAGTCGATCCTGACACCGGAAAGACCGACATTCTGGCATTCGTTGCGGCTGATGATTTCGGCAACATCATCAATCCGATGATTGTCGAAGGTCAGGTGCATGGCGGCATTGCGCAGGGCGTTGGTCAGGCGCTGCTTGAAGGCGCAAACTACGATCCATCCAGCGGGCAGCTTTTGACAGCCAGCTATATGGACTATTGCATGCCGCGCGCAGACGATCTGCCGTCGTTCGAGGTTTCGCACCAGAATACGCCATGTCCGGGCAATCCGCTTGGCATCAAAGGTTGCGGCGAGGCTGGCGCCATTGGCTCCACGCCTGCGGTGATCAATGCGATTACCGATGCAATCGGCACCAACAACCTTGAAATGCCTGCCACGCCACAGCGCGTGTGGCGCGCACTTCAGGCCAAGAACTGAGCGCGAGGAAGGAGACACGACCATGTATGCAGTCAACTATCATCGCGCGAAATCGGTGGCTGATGCCGCCAAGCTCGGCAAGGGTGACGCGAAATATCTGTCGGGTGGCATGACGCTTATCCCGGCAATGAAAACGCGCCTTGCCGCGCCGTCAGACCTTGTGGACCTGACACACATCAAAGACCTGAAAGGCATCACCGTTTCAGGCAAGACAGTGACCATCGGCGCGGGCACCACTCATTATGAAGTGGCGACCGATGCCAAGCTGGCGAAAGCCTGCCCTGCGATTGTCTATCTGGCGGGGTTGATTGGCGATCCGGCTGTTCGCCATCGCGGCACTATTGGCGGCTCGATTGCCAATAATGACCCGGCGGCCGACTATCCGGCGGCTATGCTCGCGCTTGGCGCAACGATCACTACGAACAAGCGGTCGCTTCCGGCTGACAAATTCTTCAAGGGCCTTTTTGAAACGGCTTTGAAGGATGGCGAAATCGTAACCTCCGTCAGCTTCACCGTACCTGCTAAGGCCGGCTACGCAAAGTTTCCCAACCCAGCGTCGCGCTACGCCATGACCGGCGTTTTTGTAACGAAGGGCAAGGATGGAGTTCGCGCCGCTGTGACGGGCGCAGGGGATGACGGAGTTTTCCGCTCCAAGGAAATCGAAGCAGCGCTTTCGAAGAAATTCGAAGCATCAGCACTGGAGGGCGTGAAAGTGCCATCCGGCTCGCTGATGGAAGATATGCACGCTTCGTCAGACTATCGCGCAGCGCTGATCTTGGCGATGGCGAAGCGCGCTGTCGCTCAGGCAAACGCATAAAGCATAAACAGGGTGCTCGGGGGCGGAAGCCTCCGAGCACTAATCTCCGGCTAGCGATACGCCTGGCGCGAAATAAGAAATGGGCCGTATTTCGTAAGTCGCGCTGGGGTTCACGGCCTTGAACTCCTGCGCGATTGCCACGGCCTCATCGCGCGATGCGCAGTTTAAAATATATAAGCCCAGCAACTGCTCCTTCGTTTCTGCGAACGGTCCGTCAAAAACATCTGCGTTGGATTTGCCGCGCACGGTCACGGCACTCTGTGTGAAATCGAGCCGTGCTGCAGGGCCGAGTTTACCCTCACTTTCCAGCCGCGTATTGATGTTGATGAGATGCTTCATCAACTCAGCGTCTTCTTCTGGCGAGAGCTGCGTGATTGCCCCTTCGACGTGATAAGCTAATATCGCATAAAACATTTCGTATATTCCTCTGAAGATCGCGAACGTGTGCGCAGGTTCGAAATGCGACTTTCGCTTTGCTCTGCGACCTTGTAGTTGGCACCGACGAGATTCTCACCGGACCGCATTCATGTCCAAAGCTGCCTTGGAACGCCACACCTTATTTGAAGACGCGCAAGCCATACTGACAGGCTCGCTGATCGTTTCGCTGGGCGTTGCCATGTATTCACACGCAATGCTGGCGCTGGGCGGCAATTCCGGCCTGGCGCTGCTGCTGCAGTATTCGACCGGCTGGAGCTTCGCTGTCGTCTTTTCGCTGGTGAATTTGCCGTTCTATATTCTTGCGGTCTGGCGTATGGGCTGGCCGTTCACATTGCGCACATTCATTGCGGTCAGTCTTGTTTCGCTGTTTGTGCGCTACACGCCCCAATGGGTGCAGTTTTCTGAACTTTCGCCACTTTACGCGAGCGTTGCGGGCGGATGCTTGATCGGCATGGGAATGCTGATCCTGTTCCGACATCGCACCGGGCTTGGCGGCATCAATATTCTCGCCATCTGGATGCAGGAAAAGCTCGGCTGGCGCGCAGGCTATGTGCAGCTTGCGATCGATCTGGTCATTCTGGCCATAGCGCTTTTCATTTTGCCCGCGGATAAGGTCGCGCTGTCCGTGCTTGGCGCAGTGATCATCAATATGATTTTGGCGCAAAATCATCGGCCCGGACGGTATGCCGGCTACAGCTGAGGCAGCTTTACACGTCGCGTCTCGCCCCTTATGTAGCGGCCACACAACGGAAGAATCTCGCTGATGCGTGCGGAAACTCAAAACCTCATCGATGAAATCAAGCAGGGCGTAACCCTGCTGAGGAGGCATCTTTGACTGGGATCAAGCCGTAAAACGACTTGAGTACCTGAACGCGCGCTCTGAAGAAGCCGATCTTTGGAACAATCCGCAGGAAGCGCAAAAGCTGATGCGCGAGCGCCAGACGCTCGATGACGGCATTGGCGCGGTGAAGCGATTGCAGCAATCGCTCTCCGACAATATGGAACTGATCGAACTTGGCGAAATGGAGGGCGATCAAAGCATCGTCACAGACGCCGAGGCTTCCATCAAATCGATGGCCGGCGAGGTGCGCGAGCGCCAGATCGAAACGATGCTTTCCGGCGAAGCCGACGGCAACGATACTTATCTCGAAATTCATGCGGGCGCCGGCGGCACCGAAAGCCAGGATTGGGCGAACATGCTGTTGCGCATGTATACCCGCTGGGCTGAGCGGCGCGGCTTCAAGGTTGAAGTGCTGGAAATGCATGACGGTGAAGAAGCTGGCATCAAATCCGCAACGCTGCTTATCAAGGGGCAGAGCGCCTATGGCTGGCTGAAAACCGAGTCAGGCGTGCATCGGCTCGTGCGCATTTCGCCTTATGATTCGAATGCGCGGCGGCATACATCGTTTTCCAGCGCGTGGGTCTATCCGGTTATCGACGATACGATCGAGATCGATATTCCTGAATCGGAAGTGCGCATCGACACCTACCGCTCGTCAGGTGCGGGTGGTCAGCACGTCAACACGACCGACTCGGCCGTGCGTATCACGCATATTCCGACAGGAATCGCTGTTGCCTGTCAGGCTGGACGTTCGCAGCACCAGAACCGCGCGAAGGCGTGGGAGATGCTGCGCTCACGCCTCTATGAAGTTGAACTGGAAAAGCGCGAAGCTGCCGCAAATGCGGAGCAGGCGTCCAAGACCGATATTGGTTGGGGTCACCAGATTCGCTCTTATGTGCTGCAGCCGTATCAGCTCGTGAAGGATCTTCGTACAGGCGTTGAATCCACCAGCCCGTCAGACGTTCTTGACGGTGACCTTGATGGTTTCATGGAAGCCAGCCTCGCGCACCGTATTGAAGGTGGGGCGGGCGTCGAGGTCAAAGACCTCGACTGAGCGGTCACGCCATTACAATAGCGACTTCGCCTTCAAGCGCGCCCTGATAGGCGGACAGATAGGGCTCGTCATCGGGCTCGTCTTCCAGTTCGCCGATCTGGTCGAGCTGCGCTTCCGCAAATCCTTCGCTCTGCAATCCGTTGAGAGCGATGCGCACGGCCGAATCTTCATCCGGCGCCTGCAGCAGCACATGCACTTCTGATTCCTCCCCGCCTTTGCGGCGGGTGACTCGCCCTACGATGATCCAGATGACCGGCGGCTCGTTGTCATTCATTTGAAAATGATTCTCTTTCTGCTTGGAATCAGTATGGAATTTCCATCTGACCGAATCCATATAGGCATGGTTCGCGGGCATTCCTACTGTGGGCTTCTGAGCCGTTGTTATTTTGTTGCTGTGACTGCTGAAATACGAAACAAAGTTGCGTTCTATTTTTGCATGGCTGGCAGTTGGTCCGAGATCGCGTTTTTTCGGACCGCGGACTTGACGGGGCAGGGGCTTACGAGTAGAAGCCGCGACGTCTGAGCCGATGTGAGGCTTTCTTTTCCGGGGCGTCCCGCTCTGGAGTTTGCCTCAAACAGGGTTCGTTTTACGAACGAAAGACATTTCCGGCGTGCATGAAGCAGTAATGCTTCCTCTGCGATTTGTTCGGGCGGGAACCGTGATTACGGTTTTGTGCCCGAATTTGCGTATGGATCTGCGACGTTCAAAGCGGCCTCGAAAAGGCTTGT
Source organism: Mesorhizobium denitrificans (assembly GCF_003403035.1). Classification (GTDB taxonomy): domain Bacteria; phylum Pseudomonadota; class Alphaproteobacteria; order Rhizobiales; family Rhizobiaceae; genus Mesorhizobium_G; species Mesorhizobium_G denitrificans. Next base: position 3,221 of record NZ_QURN01000015.1, on the reverse strand, counting down.
GACACGAGATTGAGAGACAAGAGGAAGGTTTAATGCCTACCGTAAACCAGCTGATCCGCAAGCCGCGCACCGCGCCGGTGAAGCGCAACAAGGTCCCTGCGATGCAGCAGAACCCGCAGAAGCGTGGCGTTTGCACGCGCGTCTATACCACGACGCCGAAGAAGCCGAACTCGGCATTGCGCAAGGTTGCGAAGATCCGCCTGACCAATGGCTTCGAAGTGATCGGTTATATTCCGGGTGAGGGGCATAACCTCCAGGAGCACTCGGTTGTTATGATCCGCGGCGGTCGTGTGAAAGATCTTCCGGGTGTGCGCTACCACATCATTCGTGGCGTGCTCGACACCCAAGGCGTGAAGAACCGTAAGCAGCGCCGTTCGAAATACGGCGCGAAGCGTCCGAAGTAAGGAATTCCTCCCGGCTTCGGCGCTTTCTTTTTGAAGCGTCGGGTCGACGAAGATTGAGAGACACAGACTATGTCCCGACGTCACAGTGCAGATAAGCGTGAGATCAACCCGGATCCGAAGTTCGGTGATCTGGTTGTTACGAAGTTCATGAATGCCGTCATGTATGACGGCAAGAAGTCGGTTGCCGAAACCATCGTCTATGGCGCGCTGGATCAGGTGCAGGCCAAGACCAAGCAGGAACCGGTTGGTGTGTTCCACCAGGCGCTCGACAATGTCGCGCCGCACGTTGAGGTTCGCTCGCGTCGTGTTGGTGGTGCCACCTATCAGGTGCCGGTCGATGTTCGTCCGGAGCGCCGTCAGGCTCTTGCGATCCGCTGGCTGATCAATGCAGCGCGCAACCGCAACGAGACGACGATGGTTGATCGTTTGTCGGGCGAATTGATGGATGCTGCGAACAATCGCGGCACCGCCGTCAAGAAGCGTGAAGACACCCATAAGATGGCTGAGGCCAACCGCGCCTTCGCTCATTACCGCTGGTAATTGGCGCGCGAGAGACAAGAGGCAGCATTATGGCCCGCGAATATAAGATCGAAGACTACCGCAATTTCGGCATCATGGCTCACATCGATGCTGGAAAGACGACGACCACTGAGCGCGTACTCTACTACACCGGCAAGTCGCACAAGATCGGCGAAGTGCACGACGGTGCTGCGACCATGGACTGGATGGAGCAGGAGCAGGAACGCGGCATTACGATTACGTCTGCTGCGACCACGACCTTCTGGAAAGGCCGTGACGAAAAGATGCGTCGCTTCAACATCATCGACACGCCAGGCCACGTTGACTTCACCATTGAAGTTGAGCGTTCGTTGCGCGTTCTCGATGGCGCGATCGCGCTTCTCGACGCAAATGCTGGTGTTGAGCCGCAGACCGAGACCGTTTGGCGTCAGGCTGACAAGTATCACGTCCCGCGCATGATCTTCTGCAACAAGATGGACAAGATCGGTGCAGATTTCTACCGCTCCTACGAGATGATCAAGAGCCGTCTTGGCGCGACGGCGGTTGCCGTTCAGTTGCCGATTGGCGCTGAGAATGATTTCAAGGGTGTTGTCGATCTGATCGAGATGAAGGCGTACGTCTGGCGCGATGAATCGCTCGGCGCACAGTGGGATGTTGTTGAGATTCCCGCTGATCTTCAGGCTAAAGCTGAAGAATTTCGCGAGAAGATGATCGAGATCGCGGTCGAGATGGACGAAACTGCCCTTGAGAACTATCTCGAAGGCAAGATGCCGACCAATGATGAGCTTCGCGCTTTGATCCGCAAGGGCACCATCGCGGTTAAGTTCTTCCCGATGTTCTGCGGTTCGGCTTTCAAGAATAAGGGCGTCCAGCCGCTTCTCGATGGTGTGGTCGACTTCCTGCCTTCGCCGGTTGACGTTCCTGCCATCAAGGGTATCGACCCGAAGACTGAAGCTGAAGTCGAGCGTCGCTCGTCTGACGATGAGCCGCTTTCGATGCTGGCGTTCAAGATCATGAACGACCCATTCGTTGGTTCGCTGACGTTCTGCCGCATCTATTCGGGTAAGCTCGCAAAGGGCGTTTCGCTCGACAATACGGTCAAGGGTAAGAAAGAGCGTATCGGCCGCATGTTGCAGATGCACTCCAACTCGCGTGCAGATATCGACGAAGCCTTTGCTGGCGATATCGTTGCCCTCGCGGGTCTCAAGGAAACCACCACAGGCGATACGCTTTGCGATCCTCTGAAGCCGGTTATCCTTGAGCGTATGGAATTCCCGGATCCGGTTATCCAGATCGCGATCGAGCCGAAGACCAAGGGCGATCAGGAAAAGATGGGCCTCGCGCTTAATCGCCTTGCTGCTGAGGATCCGTCTTTCCGGGTCAAGACCGATGAAGAATCCGGCCAGACCATTATCGCTGGCATGGGCGAACTTCACCTCGACATCATCGTCGACCGCATGCGTCGCGAGTTCAAGGTTGAGGCAAACGTTGGTGCGCCTCAGGTTGCTTATCGTGAGACGATCACGCGTTCGCATACTGAAGATTACACCCACAAGAAGCAGACCGGTGGTACGGGTCAGTTCGCTCGCGTCAAGCTCGTGTTCGAGCCGAACTCCGAGAGCGAAGAATTCGTATTCGAATCCAAGATCGTCGGCGGTGCAGTTCCGAAGGAATACGTGCCGGGCGTCGAAAAGGGTATCCAGACTGTTCTGTCTTCCGGTCCGTTCGCTGGCTTCCCGATGATCGGCGTGAAGGCGACGCTGATCGACGGCGCTTACCACGATGTTGACTCGTCGGTACTCGCATTCGAAATCGCTGGTCGTGCCTGCTTCCGTGAAGCTGCATCGAAGCTCGGTGTTCAATTGCTCGAGCCGATCATGAAGGTCGAGGTTGTGACGCCGGAAGATTATGTCGGCAACGTCATCGGCGACCTCAACAGCCGTCGCGGTCAGATCCAGGGTCAGGAAACGCGCGGCGTAGCCGTTGTCGTGAACGCAATGGTTCCGCTGGCGAACATGTTCAAGTATGTCGACAATCTGCGCTCGATGTCTCAGGGCCGCGCCCAGTACACGATGCAGTTCGACCACTATGAGCCGGTTCCGACCGCAGTGGCGCAGGAAGTTCAAAAGAAATACGCGTAAGTCCAAGGGCTTATCTTAGAAAGCTAATTCGCCCTGATGGGCTGGAAGGAAATGGAGACCTCACATGGCAAAAGGTAAATTTGAGCGTAACAAGCCTCATGTGAACGTTGGCACGATTGGTCACGTTGACCATGGCAAGACGTCGTTGACGGCGGCG
>NZ_QURN01000014.1 GCF_003403035.1 Mesorhizobium denitrificans | reverse complement strand
CCGTATTGACCCCAGCATGACTCGAAATCCATAATCAGAGGTGGCTCACTTCTCGATGGAAAACCCGGCTCACTTCTGAGTGGAAATCAACACGACAGTCGCACTTGAAGTTCTCGATGCGGGCGCTGAAATGGTGCTTGTCGCCTGCGACTATGACTTCGGTGCACCCGCAGCACTTGCGACAATTTCGGCAGGCAAGATCGCTATCGCGAGCTGCGCTGCCGATGCGAAATTTGGTGTGCAGGGCGTGGGTCCAAAAGCTTTCACAATGTCTCTTGCCACAAACGGCCAAGGCGCGCTGCTGGCGGAATTCGCTACGGAACAGGCCGGGTGGGACAAGGTGTACATCATGAAGGACACCGCAATCGAATACACCAAGTCACTTTGCGATAATTTCAGAAAGCGCTGGGTAGAATTGAAGGGTGAAGATAGCATCGTTGGCGAGGATACGTGGAACGGCTTGAACGACAATGCCATAGCCGGCCAGATATCCCGCATTAAGGCCGCCAGCAGCGCCAACTTCGTTATGTGGTGTGGTTTTACCAACAACGGCTCAATGATGAGACAAGTCCGGTCAGCGGGGATCGACGTTCCGATTCTGGCGTCGGAGTCGATGGATGGGTCGCACTGGATAGACGCGGTTCCGGATCTATCGAACTTCTATATCGCTGTTTATGCCTCGATCTACGGCAACGACCCTGAACCCCGCATCGCTGATTTCATGAAGAAGTATGAAGCGAAGTACAAGGAACCGGCAAAGATGGGCCATGTAGTGACCGGCTACACTGCCGTGGAGGCATGGGCGCATGGCGCGGAAAAGGCGGGCAGCCTTGATCCTGATGCGATCAAGGCGGCGATGGAGACATTCTCCAACGAGCCGCTGCTCACCGGTGGTTCGACATTCACCCCTGAGCTCCACATCAACCTCAACACGCCGATGCTGATGATGAAGGCTACCAACGGAAAGTTCGAGCCGTTAGGTCGTCGCGCTGCGGAAAAGGTCGATCCGCCGCAGTTCTGATACGCGTTGCTGCAGCGGCCAAGCCGCTGCAGCTCTCCTTCTCAACTGAGGAAGCGGCTATGAACAGGCTTTCCGCGACCAATATTACGGTTCGTTTCGGAGGACTGACGGTGATCGATAATGTCGATCTCGAAATCCGACCGGCAGAGATTCTCGGTCTGATTGGACCGAATGGTGCTGGAAAAAGCACGTTCGTGAATGTGCTGACAGGGTTCCAGAAGCCGAAAGCCGGAGCCGTGCGAATCGGCGGAAAAGACATAACCTTTACCAGACCCGAACATCGTGTTCGCGCTGGCCTTGTGCGGACGTTTCAGGCGGTGCGCCTTTTCCCCGGATTGACCGTTGCCGAGAATATCAGTGCTGCCGGTCTCGCAATCGGCTTGTCGGTTTCCGAAACCCGCAAGCGTGAACGTGAGCTGGTCGAACTTCTAAGCCTCGGTGACTGGATCAATGTGGAAGCACGCGCGCTTCCATATGGCATTGAAAGGCGCGTCGGGATCGCACGCGCAATGGTTTCGAAACCGGCTTTCGTAATGCTCGACGAACCGGCGGCAGGCATGAATGAGGACGAGGCGCTCGCCTTTCTGGCCGTGGTAGGGATGTTGCGCGAACGGGGTGCGGGTGTTCTCCTGATCGAGCACAATATGGGCGTGGTTTTCAAGCTTTGCGACCGCGTTCAGGTGCTGCAAAGCGGACGAACGCTTGCCGTCGGGACGCCAGATGAAATCCGCAGCCATTCCATGGTGCGCGAGGCCTATCTCGGGAGCGCGGCATGAGACATCTCGATGTAGTCGGCCTCACGGTGATCTATGGAGCAGTCCGTGCGGTGGCAAATATGTCCATCCATCTTGATGAAGGCGAAACGGTTGCTCTTATAGGTCCGAACGGTGCAGGGAAATCGTCACTGTTGCTGACAATCGCAGGCGTCGTTCCGGCTCGCTCGGGCAGCATAAAATTGCGCGGAGAAGATATTGGTTCGGCCTCCGTAGAACAGCGCGTAGGGTCGGGGATATCTGTAGTTCCCGAAACCAGAGATATTTTTGCCAAGCTCAGCGTACACGAAAACCTGCTGATCGGAGCAAGCCTGCGCCGCGACGCTGCCGTCGTAAAAACTGACATTGATCGGATGTATTCGCTGTTTCCGCGCCTTGCAGAGCGTCGCAAGCAGATGGCAGGCTTTCTGTCTGGTGGAGAACAGCAGATGCTCGCAATTGGTCGCGCGTTGATGGCGCGCCCTAAGCTTCTGATGCTCGACGAGCCCTCGCTGGGCCTCGCTCCGATCATTACCGACAAGGTATACGAAACCATCGCCGAATTGAAAAAGAGTGGAACTTCGATCCTGCTCGTCGAGCAGAATGCGGAAAGGGCATTCGGCGTGTGTGATCGCGCATACATTATTCAGGCCGGACGAGTGACATTGGAGGGCAGTCCGGAAGAACTCGCTAAGGGCGGGTTGGTTGAACAGGCTCTTTTCGGACGAGCTGCTGCCGGGATCGTCCGAACATCCCCACAAGTGGAGACTGCACAATGACCTTTCTCCAGATGCTCATCGATGCCGCAAGTGTCGGCGGATTATACGCGCTAACGGCAATCGGTATCGGGCTAATCTTCGGGGTTATCGGCCTCGTCAACTTCGCCTATGGCGAGTACATCATGGTCGGTGCCTATGTACTGCTGCTGACCGCTGGCTTCTATTGGCCCGTCGCGGTGCTGTGTGTGCTAGTGTTTGTGGTGATCTTCGCTCTAGCAAGCGATTGGCTTGTTTTTCGACAAGTGCGCAGAGCACCACCAGAGACACTTATGATCGTCTCTTTTGGCCTCAGTTTCATGATTCAATATTTCTATGTGATGTTGTTTGGCTCTCTGACGCGCACGGTGAATTTTCTCCCCGAAATCAGCCGTGGTTTTGAGGTTGGCGGGTTGCGGATCGCGGGCGTGAGCCTGCTCCAGATCGGCGCTACGTTGGTGCTGACCGCTGCGCTCGCCATCTTCATCAACTTTACGCGCATCGGATATCAGATGCGGGCTGTCTCAGAAAATCCGCGTATGGCTCGGCTTGTTGGGGTGAACAGCAACCGCATTATAGCCGCGGCCTTCGCTATCAGCGCGCTGCTCGCTGTGACGGTAACCGTTCTGTTTGTTGCCCAAACCGGGTCGATGACGCCGTTCTTCGGTGTGTCGCTGACCATGATTGGATTTGTAGCAACAGTGATAGGTGGACTTGGCAGCCTACCGGGTTGTGCTCTCGGCGGCTTCCTTGTTGGTGCGCTCACCACGTTGCTACAGATGTTGCTACCGCCCGATCTCCAGCCATTCCGCGAAGCTTTTGTATTTGCTGCGGTTATCGTGGTGTTGCTGGTGCGGCCGCGCGGACTGATTGCCGTCCGCTCCTCTCTGGAGCGCGTGTGATGATCGACGAAGCCAAGATCACGCCTTCTGCAATTTTTCGCTTTCTCTGGCCCTGTCTCGCCTGGGTGGTGTTGCTCGCAATATTGACGTTTGCGATCTCCGCTATCAGCCCGGCCATGTCGCGCATCGCAACCGACACGCTCATCAAGCTGATTATGGTGACGGGGCTTTACATCTTCATCGGCAATTCGGGCATCCTGTCGTTTGGCCACGGCGCGTTTCTCATTGTCTCGGCCTACACTTCTGCCTGGCTAACGATCCCACCGATGATGAAGAAAGTAATCCTGCCGAACCTTCCTCAATTTCTACAACTGGTCGATGCAGCCCCGTATGTGGGGATTGTTGGTGGCATCTTGCTCGCAGCTCTCGTTGCTCTGTTGATCGGCATACCGTTGGTAAGGTTGAGCGGTATCGCGGCGTCGATCGGCACATTCGCGTTCTTTATCGTCGTTTCCGTCATTTATAATAATTGGACCGGCTGGACGAAGGGCACGGCGTCCCTTGTCGGTCTGCCGGTATATGTAGGTCCGAAAATCGCTTTGTGTGCCGCGAGCGTATCATTGCTGGTGGCGTGGTTGTTTCAGACTTCCAGATACGGCTTGTTGCTTCGTGCAACTCGTGAAGACCTCGTTGCGGCGCGTGCATCGGGCATTCGCGCGGAACGCTTGCGGCTTGTGGCCTTCGTTCTGAGCGCGGCGGTCGCTGCATTGGGAGGGATACTTTGGGGGCATTCCAACGGCGCGCTTTCTACTGCGAACAATGTCTACCTCAACCTCCAATTCACCATCATAGCCATGCTTGTCGTGGGTGGCGTCCGCAGTCTCTCCGGCGTTGTCGTCGGAACGCTTACCTTGTCGATCATCGGGGAAATATTCCGTCGTCTTGAAATCGGCGTCGATATATTCGGGCTGAATATCATTTTACCGGGTGGCAGCCGCGAAGTCCTGCTCGGTCTCTGCATGTTGCTCGCTCTCATTCTGCGGCCCGATGGTCTGACCCGCGGACTTGAACTGTCGTGGCCGAGGCGTAGCGCCAACCGACACAAATTGCCCCAAGAAAATCCAATGGAGCTTCATTCATGAAACTCGATCTTACCGGGAAGAGAGCGGTCGTAACCGCCGGCGGTTCTGGAATAGGTCTTGCAATTGCAAAGGCATTTGCTGCTGCAGGTGCCAAGGTAGCAATATGTGATGTAGATGCGGATGCGGTTGATAATTCTTCGTTCTTTTCGCGCATCTGCGACGTCTCAGATGAGGTACAGGTTGCCACGTTCTTCGAGGCAGTGAAGGGCGAGTTCGGCGGCATCGATATACTCGTTAACAACGCAGGAATCGCAGGGCCGACAAAGGTTGTTGAGAACATTTCGCTCGCGGAATGGGAGCGTACGCTGGCGGTGAATGTCACGGGCCAGTTTTTATGTGCCAGAGCCGTGATTCCAGACATGAAAAAGCAGCGCTCCGGGGTGATCCTTAATCTGTCTTCCACGGCGGGCCGGATGGGCATGCCGTTGCGGGGGCCTTACTCAGCGTCCAAATATGCGGTGCGCGGCCTGACTGATGTGCTCGCAATCGAGTTGGGTGAATTTGGAATTCGCGTAAACGCACTTTTGCCGGGCATGGTTGCCGGGCCAAGGCTGGATAAGGTGGTGGCAGAGCAGGCGGCGGCGAAGAACATTCCGCCCGATACCTATTTGCAACTGATGCTGCACAACGTCTCGCTGCACACCACCGTTACACCGGAAGACGTGGCTGCAACGGCCGTATTTCTTGCTTCCGATGCTGCCAGTCGGATATCTGGCCAGTCCGTTGGTGTTTGCGCTAATTTCGAAAGTTATCGCTCACCGCTTTTCGAGGTCGTACCGGATGTCTGACGTACTGTCACTGTTCAGTTTGAACGGGCGCACGGCGCTCGTCACCGGTGCGTCGGGAGGCATAGGACGGGAAGCGGCCTTAACGCTCGCAAATGCTGGTGCACGGCTGGTGCTGGTTGCTCGCATTGCTGAGCGTTTGGAGGCGGTGCGAAAGCAAATCGTTGCCGCTGGCGGGCAGGCTTTCGCGTTCGCATGTGATGTGTCTGATCACAGCGCTGTGGATCAGCTTGCGCATGAACTTGAGCAGGCACAAATGTTGCCCGACATTCTGGTGAACAATGCCGGGACGATTGACCGCAGCCCATTCGGCAAGGTGGAAGCGTCCGAATGGGAGCGCGTAATATCGCTTAACCTCACTGCACCTTTCATGCTCGCTCAGGCTTTTGTGCCCGCCATGCGCGCAAAGAAGTGGGGTCGCATCGTGAACGTTGCTTCGATACTTGCTCTGCAAGGCAAGCCGAATGCGCATTCTTACGCTGCGACTAAGCATGGACTCGCCGGATTGACACGGTCGATGGCATCGGAACTGGGCAGTGAAGGAATCTGTGTGAACGCGCTGTGCCCCGGTTACATTCGGACCGAGATAAATGTAGTTTTGCAAAACGATGCCGAGTTCAACGCCAGAATGATTTCGCGGGTTCCACTCAAGAGATGGGGGTCGGTTGATGATTTGCGTGGGCCATTGTTGATGCTGTGTTCTGAAGCATCATCATTTGTGAACGGTCATCTCATGGTCGTCGATGGTGGATTGACTGTCACCCACTGATATGCCGGGACAAAAGGGACACATCGTTGGGTAGGCGTGCAGCATCGATCGACTCGTCGAGCGCCTTTTCGGGAGTCGACCTCTCTTTGATGGAGAAGGTCAATCTTCAGGATCAGGTTTACATCACATTGCGGAATGCACTGATCAGAGGGCATTTCGAGCCGGGCGCGCAGCTTACGATCCGCGCGTTGGCGAGCGCGCTGGGAACCTCGATGGTTCCAGTTCGCGATGCGTTGCAGCGCCTGGTGGCAGAGCGTTCGCTCGAATTGTTGGGCAATCGATCGGCCTGTGTACCAGAATTGAACCGCGCTGCGTTCGACGAACTCGTGCGTATCCGGTTGATGCTTGAGGGCGAGGCCATGCGGCTCATTCCCATGCCCCTGCGCCCACAGCAGTTGGACCAATTAGAACTGGCGAACCGGAAATTCGAACTTGCCGTTGATAGGGGTGACGCAGAGGCTATTACAGACGCCAACATGGAGTTTCACTTCATGCTGTATCGCCTGGCGAGCGGAGGATTGCTTCACGGTATCATTGAGACGCTCTGGGTTAGAGCGGGCCCGATGCTTCGTATGCCGTTCAAGATAAACAGCTACGATCCGATAGTATTCCGGCGTGGCGTGGAGCGACATGGCGAACTGCTCAGCGCTTTGCGAACGCAGGACCGAGACGCTGCGCAACAGGCGCTTCTAAGAGACATTGCCGACACGGCGCAATGGTATCACGAACATTTCTACGACGGACGCGAGACGCAGGCCGGCAAATAGGCTTCCAGACTGCAGGCCAAGTACTTTCTCCCAGTTCCCCAGCCAAATTTTCCAGGTTGAATTATATCCGTCCTCAGCCTGCCGTTGGCTTGTCGCCTTTGCTTGCGAGTAGCGGCTGCAATTCCCCGCGCAATTTCTGCAGCAAATTCTTCTGGGTACCCAGTTCCTTCAAGCGCTCTTCGCAAGCGATGATCGTCGCTTCGAGGGATGACAGGCGCGTATGCGCATGTGTTTCGGTCACGTCGTCATTGTCTGATGCCATCATCAGCAATGCGGCGTCGGATTGAGATAATTTATAGCGACGGTCCAAGCCTTCCTGTTCCGCTGCGACTTCAGCAATGGTTTCGTCAATGACGGTTGCCAAATGCTTGAAGCGCTCGGCATCAGTTTGCTTGTCACGCTGTGGATTTCTGATGCGGAAGCTAAACGGTCTCAGCATTAACCACTCCGGTGCTGGGCGAAGGTGCAAGGGCATTTCAAACTTCGCCGCGTGCAAACATACGTCTGCCAGCCTCAGACGCAAACGCCCAGCTTAATTCTGCAATGTAACGATGCCCGCGCTCGGAGCAAACGGCCCAGAGCATTTCGCGTCGGCCAATCCAATGCATGTCGGGCAGGGAGGGGGTGAGCAGCATGTCGCGCAAGGTGAGATCGTCGACGCTGGGAAGAAATTCGTCTGCGCTGTCGGGGACGATAGAACGATCAACGGTGGCTGAGACTGCGCGCATGCCGAGCAGGAAGATTCCCTGCATGCCGAGTTGAGCCGCGCGATCACGACAGGCCGCGCGGTCTTTAGCGCCGAGCCGCAGCAGAGCCGCGGCGATGTCCAGAACATAGCCACCGCATGGCTCTCTGTTGAACAGCGCTTTGGCGAGATTGACGCAGCAGATCAACAGCACGTCTTCCAGAGGCGGAACGACATAGGCTGTCTCGTCGATAGCCAACATCCGGCCCCTCTCCAGAAAAGAGGTCACGGTGGCGGGCCCCGGTGAGCCGGGTTGGTGAAGACGATGGTGCAGATCAATGATGGCGCCCGAATCGTGACTCAGGTGCTGTTCGCCCAAAAAGCGGCTCCACCAAAGCGAGTTCGATTTCTGCGCTACTTTGTAACCGATCTCCTGCAAGGCGATTCTTGCTGTAACGAAGTCGGCCGGCTGCACCAATATGTCCAGATCCGCGCAGGGCCGCGCGTAGCGGTTGCCATATAGCTGCATCTGTTGCGGCGGGCCCTTGAACAGCAGAAATTTCAGGCCGCGCGATTCAAGAACTGCCTGCGCGCAGGTCGCTGAACGAAGACATTGCGCATTCAGTGCGACGGTTCTCAAGCGATGATTGTTGTAAGTTGCGGCAAGTTTAGCGTGGCGATCTCTAAGTAAAGGCAGGATTTGAACTGACAGTTTGTTGATACGAAGCACCTCGATCAAAACGTCGAGGTCAGGCAAGTCCTGATCCACGATCGGTGAAAGCTCCAGCACTTCTGCCATAAGGCTTTGAACGAAGTCCGCTACCTTTCGGACATCATTCGGGGGTGCGTTGAACGTATAAGGTACCGGCACTCTTTCCACTCAGAGAGCTTAGCAAGCCCCTGATCCATGCTGCAAGTGCGAAAAAGTATAGAATCGTAGAACATGCTGTCCATACGATATGGAGCATACAAATGGTCAAACGGCAGGTTACATCCAAATATCATGAATCTGTTGCATATTTGGCGCTTATATCTCCATGCGCTTGCCCGCGTGCTGGTATGATTGCCCAATTTTTCAGCACGGAAGGATATTTCATGAGCATTTCTGCGAATATAGCGAGGGTGTATAGGTCTAATTTTATATCATAATATATATTTTTAGTTTTACCTTATGCCGAAATAACGGTTATATAATTGGTAGAACATCTAAAATTATTCAAAATAACCATATTAATGTAAAGTATAAATTGGGCAGGCTGAATTCGATCGGCCTTGACGTTCGATTGTGATTGTGTCGCTATTGCACTGCAGCAAGAACACTTTCTGTCACGCAAGTGGGGCAAAAGGGGGCTTGCTGGCGAAGTCGAGAAGGAGACCACAATGGAAAATGAAGATGGGAAGTTGGAGTATCAAGCTCCAGAACTCGTCGTGCATGGCACCATCGAATCCTTGACGCAGGGTCAATCGTCAGGCTGGTCGCTCGATGCGACCTTTCCGACAGGAACCCCGTTCGGGGATCTTACTTTCTCTTGAATGATAAGGTTGGGAGCGGCTGCGTAGCCGCTCCCATCACACTTTTCTACTCGCGAGGGGGAAGAGAGTTGTCTGCTGATATGAATGGGTCGATTTTCTCGGTTTCAAAGAGTGCAGTGGCTTGCCCCATGGGCAAGGATATTGCTGTGCTCGACATGGATTCGAATGTCTACTACAGCCTTAATCCCGTTGGTGCTGCTATCTGGGAGCAATTGCAATCTCCCAGCTCGCTGGATGAGGTTTGCACGGCGATAACGCGCCGCTTCGATGTTGCCGCAGATGTTTGCCGGGCGGACGCTTCTGCTCTTCTGTCCACTTTGTCGCGCGCCGGCTTGGTTAAAGTCGATAATGCCCATCCGCAGCCGAATAAATAAGGCCGCGCATCTCGCGATTTGCCTTGGCGTTGTCTGCGTGGTTCGGGTTGGCTTGAGCACGATTGGGTACAAGCGGATCGATGGGCTGCTCAGCCGTTTTCATCGCGCCAAACGCCGTCCCGTCGATTTGCGAAAAGTGGCGTGGGGCGTTTCAACTGCTGCGCGCTTCGTGCCCCACGCAAGCTGTCTGACGCAGGCGGTTGCTGGGCGATTTTTGCTCGCGCGGCGCGGGCAAGCGTCAACGATCCGCATCGGCGTTGACGGCAATTCGTCAAACTCATTGAAGGCCCATGCTTGGCTAATCAGCGGCAAGGCAGTCGTTTTAGGCGGGCCGGGACTTGAGGCGACGTCCTTTGTCCATCTCGTCGACCTGACAGAAAAGCGATGAGCGGCATCGGGGGCATATATTCGCGCAAGGGCAGGGCGCACAATGCGTCGGCCAAGGTGCTGCTTGGCGCAATGAAGCACCGCGCGCGCGATGGCGGGCATGTCCTGCGCCTGCGCAGCGCTTCTTTCTGCAACGCGCATCTTGATGCGCTCGGCGGCGATGTTCCCCAAATTTGCGAATGGACTGCGCCGGAGCTCGCAATTACGGCGGATTGCAGGCTGGACAATCGGCAGGAGCTTATTTCGACCATTGGCGCGACAGCTAAACCGCTGAGCGATGCCCAGATCATTCTCCATGCATATGCGAAATGGGGCGAGGAATGCGCCTGTCATCTGGAAGGTGATTTTGCGTTCGCGATCTGGGATGGCGGCAGGCGAGGCATTTACGCCGCGCGGGATCGCTTCGGCGTCAAGCCGTTCTACTATCACGATAATGACGAGCGTTTCGCATTCGCTTCGGAGGTGCGCCCGATCGTCCAACTTGCGGATGGGCAATGGCGGCTGACGCAAAGCTTGATTGCCCGTTTTCTGACCGGTTTGCCGGACAGTTCTGAAACGACTTCGGTTGACGGCGTGTTGAAACTGCCGCCGCGCTCGCAATTGTGGGCTGACAAATCCGGCGTTCGAATAGGCTCGTATTGGACCGTTGAACCATCTCGTGAGGGCGTGCGGACGGATGCTGCTGAGCAGTTTCGTGACCTGTTTCAGCGCTCGGTCCAGCGTCGTTTGCGGGGCGGAAATGTCGGGGCGATGCTGTCGGGCGGACTGGACTCTTCTTCAATTTGCGCAATGGCATCGCAAGGCTCGGAGGGGCTTCGCACCTATTCGATGGTGTTCGGCAAGGGCTCAAAGTTCGACGAGCAGCCTTGGATCGAAAAGGTGTTGCAGTCGGGCAAGTATCAGCCGACGAGTATCGATGTGGCCGATAGGCCGCCTTTCGGCCAACTCGATAATCTCGTGCATCAGCAGGAGGGTGCGCTGTGTGCGCCGGGTCTCGGAATTTCCGGGCTGTTGTATGAAGCGGCGGGCCGGGATGGTGTTCGCGTTCTGCTTGATGGCCACGGCGGCGACGAAGTCGTTTCTCACGGGCAGGGTCGGCTGGTTGAGCTTTCTGTTGCGGGACGCTGGGGCGCGCTTTGGACGGAGGTGCGAGGTGCAGCAAAGATCCACAATGAAAGCGCGTACCGGCAGTTTCTGAAGCTGGCGCTCTATGGAATGGCGCAGGGGCCATATGGTGCTTATGTCAAAATAGGGGTCGGCGCGTATCGCAAGCTGCTGCGAAAAAACGGTGCCGACAACCAGCGTTCGCCTTTGGAAATAGTCAATGAGAGCCGAGTCAATCCAGACGCGATCGAGCGGTGGATGGAGGAGACTCGACCGCCGCAAAGCGTGCGTGACAGCGATGGCGCGCTGCACCTCTGGCAATTGTCAGGGCCGCTGGTCGCTAATGGGTTCGAGATTTTGGACAAGGCTGCCGCGCGGCAGGGGGTAGAGCCGCGCTATCCGTTCTGGGACAAGGACCTCGTGACTTTCTGCCTGGCCTTGCCATCGGAATGGAAACTGCGTGACGGCTGGCCGCGCTACATATTGCGCAAGTCGATGGCGGGAATTTTGCCGGAAAGCGTGTGCTGGCGGTATAGTAAGGTGGATTTTCGCGGCAATCTTGCGCGTGGTTTGGTTGTTCACCACGACGCGCTCATCAGCGATGTTCTTGGGCCAGGGTCCGAGCGCATCGCGTGTTTCGTGAATCTGGATTGCGCGCGCCGGTCCTATCGCACCATCAAGAACGATCCTTCAGGAGCATCGCTTCAGGACATTCAGAATGTGTGGCGATCTGTGATGCTGGATAGATGGCTCGGCGAACTCAACGCAAGCGGGGTAAGCATTTGAGAACCGTTGAAGCGCTCACCGCGCCTCATGCCGCCGCCGCACCCTTGCGCAGCTATTGCGCGTTCGGACTGCGGATCGACTCGCAAGTGCTGCTCGATGCGGTATGGGAAGGGGATGGTGGCCCCGCTGATCTATCCATCGTCGTGCGCGATCTTGGTGTCGAAATACCTGGGGCGGATGCTCCGCCAATGTTTGAATTTTCGGCTGAACGACAGCTGTTGGTTTGGGGCCCTGTGGGCGCGTTCGAAATCTGTGGTGACAGCATATCGGTACAGCCCGCAGTTGGGGTGGGCGCCTCACTCCTTGCACTGCCGCTGCTCGGTCCGGTCATGGCGCTCTATCTGCATTTACGGGGAATACTCGTGTTGCACGCATCGGCCATTTCGGTGGGTGATGGTGGCGTTGTGTTGATGGCGGACAAGGGAACCGGAAAGTCTACGACAGCGGCGATGCTCCTTTCCAAGGGACATGCGCTTTTGTCCGACGATCTGGTCGCGATTGAATTTGATGCGCATGGGCAACCATTTATCGTGCCATCATTTCCGCGTTTGAAGGTGGCGGAACGGTACGCCGATACGCTGCTGTGGCGCGCCGACGAGGGTCAACAACTGCCGCATACCGGGCTGGAACCGAAGCGACAGTACGATCTGAGCCATCATTTTCAGGGTCGGCCAGCGCGACTTTCGCGTCTTTACGTGCTTGAACGCGGACCGCAAGCGCAGATGCAACGACTTGATACGCATGCAGCTTTCGGGGCCTTGCTGCGGTTTTCCTTTATCAGCCGTTTCGGATCGAAGCTTACCGCGAGCCTGCCGATGCGGGATCATTTTAGAAAATGTGCGGCGCTTTCAAATCAAAGCGTTTCGGCGCGGCTGGTCGTGGCTGATAATCTTGGCCGCGCGGGCGAAATCGAGGGGCAGATCATAGACGATCTGGCGCGCTCATGACGCAAGCGCAAAGCGCTCAGAAAAAAGCGGGGCTGGCCGAGGTCTGGCGCTTTGCGCGCGACTTCTGGAAGCGCTCCGGCAAGCGCGCTTGGATCGCGCTTGGCTACCTTCTTCTGGCAAGCGTGGTGGATGGCGTATCGATTCTGATGCTGATTCCGCTGTTGGGGTTTGCTTCGGGTGGGCTCGACGGAACGGTAATCAACATTCCGGCCTTGTCGTTTTTGTCGGGCGGAACGCTGAAGATCGGACCGGCGCTGGTCTTTTTGGCCGTGCTGCTGGTGCTTCAGGCGTGGTTTCAACGGCTGCGCTCGGCACATATGGGCGAATTGCTTTTCGACTACGTGGCGCGGGAACGCACCAGCCTTTTTGAGAGCCTGAGCCGGGCGCGATGGGACGTGTTTTCCGCAATTCGAACCTCTGATGCGGAACATGCGCTTACGACCGAAACCGACCGCGTGCAGGGTGCTGGCTTCTGCGTGCTTATGCTTGCGCAAACGCTGGTTTTGCTTGCGGTCTACGTCGCGTCGTCATTCTTCGTTTCGGTGCCTATGACCGCGTTTGCCTGCGTGGTGGGTGTCGTCGTTTTTGCGGTATTGCAGCCGGTGCGCACGCAGGCGATGAAGCACGGCGCGCGCGTCGGAAAAAATCGCAAGCAGATGCATGGAACCATCAGCCAGCTGGTCGATGGGATGAAGATTGCGAAGGTCTTGAACGTCGAGACGCAGTTTACCGATCGCGTGAAATCCATTCAGGCAGAGGCGCGAGCGCAAGACCGTGAATATGTGCTGGCGACGACAAACTCCACCGCGCTTTTCAACGTGTTCGCCGGGCTGGTGCTTTGCGTATTCGTCTATGCGGCGCTGGAGGTTTTCCGCCTGTCGCTGGCTGAAACCATAGTGCTGCTGCTGCTGTTCACGCGCATTTTCAGCAGGTTCCGTGAGTTGCAAACCTATATCCAGCAATTGCTGGCAGTGCTTCCGGCGGTGCAGGCGATTGCATCGATGCGAGGCGAACTGGAACGCTGCGCAGAAAGCGAAGAAGTGCAGCAACCGGCGTGGATCGGCGAATTGGCGGCGCCTTCGGTCCAGTTGCGAAACGTGACCTTCGCGTATTCAGCCGATAGCGAACGAGCGGCGCTGAAGGATGTCAGCTTCGATATGCCGGCAGGAAAGGTGACGGCGCTAATTGGCGAATCCGGGGCCGGAAAAAGCACGGTTGCCGAGATTCTGCTGGGTCTGCAAATGCCGCAAGCTGGCGAAATGCTGATCGGCGGGCGTCCGCTGCTGGTGCAGGAAGGCCGCGCGTGGCGAAACCGGGTCGCCTATGTTCCGCAGGACGTATTTTTGTTCGACGACACGGTCGCCAACAATTTGAGGCTCGCGGCTCCGCAGGCATCTGACGAGCAAATCTGGAGCGCTTTGAAGCAAGCCGGAGCAGACAATTTCGTGCGACAGATGCCGAGAGGACTTGAAACGGAAATCGGCGCGCGGGGCATTCGGATGTCTGGCGGGGAGCGCCAGCGCATCGCGCTTGCGCGCGCTTTGATACGCAAACCGGCTCTGCTCATCCTCGATGAGGCAACGAGCGCTCTCGACTGGCGTCATCAAAGCCTGATTTCGGAGACGATTATGGCGCTGCGCGGGGATATGACGATCCTGACCATTGCGCACCGTCCTTCCATGATTGCATTTGCAGATCATGTTGTGGCGCTTCACGCGGGTGAGGTTGCGGAAAGCGGTGCGTATGCGGCGCTTACGAAGCTGCCGCAAAGCAGGCTGTCGCGAATGCTTTCCGCAGAATCAGCGGCAGCGTAGCAATTACGTATCGAGCGAGGGGCGGCGCGTAGCGGGGGCAGTCGGCGTCGCATCTTTCGGATCGCCAGCCTCATCCAAGCTCGCTTCGCGCTTCGCAAGAATGTAGATGCCGACGAAGTAGCCGAACTGCACGATAAAGGCGGCCGCGATGAGCCGCAGCACAACAGTTCCGGTGCTTGCGCCATCCTGCCAAGACCAGAGCCCAACAACGATCAACGTGAATATGAGCCCGGCGATAAATCGTCCGATCGGCATTTTATGCTAAACCTGCTCCACCCATCCCAAATCTGGGAGCGTTCAATTCAATTAAAAATTCCGTCCGAAATATAGTCGATCAGGCCCGCTAACGCCATATGGACGCGGCTGTTTTGACCTACTCCCATTGTTGCATAGCAGCAATTTTGGGGGTCATTTGATCTAAGTTTAATTTTAGCCAACTATTACAGTTAGCTTTGCATTTTAAAGATATTACCGTCGATTGCGGCGAGTCACTCAACTTTATCCAGACAGAGTGATAGAATCCCCGCATGATTATTACTCAAAAACTGTGCGAAATTGTTATATTATAATTTCGTTATATATTTATATATGCGCTTTAAGCAAAAAAATTATGCAATGATGTCCATTATTTAATCATAAAAGCATCGCGTTGCACAAATAGAGAGCCTATTTTTTTGTTGCAATGCACCATCGATCGCGTATCGTTTACCTTGAAAAGTCAGAGGTGAAACGTGACAGAGATCGTCAGTTCAAATCTGCTTGATCGAGGCAAGTCCGTGGTGCTGATCGCACCGGGAGGAGTGTGGAAACGACTATTTGACGTCGTTGCTGCGACAAGTGCATTGATCCTGCTATCGCCGCTGTTCCTGTTTGTAGCGGCACTTGTGAAGTATGATGATGGTGGTCGGATATTCTTCGGGCATCGTCGTATTGGGCAGGGCGGAAACGAATTCCGTTGCCTGAAGTTTCGGACGATGGTTCCGAACAGCGAAGAAGTGCTTAGCTCGTATCTTCGGCGCAACCGTGCAGCTCGTATCGAGTGGCAGGCGACGCGTAAGCTGAAGCGCGACCCTCGTGTCACGCCGCTGGGACGCGTGTTGCGAAAGCTCAGCGTCGATGAGTTACCGCAGCTCATCAACATCATCAAAGGCGATATGAGCCTTGTTGGGCCGCGTCCCGTAATAGATGACGAGTTGGAATATTACGGTCCCGACCTGCATTGCTACCTCGCTGTGCGCCCAGGCCTCACGGGCCTTTGGCAGATAAGCGGGCGCAATGATGTGTCTTATGAGGACCGCGTTGCTTATGACCGCCAGTATTATGAAGGTTGGTCGTTTATCCGCGACCTCCGCATCATCGTTCTCACCGTGCCTGCAATTCTATCCTCGCGGGGGAGCTATTGATGGCAGGCCTTATGAGCCGCGCGGGGCTTGCTGCGCTATTTCTGCTTGGCGCAAGCGGCGTAGCTCTGGCGGATGAGTATCGGCTGGGCGTGCAGGACAAGCTGACGCTGCGTGTCGTAGAATGGCAGATCATCGAGAACGCTTTTCGCGAGTGGACGTCGATAAACGGTGAATACACCGTTCAGGATGGTGGCCGTATCTCGGTTCCATTCGCTGGCGACCTGAAAGTGACGGGCCTTACGACCGATGAACTGCAGGAGCAGTTGGCGGCGCGGCTTAAGGAGCGTTTCGCGCTCAAATCCGCGCCTGAAGTTTCAGCGGAGATTGCGCAATATCGTCCGTTTTTCATAACCGGCGTTGTGCAGAGCCCCGGCCAATACCCCTACATGCCGGGCTTGACCGTGCAGAAAGCGCTCGCGGTAGCGGGTGGAACGCAGCGCACGCTGGATGGTCAGCGCGTCGAGCGGGAACTGATTACGCAAAAGGGCGAATATGATTTGCTCTCCGATGATCGCCTTCGCCTGATGGTAAAGCGCGTGCGCGTTGACGCCGAGATTGCAGGCAAGGCCGATTTCGAGGTGCCGGCATCGCTGCCGCAGGGCAAGCGGCTGAATGATCTCATTGGCGAGGAGCGCGCAATTATGACCGCTCGCAAGACCAATCTCGATTTGCAGCTGACGGCGTTATCCGACCTCAAGGGGCTCTTGCAGACTGAAATCGATACGCTGGAAAAGAAGCGGACCAATCAGGATCGCCAGCTTGAGTTGATGCAAAAAGAGCTGAAAGGCGTTGGTGCGCTTGCAGAGCAGGGGCTTGTGAACAATTCACGCGTGCTGACCGCCGAACGCTCCGCAGCAGACATTCAGGCGCAGCGGCTGGACATCGACACTGCGATTGTGCGGGCGCGTCAGGCCGTCAGCAAGGCGGAGCAAGATGCGCTGGAACTGCGCAATTCGATGCAGACGGAACTGGCGGTCGAACGCCAGCAGGTCGAGGTCGATCTGCTTTCGACGTCGCGCAAGATGAACATGCGGTCAGATCTCATGGTTGAAGCTTCCACGCTGTCTCCTGGCGATCAGACGCTTCTTGAATTCTCGATAAGCAGGGCAAAGCCGGACGGATCGACGACGGTGGTGAAGGCCGCGATGGATCAGCCTGTACAGCCCGGCGACGTTGTTTCTGTGAAAGTCGCGGAAGTGCCGACGCGATGATCCGGCGCGCGGGATAAGTCGAGCGGTTTGCTGTGTTGAATGTGCTCTATCTGGTGCATGATTTGCAGGACCCTGCCACGCGGCGGCGGACGATGATGCTTGAGGCCGGTGGCGCGAGCGTCACCGTTGCCGGGTTTCATCGCGCCAAGTTGGCTTCGGACGACAAGCGAATTTCGTTCGGCGCCACGCAGGACGGCAATTTCAACCAACGCATTTCGGCGGTGTTCGGCGCTGCGACCAATCTGCGAAAGCTGTTAAGCGGGGTTTCAAAGCCGGATTGTATTATCGCGCGCAATCTCGAAACGTTGTTTTTGGCTCGGCGGGCTACAGCCAGCTTTGGCGATGACAATATTCCGATTGTTTACGAGTGCCTCGACATTCACCGCCTGCTGTTGCGCAAGGATGCGGTCGGCATTGGGCTTCGCTGGCTGGAGCGCAGGCTGTCCAACGAAGTCAGCCTGTTGCTGACCAGTTCGCCAGCGTTTCTGGCGCAGTATTTTGACGCTTATGGGCAGTGTGCAGCACCGTCGTTGATCGTCGAAAATCGCCTGCTCGATCTTGATGCCGAATATGTTGGCGCTGCGCCGGATCGTTCAGCGGATGTTTCGCCGCCTTGGGTCATTGGCTGGTTCGGTGCACTCAGGTGCAGCCGGTCACTCGCAATTCTAAGCGATCTTTCGCGCAAGATGGATGGGCGGGTGAAGGTGCAACTGCGCGGTCGCCCCGCGATGCGCGAGATACCGGGTTTCCGTTCTGCGGTGGTCAGCGAGCCGTATCTTTCATTCGAGGGCGCGTATCGCAACCCGGAAGACATGGCCACGATCTATGGCCATGTGCATTTTACGTGGGCCATTGACTTCTTCGAGGAAGGCCAGAATTCGGAATGGCTCCTGCCCAACAGGCTTTATGAAGGTTGCCGGTTCGGCGCGGTTCCGATTGCTTTGCGGCGCACCGAAGTTGGAAAATTCCTCGCTCGCAAGGGATTTGGAATTCTACTCGATGAGGCTTCTCCCGAAACGCTAAAGGAAGTCCTCGGCACATTCAGTGAGGCCGACTACGCAGAACATCAGGCGCGCATCGCGGCGGTCGATCCATCGACCTGGGTCTGCACCGCGCGGGACTGCCGCGAACTTGTTGCGCAGCTTCCGCGTTCAAAACATCCAGTTGTTTCCCTGGAGCCTTCGATCCTCGACCGGAGGGCCGCATGACGCATAGCGATGCTGATATCCTGATTGTCATTCCGTGTCTCAATGAAGAGCGCCATATCGGTGCGCTTCTGGGATGGGTGGATCCGGTGGCGGAGAAGGTCGGGGCCCGTATCCTCGTTGTCGACGGCGGCAGTGATGATCGGTCAAAGCAAATCGTTGAAGATTTCATGCGCGGCAGCGAACGCGTGGCTTTGATGGACAATCCTGCGCGCATTCAAAGCGCGGGAATCAATCTTGCAGTCGTCCGCCACGGCATGAATTCCCGGTACATGCTGCGGCTGGATGCGCATGGCAAATATCCAGTCGATTTTTGCGAAAAGCTGCTCGCCGAGGCGGAGGAGAAAGGCGCGGATTCGGTCGTCGTTTCGATGTACACGGAGGGCATGGAACGGATCCAGCGCGCGAATGCGGCCATCCAGAATTCCAAACTGGGCACCGGCGGTTCCAAGCACAGACACGGGTCGGGCGGTGAGTGGGTCGATCATGGCCACCACGCGCTTTTCAGGACGAGGGCCTTCCTTGCCGCTGGCGGCTATGATGAGAATTTCTCGCACAATGAAGATGCCGAACTCGACCACCGGCTAAAGCTGAACGGCTTCCGGATCTGGCTCTCTGGCCGCACGCATATGATCTATTACCCACGTGAAACGTTCGGCGGATTGTTCAAGCAATACATGGCGTATGGGCGGGGCAGGGCGAAAAATCTGCTGAAGCACCGCACGCTGCCGAGCATTCGCCAGCTTGCGCCGCTTCTGGTTTGCCCCGCACTCCTCCTCGCGCTTGGCTCCGCGATCTATTGGGTTGCGGCTATTCCCGCTGTCGCATGGCTTGGCGTGTGCTTCCTGTTCGGCTTCTGGCTGGCGATATCGGAGCGCAAGCCTGATCTCGTGCTGTCCGCCGTTTCCGCCATTGTCATGCATTTTGCGTGGTCGCTTGGTTTCTGGAGGCAATTGTTCGCCTCGCAATCCGCGAGGCCCTCGGCATGAAGCGCATTGGCTCGAGAATAGACATCTGCATTTGCACGTTTCGCCGACCGGGACTTGCTGCCACGCTGAAGTCTGTTGCTGCCCAACGCTTGCCGCGGGGTGTTTCTATACGGGTAATCGTTTCCGACAATGATGACCTGCCCAGCGCGAAGGCGCTTGTAGAAGAATGCGCCGGCTGGCTCGATCTGCCGATCCAGTATCTGCACAGCCCTGCGCGCAATATTTCCATCGCCCGCAACGCCTGTCTGGACGCTGTTTCCGGCGATTATTTCGCCTTTATCGATGATGATGAGACGGCGACCGGAAACTGGCTTTCGGCTCTGGTTGCGAAGGCTCGTCAAAGCGGGGCGGATGTCGTGCTGGGGCCGGTTCGCGCTCGCTACGACGAACACGCACCGGATTGGCTTAAGGCCGGAAATTTTCACGAGACGAGGCCCGTTTGGGTCAAGGGCGAGATACGGACGGGTTATTCTTGCAACGTGCTGGTGAAGGTCGGCGCGGCCAGCGTGATCGGTAGACGCTTCGACCTGGCGCGCGGCAAGAGCGGCGGCGAAGATACAGAGTTTTTTGATGCGGTGTTCGCTGCAGGCGGGCGGATCGAGTTCGCGCCTGAAGCGTGGGTGGAAGAGCCGGTTCCTGAAAATCGCGCCTGCTTCAAATGGCTGGCGCGCCGCCGCTTTCGTTCCGGGCAAACGCATGGCGGGCTGTTGCGGCGCAAGAGCGCGTCGGGTGTTGCAAAGCAACTTCCGATAGCGTTCGCCAAATTTGTATACAGTTTGGGGTCTGTATTCGCTCCTCCCTTTCATGAAGTGAGCGCAAAGCGCGCCTTGTTGCGTGCGGTGCTCCATGCGGGTGCGATGACCGGCTTACTCGGCTGGCGTCAGCCCCAAATCTACGGCGGGCCTGATCTGCCGAGTTCGGAAACGAGATATAGATGAACCAACCGACAGCCTATCCTGCGGGCCCAAACCACCTGTTTCACTACACCAGCGATTTCATCAGCTTCGGCTCGATACTTGGCATGTTGCGTCGTCAGGCAGTGCCTTTGCTGGTTGCCGGTGGGCTTGGGCTGTTCGCGGGCATCGTTTATCTGCAGACGACGCCGCCCACCTATGTGTCGCTGGCGCGCGTGCTGATCGATGACGGCATTGCGAAATCGGTGGATGAAGTTTCGCCGCTTGCCGCAACGCTGCAGACCGATGCGACAATCATGAGCCAGACCGAGATTTTGCGCTCCGAACGGCTGGCGCGCGCGGTGGTTATCAAGGAAAAGCTTGACGAAGATCCGGACTTCACGAACCCGCCTGCTTCGCTTTTGGCCAAGACAATTGGAGCTGTGCGCGGTGTCGTTCGTGGTGTGCTTTCCGTATTTTCGTTTGGCGGTGGCGCACAGATTCGCACCGATACAGCGGCGATGCATGAGGCGCGCATCAACCTCGCGTCCAATATTTTGCAGGCGAATGTGATCGTTGAGCGCAGCGGGCGCAGTAACGTGATTGTCGTGGGGTACAGCTCATACGATCCTGCTCTGGCGCAGCGCATCACGCAGGCTTATGCCGACGCATTTTTGGCGGATCAGCTTGAAGCGAATTTCGACGCGACCGAGCGCGCGACCGTCTGGCTGCAAGAGCGCCTGGCGACACTGCGCAAGGATTCGCAGGAGGCTGCTCTCGCGGCAGAAGATTATCGCGCCAAGCAAGGGCTTTCCGTTGCGCGCGGTGAGTTGATGTCCGAGCAGCGTCTTTCGGATTTGAATGCGCAATTGATCGTTGCTCAATCCGAAGCGGCGGGCGCTCTCGCTCGCGCAGAACAGCTTCGCAAGATCGTAGAAATGGGACCGGATCGCGCGGCGGAAAATCTGGCTATGTCGAGCGCCCCCGATCAGGGGCCGGCGCTGACCGAGATGCGCACGAAATATCTCAATCTCAGCAGGCGCGAGCGTGAAGCGACGGAGCTTTATGGCGCTCAAAACACGCAGGCTGTGGCTATGCGTGCCGAGCTTTCGGAACTTGCCAAGAGCATATTCGATGAAGCCAAGCAACTCGCGCAGGCCTCGCAGAACGAATATGAAGTGAAGCACGCGAGCGAGCAGAAGCTGCGTTCCAGCGTTGAAAGTGCATCGGGCCAGAATACCGATGCGCAGCGCTCTCAGGTTCAGCTTCGCGAATTGCAGCAGCGTTCCGAAGCGCTGACTAATCTATACCAGACGTTCCTGGCTCGCTATGAGCAGATCACACAGCAGCAATCCTTCCCGATAGCGAAGGCGCGCATCATTTCCGAGGCAATGCTGCCGCTGCGCCCATCAAGTCCGCGCACGATGGTGGTGTTGTTGGCAACGCTTATGCTCGGCCTGATGGTTGGTGGTGCGATTGCGGCGCTGAACGAATTCAACGAGCGGTTTTTCCGCACGGCTGCCGATGTGCGCTCGGCAATCGGTGCAAAGTTCCTCGGCTATCTTCCTTCCATCAGCGTCGAGCCTTCGAAATCGCGCCGCAAGGGCCTTCGCGACCTTTGGAAGGAATGGTTCGCCAAGGCGCAAGAATGGAAGACGATTGCGATTGAACGGGTGAAAATCCGGTTGGGGCTGCAGGCGGTAACGGATGCGCCGTCCGGACGCGCGCCGATGCGTCGCCCGCTTTTCAACGAGCCGATTTCGCAGCGCGAGTTAATGTCGATTGCAATCGATCATCCTTACTCGATCTATGCGGAAACGCTGCGCAGCGTCCGGCTCGCCAGCGATGTGCTCTTGCAGGAGACGCCCTGCCGCGTGATAGGTGTCGTGTCGGCCTTGCCGGGCGAGGGCAAATCTACTGTGTCGTCGAACCTTGCCGCAATGCTTGCGAATAGCGGCCTCAAGACGCTGCTGATCGATGCCGATTTGCGCAATCGCAAGCTGACGCGTATGCGCCGACGGTCCAAGGGCGTTGGCCTCGTTGAAGCAGTTATCAAGGGCATGAGTTGGCGCGAAGTCGCGAACCTCGACAAGCGCGCGCGCGTGGTGTTCGTGCCGACGTTGCTCAACCGCCGTATGCCGCATACGGGCGAACTTCTGGCTTCGGTTGGTATGCGCCGCTTCCTCGACAGCGCGAAAGACACATTCGACTACATTATCGTTGACCTGCCGCCTCTGGGGCCGGTGATTGATGCCAAGGCATTTGCACCGTTTGCCGATGCGTTCCTTCTGGTTGTGGAGTGGGGCTCCACCCCGCGTGAACTGGTTCGCTCGATCCTTGAATCGGAGCCTGCCATTTCGAGCAAGATGCTGGGTGTCGTGCTGAACAAGGCCGAGATCAAGTCACTTCCGAAGTTTGGCACGACAGGCAGCGGCGAGCAGTTCTTCGAGCGTTACGCCGAATACTACGTGAAGTCTCCGGAGAACGTTTAAGTCGAGGCCGGACGCATACGCCGCGCGAGGTTTTCGGCGACCGATTGTAGCAGGTCTTTGAGGAGGGCAGGGTGCTTTATCAACGAGCGCGTTGCACCTGAAATGTTGCGCTGTTTTATCAGCACCACGAGGCGCTCATAGGCCAGCAGGTTTTCGAGCGCTTTCAATCGCCGGTGAAGAGCCTTGCGTGTTGCAGCGGGTATGTCGCCGCCTTCCAGCGCGCGCTGAGCGGCGATCATGGCGAACACTTTTTCTTCCGACAGGCGATGAGAAATCGAGTTGCTATGCCTGCGATATTGATAATAGGATTCCTGCGTGACGAGCAGCTTTTTGCCTTTGAGCAGTAGCCGCAGCAACAGGTCGAAATCTTCGCCCACGCGCAGCGCTTCGTTATATTTCATGCCATCGAGAGCCGAGCGGCGGATGAGCGGTTTGAGATAGCCCAGTTTCGGCAGGCCGGAACCCTGAATCTCCGTTTGGACCAGCAAATCAGCTGACACGAATTGCGGGACTGTTCTTGCCGCGGTGCGGAGCAGCGTGCGTCCCGCAGGCGTTTCGTCGTCACCGAAATAGGTCAGATCGTCAGCGACAATGTTGCAGGCGTGAGCGTCAGCCAGTTTGATCAATAGTTCGAGCCGGTCGCGCTGCATGAGGTCGTCGGAATCTACAATGGCGACCCATTCGCCCCTGGCAATGGCTAGCGCACGGTTGCGCGTCGCGGCCGGGCCTGTGTTGCCTGCGCCCGTCAGGACACGAACGCGCTTATCCTCGCGCGCGATGCGTTTCGCGATTTCCACACTCGTATCGTCTGAGCCATCATCGCTGACAATCAGTTCCAGATTTTTGACCGATTGCGCCAGCACCGAGCACATCGACTCCTCAAGAAAGCGTGCTCCGCGATAATTGGCCATTATGACCGAGACGAGGGGGGCTGGCGGATTCAACGCGCCGTTCCGAAATAGGCGTCGGCGTAAATCTGCGCCGAGCGCTTGGGCGAGAGCTGCGTTTTCACATAGTTGCGGGGTTTGAAACTGGTGAGATTGTTCCAGAAATTGTCTAGTACCGCGGGAAAATCCTCAATACCCGCAAAGCGCGCGCCACATTGCTCGGAGAAGAATGGCACGGACGAGGCAGGCGGGGCGCTGGGCAAAAAGCGCTGCCACAGAGGATCGGCCCAATAGCCGCGATCCCAGGCAAGAACCGGCACGCCGGACGCAAGTGCTTCCTGGTAGGCAAGCCCCTGCGTTTCATGCTCGCACAGGAAGATCATCGCGCGTGATTGAGCCAGCATTGTTTTGAGCGTGGCGTGGTCGTGCATCTTGTAACGCACTTCCTGAAAGGTGTGGCCCTGCTCGTGCAATCGCGTTCGGATTGGCTCGATCAAGTCTCGCTCCATCTGGTCATGGTCCCAGCGAATCTTGTCGTAGATCAGAAAATCGAACTGTTTTGGCTCGCGAGAAAGATCTGGCCAATTGTCGAGGTCAATGCCCGCAAACCATTGGACGCAGCGTTCTCCATAATAGGGAGCGAACATTTCCTTCATCCAGTCGGCTAGCACGAGATAGCTTTTGAAGCGCTTGTCCGCGAAAAGCTTCGGAGCGAGGCCGGGATGATCATAAAGCGACGGTCCCAGCAGCACCGGATTTGGTAGCCGCCAACCATCCAGAATGACGGGAAAACCAACAACACCGACCGGATGGTTGGGGTTTTTACGCGCCGCCGCGTAATCATTCACGCGCACATTAAAGCCGTTTGCGCGCAACGCATCGGCCAACATCTCAAACGAAACCTGAAAACCGGTTTTCTTCTGGCGATGGTGCAACAGGTTCCACGCCGGACGCAGGATGCGCTTAATATAGCGGTCGCCCGGAAGAAACTTATCGACCTCCACATTCTTGAAAAACAGGAGGATGTCTTGCGAGCCGAGCTCGGATACTTTCTGCATGTCACCGAGGTGTGCGTTGCAATATATCTATTGTGCGATGCGCAAAAGTAATTGTAAACTCCTTCAGACAATATTCTTGGCTCCAACCCGAGATTTCGCATGTCGATGGGCGGCGGGAACATGCAGGAAGCTGCCAGGGCGGGAGCGCCCCGGCTAACTGTTCTTGACGGGTTGCGGGGTTGGGCTGCGCTGTGCGTGACCTGTTCCCACATTTTCTGGGGCATTTTCGGCGATGTGGTTCCGCTGTTCAAAAATGTAGCGACCGGAGTTTTTCTCAACGGCCTGTTTTCGGTGATGCTGTTCTTTGTCATTTCAGGTGAAGCGCTGACCGCGGCCTATTGGGCAAAGCCAGAGCGGCGGGCGATCTGGAAGCTCGCGGTGAAACGCTATCCGCGCCTTGCGATACCCGTATCTGTGGCTTGCGTTATTGTTGCGCTGCTCATTGCCGTTGGACTTGTATATAACCGGCAGGCCGGCGAATTGATCGGCAACACTTGGCTTCGAGAGTTTCCGACAGAGACGAAAACGATAGGTGAGACGGTTTCGTTTGCGCTGTTTTACGTATTCTACAAGCCGTTCATCGATTTCTCGATTATTCCGTTTTTGTGGACGATGCGGACAGAGGCAATCGGCTCGATTGTCGTAGTGCTGTTTCTACTGTGCGAGCGCTTTATCAGCCAAAAGAAGACCGTGCTTGCGATCCTCGCTTTCATCGCAATTGCGACCGGCACGCTGAGCGGCTGCTTCTTCGTTGGAATGCTTTTTGCGCTGATGCGACGGGAAGGGCTGTTCGATTGGCACGGCCAGTCGCACGCAAATACTGCGCTGGCCATCGCGGCGATAATCGTGCTGCTTATTCCGCCATCCTACCTCATGCTCCAGCATCACGAGTTGCCACCATTGCTGATGCTGGTAGCGGCGGTTTGCTGCCTGCTGATTTACTCGGATGTCCACATTTCAGCGTTTCTTTCCAACTCGCTTTCGCAATGGCTTGGAAAGATCTCGTTTCCACTGTTCCTGATGCACTACGCGGTGATCGTGACCTTCACGTCATGGGCGATTGTGCAGACCTCGCTGGACAGCCTTGCGCCGCAACCAGTCTATGCGGGCATTGCGCTGACGTCGCTGGCTCTGGCGATGGCATGCGCGATGTTGTTCGTTCCCGTCGAGCAGTTCGCGATACGGTTTTCGCACGCTACGTGGCGGCTGTTCGAAAAGTATATTCTCGACCCAAAGCTGCCGGCGCCCTCAGCCCCTGCTTAGCTCGCCAACGCATAACGTATGCGGTTGCTCAATCTGTTTGCGATAAATGCCGTGGTTGAATAGGGCCGTGTGCGCTCGAACTCGATCGTGACGGGCTCGGTGTGCTCCACTCCAGTCACCCGCGCTTGATCGCGAAACTGCGCGAGCATGTGCCGAACGTTTCCAACGAAGTGGCCACCTACGAGATCGGTCGAATAGCGGTCGTTCTTGCTGATAACGCGCAACTGATTGCCAGCCCACATCATGGCCGGATGTTCGCCAGCCACGGAGGCCCAGCAGGTCTGTTCCAGAAACCACTGATAGGGTTTGTTTTCAATGTAACCGGGATTGTCTTCGATCAGCCGGACTGTTCGTTCCATCAAATCCATGTCGAATAGTTCTTTGCGGATCATCATGAAACCCGCGTTGAAGCGATGCAGCAGGTGCAACGGCCCGGTCTGCCAAGGCTTCAGGCAAAATGAATCCGCAACGTCGAGCACGTGAACGGTTTTGATGGTTTCATTGGGCCAACTGAACGCGCCCTTGAATGGTCGGAAAAACAGCACGTCGGTATCGCAGAGGATGATGTCGCCCTTCGAGAATATGCCCACATCGACGAGCTTGCGGCCCATTGGCGAGCGCTCGCGAAATGCCAAGGTTCGGGGCGTGGCCTTGAGTAGAGGGTTCATCACATCGTCTGCTTCTTCCCTTGATATAAGCACCGCGCCGGGGAGTCCTTCTTCGAGTCTCGCGCGCTCATCCTTGCTGATTGAGCCATCGTCGTGCAGCACGATGCGGACAGGATCGGCCGAGAATCTTTTGAGCGACCCAAGGCATTCGATTCCGAGTTCCACATCGCGCTTGCAGATGATTGCGCGAATTTCGGGAATGGTCTGCTGCGTCATGAGGGTGCGCCTCTGTCTGCCGATGCGATTTTCGTATCTGCCAGCCTTGCGGGATAGACGATTGTCCGTATCGCTTCGTTCGTTATCTGAGGTTGCGATGCGCGATATGCGGCGAGCGCCTGATTGGCATAGATCAGTCCACAGATGATCGTTACGGACGAGGCGCTGAACTGGTAGAAAACATCCACTTCAACCATGCTGCGCGCTGCAATCAAAACCGCGAATCCCACGAAGTAGCCGGCAGTTCCGAATGGTTCTTTCACCGCCCATTGGACGGATCGCGCAAGGCTGGAAAACAGCAATATCGCGGTTAGTGCAATGCCGATAATGCCCAATTCGACGCCGATGGAAATGTAAGTGTTGTGGAAGTGAAAGCCTGTGCGCGCATCGATCTTGAAATAGGCCCAAAGCTCTTCGGCGTCCGGTGTATTCTGAACCCAGAATGACTGAAAGCCCAATCCCAGGAATGGCCGCTCGCTGATGAGGTTTGAGCCGATTTCCCAAAGCTCGGTGCGGCCAGTGATTGTCGTATCCTTATCGAATAGCGCGAGCAGAATTTCGAGCAATTGCTGGTGAAAAACTGCGACCACCAGACCAAGCACTGCAAAAATCGAAAAAAGCAGCGTGAAATAGCCTCTTCGCTGATAGGCGGTGAGCCAGCCGCCGACCACGAACATGCCGAATGAGCCCACCGTGAGGAGCGTTGTTACGATAGCGCCGGATGATTGCGCGGAAATCAGCAAGGCGGGCGATATGAGCACGCCGAAAAGCGCGGCAAGCCGTGTCAGTCGGTCGGTTTCCCTTGCAAACAGCAGGCCAAGCGCTGCTAGCGCAAACATGGAAATTGCCGTGGCATACGCATTCTTCGCTGCGAAAACGCCCAAAGCAATGCCGTCCAACCTTGCGCCGCCAAACAGTGCGCTGATCAATATGATCGGAACAGATGTCCAGAACGAAATGGCGAGAAATGTATAGGCTGTTACGCGGTGCGCGATCACGATGCCGATCATGAAAGTCAGCAAGAGCTGAAAGCCATATCGCATTGAGAGATTAGGCTCGGCCGACCAGAGCGTCGAGGCAAATGCATAGAGCGGCAGTATTAGGATGTACCAGTTTCGGACCAATGCATCGATTGTGGAGGCAGGCCGTCGCGCCATCAGGAACGCGCCGAAGGCAAGGAATATCAGCGGCGCGAGCGAAGCCAGAATAGGCAACAGAAAGAGGCTTCCCAAAGCCGCGATAGCTATGAGCGTGTCTGTCCGCACACCTTGCTCGGGCTTCTCAGAAGCGGGAGGTAAGGTTGCCACACCGCCAAGCGGCGGTTGCGCATTTGTCTGCATCGTCTGGCGTTCTTGCCTCTGCCAAATGCAACTCTCGCGAGCGTAACGTCGTTTCTTGTGCGACGCAACAAAAAGGGCGGAGAAAAGGCTCGTTTTCTCTTGCAATGCAATATTGTGCGTGTTGCAATGCAGCGGTGGCTTGATCTGATTGGCCACGAACAGTCGTTGGCAAATTAAGCCTCAAGGAGACTGTTTTGAAAATCTGCATCACCTCACTTTTAATCGCGATTGGCTGGAGCTTTCCGGTATTGGCGCAAGACCAACCAACGGTTGCGCTTGGCAAATCCTTCGTCGATGAGTTCGATCGCTTCGATCCTGATCTCTGGATGGCATCGAACGGCTGGAACAACGGTGCGCATCAAAACTGCACCTGGTCAACGCGCGAGATCGATGTCGGCAAAGGTCAGCTGACACTCTCCTTCAGCAATGTGCCGTTCAAGGATCGGCAGTATTCCTGCGGTGAAGTTCAAACAAAGCAGCGCTTCCAATATGGCACTTATGAAGCACGTATGCGCACGGGGGCAGGGTCGGGGCTCAATGCAGCATTCTTCACCTATATCGGGCCAACGCAGAAGCAGCCACATGACGAGATCGACTTCGAGGTGCTGCTGAAAGACACATCGAAGGTTCAGCTCAACACTTACATTGATGCCCAGCAGCACAATACGGCGCTTGTCGACGTGCCGGGCGGGTCGGATAATGACTTCCACGACTATGCGTTCGTTTGGGAGCCTGACCGCATGTCGTGGTACGTAGACGGCAAGCTGATGCATCAAAGCGAACCGGACGCCACGCTGCCAACGCATCCGCAGAAGATATTCTTCAGCATCTGGGGCACAGACACGCTGAGCGCATGGATGGGCAAATTCGAGGTTCCGCAAAAGCCCGTAAAGCTTGAAGTCGAGCGGGTCGCATTCACTGCGAAAGGCGAAAAATGCCAGTTCCCTCAGTCGATTGTCTGTATGCTCGCGGCGAAGGAGTGAAACCTTCCGCCGCATCACGGAACACATAAGCGGCGGTGCCGTTCATCTTGTGTACAGGTTAGATCGTTCACGCTAATTTCGTGGAGGGACGGAGTTGGTCAGGCGTTGTGAGACGCTTGTCGAAAATCTTTGTTAGCGGAGGCAAGGATGGAAAGACGTTTATTCCTCACAGGACTGTTGGGCGTGGCAGGTGCTGCTGCCGTCGCCAGCGTGGTCAGGCCCGCGCAGGCGTTGGCGGGAGTACCGGACATGAGCGGCGGTCCGGGCATACTTGATGAGCTGGATATGCCCGCAAACGATGGCGAAGAAGCTATTGTCGAGCCGGTATATCATCGTGATTGGCACAGACCGGGGCATCCTCATTGGAGATACCGGCGTCGTCGCCGCCGCGTGTGGCGCAGGGTTTGCCGCCGTTACTGGCATCATGGCCGCTGGCGTCACCGTTGCCGTCGCGTCAGAGTCTGGGTGTATTGGTAATCCAATGATGCAGCCCGCCGGTTAGCCGGCGGGCCATAATCTCGCGCTAGCCTCTTGGTACAGGGGCTGCGGCCTGCTATCTTTGGTCCAACGAAAAGAATTATCGCGCCTGCCGCGCCACTCGTCTGGTGTGCGGCGCTGAAGGATCAAAGTGGAAAACCGCGACTCAGGGGCGAGTCCGCCGATGGCGGATGCCGCCCGGAAAGGGTCGGCGCACCGTTCGGCTGCGCCCGGCTCGGAGATTCCCCCGAAGGGGACGAAAAAGCGCCGAAAGCGCAAGAGAAAGCGTGACCGCAAGGTGTTTGCGCCCGGTGCGGCGCAGGCTGCGCAAGCAAATGCCGAAAAGCAGCAACCGAAGCCGCGCGGGGTAGAGCCCGCGCCGCGCAACAACGGCTATTCGCCTGGCATATTCGCGGCGCTCGACCTCGGCACCAACAATTGCCGCCTGCTGGTTGCTGTGCCGACTGCGCCAGGCCAGTTCCGCGTCATCGATGCATTTTCGCGCATCGTGCGCTTGGGCGAAGGCTTGAGCGCCAACGGCAGACTGGCTGATGCCGCAATGGATCGCGCTGTTGATGCGCTGACGGTTTGCGCGACGAAACTGAGCGCACGCCCAATTCGACGCGCGCGACTGATTGCTACCGAAGCTTGTCGCGCAGCCGAAAACGGCGAGCTTTTCCTCGCCCGAGTCAAGGCCGAAACGGGTCTTGAACTGGAGATCATCGACCGGATGACGGAGGCTCGTCTCGCAGTTTCGGGATGCGAGTCGCTGATCGAACGAAACACCGAAGGCGTGGTCCTGTTCGATATTGGCGGTGGATCGTCGGAGATCGCGCTGATTGACCTGTCGCGCGGGCGGCAGGGGCGATTGTCATCGCACATCGTGGCATGGACCTCGCTGCCGGTCGGCGTGGTGTCGCTTGCCGAGCGCTTTGGTGGTAAGGTCGTTACGCGCGAGAGCTTTGCGGCAATGGTGCAGGCTGTGACCGACATGATTGCGGATTTTGCCGAGCGCGACAGGCTGAAGCACGTAGCTCAATCGCGGAATTTCCATCTGCTTGGCACATCTGGAACGGTGACAACGCTGGCGGGTGTCCATCTGGATTTGCCGCGTTATGAGCGCCGCAGAGTTGATGGCCTGTGGATGGACAATCACAACGTAGACAAAATGATTGAGCGGCTTTTGGGCTGGGATTTCGAGCAGCGGGTGAAGAACCCATGCATCGGCGCGGATCGTGCAGACCTCGTGCTGGCGGGCTGCGCCATTCTGGAAGCCATTCGCAGGGTATGGCCGAGCGAGCGGCTGCGGGTCGCTGATCGCGGCCTGCGCGAAGGAGTGTTGAGCGAATTGATGGGTGACGAAGGCGTGTGGCGCAGGCGACCGCAGAGGGATGCGCGCCAATGAAAAAGCCCGGACCTGCCGCGCCATCGCGTGTTTTGCGCACGAAAGTGAAGAAGAAGCGCGGCCTGAAAGAGTCGTCCCGCCGCTGGCTTGAGCGCCATCTCAACGACCCATATGTGCAGCGCTCGAAGGCCGAGGGCTATCGCTCGCGCGCAGCATACAAGCTGATCGAGATCGACGATCGCTACAAGCTCATAAAGCCCGGCATGAAGATTATCGATCTTGGAGCGGCGCCGGGCGGCTGGTGCCAGGTTGCAGCACAGCGCGCAAAGTCCGATCCGGATGCGCCCAGCGTGGTTGGTATCGATTATCTCGAGGTCGATCCGGTGCCGGGAGCGGTTATTCTCCAGAAGGATTTTCTAGACGACGATGCGCCAGCGCTACTGGAAACGACACTGGGCGGCGAGCCGGATCTGGTGCTTTCCGATATGGCGGCACCGACTACGGGTCATCGGCGCACTGACCATTTGCGCACCATGCATCTGGTTGAGGTAGCGGCGGATTTCGCTATCAATGTGCTGAAACCGGGCGGGCATTTTCTGGCCAAGACCTTTCAGGGCGGAACGGAAACCGAATTGCTGGATCGCTTGAAGCGCAGCTTTGGAACCGTGCACCACGTCAAGCCGCCTGCATCGCGCGACGAATCCGTCGAGCTTTACCTGCTTGCAAAGAACTTCAAGGGCAGGGGCTAAGCCTTGGCAGTTTCTGATTCTTCTTGAGTGACCGGCCGGATCAGCGCGTGGCCTGACACAGCACTGCCCGCGTCCGCCGGCAATCGCATGAAGGCGATGGACGCGAGTGCAGAAACTGCCGCGACGATGAAAAACGCAACATGGAAATCGGCCAAATCCAGCGGTCGGTCGTGGATCAAGGTCTGCAACTCCAGCACACCGCCTGCAAGCGCAACACCCAGTGCAACGGACAATTGCTGTGCAACCGCGACGATAGGCGTGGCCTTACTCATGTCTTCCGGTGGAATCTCCGCATAGGAAAATGCGTTGACGCCGGTGAAGAACATCGACCGGATGAGCCCGCCGAAGAAAATCAGCATCATCATCAAAGCTATCGAGGTTTCTGGCGTGAAGAAGCCGTAAATCGCGATGGTTCCGGCGGCGAGTATTGACCCGAAGATCAGCACGCGACGAAAGCCAAAAGTGCGGAAAATCCAGCTGGTCGCGAACTTCATGCCCATAGCGCCGAGCGCGGTAACGAATGTTATCATGCCCGACTGAAATGGATTCAGCCCAAAGGCAATCTGTAGCATCAGCGGCAGCAGGAACGGCACAGCGCCGATGCCGAGCCGGAACATGCTCCCACCAAGCACCGACGTGCGGAAAACCTGATTGTTAAACAGCCGCAGCGCGAGCAGGGGGTTGGGCGTGCGGCGCGCATGCCAAAGATAGAGCGCTATGCAAACGGCACCAGTAAGCATGGTCAACACGCCGTAGATTGGTGGTAGCGCGGGCAGGCTCATGACCGAAATACCGAACACGATTCCGGCAGCGCCGATGCCGCTCAGCACAAGCCCGGCGAAATCCAGTCGCGGCGTTTCGACAGCCGCACTTTCCGGCAGGAATTTTGTAGCGAGCATTATGCCAAGCAGGCCGATGGGCACGTTGATGATGAATATCCAGTGCCACGAAAAGTATGTGGTGATGAAGCCACCCACCGGTGGCCCGATGAGCGGACCTATAAGAGCGGGAACGGTGAGCCAGGACATTGCGGCCACAAGTTCGCTCTTTGGTGTGGAGCGCACCAGCACGAGGCGGCCAACGGGAGTCATCATTGCGCCTCCCATGCCCTGCAAAAACCGCGCCACCACGAAGGAACCGAGCGAGCCGGACGTGGCGCAGGCAATCGAGCCAATGACGAAAACGGCAATCGCAGCGCGGAAGATGTTCTTCGCGCCGAACTTGTCTGCCATCCAGCCGCTAAGGGGAATGAAGATAGCAAGCGATACGAGGTAAGACGTGAGCGCCAGCTTCAACGCAATGGGATTGGTTCCGATGTCGATCGCAATCGCCGGCAGCGATGTAGCGATCACGGTCGAGTCCATGTTTTCCATGAACAGCGCGACGGCAAGAATGAGCGGAACCGTTCGAGAAGCTGGCAAGGCGGTGATCACTAATTGCAGAAAGTGGGCTTAAACCTATCAAGAGCGGAGGCAATATGGCCGTCGTCAATTTAAGGTGATGTCAAACTGAAATGAGTGGCGGCAGCCGCTTTTCATCTGGGATTGGACGTGTTACCAGCCAGCGCCAATCCTGAAAGGGACTTATCGAGTCGGCGCTGCCCAACCGGGTTGCGCCCTTTACGTATTTAAGGAATTGGCCATGGCAAACATCATCGAAACCGCAACAGGTCAGTTGGCCCTGACATTTGACGATGTGCTGCTGCAGCCCGGCCATTCCGAGGTTATGCCCGGTGAGACTGATGTCAGAACGCGGATTGCGGGCGACATTGACCTGAACCTTCCAATTCTATCAGCGGCCATGGATACCGTAACCGAATCCCGGCTCGCTATCGCTATGGCGCAGGCAGGTGGCATTGGCGTTGTCCATCGCAATATGACGCCCGCCGAACAGGCCGAGCAAGTGCGGCAGGTCAAAAAATTCGAGTCCGGCATGGTCGTCAATCCGGTCACAATCGGCCCGGACGCCTCTCTGGCGGAGGCCTTTGCGCTTATGAAGGCGCACGGCATTTCCGGTATTCCGGTGGTGAAAGGCAATGGCGGCGGACCCGGCAAGCTGGTCGGCATCC
The DNA here is from genome assembly GCF_003403035.1 of Mesorhizobium denitrificans. Taxonomy (GTDB): domain Bacteria; phylum Pseudomonadota; class Alphaproteobacteria; order Rhizobiales; family Rhizobiaceae; genus Mesorhizobium_G; species Mesorhizobium_G denitrificans. The sequence goes on along the minus strand of NZ_QURN01000014.1, from coordinate 109,580 downwards.
TTACCAACCGCGACGTTCGTTTCGCATCCGATCCGGCGCAGAAGGTTTCCGAACTCATGACGCGCGAAAACCTGGTGACGGTGCGGGAATCCGTGGAGCAGAACGAAGCGAAGCGCTTGCTGCACGCGCATCGCATCGAAAAGCTGCTGGTTGTCGATACCGATGGCAATTGCGTCGGCCTCATAACCGTCAAGGACATCGAGAAGTCGCAACTCAATCCGCACGCATCGAAGGATGCGCAGGGCCGGTTGCGCGTTGCCGCGGCCACCAGTGTTGGTGAAGACGGCTTTGAGCGCGCCGAGCGCCTGATCGATGCGGGTGTTGACCTCCTCGTTATCGACACCGCGCACGGCCATTCGCAGCGCGTTCTGGATGCAGTGGCGCGGGCAAAGAAAATCTCCAATTCCGTGCGCATTCTGGCGGGCAATGTCGCGACGCCGGATGGCACGCGCGCTTTGATCGATGCGGGCGCCGACAGTGTAAAGGTTGGCATTGGGCCGGGCTCGATCTGCACCACGCGTATCGTTGCGGGCGTTGGCGTGCCACAGCTTTCGGCCATTATGGGCGCCGTCGAGGTTGCTGATCGCGCGAATATTTCCATCATCGCGGACGGCGGCATCAAGTATTCCGGCGATCTTGCCAAGGCACTTGCGGCAGGTGCGCGCGCGGCCATGATTGGCTCGCTGCTGGCCGGTACGGACGAAAGCCCCGGCGAGGTTTATCTGCATCAGGGTCGCTCGTTCAAAGCCTATCGCGGCATGGGGTCAGTCGGAGCGATGGCGCGCGGCTCGGCGGATCGCTATTTCCAGGCGGAAGTGCGCGACACGCTGAAACTCGTGCCCGAAGGCATCGAGGGTCAGGTGCCTTACAAGGGGCCGGTAGCGGGCGTGCTGCACCAGCTTGCGGGCGGCTTGAGAGCCGCGATGGGCTATGTCGGCGCAAGAGATCTTCCGAGCTTCCGCGACCGTGCTACCTTCGTGCGCATCTCGAATGCAGGCCTGCGCGAGAGCCATGCACACGACGTGACCATCACGCGCGAAAGCCCCAATTATCAAGGTTCGTGAGGACAATTGGACATGAATCCGATCGCCATTTTCTGGCCGATGATTATCTATGTTTTGCTGGTTTTCATCGTCTATGGACTGCTCGGTATTCGTAGGCGCAAATCGATTGTGGATGGCGAGGCCAAGCTGAAGCAGTTCAAACTGCGTGGCGACGAGCCCGCTTCCACTGCGGCGACGTCAAACAATGTGATGAACCAGTTTGAATCGCCGGTTCTCTTTTATGTCGTGTGTATAGCGCTGTTCGTTACCGGTGGCGTGAATCTGCTAACGGTCGTTCTGGCCTGGCTGTTCGTGATTTCGCGTTACGCCCACGCCTATGTGCACCTGACCAGCAATAATGTCGGTATTCGCTTCAATTGCTTTTTGGTCAGCATGTTCGTGCTATTCGCGATGTGGGCGGCCTTTGCCCTGCATATTGCAGCGTTCTGAACGCCGTTACTCGACCGCCACGATCTTTCGCTTCTCGAATTTGAGCGCGATTTCACCGCGCACGAGTTTTAACGCTCGTTCGCCGAAAACCTCGCGCCGCCAGCCATGCATGGCTGGCACGTCTGCCTGTTCGCCTTCCGCGGCGATGCGGTCGAGTTCGTCGGAGGAAGCCAGCAGCTTTGGCGCAACGCCTTCCTTTTCCGCAGTCAGTCTCAGCAGAACTTTCAGCAACTCGGTAGCAGCGCTTGAACCTTCCGGCGAAGCGGGCGCGCGCGGCAGGCGCGGCATGTCTTCCTTGGGAATAGCCAGCGCGGCGTTGACCGAATCCATCAGCGCGGCTGCGGTCGATGAACGCTCCCAGCCTTTCGGGATAGTGCGCAATTTTCCGAGCGCGGCTGAATCGCGTGGCTGCTGCTGTGCGATTTCATAGATCACATCATCTTTGATAATGCGCTGACGCGGCACGTTGCGCTCGCGCGCCTCACGCTCACGCCATGCGGCGACGTGCTGGACCACGGCAAGCTCGACCGGCTTGCGGAACCGCATTTTCAGCCGCTTCCAGGAGTCTTCCGGGTGTGGGTCATAGGTTTCGCGCGCCGTCAGCACGTCCATTTCCTCATTCACCCAATGCGCGCGATCCTCGCGCTTCAATTCGGCTTCGAGATATTTGTAGACATCGATCAGATGCGTGACATCAGCCAGCGCGTAGGTGAGCTGCTTTTCCGAAAGCGGGCGCTGCCGCCAGTCAGTAAAACGTGACGACTTGTCGAGATGCGTCCCGGTGATGCGCTGCACGAGCTGGTCATACGAAATGCTCTCGCCAAACCCGCAAACCATCGCCGCCACCTGTGTGTCGAACACCGGATGAGGAATGAGGTTGCCGAGGTGGAACACGATCTCGATGTCTTGCCGTGCGGCGTGGAAAACCTTCGTGACGGCTTCATTCGCCATCAACTCAAAAAACGGCTTGAGATCAATGTCCGGTGACATGGGATCGATCAGTGCCGTCATATCCGGCGAAGCGAGCTGGATAAGGCAAAGCTCCGGCCAGAAGGTCGTTTCGCGGATGAACTCCGTATCGACTGTCACGAACTCTGATTCGCTCAGCCGCTGTATTGCGGATTCAAGTTCTGATTGTGTGGTGATGACTTGCATGTGCTCAGCGGAATTCCAGATCGAATGTTCCATTTCAGCCGGAAGGCGACGCGTCAAGTCAGGAATGCTTGCCGTTGCGCACAGCACGCTTAGCCAATTTCGCAAAAATGGTCGAGGTGCGTAGCAATGCGACGAAACGGCTGCGGTGGCCTTCCGGTACTGGCGCGCGAACTTGCATTCGGTACACGATCACGAAGGCCAGAAGCGCATATATAATGGCGCTGAAAGTGAACAACCATGAGGGACCGAGCACCTGCATGGCATATGCAGCGATGAATGGGCCGCCGATGGCGCCGAATGAATAAAAGAGCATGAGCGCGGCGTTCACCAGCACGAATTCGTGCCGCTCTGCGCGGTCATTCGCGTGGGCGGCTGATAGCGAAAACATCGGCATTGCGAACGAACCGAATATAAATACGAGCGCGAAATTCATCGGGCCGCTGTCTCCGGCAAAAAAAGAAATCGCCAGTGCAGATAACATCGCACCAAGGCAGGTAATGAGCAGCACAGAACGCCGATCCCAGCGGTCTGAAAGATAGCCCAGCGGATATTGAATGATCGCGCCACCGATGATTCCGGCGCTGACGAACGTCACGACATCTGTAACCGACATGCCGATTTGTTCGGCATAGACCGGGCTCAATGTGCGGAATGCGCTGTTTGTCATGCCAACTGCGATGCAGCCAATTGCCGCCAGGGGCGATATCGACCATGCCCGCTTGAGGTCCAGCTTTACATCCTCTGGTGGTGCCGGGTTGGAACGGTCAGCGAGCGAAACCGGCACGAGCGAGAGCGTTATCATGATCGACATAATGGCGAAGATCGCGAAGCCGCCAGCTCCGAACACGGGGATCAGAAATTGCGCACCGGTGACTGAGCCTATGTCGATAATGCGATAAAGGGCCAATACGCGTGCGCGATCATGATTGGACACGCCGGAGTTGAGCCAGCTTTCCATGACCGTAAACAGCCCTGCGAAGCAGAAGCCGCTCACGAATCGTACCGCCGTCCACATCAGCGGATCGACAACCAATACCAATAGCAACGTTCCCGCCGATGCGATTGCCGCGAGCGCCGAGAAGCTGCGCACATGCCCCACCGCTTTCAACATGCGTGTGATCGCGAGACATCCCAGCAGAAAGCCGCCGAAATAGCTTGTTCCGATGAGGCCAATGGTGGACGGCTCGAAACCTTCCATTGCTCCGCGAAGCGCAATCAGCGTGCCTTGCAGGCCATTTCCGCCGAGCAAAATGCCGGCAGCAATCAGGAGCGGGATCAAGGGGCGAAGGGAAGACATGCACGAACCGTGATGGAAGATTGCAATAGATCTAGCATCCGGCGCCATTCCGCTATCCGTATTTAGCGACGCGATTGGTCCACGAACCGACTTATCCTTGACAAATCAGAACTCACATGTGTTTGTCCGCGCAAATTTCGGGCAGCGCGCCGCGCTTGCCTGCCGCACTGACTCCACTGACTGGAAACCGTAAATGCATCGCTATCGCAGCCACACCTGCGCACAATTGAGAAAGTCCGACGCTGGCAGCACCGTGCGCCTCTCGGGTTGGGTCCACCGCGTTCGCGATCATGGCGGCCTGTTGTTCATCGATCTGCGAGATCACTATGGCATCACCCAGATCGTCGCCGATCCGGATTCGCCCTGCTTCAAGGTTGCGGAAACCGCGCGTGGTGAGTGGGTCATTCGTGTGGATGGCGAGGTGAAGGAACGCGGCGCAGAAGCCGTGAATCCGAACCTGCCGACGGGTGAGATCGAAGTTTTCGCGCTCGACATGGAGATTTTGTCGGCAGCGAAGGAGCTTCCGCTTCCGGTGTTTGGCGAGCCGGATTATCCGGAAGACATTCGCCTGAAATATCGCTTTCTCGATCTGCGTCGGGATACGCTGCACAAGAACATCGTTGCGCGCACGAAGATCATTTCGGAAATGCGCCGCCGCATGGAAGGCGCAGGCTTCACCGAATATTCGACGCCGATTCTGACGGCCTCTTCGCCGGAAGGCGCGCGCGATTTTCTCGTGCCGTCGCGCATTCATCCGGGCAATTTCTACGCGCTGCCGCAGGCTCCGCAGCAGTACAAGCAGCTCATCATGGTTTCGGGCTTCGACCGTTACTTCCAGATCGCTCCGTGCTTCCGCGACGAAGACCCCCGCGCGGACCGTCTGCCGGGCGAATTCTATCAGCTCGACCTCGAAATGAGCTTCGTCGAGCAGGAAGACGTGCTGGCGACGATGGAACCGGTGCTGCGCGGTGTGTTTGAGACCTTCGCCGAGGGCAAGCCGGTTACCCAGGAATTCCCGCGTATTCCTTATGACGTGTCGATGCGTAAATACGGGTCGGACAAGCCGGACCTGCGCAACCCCATAGTAATGGAGAGCGTTTCCGAGCATTTTGCCGGATCTGGCTTCAAGGTTTTCGCGAACATTCTGGCCAACGATCCCAAGGCGGAAGTCTGGGCTATTCCGGCGAAATCCGGTGGCTCACGCGCATTCTGCGACCGCATGAATTCCTGGGCGCAAGGCGAAGGCCAGCCAGGCCTTGGCTATATTTTCTGGCGCAAGGAAGGCGACAAGCTGGAAGGCGCTGGGCCGATTGCCAAGAACATCGGCGAGGAGCGAACCGACGCGATTCGCCAGCAGCTTGGCCTGTCGGATGGCGACGCAGCCTTCTTTGTCGCGGGTGATCCGAAGAAGTTCGTGAAGTTTGCGGGCGATGCGCGCACGCGCGTTGGCGAAGACCTCAATCTGGTTGACCGCGACCGTTTCGAGCTGTGCTGGATCGTGGATTTCCCGTTCTACGAATGGAACGAAGACGAGAAGAAGATCGATTTCGGCCACAACCCGTTCTCGATGCCGCAGGGCGGGATCGATGCGCTCAACGGGCAAGACCCGCTGTCGATCAAGGCGTTCCAGTACGACATGGTTTGCAACGGCTTCGAGATCGCGTCTGGCGGCATTCGCAACCATCTGCCGGAAACGATGGTCAAAGCCTTTGAACTCGTCGGGCTGGATCGCGAAACGGTGGAGGAGCGTTTCGGCGGTCTTTATCGTGCGTTTCAATATGGAGCCCCGCCGCATGGCGGCATGGCGGCCGGCATCGACCGCATCATCATGTTGCTGGTTGGCGCGCGCAACCTGCGCGAAGTTACCATGTTCCCGATGAACCAGCAGGCTTTTGACCTTCTGATGAATGCTCCTGCACCCGCAACGCCGGCGCAGTTGCGCGAGCTTGCGCTTCGCGTTGCCGTGCCTGCGAAGAAAGAAGAGTAGGGCAGGGCGATGCAGGAGGAGTTGGCTGTTCTTGAATCGGATTGCCATCCGCTGTTCCTGCAAACACCGGCTTCGGTCGAATTCAACAAGCTGCGCAAGCGCCTGCTGCGCCACGCACGGCAGGCCATCGAGGATTTCTCGATGGTCAAGCCCGGCGAGCGATGGCTGGTCGCGCTTTCGGGCGGCAAGGATTCTTACGGCCTGCTGGCGCTGTTGCTCGATTTGAAATGGCGCGGACTGCTGCCCGTTGATCTGCTCGCCTGCAATCTCGATCAGGGGCAACCGAATTTCCCAAAACACATTCTGCCGGATTTCCTGAACCGGTACGATATCCAGCACCGCATCGAATATCAGGATACCTATTCGATCGTCACCGATAAGCTGCCGGAAAGCGCGACCTATTGTTCACTTTGCTCGCGGCTGAGGCGCGGTCATCTCTACCGCATCGCGCGGGAGGAGGGGTGTTCGTCGCTCGTGCTCGGCCACCATCGCGAGGATATTCTCGAAACCTTTTTCATGAATCTTTTCCACGGCGGTCGCCTCGCGGCCATGCCGCCGAAGCTGCTAAACGATGAGGGCGACGTCATGGTGCTGCGTCCGCTGGCATACGCTGCGGAAGCCGACATGTCGAAATTCGCAGATGCGATGCAGTTTCCCATAATTCCGTGCGACCTGTGTGGTAGTCAGGAAGGTCTGCAGCGCAACGCCATGAAAGCGATGCTGGACGACATCGAGCATCGTATGCCCGGCCGCAAGGATACGATGATCCGCGCGCTCACAAATGTGCGACCAAGTCACCTTATGGACCGCAAGTTGTTCGACTTTGCAGGTCTGAATATCTCGGCGTTGGATAAGGAAGATGCGGCATGAAATTTGCGGAATCTCATCTGGATTGGCTGTGCGAGCTGATGGCCGATGCTGCCAGGAAAGAAATTATGCCGCGCTTTCGGCGCCTGTCCGCTAACGATATTCGCGAGAAAACTTCTGCACTCGACGTTGTTACTGACGCTGACGTGAACGCTGAACGCCACATGACGGCGGCATTGCGTGAACGTTATCCCGATGCGCTGATAGTGGGCGAAGAAGCTTACGCAGAAGATGAGCGCGTGCTGGAGGGTTTGCGCGGCGCGGCGCTCGCATTCGTGCTCGATCCGGTAGACGGCACCTATAATTTCGCCGCTGGTGTGGCACCTTTCGGAGTGATGATGGCCGTCGTGGTCAATGGCGAGACGGTTGCAGGCATCATTCACGATCCGCTTGGCGAAGACTGGGTTGTTGGCGTCAAGGGCGGCGGAAGCCATCTGCGCGGCGGTGGCTCGGAGACGGCGATCCATGTCGCCAAGTCAGAGCCGCTTGGTGAAATGGTAGGCAATGTCGGCTGGCAATATATGCAGGAGCCAGAGCGCACCATTTTGGCGCGCAATGCCCGCAAAGTGCTTGGTACGTTTGGCTATCGCTGCGCGGCGCAGGAATACCGGCTGCTGGCCTCGGGATATGGCCACTTCGGGATCTACAACAAGCTTATGCCGTGGGACCACTTGCCCGGTCTGCTCATCCACTCGGAAGCCGGTGGATACAACGCGCGCTTCGATGGCAGCGCCTATGTGCCGGGCGATACGACTGGTGGATTGCTGGTAGCGCCCGACCGCGCCGCTTGGGAAGCCGTGCGATCGGGGCTGTGGGCCGATTAATGCGCTTGCATCGCGCTTGACTGAGCCAGCGGTGCGCTGTGCGGCTGGAATAGCTTGCCGCGCTCGGCAATTAACACCATCACCAGCCCTACGAGCCCTACGCCCGCAAACCCTGCAGCCAGCGGCGTAACCGTCCCGTCAAACTGCTGTCCTACGAATGCGCCAATCAAGCCGCCGCCCAAGGTTTGCATGAACCCTTGAATCGACGCGGCAGTGCCTGCGATGTGACCGAGCGGTTCCATTGCTATGGCGTTGAAATTGGAGCCGATCCAGCCGAACTGAAACATCGCTGCTGCAAACAGAACAATGAAAACCGGCAGCGGAACCGGTCCGGTCAGCGACCAGACAAGCCATATCGAGCTGACAATGATGAAGCCGATCAGCGCGCTGTGCGACAGCCGCCTCATGCCGAATTTGCCCACCAGCCGGGAGTTCAAAAAGGAGGAAACAGCCATCATTCCGGCTATTGCGGCGAAGACGATGGGGAACCAGACGCCGAGGTGGTAGATGCCGACATAGACTTGCTGAGCGGAATTAATGAAGCCGAACAGCGCGCCGAAAACGGTTGTCGAGGCAATGGTGTAGCCGAGTGAAACCCGGTTCGAGAGAACGATGCCAAAGCCCTGCAAAATCGAACGCAGTTCGATTGAACGGCGATCCTCGGGGTGCTGCGTTTCGGGCATGCGCACGAATGCCCAAATGGCAATCGCCAGTGCGATTGTCGCCATCACCGCAAAGATCATATGCCAGGTGGAGAAGAGCATCACGAGTTGGCCAATGTTCGGTGCCAGCACTGGAATGATCATGAACACCATGAAGATGAGTGACATGACTTCCGCCATTGCGCGTCCGCCGAAGCGGTCACGCACCATGGAAACAGCGATCACACGGGTCGAAGCAGCGCCTATCCCCTGAATTACGCGCAGCGCGAGAAGCCACTCGAACGTCGGGGCGAATACGGCACCAATCGCAGCCAGAATGTAGACAGACAAACCGAACATCAAAGGCGGACGCCGCCCGAAGCGGTCTGAAAGCGGGCCATAAAACAGCAATCCTGCCGCCATACCGCCGAAATAGGCCGAGATCACATATTGGCGGTGGTTCTCATTGGTCACGCCCAGCGTGGCGCCGATTTCCTGCAAACCGGGAAGCATGATGTCTATTGCGAGCGCATTCAGGGCCATCAGCCCGGCACAAATCGCAATGAATTCCCAGCGCGGTATCGCGAAGGCTCCGCTCGTCTGAACGTTGCGTTGCTGGTCCATAACCGAATCCTCATGGTTCAAACGCCAATGCGCCGGTTGGCCGGCGCATTGTCATTTCTGCCGCTCAGAGCGGATGGATGTAATGCGATGCGGGCCGGTCATCGGCCCGATCGAACAAGATCAGGCAGCGCCCTTGACGCTGATCCCTTTCTCTTCAAGAAATGGCTGGAGTTCACCAGACTGGAACATTTCGCGCACGATATCGCAGCCGCCAACAAACTCACCCTTCACATAAAGCTGGGGAATTGTCGGCCAGTTCGAATAATCCTTGATCCCTTGGCGAAGCTCGCCGGAGGTCAGGATATTGATGCCCTTATAGTCGACACCGAGATAATCCAGAATCTGAACGACCTGACCCGAAAAGCCGCATTGCGGAAAGCCTGGCGTTCCCTTCATGAAAAGCACCACTTCGTTGCCCTTCACTTCGCTGTCGATGTATTCGCTAATGCCGCTCATTGTGAAAACCTCTTCAAGCCCGCCAAATTGCGCGAGCGTCAACTTCTTGCTCAAATAACTCTATAAGTCGATCTAAACAAGCGCGGATCAGTTCGTTCATTGCGCCAGTAACAGGCCTGTGAGAAATAGCCCAGAAAAAATGAAAATGATTTGGAAGCGTTTTGCGCTGGTTTTAGTGCTTGTTTTGCTGGCTCTGGGCGGCGCGGTCTGGTGGACTTCTCAAATGCGGCCTGATGAGAAAATGATGGATGCCGGCTTGCCGCCACTTTGCTCAGACAGGGAATTTGAAGGTGATACCTTTGTCGTCTGCGCGGTCGATCTCTCCAATTATTCAATTCATCTCGCACTGAAGGGTTCGGACGGCAAACCGTACGAGCATCTTGACCGTCTGCCCAAACCCTTTGTCATGGCGATGAATGCCGGCATGTATCATGCCGATTATTCGCCGGTCGGGCTGTATGTGGAGAACGGCAAGGAGCTATCGGCGTTGAATACGGATAGTGGTGACGGCAATTTCTTTATGAAGCCAAATGGCGTTTTCTTCATTGACGAGGACGGGCAGCCGGGCGTGCTGGAAACAGGTGCTTACGCCGCGGCCGATATTCGCCCGCGCGTTGCCACGCAGTCTGGTCCGATGGTGGTTATTGATGGCGATGTACACAGCCGCTTCGAACCTGACGGACAGTCGAAATATATCCGCAACGGTGTGGGCGTGGACGAAAAGGGCAGGGTGGTGTTGGCCATCTCGCGCGGCCCGGTGAGTCTTGGTCGCTTTGCGCGCTTATTCCGCGATGCACTTGGCTGCCGAAATGCACTGTTTTTCGATGGCGGAATATCCGCGCTCTATGACGGCGCGCGCTATGTGGTTGGGGGTGAAGAACCAGCCGGGCCGATGCTGATTGTGCAGAGCCGGGGCGGTTAGAGGCAAACTTCATCGTTCGGGCAGGCGGATGAGGGGTAATTAGCCTCGATGCTTCAACTTCGGCCGATAGCCACGTTACTCTGGAGCGCTTGTCTGCAAAGCCAGTGCGTGAAGCACGCCGCCCATATTGCCCTGCAGCGCCTTGTAGACCATCTGGTGCTGCTGCACGCGACTCTTGCCGCGAAAGCTTTCCGCCACAACCTCGGCAGCGTAGTGGTCCCCATCGCCCGCCAGATCGCGGATCGTTACAACCGCGTCTGGGATGCCTTCTTTGATGAGGCGTTCGATATCGCGTGCGTCCATTGCCATTGCGTATGCCTGTCTCGCTTACGCAGCCATGAAGGCGGGGAACCAGCCTTCATGGGCTGCTTTCAAATCTTTAACCGGTATCGCACGCGTACCGCCGAGCTTCAAGGAGTCACCGCCGGTCATCCCGATCACGGCAACGCGAACGCCAGACTTTGACGCCTCCGCTACGACCGCGTCCTGCCTGCCCGCCGCAACGGTCACAAGATAGCGGCCCTGATCTTCGCCGAACCAGGCGGCAGCGCTATTTCCGGTCGCCTCGTTCACCCTCGCACCGATGCCTGACGCAATCGCCATTTCGGCAAGCGCAACGGCCAGTCCGCCGTCTGAAAGGTCGTGAACCGCGGTGGCCGTTTCCTTACCGATCAGCCTGCGCACAAAATCGCCCACCTTGCGCTCGTGTGCGAGGTCAACCTTCGGGGCAGGGCCTTCCGCCTTGCCGAACAAATCGCGCAGGTAGACCGATTGGCCGAGATGTGTGCCCCATTCTTCGGGCGCGCCGATCAGCAAAATCGCTTCACCCTCGGCAGCAAAGCGAATGCGCGCCATTTTCGACCAATCGTCAATCAGACCGACGCCGCCAATGGTCGGTGTCGGCAAAATACCGCGTCCGTTGGTTTCGTTGTAGAGCGAGACATTGCCCGAAACGATGGGGAAATCCAGCGCGCGGCAGGCTTCGCCGATGCCTTTGATGGCATGGACGAGCTGGCCCATTATTTCAGGCCGTTCAGGATTGCCGAAATTCAGATTATCCGTCGAAGCCAGCGGCAAAGCGCCGGTCGCAGTCAGGTTGCGCCAGCATTCGGCAACAGCCTGCTTGCCACCCTCGAACGGATCGGCCTCGCAATAGCGTGGTGTAACGTCCGACGAAAACGCGAGCGCCTTTGACGCATGGCCCTCGACCCGCACGACACCGGCATCGCCGCCGGGAATTTGCAGCGAATTGCCCTGAATCAGCGTGTCATATTGCTCATAAACCCAGCGACGGCTCGAAAGGTCCGGACTGGACAGGAGCTTTAGCAAGGCGTCAGCGACGTCCATTTTGGGTGCATCGCCCGATAGCTCTGCCTGAGCAGCCGGTGCGACCCAAGGCCGGTCATATTCGGGAGCCTGATCGCCGAGCTCCTTGATCGGCAGGTTTGCCACCTCTGCGCCCTGATGCAGGATGCGGAAGCGCAAATCGTCGGTGGTGTGCCCGACAATCGCGAAATCCAGCCCCCATTTGCGGAAAATGGCCTCGGCTTCCTTTTCCTTTTCAGGCTTGAGCACCATCAACATGCGCTCCTGGCTTTCGGAGAGCATCATTTCATAGGCAGACATGCGCTCTTCGCGCACAGGCACCTTGTCGAGGTCGAGTTCGATGCCAAGGTCGCCCTTCGCGCCCATTTCCACAGCCGAGCAGGTGAGGCCGGCGGCGCCCATGTCCTGAATGGCGATGACCGCGCCTGACGCCATAAGTTCAAGACAGGCTTCCAGCAGGCACTTTTCTGTGAAGGGGTCACCAACCTGAACGGTCGGGCGCTTTTCTTCGATCTTGTCGTCAAATTCGGCGGAAGCCATCGTCGCGCCGCCAACACCGTCGCGGCCCGTTTTGGCTCCGAGATAGACGACCGGCAAGCCAACACCCTCCGCCTTGGAATAGAAAATGCCGTCCGTCTTTGCCAGACCGGCGGCGAATGCATTGACGAGGCAATTGCCATTATATCGCGCGTCGAAATTCACTTCGCCGCCGACAGTCGGCACGCCGAAGGAATTTCCATAGCCGCCGACGCCCGCAACCACGCCAGCTACGAGGTGGCGTGTCTTGGGGTGGTCCGGTTCACCGAAGCGCAGCGCGTTCATGGCTGCGATGGGGCGCGCGCCCATTGTGAACACGTCGCGCAAAATGCCACCGACGCCGGTCGCAGCGCCTTGATATGGCTCGATATACGAAGGGTGGTTGTGGCTCTCCATCTTGAAGACCACACAATCACCATCGCCAATATCCACGACGCCTGCGTTTTCGCCCGGTCCCTGGATCACGACTTCACCACTGGTGGGCAGGGTGCGCAGCCATCTCTTCGAGCTTTTGTAAGAACAATGCTCGTTCCACATGGCAGAAAAAATGCCGAGTTCTGTAAAGGTCGGCTCGCGGCCGATCAGATCGAGTATGCGCTGATACTCGTCCGGCTTCAGGCCGTGCGCCTTTATCAGTTCGTCAGTAATCTTCACGGTGTTCGGGATTGTCATCGCCTACAAGGAATCCGTTGCAACAGTTGGACGGCTCATAGCGCATGGCGTCGCCGGGATACACAGGCAAGACGAAAAAAATCCGGTGAATTGCGGTTCATTCCTTTTGGTATACGCAGACGATGCTTTGCGACCATTGCGGGCAATTTATTCAGCGGCTAAACCGCTGGGCATGACAAAGAAGCTCGATGTTCTTCGCATTGCCGTTGCCCAGCTCAACCCGACCGTAGGCGACATTAAAGGCAATCTCGCCAAAGCACGGGAGGCACGCGCTGAAGCTGCGCGTCACGGCGCTGACCTCGTGCTGTACACCGAGCTCTTTCTGGCTGGCTACCCGCCGGAAGATCTGGTGGTGCGCCCGGCATTCCTGAAAGCCTGCGAAAAGGCCGCCAAAGAGATTGCCGCCGACACGGCGGATGGTGGCCCCGGGGTTATTATCGGCACGCCGCTGCAACGCAAAAGCGGGCGGCACAACTCCGTTATCGTTGCTGATGGCGGCAAGATCATCGCCGAGCGTTACAAGATCGACCTGCCGAACTATGGCGAGTTTGATGAAAAGCGCGTTTTCCAGCCGGGGCCGGATATGCCGGGGCCGGTCAATTTTCGCGGCGTCAGGCTGGGCATTCCCATTTGCGAAGACATTTGGGGCGATCAGGACGTGTGCGAAACGCTCGCTGAAAGCGGCGCGGAAATCCTGCTCGTACCCAACGGCTCGCCCTATTATCGCGCGAAGATCGATGTCCGCCATCAGATCGTCATCAAACAAGTCATCGAGACGGGCCTGCCCATGCTGTACGCCAACCAGCTTGGTGGGCAGGACGATCTCGTTTTCGATGGCGCGTCCTTTGCCATCAATGCGGACAAATCCCTCGCGTTTCAGATGAGCCAGTTCGAGGATGTAACCGCCGTCACCACCTGGAAGCGCGTGGGTGAAACATGGGTCTGTGAAGAAGGGCCGATGTCAAAGCTGCCCGAGCGCGAGGAGGCAGATTATCGCGCCTGCATGCTCGGCCTGCGCGACTATGTGAACAAGAACGGTTTCAAGGATGTGGTGCTGGGTCTTTCCGGCGGCATCGACTCGGCGATTTGCGCCGCGCTTGCCGTGGATGCCTTGGGCGAGGAGCGCGTTCGCTGCATCATGATGCCCTATCATTACACGTCGAAGGACTCGCTCAAGGATGCTGAGGACTGCGCTCGCGCATTGGGCTGTGCATATGATGTTGTGCCTATTTTCAAGCCGGTAGGGGGCTTTCTTGAAGCGCTTGGGCCGTTGTTCGAGGGCACCAAGGAAGGCATCACCGAAGAAAACCTCCAGAGCCGCGCGCGCGGAACGATCCTGATGGCGGTTTCCAACAAGTTCGGTTCAATGGTTGTCACGACCGGCAACAAATCGGAAATGTCAGTGGGCTACGCCACGCTCTATGGCGACATGAATGGTGGCTTCAATCCCATCAAAGACCTTTACAAGATGCAGGTCTACGCGCTGTCGAGCTGGCGCAATGATCATGTGCCGCCCGGAGCCTTCGGCCCTTCGGGCGAGGTGATACCGCACAACATCATAGACAAGGCACCGTCTGCGGAACTCCGCCCGAACCAGACCGATCAGGATTCGCTGCCACCATATCCGGTGCTGGACGCTATTCTCGAAGGTCTGGTTGAAGGCGAGTTGGGTGTTGACGATATCGTCAAGCAGGGCTTCGACAGAGCAACCGTCGAGCGCGTTGAGCATCTGCTTTATATCGCGGAGTACAAGCGCAGGCAGGCTGCGCCGGGCGTGAAAATCACCAAAAAGAATTTTGGACGTGACCGGCGCTATCCGATTACAAACAGGTTTAGGGATCGAGTATAACTTATTATATTTCCTGCTGAACCGGACCTTGCCTCTTTCCTGACCGGCTTTATCCATGCCGTTTCTGACCTTTCTGAAATCGAATTTCCGCTGGATCGCCGGTGGGTTTCTGCTCACCTTCTTTTCCACGGTCGGTCAGACTTCGTTCATGGGCGGCTCGGCCGGCTATTTGCGCGCTGAATACGGGCTCTCAAACGGTCAGTGGGGGCTGGTCTACATGATCGGCACTCTTTGCAGCGCGTTGACGCTGCCTTATCTCGGCCAGATCGTCGATCGATATCCGGCGCGAAAGGTGGCGTTGTTCGTGCTGCCGATGCTGGCGCTGGCGGCGACTTTGATGGCGCTGTCGCATCACGTCCTGCTGCTGGTGCTTACGGTATATCTGCTGCGATTGTTCGGGCAGGGCATGTCCCCGCACCTTGCCTATACGGCGACCGCGCGCTGGTTTTCGGCGCAGCGCGGCAAAGCGCTTTCTTTGGTGATACTTGGTCACAATGCGGGTGAAGCGGTGCTGATCAGCAGTTTTGCGGTGCTCGCCGGTTGGCTTGGCTGGCGCGGCGGTTGGCTGTTTTACGCCGCGCTCGTGGCTCTGTTTGCGCTACCTGCGGTGTTGGCGCTTGTATCTGTAGAGCGGCAACCGGGCAGTGGTGAGGTCAATCCGCGTGTGGTCGATGCGCGCGACTGGTCGCGCTCGGAAGTTTTGCGCGATCCGCTGTTTTATCTCTTCATGCTCGGCTTTATGGCGCCGGGCTTCATCGTAACGGTGGTTTTCTTCCATCAGGTCTATCTGTCTGAACTGCGCGGATGGACGCCGGG
Organism: Mesorhizobium denitrificans; assembly: GCF_003403035.1. Taxonomy (GTDB): domain Bacteria; phylum Pseudomonadota; class Alphaproteobacteria; order Rhizobiales; family Rhizobiaceae; genus Mesorhizobium_G; species Mesorhizobium_G denitrificans. The sequence goes on along the minus strand of NZ_QURN01000014.1, from coordinate 94,114 downwards.
CATTTTCGCATCGGCGTTCGTCGTCTGGGCATTCGTCAACAGCATTTTTACGCTGCTGTCCGGCCAGTTGATCGACCGGTTTTCCGGTCTGGCGCTGCTTCCTTTCGTGTTGCTTCCGCTCGGAATGGCCGCCGCAATGCTTGGATTCGTCGCCGCGCCTTGGGCGCCGTTTGCTTTCATGGTGCTGGTCGGCATGTCTGCGGGACTTTCCACGACACTGTTTGGTGCCGTATGGCCCGAACTTTATGGGCTGAAACACCTTGGTTCGATCCGCGCGCTGGGTATTTCGGCGGCGGTTTTCGCCTCGGCGGCAGGGCCGGGACTCACGGGTTATTTGATCGACATCGGCGTGTCTTATCCCGGCCAGTTGATCGCGATGGGCCTCTACTGCGTTTTTGCCTCGCTTGTCTTTTGGTATGTTGCCAAAACGGCGCGGGCCCGAAACGCTTGTTAATCGGATTTCGGTCGTCTGCTTGCAATGACGATTGTGTTGAATTAGTCGAACGCCATGACTGTTATTGTTCGATTTGCACCGTCACCGACGGGCTACATACACATTGGCAATGCGCGCACTGCTTTGTTCAACTGGCTTTATGCCATGCAGAACGGCGGACAATTCGTGCTGCGCTTCGATGATACGGACGTTGAGCGCTCGCGGCAGGAATATGCTGACGCCACGCTTTATGATCTTCACTGGCTCGGAATCTTCCCCGATCATGTGAAGTATCAGTCTCAGCGCTTCGACGTTTACGATCAGGCGGTCGAGACGCTGAAGGCCAAGGGGTTGCTCTATCCGTGCTATGAAACGGAGGAGGAGCTGGAGCTTCGCCGAAAGATTCGCCGCACGCGCAAGATGCCACCGGTCTACGGTCGCGAGGCGCTTGCGTTGACCGAGCAGGAAAAGGCCGAATATGAGGCTGAGGGCCGCAAGCCGCATTGGCGCTTCCTGCTTCCGAACTTTGTGTCTGATCCGCTTGAGCCTCGCTCAACGAAGGTTACGTGGAACGACATCATTCGCGGCAAGCAGACGGTCGATCTGGCCTCGCTTTCCGATCCCGTGCTGGTGCGCGAGGACGGAACCTATCTCTACACCCTGCCGTCAGTTGTGGACGATGTCGATCTCGGCATTACCCACGTCATTCGTGGCGATGACCATGTGACGAACACCGGCGTTCAGATCGAGATATTCAAGGCGCTGGGCGCAGAGCCTCCGACATTCGGCCACCACAACCTTCTCACTACGGCTTCCGGTGAGGGACTTTCCAAGCGCAGCGGCGCGCTGTCGCTCGGCGGATTGCGCGAGGACGGCGTTGAGCCGATGTCCATCGCGTCGCTCGCTGTGCTGCACGGCACGTCCGAAAATGTCATCGCTTGCCACAACATGCTTGAGCTTTCGGAGCATTTCGACCCCAAGACCGTCTCCAAATCGGCTGCGAAGTTCGATCCTGATGAGTTGGTGACGCTCAATCGCACCATCCTTCATCAGATGGATTTCCGCGATGCGCAAGATAGGCTCGGTGCGCATGGCGTTTCCGGCGAGCGCGCGGAAGAGTTCTGGAATGTCGTTCGCGGAAACCTTGATCGGTTGCAGGATGCCGCTGGCTGGTGGCGCATCGTTCGCGAGGGGCCGCACGAACCCGTGTTGTTCGGCGAAGACGATCTCGATTTTGTGCGCGCCGCATTCAATGTGCTGCCCGAGGAACCGTGGGACCGCACGACATGGAAAACTTGGACTGCGGCAGTGCGCGAGGCAACCGGGCGCAAAGGAAAGCAGCTTTTCACGCCGCTTCGCCTTGCGATAACCGGGCGCGACTCCGGGCCGGAACTGGCTGATTTGTTGCCGTTGATTGGCCGCGACGCCATGCTTGCGCGCAAGCCCTGAGACTTGCGCGTTTAATCAAGCTTCGGGCAGCACCGCTTTCGCTTGTTGAGAAGCTTCCGTCACGGCCAGCGCGCTCATGTTCACGATGCCGCGCGACGTTACGGACGGTGTGAGAATGTGGGCTGGCTTTTTCGTGCCGAGCAGGATCGGTCCCACGTGGAGTGCGTCCATCATCTGCTTTGCCGTTGATAGCGTGATGTTTGCCGAATCCAGATTCGGAAAGACCAGTAGGTTCGCCTCTCCTTTAAGTTTGGAATGCGGATAGACGCGTTGGCGCTGTGCTTCCGAAAGCGCCGAGTCGCCGTGCATTTCACCGTCGCAATCAAGATCGGGCGCGAGACGTTTCAGTATCTCTGCTGCCTCACGCATTTTCAGCGCACTTGGCGAATCGCGGGAGCCGAAGTCCGAATGCGAGAGCAGGGCAGCCTTGGGGTGTATGCCGAATCGCCGGATTTCCTCAGCGGCCAGCACCGTCATTTCCGCAATTTCTTGCGCTGACGGATCGACCGTCACGTAAGTGTCCGTGAAAAAGGTCACGCCGCGCTGCGAAATAAGCATCGAGAGCGCCGACAGATCCTTGTCGCGTACACCCGGCCGGGTTCCGATAATCAGCCGCACATTGCGCAAATGCCGCTCGAACCGGCCTTCCAGCCCGCCGATCATGGCATCAGCATCGCCGCGCCTTAGTGCGAGCGCTGCAATCACCGTATTGTCGGTGCGAACCATCGTGCGCGCACCTTCCGGCGTAATGCCGCGATGGCCAGCTATTTCCACCAGTTCGTCAACATAGTGCCGATAGCGCGGATCGTCTTCCGGGTTGATCAACTCGAAATCCGTACCAGCCTTTATGCGCAGGCCGTAACGTTTGCTGCGAATCTCGATGACATGCGGGCGCCCGATAAGGATCGGCTGGGCAATGCCTTCCTCGATAACCACTTGCGCAGCACGCAGCACACGCTCGTCCTCGCCATTGGCATAGATCACGCGTTTTGAAGCTGCGGCTTTTGCCTTCGAGAAGATCGGCTTCATGATGAGGCCGGAGCGGAACACAAAGCGCGTGAGCCGATCCACATAGGCTTCCATGTCGGCAATCGGGCGCGTCGCTACGCCAGAGTCTGCCGCAGCCTTGGCGACAGCTGGCGCGATGCGCAGGATCAATCGCGGATCGAAGGGCGAGGGTATGAGATAGGTTGGCCCGAATGTCGGCGTTTCGCCGGAGTAGGCGCGCGCGGCGACATCGGAAGGCTCTTCGCGCGCCAGCCCGGCGATTGCACGCACTGCCGCCAGCTTCATCTCCTCATTAATCGCGCTTGCGCCGCAGTCCAGCGCGCCGCGGAAAATGTAGGGGAAGCATAGCACATTGTTGACTTGATTCGGAAAATCCGAACGGCCTGTACAGATCATCGCATCGGGCCGTGCGGCCCGCGCTTCTTCGGGCATGATTTCCGGCGTGGGGTTGGCCAGCGCCAAAATCAGCGGATGCTTCGCCATGCCTGCCAGCAATTCCGGCTTCAAAACACCGGCCGCCGAAAGGCCGAGAAAAACGTCAGCGCCTTCGATGACGTCTGCAAGCGTGCGCTTGTCCGTATCCTTCACATAAGGATCTTTCCAGCGGTCCATCTCCTCGGCGCGGCCCTTGTAAGCTACGCCGAAGCGGTCTGTGACCCAGATGTTTTCAATGCTCGCGCCGAGCGAGACAAGAAGGTTGAGGCAAGCGAGTGCCGCTGCACCTGCGCCCGAACTAACGATCTTGACCTTGGCCAAATCCTTGCCCGAAAGCTCCAGCGCGTTCGTCACAGCGGCGGCAACAATAATCGCGGTTCCGTGCTGATCGTCGTGGAAAACCGGAATTTTCATCCGTGCCTTCAGCTGTTCTTCCACCTCGAAACATTCCGGGGCCTTGATGTCTTCAAGGTTGATGCCACCGAAGGTCGGCTCCAGCGCAGCGACGGTGCCGACCATCGTGTCGATTTCTGGCGCGTCGATTTCGATGTCGAATACATCGATGCCAGCAAATTTTTTGAAAAGAACCGCTTTACCTTCCATCACCGGCTTGGAAGCGAGTGGTCCGATATTTCCCAGACCCAGCACTGCCGATCCGTTGGAAACTACGCCTACGAGATTTGCGCGTGCCGTGTATTCGGCCGCGAGCGCGGGATTGTCATGGATTTCCAGGCATGGGGCGGCGACACCGGGCGAGTAGGCGAGGGCAAGGTCACGCTGGTTTCCAAGCGGCTTTGTCGCCTGTATCTCCAGCTTTCCGGGAATAGGATATTTGTGAAAGAAAAGAGCAGCTTCTTCCAGATCACTGCGCTTTTGCTTGATCTCGCCGGACATGATTTTCCCTCCACACCTTCCGCGCAACGAAAGAGCAAGAAAGCGCCGTTGCCGCAACCCCAAACTACACAAATAGGTCATGCGCAGGGCGCTTCGATTGCCAAGAATTTCTTGAAAATGAAACAGCATTTGCCCTGATTGTCGTGATGATCACATTGCGAGAGGCTTTCAACGATCCCCAAATTGCGCCGGAGGAGGAAGTCATGGCACGTATGCGGGCAGTCGATGCAGCCGTTCTGGTTTTGGAAAAAGAAGGCGTGAATTGCGCTTTCGGCGTACCAGGCGCGGCGATCAACCCATTTTATTCCGCGCTCAAGGCGCGCGGTTCCATCCGCCATGTCCTCGCCCGTCATGTTGAGGGTGCTTCGCATATGGCTGAGGGATATACGCGCGCTGCGGCGGGCAATATCGGCCTGTGCATTGGCACATCCGGTCCGGCAGGCACGGATATGATAACCGGCCTTTATTCCGCTTCGGCAGACTCGATACCGATTCTCTGCGTTACAGGGCAGGCGCCGCGCGCCCGGCTCAACAAGGAAGATTTTCAGGCGGTGGACATCGCGGCGATTGCCGCCCCCGTCACGAAATGGGCTGTCACGGTCATGGAGCCATATCTGGTGCCGATGGCGTTCCAGAAGGCGTTTTATCTCATGCGTTCAGGCAGGCCGGGGCCGGTTCTGATCGACATGCCAATAGACGTGCAGATGGCGGAAATCGAGTTCGACATCGACGCATACGAGCCCATGCCGCTGGCGAAACCAGCCATGAGCCGAGCGCAGGCGGAAAAGGTTCTTACACTTCTAAACGAGTCGGAGCGGCCGCTCATCGTCGCTGGCGGCGGCATCATCAATGCGGATGCGCAGGATCTTTTGACCGAATTTGCCGAGATCGTTGGTGTGCCGGTCATTCCAACGCTCATGGGCTGGGGTACGATTCCCGACGACCACCCGTTGATGGCTGGCATGTGCGGCCTGCAAACCTCGCAGCGCTATGGAAACGCCAACATGCTGGCCTCGGACTTCGTTCTTGGCATCGGCAATCGCTGGGCAAACCGGCACACCGGCTCTGTCGAAACATATACGCAAGGCCGGAAGTTCGTTCACATCGACATTGAGCCGACGCAGATCGGGCGCGTGTTCGCTCCGGATCTGGGTGTCGTTTCCGATGCTGGTGCGGCCTTGAAAATGCTGCTCGACGTCGCAACTGAATGGCGCTCATCAGGCAAGCTTCGCGCCTGGCGGGATTGGGTTGGCGAATGCCAACAGCGCAAGAAGGCACTCAAGCGCAAGACGCATTTTGAGAACGTTCCGCTTAAGCCGCAGCGCGTCTACGAGGAAATGAACAAGGCGTTCGGGCGCGACACGACCTATGTCACGACCATCGGCCTTAGCCAGATTGCCGGGGCGCAGTTCCTCCATGTTTATAAGGCGCGCAACTGGATCAATTGCGGGCAGGCGGGACCGCTCGGATGGACGCTTCCTGCAGCACTTGGCGTTCGCGCTGCACGGCCTGAAGCCGAGATCGTCGCGCTGTCCGGTGACTATGATTTTCAGTTTATGATCGAGGAACTTGCCGTCGGTGCGCAGCACAAGCTGCCATATATCCATGTGCTCGTGAACAACGCTTATCTCGGTCTGATCCGTCAGTCGCAGCGCGGGTTCAACATGGATTTTCAGGTTGATCTCGCCTTTGAAAACATCAACGTGGGCGAGGGCGCAGAAGCTGGCTATGGCGTCGATCACGTTGCAGTCGCGGAGGCAATGGGCTGCAAGGCGTTGCGCGTGCGCAAGCCGGAAGAGTTCCAGTCCGCGTTTGAAGAAGCCAGGCGGCTCGTGAAGGAGCATCAGGTTCCGGTCGTGCTCGAATTCATCCTTGAGCGCGTGACCAACATTTCGATGGGCACTGAAATCGACAATATCATCGAGTTCGAAGAGTTGGCCGAGCGTAATGAAGATGCGCCGACCGCCATCATGATGCTCGACTAAGCAGGAGTAATTTCATGCCAAGATTTTCGGCAAATCTTTCCATGCTTTTTGGTGAGCATGAGTTTCTAGACCGCTTCGATGCGGCGGCGAAGGCTGGCTTCAAGGGCGTCGAATATGTCGGGCCCTACGACCATGCGCCGGAGGCTGTGGCCGAACGGCTGAAGCGCAACGGCTTGGCGCAGGTGCTGTTTAACCTGCCGCCGGGCGATTGGGCAAAAGGCGAGCGCGGCATCGCCGTGCTGCCGGATCGCATCGACGAATTCCGCAAGGGCGTCGATACGGCGATCACTTACGCCAAGGCGTTGGACTGTCCGCAGGTGAATTGCCTTGCCGGAATTGCACCGCAAGGCGTCGATGCTGCCGTGCTCGAAAATGTCTTTGTTGAGAACTTGAAGTTTGCGGCTGCGAAGCTCAAGCAAGCTGGCATTCGCCTTCTGATCGAGCCGATCAACACAATCGATATTCCGGACTTTTTTCTTAACACCAGCCGTCAGGCGCTGGCCCTTATGGAGCGTGTCGGTTCGGATAATCTCTACCTGCAATACGATATCTACCACATGCAGATAATGGAGGGCGATCTGGCGCGTTCCATCGAAAAGCACTTGCCGCGCATCGCGCATATCCAGTTGGCCGATAATCCCGGACGTCACGAACCCGGCACGGGCGAAATCAACTATCCGTTCCTCTACGATCATCTTGACCGCATCGGGTATGCCGGTTGGGTCGGTGCGGAATACAAACCCCGCGCCGGCACGGTGGAAGGGCTCGGCTGGTTCAAGGATTTGTCGCGCAAGGCTGCGGCGTAGGGGGAATTATGGAAACGATCGGCTTTATTGGTCTGGGCATTATGGGCGGCCCGATGGCCGGGCATTTGCTGGATGCTGGCTACAGTGTCGTCACCTCAAACCATCGAGGCGCGCCGCGCGCTGATCTTGTGGCCAAGGGGCTGAAAGCGGTCGCGGGCAACAAGGCGGTCGCGCAGGCGGCGGATATCATCATCACAATCGTGCCGGATACGCCGGATGTGGCGGACGTGCTTTTCGGCGGCGAAGATAGCCTTGCGGCTGGTTTATCAGCGGGCAAGCTCGTCATCGACATGAGTTCGATTTCGCCCATCGAAACCAAGGAGTTTGCGGCAAAGATCGAAGCGCTCGGCGCTGATTATCTCGACGCGCCTGTTTCGGGCGGAGAGGTTGGAGCCAAGGCCGCGAGCCTGTCGATAATGTGCGGCGGCAAGCCGGAGGTTTTCGAGCGCGCGCGTCAGGTTCTGGAAAAGATGGGCAAGAACATTACTCTCGTCGGGCCGGTCGGATCGGGACAAACCGCCAAGGTTGCCAATCAGATCGTCGTCGCACTCACCATTGAGGCAGTCGCGGAAGCGCTGGTCTTCGCGTCGAAAGCAGGAGCCGATCCTGCGAAGGTGCGGCAAGCGCTGATGGGTGGGCTAGCGACCTCGCGCATTCTGGAAGTGCATGGCGAACGCATGATCAAACGGACATTCGATCCGGGTTTCCGCATCGACCTCCATCGGAAGGACTTGAACCTCGCATTGGATGGTGCGCGCGCGCTTGGCATCGCGCTGCCGAACACGTCCACCACGCAGCAGCTTTTTAACGCCTGCGCAGCCAATGGCGGCGGCAAGGATGATCATTCAGGGCTGGTGAAGGCGCTGGAACTAATGGCGGGGCACGCAGTCGCTTAAACGGATTCCGTGACTAGTGTCAGCGTTGCATTGCACCTCATCCGCCTGCCGGCGCCTTCTCCCCGTAAACGGCGCGAAGGAAGCACTGATCCGCTTTGATTTCAATCTCAGAACGTCGCAAGAGGACTTCGACCTCTCTGCCATCGTCCTTCGCCTCGTTTACGGGGAGAAGGTAGCGGCAGGCGGATCGGGGGTGGCGCGAGCTATACAGAACCCAGATGCCGTTGCGCCGCGTATAGCGCGACGGCGGCAGCGTTGGAGACATTCAGCGACCGTATCGCTCCGGGCATATCGAGCCGTGCGAGCGTTGACACTGTCTCGCGTGTTTTCTGCCGCAAGCCTTTGCCTTCCGCTCCCAACACGAGTGCGATTTTTCCACCCGCGAAGGTCTTTTCCAGCTCTGCCGGTCCATCGGAATCCAGACCAATCGTTTGGAAACCTGCCTCGTGCAGCGTTTCGAGCGCTTCGGCGAGATTGCGAACCTCGATGTGGTCGATGTGTTCCAGCGCGCCTGAGGCTGCTTTTGCCAGCACGCCGCTTTCCTGCGGGCTATGTCGCGCTGTGGTGATCAATGCGCCCGCGCCGAACGCGACTGCCGAGCGCATGATTGCCCCGACATTGTGCGGGTCCGTCACCTGATCCAGTACTAGCAGCAGCGGTGAATCGCCAAGCTCATCGAGCCGCTTTGGTTGCAGTGGTTTGGCTTCGATCAATACTCCCTGATGTACCGCATCGCTGCCGGTGATGCGGTCGATCTCGCGCGGCTCGACCATTTTGACGTCGAAGGGCAGGGCGTCCACGTCCGTAATGCCGAGGCGTTCCACCGCATTGCGCGTGACCATCATATGGTCGATTCGCCGTTTGGGATTGGCAATTGCCTCGCGCACGGAATGCAGGCCGTAAATCTGCACAACACCTTTTGGCACAGGTCCGGCAGGCGTTGCGGGGCGAGAACGTTGCGGCTGATTTCCGGTTGTTTTGGCCCGGTGCTCACGCCGCAAACGCGCATAGTGGCTGTCCTTGGGTGTTCCAGCCTTTTTGTCGTCGCTCATGCCAATCGTTTCCCTGATCTGCGCAACGCCTTAGCAGTTTCCGGCAAAATGGCTACATCGATCCTGCGCGGGCAGGCGAATATCGCTATTTGCTCAAAATAGGTCGTGAATAATTGCGACCGTGGTTGACACACCAATACGCAGTCGCCATAAGGCGCTTCGCATCGTGACTGAGCAAGCATTTGCTTCGGTTCGCGGATGCGAATATGCCTCGTCGCATGGCTCCGTAGACAGTATGGAGGAGTGCCCGAGTGGTTAAAGGGGACGGACTGTAAATCCGTTGGCTTAGCCTACGTTGGTTCAAATCCAACCTCCTCCACCACTGTCGCGCCGGAAGCCACGCGGGTGTAGCTCAATGGTAGAGCAGCAGCCTTCCAAGCTGAATACGAGGGTTCGATTCCCTTCACCCGCTCCAATTTTCCAAACGCTAATGTGCTTTTCTTTCAGATGGTCCGAGAGAGAATTCTTCGCGCATGAAAAAGCCCACCTGACATACAGGCGGGCCAAATCATTTCAGCGATAATCTTTTATCAGGCGGCTGCCAGAACGGTCTTTGGTTCAGCCATTTCGTAGCCCAGAGCTTCTGCAACAGCGCGGTTGGTTATGCGGCCTTTGTGGACGTTCAGACCATTGCGCAGATGCTGGTCGTCGAGGATCGCCTTGATCCCCTTGTCGGCAAGCTGCAAGCCATAGTGCAGCGTGGCGTTGTTGAGCGCGTGAGCGGAGGTGACCGGCACGGCACCCGGCATATTCGCCACGCAGTAGTGAATAATGCCGTCGACTTCATAGGTCGGATCGGCATGGGTGGTAGCGTGAGAGGTTTCGAAGCAGCCACCCTGGTCTATGGCGACGTCTACCAGAACCGCACCCTTCTTCATGCCGGAAAGCATTTCGCGGCTGACCAGCTTTGGTGCTGCTGCGCCGGGAATGAGAACTGCGCCGACAACGATGTCTGCGGAGAAGCATTCTTCTTCCAGCGCCTCAACTGTGGAGTAGCGCGTGTGCACGCGACCGTTGAAGATGTCATCCAGCTGGCGCAAGCGTGGAATGGAGCGGTCCAGAATTGTCACGTCCGCGCCCAATCCAGCCGCCATTTTCGCAGCATGAAGGCCCACGACGCCGCCACCGATAACAGTTACCTTGCCGGGGAGAACGCCCGGAACGCCGCCGAGCAGCACGCCGCGTCCGCCATTTGCTTTCTGAAGCGCAGTAGCGCCAGCCTGAATCGACAGGCGTCCCGCAACTTCGGACATTGGTGCGAGCAGCGGCAGGCCGCCGCGATCATCCGTCACGGTTTCGTAGGCAACGGCTGTAACGCCGGAATCTAGCAGGCCCTTGGTCTGCGCCGGATCGGGAGCCAGATGCAGATAGGTATAGAGGATTTGTCCCTCGCGAAGCTGGACCCATTCGTTCGGCTGGGGCTCCTTGACCTTCACGATCATGTCTGCGCGGGTGAAAACTTCTTCCGCGGTTTTTGCAATCGTCGCGCCCGCTGCGCGGTACGCATTATCGTCAGCGCCAATACCTGCGCCTGCGCCGGTCTGAACGATCACCTCATGGCCATGCGCAACATATTCGCGCACTGCGCCGGGCGTCAGACCGACGCGATATTCATGGTTTTTGATTTCTTTCGGGCATCCTACACGCATCGCGTTCTCCTCTATCGGCTTACTGCCGTGCTCCCTGACAACTGAGTAGAACACAATCCGTTTCGCAGGTCTTTGCGAAGATGGTTGCTAGAATAGCTAATATTCGTTATTTCTTGCGCTGAAATTGTTCTTTTTCGAAGAAAGTTCGATGAACGGTGTTGGATAAGCTTGATATCGCCATTCTGGAGGCCCTGCAGGCTGATGGGCGGTTGCCCAATGCGGCCCTGGCGGAGAAGGTCGGGCTGTCGCAATCGGCCTGCTCTCGTCGCCTCGATATCCTCGAAAAGAGCGGGATGATCCGCGGCTATCATGCGCGTCTGTCAAATGCTGCGCTGGGTTATCGTACGACAGCCATTGTGCACATTTCGCTTTCCGGTCAGTTCGAGAAATCGCTGGCCGAATTTGAGGCTGCTATCCGCCGCTGTCCGAATGTTCTGTCCTGCCACCTCATGTCGGGCGAATACGACTATATCCTGCGCATCGCGGTGAAGGATTTGCAGGACTATGAGCGCATTCACAAGGAATGGCTTTCAGCCATGCCGCACGTGACGAAGATCAATTCTTCCTTTGCCTTGCGAGAGGTTATCGACCGCACGACGGTTGGAATGAAGCCCGAGACGACGTGACTGGACTTGGACACAATTAGGGTCGACAGTTTTGGCATCTGACCAGACAGGAGATTGCCCCCATGTCGCGTCCCGACTTTTCCGTTTCCCGCCGTACTTTTCTCGCCGGTTCCGCCGCCAGCGCCCTTGTGATGCTGCATCCGTTCTCGGCGCGGGCGAATGCAAATCAGGCGCATCTGCGCATAATGGAAACGACTGACATTCACGTCAGCGTGCTGCCTTATGACTATTATGCCGATAAACCCAATGACACGATGGGCCTGTCGCGCACCGCGACATTGATTGGCAATGTTCGGGCCGAAGCCACCAACTCAATGCTGGTGGACAATGGCGACCTGCTTCAGGGCAACCCGATGGGCGACTACATCGCCTATGAGCGAGGCATGAAGGACGGTGATATCCATCCGGTCATGAAGGGCATGAACCTGCTCGGCTACGAGTGCTCAACGCTCGGCAACCACGAATTCAACTACGGCCTTTCTTTTATGGATAAGGTGCTTGCCGGCGCGAATTTCCCCTTTGTTTGCGCAAATCTGGTGCGCGGCACGCAACTAGCATCCGATCCGCGACAGGACACATTGTACCTCAAGCCCTATGTGATCCTCGAAAAGAAGATCAAAGACGGGGCCGGGGCGGAACAGCCTGTCAAGATCGGAATCATTGGCTTCGTGCCGCCGCAAATCATGAACTGGGATGCCAAAAACCTGATTGGAAACGTGGTCACGCGGGATATTGTGCAGGCCGCCAAGGCGTGGGTTCCGCAGATCAAGGAAGAGGGCGCAGATATCATCATCGCGCTCTCCCACTCAGGCATCGACATCAAGCAAACCGACATGATGGAGAACGCTTCGTTCTTCCTCGCGGGTGTGGACGGCATCGATGCTATTTTCACGGGCCACCAGCATCTGGTCTTCCCCGGCCCGAAGGATTTTGTGGGGCTGGACGGTGTCGATGCGGAAAAAGGCACGCTTGGCGGCAAGCCCGCCGTGATGGGCGGCTTTTGGGGTTCGCATATGGGCCTGATCGACCTGCTGCTGGAAAAAGATGGAAACAAATGGAAGGTCGTCGCGGCGGCTTCAGAGGCGCGGCCGATCTACGAGAGGGTTGAGAGCAAGAACAAGGCGCTTGTGGTTGACGATGAGCGTATTGTGAGTGCCCTAAAGGAGGATCATGAGGCGACGCTCGTCTATGTCCGCAGGCCGGTCGGTAAAACCTCGGCTCCGCTCTATTCCTATTTCGCGCTGGTTGCGGATGATCCTTCTGTGCAGATCGTCAGCCAGGCGCAAACCTGGTACATCAAGGATCTGCTGAAAGAGTCCAAGTGGAAGGATTTGCCGGTTCTGTCTGCTGCCGCGCCGTTCAAGTCGGGCGGGCGCGGCGGGCCAGACTATTATACGGACGTGCCAGCGGGCGACATTGCGATCAAGAATGTCGCGGACCTTTACCTTTATCCCAACACTGTGCGCGCCGTGGAAATCACCGGAGCGGAGGTCAAGGAATGGCTCGAAATGTCTGCTGGCATTTTCAACAAGATCGAGCCGGGAAAGAGCAACCAACCGCTCATAAACAAGGATTTCCCAGCCTATAATTTCGATGTCATCGACGGCGTTACCTACAAGATCGACCTGTCGCAACCGCCCAAATATGACCCAAAGGGCAATCTCATAAATTCCGGATCAAGCCGCATCGTAGATTTGAGCTTCGACGGAAAACCGATTGACGCTGCGCAGAAATTCGTTGTGGCCACGAACAACTACCGCGCCGGCGGAGGCGGCAATTTTCCGGGCATCAACGCCTCCAAAATTATCTATGAGGCGCCCGATACAAATCGCGATGTTATAGTAAGGTATATTGTAGAGCAGGGAACGATTAATCCGTCTGCTGATTCGAACTGGTCGTTTGCGCCCATGTCTGGAACGAGCGCGGTTTTTGAAACGGGTCCGAAAGCCAAGGACTTTCTCGATTCGGTAAAGGGGGTAAAAATCGCGGCGGATGGTGAAGGCGAAGGAGGTTTTGCGCGCTACCGCATTGATCTTTGAGCGAAACTAGACGATTGGCCACAGTTTAAGTGCTGCACCTATGTTGTTGCGGCGCTTAACGCGGTATAGACGAGTTTGCCATAACGACAGGCAAGGTAATGCGGAACCTCTACCAATTCGTACGGCAGAAGGGCTGGCTTCCCTACATCAGCTTCGCCCATGATGTTATCGTCGCGCTTATCGCGTTCGTGGCGGCGTTCGCTGTTGCCTATAATACGAACTATCTGTCGTGGATTCCTGATTTTCCGCAGAAGATCGCCGCGTTTGTCGCGCTCAGCACGATTTGCATTTATGTGTTTCGAGTCAATCGCACTTCATGGCGCTATGTCTCCGCGCCGGATGTGCTGGAGATAATCAAGGCGGTGGTCGCCGCGGTGGTTATCTATACCGCCGGCGCGTTTCTCGTTTCGCGCGGCCAAAACGTTCCGCGATCAGTGCCTGTCCTCACCGCGATATTCATGATCGGTGGCATGGTCGGTTCGCGTTTTGCCTACCGGCTGATGCTTGAGCGCAGGCATGGGTCGCGCGCCGCCAAGCGCACCAAGCAGGCCAAGCGCCGCGTTATTTTGTATGGCATGAACGATGAGGCCGACAGTTTCATCCGCTCGGTGCGACGGGCGGGAAATGGCACTTTTGAAGTCGCTGCAATCGTTGATGATAGCCTCTTTGCCAAGGGGCGCATCGTGCAGGGTGTGCGTGTTCGCGGACGGCTGGGTGATTTGCCTAATATTCAAACGCTATTGCAATCGCGTGGCAAGCCGGCATCTGAACTCATCATCACCGATCCAAATCACTCGCGCAAACGGCTCGGTGAAATTGTCGAGGCCGGGACTGCTGCCGGGCTGAAGGTCCTGCGCCTGCCAGATCGAACCTCCACGACTGTTCTTACCAGTGACCAGTTGCTGGAACCGAAAGAAATTGAGCTTGGCGACCTGCTTGGGCGTCCGGAAATAAAGGCCGATCTGCAAGGCGTGTCGTCCATGATCAATGGCCGCGTTGTGTTGGTCACGGGCGGCGGCGGCTCAATTGGTTCGGAGCTTTGCAGACAGATCGCAATGCTCGGCCCGCAAAAGCTGATCGTCACCGATAACTCGGAATTCCTGCTCTACAATTTGGATACGGAACTTCGGGACCGTCATCCGCAGCTTGCGCTTGTTGCACATATTCTTGACGTGCGCGACCGTGCGCGCGTCAACCAGATATTCGAGGAGTTCAAGCCGCAGCTTGTTTTCCACGCGGCGGCGCTGAAGCACGTGCCCCTGGTCGAATCGAACCCGCTGGAAGCCATCAAGACCAACCTCCTCGGTACGCGCAATGTCGCCGACGCGGCACTCGCAAACAGCGCTCTGTCGTTTGTCATGATCTCGACCGACAAGGCTGTGAACCCGACCAATGTGATGGGTGCCACCAAGCGCTCGGCCGAATCTTACTGTCAGGCGCTGGATGTTTCCTCCGATGCAACCAGCTTCAAGACGGTTCGCTTCGGCAATGTTCTTGGCTCTAATGGCTCGGTCGTGCCGCGCTTCAAGGAGCAGATTGCGGCGGGTGGGCCGGTTACGGTTACGCACCCCGACATCATCCGCTTCTTCATGACCATTCCGGAGGCCGTTCGGCTTGTGCTGAATGCGTCTTCACATGCCATGCATCGCGCCAATGAGCGTGGCAAGATCATGGTGCTGGATATGGGTAAGCCCGTTCGCATTCTGCACCTTGCAGAGCGGATGATTCAGCTTGCTGGCTTCAAGCCATACACTGATGTGGACATTGTTTTTTCCGGCCTGCGTCCGGGTGAGAAACTCTATGAGGAATTGTTCGACAAGTCGGAAGTGCGAGAGGATACCGCGCATGACGGTTATTTTGTCGCTTCGCCGCGAATGATTGACCATGTTTTGCTGAACAAATCCGTGGCCGAGATTGAAAGCGCGCTCGCTCGTGAAGATCGCGAGCGGGCCTTGATGATCCTGCACCACATCGTGCCCGAGTTCATCCGCAATGAGCGTGCTTCGTCTGAGCCTGAAAATCGGCCACTATCTCGCGCTGAAGCTGAACAAGACCAAGCGATTTCCTAGACAGTTAAATTTCCGGCGGCTAAGAAGCACCGTCGAGTTTTCCCGCCGGTTTGCCGGCGGTTTTTCATGAAGGTCAGTGCATGAGCGGCGTCAACGAGATCAGGTCAACGTTCCTCGATTATTTCCGAAAGAACGGTCACGAGGTTGTGGCTTCCAGCCCACTGGTGCCGCGCAATGATCCGACCTTGATGTTCACCAATGCGGGCATGGTGCAGTTCAAGAACGTGTTTACGGGTCTTGAGAAGCGCCCCTATGTGCGCGCTGCAACGGCGCAGAAGAGCGTGCGCGCCGGTGGTAAGCACAACGACCTCGACAATGTAGGCTACACCGCGCGCCATCTGACATTCTTTGAGATGCTGGGCAATTTCTCGTTCGGCGACTATTTCAAGGAAAACGCCATCGAGTTTGCCTGGAATCTCATCACCAAGGATTTTGGTCTGCCGAAGGATAAGCTGCTCGTCACTGTCTACCATACGGATGATGAGGCGGCGGAATACTGGAAAAAGATCGCCGGGTTCTCGGACGATCGGATCATCCGCATCGCCACCTCGGACAATTTCTGGGCGATGGGCGACACCGGCCCCTGTGGCCCATGCTCTGAGATTTTCATCGACCGTGGCGAGCATATCTGGGGCGGACCTCCCGGAAGTCCGGAAGAGGATGGTGACCGGTTCCTTGAGTTCTGGAACCTCGTGTTCATGCAGTATGAGCAGGTCACGAAGGAAGAGCGGATCAACTTGCCGCGCCCGTCCATCGACACGGGCATGGGTCTTGAGCGCATGGCGTCGATCCTGCAAGGCGTCGAAAGCGTTTTCGAGACGGATCTTTTCAGGCACCTGATCGAGGCGACCGCATCTGCGCTTGGTCGCGGGCCGGATGCGGAAACAGTTGCTTCGTTCCGTGTCATTGCAGACCATTTGCGCTCATCGTGCTTCCTCATTGCGGATGGTGTGCTTCCCTCCAACGAGGGCAGGGGTTATGTGCTGCGCCGGATCATGCGCCGCGCTATGCGTCACGCGCAGCTTCTCGGCGCATCCGAGCCAATAATGTGGAAGCTGATTCCGGCGCTCGTGCGCGAAATGGGTCAGGCATATCCCGAGCTTGTTCGTGGCGAGGCGCTCATCACCGAAACGCTTAAGTTGGAAGAGTCGCGGTTCCGCAAGACGCTTGCGCGCGGGCTCAACCTGCTCGAAGACGCAACCGCCTCGCTGAAATCGGGCGACATGCTGGATGGCGAAACCGCCTTCAAGCTCTACGATACTTACGGCTTCCCGCTTGATTTGACGCAGGACGCCCTGCGCCAGCGCAATATCTCCGTGAACCTTGACGGCTTTCAGGACGCGATGGAACGCCAGAAGGCGGAGGCTCGCGCCAATTGGGCTGGCTCGGGCGAGGCCGCTACGGAAACGATTTGGTTTGCACTGCGTGAAAGGCACGGCGCGACGGAATTCCTTGGCTACGACACCGAAAAGGCAGAGGGCGTTGTGCTCGCCATCGTTCAGGACGGCAAAGAGGTCGCGCAGGTTGGTGACGGTGCCAAGGCTTCCATCATCGTGAACCAGACGCCATTTTACGGCGAGTCGGGTGGCCAGATGGGCGATACCGGCACGATCTCTGGCGACGGCTTTACCTTCACCGTTACCGACACGCAAAAGAAAGCAGATGGGCTGTTCGTGCATATTGGCACCGTCTCCAAGGGTAGCATCAAGGTTGGTACAGCTGTTGAGTTGAATGTTGCGCATGAGCGGCGCACGCGTTTGCGTGCAAATCACTCTGCGACCCACTTGCTGCATGAAGGTCTGCGCGAAGTGCTCGGCACCCATGTTGCGCAAAAAGGTTCGCTGGTTGCGCCGGATCGTCTGCGCTTCGACTTCTCCCACCCCAAGCCCATCAGCCATGAAGAGCTTGAGCGTGTCGAGGAGTTGGCGAACGAAATCATCGTGCAGAACGCACCCGTCACCACGCGCTTGATGAGTGTCGATGACGCGATTGCAGAGGGCGCGATGGCGCTCTTCGGTGAAAAATATGGCGACGAGGTGCGTGTCGTTTCGATGGGTACGGGCCTGCACGGCGAAAAGTCAAACCGGCCTTATTCCGTTGAGCTTTGCGGCGGCACGCATGTGTCTGCCACTGGCGATATTGGGCTGGTGCGCATCGTGAGTGAAGGCGCGGTCGCCGCTGGTGTTCGGCGTGTCGAGGCGCTTACGGGCATTGCGGCGCGCAAGCATCTTGATGAACAGGATCAGCGCTTGAAGGCCGTTGCATCGGCGCTGAAGGTCGCGCCCGCCGATGTGCTGGCTCGCGTCGAGTCCTTGCTGGATGAACGCAAGAAGCTGGAGCGTGAATTGACCGATGCGCGCAAGAAGCTCGCAATGGGCGGTTCGGCCAAAGCCGATGGCGGCAGCGAGGCGGAGCAGGTTGCCGGCGTAGGTTTCCTCGGCAAGTCAGTGTCTGGCGTTGCGCCGAAGGATCTCAAGTCTCTGGCCGACGAAGGCAAGAAGTCGCTTGGCTCCGGCGTGGTTGTTCTGGTTGGTGAGGCTGAAGGCAAGGCGAGTGTTGTCGTGGGCGTCACCGAAGATCTCATCAAGCGTTTCAGCGCGGTTGATCTTGTGCGCGTTGCCTCTGCCGCTCTTGGCGGGCAGGGTGGCGGTGGTCGCCCGGACATGGCGCAGGCTGGTGGCCCCGACGCATCGAAGGCTGCCGAAGCCATCGCTGCAGTGAAGGCCGCAATGGCCGCGTAGGGAAAGCAAAAATGCGGGTGAGGTCGGCTCTGCACCTCACCTGCCTGCCGGCATCCTCTCCCCGTAAACGGGGGGAGGCGGGCTGTGGCCTAGTTTGCGAACTCAAGCTGCGTTGAAAATTGAGAGCTACGTCGATGCCCCCTCTCGCCGTTTACGGGGAGAGGGTAAGGGTGAGGGGCGGCACTAGTGCTCGCTTGGTGGCAAATGCGTCCGCCGATCATAATCTTTCAAACAAAAAAGGCGCGCCATTGAGCGCGCCTTTTCGATTCCTGAAGGACTAGCTTTTACGCCATCGCCTTTTGCAAATTCTCGTCGATCTTGTCGAGGAAACCGGTGGTGGAGAGCCACGGCTGATCGGGTCCAATCAGTAGCGACAGATCCTTGGTCATGAAGCCGGATTCGACCGTCTGCACGCAGACCTTCTCCAGCGTCTCGGCGAATTTCTTCAATTGCGCATTGTCGTCCAGCTTGGCGCGATGGGCCAGACCACGCGTCCATGCAAAGATCGATGCGATCGAGTTGGTCGACGTTTCTTCGCCCTTCTGATGCTGGCGATAGTGGCGCGTAACCGTGCCGTGCGCGGCTTCTGCTTCAACTGTCTTGCCATCCGGCGTCATGAGCACTGAGGTCATGAGGCCGAGCGAACCGAAGCCTTGCGCCACGGTGTCGGACTGCACGTCGCCGTCATAGTTCTTACAGGCCCAGACATAGCCGCCCGACCATTTCAGGCTCGAAGCAACCATGTCGTCGATCAGGCGATGCTCGTACCAGATCTTGCGCGCCTTGAACTCAGCCTCGAATTCCTGCTCGTACACTTCCTGGAAGATGTCCTTGAAGCGGCCGTCATAGGCCTTGAGGATCGTGTTTTTGGTCGAAAGATAAACCGGATAGCCGCGCAGCAGACCGTAGTTCAGCGAGGCGCGCGCAAATTCGCGGATCGACTCGTCCAGATTGTACATAGCCATGGCGACGCCGGAACCTGGCGCGTCATATACGTCGTGCTCGATCACCGTGCCGTCATCACCGACAAACTTGATCGTCAGCTTGCCCTTGCCGGGATAGCGGAAGTCCGTCGCTTTATACTGATCACCGAATGCGTGACGGCCAACGATGATGGGCTTCGTCCAGCCCGGCACCAAACGCGGCACGTTCTTCATGATAATGGGTTCGCGGAAAATCACGCCGCCGAGAATGTTGCGGATCGTGCCGTTGGGCGACTTCCACATTTTCTTGAGGCCGAATTCCTCGACGCGAGCCTCGTCTGGCGTAATGGTCGCGCACTTGACGCCAACGCCATATTTCTTGATCGCGTTCGCCGCATCGACTGTGACCTGATCGTTGGTCGCGTCGCGATGCTCCATGCCAAGGTCGTAGTAGTCCAGGTTCACGTCGAGATAGGGGTGGATCAACTTGTCCTTGATGAGTTGCCAGATAATGCGGGTCATCTCATCCCCGTCCAGCTCGACAACGGGATTTGCCACCTTGATTTTCGACATAAATTGAGCCTCGTGTGAAAATGCGCGAATTGGATGTGTGAGTGGCCTATAGCAAAGCGGTTCCGCGCGCGCAAATGGCGAGCCGCTGTCTACGACAAAGTGTCGAGGCTCTTCAATTTGCCGCGCGAATATGGCATCCGACCCAGCATTCGCCGCAATGAACAGGCACCCGAGGCAAATGGCAGGAACTGATAGCGATAGACCCATGATTACCGGCGGGCCGGCTGTCATTCTCGTTGAGCCGCAGCTTGGCGAGAATATCGGCATGGTTGCGCGCGCAATGGCGAATTTCGGGCTGTCCGAGTTGCGTCTGGTAAAGCCTCGCGATGGTTGGCCGAACGAGCGGGCGCGTGCGGCAGCCAGCAAGGCTGATCATGTGATTGACGGCGTGGTCGTGTACGAAACGCTCGCGGAGGCTGTAGCTGACCTTAATTTCGTGTTCGCGACGACCGCGCGGGAGCGCGATGGCTTCAAGCAGGTGCGCGGACCTGTTGAGGCCGCACGAACCTTGCGAACCCGCTACGACGATGGCGAAAAACTTGGCATTCTCTTCGGGCGCGAAAAGTTCGGCCTGTTCAACGAGGAGGTCGGGCTGGCCGATGAGATTGTCACCTTTCCGGTGAATCCGGCTTTTGCATCGCTGAATATCGCGCAGGCGGTGTTGCTGATGTCTTATGAGTGGATGAAGTCGGGCCTCGCATCCGAAACGGATACCGCGTTCCGTGGACCGGATATGGAGCCCGCATCGAAGGTGCAACTGCATAGCTTTTTTGAGCATCTGGAAGCTGCTTTGGAGGCTCGTGGCTATTTTCGTCCCGCGGCCAAGAAGCCCAAGATGGTCGACAATCTGCGCTCCGTGCTGACCCGTCCTGCCTTCGCGGAAGCTGAATTGAAAGTGCTGCGCGGCGTTCTGTCGTCACTCGATTATTTTTCGCCGAAGCAGCCGCGCGGCAGCGGTTATCCCGAACGCAAGGCGCTTGCCGACCGCGCGGCGCACAGCGAGGAAGGTGCAGCGCCTCTATCGGAACGCGGCAGGGAAGCGATGGCCAAACGGGGCGTCAAACATGGCTAACCGCCCGGTTTTGATGTTCGACTCCGGTGTTGGTGGCCTCACCGTTCTGCGTGAGGCGCGGGTGCTGATGCCAGATCGGCGCTTTGTCTATTTCGCTGATGACGCAGCATTTCCTTATGGCGATTGGGAGGAACCCGCGCTCAACGAGCGCATCGTCTCGCTGTTTGGTGATCTTATAAAGCGCTACCGGCCGCAGGTTGCCGTTGTTCCGTGCAACACCGCTTCGACGCTTTCGCTCTCTGACTTGCGGGAGGCCTATCCCGAAACGCCTTTTGTGGGCACAGTTCCAGCCATCAAGCCGGCGGCAGAGCGCACGCGCTCCGGTCTGGTTTCCGTGCTCGCGACGCCCGGCACGGTGAAGCGTCAATATACGCGTGATCTGATCGGCAAATGGGCAGGGCAGTGCCATGTGCGGCTGGTCGGCAGCACGCAACTTGCACGACTCGCTGAAATTTATATGCGTGAAGGTTTCGTCGACGAGGAAGCCGTGCGCGCGGAAATCGAGCCCTGCTTTGTCGAAAGGGATGGGCTGCGGACCGATATTGTCGTGCTCGCCTGCACGCATTACCCCTTCCTGATCAATCGTATGCGCAAAATGGCGCCGTGGCCGGTGGACTGGATCGATTCCAGCGAGGCGATTGCGCGCCGCACGCTTTCGCTTCTGGGCGAGGTAAATCCCGGCGAACATGCCGCGCCGCCAAAAGATATGCATGATGTTGCCGTTTTCAGTTCTGGAAGTGTGGATTTCGCCACGCGCCGGCTGATGCAGGGATTTGGACTTTCTGTAAGCTGACGGGAACGGCGGGTGTCCGCCTGCGTTGAAATGTCATCAACGACAGGAGGCATTCATGCCCGCCAAATCACAAGCACAACAGAAGGCCGCAGGCGCTGCGCTTTCTGCAAAGCGCGGCGAGACAAAAAAGAGCGAACTCAAGGGCGCGTCGCGGGAAATGTACGATTCCATGAGCGAAAAGCAGCTTGAGGAATTTGCCGAAACGAAGCGTAAGGGCTTGCCGAAGAAAAAGGCTAGTTAGCTGATTTGACTTTTGCGCAGCTTTCTCCTATGTCCACGCCGCGCCGGGCCGAAAAGTCCGGCGCTGGCTTTTGTCGGTTCGGGACCTGACAGGATTGCCAGAAATACGTCCTGAGATCATTGACGTGTCCCGTGGATTATCCGCAGCGTTGTGGAAAATCCTGTCAGGTTTCGAAAACGGAAGCCAGAGGAGGGCGCGTTTCCTTCACCCGGAACGTGAAGTTCCGGGCGTAACTTTTTGAAAGGGAATGCGATGAGCAAACGCGAATCGGCAAAATACAAAATTGATCGCCGTCTTGGCGAAAACATCTGGGGCCGTCCGAAGTCCCCTGTAAACCGTCGTGAATATGGTCCCGGCCAGCATGGTCAGCGCCGCAAGGGTAAGCTGTCCGATTTCGGCCTGCAGCTCCGCGCAAAGCAGAAGCTCAAGGGCCACTATGGCGACGTTTCGGAAAAGCAGTTCCGCAAGATTTACGAGGAAGCCAACCGCCGCCGTGGTGACACTTCCGAAAACCTGATTGGTCTGCTGGAATCGCGCCTTGACGCTGTCGTCTATCGCGCGAAGTTCGTGCCCACCATTTTCGCGGCACGCCAGTTCATTAATCACGGCCACATCAACGTGAACGGCAAGCGCACCAACATTGGTTCGTATCGCTGCAAGCCGGGCGACGTCATCGAAGTTCGCGAAAAGTCCAAGCAGCTCGTTCTGGTTCTGGAGGCTGTCCAGCTCGCAGAGCGCGACGTGCCGGACTACATCGAAGTTGATCACAACAAGATGGTCGCGACCTATCGTCGTGTTCCGGGCCTGTCGGACGTTCCGTTTGCAGTTCAGATGGAACCGAATCTGGTCGTCGAGTTTTATTCTCGTTAAGCGCGCCTGCTTTCACGCAGAGTATTTGGAGCGGCCCGCAAGGGCCGCTTTTCGTTTTGGGAGGGCTCTTGTCACAAGGCTGGCCAGAGGTTTCTGTCATCGGCAGGCGTTGTCGTTCCCTAAGCGGAAGGAGAAACCGATGCTGACGTTCTACTTTGCGCCGTGGTCACGTTCGGTCGGCGTTCATTGGTTGCTTGAAGAAATCGGCGCGCGTTACGAGCGCATTCATATCGATATCAGGGCAAAAGACGGTGTGCCGGAGAGCTATCGCGAAGTTCAGCCCAATAAGAAAGTGCCAGCGATTGATCATAACGGCACGGTCGTAACCGAGCGCGCTGCGATCTGCCTTTATCTCACCGAAGCTTTCCCTGATGCGCAGCTTGCGCCTCCGGTGGGCACTGCGGATCGAGCTGCGTTCCTTACTTGGCTGATTTATTGCGATTCTGTTTTTGATCCTGCGGTCTCGGCTCATGCACAGGGCATTTCCTATCGGTCCGGCAGTTTCTCGTTCGGCTCGTATGAGGACATGCTTGCCAATGTGCGCAAACGGCTTGCGCGCAGCAAGTTCGTGGCGGGCGATAATTTCACCGCCGCAGACACTCAGATGGCTAGCGGTCTATTTTTCACTATGAATGTTCTGAAAGCGATGCCGAATGATCCTGTGTTCCGGGAGTATCTGAGCCGCACGCTGTCGCGTCCGGCCTATCAGCGCATTATGAGTGTCGAAAAAGAGATTGCAGAGGCGGGCGCCTCCGCCAATCAACCGGTGATGCCATAAAGATCGTAGGCATCCGCCCGTTCGATCTTCACTGTCACAATGTCGCCTGTGCGCAGCGGACGGCGGGATTCGATGTGAACTGAACCGTCAATCTCCGGTGCGTCGTATTTCGTGCGGCCCTTGGCCGACAATCCATTTGCCTCGTCGATGATGACAGGCAGGCGCTTGCCGATCTTTTTCTTCTGCTGTTGAGCGGAAATCTTCTGCTGGCGCTGCATGAACCGATGCCAGCGCGCCTCTTTGACCTCCTGCGGCACAGCAGCAAGGCCCATTTCTTCTGAGCGTGCGCCGCCAACTGGCTCGTATTTGAAGCAGCCAGCGCGGTCGATTTTCGCTTCGTCCAGCCAGTCCAGAAGCATCTGGAAATCTTCCTCGGTTTCGCCGGGGAAGCCCACGATAAAGGTCGAGCGGATTGAGAGGTCTGGGCAGATCTCGCGCCACGAGCGGATGCGGTCGAGCGTCTTTTCACCATGCGCAGGGCGGCGCATATTTTTCAATACTGCGGGCGATGCGTGCTGGAAGGGAATGTCGAGATAGGGCAGCACCTTGCCTTCCGCCATCAATGGAATGACATCCGCGACGTGCGGGTATGGGTAGACGTAATGCAGGCGCACCCACATGCCCATGTCGCCAAGCTCGCGCGAAAGGTCGAGGAATTTTGCGCGCACCTCGCGGTCGCCCCATTGGCTGGCGGCATATTTTATATCCACGCCATAGGCGCTCGTATCCTGGCTGATGACCATGATTTCCTTGACGCCAGCCTTCGCCAGTTTTTCCGCCTCTCGCAGCACGTCCGCAGCTGGACGCGAAACGAGATCGCCGCGCAGGGCAGGGATGATGCAGAATGTGCAGCGATTGTTACAGCCTTCCGAAATCTTCAGATAGGCGTAGTGGCGTGGCGTCAGCTTGACACCTTGCGGCGGCAGCAGGTCCAGGTAAGGATCGTGCGCGGGCGGCGCGGCCTCGTGCACCGCTGCCATCACGCTTTCATATGCCTGCGGCCCGGTGATCGCGAAGACGTTCGGATGCTTGTCGCGGATCAGTTCCGGCGTGGCGCCCATGCAGCCGGTGACAATCACTTTGCCGTTTTCTTTCATCGCCGTGCCGATGGCCTCCAGGGACTCGTCGCGCGCGGAATCGAGGAACCCGCAGGTGTTCACCACCACCAAATCTGCGCCGTCATGTTTGCGCGCGATTTCGTATCCCTCTGCCCGAAGGCGGGTGATGATGCGTTCGGAATCGACAAGTGCCTTGGGGCAGCCAAGGCTCACAAAGCTGACGCGGGGCGCTACAGACATGGGCTTCATTTCAGTGGTCATGGGCCAATTGCCAAAGGCCGAACCTTTCGGTCCGGCCCTTATGATCTTCATATTGCGCGGCGCAGTATCACACTTGGCGGCGCAATGAAACCTGTCCGTTTAATGAGCGAGGCTTCCTGGCGCGCCAAACCAGGCGTTGAGGAAGCTGAGCTGATCGGGCCACTGGTTGTATGCGCCCTTCAAAGTCATCTCGATTGCGACGTACAGAATGACCAGCAAGCCAATGTAAGCGATCCAGCGGTAGCGATGCAGCAAGCGTGCAATGAAGGAAGCCGCGAAGCCCATGAGAGCGATCGACAGTGCAAGGCCGATGATAAGAACCGTGGGGTGGTCCATCGCCGCGCCAGCAACCGCGAGAACATTGTCGAGAGACATCGAAACGTCTGCGATAACGATCTGCATCGCCGCTTGCGCGAAGGTTTTGCGAGCGCCCCTGCCGGCAACGGTGCCGTCCGCGTTATAATCCGTATCGGACAGGGCTTCGGTCGCATCGGCCTCGTCTTCATGCGAGACGCGCAGTTCGCGCCACATTTTCCAGCACACATAGAGAAGCAACAAACCACCGGCGATGAGCAGGATCGGCCCGATTTGTAGAAGCTGTTGGGTGATCAGCGCAAAGATGATGCGCAGTACGGTGGCGGCTGCAATGCCGACGAGGATCGCCTTCTTTCGTTGATCCTTGGGGAGCCCCGCAGCGGCCAGCCCGATAACGATGGCGTTGTCGCCAGCAAGCACCAGATCGATTGCGATAACCTGGAGCAGAGCCGAAAAGCCTGCGGCGGTAAATATTTCCATATCGCATCTATCCCCTGATGAATTCCAGCTTTGGCCCTAAACTGTGATGTCGGCACACGTCAAGCGCTTCGCGGCATTCTGCATTTCATTCACCGACGCTGCTCGTGAACGACGTTGCGCATATATGGTTGCAGTGTTCGCGCTATATCAACGCCAGCCCCTTGAGGCTCGCGAAACCGGCCTTTCCGACGATGATGTGATCGTGAACCATAATGCTCAGCGGCTTGCACACACTCATGATCGTCTTGGTCATTTCAATATCAGCCTTTGAAGGCGTCGGGTCGCCAGACGGATGGTTGTGGACCAGTATGATTGCCGTGGCGGAGAGTTCCAGCGCACGCTTGGCAACTTCGCGCGGATAGGCGGGCGTGTGATCGACTGTTCCGGTTTGCTGCACTTCGTCGGCGATCAGCGCGTTTCGCTTGTCCAGAAACAATATGCGAAACTGTTCTGTCGTCTCGAATGCCATCGCTGTGCGCACATAGTCGAGCAGCAATTGCCATGACGACAAAACCTCGCGCTGTGCGACCTCGCCCTTTGCCATGCGCTTGGCGGCGGCGGCAATTACCTTGAGGTCAAACGCGACCGCGTCGCCGATGCCCTCCACCTCTCGCAACAGGCGTTCCGGTGCACCCAGCACTTCGCTTAGTGAGCCGAATCTTTGAATGAGCGCTTTTGCGCGACCCTTGGTATCTGCGCGGGTGATCGAGCGAAAAAGCAAAAGCTCCAGAACCTCGTAATCCTGGAGCGATTCCGGCCCGCTGTCGCGAAGGCGTTGCCGCAGGCGTTCGCGATGGCCGAGATAGTGCGGCTTGTCTAGTTTGGGGTCGGTTTTCGCGAGAGGCTTAAGTGGCCGCTCGCCAAAGAAACCGCGCTCGTCCTGTTCGTCTTGCATGCTCGATCCTGCGCCGCACGATCATCTTATTAGATTGTGCTTATGCGCGAATGAAGCGGGCAGATTCAGTTATCCTTGGGATTCCTGTTCAGGAGGGCAGGCCGGGGCGATCCAAGCCCTTTGGCGAAAGCGTGAAAATCTCACACCCATCCCTGGTTACGCCGACCGTATGCTCGTACTGGGCGGAGAGCGAGCGATCCCGCGTCACAGCGGTCCAGCCGTCGGACAGCACTTTCACATGCGGTCGACCGAGATTGATCATCGGCTCGATGGTGAAAATCATGCCCTCACGCATTTCGATGCCTTCATGCGCGGAGCCGTAATGAAGAATATTCGGTGCGTCATGAAACAGCCTGCCGACGCCGTGGCCACAGAAGTCGCGCACCACCGAGCAGCGCTCGCGCTCCGCAAAGCTCTGGATTGCAGCACCGATTGCGCCCGTGCGCGCGCCGGGCTTAACCGCAGCGATGCCGCGCATCAGGCATTCGTGCGTCACTTCAAGCAGTCGCTCTGCGGCGCGCTTGATCTGGCCAACGGGATACATACGGCTGGAATCGCCGTGCCAGCCATCCAACACATAAGTCACGTCGATGTTGACCACATCGCCTTCGCGCAGCGGCTTATCGTCTGGAATACCGTGGCAAACGACGTGGTTGATCGAGGTGCAGGACGATTTCGTGTAGCCGCGATAGTTCAGTGTGGCTGGCAACGCGCCATTGTCCATGCCGAACTCGAAAACCTTTCGGTCAATCTCGTTGGTCGTCACGCCGGGCTGAACGATATCTGCCAACTCATCGAGGCAGCGCGCGGTTAGCTGGCACGCGCGTCGCATGCCTTCAAAGGCATCCGCGCCGTAAAGACGTATTTGGCCGGTGTTGCGCATGGGCGCGGTTTCGGCGTCGAGATAAGTGACCATCGGCAATGTCTCAGGATACTGCCCTATCCAGGGCAAATTAGCTTGTCCCGGATTTGGCACCTTGGCACGCAAATTTCAACCGCACGGATGGATTGTCCGCGCGCGTACATGCGGATTTTGATCAAATCTGCGCGCTGAGGCCTATGCGGCGCAATTGCTGCGGAGTGTACTCAGGCTTTCGAGGGCTTCTTCGTGTCTTTGGAGCGCTTGGCGGGTGCTGCGTCGGCACCGGTCTTTTTTGCCTTCGCGCTCGCAGAAGTTGCTACCGGCTTTTTGGCGGCAGGCTTCTTTGCTGCCGCCTTTTTCGGCGCGCTGTCTTCCTTTTCGATCTCGCCTTCCGCCTGCTGCCAGTGGCGCTGCGCTGCACCTTCCGGCTTGCCTTCCCGATCCCAAATTGCGTGTGCTCGTTCTCTTATGCGCTCGTCACGATTTCCGCTCATATCCTGCTCCCGGATGGCGTTGCACGACTGGCGCGAGCGTGAATCAAAGTTCCAGATTCATGCCGCAAATGCAGCCTGCCACAGAGTGCCAGAGGTGCAAAGCGTGAAGTTAGCTCGGCTAGTTTATATAGACGCGAACGTAACGGCCCTTGTACGGCTGGTAGTAGATTGTGCCGCAGCGCCAAACGGTGACATTGCCGTATATAGTTTTGACGCAACCGGTCGGAAGCGTCGCGACATAGATGCTGGTCTGCTTGATCACAATCTTCTTCGCCTGAGCGTCACCGATGAAGCCAGACGTAAGCAGTGACACATTGCTGGTGGCTAGTGCTGCCAGAACGGCAATTGCTGCGAGTGATGCTCTGCGGAAAGATGCATTGAAAAGTTTCATTCGATCCTCCCATCCGGTGCGAAATGAACGACGGTGGGCGAGATTATGGTGCAACCAGACCGCTAGCAAGGGCCCGCATTTGATGCCCGCCCGGTCGGTATAGACATCACATAAAGGCGTTAGCGGTATTAGCCGACCCTCCTCTAAGTGCTGAATTGTATTGCGCTTTGTTCGCACGCTAGGATTGCTTACTCATCGCGGCTTTCCCTATGCCGCCCGCCCGGAGCCGTTATGAGTGTGCCCGTCGGCCTTGGCCGACGGGCGCTGTGTTTTTTAGCGATGGTGGTGTGGTGTATATTCTTCTATGGGCTGGTCGTAATGCAGCAGTTGAGGCAGCTTGTTGCTCTACCATGCCTCACCCAATCTTTCCGCTTCCGCCAATTTCTGACCCATCTAACATCCAGACGCTGGGCGAACATATCGCATTGGGTGTTGATATTCGGGCGCGTTGCACCAGCACAGGCTGCAATCATAATGTCCCGCTTAAGCTGGTATTGCTGGCGCGCTATCTGGGTAGCCGCCATGGCGCGCGCCCGGAACATCTCAAGCCATATTTTTACTGTCCGGACTGCCGCTCTGCAGGCCTATCGGATGAGAACGTCGCCTTTTCATATTATGCCTGCACCGCGCCTCACACCTTGCTGAATGACGAGGGCGAGGGTGCGGATTCGCAGCGCACCGCCGCCTAGCGTCAGTTAAAACTAGGCGGCTTTGACAGGTCGTTGGCCGGCGCGGGCGCTTGCTTGGATCCACCCATATCGGGTGGCGAGGACAGGTCATTGCTATTCGGCTGTTCCAGCTTTGGCTGCGTTGCACCGCCAGCCGGCGCGCCAAATCCTGGCAGGTCGGGCAATTTGATGTCGATGGTCGATGGATCAACTACCTTGCCTTTGTAGTGCATCACCATTTGCGGGAACATAATGACCAGTGTCACCATCAAGACCTGGATGAATACGAACGGCACTGCACCCCAGTAGATCTGGCCAGTTGTAATGGGTTCGATCCTCTGTTTCGTGATGCGGTCGATATATGGCACGCGTGTTGCCACCGAGCGCAGGTAGAACAATGCAAATCCGAATGGCGGGTGCATGAAGCTGGTCTGCATGTTGACGCCCAACAGCACGCCAAACCAGATCAGATCAATGCCGAGCTTATCCGCCGCGGGCGCAAGAAGCGGAACGATAATGAATGCCAGCTCGAAGAAGTCGAGGAAGAACGCAAGCAGGAAAACCAGAATATTGACGGCAATCAGGAAGCCTATCTCTCCGCCAGGAAGTGAGGTCAGCAGATGTTCAACCCAGAGATGCCCGTTCACGCCGTAAAACGTCAGCGAAAAAACGCGCGCGCCGATGAGGATGAACATCACGAATGACGAAAGGCGCGTGGTGGCGGCGAGTGCCTGCTGCACCACGTCCAAATTTAGGCGACCCTTCATTGCAGCCATGATCAGCGCGCCGACCGCGCCCATCGCGCCGCCTTCTGTTGGCGTCGCAATGCCGAGGAAGATCGTTCCCAGAACCAGAAAAATGAGCGCCAGCGGCGGGATCAGAACGATAATCACCTGTTGCGCAAGCCGGGACATCATGCCGAGGCTGGAATGCTTGTCGATCAGCGCGACGATATAAATCACGATCACGCCAACCGTTGCGCCAAGAATGTCGGCATTCTCCCCATGGGTCGGCGCGAGGTAGATGTGCGCCGCATAGGCAAATGCGCCGGCGGCCACGAGTGCTACAAACAATGACGTGACGCCTGAGCCGAGCGTGCGCGCTTCGGGCGGCAGCGCGGGCATCGATTTTGGTCGGATGATCGACATCACGAGGACATAGAGCATGTAGATGCCGGTGAGGATCAGACCGGGTATCATTGCGCCCTTGTACATATCGCCAACCGAGCGACCCAGCTGGTCCGCCAAAACGATAAGAACAAGCGATGGCGGGATGATCTGGGCAAGTGTACCGGATGCGGCGATAACGCCCGAAGCGAGACGCCGGTCGTATCCGTAGCGCAACATGATAGGCAGCGAAATGAGGCCCATCGCGATCACGGACGCTGCCACTACGCCGGTCGTAGCCGCAAGCAGTGCGCCGACGAAAATGACGGCGTAGGCGAGGCCGCCGCGAACCGGACCGAACAACTGGCCTATCGTGTCGAGCAGGTCTTCAGCCATGCCCGATCGTTCGAGCACAATGCCCATGAAGGTGAAAAACGGAATGGCCAACAGCGTTTCATTTGCCATTACGCCGCCATAGAAGCGCTCGGGCAGGGCGTAGAGCAAATTCCAGTTGAGGCTGATCGTCCCGCTCGAAAGCGGTGCCAATTCAACGCCGATCAAAAAGAAAAGCAGTCCGTTTGCAGCCAACGCAAATGCGACAGGATAGCCGAGCAGCAGAAAAACAATAAGAGAGCAGAACATGATCGGAGCCATGTTCGTGGCGATGAACTCGATCATTACTTGATCTCCTCCGCCAGCGCTTTGCCTTCCAGTTCGGCAGCCTCGTGAGCGGAGATGAAGGGATTGGGGTCCTCAATGTCTCCTCGTATGATCGCGATCTTTTTTATGATTTCCGAAATGCCCTGAAAGGCGAGTTGGGTGAAGCCAATCAACAGCAGCGCTTTTGCTGGCCAGATGATAAGGCCGCCCGCATTGGTCGACATTTCGCCGGATCTGTAGGAGAGCAGGAAATAGGGGACGAAGTAATAGACCATCAGCAGCACGAACGGCATCAGGAAGAACACGTGGCCGAAAAGGTCAATCCAGTGTTGAACGCGCCGGGAGAACATGCCGTAGACGATGTCAATTCGAATATGCTCGTTCTCCTTGAGTGTGTAGGCCGCAGCCAGCAAAAACGCAGCACCAAAAAGATACCATTGCGCTTCGAGCCACGCGTTCGAGGAGATACTGAAAACCTTGCGAACAACCGCGTTAATCGCGCTGATCAGGATGGAAAGCAGGATCAACCATCCCACCCACTTGCCGACGATTTCGTTGAATCGATCAATGGCTCTGGAAAGCGCGAGTAAACCCGCCATCCCATTTCCTCCCTGTACTCCGCCTCGTATGTCCTGATGCGGCACGTTCCCCAACAGCCGATCAAGATTCTCATAACTGCTTAGATCACAGCAGACCGCTTGTCGCTACAACGAAAGTGGCAAAAATAGTGGCGACAGCTCAGCCGCGGAACGGCGGCACGTCTTCGTTTTTCTCGGTTCTGTCGCGAAAAAGTGCCGCGCGGCTCAGCAGCATCAGCGTGACGGGTGTCGTTACGGTCACGAAAACCGAAATCAGCAATTCATGCAGAAACGGCCGCGTCTGGCTAAAAAGCGAAAATATGATGGACGCGATGAGTATGCCGCCCGCGCCGAATGTCGTGCCAAGCGTTGGGGCATGGAGGCGTCGGTAAAAGCTGCCGAATTTTAGAAGGCCGATAGCGCCAAGCAGCGTCAGCCCTGATCCGATCAACAGAAACGCTGAAATCAGGATAGCCGCCCAGAGAGGAAGTGCGGTGGGGTCGCTCATTCGATGACCTCGCCGCGCATGAGAAACTTTGACAATGCTGCTGTGGAAACAAAGCCGAGCAGGGCAATCACCAACGCTGCGTCGAAATAGAACGGGCTGCGAGTTGCGATGCCGAGACTGAGCAGGAACAGCATCGCGCTCACATAAAGCGCATCGAATGCAAGCACGCGGTCTTGCGCGCGCGGCCCGCGCACGAGCCGGATGAGGCAACAGAACATTGCCGCCAGCAGCAGCCAGTGCGAAATCGTCAGCGACCAGTAGAGCAGGGTCACACTCATTCGAATATCTCCAGCAGCAGGGGTTCATAGCGCTGCTTGATGAGGTCGATCCAGTCTTGCTCGTCGCCCACATCAAGCACATGCAGAAGCAGGATATTCTGCCGGGATCGGTACTCCACCCAAGCTGTGCCCGGCGTGGCCGTCAGCGCGCAGGCGAGCACGGCGAGGCCTGTTTTATCGCGCAGCGTCAGCTCGATCGGGATGAAGCCTGATCGCGCTTGTGCGCTGTTGGGAGACAGGATCAGCCGCGCCACCGCAATGTTGGAGCGCAGAACGTCCACCGACACGAGGCCGAGCAGGCGCAGCACTGCACCCCAGCTGCGCACGCGCGGCTTGGCAGGTTGCAGCGACACCATCGCCCAGGTCGCGAACAGCGCAATCGCAGCGCCCAGCACGAGATGGCCGAGCGAAAAGCCATTGAGCAGAAACCACATCAGCAGCAGTGACGCTGCGAGTGCAGGGTATGGAAGCACGCGGCTCAATGTCCAGCCTCCTTTGGCGACGGTATTGGTGCGGCGCTCAGCACGTCATGAACATAGCCCGTCGGATCGTGCAAGGCGTTGGCCGCAGCGTCCAGATAGCGCATTGTTGGCCCCGCCTGCGCCGTCATCCAGATGCAAAGTATCAACAGGAATGCCACGGGCACGAATTCGATCACTCGAACGCGCGGCACGATGATCTCGACGGGCGCCCAGAATATGCGGATGCCCGCGCGCACCATTGCGACCATCGCGAACAGGCCCGAAGTTATCAGCAGGCCAAAGAAGAACCAGTTTAACGTCGAAATCTTGTTGCCCGCATCGATGGCTGCCGAAAGCAGCGCGAATTTACCCACAAAGCCGGACAGCGGTGGCAGACCGGAAAGCAGAATGCCGCAAACACCGAATGAGACGCCAAGGATGGCAAGCGTCGCAGGGATGGTGACACCCACTTCCTCTTCCGGTTCGTCTTCGTCGCCATCGCCATAGGCTTCCATCGTGACTGACAGAACCGCCGCGGCGGGATCTTGCGCGCGCTCAAGCAGTTCGATCAGCAGGAACAGCGCGCCGATCGTCAGCGTGGAACTAATCATGTAGTAGAGCGCCGCTGCTGTTGAGCGGTCGCCCGACATTGCGACTGCCGCCAGCAGCGTGCCGCTTGAAACTAGAACGCTGAACGCGGCCAGCCTCACCATCGCTTGCGATGCCAGAACGCCAATCGTGCCGAAGGCCAGCGTTACAAGGCCACCGGCAAACAGCCATTTGTCGTCGAAGCCTGCCGAGCTTCCTGCCGCTGCACCGAACAAAAGCGGTGAAAGTCGCAGCAGCACATAGATGCCCATCTTGCTCAGCACGGCGAAGATCGCGGCAACCGGCGCTGCTGCCGCAGAATAAGCGCTCGGAAGCCAGAAGCAGAGCGGCCACATTCCAGCTTTGACCAGAAACGCGATGCCGAGGATTGCCGCGCCTGCTTCCAGCAGGAAACGGTTTTCCGGCGGCACCTCGCCGATGCGCCCGACGAGGTCAGCCATGTTCAGCGTGCCCGTAACGCCATAGATCAGCGCGACGCCAACGAGGAACAGGAACGATGCGGCCAGGTTCATTGCGATGTAGTGCAGCCCGGCGCGCACTCGATGCGGCCCCGATCCGTGCAGCAGCAAGCCATATGAAGCGGAAAGAACCACCTCGAAAAACACAAACAGATTGAAAAGATCGCCGGTCAGGAAAGCGCCGTTCAACCCCATCAGCAGAAACTGGAACAGGCTGTGGAAGTGCGAGCCCATCTTGTCCCACCGCGCGAGTGAAAAGAACAGCGACGCAATCGCCAGCAGGCTCGTCACGAGCAGCATGACGGCGGACAAGCGGTCCAGCACCAGCACAATGCCAAACGGCGCTGCCCAGTTTCCAAGAAGGTAGACGCTCGCAGTGCCGCTATCTGCTACGCGCAGTAGCACCATACCCATCGCGACCAGCAGCAACGTCGAACCGACGCTGAGCAGCGCTTTCAACGTGTGCTTGCGTTCATCGAAGAGAAGCAGCAGCGCGCCCGTCAGCAAAGGCAGCAGTATCGGCGCGATGATGAGGTGGTTCGACAGGTCCATATTATGGCTCCCTGCCGTCGACGTGATCCGAGCCGGTCAGGCCACGCGCCGCTAACAACACGACCAGAAACAGCGCTGTTGTAGCGAAGCCGATCACGATTGCAGTCAGAACCAGCGCCTGCGGAATAGGATCGGCATAGGCTGACGGATCGGCCGGCCCGCCATCGGACAATACGGGTGCCGCGTTAACGCGCAGCCGTCCCATCGCGAAGATGAACAGGTTGACGCCATAGCCGATCAGCGAAAGTCCGACGATGAGCTGGAACGTGCGCGGGCGTTGCAGTAGCCACACGCCCGAACCTACCAGTGCTCCGATTCCGATTGCGAGAACGAGTTCCATCACGCGTTCTCCTGCGCTGTCGGCAGCTTCGCCGCGCGCAGCTTGCGGATCGATTGGTGCGCAATCGCGATGAGCATCAGCACGGTAGCGCCCATCACCAGCGAGAAAATGCCGAAGTCGAATATCAGCGCCGTCGCTGCCGGAACCTTTCCGATCAGCGTAAGCTCGATATATTGCGCGTGCGATGTCAGGAATGGATAGCCAAATACCCACGCGCCAAGGCCCGTTGCCGCAGCAACCAGAAGGCCCATGCCCATCCACCGCACGGGCAGAACGCGCAACCGCTCTTCCACCCAGCGCGTGCCCGCAGCCATATATTGCAGAATGAACGCCGCGGCCATCGCGATGCCTGCAACGAAGCCGCCGCCCGGCGCATCGTGGCCCCGCAGGAACAGGTAGAAAGCAAACACGATAATGACTGGGAACAGCCACTGCATAATCACCGAAGGCATGTAGAGATATTCGTCGGCAATGCTCGCCGTTTCGGCTTCCTCGCTCTCGTCGCTGCGGGCCGTATGTCTCGATTGCAGCAATTGCTGCTCCGGTGAATCGATATTGTCCGGGGCAGGGCGGAAGCGGCGCAACAGGGAGAAAACGGTCAGCGCAACAA
The DNA here is from genome assembly GCF_003403035.1 of Mesorhizobium denitrificans. Classification (GTDB taxonomy): domain Bacteria; phylum Pseudomonadota; class Alphaproteobacteria; order Rhizobiales; family Rhizobiaceae; genus Mesorhizobium_G; species Mesorhizobium_G denitrificans. Next base: position 59,198 of record NZ_QURN01000014.1, on the reverse strand, counting down.
TGCCGAGAACCGTGATTTCGCCAAACGTATCGAAGCCGCGGAAATCGACAAGGATAACGTTGACGATATTGCGCCCACCGCCAAGCTCGTACGCGTTCTCGACGAAAAAGTCGGCGATGGTCTGTGGCGGCTGGCGCACCATCACGACGTAAGCGAGGAATGCCGTACCCGCGCCGCAACCGACGGCCAGCAGCATGTCACGACCGCGCCGCAGTCGCGTTTCCAGTGATACGCCATCGTAATTCTGCTCTATCCGTTTCGGCAGCCACCGCAGGCCGAGCAGGATCAGCACGGTCGTCACCACTTCGACCACGAGCTGTGTCAGCGCCAGGTCAGGCGCCGAAAGCCAAATGAAGGAGATGCACGTTACCAGCCCCGCGCCGCCCATCAGGATAAGCGCGTAAAGCCTGTGATATTTCGCCTGATATGCCGCGCCAATCGCGCAAATAATGCCGATCGCCCAGAGCCCGGTGAAAAGCAAATCCATATTTCCCAACGAGAGGGTTGGGTGCGGCACGCCGCGCCTTGTCGCAGCCAATACCGCCGCAACAAGCGCGATAAACGCCAATAGCCGCAGCTGCGGTTGCAGCCGCCGCGTGCCGAGCCAGCTTTCCAGCAGGCGCGCCCAGCGCCACGATACGGATACCATCACGCGCTCAAAAATGCGCTGCCCTTTGAGTTCGCGGAAATACGGTGGGCCTTCCTCGCTCGTGGCGAGATAGGTCTTGAGAATGCCGTAGAGCAGAATTCCCGCGACAAGCGCCAGAACGCTCATTAGCAGCGGCACGTTGAACCCGTGCCAGATCGATAGGCTATATTCCGGCATTTCGGGGCCAAGCACTGCCATCGCTGCGCTGTTGAGATAGCCGCCGATAGTCTGGCCGGGCAGTATGCCGACAACGAGGCATATCAACACCAGCAGCATCGCCGGCAATCTCATGAAGAAAGGCGGCTCATGCGGATGCTTCGGCATGTCCGCCGGTATTTTTCCGAAAAAAACGCCGTGAATGAACCGGATCGAATAGGTAACAGCGAATGCGCTCGCCAGCACGGCTACGTAAGGCGCTGCCGTATCCAGAATCGAATCCGCGTGATGCTCGATTGCCTCCGCAAAGAACATCTCCTTGGACAAAAAGCCGTTGAGCAGCGGCACGCCCGCCATCGCTGCGCTTGCCACCATCGCCAGCGTGGCGGTCACCGGCATCAGCGAGAACAATCCGCCAAGCTTGCGCATGTCGCGTGTTCCGGCTTCATGGTCGATGATACCCGCCGCCATGAACAGCGATGCCTTGAATGTAGCGTGGTTGGCCATGTGGAAAATCGCGGCCACCAGGCCAAGCGGGCTGCCGAGGCTGAGCAGCAGCGTGATAAGTCCCAGATGGCTGATGGTCGAATACGCAAGCAGCCCTTTGATGTCCTGCTGGAAGATTGCGAAAAATGCGCCGAGCAGCAGGGTCGCCATGCCAGCAAGTCCGACAATCGTGAACCACTCCGGCGTGCCTGCGAGCACCGGCCAGAGGCGCGTCATCAGGAATACGCCGGCCTTCACCATCGTTGCCGAATGCAGATAGGCGGACACAGGCGTTGGGGCCGACATAGCGTTCGGCAGCCAGACATGGAATGGAAACTGCGCGCTCTTCGTAAATGCGCCGATCAGCACGAGAACGAGGATCGGCACATAGAGCTTATGTCCACGGATCATCGAGCCGGAAGCAAGCACCGTGTCGAGATCGTAGCTGCCTACCACTTGCCCGATCAGCAGGATGCCGGCCAGCAGGCACAGCCCGCCAAGCGCGGTGATCGTCAGCGCCATGCGTGCGCCATCGCGCGCGGCGGCATTGTGATACCAGTAGCCAATCAGCAGGAATGAAAAGACGCTCGTCAGTTCCCAGAACACGACAAGCTGGATCAGGTTACCGGAATTTACGACGCCGAGCATCGACCCCATAAACGCAAGCAGAAATGCATAGAAGCGCGGCACCGGGTCTTCGGGCGACATGTAATAGCGCGCATAAATGACAACCAGGAAACCGATCCCGGTAATCAGCATGGTGAACAGCCATGCAAAGCCGTCCATGCGAAACGTCATATTCAGGCCAAGCTGTGGCACCCATTCGATGTTGTGCCGTATCGCGCCGCCATCGTCGACAGCCGGATATTGCATCGCCGTGAGGATAAATAACCCAAGCGCCGTAATGCCGGCAATCCAGGCTTCCGTGTTGCGGGCGTTGGAAGGAAGTGCAAGCGCGATAAGGCTCACCACGAAGGGTATCGTGACGAGCGGAATCAAGATTGCACTCTCGATCATACGATGGGATGCCTCGGACTCAGCATGAAGAACGGTTGCCTAATGTCACCCATTATGGTTGACTCTGCAACGGAATAATCGGCGAAACAGCAACGAGTCCGGCACTATGTCTCTGCTGCCCGAACAATGTCGTGCTGCGCGAGGTCTTTTGAATTGGACACAGGGCCAACTCGCGCTCGCGGCGGGGGTTTCCCGTAGCACCATCAAGGATTTCGAGTGCCAGCGTCACGCGCTCCAGCGCAGTTCGGAGGAGCTGCTGATCAATGCGTTCCGTCTGCGCGGTGTCGAGCTGCTTTTTGAAGATGGCGCAGCGCGTGGCGTTGGCGTTCGTTTCAGGGCGCGGGGCTGAGCGACGTTCTCCCTCAAATGTTATTTGAGATGCCACAATTGCGGTCTAGAGTGCATTGGTCGCTTGCAGTGTTTACGGCAATCAAGCGCTTGAAAGAGCCCATCACGCTTTCGCCTTCAGATGGATGTAAGGCGATGCTCAACATTATTGCTGACTCTACCGATTTGACCACGCTCACCAGCGTTCTTGATGAATATTGCACCCAGCATCGGGTGTTTGAAATTGGTGATCGGGATGAGTGCGCGCGGCGGATCCTGGCGCTCTTTTCCTTGGGAGTTACTTCACGCCACGCGCTGCTGGAGCGCATGAATCGCGTAGTCGTGTAAGCTTCGAACTAGTGCGCGCGCTGCAATGCGCTGATCGTTTGCTCTGACGCCGAGCAAACAGATGTGCTGAACTGCAGAAACTGCCGCGCGCATTCGTGCCAGTCATAGGCCATTGCGCGTTCGCGGGCACATGCGCGTGCAACGCTTGTCGCAGCCAGCGCGGCTTCTCGTAAATCGGCCGATAGAACGCCGCCGTGACCTTCACCGATTATGTCCAGCGGTCCGGTAACGGGATATGCCGCCACAGGGCAGCCGCTTGCCAATGCCTCCAGTATGACGTTGCCGAACGTGTCAGTTTTGCTTGGAAATACGAATACGTCCGCTGATGCATAAATCTGTGAAAGTTCAGTGCCGCGGCGCGTTCCCAGAAAATGCACGTCGGGATATTTCGCTTTCAGCCGCTGCAGGTCCGGACCGTCCCCAACGACAACCTTGCTGCCGGGAAGGTCAAGACCCAGAAACGCTGGCAGGTTCTTCTCGACTGCAACACGACCAACATTCAGGAAGATCGGCCGCGGCAAGCCCATCTCCTTGCGCTGCGACGGATGGAACAATCGTGTATCCACGCCACGCGACCAGAGTCGAATGTTTCGAAATCCACGCGTTGCGAGTTCTGCACCCATCGAAGGGGTGGCGACGAGCACGCCTTTGCCAGCATTGTGAAAGTTGCGAAGCCAGCGGTAGCTCCAGCTTTCCGGGATCGGCACCCGCGCCCGAATGAATTCGGGAAAGCGCGTATGATAGCTCGTGGTGAACGCTATTTTCCGCGCGATGCAAATCTTGCGAGCGAGAACGCCCAGCGGCCCCTCGGTGGCGATATGGATTCGTTCAGGCTGCATTTCGTCAATGCGCCGCGCCACCATATTGCTGGTGGCAAGGGAGAGCCTGATTTCAGGATAGCTCGGCATCGGAACGGTTCTGAAATCATTGGGCGTAAGAAAAGCGGTCTGCGTGCCCATTTGCCCCAGCGTTTGCGCGAGACGTTCAAGCGTCAGCGCAACACCATTGACTTGTGGTCGCCAGGCGTCGGTGACGATCAGTATGCTCATGCGGCGCGCCTCCAGCGCAGCGGTAAGGCCAGTTGGGCTGAGCCACTCAAAACCTGGCTTTGCGTTTGCCAGTTCACCATTTCCATGCGGCCGTCCCAATGTTCGACAACGGCGGTGCAGCTTTCGACCCAGTCGCCAGTATTGATGTAGTCGAGGCCGCCAATATCGCGCATCGCTGCAGAGTGAATATGTCCGCAGATCACCCCGTCAACTTCGTGGCGTTTCGCTTCCGCCGCGAGTGTGTCTTCGAATTGGCCGATGAAATTAACGGCGTTTTTGACACGCGCCTTCGCCCAGGCCGAAAGTGACCAATAGGTGAAGCCAAGCTTGCGCCGTACGAAGTTGATATAAGCTGAGAGAACCATCGCCGCGCGGTATGCCCAGTCACCGAGCAAAGCCAGCCATTTGGCGTGCCTCACCACGAGATCGAATAAATCGCCGTGCACGATGAGATATCGCTTGCCGTCAGCTGCTTCGTGGATCGCGGTTTCGTTGATTTCTATGCCGCCGAACTGCAGTCCGCAGAACTCGCGCAGGAACTCGTCATGATTGCCCGGAATATAGATGATCCGCGTACCTTTGCGCACCTTGCGCAGCAGTTTCTGGACCACGTCGTTGTGGGTCTGCGGCCAGTACCATGATGCCCGCAGCCGCCATCCGTCGATGATGTCTCCGACCAGATAGATCGTATCGGCATCATGCATCTTCAGAAATTCCAGAAGCGCCTCTGCCTGCGCTCCCTTTGTGCCCAAATGCACGTCGGAGATGAAGAGGCTCCGGTATCGCGTTGCTTGTCCGGCTTCAGACGAATCTGTGAAACATTGTGCGTCCATGGGCTGCTTTTGCCCGGCAGGTCATGACACCAGAATGACACAGCTCAAATCTCTCGATCAAAACCGCTGGATTCCGACGTTGCGCACGGCAAGCGCGCTTGCACGAAGATCAATATTTGAATTAGTAATTCAATCATTGATTGCGCATTTAAAGTTGCGGCGCTTGCAACAAGCAAAGGGAAAAGCCTGTGTCGCGCACTCGTTTTGGCCAAAAATATCAGCATCTTGTGCATGGCTTGGCATGCCCTTGCCACAGCCCGCAGGTTCAGCAGTTGCTGGACCGCCTCAACCAGGGGTTTTCTCGGCGTTCTTTCTTGAAAGGTATCGGTGCCAGCGCCGCTGCTTCTTTGCTCGGTCTGGTTGATCCTGCTTTTGCGCAAGATTCTGCGAAGCCGACTTTGCTCAAGAACGTGCGTATTTTCGATGGTGTCAACGGTACGCTGATCGAGGGCAAGAATGTCCTGCTGCAAGGGTCGCTCATCAAAGCGCTGCCAGCGGCGGCAGATGTCGTTGCGAACGCTGATATCATAGATTGCGGCAATCGCGTTTTGATGCCTGGCATGATCGACGCGCACTGGCATTCCATCCTCGCGGGCATTGCACAACTCGCTGCGATAACGGCGGATATTCCTTACGTACACCTCGTTGCTGCTCAGGAGGCGGAGCGGACCATCCTTCGCGGGTTCACGACAGTTCGCGACGTGGGCGGGCCGTCCTTTGCGCTCAAGCGCACGATTGACGAGGGGCGCTTTCCGGGGCCGCGCATCTATCCCTCCGGCGCTATGATCTCGCAAACGTCCGGTCACGGCGATTTCCGTATGCGCACAGAGCTTCCGCGCACGCCTCAGACAAATCCGAGCATGGCGGAAGTTGGCGGCATTGCCGAAATCGCCGATGGAGAGGACGAAGTTCTGCGCCGCGTGCGCGAGCAGCTCCTGCTGGGCGCAAGTCAGATCAAGATCATGGGCGGTGGAGGTGTCGCCTCTGCCTACGATCCGATCGACGCGCTTCAGTATACCGAGCGGGAAATGATGGCGGCGGTGGCCGCTGCGTCCGATTGGGGCACCTATGTCTGTGTCCACACCTACACCGCGCCCGCAATCCAGCGCGCACTTGCCTGCGGCATCAAATCCATCGAGCACGGGCAGCTGGCCGACGAAGAGACGGCAAAGAAAATCGTCGATGCCGATGCCTGGTGGAGTATCCAGCCATTCCTCGCGGATGAGGATGCGAATACATATACAAATCCAGAGCAGCAGGCCAACCAACGGGCGATCGCTGAAGGCACGGTGCGCGCCATCGAGTTCGGCAAAAAATACAAAGCCAAGTTGGCCTTGGGGACAGATATCCTGTTCAGTCCAAGGGGAACCGCGACCCAAGGCAGGCAGCTCGCGAAGTTCGCTCGCTGGTTCGATAATGCCGAAGTCTTGCGGATGGTCACCAGCGGCAATGCCGATCTTGTGGCGCTGTCAGGTCACCGTAATCCATATCCGTCCAGGCTGGGCCGGATCGAGGCTGGCGCTTATGCCGATATTCTCGTGTTCGAGGGGAATCCGCTTGAAGACATTTCCGTCATTGGCGATCCCGATCAAACATTGAAACTCATAATCAAGGACGGACGCGTTCATAAGAATGCGCTTTAACTACAGGGGGCAGGTTCATGAAAAAATTCGCTCTTGCGGCGTTCCTGGTCTTGGCCGCTGGGCCGGTTGCTCATGCCGCCGATCCCGCGGAACAAGCACCGCCAGTTGAACCTGTCGGGCAAGATTGGGCTTTGCAGATTACGCCATATCTTTGGGCCGCCGGGATCAATGGCGACATATCGCCCTTTCAGCGCGCCCCGACAATCGGCATTGATAAGTCGTTCTCGGATGTATTCAAGGATCTGAACTTCGGCGGCTTCATCAATATATGGGGCCGCTATGAGCGTTTCGTCTTTTCGGGCGACCTGATGTATGTCGATACGACAGAGCCCCATGAGTTCGGAACGCCGCCTCTGCCATTCCCGATCCCGACCGGGACACGCGTCAATGTGGACGTCGATACCAAGGAGTTCACCGCATCGGCAATGGCCGGGTACAGACTGGTCGATACGCCGACCTTCACCCTGGATGCGCTTGGTGGGGTACGCTTCTGGCACATCTCCAATGATGTCACCGTCACCGCGCTTGGGCGCACTGTCAGCTATGGCGAAAGCTTCGGCTGGACCGATCCGCTGGTTGGCGCACGCGCGTTCGTCAACATCACCGACAAGCTCTCCCTTCAAGCGCAGGCCGATGTCGGTGGTTTCGGTGTCGGCTCGGAGTCAACCTGGTCGGTGCTTGGAACTGTGAACTACATCGTCACCGACCACCTGTCCGTTTCGGCGGGCTATAAGGTGCTCAACGTAGACTATGACAATGACGGGTACGTTTTCGACTCGCAGTTGAGCGGCCCTGTCCTTGGCATGACTTACCGCTTCTAGCGCTTGCTCACGGGCCGAGCGGCAAATACGCCTTTGCCGCTCGCGCGCTTCCGAAATCCCCGAAGTGCCCGTAATCGAAGTACAAATACTGCCCATCGACACGAATATCGCACGTCGCGCCGCTGCAAAGCGCCGACGTTGGATCGATGAACTTTGCGTCGTTCTTCTCGGCAAGCACTTTCAGTTGAACGTTCAGCGCATGGTCAACCGTCGAATACCATTTGTCGTTTCCACGCGCGCCAATCACCGAAACGTCGGTGATGAAAATCGGCGATTGACCGATCACGAATGTTTCGACATTGAGCTTTTTCAACGCCACAAGCGTGCTTTCCAGTTGCTCAAGGCCGCGCCGTCTGAGGTCCACCCAGCGTGCTGATAAGATCACGCGCTTGATGCCAAGCTTCTCGATTTCGTTCAGCGCATTGCGGTTGAAGTCCGTACACCACGGGCGCGCCTGCGAATAATAGGCGAGCGCTGGCGGACATCCCGCCGCTGTGTACTCATAGACATGTGCCGCACCGCCATTTGCAAGGCTGGTCACAATGCCCGGCGTATAGTGCGCGGCGAATGAGTCACCCCATAGCAGAACCGGCACTGTCCCTTGCGGATTGATCTCGCAGGCCTGCGGGTTCCAAGGCGCATTTGGCTGCGTTTCATAAAAGCACTGTCCGTTGCGCCATGTGTTGCCCATCGGTGTCTTGGGTGCGACCGAAGCGCCAAAGTGCGTCAGCGTTCCGCCTGTCGCCCAGCCGTATGCGCCAATCAGTCCAATCACGGCCAATGCGGCCAGACCCGTCAGTACTACGCGCAGACTGGAGGCGCTTGTCCGCTTGCGGAATGGCTGTTCGACAAAGCGCCAGGACAGATATGCCAACGGAATAGATGCCGCCGTTATCGCCGTTGCGCCGAGCAATCCGGGTTCTTGCAATGTGAGATATCGCCAGAACACTGCAATCGGCCAATGCACGAGATAAAGCGAATATGAGATCAGCCCGATCCAGATAGCTGGGCGCGATGACAATATGCGGCCAACAAAGGTTGTCTGCGGATCGGCGAAATAAATGATCAGCACGCTGCCGACGCAGGGAGCCAGCGCGGCCACGCCGGGGAAGGGGGTTGTTTCGTCATAAGCAAATACCGCCCACAGAATAAGGCCAAGGCCCGCGAGCGAGCCGATCTGGTCGAGATTTCCCTGCGGCACGCGCCTGGGTATGCTTGCGAACATGGCACCGAGCAGCAATTCCCACGCGCGGGTCGGCAACATGAAAAAGTTTGCTGTCGGCGCGGCCTGTGTCGCATAAATCGAGAGTACGAGCGAGGCGAGTAGCGCCAATCCGAATATCCAGAGCCAAAGGCGCGCGCAGTAGCGATAAACAATCCATGCGGCGATTGGCATGAACACATAGAACTGTTCTTCCACCGCGAGCGACCAAGTGTGCAGCATGGGGCGCAATGCGGCGCTTGCATCGAAATAGCCGGAGAATTTCCAGAAATACAGGTTGGAGACGAAGGTCGATACAGCGACGAGGCTGCGCGAGAAATCGACGATGAAGCTCGGCAGCATCACCGCAAACGCGACCGCGCTTGTTATCAGCGATACTGCTACCAGCGCGGGCAGGATTCGCCTCACGCGCCTTTCGTAAAATCCCAGAATACTGAAGCGCCCGGCGGCGAGGTCTTCGCGAATAAGCCCTGTTATGAGGAAGCCGGAGATGATGAAGAATACATCGACGCCGACATAACCGCCTGAAAATACATCGAATCCTGCGTGAAATAGAACGACAGGCAAAACTGCGACAGCGCGCAGGCCGTCAATCTCTGGTCTGTATCGCATTCGCGCAGGCTAATCCCCAAAGGCGTATTTGCTTCGCGCGCCGCTTGGCCGTCCCTAAGTATTTCTTGTTTTGCGGCGCACCTTGGCGATGAACGCGCAATTGTGCAAGTTCGCGTTGTCGCCATGGTAAAATTACATATGCGGATTGAACCGGCTTGCCGCTGCCCGCGTCTGCGATTTTAGAAATTCGATCAACATGCGCACGCGCGGCGTCGTGGCCAGCTCCCTGTGCGTAACGCTCCAATATTCGCGGTCAACCCGCAATTCCTCGGGCAAGACAGGCACGAGTTCGGGAATGTCGCTGGCTATAAATGCAGGCAGCACAACCAGCCCGAGACCAGCAATCGCGGCTCGCACCTGCGCATGGAGGCTGGAACACTGATAGTGCGGTCTAATTCCAGGCGCGATCTCGTTGAGATAGTCCAGCCCTGGCGTGAATATCATGTCGGATATGTAGCCAACGAAATCGTGCTCATTCAGGTCCGAGCTATCTTTTATCGGCGGGTTTGCATTGAGATAGCTGCGCGATCCGTACAGAAAGAGCTGGTACGGCGATATCAGTTCGTTGTGATAGTGGTCTGCTTGCGGCGGCGCCAGCGTTATCGACAAATCCGCCTCGCGCCGCGACAGCGATACGATCTGCTGGATCGTTATCATTTCAATGTGGATCGAAGGGTTTGCACGGCAGAATTCCGGCAGGCGGTCTGCGAGAAAAAAGCTTCCGAATCCTTCCAGTGAACTGAAGCGCACCACGCCGCCAATCTTGACGGAGTCGTTGCGTGATTCGGAGCGGAATGTTTCCGCCTGCTGCGCCATCAGCTTGGCGGATTCCAGCAGGCCGTCACCCACATTTGTCAGCACATAGCCGCGCGGATTGCGCTCGAAGAGCTTGCGGCCCAGCGCCTGCTCCAGTCGGTCTATGCGGCGCGAAACCGTCACATGGTTGGTGCGAAGTTCGCGCGAAGCTGCCGACAGGGTGCCGGAGCGCGCCACCGCCAGAAAATATTGCAGATCATCCCAGTCGAAACGAGCCATATCTGTACATTTTCGTTCACAATCTGTGCTGAATTTAGCTGTTTTCCGTACGGCAATGCAATGCTAGCTTTTTGACCTGTGTGGAACGGGACCTTGCCTGATCATCACCGCTAAAGCGGGGGAGGCAGTCCTAGATATATCTCGGAGGAGAGTCATGAAGTTATCGCGCGCGCTGGCGGCGCTATTGATGGCAACCGTAGCGTTTCCGGCAGTTGCTCAGGAAATTTCCGACGGTAAGGTCAAAATCGGCATCCTGAATGATCAGTCCGGCGTCTATGCCGACTTCGGCGGTAAGTGGTCGGTTGAAGCCGCCAAGATGGCAGCAGAGGACTTCGGCGGCAAAGTCAAAGACATGCCGATCGAAATTGTATCGGCAGATCACCAGAACAAGGCCGACATTGCCTCGAATATTGCCCGCCAATGGTATGACACCGAGCAGGTCGACGCCATCATGGAATTGACGACCTCATCGGTCGCGCTGGCCGTGCAGGGAATTTCTCAGGAAAAGAAGAAGATCGACATCGTAACGGGCGCGGCAACGACGGATCTCACCGGCAAAGCCTGCTCGCCCTACGGGTTCCATTGGGCGTATGACACCCACGCTCTCGCTGTTGGCACGGGCGGGGCGCTGGTGCAACAGGGTGGCGATACATGGTTCTTCCTGACCGCCGACTACGCGTTCGGCTATTCGCTTGAAGAACAGACCTCGAAATATGTGATCTCAAAAGGCGGCAAGGTCTTGGGGTCCGTACGCCATCCGCTCGCGACCACTGATTTCTCCTCATTCCTCCTGCAAGCCCAGTCGTCGGGCGCCAAGGTCGTCGGTCTGGCAAACGCCGGTCTGGACACAGCAAACGCAATCAAGCAGGCCGCAGAATTTGGCATCGTCGCTGGCGGTCAGCGCATGGCTGCCCTGTTGTTCACTCTTGCCGAGGTTCACGGGCTTGGCCTTGAGGCTGCTCAAGGGCTGACGCTGACGGAAGGCTTTTACTGGGATCGCGATGACGATTCACGCGCTTGGGCGAAGAAGTTCTTCGACCGCACAGGGCGCATGCCGAACATGATTCAGGCGGGCACCTATTCCGCCGTGCTTCAATATCTCAAGGCTATCGATAAGGCTGGCACTGACGAGACGGAAGCTGTCGCGAAAAACCTGCACGAAATGCCGGTCGAGGATGTTTTCGCACGCGGCGGCAAGGTTGGCCCCAATGGCCGCATGATTCATGATATGTATTTGATGGAAGTGAAGAAGCCATCGGAAAGCACGCAGCCTTGGGACTACTACAAGGTGCTGGCGACGATCCCGGGCGACGAAGCCTACATCAAGCCCGCCGAAGCCGGCTGTCCGCTGGTCAAGTAAGCGCCAAAATCTGCGCGGTGCCGCTCTTGCGGCATCGCGCATCTGGCGTATTCCTTTTCAATTGACTTCAAAGGGCGAGGGCGGGCGTGAGCCAGACCGGGCATACTAGGCAGGCCGGAGAAATTGTTCTTTCCGCGCGCGGCCTGCGCAAAGATTTTATGGGATTTACCGCCGTCAAAGATGTCGACCTCGACGTTCGCCACGGCAATATTCACGCGCTCATTGGTCCGAATGGTGCGGGCAAGACAACAGTCTTCAACCTGCTCACCAAGTTTTTCCAGCCCACGGCAGGCACCATCACGCTGGATGGGCAGGACATCACCAACGCGCCACCCGCCAAGGTCGCGCAGATGGGTGTCGTTCGTTCGTTCCAGATTTCGGCCACCTTTCCGTACCTGACCGTGTTGGATAATGTTCGCGTTGCGCTTCAGCGGCCCAACGGTTTGGCCACGCAGTTCTGGCGGTCCATGTCAGCGCTTGATGTGTTAACCCCGCGCGCCGAAGAGCTCATTGACGCGGTTGGCCTGTCCGATGCGCGCGACCGCATGGCGGCGGACCTTTCCTATGGTCGCAAGCGTGTACTGGAAATCGCGACCACGCTGGCGCTTGAACCCAAGGTGCTGCTGCTGGACGAGCCGATGGCTGGCATGGGTCATGAGGATGTCGGCGCTATAGCGCGATTGGTCAAAACCATTTCGGCGGATCGCGCCGTTCTCATGGTTGAGCATAATCTCAGTGTGGTCGCAGATATTTGCGACGGCATCAGCGTGTTGCAACATGGTCAGGTCATTGCATCTGGTGATTACGCTTCGATCAGCAAAGATGAGCGCGTCCGCGAAGCCTATATGGGTACCGATCATGTCTGAGCCGCTGCTATCCGTTCGCGGCCTCAATGCGTGGTATGGCGAAAGCCACGCGCTGCACGGCGTCGATCTGGACGTGAACACGGGCGAGACGGTTACGCTTGTCGGTCGCAATGGCGTTGGCAAAACCACGACGCTGCGCGCCATTATGGGGCTGATCCGCAAACGCACCGGCTCCATCCACTTTGATGGAAAAGACCTGATTGCGCTGCCGCTTCACAAGACCGCCCGCACCGGCATTGGCTACGTTCCGGAAGAGCGCGGCATCTTCGCGAGTCTCACCGTTGATGAAAACCTGATCCTGCCGCCTGTCGTCGCGAAGGGTGGCATGAGCATCGAGGAAATATTCAGTCTCTTTCCCAATCTGAAAGAGCGGCGCAACAGTCCGGGCACAAAGCTTTCCGGCGGCGAACAGCAGATGTTGGCGATTGCGCGCATGTTGCGTACCGGCGACAAGATGCTGCTGCTGGATGAGCCGACCGAAGGGCTGGCGCCTGTCATCGTTCAGCGCATCGGCGAGTTGTTGGCTGAACTCAAGCGGCGCGGCATGACCGTGCTCTTGGTCGAGCAGAATTTCCATTTCGCCAGCAAGATCGCCGACCGTTTCTACCTGATGGATCACGGTAAGGTTGTCTCGCATTTTCCGGTCGAGGAACTTGAAAGCCGCATGGGCGAACTTCATGAAGTGCTGGGAGTCTGAACCATGATCTTCGGCATTCCCATTCAGGCGTTTGCGGGGCAGTTGCTGGTCGGCCTGATCAATGGCTCGTTCTACGCGATGCTGTCGCTTGGCCTTGCGATCATTTTCGGTCTGCTGCGCGTCATAAACTTCGCGCATGGCGCGCAATATATGCTTGGTGCGTTCATTGCCTATTTAATTCTGGCCTTTGGCGGCATTGGCTACTGGCCTGCCTTGATCGTCGCGCCCGTGCTTGTTGGCCTGTTTGGCATTGTTGTCGAACGGCTTGCGCTGTCCCGGCTTTACGATGTCGATCCACTCTACGGTCTGCTTTTCACGTTCGGCCTCGCGCTCGTTATCGAAGGCGTGTTTCGCTATTACTATGGCGTGTCGGGCAATCCCTATCCCGTCCCGCCAGCGCTCACCGGCGCTGTAAATCTCGGCTTCATGTTCCTTCCGATCTATCGCGGTTGGGTGGTCATTGCGTCGCTCATCGTCTGCATCGCTGCATGGCTGCTGATCGAGAAAACGAAGTTCGGCTCCTATCTTCGCGCGGCGACCGAGAATCCGAAGCTTGTGCAGGCTTTCGGCGTCAATGTCCCGCTGCTGCTCACCCTCACCTATGGCCTTGGCGCAGCGCTGGCTGGATTGGCGGGCGTGCTTGCCGCGCCGGTTTATCAGGTCAGTCCGCTCATGGGTTCGAACCTCATCATCGTTGTGTTCGCGGTGGTCGTCATCGGCGGCATGGGTTCCATTCTCGGCGCAATCGTCACCGGCTATATGCTCGGTGTGGCAGAGGGGTTGACGAAGGTGTTCTACCCCGAGGCGTCGAACATTGTCGTGTTCGTCATCATGGCCATTGTGCTTCTGATGCGGCCTGCCGGTCTGTTTGGAAGGGACGCCTGATATGTCCAGAGCAGCCATCGAAACCACCGCAGAAAAGCCAGTCGCGCTGCGCATCGAGACGATCCTGCTTGGCCTTGCGCTTGTCGGACTGCTGGCCGCGCCCTTCTTCATCTACCCCATCTTCCTGATGAAGATGATGTGCTTCGCGCTCTTTGCCTGCGCGTTCAATCTCTTGCTTGGCTACACGGGGCTTCTGTCGTTTGGCCACGCTGCTTTTTTTGGCGGCGCGGCTTATTTCACCGCCCATGCGGTAAAAGTCTGGGGGTTGCCGCCGGAAATCGGCATCCTTGTTGGCGTGCTCGGCGCTGCAGTTCTCGGCCTTGTCATCGGCTTTCTCGCCATCCGGCGGCAAGGCATTTACTTCGCCATGATTACGCTGGCGCTGTCGCAAATGTTCTTTTTCTTCTGCGTGCAAGCGCCGTTTACCGGCGGTGAGGATGGCATTCAAGGCGTGCCGCGCGGCACGCTGCTCGGTGGCCTGATCGATCTGCACAATGAGCACAACATGTATTATTTCGTGCTGGTCGTGTTCCTCCTCGGCGTCGTTGCAATCTGGCGCATCGTCAATTCGCCCTATGGGATGATCCTGCGCTCCATCCGCGAAAACGAAAATCGCGCGATCTCGCTGGGCTACTCCGTCCAGAACTACAAGCTTGGCGCATTCGTCATGTCCGCGGCGCTCGCCGGTCTTGCGGGTGGGCTCAAGGCGCTGGTGTTCCAGTTCGCCACCTTGACCGACGTCACCTGGCAGATGTCCGGTGAAGTCATCCTCATGACGCTGCTCGGCGGCATCGGCACCTTGATCGGGCCAATTGTCGGCGCGGGCATTGTTGTTACGCTTCAGAACGCGCTCGCTACTTCCGAATTTCCCGTAACCATCGCGACCGGCCTCATCTTCATGATCTGCGTGCTGATCTTCCGGCGTGGCATCGTGGGTGAAATCTACGCCTATATCGACCGGCGCAAATCCGCAGGAAATTGATCGTGCCTGATAGACTGAATCTGGGCCGCTTTGACTATATCGTCGTTGGGGCTGGATCGGCGGGATGCGTCCTTGCCAATCGCCTTTCCGCAGATGGCCGCAGCCGCGTTCTGCTGCTGGAGGCGGGCGGCTCCGACCGGTATCACTGGGTCTACATTCCGGTTGGCTATCTCTATTGCATGGGCAATCCGCGTACCGATTGGGGTTACGCCACTGTGCAGGAACCTGGTCTGAATGGCCGCTCTCTGGCCTATCCTCGCGGCAAGGTGCTTGGCGGCTGTTCCTCCATCAACGGCATGATCTACATGCGCGGGCAGGCGGCGGATTACGATCACTGGCGACAGCTTGGAAATGTCGGCTGGGGTTGGGATGATGTGCTGCCGCTATTCGTCAAATCCGAAAACCATCAGTCGCGTGGCGAGCCGTGGCACGGCCAAAAGGGCGAGCTTCGCGTCGAAAGGCAGCGCCTTTCATGGCCTATTCTCGATGCGGTGCGCGAGGCAGCCGAAGAAATCGGCGTGCCCAAAACCGATGATTTCAACGGCGGCGATAATCTCGGCTCCGGCTATTTCGAGGTGAACCAGAAAAACGGCATCCGATTCAACGCCGTGCGTGCTTTCCTTCGTCCGGCAATGGGGCGTCAAAATCTCCGCGTTATCACGCACGCAACCGTCGAGCGCCTAAAGCTGGAAGGCGGTGCGGTTACGTCCGTCGAACTGATCGTCAACGGTAAGCCCGCCATCGCCCATGTCGATGGTGAGTTGGTGCTGAGCGCCGGCGCTATCGGTACACCTCAAATCCTCCAGCTTTCGGGCATTGGCCCCGGCGATCTGCTCGCGTCACAAGGCATAGAAGTTGTGCACGAATTGCCCGGTGTGGGCGAGAACCTGCAGGATCATCTTCAGATCAGAACGGTGTTCGGCATCACGGGTGCTACCACGCTGAACGAGCGGCAGGCGCGCCTTTCCGGCAAGGTCGGCATCGCCCTGGAATATCTGCTGAAGCGCAGCGGACCCATGTCGATGGCCCCAAGCCAGCTCGGCATTTTCATGAAATCCGGCAGCCAGTACGCCACGCCAAACATCGAGTTTCACGTTCAGCCGCTATCGCTGGATCGCTTTGGCGAGCCTCTGCACAGCTATCCCGCAATCACGGTTTCGGTCTGCAACCTGCGTCCTGAATCGCGCGGCTCGGTGCGCATTGTCTCGCGTGATCCCAACACGCACCCGCACATTGCTCCGAACTATTTGTCCACACCTGCTGACCGGCAGGTCGCGGCAGATTCCATTCTTGCGGCTCGTCGCCTGATGGCGACAAAGCGGATGGAAACATATACGCCACGCGAGTTGAAGCCTGGCACGCAAATCCAGAGCGCCGAGGATTTGGCGCGTGCGGCTGGCGACATCGCTACCACGATTTTCCATCCTGTCGGAACCGCCCGCATGGGTTCGGACAAGATGGCAGTCGTGGACGATAGATTGCGTGTTCACGGCGTCGGTCGTCTGCGCATCGCCGATGCGTCTATCATGCCGACCATTGTTTCCGGCAACACGCACGCGCCTGTCGTGATGATCGCGGAGAAGGCGGCGCAGCTTATTTTGCAATAGCGCCGTCAGGCGGATGAGGGGTAAATAACTCCCGGTGTCACGCCTTTAAATCGAACACTGTCACGCCGGCAATTCCGCCTGCGAGCAGCGGCAGCAGATCTTCGGAAATGGCTGTGTGTTCTGGATGGATGAGATAGGCATCGCGCAATTGCTCGCTTTCGATGTCCATCACGAAGCCATGCGTAAATCCGTGGTCCAACCCCTCCGGGCTCACATTCGTTCCGGCTGTAACGTTCAGCACGCCGGGTATTGTCCCGACGAGTTGCTCGAAGCGCGTCATAATATCGGCGATTGCCGCGTCCTGAACATCCTTGCGAAAACGAAAGAAAACGCAGTGCTTGATCATTTCTGGCTCCGGCTGGGGCGATCCTGGTTCGCCCATTTTTGAGCCTTGCTGCGCGACTTTCAAGTGCCCTGAACGGGAAATGCAGGCGCCGTGAACACGCGGCTCGCCCTTATGTCCTCCGCCGCAATGGTAGAGAGTGCGTGAGCATCGAGTGCCCCGGTGCTATGTTCAAACAGCCGGTTGGCTTGCCGCAACCGCGCTCTGTCCAATGCGTTGCGAATTGAGCGGGCGTTTGCAAAGTGCGGCTGTGTCCGCCGCTTGGCGATGTAATCCACCAGCGCTTTGCCTCCATCCTGATCGAGCTGGTAGTTCTGTCGCGCCAGCATCGTCTCGGCGATGCGGAACAACTCATCGTCGTTATAGTCGGGAAAATCGATGTGATGCGCGATGCGAGAGCGGAACCCCGGATTGCTTTCGAAAAACCGATCCATGCGGTCTGAATAGCCAGCCAGTATAACCACCAGATCGTCGCGCTGATTTTCCATCACCTGCAGTAGAATCTCTATCGATTCCTGCCCATAGTCGCGCTCGTTCTCTGGCCGATAGAGGTAATACGCCTCATCGATAAACAGCACGCCGCCCATCGCTTTTTTGAGAATTTCTTTCGTCTTGGGTGCGGTGTGCCCAATGTACTGCCCAACCAGATCGTCGCGCGTCACCGACACCAGATGGCCTTTGCGGATGTAGCCGAGGCGATGCAGCAGATTGGCCATGCGCAGCGCCACGGTTGTCTTGCCTGTGCCGGGGTTCCCGGTGAAAGACATGTGCAGCGTTGGCGTCTCGTGCGCGAGCCCCATGGACCTGCGCGCACGTTCCACCAGCAGCAGCGCCGCCGTCTCGCGAATGCGCCGCTTCACCGGCGCAAGGCCAATCAACTCGCGGTCCAGTTCTTCGAGAACGTCCTTCACGCCGGACGTCTCGAATTCAGCGCGCAGATCAACCGTCGCGGGCAGTTCGGTCGTTTCAATCAGCGCTTCTGCTGCGGCCATCGTTCATCCTCCTGTGGCTTGCCGCTCAGGCTCCGTAGCGCGAGCCCGCCGCCCGATCAGTTGCATAAGGCGTGGTCGTGTAACGAACGAGGCGGCCACGTCCTTCCTGCCGCGCCAGTCGGAAGCCCGGCTCGTCTGTCGGCCGGTTGACGATGAAGGACAGCTTCACCGACTCCCAACCGTGCGAAGCATCAAACGCGACCAACCGGATGTAGCGGTCGCCATAGACCTTGCGGCACTCTTTCAACTCCATGACCAGCGCCGCCGCGTCTGGATTATCGAACATGGGGTGGCCCCACATTTCCCAATAGGTGTTGCGCGGGTGTGGGTCATCCGTGAACTCAAGGCTGACGGCCCAGCCATTGTCGATGCAGTATTGTGCCTGCGATGCAATCTGCTCATCGGTCAGGTCGGGCAGGAAGGAGAAAGCGCCTTGGGTAATGCGCATGGTGTTGGTTCCTTTCGATCTCATTCAGCCGCCGTCGCAACCGGAACGAAGTCCGGCGAGTCGGTCGAGGCGTAGTTGAAGGTGACGTCTTTCCAGATCTCCAGCGCCTGCTTCAGCGGCAGGCAGTGGCGCGCCGCATCCTGCAAGATCTGCGGCCCTTCGTTCACGTAGTCGCGACCGGCATTGCGAGCGAAAATCATCGCTTCCAGGGCGACGCGATTGGCCTGTGCGCCAGCCGCAACGCCCATCGGGTGGCCGATGGTTCCGCCGCCAAATTGAAGAATGGTGTCTTCGCCGAGCAGGTCGATCAACTGGTGCATCTGCCCCGCATGGATGCCGCCGGAGGCCACCGGCATCAGCTTGTTGAGCGAAGCCCAGTGCTGATCGAAGAAAACGCCGTTCTCCAGCCGCATCGGATTAAAGTCCTCGCGGCAAATGTCGTAATAGCCCTTCGTCGTCGCGGGGTCGCCTTCCAGCTTGCCCACCACCGTACCGGCATGGATATGGTCGACGCCTGCTAGCCGCATCCATTTGGCAATGACGCGGAACGATACGCCGTGGCTCTTCTGCCGCGTATAGGTCGAATGACCGGCACGATGCAGATGCAGGATCATGTCGTTCTTGCGCGCCCACTTTGCCATGGACTGGATCGCGGTGTAGCCGATCACCAGATCGATCATCACGATGTTGGAACCAAGCTCCGCCGCGAATTCGGCGCGCTCATACATGTCCTCCATCGTACCGGCGGTCACGTTGAGATAGGTGCCTTTGATTTCGCCGGTTTCGGCCTGCGCCTTGTTCACGGCCTCCATGCAGTAGAGAAATCGCTCGCGCCAATGCATGAAGGGCTGCGAATTGATGTTCTCGTCGTCCTTTGTGAAATCCAGCCCGCCCTTCAGCGCCTCATATACAACGCGCCCATAATTGCGACCTGAAAGCCCAAGCTTCGGCTTCACTGTTGCGCCGAGCAGCGGGCGTCCAAACTTGTCCAGTCGCTCGCGCTCGACGACGATGCCCGTTGCTGGACCCTGAAAGGTTTTCACATAGGCGACCGGCAGGCGCATGTCCTCCAGACGCAGCGCTTTGAGCGGCTTGAAGCCGAACACATTGCCGATGATCGAAGCGGTCAGGTTCGCAATCGAGCCCGGCTCGAACAGGTCAAGATCATAGGCAATATAGGCGAAGAACTGGCCGGGTGCGTTCGGCACCGGATCGACGCGATAGGCCTTCGCGCGATACTTTTCCTTTGCAGTCAGCCGGTCGGTCCAGACCACGGTCCATGTCGCCGTCGAGCTTTCACCGGCGACCGCTGCCGCTGCTTCGACCTCGTCCACGCCGTCCTGCGGCGTGATGCGAAACAGTGCGATAACGTCCGTATCTTTCGGCTCGTAGTCGGGCTCCCAATAACCCATCTTCTTGTATTCCATGACACCGGACTTGTAGCGGGCGGCACCTGTGATGGTCATTGATTTGGTCATGGCACTCTTCCTTTCTGGTGCGGTGTTCCTGGGCCTTACACGCGCGATTTTCCGGCAATCAGTTGCCGCGCCGTCTGGGCCACATGGTCAGCGGTTATGTTGAAATGCTTGTAGAGGTCGGGCGCTGGTGCGCTCGCGCCGAAGCCGTTCATGCCGATGAACGCGCCGCGCTCGCCGATCCAGCGATCCCAGCCGAGCCGCGCCGCCGCCTCAACCGCGATGCGCGGCGCGCTGCCCAGCACTTCGTTGCGATAGCGCGCGTCCTGCTGCTCGAACCGCTCCCATGACGGCATGGAAACGACTGCGGCAGCGATGCCTTCTCCGGCCAGCAACTCCGCCGCCGCGACTGCAATTTCGACCTCGGAGCCGGTTGCCATGATCGTGACGTCGCGCTCTCCATCCGGCTCGCGCAGCACATACGCGCCCCTGGCAGATTGGTTTTCGGCGGTGTACTTCTGCCGCAGCATCGGCAGGTTCTGGCGCGAAAGCACGAGCACGCTTGGCTTGTTTGCGCTCAGCGCCAGTTCCCACGCTTCCGCCGTCTCGACAATGTCCGCAGGCCGGTACACATCGATGTCCGGCGTCGCCCGCAGCATCGCCAGATGTTCAATCGGCTGGTGCGTCGGTCCGTCTTCGCCAAGCCCGATGGAGTCATGCGTCATCACATAGATGACGCGCTGCTTCATCAGCGCCGACAGGCGCATCGCCCCGCGTGCATAGTCTGCAAAGCAAAGGAACGTGCCGCCGTAAGGAATGAACCCGCCATGCAGCGCGATACCGTTCATCGCTGCCGCCATGCCATGTTCGCGTATTCCATAATGGATGTAGCGGCCTGCATATTCACCGGGGCCGATGCGGCCCATATCTCTGGTCAGTGTCAGGTTCGAGTGCGTCAGATCGGCAGACCCGCCGACTGTCATATCCGTCGCGGCGTTGATCGCGGCCAGCGCCATTTCTGAAGCCTTGCGCGTTGCGACCTTCGTCGCCTGCTGCACATGCTCCTTGCGGAAATTCGCCAGCGCCATGCGCACTGCGTCCGGCAACTCACCGCGGACCATCGCTTCAAATGCGGCGCGCTTGGGGGACGCCGCCAGCCTTTGCTCCCATGCCAGCCGCGCGGCCTTGCCACGTTCTGCAACCGCGCGCCAGGCGGACACGATTTCCGTCGGCACGTCGAATGCCTCATGCGGCCAGCCGATAGCCTCTCTCGTTGCAGCAATCTCGGCTTGTCCCAATGGTGCGCCGTGGGTCTTTTCCGACCCTTGCAAGTTCGGCGCGCCTTTGCCGATCAATGTCCGGCAGGCGATCAAGGTCGGGCGATCAGACTTTCGTGCCTGCTCGATTGCCGACGCGACCTCATCCATAGCATGGCCGTCCACCTCGATGACCTTCCAGCCGGCGGCTCGAAAGCGCGCCGGCTGGTCCATCGACGTGCTCAGGGAGGTTGGGCCGTCAATTGAGATGGAATTGTTGTCCCACAGGACGATCAGCCGATTGAGCTTCAGATGCCCCGCCAGATCAATCGCCTCGTGGCTGATGCCTTCCTGTAAACAGCCATCGCCAGCGACGACATAGGTGTAGTGGTCAACCAGTTCCGCGCCGAACCGCGCCTCCATCATGCGCTCTGCCAGCGCCATGCCGACGGCGGTGGAGAGCCCCTGTCCGAGTGGCCCGGTGGTCGTCTCGATGCCCAGCGCATGACCATATTCCGGGTGGCCTGCGGTGCGACTGCCAAGCTGCCGAAACGCCTGCAATTGCTCGATTGGTATGTCCTCATAGCCGAGCAGGTAGTGCAGCGCGTATTGCAGCATCGACCCGTGTCCTGCGGAAAGCACGAAGCGGTCGCGATCCGGCCAATTTGGCTTGGATGGATCGAGCGTTATGAAGCGCGAAAACAGCACCGTCGCGACATCCGCCATGCCCATCGGCATGCCGGGATGGCCCGAATTGGCTTTCTGCACGGCGTCCATTGCCAGCGCGCGTATGGCGTTTGCCATTTCTTGTTCACAGGGCAGGGCGTACGGCTTGCTTGCTCTTGCTAACTGGTTCACGAAATTCTCCCGTCAGGAAACCCGCCGCTTGCGCTCGATGAGCTGCAGGATGAGCGGCGTCAGTATGAGTTGCATTGCGAGATCGAGCTTGTTGCCCGGCACCACGATGGAGTTCGCGCGGCTCATGAAAGAGTCGTGAATCATCGACAGCAGGTAGGGAAAATCGATCCCGCGGGGATTGGCGAACCGGATCACCAGCATCGATTCATCGGGCGTCGGTATCCACCGCGCGATGAACGGGTTGGACGTATCCACGATCGGCACGCGCTGGAAATTGATGTTGGTCAGCGCAAATTGCGGCACGATGAAGCGCGTGTAATCCGGCATCCGCCGAAGGATCACGTCAACCACCGCCTCGGTCGAATAGCCGCGCGTCGCGCGGTCGCGGTGGATCTTCTGAATCCATTCCAGATTGATGACAGGGACGACGCCGATCTTGAGGTCGGCCAGCTTGGCGAGGTCCACCTTTTCGGTCACTGCGCAGCCATGCAGCCCTTCGTAGAACAGCAGGTCGCTTTCGCCGAATTCCCTCCACGGCGTGAAGGTGCCCGGCGGCGAGTTATATTGTTGCGCCTCGTCCTCATCATGGACGTATGTGCGCGTGCGGCCTTTGCCCTTGCGCCCATATTCGCTGAACACCTCTTGCAGAACTTCAAGTTCGTTCGCCTCGGCGTTGAAGTGGGTGAAGTTCGGATTGCCGTTCTTCTCTTCTTCCGCGACCTTGGTTTTCATGCCCATGCGGTCATACCGATGGAACGCATCACCTTCG
Organism: Mesorhizobium denitrificans; assembly: GCF_003403035.1. GTDB lineage: Bacteria > Pseudomonadota > Alphaproteobacteria > Rhizobiales > Rhizobiaceae > Mesorhizobium_G > Mesorhizobium_G denitrificans. Next base: position 36,522 of record NZ_QURN01000014.1, on the reverse strand, counting down.
ATGAAAGCGGCCTCGATCTTCTCGCGACGGAAAATCTGCTCGAACACGCGCTTGACGGAGGTCGTGCCTGCGCCGGACGAGCCGGTGATCGAGATGATAGGGTGCTTCGCCGACATGCGCGCCTCACGCCCTGAATAGTCCGCGATTGCCGAACAGCGGATGCCGTTCGCCAATCGCGGAGGGTTCGAGGTGGTAGCGGCCGATGCGCTCGACTTCCTTCCTGGAGCCGAAGCAGAACGGCACGCGCTGGTGCAGCGATTCCGGCACCAGGTCGAGTATCGGGTCGATGCAGTCGGTCGCCTTGCCGCCTGCTTGTTCGATCAGGAACGCTATCGGGCTAGCTTCATAGACCAGCCGCAGTCGGCCTTGCCCATATCCCTTGCGTTGGTCGGCGGGGTAGCAGAACACGCCACCGCGGATGAGGATTCGATAAGCGTCAGCGACCAGCGACGCGATCCAGCGCATGTTGAAATCGCGCTCGCGCGGCCCATCCGCGCCCTTCAGGCAATCATCGACATAGAGCCGAACCGCCTCGCTCCAATGCCGGTAGTTGGCGGCGTTGATTGCGAATTCAGAGGTCTTCGCCGGAATGATCCGGCTCTCATGGATTTGCACATACGCGCCGAGACGCGTCGAGAAAGCGAAGATGTGTGTGCCGCTGCCCAGCGACAGCACTAGCGCAAGTTGCGGTCCGTAGATGAAAAATCCCGCCGCCAGTTGCTTTCTCCCCGGCTGCAAAAAAATGGCGGCAGGGTCTGTTGCCCCGCCGCCTGAGGCAGGGAGGAGAGAAAAAATCGTTCCTATGGAAACGTTCGACTCAATATTGGACGATCCGTCCAGCGGATCGATTGCAACCGCCAGAGGTGCGCCAACGGTGAGCGCCACAGGTTTCTCGATTTCTTCCGAGGCATAGAACGCAACCGGTGCGCGGCGCATGGCGTCCAGAAAAATATTGTCCGCGACGACATCCAGATCCTTCTGCGAGTCGCCATCGGCATTCTGCCGTCCCGTTGTTGCACCTGTGTCCTGCGTTCCTTGCAGTATCGTGTCGCGAACCCGCAGCGCAGCACGCGAAAGCAGCCACACCGTCTCAGCAACAGCAGCGCGGATACGCACGTCGCCGCTGGCGAAGGAATTCAAAAATGCATCGAGTGTGGCCGCGGCCATGTCGTCCTCCCGGACCCCTTGAGTGCGCAGCTCGGCGCGGGGTCTGGGCAGAACGAAACAGCTTTACGTGTATGAGTAAATTTTAATGACTTTACGCAAGCGATAAAAATAATTTACTCTAAGCCATGCGCAATCTTTCGCTCAAGCAGCTTCGCACTATTCAGGAAATTGCCATTCACGGCAAAATAAGCAGTGCTGCCAATACCTTATCTCTGACAGCTCCGGCGGTTACGATCCAGCTCCGGCAAGCTGAGGAGGAGATCGGACTGGCGCTGTTTGACCGCACGCAAGAGGGCATGCGTCCCACCGCCGCAGGTTTGGCAGTCATTGATGCCGCGCAATCCGTACAGGAGCGCCTGCGGGTCCTGTCGGATGAAATCGACGCGTTGAAGGGCGTTCGTGCGGGCAGCCTCAAGCTCGGCGTCGTCTCCACCGCCAAATATTTTGCGCCACGGCTAATGGCCGGGTTCGCGAAACTCCATCCAGCAATCGACATGCGCCTGTCCATCGGCAACCGCGCTGAAATCATCGACATGCTGAAGGACCATGCAGTAGACATCGCGCTGATGGGGCGTCCCGCCCGTGCGATTCCCGTGCGTGCTACACCCTTCGGCGATCATCCTTTGGTCATCGTCGCGGCGCCCGATCACCCCTTGGCTCGCAGTCGAGACATCACCAAGCGGCGCATTGCGGAAGAGACATTTCTGGTTCGCGAGCCGGGATCGGGAACGCGCATCTCGCTGGAGATATTCTTTTCAGACATACCCGGTCGCATTGATGAACTCGGCGTGGAAATGGGTTCCAACGAAACCATCAAGCAGGCTGTTATGGCCGGGCTAGGGGTTGCCTTCATCTCCGCACATACAATCGCGTTGGAGGTCGAGGTCGGGCGTCTGGTCGTGCTGGACGTGGTCGGCATGCCGATCCGCCGCCAATGGTTCGGCGTCATGCGTGCAGACCGCGCCATTTCTCCTGCAATGGCGACGTTCAACGATTTCCTGCTTCGTGAAGGCGTTGCCTACCTTCCGATTCTGGAAAAGCTATATCCGGAGCAACCAGCTCCAGCCGATCAGCGGCGATAATTCTTCGTCGGATAAAGCGGCGTTTGATCTGCACCCGTCGCCAGGTGTGGTGGACGGTGAGCCTCGCCTTGCGGCGCTGGTGTATGCGGTACACGCGGCGGCGCAGAGGCCACGGGTTTGCGCACCGGAGGCCGTCCGACCGGATTCCGGCTGGGAGGCGGCTTGCGGTAATAGCGGTCGTCCTGCCAACCAGCGCGCGGAGGCCGCCCATAGCTGTAATCCGGACCGCTGTAGTAGTCGTCGCCGTAATATCTGTCGCGGTAATACGGTCGGTAGGGTCGATAGGGCTGGTAGTCGCGATAGCCGTCGTAATAGCCGCCGCCATTATCATACGGACCATAGCCGGGATCATCGACACAACCGGCTACGCCTGCCATCAGCGCAGCAAGTATGGCTGTACGAATCAATGTGTTGCGTTGCATCTGGCTTCTCCGCAGAAGGCTATCGAATGATGCAGTCTAGCGCGCAAAAGCGGTGAAAATCGGGAGCGAGACGCGCTCTGCTTGATTGTTGTGAATTCTTTGATAGGGCTTGCGCGGCCTCAATGTCGCGAAAAACATGGGGAGCCAATAACCGAAATTTTGGACGCTGATGCAATCGAATCCCGCAAGATCGCCGTTTGGCAACGCCAGCCCAGATCGTCCGCAATACCTTCGCACGGTGATCGTGGCTGCCCCATCGCTGCTCGCGCTTGTCCTGGCCTATGGATTCATCGTCTGGAATGCCAATAAGGGATTCGATATTACTGACGAGTCCTTTTACCTGCTTAATATATTTTATCCGAACAGAAATATCGGAGCAGTTTCTGAGTTCGGGCAATACCTTGGCTTGTTTTCTGATTTTTATCCGCACAACGTGCCGTTCTTAAGAATATTTGGCGTCGCTTTTATTCTGTGTGTTTCAGTATATTATTCCATTTTTGCATCAAGATATCTGTCGTCGCAATTTCTTATACGAACTCTTTTAATAATTGCATTTGCTATTTCGACGCTGTCAATCTTTCGCTTTTGGTTGATTACTCCATCGTACAACACCTTTGTTCTTGCTGGGGCGATGATCGTCGCTGCAAGCGTGATCAGGAGTATCAATCGAGCCGGCTTACTCGGCGAGGAAATTCGCATCGCTGACGCGCTTGCGATTGGTGGCGTGCTGGTCGCGATAGGAAGACCCACGAGTGCAATTGCGGTGGGCGGTGTTGCAGGTCTGTGGATCGCTTGCGTTTGCCCTTATCGCCAAACATTGCGCATCGGCGTCGCTGCGGTTTGCGTGTTCATTTTGCTTTTCCTGCTGCACGCCGCTTTCTTGGGCGGGGGCGTTGAACCCTTCTTGACGCGTGTGAACTTTGCCAAAGATCTCGCTGCCACGCTTGATGCCGGGCACACATTTGGTGACGCTATCGGCCGCGTGCTTACGGCGTTGCGAGATGTTCCCGGCCAAATGTTTTCCACACCCAGTCTCGCAGGCGCGCTCGTCACGCTGATTGTCTTTTTCATCGGTTGGCCCCCGCGTTTGCACCTCAATGAAAAGCGCATGGCCCAATCCTGCGTAGCGGGCGTTGCAGCGCTGGTTGCTGTAACCGCGTACTCAACTCATGTTGTTCAGGCCGTTTCATCATGGGGTAATCTTGGCGTAAGGCTCGTTCTGCTTTTGCTTGGCCAATTCCTGTTCTTTAAACTCGCGGCGCGCTTGAATGGTGAAACGTTTCCTAAGTCGAACCCCGAAGTGGCGAACAGCTCGCCCGTCATCACCGCGCTTGCGCTCGCATCCATAGCGCTTGTGGCTCCCTTTGGAGGCACTGGCGTGATGATTGGAAACTCGGGAACGGCGTTTCCGCTTTACGTTGGCTCGGCCCTGTTTCTTGCGATGGCAATCATTCCTCCCGCGCGCTGGCTGTTGCGCGTGTCGGTGATTTACCTGTTGGCCTTTCTGCCTGTGCTGTTCCTTTTTTATGTTTCGATGATGCCATACCGCCTACCAGAGAGCATGTCGCACCAGACAAATCCCATAACTCTTGCGGGAAGCGACTCTCCCATCCTTGTCGATGGAGCGACCGCGAACTGGGTAAATGCGTTGCGTTCCGGCGCGCTGGAGCATGGTTGGAGCGAAGGAACGCCGTTGATCGACATGACGGGTGCAACCCCTGGCGCGGCGCTTGTTCTTGGCGCAAATGCACCGGTTACACCGTGGATCGTCGGCGGCTATAAGGGCTCAAAATCATTTGCGGCTTCCGTTTTGGCGGCGGCGGGCAGCGAAATACTCAAGGATGCGTGGATTCTGACAGCGCCCACTGGTGCAGCGAAAAATGACGAAGCGGTACTAAGCGAGGCGGGGCTGGACTTTCCGTCCGGCTACGAGATAGCTGCAGAAGTCACGACCGGTTACCGAAAAGAGAAACAACTTCTATGGAAGCCTGTCCGGAAAAATGACTGAGCCACATAAGCTTCTCGATTTTGAACGTGCTTTGGCTGGCAGGCGCGTTTTGGTCACAGGACATACGGGCTTCAAGGGGAGCTGGCTTGCGCTTTGGCTGAAATCAATTGGCGCTGAGGTTCATGGCATTGCGCTCGCGCCAGATACTGTTCCAAACATGTTCGGTCTGGTTGGGCTTGAAAAGCTGCTTGCGCACAATGTAATCGACATACGCGACAGAGCTTCGCTCATCGCGCGCGTCCGCCAAATCGATCCTGAAATTGTCTTTCACCTCGCCGCACAACCTCTCGTGCGCAAGTCGTTCGACCTTCCTCTCGAAACCTTCGATACCAATGTCATGGGCACGGCGCATGTCTTGGAGGCATGTCGGCAAACGCGTTCAACCAAGGCAATAGTTTGCGTCACCACGGACAAGGTCTACGAAAATACGGAGGGTCTTCGGCCCTACAAGGAAGAGGATCGGCTGGGCGGCACGGACCCGTATAGCTCGTCCAAGGCGGCGGCGGAGCTGGTTGCCGCCACCTATCGCAAGTGCTTTCTTGCCGACAGGCCGCTCGCAACCGCGCGAGGCGGAAACGTGATTGGTGGAGGCGATTGGTCGGAGGATCGCTTGATCCCCGACATCGTTCGCGCAATTCATGACCGTCGTCCGCTTGTCGTTCGCAACCCCAACGCGTCGCGGCCGTGGCAGCATGTCCTCAATCTGTGCCACGCATATCTCGTTTTGGCGAATGCATTGCTCACCAACGAAAAGACTGTCCAGCGCGCGTGGAATTTCGGCCCTGCGGACCAAAGCAGCATCCCGGTCCACGAGGTTCTGAAAATATTCGGCCAAAGCTGGATGCTTCCCGAAATTCAGGTGGTCCCGGCACATGGCAAGCCTGAAACGCAAATTCTTTCGTTGGACAGCTCCTTGGCGCATGATGCGCTTGGTTGGTCGCCAGCTTGGTCGCTGGAGGAGTCCATAGCCAATACAGCGGACTGGTATCGGTCATTTTCAGAGAAGCCGGCTGCAATTTCGCAGAAAACCGCCGATCAGCTCGCTTCTTATCGGCGGGCTCTGCTGGTCGAAGCATGACATTGGCGCCAAATCTTCCGCAAAAAGTCTGCGTGGTTGGTGGTGGCCGCTGGGCGCGAACGATTGCCCGTATTCTGGTCAAGATATTGCCGTGCGGCTCGGAGTTAAACCTGTGCTCCATTTCGAACGAGCAAGGTTGGCTTGATGCGCTGCCAGAGCTTTCCTCTGACCACCTTGCGGTGTCTGTCGGCCGCTTTGAGGATGCGCTCGCGCGGGCTGATATTGAGCTGGTTCTCGTGGCTCGTTCTGCGCGCGAAAACGCCGGAACCGCACTCGCGGCGCTGCGTGCTGGCAAGCGTGTATTTGTTGAGAAGCCTTTTGCGCTCAGTGAGGCGTCCGCGCTTCAAGTCGTTCACGCGTCTGCCCCCGGTCGGTGCGTGACGGGCTTGGTTTTTCTGTTAGCGCCGAACCTTCATCGTTTTAGAGATCAGGCAAAAGCGCTCGGAAAACTGACCCATATTGATGTTGAGTGGTTGGATCCTGCCAGCGAAATCCGCTACGCCGAAACAAAGTCATACGATCCCAGCGTGAACTGCCTGCCAGATTCCTTTCCGCACATCTGGAGCGTGCTGCGATTATTTGAGCCTCGCGCTCGGTTCGACGAAATCCAAGCAATAAGCCAGTCTGGCGGACGGATCGTGTCTCTGAATGCCAGGCTTGCGGATATGCGCGCGACCGTCAAAATTGCGCGCGATACATCCAGTCGTCGGCGGGTTATCAGGTTGGAAGGCGAACATGGTCGCGCCTCGCTCGACTTTTCCAAAGAGCCCGGTCAGGCGGAAATAAATGGCGGTCCAATCGATGTTGAGCAGGGTTACAGCAGCCCGTTGACGCTTGAGTTGCAAGCGTTTCTCGGCAGTTCCGAGCCGCAGCTCGCCCGCGTCGAGAATGCAATCGAGTCAATCGTGCTGGTTGACCGTGTTTTGGGCAGCATCAGAGAACAGCAGGCCCACGAAATCATCGAAAGCTTTGGCCCGGAAGCAGACGCGACCGCTGCAAATTACGCACTGCGTGAAATCTCACTGGATATTCTTGGCGGACGCAACGCAAGCCCGGACCATCAACAGCTAGTCACGCTGTTGCGGAGTTGGCTTGGCGGCCAGGTGCCTGAGGCGGAAATTCCTGCACAACTACGCGATGCGCCTGCGCTTGCCAGCATCAGGAAAGCACTCGCGTCCCGCGCTATTTCCTAGCTGCGAGATAGTACTGCGCGCCTACAGGAACATGTCCCAGCACTTTATCTGCCGCCGATAGAATTTGCCCGACTGGAGGCACGGCCAACATTCCGCGCGTCCAAACGTCTTTGAAGGCGGCGTTGCGAAACAGCTTTCTGATCTGGCCGGGGCGCAGCAGCACCGCATCCTTATCAATCTCGCAGCTCCGCACAATATACTGCGTGGCCGGATTGTAGGGGTTATGCTCGAAGATCAGCGCCAACCCACCGGGCTTTAAAACGCGTCCCATCTCTTGCACGAACTGCACCCATCCGGCTGGCGGAACGTGGTGCATTACGCAGACCGCAAACGCCATGTCGAACCGTGCGTTCGCATAGGGCAGGGCGCCACCGTCAAAACTCTTATACTGTACAAACGGATGCCGTTGCCGCGCGAGGTTAATGCTCCGGCTTGAGACATCAACGCCGTGCAATTCGCGGAACACACCTTTCAAGCCGGGATGATAGGCACCTAGTCCGCAGCCAATATCCAGCACATCAAGCCGCGCCAAATCACCCAGCGTATGCTGCGTCAGCTCCAGAATTCGGTCGCGCTTGACGTCGATGTAAAATTGATGCTCGCGCCCGCCAAAGGCGATTGCGCTGTTGATCTGCTTTTCATAATCGTCAGCGACCCGGTCAAAATCGTCAGCGACCTGGCCTTGCGTAACTGATTCCTTCGCGTTCTCTTTCATCTGACACGCGCCTTCGCATCTGGTTGCACGAATACCCAAATGTGAAAAAGCACATAGTTGAGAAGCGGAATGACGATGCAGACGGCGATTGTCGACACCCATGCGGGCTGATTCATATAGCCGGTTAGTGCTTTGACCAGGCCCCATGAAACGGCCAGTCCAGCCAGTGTTACCACAGCGAACCGGGTGACTTGCTGCGACGAGTGATTTTTGGTCTGAAAAGTGAACATGCTTTGCAGCAGATACGAAAGCACCACCGCCATTGCGTAGCTAAGTGCAGACGATGTGCTTGCCGATATATCCAAGCCGTAATGCAACGCGTTGGACGCAAGGAAGTATGCGACCGTCGTGAATGCGCCGGAGATTCCGAATCGAACCAATCGGGCTCGCGATTTCATTGCCAGATTTTCCAAGGCGCTTTGCCGGAGAGCCAGAGCCGTTCAAGTTCGCGCTGGTCCCTGAGGGTGTCCATAGGTTGCCAAAAGCCGTGGTGACGATACGCCGACAATTGCTCATCGCGCGCAAGTCTCTCCAACGGCTCTCGCTCGAATGAAGTTTTATCGCCGTCAATATAGTCGAATACGCCCGGTTCAAGAACGAAAAAGCCGCCATTGATCCAGCCCATCTCCCGGTCGGGCTTTTCATGGAAACGCGTGACATTGTCTGCGGCGTCCAGATCGAGAATGCCAAACCTGCCGGGCGAGGGGACCGCCGTTACTGTCGCCAGCTTGCCGCTCCGCTTGTGGTAGTCGACAAGCGCGCGCACATCGATGTCCGCGACTCCATCGCCGTAAGTAACGCAGAACGTGCTGTTATCGACGAAGTCGGCAATCCGCTTGATGCGCCCGCCCGTCATCGTCTCCAAGCCGGTGTCTATCAGCGTCACCGTCCAGCGCTCGCTGGCATTGCCCAGATATTCGATCTTATTGTCGCCAAGATGCACTTTGACGTCATAATTGTGTACGAAGTAATCGACGAAATATTGCTTTACGACGTGCGATTTGTATCCGCAGCACACAACGAAATCGTCAAATCCGGCGGCAGCGTAAATCTTCATTATGTGCCAGAGAATCGGTCGCTCGCCGATTTCCACCAGGGGCTTGGGTATGTTTTGTGTGGCTTCTGAAAGTCGCGTGCCGAAACCTCCGGCAAGAATAACGACTTTCATTGGCGTTGCCCCCGTAAACTGCGGCTTAGAGTTCGGCGTGCATATGCGCGCAGCGCCGGATTGCAATTTCTTTAATGGTAAGCCTATACACCGCCTTCAAGCTGAATTGGAACCGGGCCTTGAACTTAATCCAGAACTGCGAGGTTTGTGGTCAGAAAGCGCTTCACCGCGCGCTCGACCTTGGCGATCACCCGATGTGCGACGACCTCGTACCGGTTGGCGATCCCCGGATCCCCATTGAATATCCGATTCAGATATCATTCTGCCCGGTTTGCCGAACCGCGCATCAGATGTTCCAGATTCCCAAGCGCACGCTGTTTTCGGAAAGCTATCACTATCGCGCCCGACATACCGCCGATGTGCTGAAAGGCATGGCTACGCTGGTCGACCGCTGCGAAGAATTGGCCGGGTCCGTAAAAGATCTTACCGTCCTCGACGTTGGGTGCAATGACGGTAGCCTTCTGTCCATTTTCCGGCAGAAAGGCGCGAAGACCATTGGCGTCGAGCCAACCGGGGCAGCCTCAGACGCCATCGCTGCAGGCCACACGGTTTATCACGATTATTTCAGCCCAGAGATCGCCACTAAGATTGTGGCCGAGCATGGCAAGCCAGACATTGTGACCTTCACAAACGTTTTCGCGCATATCGAAAATCTGGAAAGCGTGATTACAGCACTGCGCACCCTTATGGGGCCGCAAACCCTGCTGGTCATCGAGAACCACTATCTCGGAGCTGTTCTGGACCGCTATCAGTTCGATACTTTCTATCACGAGCATCCCAGAACCTACAGTTTGACGTCGTTCGACTACATCGCTCGTTCGCTTGGCGCTTCGCTCGTTTCTGTGGAGTTTCCGGCTCGTTATGGCGGCAATATTCGAGTGGTCATGGCCGGTACACCGCGGAAAAATGTGGGCGGCTTGGCGCCGCATGAGGTCGACGAGTCTGATTTCGGCGAGCGTCTTGCGGAAATGGGAAGGCGTATTCCGCTTTGGAGCAAAGGCAAGCGCGCGGAACTTCTTGAAGTCGTTTCCCGCTTCGGGCCACTGCCTGCAAAGGCGTTTCCGGGTCGCGCGGCTATTCTTGTAAAGCTGCTCGGTCTTGATGAGACAATGGTCTCTGCGATCTATGAGAAACCGGGGTCCATGAAGATCGACCATTATGTACCTGGCACGCGCATCCCCATTGTCTCTGATGATGATTTTGCGGACCGGCCAAACAAGGAAGCGCCTTTGCTGAATTTCGCGTGGCATATTGCAGACGAGATCCACGCATACCTGCGCAGCCGCGGCTATGCCGGAGAGATCATCGACCTCTTTTCGGCGGAGGAGTTTGATCGGCTCACTGCTTCGCATGTCAGCGGAGGATAGCTTGAAGCGGAGCAAGGCCGTCAAAATCTCCGACGTCGAAGCGCAGGCCGCGCGCGCGCTCATTTCCATCATTGTGCCCGTCTACAATGAAGAGTCGAATGTCGATCGGACCTATGCGGAGTTGAAGCGCGTAACCGATGCGCTGGCCGCGTACAGGTTCGAGTTTATTTTCACGGACAACAATTCGACTGACCAGACCTTCAGCAAGCTCGTCACGATCGCCGCGAACGATCCAGCCGTGCGCATTGCGCGGTTTTCGCGGAATTTCGGCTTTCAGCGCTCTGTTTTAACGGGCTACCTCCTTTGCGAAGGCGAAGCGGCGATTCAGATCGATGCGGATCTGCAAGATCCTCCATCAATGTTTGAAGCCTTTCTGGAAAAGTGGCGCGAAGGTGCAGACGTTGTGGTCGGCGTTCGCCGTCATCGCGAGGAGCATCGCCTCATGCAGGAGGGTCGCCGCGCCTATTACCGGCTGCTGCGCTGGCTCGATGGTCCGCATTTGATCGCAGATGCGGGCGATTTTCGTCTGATCGATCGCAGCGTTATTGAGAGGCTGCGCAAGATCAACGAACCGCATATGTACTTGCGTGGCCTGATCTCATCGCTTTCGCGCAAGCAGGTCGGCGTGCCTGTCGACCGTGCGGCGCGGCTGCATGGCGAAAGCAAGTTCAAGTTTCGTGGGCTTCTCAGACTGGCGGCCGGCGGAATAATCGCGCATTCCAGCGTGCCGCTGCGCGTTGCATTCTATATTGGCATCTTCATTGCCGCGCTAAGTGTGCTGCTGTCGTTCTTCTATATTGGCTTGCGAATCTTTGCTCCAAATTCATCGCCGCCCGGTTTTACAACAACCCAACTGCTTATATTGTTTGGCATTGGTCTTAATAGCATGTTCTTGGGAATATTAGGTGTTTACGTTGGGATGATCTACGATCACGTCCGCGAGCGCCCGCTCACGATCATATCTGATCTGGTGAACTTCGCTGAAAGCCCTGCCTCTGCTGAGGCGCGAATTGCAAACATGCGCTAGTTCTGAAGCTGATATTGCTTTGGTTGCAGGTACAGAATGCCCGTGGGGCTTGTGTCGGCTAGTTCATATTTCTCCATCAGCAGAGCGAATGGGCCGTCCGTAATGTTCTGATTTTTCTGATCTAGAAATACATGCCTCACTTTGTTTGCAAGCAAGCCGCGGATCAAATTGTCCCGATCTTCTTTGAGCAACATTTCTGCTATGCCCGGGCCGGATATTGCGGAGCCAAGTCCGGTTTCCGCGTAGAGCGCAGCTTGTCCTTGAGCCAGAATGACGGTCGGACCTCCGTCGTCGGCTTTGCCTAAAACAAAGGCGATGTTCGCATGTGCCTTGCTGCTGCTGTCTACGGTGAATGCAGTCGACAGCATCGTCATCCCGATGGTTGCCAAGCGCGGAATGCCGAGGATCAGCGCGGTTGAGGCAGTCAGTCCAAAAACGAAGGTGGGAACCGTAGCCAGCAACATCGTCTTGGGCAAAACCTTGAGTTTAACCGCTCGAACCGCATTATCCGCCAAAATAAACGCGATCAGCGCTGCGGGCCACAAAACGAAGGAAAGCACGACCTCGTGCGAGCGTCCTTGATAGTAAGCGAATATCCCCAAGCCCAGAACGCTTAGCAAAAGCACCGAGTCTGAGGTCAGATTTGGCCGACGGCACACCTGTGCAATTATGCCAACTACCAAACCGTAAATGTAAAGGCCAAAAACAATCATCCAGGGGTCGGGCCGTCGTGGAACGGGCAACATGCCGAAACCGAAGCCGTAGAAAATACTTTGATACTTGAGCAACATTGCCCAATTCACGTGATTATCGCCCTTGATGGTCAGATAAACAGCGAAAACCATGCAGATCAAAATCGGCACGAGAATAACAATAGTAAGATTTATCAGATTTCTTTGAACCGGCCTGCCAAACAGACATTGCAGCAGAGCGTACAGTACGATGCCGCCAAGCGCTGGAATCCCCCAATCGAAGTTCCAGATCAGTCCGATGCCCGCAATTGCTGACAAGCACAGCATCGGGCCATGCCCCATTCTCTGCCTGTAAAAGAGTGCGAAGCATGCTACCAAAATCGCCGGAAAAAACAGCCGGATGGGCCAGACCTGAAAATATTCAACGCGAATAGGATTGCGCCAAAGCAACATCCATGTGTTTCCAATAAAAAACAGCAAGGTTAGAATCGCGAGCGCAAGTATCAACGGCGTTCGTATGGTTTTCGCGGCGAACATAATCAGCGCCGTGACTGCAATGATCTGAAGAGCTGAAAGGAAGATTGTGAAGCCCAGAACAGTCACGCCCGTTCGTGAAATCACAGGCCCCAGAAGCTCGGCGTAGAGACCATACTGAGCGGGCAAATCGACCAGAATTGTCCTTCCTGCCGCTACTTGGGATATGCTGTAAAAAACAGCCTCGAAATGTATATCATTATAGATCATCGCCGCAGAGCGAACGCGGATCACCCCGATAAACAGTGCCAGCACTGCCGAAACAAGCAGGATCGCAATTCGGGCGGCTTTGCTGGAGATAAACAGTTTATCGAAGGCCGCGAAAAGAATAACGGCAATCAGCGCCGAAAACAGAATGTAAGCGCCGCACTGGGCCCATACCGATCCGCCGATATAGGTCTTGGGATCGTTGAAAAGTATATCAGGAAGAAATGTCGATCTTGTTGTCGGAATCACCGCAATGAAAGCAGCAACTGGCAGAAGAAGAAGCAGTTTCTTGTATTCTGGCGGCTGAGCTTGTCGAACGACCGTCATCGCGCAAACTAATATAATCGGAACCGCCGATAAAACAGCGGCGACAAAAGCTGCTCGCTCTACTGGTTCAGGCAAAAGATAATTCTGCCAGTTTTCCAGCATTAAGGGCCGTAGTTGTGAAAGGTCCGGCGCAGTGCCGAATTTAAATACTGAAAGCCCTGCGAGCGCCGCGACACATGCAATAAGCATGGACGAAACCGCTGCGAGTACGTTTGTTTGCGTAGCCAGCGTGGACTGTGGCGTCCGATGCGCAATCAATGCTTATTATCCCCATGATTTGCATATGCTTCTCAAGTGCGCAGACCATACAGGATTCTCGAAGCATGCGAATACGTAAGGGGCTGAAAACCGCTTTGCATGTGTGCTCGGCTGCCGCCGACCTACCACCAGCGCTTATGTCGGCTGTCACCACTCATAGCCAGGCCAAGCATCAATCCGATCACGCCACCCAAAACCAGCGCCGCCGAAAACGTGGCAGGGTTTTCGCGCACCAGCGTGGCGCGTTCACTCACCAGTTCGCGCGCTTCCTGCATGCGATCAGAAAGCGCTTCTTTGAGGCGCGCAAGTTCCTCGCGCAGCTCTTCCATTTCGATATCGCGTTCAGGCTCTGAACCTACATTATCATCAACCATTTTTTTCTCCTTCGGCTATCCAACGCCTTTATGGGCGGCATGTTCCGGAGAAGCTTTGCGCGGCTGTGATTTGCGCTTCTGTGCACGCACTCGTCGCAAGATCTCGGATGAATTATTCAATTGGCACGGCGAGGCCGACTTTCACCCTGTCCATAACGACGAGGGTGTTAAACCGCTTTATGTTTTTGTTGTTGAAGAGAAAGTCATTCGTAAACGCCTCGTAGTCGCTCATGCTTTGCACGGCGACTATCAGGATGAAGTCGACTTCACCGGTTACGTAATAGCATTGAATTACTTCCGGTGTCCGGCGCATGGCCTTCTTGAAATCGCTCATGATGTCGGGGCGCTCGCGCTCCAGAGATACCTCAACAACCATGCTGAGCCGGTGCCCCAAGGCCGCAGGCGAAAGGACAGCAATCTCCGCTTCTATGACCCCCGTTTCGCGCAGCTTGTTCAGGCGGCGAAGACATGCCGATGGAGACAGGCCAACCGCCTCGGATAGTTCGTGAGCTGTGCGGCGCGTATCCGTCTGCATCAGATTGAGCAGCTTTCGATCAAACGCATCCAGCATTTTGGCGCTCCAATTTTGCAACCAGTGGTGGATACTGCAAAATCTGATCGAGATAAACGTTAATTCGCAAAAATTTAGCGTCAACCTCAACCTATGCTCACCACCAGTCATCGAGTTTCGTTGCCACCTAGGAGCCGTCCATGACTGGAATGCAGTTGTCTCGTGATGAACTTCTCAGGGCGTATAGGACCATGAGGATCATCCGGGTTTTCGAGGACAGGGTGAGCGCCGAAATGGCAAGCGGCGATATTCCCGGCAATACGCATCTTTATGCGGGTCAGGAAGCTTCGGCCGTTGGGGTGTGTTTTCATCTTACCGAAGACGACAAGATTGCATCGACGCACCGCGGTCACGGACATTGCATCGCAAAGGGATGCGACGTCGACGGGATGATGGCCGAAATCTTCGGCAAAGACACTGGCATTTGCCGCGGCAAAGGCGGCTCGATGCACATCGCAGACCTTTCGAAGGGTATGCTCGGTGCAAACGGTATTGTAGGTGGCGGGCCGCCGCTCGCTTGCGGGGCTGCGCTTACCGCGCAGGTGCTCAATCGCGATGATGTAGCAGTGTGCTTTTCAGGCGATGGCGCGATCAATCAGGGTACGACCGCCGAAAGTATGAACCTGGCGCAAATCTGGAAATTGCCGGTGATCTTTGCAGTCGAAGACAACGGCTTTGGAGAGGCGACTGCCAAATCCTTTGTTGTTGCCGGAGAAATTACGAAGCGTGCCGAAGCGCTTGGCATGGCTTCCGCGCATGTTGACGGGGTGGATTTCTTCGCGGTTCATGATGCTGCTCAAGAAGCAGTGGCGCGTGCTCGCAGGGGCGAAGGCCCGACCCTGCTGCACATCGAGACGCCGCGATACTACGGACATTTCAGCGGTGATCCCGATAATTATCGAACGCCCGAGGAAAAGTCGGCAATGCGCCGCGAGCGAGATTGTCTGGCGGTTTTCCGCAGCCGGGTCACCCAGGCCAAATTGCTCGATGATGCCGATCTCGACCGCGTCGACGCGGAAGTTCAGCAGTTGATCGACAGTGCCGTTAAGGCCGCGCGCGCCGCGCCGCAGCCGGGGCTCGAGACGCTGACCACCGACGTCTATGTGCGCTACGTTTAAGTGAGATTGCCATGCCAACGAAATCCTACCGTCAGGCGTTGAACGAAGCGCTTCATCACGAAATGGGGCGCGATCCCCGCGTCATCGTTCTCGGCGAGGACATTGCGGGAGGCGCAGGCGCCTCCGGCCAAAAGGATGCATGGGGCGGTGCCTTCGGCGTGACGAAAGGTTTGCTCGGTGCGTTTGGCCCAACTCGGGTACGTGATACGCCCATATCGGAGAGCGCGTTTGTTGGCGCGGCTGCCGGTGCGGCAGCTACTGGTTTGAGGCCGGTAGCTGAAATCATGTTTGTCGATTTTCTTGGCGTCTGCTTCGACCAGATTTTCAATCAGGCAGCCAAATTTCGTTACATGTTCGGCGGCAAGGCAGTCACGCCTTTTGTGCTGCGAGCTACGTTCGGAGCTGGGACCAGATCGGCCAGCCAGCACAGCCAAGCGCTCTATCCCATTTTCACGCACATTCCCGGTCTGAAGGTCGTGATCCCATCCACTCCCTATGATGCGAAGGGATTGTTGATACAGGCCATCCGCGACGACGATCCGGTAATTTTCCTCGAAAACAAGCTGCTCTACGACACAGTCGGTGAAGTTCCCGACGGTGCCTATGTCGTGCCATTCGGTGAAGCCAATATTCTGCGCGAAGGGGACGACGTAACCATAATCGCCTTTGGGCGAATGGTTCACATCGCGATGGAAGCTGCTGGCCAACTGGCCAAGGAAGGCATCAGTTGCACCGTTATCGACCCTCGCACCACGTCGCCGCTTGACGAAGACACGATCCTCGAAGCGGCGGAAGAAACCGGTCGCGTTGTTATCGTGGACGAGGCAAATCCGCGTTGCGGCATGGCCGCGGATGTTTCCTCCATCATCGCCGAGAAAGCATTTGGGGCGCTGAAAGCGCCGATATTCAAGGTGACCGCTCCTCATACGCCCGTCCCGTATGCGCCCAATCTAGAAGCCGCATATATCCCCGACGCCAAGCGGATCGCAGACGCGGCACGCGCTGCATTTACCTATCGGAAGTCGTAAAATGACGGATGCAATTCAAGCAATCACCATGCCCAAATGGGGCATGACGATGACTGAGGGACGCCTCGCCGCGTGGCTGGTGAAGGAAGGACAACAGATCCAGGTCGGCCAGGAGTTCATGGAGGTCGAAACCGAAAAGATCACGAATGTCGTCGAGAGCTTGATCGCAGGAAATATGCGCAAAATCATCGTACCGGAAGGTGCAAGCGCACCTGTTGGGGCGCTGCTGGCGGTTGTTGCTGAGCCGAATGTTCCCGAAGCCGATATCGACACCTTCATCAGCAGCTATGCCGACCGCGCAGGACGTTTGGACGACATGGAGGACGGGCAGGTAGTCGCGCGGGTTCTGACCTGCGGCCCCCACAATCTCAATGTGCTGTCCATCGGGGAGGGGAGTGGCATACCTGCCGTTCTTGTTCACGGTTTCGGTGGCGACGGTGGAACATGGCTTTTCACCCAGGACGCACTGGCGCAAAATAGAACGGTTCATATCATTGATTTGCCAGCTCATGGCGCCTCCACACCCAGTCTCTCGTCCGGAACCATTGAGGAGCTAGGCTCGGCGCTGATCGCGGCATTGGACGCGCTCAAAGTCGAGAAGGCTCATTTGATTGGGCATTCGCTCGGGGGCGCTGTGGCGCTTTCGGTGGCAGAGCGCGCGCCGGAGCGGGTAAGCTCGCTTTCGCTGATTGCGCCAGCTGGCATCGGCGAACAAATCTCAAGTGAATACATCGATGGCTTTCTAAGCGCGGACCGCCGCAAGCCTATGAAAGACGTTTTGGCGCGTCTCTTCTCTTCGTCCGATGCTGTCAGTGCAGAGATGGTCGAGAACGTCCTGCGTTTCAAGCGCCTGGATGGGGTGCCGGAAGCGCTAACCGCAATTGCGCGCAATCTTGCGTCCGACGGCAAGCAGAAAATCGATCTTCGTGCCACGCTCAATGCGACCGATATTCCTGCCTTAGTTATCTGGGGTGAAGGTGACGCCATCATACCCGCCGCGCAGGCGATCGGTCTGTCACCGAATGTAAAAGTCGAGGTCATCGGTAATGCCGGCCACATGCCGATGATGGAGGCGTCTTCAAATGTAAATCGCTTGCTGTCTGCTCATCTCAACGCTGCGGACGCGGGAGAATGACGGGCAAATCAAACAGAGGTCTTCCCGGCCTTCGTGGTGCCGAACATATCGGCATAACGGTGCCCGACTTCGATGATGCGGTCGATTTTTTCGTGCGTGTGATTGGTTGCGAGTTCATTCTCGACGGAGGCGAATATGCGGATCCGGACTTCATGGAGCGGCAGATTGGCGTCGATAGATCGTCCAGATTTCGCTGGGGGTTCGTGCGCTGCAAGGCTGGTCCTAATTTCGAAATTTTCGAATATGTCGCGCCAGATCAAGAGCAAGCGCCGCCGCGAAACAGCGACATTGGCGGGCATCATATTGCGTTCTACGTAGACGATATTGACGCGGCCATAGCTCATCTGCGTGAGCAGGGCGTGACCGTGCTTGGCGAAATCCAGCATATAGAAAGCGGTCCTGCAAAGGGCTCGCTTTGGGTCTATTTCCTTGCCCCGTGGGGCTTGCAGATGGAACTTGTCAGCTACCCTGATGGCAAGGGTGCCTCGGATTCGCCAGCGCGCCGATTGTGGCACCCGGCGCGTCCGGATCGGTAGGGGGCGTGCGCATGGCTCCCCATCGGAAAGCACGCCTCCAATGATCGACTATGATTTCCTGCGCTCGCTCGATTTCACGGTGGCCTGGACATACCTGCCGGCACTGCTCAGTGGTCTTTTGACCAATATTCTGCTCACAGGTATCGGCTTCTTCTGCGGCGGCATCGTCGTGGGCACGCTGCTCGCGCTGGCAAACCTTTCGTCGCGCCGCATCATTCGCTGGCCTGCGCTCGGCTTCGTGGAATTCTGGCGCTCCACACCTCTCCTCGTACAGGCGATATGGGTCCATTTCGCGGTTCCTAGCCTGACCGGCATAGCGACTACGCCCTTCGAAAGTGCCTCGATTGCCTTGATCTTCAACGTCGCGGCCTACTGCAGCGAAATCATTCGCGGGGGGATACTTGGCGTTGGCAAGGGGCAATTCGAAGCCGCCAAGGCTCTTGGGATGCGAGCCTTCGCGACATGGCACAAGGTGATCCTGCCGCAAGCAATTCGCCTGATGCTGCCGCCACTCGTCGGAACGACTATCAGCATCTTCAAGGCAACCGCAATTCTTTCGGTGCTCGCGATCAATGATCTTTTGCGTGCAGCCAGCCGTCTCTCGACGTTCACTTTTCAACCGGTGGAGATCTACACCACGGCAGCCTTGCTGGCGTTCGTCGTGGGGCTTTGCATCAGTGTGCTCGGTTATCTCGCAGAGCGCGCCTTGAAGAAGCGAGGCGCGTATGGACATTGATCTCATCCTTCGCAACAGCGGTGCTTTGTTCGATGGAGCGAAGATTACGCTCGCCATTACCTTTGTCGGAGCCGTCATCGCCATTGTCGGCGGCAGCGCAATCTGCGCTATGCGCATTTCCTCAGTCGGTGCGCTCCGTGTTTTTGCGCGAGCCTACATACTTTTCTTCCGCGTAACGCCGGAAGTGATCCTGATTTTCTGGGCCTATTATTGCATCCCGTTGATCTTTGCGACGACCGTCTCCGGCTTCTGGTCGGGAACCGTCGTGCTGGGTCTGATAGGTGCTGCCTATCTCGCAGAGATATTCCGCGCTGGAATTCAGGCTGTGCCTCAAGGTCAAAAAGAGGCCGCGGAGGCTCTTGGGCTTAGGGCATTTCCGAAATGGTCGTTCGTGATCTTGCCGCAAGCACTCAAATTGGTGATTGCGCCACTGGTCAACTACTTCTCCGAATTCCTGAAAAACACGACGCTGCTTTCCGCCATCGGCGTCATGGACCTAACGCTGCAGGCATATCTGCTTGGCGGGCAGACATACCAGTACATCACCTTCCTCTCGGCAATCGCGATTATCTATTTCGCGATGATCTTCCCCGTCACGCTCTATGCCCGCCACCTTGAGGCGAGGCTTTCCAACAGGTCGACGCGACCAACGAGTTGGCGAGGGTTCGGTTTTCGCCGGAGATCAACTCAAGATATTGTTTCCAAGGCATAAAAACCAGAAAGGGGAATGCAATGACATCGCTGCTGAAACGACTTGGCTTTCTGAAAATACTACTTGTGCTGGCCTTTGCCTTGGCGGTTTCTCCCGCCCTGGCCGAAGACCTGATCAAAGAAATCAAGGACCGTGGAGTGTTCAAGGTCGGCATGGCCGAAAGCCCGCCATGGCAATCGCCAAATCCGACGACCGGTGAATATGAAGGCTTCAACGTCGATCTGGCCAACAGGGTCGCCAAGATCCTCGGCGTTAAGCTCCAGATCGTTCCAGCGACCTGGGCGACGCTTATTCCGGGGCTCGAAGCGAAACAATACGACACCGTGTTCGCAAATCTTTTTGCAACGCCTGAACGCGCCGTGGTGGTGGACTTCACGGAACCTTATTCGACCTATGGCTTCCATATCGTGACGAACAAGAAGAAGGGCATTACTTCTATTGACGCCCTGAACTCACCGGATTTCACATTTGTCGGCCAGAGTGGAACGGTTGAAGAAAGCTATCCCAAAGAGCTTTTCCCCAACGCTAAGGTGCGCGGTGTCGTAACCAACGATATCGCAGCATGGATCGGCGAAGTCGCGTCCGGTCAGGCTGATGCCGCTTTCCTCGATCCCGGCACGCTGATGCTGCTCAAGGTTCGCGCACCAGCGCTTACGGATCGCATTGTGGTGATGAACACGGAAGACCAGCTCGTCAAGCCGGTGGGTCTTGCCTACGCGATTCGTCCCGGCGATCCGCATTTCCTGAACTTCCTTAACACCTTCATCCGCGACGTCGTTCGCAACGGCGAGAACGTGAAGCTGCGCGACAAGTGGTTCCAGGAATTGGCCAAGGCAAAGTAACAGCAGATACCGGGCGCAGCCGGCCTGTCTGACTGCGCCTGAACCTTGGTAGGGAGATACGACCTTATGGAAGTGAAGCGCTTCAACGCCCGCGCGATCCAGAACGCGCATGCCGACCGCCAGCGCCTTTATGGAGAGGAGGAACGGTCTATCATCAGCCTTGAGAGCCTGGATAAGGCACTCGCGGAGATAACGACCTGGCCGGGCTATTCGCCGACGCCGCTGCTAAGGCTGAAAGGTCTGGCCTCCAAACTCGGCATTGGTGAATTACACTACAAAGACGAGGGGCAGCGCTTTGGGCTCAAGAGCTTCAAGGCCATTGGCGGTGCCTATGCGGTGCTCGCCATCTTGCAGGAATTTATCGCGGGCAAGGGCATAAAGGAGCCTGTGTCAGCAGCCGATCTCATTTCGGGCAAGCATCGAAATCTCATTGCGGATGTTGTGGTTGCCGCAGCTACTGACGGCAATCATGGACGCTCGGTTGCGTGGGGCGCGAAGATGTTCGGCTGCTCCTGCGTAATTTACCTGCATGAGCATGTGAGCACTTCCAGACAGCGCGAAATTGAAAAATACGGTGCGCGGATCGTCCGGGTGAA
Organism: Mesorhizobium denitrificans; assembly: GCF_003403035.1. Taxonomy (GTDB): domain Bacteria; phylum Pseudomonadota; class Alphaproteobacteria; order Rhizobiales; family Rhizobiaceae; genus Mesorhizobium_G; species Mesorhizobium_G denitrificans. Next base: position 15,629 of record NZ_QURN01000014.1, on the reverse strand, counting down.
AGGCCACTATGACGATTCAGTGCAACGATGCGCGGCGGATTGCGTGGCGAATGGCTGGTTTCTTGCGGGGGACACGTCGAATGCTGCGACTGCGCATGTGCCGTCGCTGATCATGCAGGGCTATACGATCATCGCAGACGAAATCGCCGACGAGATGGGTAACGAAGCACCTACCCATGTGTTCGTCCAGGCAGGTGTCGGTGGATTGGCCGCAGCAATTGCCGCATATTATTGGGAAAAGTTGGGGGCACAGCGCCCGAAAATCATCGTCATAGAACCGCACCGTGCGGACTGCATCTACCGCAGCATCGCTGCTGGAAAGCCAACCGCCGTTCCGGGTGACACAAATACCGTCATGGCATGCCTTGCTGCGGGCGAGGTATCTGCCCCGGCGTGGATTGTTCTGAAGCATGCCACCGATGGGGTCATTACTCTGCCAGAAGAAGCTGCTCCTGAAGCAATGCGCCTGCTCGCTGCCGGTGTTGGTGGCGACCCCGCTATCGTTGCAGGAGAGTCAGGCTGCGCTGCGGTAGCCGGATTGATTGCTGCAACGCTCAACCCCGAAGTCAAAACCTTATTTGGCCTCGGAAAGGACTCGAGGATCGTAGCGATCGGCAGTGAAGGGGCAACGGACGAAGAAGCATATCAGCGAATTGTGGGACGCGCCTCTGAATCAGTCGCAGCCTGAAATCGGGAACAGGAGAATCGCATGGACGGCCATTTGCTTGAAGGAAAGACGGCGTTCATCACGGGAGGTGCGCAAGGCATAGGGCTTGCCGTAGCCGAGGCCTATCTGCGCCAGGGCGCGAAGGTGATTGCAGCCGATGTCGCCCCACATTCGCTGGAAAGCGCCCAGACACACCTTGATGGGATCGCATCTGGCCGCGCAAAAACGGTGTTGCTCGACGTGACCGATCAGGAGGCGACCGAACGATGTGCGGACACCTGCTTTGCTGAAGGCGGCGTTGACATCATCGTGCCAAATGCAGGGATTTTGGTACTCAAGCACGCGATCGACACTGATTTGGCCAGTTGGCGCCGCGTCATAGATGTCAATCTGACCGGAGCGTTCATAACCGCCACATCATTTGCGCGCCGCATGGTGGAGCGGAAAAAAGCTGGGCGGATAATCTTTACAGCGTCGCTGTTCGGCGTTCGCGGTGGCCGCGAGAATGGTGCCTATTCCGCATCCAAGTTCGGAATGGTGGGGCTGATGCAGTCCATGGCTGCGGAACTTGCGGATAAGGGCATCCTCGTAAACGCTGTCTGTCCCGGTCAGATCGATACCAAAATGATCCAGCAGCTTTTTCAGGATCGTGCAAAGCTGCGCAACGCGTCACCGGCTTCGTTGCGCGCCGAATTGGAGTCGAAGATTCCTATCGGAAAGCTGGGGCCGCTCGACGAACTCGCAGGCGCATATGTTTATCTTGCTTCTGATTTTTCACGCTACGTCGTCGGTCAATCGCTTGTCGTTGATGGCGGATGGCAGGTTGGTTGATGAGCGCTGCTTCAGAAAACGCTGCAGACATCAAATCAGTCGCGCAAGCGCAGCGACAAGAGCTGCTGGGGCTTTGCGCAGAATTGGTATCAGCACGAAGCCCGCAGCCTGAAGGTGACACGACCGCACCGGTCCGTGTCCTTTCGGCCTTTCTGGAAAAGCATGGCCTTCGGCCTGAGATTCGCAGTGCGACGCCGACCAAGCCAAATATCGTGTGCGGATTCGATACTGGCAGGCCGGGGCCTCATCTCATTTTGAATGGTCATATGGACACACTGAACCCTGGCGATCCTTCTGATTGGCTGGTTCCGATTTATCAATTGCAACAGCAGGCCGGACGCATCACGGGGCTTGGCATCGGCAATATGAAAGCAGGTGTCGCCGCGCTGGCTATGGCCTATGTCGGTTTGTCGCGAAATCGCGCCGCGCTTTGTGGAAAGATCACGCTCACGCTGGTTGCGGACGAAGTTGTGTTCGGCCCAGACGGAACAGCGTTTCTGTTGGACGGCGACGAAAGCTTGTTGGGCGATGCCGTGATCAATGCCGAGGGTCCCGGCGGAATGAACTTGGCGATTGCGGAAAAGGGCCTGCTTTGGCTTTCGATTGAAGCGACTGCACCGCCCGGTCAAGGCATGCTTTCGCAACAGGGATCATCGGCAATCGCCCGCCTGTCCAAACTTCTCGCCAGTCTCGACCAATGGAATGATGAGCAATCTGCGCCGCCGCCTGATGTTGCGGTTCTTGCCAATAATGCGGGCGAACACGGGCTCAGGCTTTCTGTAAACGCGGGGACAATAAGCGGGGGCAGTTTCGTAAGCCAGGTCGCGACCAGGGCGGTTGCCGAAGTGGATTTTCGCGTTCCGCCGGGAATGAAAATAGACAAGATCATGAAGCGCGTATGTGCGCTGGCCGAGCAAATTGGCGGCATCAAGGTAACCCGCATCAAGGGGTGGGATCCCAACTGGACTGCTATCGACAGCGAGCTTTGCACTGCAATGCTTGACGCGACAGCAGCTATACGTGGAGAGGCTGCGCGTTCCGTTGTTCGGTTGCCCGCAAGCGATGCTGCTCGCTGGCGCGCGCGAGGAATTCCGGCGATTTGTTATGGCCCTCAGGCAGAACTCGCGTCGGGCGTAAATGATTATGTCTACGAAGAGGATGTCGTCGACTGCGTAGCCGTTTACATGGCAGCGGCGGCTCAGATCTGTGGCGGCGAAGGGCGAGGTGCAACATGGCTGTCGCTCTGATCGCAGGTGGGTCATCGGGAATTGGGCTGGCCGTATTGCGCGCATTTCGTGAACGCGGCGACGATGTGTTTTTAGCTGATATCGATGAAACTCGTTCGCTTGCGGCAGTCTCGGAACGTGGAGCAGGCAAAGCGCGCTCGATGGTGTGCGATCTGTCGACAAGGGAAGGGCCACGGCAGGCGGTCGAGGCCGCGCTCGCTGAGTATGGTCGCATCGACTGTGTCTTCGCCAATGCAGCTATCCTTGAATCGGCGCCATTGCAGGAATGGAAGGCCGAGCAATGGGAAAAGTCGCTGGCGCTTAACCTGTCCATGCCTTTTTACCTGACCCAGGCTGCCGCGCCGATATTGGCTCGCTCTGACAATGCGAGCATCATTTTGACGGCATCGACAGGTGCGTTGCGCGGTCACGCGGGAATGCCCGCATATCATGCGACGAAATCAGGATTGCTGGGTCTTTGTCGCGCGCTGGCAGACGAGCTTGCCCCTCAGGGCACGCGCGTGAACTGCCTCCTGCCGGGATGGATAGATACGCCGTTCAACGACAGTTTCTGGAGGTTTCAAGCCGACCCGGTGGAAGCGGAGCGTGCGCTGCTGCGTCAGATACCGATGGGACGTCAGGGCACGCCCGAAGATGTTGCTGGTACGGTTCTGTTTCTTGCATCGCCCGCCGCGCGTTATGTGACGGGCACTTCATTGGTTGTCGATGGCGGGTACACCGCCGTCTGAATGGAAAGGGCTGCAAGCATGCTGGCCGACTCATTTGCGTCGCGAGAACGACCCGTATTGGTGGGGCGGGGAGGCGCGATTTCCGCGGCTGATCCGTTTGCTGCTGCGGCCGGACAAGAGATATTGTGCCGCGGCGGAAATGCCGTTGAAGCCATGATTGCGGCGCAGGCCGTTTTGGCGGTGGTTGCTCCCAATGCCTGCGGCTTGGGTGGCGACATGCTTTGCCTTATTCGCGAGCCCGGGGGAAGAACGCGCGCATTTAATGGCACCGGGGCAGCGCCAAGGAAATTGACGCACGTGGCCAACGATGGTGGCGCCAGCATCACGGTGCCAGGCATAGTGGGTGCCTGGTCTACGGTGCTCGCCGCCTATGGAAGATTACCTCTGCACACAATTTTGCAGCCGGCCATAAAACTTGCCCGTCTCAAGATGCCCGTTACGCCTTCACTCATGCGCGCCTTGCAGGACCAGAGAGCGCGGCTGGAGCGCAATGGTGCTGCTCAGTGGCAATTGCTATCTGCGCGGGCCGGTCAGCTGGTAACCCAGGAAGAACTGGCAATGACGCTCGACCGGATCGGCAAAGAGGGCGCTCATGCGTTCTATTCCGGCGTGTGCGCCCAAGCCATTGTAAGTGCAGTGCAGCGGCAGGGCGGCGCACTCGATCTTGATGATCTTGAAGCTCACGAAACGGTTGTCACGGAGCCGATCTCGATTGATTTCAAGGGAATGCGGCTGCTTGTGCAGCCCCCTGTTTCTCAAGGCGTCTTGCTGGCGATGGCGACCAAAGGTCTTTTTGAGCTTGGCGAGATTCCTGCCGACAGAATCGATCACGCCGGTATCGAGCTTACAGAGGCGAGTTTTGCGTATCGTGATCAGGTTGTGCGCGGAGCATCGCTGCTCGATGAAAAATTGCAGATAGACTTGAACCGCGCAGCGAATAGAGGTGGTCCGCGCGCCTATCTGCATACGGCTGGCGTTTCAGTCGCCGACAGGCATGGAAATTGTGCTGCTTCGCTGGTGAGTGTTTTCGATGATTTCGGCTCAGCGGTCTACGTTCCCGAATGTGGCTTTACTCTCAACAACAGGGCCGGAGGCTTCACCTCAAAGCCGAACGACGCCATGCCGGGAAAGCGACCTGTGCACACGCTTGCGCCCGCCATCCTTGAAACGCCTCACGGACCTCTGGGATTGTCAACGCCCGGTGCTGATGGACAGGTTCAAACGCTGCTGCAAGTCATCTGCGGCCTGACGATTGAAAAGCTCGACCTCGCGCGCGTTGTCGGTCGACCGCGCTGGCGCAGCGAAAATGGAAAACTGCTCATCGAAAAGAGCCATCCTCAAAAAGAGAATCTCGCCGAACTCGGCCACAAGGTCGTCGAGATGCCCGATGGGGATATGCGGGCAGGTGCAGTAACTGCTGCGGGTTTCATCGATGGATCGCCTGTAGCCGTTGCCGATTGGCGCCGCACGACATGGGCAGGTGTTGTCTGATGACGGAAGATACCAACCCAATTCTTGATCGCGATTTGGCGAAGCGTGCGTTCGAACGAATCCGCGCGGCGCTTGAAACCATGCTCCGTGATGCGTTCGCAGATCGCACGGGATTTGCGGTTGTCGTCACGACTTTCGATGAACTCGCATCACATAAATCCGGTGGCACGTTTCGCGGCAATTGCCTGCTGGTCACATCAATTGGCGACCTCTCGGCATCACCTTATCCCAATCTGGAAATAGCGCTCAGCAAGGCTCAGATATCGGCACGCACGCGTTTGCCTACCTCACAACTTCCATCGCACTACTATCGCGGCGCAGACACTGTTTATGCCGGTAGTGCCGTGCTTGAGGGAATTGTGGTTGCCTGCGCTGGTCTGGAGCCGAGAGACGACGAGATGATTGCGTACTGGATCGCCGCCGCGGTCAAGTCAGAAGCAGCACTGGCTGTTTCGCAATACCTTGCAAGCAATCCTTCAGCGGATTTCTTCAAAGGATCGCAAGCCTCGACTGTTTAGCACGAACGGTAGCGCGGCGGGGTTTCCATCATCTCCATCAAGAGCTCTTCCGCGCCGAAGCCAGCTCTTGGTAACGACAGTGCGCGCTGACCGTCATAGCCAAGCAGGCGGCGCACGCGCGCATCCATATAATAAGCACCGGCTATGACTTGGAATAGCGTTTCGAAGACCTGCGGGGCGTTGCTTTGCATTAGGTGCAGGTCAGCCTCATCGATACTGCTGCCAAGTGAAGATAGCGTCCGGATGAGGGGCTGAACCAAATCCGGTCGCGAACGCAGCACTTTGTCGAGTGGCGCATTTGCAAGATCGATGTCGCTGGCGGAGGGCATTTCATTGGTTCGAGGCAAGATCTTGTCTGCGATGACAGACAATTGGGCGCGATGCTCCGCATCCAGTGTTTGAAAAGGCAGTCCGGGCCGTTCCATCAAAGAGACCCCCGTATTTCTCGTCTCTTGGTCAAAAGGTTCTCTGCGGCACGCAAGGCGATTGCTGCGATCGTGGCTGCGGGATTGACCGAGGAGCCGGTAACAAAAACGCTGCCATCGACTATGAATAGGTTCTCCACGTCATGCGCGGCACAGAACTGATCCACGACTGAATCATCGATATCGTCGCCCATGCGGCATGTGCCCAAAGGGTGCCAGCCATACTCTGGCATAATCTCGGCGCTCTGTGTCTTGTAGGCCCCGGAGGCTTCGAGAGATTCCGCTGCCCTCTCTCTGTTGAAGCGCAGTATTGCCTTCGAATTCTCGGATAGTGTGTACTTCAATCGCGGCGCCGGAATGCCATCGCCATCGCAAAGACTGTCATCCAGCGTGACCCGATTTTCCGTCTCTGGAAGATCGTCGCATGAGATACCCCATATCGCGGTCCGGCCAAGCCACTCACTGACCTGTCGGTGCAGGTCTGGTCCCCAGTTCAATTTTTGCCGTTGGAGAACATGGCGGCGTGGAGAGGACCACCGGAAGGCCCTAAATTCCATTTCGCGCCTCTTATGAAAGCGAGATCGGGACGCGTCTCCGCGAATTCAAGCGAGTATAGGCTTTGTCCCCAATGGCCTTGCCAGGTTTCCATAGGTTCATCGAAGAAGCCGACTACACGCGTGAATGGGTGCATCATGAGCCGTTTCCCCACCAATCCGGAACCGTTGGCAAGGCCATTGGGATATCTTGCGGAGTGAGAGAGGAGCAGCAAACGAGGCGTACCAATCGCGTTTGCTGCAAGAATTACGACGTTGGCCACCACTCGATATTGCGTGCCGCTTCGGTCACTGTAGATCGCCCCAGTGGCCCGCCCATGACTGTCGTGCGTTATCTGGCTCACGCGCGCGCCTGTGATGAGCTTTGCCCCCGCTCGCTCAGCAGCAGGCCAATGGGTCAAGTCGACTGAAGCCTTCGCCCCTTCATTGCAGCCATATCCGCAGGTGCTTCGCTGAACGCAAGGGTTTCTACCTTCATAGTGGCGCGAAGCTATGGCATTCGATCCGGGCCACCAGTGCCATCCCAGCTTGCTATGTCCTGCTGCAACCTTTTCTCCCCACACGTTGATAGGAAGGGGCGGCATTGGGTAGTCGGGAAAGGCGGGGTAGGCGGGGTCGCCGGCAATGCCCGACACGCCGAAAGCGATATCGGTTCGATCGTAGTAAGGCGCAAGATCATTGTAGGTGATCGGCCAGTCATCTGCTGCGCCGTCGAGTGTCCGCACCCTGAAATCCGATGGAAAAAAGCGCATCCAGTGCGCGCCGTAAAGGATTGTACTGCCACCGACTCCATTGAACATCAGCGGTTTCATCACTGAATCTTCGTCGTTGATAGGGTAGTCGGCTGGACCTCGACGGACATTGGGACTGGCATGCCAAGGTCCCAGAGCCGTTATTTCCCAGTCGTCCTGTCGTCCCCGATAGTCTTCCCGCTGATGCTTCATGCCTTGCTCCAGGCAGACGACCGAAACGCCTTCCTCTGCAAGCCGCGCCGCTACAACGGCTCCGGATAAACCCGCTCCGATTATGAGGGCGTCCGCGCGAATATCCGACATCGTCAACAGCCTTTTGGGTAGATATGTCAGCAGTGTCGATCTTATCTTTGCTCGGCGTCATAGGGCTGCATCAACGCCGCAGGTCCCGCTGTGCGGCGACTGTTGAAGATCATTGCAAGCAATGTCGCGACGTACGGAAGAGCCAGAAATAGCTGATAGGGCAGGTCGATCGACCCGCTGGTCTGCAAGCGGAGTTGAAACGCATCTACCGCACCAAACAGGAACGCAGCAGCCGCGCACGCGATCGGATTCCATCTGCCAAGCACGACAAGCGCCAGGCATATCCATCCTCGCCCTGCAACGATCCCGAACGTGAATGAGCCAAATGCTGCAAGGTTGAGATATGATCCTGCCAGCCCCGCCATTCCACCTGCGACAACAAGTGAGAAAAAGCGCACTTTCAAGGGGTCGATACCCGCTGCTGCCGCTGCCTGCGGGTTCTCTCCCACCGACCGGAGCGCAAGGCCAATCGGGGTATAATACAGAACGAAAGTCATCACCGGAACCAGCAGGTAAGCGATGTAGGTCAGCGCATACTGGTTGAAAAGAACGGGACCAATGAACGGTATGTCGGAGAGAAACGGTATTGGGATTGTACCGAAAGGGGTGATCGAAGGCGGCGTGCTCGTTTCCCCAAAACCCAGTCGGTAGCTGTAGAAAACCAATCCTGTTGCAGCGAGGCTGACACCCAATCCAGTCACGGTCTGGTCCAGTCGAAGGAAGACGACAAGAATGGCCATGATCGCCCCTATTGCCATTCCTGTGCAAACTGCCGCGAGGACGCCAAGCCAGAGCGAGCCTGTTGCCGCAGCGGTGCTGAAGCCGGCGAGCGCGCCGGCAAGCATCATGCCTTCGATTCCGAGATTGAGCGTGCCGGATCTTTCGGCTGTAAGCTCACTGAGAGTACCAAGCAGCAGAGGTATCGCCAGGCGCACAGCGGCAGCGAAGAAGCCAATGTCGAGAGCGAGGCCGAATATGCTCACGAATGGGGCGTCCTCTCGACAGTGCGGAATTTGATCTCGTACCGGGAGAGCGTCATTGCGACCAGGACGGCAATCAGCGATATCCCCTGCATGGCATCCGCGATGAAAAATGGAACGTTGGTCTGTCTCGACATCTCATCTGCACCTGTCGTCAAGGCAGCCAGAAACAAGGCAGCAGGTATGATGCCCGCGGCGGAAAGCCTCGCCAGCATAGCGACCACAATTCCTGCATAGCCATAGCCGGAGGAAATCGACGCTATCACCTGGAACTGCGTTCCGCCGACTTCACCCGCGCCTGCAATTCCCGCCAACGCTCCGGACAGAAGCGCCGCAAACAATGTGATGCGCGAAACATTGAGACCGGCATGCTGAGCCGCTTTCGGATTTTCCCCGACGATTTTCATGGAAAGTCCGAATGTCGTGCGTTGCAGCATCACACCAATCGCCACAACAGCCGCGAACGCAATCAGTACGCCCAGATGAAGCCGGGTGCCGCGCCAGAAGACAGGAAATTCTGCTGCCGGGAGAATGTCAGGGCTGTCCGTCCAACCCGTTACCGGGTCTTTCCAGACGCCGGATAGAAGCGCCATCATGACGTACATCACGATGAAGTTGAGCATCAACGTACTGACAACTTCATCTACGCCGAGCTTCAGCTTCAGTGTGGCGGGCAGGGCCGCAAGCGCTGCGCCAGCCAATGCTGCTGCAACAAGCATGCACGGCACCAGGAGGGGCGCTGGAAGGCTGGTCCTTGCACCGATCCAGGCGGCAGCCATCGCGCCCACAAGGATTTGCCCTTCACCTCCAATGTTCCAGAATCTCGTTCTGAGGGCAACGAGCGCCGCCAGTCCCGAAAGCACCAGAGGCGCAGCACGTGCCAGAGTTTCGGTCAGCGCAAATTTGCCACCAAATGCAGCCGAAAGCATGATTCCGAATGCTGTGATTGGGTTTGCTCCGGCGAGTGCGATCAACAGCGCGCAAATCACGAGGCTTGCGGCGACTGCAACAAGCGGCAGAAATGCGTTCTGAAGCCGGGAGATCTTGCGCGTGGATGCAACCAGCCTCATGCCCGTGCTTCCGTCAGTGCGGGGTTAGAACCATTCATCGCAAGACCGACAGATGCAACGGTGGCCTGCTCTATGGGCGTCTCCCAGATGATCGATCCCTCGTACATTACGGCGATCCTGTCGGACAATTGGAAGATTTCGTCGAGATCGTCTGAAATCAGCATGATGCTGCAGCCGGCATCTCGCAGGGTTATCAATGAACGCTGAACGAAAGCGATGGCGGAAACATCGAGCCCGCGTGTCGGTTGGGCGATAATCAACACACGTGGAGAAAAAGCGAGTTCCCTCGCCACGATTGCCTTCTGCTGGTTTCCCCCAGACATAAGGCCCACCGGCATTTGCGGATCGGGAGGGCGAACGTCGTATTCAGCGATCTGGCTTTCGGCGAAGCTCAGCACCTTGCCCCAATCAATCCAGCCCGCTCGAGAGAATGGAGGGTATGAAAAGCGCGACAGGACCATATTGTCCTTCAGCGGCATCGTACTGACGAACCCGGCGCCTATCCGGTCTTCGGGGATGTAACTCAGGCCCGCTTGCTGCATTCGCCGTGGGGAAGGGTTTTCGATAATGTCTCCATCAATGGAAATGGAGCCATGCGCAGCGCGCGCGACCCCTGCAATCGTTTCGGCAAGGGCAACCTGACCATTCCCCGATACGCCCGCAACGCCCAGTATCTCGCCCGAATGGATTGTCAGATTGATTTTGTGCGCGGCTTTTTTTGCCTCGTCGCGTTGCAGCACCACTTCACTGGCGACTAGACACGCATCCCCCCTTGTATGGGGAATGCGCTGCACGCGATCCGGTTCATGACCGCACATCATCGTCGCGAGCGTAACGCTGGTGACAGTCTTATCGTTGACGACATCAGCGACGACTTTGCCACGTCGCATGACCACGATGCGATCGGTAATAGCCATGACTTCATTGAGCTTGTGGCTGATGAAGATTATTCCGACACCATCTGCCTGCAGTGACCGCAAGGCAGAAAATAGACCCTCCGTCTCTTGTGGTGTAAGCACGGAGGTGGGCTCATCAAGAATAAGCACACGTGCGCGTCTGAAAAGGGCGCGGATAATGTCGAGGCGTTGCCTTTCTCCGACCGCAAGCGTGGAAACAACTCGAGAAGGGTCGAGCCGAAGGCCATACCCATCCGCGATTTCCTTTAGGCGGTTGAGAGCAAAAGCACGATCCAGAAAACCATTTTTGCCGGGCAAGCCGAGCATGAGGTTTTCCAGAACAGTATGGCGCGAAACAGCGTGCGAGTGTTGTTGGACCATGCCTATGCCGAGAGAAATTGCATCGGCGGTCGTAGCTATGTTTACTTCGTTGCCCTCAACAAAAACCTTGCCCTCGTCGGCGCGATAGAGGCCGAAAAGGATGTTCATCAAGGTCGTCTTGCCAGCGCCGTTCTCACCGAGCAGTCCAACGATCTCGCCGCGCTTGACCTCAAGACTTACACTGCTGTTGGCAACGGTTTTCCCAAAGGTCTTTGTGATTCCGGAGAGCACCAGAACAGGGATCTGATCGCTCATCGATGATGCTCCCGTCTCAGGAATCTCAATCGGATTTGGTTTCGCTCTCGTCGTACGCGACCTTGAACGCGCCGCTCGCGATTTCCTTCGACTTCTCTTCGATTGCAGTCTTGAGCTCAGCGGGGACCTTGGAATCGAACTCCTTGAAGGGTGCAAGATAGTTCACGCCATTCGCGATGTTTTCCAGGGTGCTGTAATCCTTGGCGGAGATATTGCCGCTGGATACTGCTTCGACCGATGCCTTTATGATCGGGTAGGGGTCCCAGATCACACTGCTCACGACAGTCGCAGGATTGATGGAGGATTGATCGGTCATGTTGCCGATTGCCAGCATGCCGCGCTCCGTTGCCGCCTCGATAACGCCGATGCGTTCAGCGAAAACCACATCTACGCCCTGATCCGCCATGGCGATGGTTGCTTCCTTGGCTTTTGGCGGGTCGAACATCGAGCCGATGTAGGCGGCCTTCATTTCAACATCGGGCCGGAAATCCTTTGCACCTGCCCGATATGCGTTCAGCAGTCCGTAGGTTGTGGGGACGGCGATACCAGCGACCACCCCAATCTTGCCGGTTTTCGACATGCCGGCGGCAAGCATGCCAGCGAGATATGCGGGCTCATAGTTCTGCCCATAGAACGTGGAGACGTTTGGCTCGGTTGGTCCCATTGCAGAGCCAAGTGTAAACGCGGTGTCCGGATAGGCTGCCGCAACACGGCGGCATATTTGTTCGGTCCCGTAAGCGTCACCGACTATCAGCTCGATGCCTTCCTCGCACCACTGTCTAAGTACACGCGAGAAATCAGCGGCCTTCACCGATTCCGAATATTTGTAGTCGAGGCCGTTTTCCTTCGCCATACGCGACATAGCCAGATGCAGCTGCGTTACGAATGGCTCCTCCATCGGGGTTTCGAAGATCGCGCGAATACGCGGCTTATTTGCTGCCGCCCAGGTTGGCGCGGCCTTGGTTGTCAAGATCGCAACGCCGGTCGCCGCCAGCGCGAGTAATTCCCGTCGGTTGCGGATCATCGGAATCCCTCCATTCCCTTTTTTGTTTATTGAGCTACTTTACGAATTGCGCTGCGCACAAATTTCGCAAACGGGAGCGATTGTTGCAAAATTCGTGCGGCAAACACTCAAAATCGCTCAAATCCATTGCCGGGATGGGGTCTAGTTACTCGAATCCGGGATCCGATGATGGAGAATGTCGTGACATCTGTGCAAAAGCTCGCGGTATTGCTTCTGGGATATGAGGTCATTCCTAAAACGGTCTCGACCCGTGATCGTGGGGGGCGGTTCGTCATGGCTGAGCCGATCTGTGCCTATCTGTTGCAGACGGAACGCGGCTATGTGCTGTTCGATACCGGGGTCAACATAGACAATATCTTGGATCCGGTCCGTCGCGAAGAATACTTTATGAGCCGTGGTTGGCTCGCTCCGCCAATCGTGCTGCCCGAACATGATTTTCTCAAACAGCTGAAGTCATGCGGGGTGGAGCCAAAAGATATTAGCGACGTCATCCTCAGCCATGTGCATTGTGACCATACCGGCAATCTCAAACACCTCCGCCATGCCCGGATTTGGATTCAGCGGCTCGAGCACGAGTTTGCATTTTCGGATCACGGTAACCTTGCGGTGTTCAATGACGATTTCGACTTTCCCGATATGAAGTGGGAAATCGTGGATGGTGATTGGGAAATGATGCCGGGGCTACGCGGGATTTTTACACGCGGGCATATGCCAGGTCATCAGTCGCTGGTGGTGACGTTGCCCAAAAGCGGTGTCAAAGTGCTGACCGCAGATGCGGGCGACCTGTGGGAAAATTTTGAGGATGAGGTGATACCGGGCGAGAGCTGCGACGATGCAGCTGCGCTTATCTCTATCCAGAAACTCAAGGCGATAGCGGCGGAATTTGATGCTGAAATGATCCTGTTACACGATCCCGTGCGTGTTCAATCACTCCGCCTATGTCCGGACTATTATGATTGATGAGGCGGCACGCCAGATAAGCGTTTATTGACGCCGATCGTCGCGACAAAATTCACTGCTAAACGTTGGAAAAAAGCTGGTACGCCGGAGACTGCGAAGATGAGAACTTCGAGTTGGAGGTCGCACTATGAACAGCACAGACGTCACCATTGGCGATATTGAAGCGCTGCACGGCCTTCTGGAGCAGCGTGACCGTCTCGAAGCGGTTTTGGCATTTCTTGAAAAGCATGGCGCAGACGAGGAGCTTTTGGGAGCTATTGATGAGGCCATCGAGGACCTGGAACAATTCCTCGATGAAAAGCTACTGAGTAAAATCCCACGCCGGCCATCCTCGACTGCATAGACCATAGGCATCAACGCCCAGACCATGCGAGCTGTCTTGTTAGCCAGCGCAACTGCCGCGACCTTCGTCGTTCGTCGTGCCATCAGGTGCACGAGCCATGGCCGACTGGTGCCATGTCGCTCGGCATAGCGGATGTAGTCACCCATCACTGACGGACTTGTCCGAAGCGCTTGCAGGAATCGTAAAGCGTGACGGCCCGTTCACCCTTCTACATGGCCTTGGGGACGGGTTTCTAACGATAGTTCCGCGCCCGACATGCGTGGCGCAAACCAGTACGTGGCGCATTGTTACGCCTGCTCTTTCGGCTTCCAAAGCAACTCATCAAGGCGGCAAGCTGCTCGAAAGATTGCGCTGCGGAGGTTGCCGTTGCCCTTTTTTGGGGAGTGGCCTGCTCGAAGCATTTCAGCAAGACAGTAAGGATTTCAGCCAGCTTGGGGGCACCATCCGGAAGCCCCTGCACGGCCAGCGCAAATTTATGAGCCTCTGAATCGTCGCCCGGTTCATCGACTTGGCCCGCAGCGAGCGCCTTGACGATCTGTTTCGGCTTGCCGGCATTCTCTTTGTAGGCGCTCTTCTTGCCGCTCAGCCGCGCTATCGCAGCGTCGCGGTGCGTTGGCTGGCTTGCGGGCTCTTTCGTTAAGAGTTTGATCGCATCGCCGACGGACAATCCCGCGTGATCAAGGTAGAACCAAATGGGCTGCCATTCGCGATTAGAATGCGCTGAGTGCGCAAGGTAAGCAGCGGGGTGCGCGACCTTCTCACGGGTCAAGCAATTTCGAAGCACTGCATCGGGCGTGATGTTTCCGCGAACGATGGTCGGCCTGATCGCATCGCCATTAGCCGTCACGTCGCCGACCAGCTTCAGCGTCGGCGCGCCCGCTTTCTCATCGAACTCGCCTTCCCGGATGAACTTGATTTGATCGAGCAAGGCCGGGCCGATCACAATCGGCCGCTTCCCATCGTCCAAAACGCCCTTGTCCAAGTCGGCGATCAAGGCGCGCGCCGGACCAAGTGCAAGCAGCCGCTCGACCAACGGGAGCACACCCAGACGGGCTACCGCGTCCCGCGCATCGAGGATGGCGCGAAGGTCGCTGTATTTGATGCGCTCGCAGCTTCCCGAATAGCGAAAGAAGATATCGCCCTCTTTCAGGACCTTCCCGTCTCCTGTGCGCACGATGACTGGCCGTCCTGGATGTTGCGCGACATGCATCACGCCGATGGTCTTGGCCCCTACCACGGCGGCGACCGTTAGCACGCTCGGCGTCGGGTCCAGATAGGATCGTATTAGCTTAGTGAAGTCCGCCGGATCGGCCTTCACGAACTCATCATTGGTGAGGCCCGTGACGGCATAGCTCTTGTCACTCTCGGCCGTCGCCGCGCCGTCCTTGTCGTGGACGCCAAAGAAAATGTAGCCGCCACGGTTGTTGGCGAGCGCTGCGATGGCCCGGATCCATTCGTGGCAATGTTTGAATCCGAAGCTCCCCTTGCATTCGTGCTGATCGGTCTCGCCGCTGCTCAGCCGCCACGTTCCGCCCGAGTCCGCCGCGAACTGGCCCGCGATGACATCGGCATGGAGCGGGCCTTTCGGCCCTTCATCCGGTGGGGATGAGGCGATGACCGTCGGGACACCGACGGCTGCGACATGTCCTTCCGGTTTAGGCGCAGCAATGAAGGCGTCGAGCTCAGCATCGGTCGCTTGCGGCACTTCCGCGCCATAGGACCCATCGCGGACTTGCGACATGCGGCCCGAGTTCACGGCGCGATCCGGGCGGTTGAAGAAGAACTGGATATCCTTGTTCTTCATGCCTCGCGCGAGCATGGCCTTGATCAGCCCGATTTCCTGATCCGTTATGCTGCGCTTGGACATTTGCTACACCACAAACACCTTCTGCACTTCGTCGCCGAAATGGTTGATCACCTTCACGCAGATGCGCCCGCTCGCGGGGCGCGGGAACGGGCGTGAGATTGTGGAGTTCATGTCCTCCCACGCCGTATTATCGATGTCCGCCTTCAGCGCCCGCTTCAAGCCTTCATAGGGGCTGTCTCCAACGAAATAGGCCTGCCGCACGAAGAAGTTGTCTTCGTCGTAATCGTCGTCGATGAACCACGCCTGTTGATTTCCACTCAGAAGTGAGCCGGGTTTTCCATCGAGAAGTGAGCCACCTCTGATTATGGATTTCGAGTCATGCTGGGGTCAATACGGT
>NZ_QURN01000013.1 GCF_003403035.1 Mesorhizobium denitrificans | reverse complement strand
GTTAATTTGAGAATCGCACAGGCAGGATTCTCATGATTAAATGGTCAATCACAACCAAATCGTCGCATTCTTGCGGTTAACTGCTAAGCGACATCTGACCTTGGCCTCATCGATGAATATCGTCTCTACATCCACCCCGTCGTGCTCGGCGACGGCTCGCCGTTTTTCAGCGGTCCACTGCCGCGGCTCCGTCTTGTCGGCACCGATCAAATGGGCGAGGACGTGGTCAGGCTGTCCTACGTTCCGGCGTGATAGCGCTTTCCGCAAGGCAGTCCCCTCCCCTTTTCGCCACGTCAAATGACACCGGCGGTCAAGCTGTCTTGCCCTCGACGGTGCGACCTCGCGCTCGCAGCAAAGCCATCAGCACCGGCCCTACGGAAAAGGCGTTTGCACGCGCCTTGTCTGTCAACGCCCGCAAATATCCGCCTGCGCTGTTGATTTCCCCGGATCGTTGCAGGATCGCCGCCACCACAATTGCGGCATCGACATTGCCCATCGCCTCGCACGCCTGATTCCACGCATCCGGGCTGACGCCGAGGGCAGCGCGCACAAGATTTGCCGTGCGGGTGAGATCGTCCCAGCTCTCAATTCCGGCGCGGGCATAATCGGCAATATCCGGGCAGGCCCGCAATACCATCCCAAGCGAATAACCGGCAGGCGGTTTGTTTTCAAACGTCCCTTTGTGCAGTTCGCCAGGCTGATCGGTTAGCTCGGCATCCGCGCCCGGCTCTTTTTCAGAGCGAGGTTCAAGTTCAATGGGTAAGTGTGGGTTTGAATTCTGTTTGTGGCGCTCATTTTGAGACTCATTGGCGCTTATTTCTTCTGATTTCACGTGCTTTGCCAACAGGTTACGGATCATCGTGGCAAGTTGCGCCAGTTCCGCTTCGAGCGGCGTCAGCTCCTCGCGCGTGGCTGTGCGCGGAATCCGCCCTATAATCGCCCTGTATTGCACATGCAGCGCCTCCCAGTCGGCGGGAATGCCTTCCTCCAGGCCGAATGCAATCATCTTGGAGACGTCGCGCCGTGCGATGGTCATGCGCTCGCGCACCTGCAACAATTGCCGGCGTTCCTCGCGCATCTCTTCGGCAAGGCACTCGAATTCATGCGCACGCACCAGCAGCGGCGCGAGGTCGAAGCCGTAGGCCTGCTGGATCTCGCCCCCCTGCCCTTTTCGGGCGAACCGCTTGCCGTTGGGGCTGTCACGGCGCACCACAAGCCCGCAATCGACCAGGTTTGCCAGATGTCGGCGCAAGGTCGCAGGCGCCATGCCATGTGCCCGCGCGGCCAGTTTCTCGTTCGAAGGAAACACGACCAGATTCCCCTCCCCCGACAATTCACTGTCCGGGTAAAAGCTCAGAAGCGCGTTCAGCAAAGCGATTGAGCGGTCCGTCGCGCCGATCGCGGTCCGTGCTTCCGCGATATTGCGAATGATCGCCCATTTGTCGGCTCGCGCCTCCTTCGGGCATTGCTGCGCAACGGCATTGCCTGCCAAAATGGCAAAGGATAACCGTCGCGCCCCGAAGGGCGTCGATACTACATGGCTCTCCATGTCTCTTACCTTCTCATAAGGCAAAAGAATTCCGCTCGTCGAAACGACGACCTACACCTTGACAGTGATTCGTGGATTTGCGATTCTCAGGTTGCTACACGATGAGAAGAGCTTCCGCGCGGTGACGTTCGGGGGCTTTTTTCTTTTGCGGTTTCAGTCTCCGTTTTGCGTGTTCTTTGAACGCTTGTATGTCTGATAAAGATCGTCGAGATTCTCGCTGAGCCAGACACCGAAGCCGTTGCCCTGCCGGGACAACAGCGAAATGTTCACCGACCTGCCCTTCACGCCGATCTCAGCCGCAGCGTTGCTGTCGTTCGACTGCCAGGCCAGCTTCTGAACCGAGCCTTTGCGCGCGGGCTTCTGCTTGAGTTCGAACAGCAAATTACTGAACTGCCTCGCCGGATCGGATTGAAGGAATCCCTCGCTCTTCACATATCGAATTGCCGCTTCGGCGCTGGATGGCCGCTGCACAAGCTTCTTGAGTTCCTCCCAACGGTCTCTCCCGATCCCCTTGGATGGCCCAAGCGCATCGATGACGGCGTCCGGAATGACTTGCGCGACCGAAAGCATGCGCGACAGCAGCGTATCGTCCACCGTAAGCGCTGATTTCGCCGTCTCCTTGCTGTGGCCGAGGTCGATCAGTTTTCGCGCAAACAGTGCTCGCTCGATAAACGAAAGATCAGCGCGCGCCGAATTCTCCTGACCCTGCGCAATGATCGCGGCGATATCTTCCATGGGCTTGACGATGGCCCGGATCTTTATCCCGAGTTGCTTCGCCGCCCGCAGTCGACGCCTTCCGAACACAACCATGAAGCGGCTTGGGTCGGTCGGATGCGGCCGCACCAGGATCGGGCTTGTCTGGCCATCCGCTCGCAGTGCTTCCACCAGCGCATGATAATCCTCGTCCTCGACCTCCATCCGGTCGACGACCGGCGAGGCGTCGATCACGGTCGGGTCCAGCGAAACAACCGCCTCCCCTTCCAACAGACGGGTCGAATTCTGCGCAATCTCGTCGAGCGAAAGCATCATCGCGCGAGATGCGCCACGTCGTGCATAGTCGGCGCGCGCGCTTGCATCGTTACGCGTTTCGTCCTGAGCAATCACACTGTCGAGCAATCCCTTGCGCGCCATCAGATGCTCCTTCGAATTTCAGCTAATTGCTTGCTGCAAAAGCACAAAATGCCGATCTGCACGGCTGTCAAATGCGCCCTCATCTGCGCCCCCATGCCTTATGCACGAGCCGGACGATCTCCCCATTGACGGCATTCATGCTTTCGAGCGCGCGCTCATAGGTCGTGCGCACGAATTGCGAGCGTTCAACCTCGTACAGCGTCTGCTTGGTGATGCCCGCATCGGAAATTGCGGTGGATTTCAGCATGGGCACCGGCAGCATGTTGTTTGCAAACATGGCCTGCATGAACCCGACCATCTGCGCCTGCGGCCCGTCCGTCGGCTCATAGCGCGTCACCAGATAGCGGAACCAGTTCAGGCGCACATGCGCCCCCGCCGCCTTGATGGATTGCAGAATGCCGCCAAGCATCAGCAGGAACTGCGACATGGACATGATGTCGAGCATTTGCGGATGCACCGTTATCAGCACCGAACTGGAAGCCGTCAGCGCGGTCAGCGTGAGATAGCCAAGCTGGGGTGGGCAATCGATCACCACCACATCATATCGATCATCGACCGTCTGCAGCGCCTGCGAAATGCGCGTATAGAATGTGCGCCCTTCCGGCGAGTTCTTCGAAGCCATCAGCGGCGTGTCGTACTCGTATTCCTGAAGCTCCAGATTGGCGGGGATAATATCTAGGCCGGGGAAATTCGTCGGGCGGATCAGCTCGGTAATCGGCCTGCGCGCATCATCATAGCGTAGTGCCTCGTAAAGCGACGGGTTGCGGTCGAGTTCCGGCTGAATGCCGTGCAAGGCCGAGAGCGATGCCTGCGGATCGAGGTCGATGGCAAGCACTCTATGCCCGGTCAGCGCCAGATATTGCGCAAGATGCGCAGCAGATGTCGTTTTGCCGGAGCCACCCTTGAAATTGACGACCGATATGACCTGCAAAGCATCGTTTGCGCGACGATGCGGAACATACCGCTTGGATTCGCTGCGCCCATGCTTATCGAGATATTGCCGCAGTTCCAGCATTTGCTGAGCGGTATAGGTGCGCCGCCCGGACGGTGTTGTTTGCGGGGTAGGGCCCTTGCCTTCCAGATGCAGCTTCTTGATATTGCTCTGGGTGTTTCCAAGGAACGTCGCGACCTCGGCAAGCGAAAAGGAGCGCAATCCCTTGGCCGCATTCGGTGGGTACTGCTCGAAGCGCAGAATGTTCAGCTTGTCGGAAATCAGCTCTCCTTGCGAGAGAATGACCTCGTCGAAATCGACTTCCGGCTCCGGATTGAGCATGACGTTCATATTTGATGGGTCCGAATAACGCTTTTTCGGCAAAACGCCAAAATCAAGCGTGAATTTGGCCCGATTCTCGTCAGGCTGCAAGGAATTTAAGTTTAACAGATGGTTAACGGCCTTCCTCGTTGCGGGGGGAAGATGCCCTCGGCCGACGAAATTTGGCTTCGACCGAGATATCCCACTGATTTCGTTCGGTTTTCTGGCCATTTGCACGGCTGTCAAACCGCAACGACCAAGGCGCGCGCAGCGTAGCTCGGTTTTTGCTTTATGGCAGGACTGCCAGCCACTGAAAATCCGCATGGACCGCATTGTGCTGCGAAATGTCGGCACAGGCTGGATCATTTCACTATCGAAACGGCTTTGTTAGTCACGAATCATTCTCCCTGCGATACATCAGGGATTGTTTTAGAATGAGGTGGCGAGGGGTGAATTGATTTTCGCGAAAATAATGATCCGCGGCGGTGATGGCCTATAGCCTGCCTTCGTCATCGATCAGCGAAAGCAGGGCAGGAGGCTTTGCGCCCCAACGCCATAATACGAGATTGAGATCATCAGCGCCCGCACCGGCGGCGAAGCTGCGCACCAGCAATCCGTTGTATCCGGCTGCGAACAGATCCCGCGCAAAAACCTGGGTGCTGGCCTCGCCCTGCGATCTCATCTGGTCGCGCCATGAGCGATCGGCAAGTGCGGCCGGGTCCATTTTCCACTCGGCAAGCGCAGATGGGTCCTGACTGTCGAATACACCCTCGATAGAAGCGTCGTAGGAAACCAGCGTGGTCGGCTGAAGGCTGCCCGCCTGATTTGCTTCCCTCAGCGCGGTCATGATCGAAAGCGACAGATAAAGGGCGGGCTGGCCCTTGGAGTTGAAGCGTCCGCCATAAATCTCCGCGCCACGTCCCGAAAGCGGCTCGTGCGCGTAAATCGGGTTCAGTGCCCGGTAAAGTTTCCCATCAAAACGCAAGGGAAGCTCTAGGCGTGTACGCCGGCATCGACCGCGTCGATATAGTCGAGCACATCGTCGGCGCGGCCCGCTTTGACAAGTTGCATGGCACTCTGGCCGGAAAAGCCGGGCAGGGGCTCCGAACGATACCAGGCATAGGCCATCAGCGGCGAACCGAAGCGTGGCTCTACCTTGTTGAGAATTTCGACCATTTCGCGAAGGCGGCGCTGTGTCCGGTCGGAATTGATCCGGTCCTTGCGCTGAATGGCGTCCTTGCCAAGCCCGACAGTTCGGGCGATTTCTTCGCTGGTCGTCTGGAGCGCCTGCGCGATTCGACGCGGCGCAAAAACACCATTGTCCGCATATTGTGCGATACCCATGCTTGCCGCTCCTTTCACATACGCCATCATTATTGACGCAATATAGCGTCTGTTCAAGCGGCATTCAAGGCAAGAGGCAAAGGCGCCGGGAAGGCGGTTTTCTACAATCCGCTCGCCTTTGTCAGGTTGACGCGGAAGCGATCCCGACGGCGCTGATACTTGCGGGTCATTTCGGCGGAGGCGTGGCCCAGCTGCTTTTGTACATAGCGCTCATCGACCTCGGCCGATGAGGCAAGACCGGCGCGCAAGGAATGACCGGAAAAGAGCCTTGCCCGGTCGTTTTCGCTGAGATCGCTGCGGACACCCGCGGCGAGTGCTGTCCTTTTAACGAGGCGCGCGACCTCCTGGTCGTTGAGCCGCTCGGCGCCGACGGCCTTGCCGTGACCGGTCACCCGGCGGAACAGCGGACCGTGGACGATACGCGCGAACTTCAGCCAGCTTTGCAATGCGGTGACGGGGCAGGTGATGTCGGAGGAGCCGCGCCCGACCTCGACCTCGCGCCAACCGGTCTTGCCGCGAAGGACAAGCAGCATGCCCTTTTCCATAATTTCGACCCAGCCGCGCCCGTCTTCAGTCTGGTCTCTGGCGACGTCGAGGCCGACGATTTCAGACCGGCGCAGCCCGCCCGCAAAGCCGAGCAGCAACATTGCGCGGTCGCGCAAGCCGCGCAGGGTGCCGCGATCCAGCGCTTCAAGCATGGCGATCAGGTCTTCCGGTAGCACCGCTTCCTTCTGTCGGGGCGGGGAGGCATGCTTGTTGCGTATCCCGGCCATGACGGTGGCGATATGGCGATCCTTGCGATCCAGCGTCAGCCCGCGTTGGGAGAAATTCCACGACAGCGACGACAGCCGCCTCTCGATGGTGGAGACAGATTTTTTCTCCCCCTTGGCAGGGCCTGAAGCGAGCGCGGTAATGTACAGCCCTACGGTCTGCGGATCGGATGGGAAGAGCGAAAAGCCCTGCCGTCTACACCAGCCGGCAAAGTGCTTCCAGTCGGACGCGTAAGCGCGCCGTGTATTGGCGGAACTCGCCGCCTCGACATAGCCGCGTGCGCGTCCTGCAAGGTCCTCAAGATGGGCGGGAAGGCGTTCCGCACCACGTCGCGGCAGGGGAGGGGAGGGGTCTTCGATATCGCGAAGGACCTGGCTTGCCGGTTCCGCATCATCCGGCGTGTGCCCCATTTCCATGACGATATCGACGATATCGGGCAGGTCGTCGGCATGACCTTCGCCATCTTTGCCCCTAGCCGTCATTGCCGGCGCCAACGATAGCAATGTCAGTCTGTGAGAAGTCGCTTCCCTTGAACAGCAATGGTTCGCCTGTCAGCCTCGCCAGTGCATAAGAAAAACAGTCACCGTAATTGAGCGCGGCCGGATGGCGACCCTTGCCATATCTGCGCCAGGCTCGGCGCGCCTGGTCCGCGTGTTCGGCGGAAACCGCCACGATCTCGACCTCGGCCTTCAACAGCCACAGATCGAGATCTCCACCCGCAGCATCACCCAGACGCGTCTCGATCACGCTTGCGGTCTCCAGAACTGTTGCCGCTGATATCAGCCGAACGGGATCGTCGAAAATGCGCTGTCGCAGGGCTGCTGCATCTGGTTCGTTCAATGCAATCGCGACGATCGCGGAGGTATCGATGACCATCAGGAGGGCAATCCGTTCTCGTCATACCCTATGATTTCGTCAGAGGTGCGGGTATCGCGCACTGGCAAAGCGTTCCAGCGTCGCTGAATCGCGTCGAGGTCTTCGATCAGGGCTTCCTTGCGCACATCCGATCCATTTCGGCGCAGCCGCTCCTGCAGCGCGCGCTTGGTGGCTTGGGTGATCGATTCACCGGTACGTTCAGCCAGCATGCGCGCAAGACGCTCTGTTTCCGGATCCTTGATGCTGAGAGCCATTGTGCTTTCTACCTAAATTGCTACATTCTACCTAGTTCATTTTGCGCGCAAATGCACGCCTTTTTCATGATTTGCGTGGAACTGTGCATCGCTGGTCTAGCGGGTGGTCTCGGTTGCAAAACAGTACGAACGATAATGCAACATTATCATTCGTTGTGTCGCCACGACAGCCTGTGCGTTTTGGTATGAAGATCATGGCGAAAAGCGCACCAGCACTTTACTCTCTAAATCATGATTCGCCTCGATCCCGCGACCGCCAGCTCCTCTGCGCCACCGACCGTGCCAGCCTGGGCGCTCGCCACCGGCACCCTCAGCGACACCGACGCCGCCTTCCAGACCGGCGCCGCGCTGGGTGCGCTCGACGTGCTCGCCCGCACGCGAACCAGCTGGGCCGGCGCCTGGCGGCAGCGGCTGGCGCTTCGCTGCGCCGCCGCCAGCATGCGGCTCGCCGGTCGCTCAGAAGACGAGGCCGCCCTTCGCGACGCCTGGTACCTGCGCCCGGCCGGCGCCGATCCCGGTCCCGCCGGCTCTATTTTTGGCGCCTGGCTGCAGTTGGCGCTGCAGCCGCCCGTCGCCACCGCCGATCGTTTGGCCAAGATCGTCGAGCTGGTCGGACTCCATTGGGACGGTGCCGCGCTCGCAGCGCTTTGCGTGGAGGTCACTACCCTAGCGGGGTCGCAGCGGCCGGCGCCATTCGCCGCTGCGGCGATCGCCACTCACGTGGTCACCGTGCGACCGGATTGCGAGCTTCTTGCGTGGTGGCTGGCCGACCTGGTGCTGGCGCAAAGCCTGCGCTGGCCGCAGCCGCTGCCGCTGCTGACGGCGCAGGTTTTTGCTCCAGCCCTCCGCGCCGGAGTCGGTGGCGGCAGGCGCATCCGACCCGGCGAAAAAAGTTTCGAGCGCGCGGTTTGCCTGGCGCTGGTTACGGCGGCGGCAGACTCCTGTCGGCTGGCCGCCGAGTTGTCGCGTCGTGCCGAAAAGCTCCTGGCGGTGGCGCCGAAACTGCGCGCCAAAGGCGCCGGCGATGTAATCTTTCTGCTACTCAGTGAAGACGCCGTCTCCGGATCGCTGACGACCAAGAATCTGTCGCGCTTTGCATCGCGGCGGCTGTTCGAACGGCTGCAGCAACTGGAAGCCGTGCGCGAGCTCTCCGGCCGCCCCACATTCCGACTGTTCGGGCTGTAGCGATGAGCGAAGCGTCCGCTCGCCAAAAGCCAAACGAACAGCCGGCGCTGCTCGACACGGAATTGGACCACCTGCCGCCAGAACTGCGCTGGCGCGAATGGATGGGCCGCGTCGAAGCAGTGGTCTTTGCGGCCAGCGAACCAGTGTCGCGCGAGGTGCTGGCGCGCGTCGTCGGCAAAAACTGCAATCTCGAGCTGATCATCGACGATATTCGAGCCGAACTCGCCGGCCGCCCCTATGAGTTGGTCGCGGTCGCCGGCGGCTGGCAGCACCGGACCAAAAAAGCCTTTGCCGACGTCATCCGTTCCGCATTCGGCGCTGCCGCAGGGCAGGGCGCCGAGGGATCAAGAGAGCTGTCGCAATCTGAGGCGCTCGTGCTGATGTGCATTGCCTATTTCCAGCCGATCACGCGCGGCGAGCTGTCGACCTTCTTCGGCAAGGAGGTGTCGCGCGACCTGATCGGCGTGCTGCGCGCGCAGGACCTGATCGCCTCGGGTCCGCGCTCGCCGCAGCCGGGCTCGCCCTATACCTATGTGACGACCAAAAATTTTCTGTCGCAGTTCGGGCTCGACACGCTGCGCCAGCTGCCGGATTTCGAGGCGCTCGAGGACGCCGGGCTGCTGTCGAAGGAAAAGCTGCTGGCCGGCGATATTCCGGTTGGGCTGGCAAGCAGGGAAGCGGACGGCGAAGAGGAAGAAGAAAGGGTCGATGTCGTTGGAGACGAGACGGCCTAAATGGATTGGCGTGTTGCGACGCTCCGGTCGGAGGTTTACGGCCAGGACGACTGGTCGTGCGGCAGCCGCCGATCGGGATCATGGACCGCGACGTGATCGCCTTCGACAAGGTTGGCCGGAAAGATCACCAGATTAGTGCCGCCGGCGTGGCGCAGCGACGGAAACAAGATACCGCGGAGCCCGGCCGTGATGATCAGGTCCGCGAGCTTCCATGATGGCGGGATCTTCTTGTCGATGCGAGCGATCTGGCGCCAGGCACAGTCCCATTCTCTCCAGGCGCCGTCCCAGCTGTCCGGGTCGAACCCCTGCGAAAGGTCGGCCACCTCGGCGAGCGTGATCTTGTATGCCGCAAGGGTGGCGGGCGGGGTGATGCTGGCGCCCTGCTTGTATTCATCAAGCGCCGTCTTTGTCGAACGCGACAGATAAAGTGCTTCGACCCCTGGCCGGTTGAAACGACCGCCGTCCATCGCCGCGCCTGCACCGCTAGTGGGCAGGAAAGCCCATTTGGGTGTCAGATAGCGATGAAAGATCTCGTCCGGGCCGACGCGGGTGACCTTCACCCGCGCGCCCCATTCTCGAGATCCCGGATGAACGCCAGAACCGCTTCGACCTGACCGTCGGCGACGAGTTCGGCCGCCGTGCGATGGCTATAGTCAGCGATAGGTTCGTTGCGATACCAGTAGATCGCCTTGTCGACGTCGCCGGTGAGCTCCGTCGCAGCCGAAATCACCTTCACCATTTCGCGCATCCGACCCTGCAAGCGCTCCGATGACGGGTTACGAAGCGTGTTGCGGTGGACGCCGGTCAACTGGGCCAAATTGGCAACCTTCACGCCCAGCGCCTGCGACAGGCGCTTCGGCGAGATATAGGGTGTGCGCGGCTCCTGCAGGCTATCGACAAAGCCCGAGATCACCGTGGAATGTGCTAGCTGTGCGTGGGCCATGACAATTCTCCGACCTCTCATACGCACAATATATGCACATTTTAACGCATAGCAAGTGAACGGAGGCCTGACCCCTTCCAGCGCACTGCCTGTCCTTCCTCATTCTCGAGCGGTTGCTAACGGCAGCGACGCGCCATCTCGGTCACTTTGCTGGCGTTTTCCGTCTACCAGACGCGGACATGGCTGCGTCAACACCTATGCGCCGAAGCTCATCCCCTGGTTCTGGCGGTTCGTCATGGCAAGCAAACCGTCGAAGCTTCGAGAACTGGAAGCGGCGGGCGCAGCCTTGCGTTGGCGAGTGCATGAGGATCTGGATGCGCTTCTGAAGAAGGCCGGACTGGCACATATGCTCAGTGCCGAGGGTTGCCTCTGCATCTTCAAAGACGAGCGCGAATTCCTGGCTGACCACGAGCATCTCGAAATCATAAAGCGTTTCGGCTTCAGGCATGAAGTTCACGACGGGATGCGCACCAACTTACCGCGATGCATGACGGCGACGCTGTCAGCTATGGCGCGCACCACGGCAATATCGTGGGTAATGAAGATATAGGAAAGCTGGGATTCACGCTGTAGGCGCATCAACAGCTTCAGTATGCCTTGGGCTACTAGCGGATCGAGCGCTGAGGTCGGTTCATCGCAGAGGATGACGTCCGGCCCTGCCGCCAAAGCCCGTGCAATCGCCACTCGTTGTTTTTGCCCGCCTGAAAGCTCTGCCGGATAGCGGTCGATGAAGCCCTTGCTCATCTCGATCCTCACCGTTGCGGCGGCTGAACTCTTGGTTTCTGAGCCCGCTGTCAGCCAGCAGATCCGCTCGCTTGGTCTGGCTGATCAGCCCGAGTTTCTCGCGCAGCCAGGGTTCGAGATCGGCGACGATGGCGCGGCATTTGTCCTGACGCATCGCGCGGCGCTCGTTGGCCGATCGGCCGCGGATGGCGTCCTCGATCTTGTAGAGTTCGGCAATCCGTCTCAGCGCCTCGCTGGCAATCGGCGCGGGACCGGCTGCTGCCAGTTCATAAAAGCGCCGACGGACATGCGCCCAGCAGAAGGCGAGCGTGACGCCGCTTTTGTCGGCCAGCACACGATAGCCGCCATAGCCGTCGACCTGCAGGATTCCGGTGAAGCCCGCGAGATGGGCGATCGGACGCTCGGCCTTCCGGTCGGGTGCGTAGACATAGGCGACGCCCGGCGGGTCGGCTCCCTGCCATGGCCGATCATCATGCGCATAGGCCCAGAGTTGACCTGTCTTGGTCTTGCCTCGGCCGGGATCGAGCACCGGCACGGTCGTCTCGTCGGCGAAGAGTTTTGGCGAGGACTTCAGCTTGCCAAGCAGCCGCTCATGCACCGGACGCAGGTGCCAGGCGGCGCGGCCGACCCAGTCGGCGAGCGTAAAGCGATCGAGATTGATGCCCTGCCGGGCGTAGATCTGCGCCTGACGATAGAGCGGCAGATGATCGGCATATTTGGAGACCAGCACCTGGGCGACCGTCGCCTCGGTCGGAAGACCACCCTCGATCAGCCGGGCCGGCGCCGGAGCCTGAACCACCACATCCTCGCAGGCGCGGCAGGCATATTTGGGCCGGCGCACGACGATCACACGCAACTGCGCCGGCACGATGTCGAGCCGCTCGCTCACGTCCTCACCGATCCTCGGGAAGCGTGTCAGCTCTTCGGCCGAAGCGGTGACGTTGCAATTCCTTGATGATCTGGACCAGGCGGGCATTCTCGACGTCGCGTGCCAGGACCATCGCCTTCAGCGCGTCCGGATCGTCGGGAAGCTGGTCAGCCGTCATCGCCATGACCGGATCAGGCCATTCGCCGACAGCCCGCGACAGCGGAATCCAGGCTGGTTCACTTCGTCGCGGGTCAGCCCGCCTGAACCGGAACGCAGGTCCGGCGCGGCTCGTGGACTCGCCGCCAGTCGAGACCTTCGAGTAGCGCCGAGAGCTGCGCGGCCGTCAGCCGCATGATGCCGTCATGCACTTTCGGCCAGCGGAACTCCCCATCCTCCAAACGCTTGGCATAAAGGCAAACGCCGGTGCCATCCCAGAAGATCAGCTTGATCCGGAGTCCGCTTCGCCCGGAAGACGTAGACGGCCCCGCTGAACGGATCGGCCCCCATTGTCTCTCGCACCAGCGCCGCCAATCCCTCCGCACCCTTGCGGAAGTCGACGGGCTTCGTCGCCACCATTACCTTGACCCCACCCGTCGGCCCGATCACGACGTCGCCTTCAGCGCACGGATCACTGCGGCCACCGTCTTGGTATCGGCGCCCCGGCCGACGCGCATCGCAATGCCGTCGATCTCAAGCTCGATCATGCCGGCATCTCGGGTGGCTTGCCGTTTCCGCTGCTTCGGTGAACGGCTGGCTACAGGTTCCGCCGCCGCCAAAACCGCCGGCACAAAGGCAGGAGGATCTTGCTGCACCGAAGCGGCCTGTTTGCGCGCTTCGCGGCGCCAGGCGAAGACCTGCTGCGGCCTAAGGCCATACCGGCGGGCGACCTCGGAAATGATTGCGTTCGGCTCCAGCGTCTCCGCGATGATCCGCGCCTTGTCATCCACCGACCAGTGACGCCGACCGCCGGCACCGTTGATCACCTCGAAACGCCGAAGCTGCCGCTCCGGGTCAAGCGTAAGGTCAAGTCCAGACACAAGCCGATCTCCGATCCCATTACAGAACCGACAACCTCACAGATCGCGACGACTCCCGAAAGGTGGCTCCACAACAGCGCTTACGAAATATTGGACACGGTGGTGAGATGATTTTCCTACTGCAGGCTATCTTAACCTGTGCGCTCCGATTTTACCTAAGCTTGTTACTTCAAGCCAATCTCATCACGCATTTCGGCCATTATTGAGATCAGCGATCGAGCTGCCTCTGTCTGCGGCTTGCTGGATGGCCTAATGATGCCGACCTGGAACGCCAACTTCGGCTCAAATGGTAGAACCGCGACCGCTTCCCGGG
Source organism: Mesorhizobium denitrificans (assembly GCF_003403035.1). GTDB lineage: Bacteria > Pseudomonadota > Alphaproteobacteria > Rhizobiales > Rhizobiaceae > Mesorhizobium_G > Mesorhizobium_G denitrificans. Next base: position 131,393 of record NZ_QURN01000013.1, on the reverse strand, counting down.
CGGCGTAGTGGGCGGTGTAGGGGTCTATTATGGCGATACCCAACCCGCAACGCACCATTTCGAAGGCCGTGATCGAGAAGTTGGTTTCATGCGTGGCCTTGACCGACGCGTTTATTGAGTGAAACGCATGATCGAGCAGCTGCCGGGCCCGGTTAAAGGAAGGCCAAGATATTACTGTCTCGTCACGCAATTGCTCGACGGTGATAGCATCTCCGCGGGCCAATAGGTGATCCGATCGAACAATCGAGACATACGCCGATTCACTGAAGAGGTCGACTTCGACGCCGGTTCGCTTGAGTGGCAATTCAGCGAGTCCGAAATCGATGGATTGCGCAACAGCACGCTCCTCGATCTCGCGTGACATTCGAACATCGACGGAAACCCTTACGTTGGGATAGATTTTAGCAAACCGCTGTAGCGCGAGAGGAACGAATGTGATGCCGAGAGCCGGCATGACCGAGATCTGAAGATGGCCGCCGCCTTTCTTTGCGAGCCTGGATGCTGCGCTCGCTAGGGAGTCGAAAGAGTTGTAAGCTCGCTCAATTTCGTCAAGAAGCTGATAGCTGATTTCCGTCGGCATGATCTGTCCGCGTCTTCGCGCGAAAAGTTTCACGCCAAGCTCTTCTTCGAGGGACACCAAAATCCGGCTGACTGCCGACTGGCTACGCCCAAGCATGGCAGCCGCGCCGCTAACCGTGCCTGTGAGCATAACCTCCCTGAAGGCCGATAACTGCAGAAGTTTCATGTGCTTACTGGACCATCGGAGGCTGCATAGTTGTGCGTTTCGGGGCGGATGAATGGGATAGGCGGCAAAGAACATTGGTTATGCGTTTATTGCATATTCCTAGGCGTTAATCTCACTTTGGACAAGATGAATTGTGGTCTAGGTTTTGCCCAGATCAGGGAACCGCCGGCTAGAAACGGCACCCCGTGGGCAGGAATAAGATGCATAAAGAACCGGGGACTGTCCCCGCAAAAGATCCTTTGCAAACGCCGTTGACGATCAAGTCGGTAACGTTTCGAAATCGTATTATAAGCACAAGCCATGCCTGTGGTCTTGAGCTTAACGGGATGCCCGCTGAAGCCTACCAACTCTATCATCAGGAGAAGGCAAAAGGCGGTCTGGCCCTTTCCATGTTTGGCGGATCTTCCAATGTTGCGAAGGACTCGCCCAATGTGTTCCGCCAGCTGAATGTCGGCACGGACGAAATCATTCCCTACTTGATCGAGTTCAGCGAGCGCATGCATCGAGAAGGTGCGGCGCTCATGTGCCAGATCACTCACCTTGGACGCCGGGGCGACGCCAACATCGGCGATCGCCTGCCCACGATTGGGCCATCTGTCATCCGCGAAACGCTGCACCGCAACATCCCGCGGGAAATGGACGAAAATGACATCCGGCGTGTCGTCACGAGCTATGCGGACGCCGCCCGCCGTTGCAGAGATGGTGGTCTTGACGGAATAGAAACCATGGCCGCCTCTCACCTGATAGGCCAATTTCTCTCTCCAACTACCAACCGCCGAACCGACAAATATGGCGGATCGCTTGAGAACCGCGCTCGCTTTGGACTGATGGTGCACGAAGCCATTCGCAAGGCAGTCGGCGACACCTTTATCGTTGGGTTGCGTCTGAGCATCGATGAAAATGAGGAAGAAGGGATGACGGCCGATGATTGCATCGCGGCCGCGCTCTTGTTCAAGAACCATGGTTCCGTCGACTTCTTCAACGCAATTTACGGCACTATGGATACCTACCGAGCTTTGTCCGAGGACAATATGCCGGGGATGGGAACTCCTCTTGCGCCGTTTGTAGAGGCAGTTGGAGCGTTCAAGCGTGAGGTGGGCCTACCGGTCTTCCACGCTACACGCATATCGGATCTCGCATCTGCCAGATATGCGGTGAGCACCGGCAAGGTTGATCTTGTGGGTATGACGCGTGCTCAAATCGCCGATCCCCACCTGGTTAGAAAGATGATTGAAGGGCGTGAAACGGAAATTCGCCCCTGCGTGGGAGCTACGCATTGCCAATCGTCGGCTAAGCCTGCCTGTCTACACAATGCATCAACTGGTAGGGAAAAATACCTTCCTTACAGGATTCCGAAAATCGACGGTAAGCGAAAGTCAGTTGTCGTGATCGGCGGTGGGCCAGCTGGCCTCGAGGCTGCACGCATCTCGGCGGAGCGTGGCCACGACGTCACCATCCACGAAGCGGCACCAGACTTCGGTGGCCAAGTCCGCCTAGGCGCGCGCGGCTGGCGCAAGGACCTTCTATCGATCGTTGACTGGCGGGTGTCGGAGCTTGAACGACTGGGCGTTCGTATGCACCTCAACAGTTATGTCGAGGCGCAAGATTTGCTTGAGCCTCAGGCGGACGTGATCATCGTCGCAACCGGTGGCATGCCGCTGATGGAAGTCGGAGGAATGGAATTCTGCACGAGCGCATGGGATGTAATCGCTAAGCAGGTCAAACCGACAGGCAACTGCCTCGTATATGACGGAACCGGCCGGCATCCCGCCCTGCTCTCACTTGTCGAGACTCTCGAGGCGGGCGCTAAACCGCTGTTTGTGTCCATCGACCAGCAAATTGGCGAAGAACTGACTTATGCGGAACGCCTCTATTGGCGCAAACGGTTGGCTCGTCAGCCCGTCGATTACAAATTCGGGAAACGGCTAGTTTCTTTGAGTAAACCGAATTTCGCGATCAGCGCCGTGCTCGTGGACGAGATAACGCGTGAAGTCGAAACCATATTCGTCGACATGGTCATTTCCGACCAAGGTAGCACCCCAAACGACGAACTTTTTAAGGCCTTGCGAGATGGCTCTGACAACCAAGGCTTCATCGACATTGATGCCTTTGCAGCCGGTGCAGCTCAGCCAGTATCAGCCGGTCAAGGCTACAGTCTTTATATGATTGGAGATGCTGCGGCGAGTAGGAACATCTACGCGGCTGTGTTAGACGCGGCCAGGATTTGCACCACTTTGTAGCTTTGTGTGAAAATACTAACAGTACATATGTTGGCGAAAAACATGGAAGAAACCTACGATTACATTGTTGTCGGAGCCGGGTCGGCGGGATGTGTTGTCGCAACCCGCCTCGTCTTGGCAGCAAAGCGAGTCTTGCTCTTGGAGTGCGGCCCAAAAGACAACGACCCTTTCATCCAGGTCCCAGGTGGTTTCGTAAAGGCCATCAAGCCTAAGCGCACCTTCATGTTCAAAACAGAGCCGCAGCCCGGGACCGGAAATAGAAGCCTCACAATTCCTCAAGGGCGAACGCTTGGTGGAGGCTCATCTGTCAATGCGATGATCTATATCCGCGGCCAAGCGCAAGACTACGATGATTGGGCCGATCTGGGATGTAAGGGGTGGGACTATGAGTCAGTCCTTCCGGCATTCAAGAAGTGTGAGCAGAACCAAAAGTACGCTGACCGCTATCATGGCACGGACGGACCGCTGGCCGTTTCTGACAGCGGCTATCGCCACCCCTTGAGTTACGCGTTCTTGCGGGCTGCCCAGGAGGCCGGGTATCGGTACAATGAAGATTTCAATGGTGTTGCCCAAGAAGGCTTCGGATTCTATCAGACGACAACACTGAACGGTCGCCGCGGCTCGACGGCAGGCCGTTATCTAAAACAGGTCCGCAGCAATCCCCTGCTGACCATCCGCACTGGAGCAGAAGCTAGCGCAATTTTCCTCGAGAACGGCGCCGCCTCCGGTGTCCATTATCGAGTTGGCGGACGTGCAGCGACGCTTGCGAGAGCCAATGAGGAGGTCATCCTGTGTGCTGGGGCGCTGAACACCCCGAAACTCCTAATGCTCTCTGGGATTGGACCAGGTAAGCACCTGCAAGATTTCGGCATTCCGGTGATCCGGGAACTGCCTGGCGTCGGAAAGAACTTCCAGGATCACGTAGCGGCTTCAGTTCACGGCGTCACGGATAGAAAAATCTCGCTTTATCGACAGGACAAGGGATTAGCCGCGCTCAAGAACGCGCTGATCTATTTGCTTACGGGAGGAGGGGTCCTCTCCTCAAACATTGTCGAAAGTGGCGGGTTCCTCGACACAAACGGCAGTGGTCGGCCTGACATTCAGTTCCACGTGACCCCAGCCCTCGTGGGTGACGCCAACCGTACGCCGATGCCTTATCACGGAATATCGATCAATCCGTGCGTCCTCCGCCCGACATCTCGGGGTGAAGTCACGCTGGCCAGCAGAACTATGTCAGATCAGCTTGTGATTAGAGCCAACACGCTCGGCACCGACGATGACGTTGATACTCTCCTCCGAGGCATTGAAGTAGGCAGAAGAATTCTGTCCTCACCGGCATTTCAGAAGCTTGGTTTCTCGGAGTTTTCTCCAGGCTCATCAGCAACATCCCGCGACCAGGTCGTCGAGTACATCCGACGTGCAGCTAAGACCGTCTATCACCCGGTAGGCACCTGCAAAATGGGCGCGGACGAAATGGCTGTCGTGGATACGCAACTGCGGGTGAGGGGGGTTTCCCGTCTGCGTGTCGCTGATGGTTCGGTAATGCCGACACTGGTCAGCGGAAATACCAATGCCCCTTGCATAATGATCGGAGAGAAATGCTCCGAGTTTCTACTGGGCAATTAAGGGAGTGTTCCCAATGCCTCAACAAAGCAACCTCAAACAGAAGGGAATGAAAAATGAGAGTTTTTACCAAAACAGCGCTCGCGTTCGCCGCGCTTACCTTGTGCGGTGCAGCCGCGCCAGCTCTCGCTGACGATTGCGGAACCGTCACGATCGCCAGCATGAACTGGCAGAGCGCTGAGGTTCTTGGAGCACTTGACCAGTACATTCTCAAGCACGGTTACGGTTGCGACGCACAACTCGTCGCCGGCGATACAGTGCCGACTTTCGCCTCCATGGTTGAGAAACAACAACCCGATGTGGTCTCGGAAGGCTGGGTTGGTTTGTTGCCCGACACCCTTCAGAAAGGCATCGACGGAGGCAAGCTCGTCGTTATGGGCAAGGCCTTGTTGGACGACGCGCAGAACGGATGGTTTATTCCGCGCTATTTTGCCGACAAGCATCCCGAAATTAAATCAATTTTCGACGCCATGAAGCACCCGGAGCTGTTCCCGTCACCCGATGACCCATCCAAGGGAGCGGTCTACAATGGTCCGCAGGGTTGGGGTGGCACGCGGGTAACGGCCCAGCTCTTCAAGGCTTATGGTGGCGAAAAGGCAAACTTCACTCTCGTAGACACGGGTTCTGCGGCCGGCCTGGATGGCTCGCTAGTTAGGGCTTACGAGCGCAAGCAGCCTTGGCTTGGTCTCTATTGGAGCCCGACCGCGATCCTCGGGAAATATGACATGGTCATGCTTGACTTCGGCGTGCCCCACGATGCAGCGGAATGGAAGCGCTGCAACACCGTTGCGACCTGCGAAGATCCCAAGCCGAACGCATGGCCGAAGGATCAGGTCGAGACGGTCATCACCGCCGATTTCGCGAAACGCGCCACACCCGGCGTGACGGAATATTTGCACAAACGCACCTGGGACAATGCCACGGTGAACAAAGTCCTTGCGTGGATGACTGACAACCAGGCTCCAGGCGAGGACGGCGCGAAATACTTCTTGAAGAACAATGAGCCGATTTGGTCCAAATGGGTCTCACAGGACGCGGCTGAGAAGATCCGTCAGTCCCTGTGACACCCAACGGCTCGGCAGCCTCCCACTGCCGAGCCTACCTTTTTCGAAGGAATACCAAGCATGTTTGGCAAGGACTTTCCCCAACTTAACGACGATCTATTGCGAGCAATCAAGCAGACGGTCGATCAAAGCTTCCTAAACTTCACCAGAAGCTATGGAGATACCATCGAGTGGATTTTCTCGCCCTTGGCGTTCCTTCTGAACGCCAGCGAACGGATGTTCACAAATGCACCTTGGCCCGTCGTCATAGCGGCATGTGTTTTGGTGGCCTGGCTAGCGACACGCAAACTAAGCGTTTGCCTGTTCGTGGCTAGCACGCTGGTTCTCATCGGGCTCTTCGACATGTGGGAAAACACGATGAAGACGCTGTCGATGATCTTGGTAAGCACTCTGATCGCCATTGTTGCCGGTCTACCGATCGGTGTGCTTATGGCTCGATCTGATCGGGTGCAACGCGCGATCAACCCTCTGCTTGATGTGATGCAGACCATGCCAAGTTTTGTCTATCTTATCCCTGTGGTAATGTTGCTAGGCATCGGTCGTGTGCCAGGGCTAATCGCCGTCGTGATATATGCTGTGCCGCCGATGATCCGCCTTACCAACTTGGGGATACGCACGGTAGACGCCGACATTTTAGAGGCCTCGGACGCGTTTGGCGCGTCGCATTCTCAGAAGCTCTGGACCGTTCAATTGCCGCTCGCGATGCCAAGCATCATGGCCGGCGTGAACCAGACAGTAATGATGGCGCTTGCCATGGTCGTTATTGCATCGATGATTGGGGTTCAAGGTCTTGGTCAGCCGGTGCTAAGAGCGATCAACAGCCAGTACTTTACGCTTGGCATTTTCAATGGGCTCGCGATTGTAGGCATAGCGATGGCGATCGACCGGATCACACAGGGATACGGTGCTCGGCTGCAAAAACATATAGGAGCCCAGAATGGCTCCCGATAATTTGTGTTCTATTGCAGTCACAAGTCTGTACAAAATCTACGGACCGGACCCAGACAAGTCTATTGATCTGCTTCGAGATGGCGTCACTAAGGAAGAGATCCTAAAGCGAACCAACAATGTTGTCGCTCTTAATGACGTCAACATTCGGATCCCGTCAGGCTCGATCCAGGTCATAATGGGGTTGTCGGGCTCGGGCAAGTCGACCCTCGTCCGGCATTTCAACCGCCTTATCGACCCGACCGAAGGCTCCCTCATCGTCAACGGCGTCGACGTCATGAGCCTAAGTCCCGCCGAGCTGCAAAGATTTCGCTCGTACCAGACCGCGATGGTTTTCCAAAGGTTCGCCTTGCTTCCCCACAGAACGGTGCTGGACAATGTCATCTACGGTCTGTCGCTCAGACGACCTCACGTTCGCGACGCAGTTGATCGCGGCATGACATGGCTCAAGCGTGTAGGCCTTGAGGGATATGAGAAGCGGTACCCAAGCCAGTTGTCTGGTGGTATGCAACAGCGGGTTGGCTTGGCGCGGGCGTTAGCCATGGATGCCCCGTTGCTTCTGATGGATGAGGCGTTCTCTGCACTAGACCCAATCATCCGCGTCGACATGCAGAACATTTTATTAAAACTTCAGAAAGACCTCCGTAAGACGATCGTCTTCATCACTCATGATCTAGACGAAGCATTACGCCTTGGCGATCAGATAGCTATTGTCAAAAGTGGCGAGATCGTCCAGCAGGGCACTGCGGAACAGATATTGACCAAACCGGCGACAGACTATGTCAAAAGCTTTGTTGGGGAGGTCAACCGGGGACGTTATCTTCGGGTTGAAGCTGGCATGGTGCCGTGGGTCGGTGGGACAACTAGACCTGGTTTGACCGTGCCATTGGGAACGACGCTTGAGGCCGCCCTGAAAACGATGGCGGAGCACGAAACAGCAAGCGTTTGCGTGCTCGATGAGCGGGAGTCCCCGGCAGGAACTCTCCACCTGAAAGCCGCAATAGCCCTGACCGTTCGATGAAGCAAACATCTGGAACCGCATTATGATTGAACGAATTGATTACCCACGCACGGACCTTCTTATCAACGGAACCTGGCGCCCCCCGACCGGTGGCCGATACGCTGCCGTCCTTAATCCAGCGACTGGAGCAGAGATCGGATCAGTTGCGATAGCCTCGCGAGAAGACCTGATCGAGGTGGCGGAGTGCGTTCTGTCGGGGCTCAAAACCTGGAACGGGATGCCTTTGTTGAAGCGGTACGCAATAATGCGCGACGCTGCGCAGAACCTGCGGTCGCGAGTAGATCTGATTGCCCCGTTGCTCACGCTGGAACAAGGCAAGCCGCTTCTTGAGGCGAAAGCAGAACTGAACGCCGGTGCCGACGTTATCGAATGGTTTTCGGACGAGATGCGCCGAGCTTATGGCCGAACCATACCTTCCAGACTGTCCGGTGTGTTAAACATGACTATCAGCCGGGCAGTCGGCCCGGTTGCCGCTTTCACGCCTTGGAACTTTCCAATAAATCAGGTGGTACGCAAGATCTCTGTGGCCTTGGCGGCAGGATGCTCGATCGTGGTGAAGGGACCCGAAGAGACGCCTGCTGCGCCGGCCGAACTTATCAAAGCATTCTTGGATGCCGGCGTCCCAGCAGGAGCCCTCAACTTGATATTCGGTGTGCCCAGCGAAGTCTCTGAGTTTCTGATCCCCCATCCCAATATCAAAAAGATTTCGTTCACCGGTTCGACGGCCGTCGGCAAGCATCTAGCGTCGCTCGCTGGCCGACATATGAAGCTGTCAACCATGGAACTGGGCGGTCACGCACCGGCAATCATTCTAGATGATGCCGACGTGCCGCGGGCAATATCAGTGTTGGCCACCGGAAAGTATCGAAATGCTGGCCAGGTCTGCGTGGCACCGACTCGATTTCTGGTTCAGGAAGGGACCTACGCGAATTTTGTAGATCAGTTCGTCGCCTTCGCCAGAAACATCAACGTCGGAAATGGTCTTGACCCGTCGACGACAATGGGACCGCTTATTCATGAGCGCCGGCGTGCAGCGGTAGAGGAGCTCATTACCGATTCAGTTGCTCGGGGCGCGAAAGTCCTCCATGGCGGCAAGCGCGTCGGAAACGAGGGGTTCTTTTTTGAACCCACCGTTCTCGCCGATGTGCCGCAAGATGCCAGGATTATGAATGAAGAGCCGTTTGGTCCTGTGGCAATTATGCAAAGTGTCCGCACGATTGATGATGCCATCGACGAAGCCAATCGCCTGCCGTTTGGACTCGCATCATATGCATTTACCTCGAGCCTCGCTTCATCGCATGAGATGGCCAATCGAATTGAGGCTGGGATGACCTCGATCAACTACAACGGTATTGCGTTGCCGGAACTGCCTTTCGGAGGCATCAACGACTCGGGCTATGGCTCAGAGGGTGGCTACAACGCGATAGAATCTTACCTTCACACCAAACTCGTGACCCAAGCCGCGAATTGGTAACCGCCACTACAAGCGTTCCGTACAGGAGAACAGATGTCTTACATATCCATGTCTATTCGTGCCGTTAGTGTCGTTCGTGGGTACGACGGAGACAAAAAGCTCACGACAGAGCTAAACGATCCCACGTTCAAAGAGAAAGTAATCAAGCTTGATCGCATTCTGTCATTCACCGAAGACTATATATTCATCTCCTGTCCGCATGATACAGTAGAACTCTGGGAGTACGAAGGCACCCTTGCTTATGTGAAGGCGAAACTGCACGCGGCCGGCCAGATGATCTGATAGCCTGATGTTGGCTTCCTGGAATAGCCAGTTGCGAAAGGCCTGCACAATAGGACTTTCCAACGCAGGTTGGGGGCATACCACAAAGTAGGCCAACGGACAGGGCATCTCCTTGTTAAAAGCGATGCTCAGCTTTCCACTGTTGAGCTCGGCCTGAACCAAATGACGGCTGGCAAGCGAACCCGGATCGAAATTCTACAGCCATCTATCTGCAGGAAGGGGCGGGTCGCGTCGATGTGGTCTATGCCATCGTTGTCGACCGCTGTCTTCCTAAGCCGCCCTATCGATCAAAGCGCCCGAATGCCTCTGGTTGGGCATCTCCGGCCAGGTTCCGACCGGCCAGGGCGCGGGCGTCACCACTTTCAGGTTCCGTGTTGCGTGCGGCGAGCAGTCGTATACCTCACGGTAGCATTTGGAGAAATGCGAGGCGGACACGAAACCGCTTGCGACGGCCACCTCAACGATCGGTATTGTGGTCTGGAGCAGCAGAAGCCTTGCGCGTTCAAGACGGAGCTTCATGTAATAGCGGGCGGGAGAAGAACCCATTTCGCTTTGGAAAAGCCGCTCGATCTGCCGTCGGGAAAGCTTCACCGCCGCGGCAAGCTGTTCCACATCGAGTGGTTCGATCAGATTGTCTTCCATCTTCTCAATGAGCAGCGCCACACTCGGGTTAATCCGACCCACGCGTGTTGCGAAGGGCCGACGCTGACGATCCGTCGGCTGGCGTACGCGGTCAACGAGCGCACGCTCGCACACTCCTGTTACCACCGCCTCCCCGTAATCGTGCTTGATGACACTGAGCATCATGTCAATCGAGGCCGTACCGCCGGCGCAGGTGTGGACGCCGCCGTCTACATCGTAGAGTACCATGCTGACCGAAGTGCTCCGGAACCGTTCGGCAAAGCCGGGAAAGTTCTCCCAATGAATGGTGCAGCGCCTGTCTTCGAGAAGACCTGCACACGCGAGCATATGGGCGCCGTTGCACAAGCTCGCGATCGCAACAGCCCGTTGCCGGCATTCCCGCAACCACGCCTCCGCTGCTCTGTTAACATGATCCTCGATGTGCAATCCTCCACAGACGATTGCCATGAAGGGCCGCTGTGCATCGGACAGAAGCCGCCGCTCCTCTGCGATTGAGCTGTCGACATCGAGTGTGAGGTCGCAACTCGCCGTGACTTTGTCGCCATTGGCAGAGACCAGCCGCCAGGAATATGCATCCTCGCCTACGACCGCGTTTGCCAACCTGAGGACTTCAATCGCCGAGGACAATGCCAGCAGCGTGAAATTTGGCACGAGATAGAACACAAACAGGCGCGATCGGCCGTCAATCCGGTCCATGAATTTTAGATCCCCTGATGGCAGTGTCCGCCTGCATTCCGGCTTCCGGGGCAACGGCGCTATTTGAGACAAGTATTGACGCAAGCCTTCCACATGGAAAGAATGGTTGCGACATCCTTACGGTAGATATGAGACACAGTCCGATGACGACAACGCACTCGCTTCGCCTGCACAGGGACACGGGCCTCGTGCGCGAGGCTCGTTTGACGGTCGGGTTCGTGCTTTGCCTGCGTTTCACCTTGTGCGCCTTCGCGAACTTCGTGGATGTGCTGCGCCTTGCCGCCGACGAGGGCGACCGCAGCCGCCCCATCCGATGCAAATGGAGCGTCATCGCCCCCAACATGCGGCCCATTTCGTCGAGCAGCGGCATTACTGTTCAGCCGCAGGAGACATTCGGCGACCCGACCCGGTTCGACTATATCGTCGTGGTGGGTGGATTGATCGACGAGATGGAACGCAACGACGAGCAGATTGACGCCTTCTTGCGTCAAGCCGCTGCCGCCCGTGTGCCGCTCGTCGGCTTGTGCACCGGCACATTCGTGCTCTACCGCGCCGGGTTGATGAAGGGGTATCGGGGCTGCGTGAGCTGGTTCCATTATGAGGATTTTAGGTCTCAGTTCGATGGGCTGAGACCGGTATCGGATCAGATCTTCGTGGTTGACCGCGACCGTCTCACCTGTGCAGGCGGCGCGAGCACCGCACACCTGGCCGCGTTTCTGATCGAAAGGCACGTTGGCAGGGCGCAGGCAACAAAGAGCCTGCACATCATGATGATCCCCGACGTGGAGAAAGGAGAGACGCTGCAGCCAGGCTTCGCGCTCGACTTCCAGACAAGCGACCCCATCGTGCACAAGGCGCTGCTTCTGATGCAGCAATGCCTGGACATGCCGCTTTCCATCGAACAAATCGCCCGCCAACTCAAAGTCGGCAAGCGCCGTCTCGAGCGGCGTTTCAGGGATGCGCTCGGCAGCTCTCCCTTTGCAGCGTTCATGGAACTGCGGCTCGCGCTCGTTCACTTTCTTCTGGAGAACACGGACAAGTCCATCGCCTCGATCGCGGCCGAAAGCGGCTTCTGCGATTCCTCGCATCTGAGTCGAATGTTCAGGCGCCGCTTCTCGATCGCGCCGCAGGAATTCCGCAAGTCCCTGTTGGGGCATTCGGCCGTGGCGGTGTGAGCTTGGCGGTGCAGGCGCAACTGCTATTTAGACCGAGGTCCTATCTGCTGCGCGGCGCGCCTCGCGAGTTGTTTGGCGAATTACTGCGCTTTATCCGCTCCGCCGCCCTGGGACGCAGCATGTAGGTGAAAATCAACGCGCCAGATTTTCAGGGCCAGAAGGAAAGCAAGCCCTTGGTACCCGCACCGGACGAAGATTGGGACTGGCGGCCTCACATCAGGTGGGAGCAGCAAATACCCGATCGGGCCTGGTCGGCACCCCGCTTTTCGATCCGCACGACACCCTGACGATCAGGTCAGTCTAAAGCACGATGCGCCGGCTACGCTTGCCCGCCTTGCCGGAAATGCGTTCCAGCAGCACCTTGCACCGAGGCTGCCGAATGTATCGGCCGGCTGGTCGATCACGGTCAGGAATGGCGAAAGCACCGCCAGATGCTCGACTTCATCGAAGCAGACCAGCGCCATGTCGTCGGGTGCCGACAAGCCGCGCTCACGGAACGTGACCAGCGCCATGTCGTCGGGTGCCGACAAGCCGCGCTCACGGAACGCCTGCATGGTGCCAACCACCGTCATGTTGTTACGGTGAAAATCGCCGTCGGCGTGGGAGCGAGGTCAAGCACCTGCTGTGCGGCGCGATAGCCGCCAATCTTGTCGACGGTCGTGCGAAGACCAATTCCCCGCGATAGGCGATGCCCGCGGCGGCCAGCCCTTCCTGGTATCCGCGAAGACGCTCGCGGCCGGTCGAGGTGTCGTCAGCGTCGGTGACATGCGCGATGCCGCGATGGCCTATGGCGATTAAAGCGTGTCGCGATTTAAGGGATTCAGGATTCCCCTTGATTTGAGTTCGTGATTCATTGCGGTTGAAAGGAGACCGCGATGGGCAAGCCGCTACCGCTTGAGTTGCGTCGGCGTGTTGTTGCGTATGTCGATGAGGGACATGGTCACCGCGAGGCTGCGCGCCATTTTCGCGTTTCGCCTCGCTTTGTGAACAATCTGATCAAACTGCGCAGGCAGACTGGTTCGCTTGAAGCGCGCCGGCAGGGCCATGTTGGCGGTGGCAAGCTTGAGCCGCATGCCGAGTTTGTCCGCTTGCGGTTGGCCGAGACCGGTGAACTGACACTGGATGAGCTTTGCGTCGAGCTGGAGGTGCGTGGGGTGAGCGTGCATCGCTCCAATGTCGGGCGCCTGCTCAACCGCCTGGGGCTCAGTCATAAAAAAAACTCTACAGGCCAGCGAGCAGCAGCGGCCCGACGTGCGCCAAGCGCGTGAACTATGGATTGGGCGGCGAAAGCGCTTCTTCAACAAGGCTTTGGCGCGACTGATCTTCATCGATGAGACGTCGACCAACACCAAGCTGACCAAACGCACCGGCTGGGCACCGAAGGGCGAGCGCTTCAGGACGCATGCGCCATTCGGCAAATGGCAGACGCAGACCTTCATCGCCGGACTGCGATGCCACGGTCTTGTCGCGCCGTGGATTGTCAACGCACCGATGAATGCCGCCATCTTCGAACGCTACGTCGAAACTCAGCTCGCTCCCGAACTGTTGCCCGGCGATGTCGTCATTCTCGACAATGTCGGCTTCCACAAGAACGAGCGCGCCGCACAACTGGTTCGCCAAAGGGGAGCCTGGCTCCTGTTCCTGCCGCCGTATTCGCCCGATCTCAACCCGATCGAGATGGCCTACTCGAAACTCAAGGCGCGGCTGCGAAAGAAGGCGGCCAGAACCTTCGACGCACTCTGCCAGGCTCTCGGCGATATCTGCCACCTGTTCGAGCCAGCCGAATGCAGAAATTTCTTCAAAGCTGCCGGATATGAGGCTAATTAATCGCGACAGGCTTTAGATGCTCGACCAGCTTGTGCGCCCGTCGCACTGTCGGAGACGATCAGATCGCAATCGAGACCGGGCAGGGCGCAGTCGATCAGGACATCTGTGCGCATACTTTGAAGTGATGCTTATGCATATGCGTGAGCAGCCGTCCGGAAAGAGAAGACCGAAGCCCTTTCCAGAGAACGCACTCAAAGTGTTGGAACAATTGGCGATGGATCATCGCAAATTGCCGCGGCCAAGGACGGTGGGAGCGTCAATTGGGATCCGAACCGAGTACGCTGAAGTTACGGCAGGCGCCTCGACCTCAGCGGTCGGCTCGTCCCGTGATTTATCTAAAAGGGCGAGACGTATGGGGCGTCAGGTCGGCAATCAGCGACCGGCTGCGAGATTAAGTCAAGAGATTAGGTAAGGCAGAATCCCTCGTCGTTGGTGATCGATAGTCAACCTGCTCTTCAGCGGGGGCACGGCTCGCTGCGGACAGCTTGTGCGTTCGCAAATACGGCAAGAAATACCAATTGGATCGAATGCTGCGCGATTGGATCTCAGCATAGACGAAGTCCTTTGCGTAGGCGACTTCGCAACCCAAAGCGATGGCGGAACGTCGTTGCGGAATGTTGAAACCTCCACTGCCCTTGGCAATTTCGGTAGCGACGCTCAAATAGCGGGCTCCATCGTGTCTCGGCAAGTTGGCGGATGATGCGCCCTGGCATTTCGAAAGCCTGATGCACGTTCCACAGCGGACAAGCAGCTCCGAAGCGGGCGAATTGCAATTTGCCCCGCTACGGCGCTTGGTGATGTTGCCAGCACGGTCGATGGGGGGCGAAGAACACAGCATCGTGTCGGGTGTTTTGGAAGGCCAACGCGGTGCTGCCTGAAGAATTTTAGGAGGGAAGGGAGCTATTTTCAGCTGTAGCAGACGTTTGCTTGCTACCACGCGTCGCACGGAGGTCGGACAAGCCAGAACATGCCCAAGCGTGGCTAATAATGGGCGTGGGGTATCGAGAGGGATTATTGTGGATCAAAACGCCATCGTCAGAATCGTTATATCTATCAAATACTTGTGTACCCATAGTAAAGAGTTGGGACCTGTGTCGAGTGACCCCTTGTGATCCTTCACGCTTCGGCATGATCGTATTTCATCAGTACTCTGTCGTCCCGATCGCGCTCGGATTCCGCACGCTCGTCTTTCTGTCAGCCTCCGGAACGGTTGACAGGCCAACGCGCAAGGACGCCTCCCTGCTGGTCTTCGAACCTGAACGGATGCTACCTGCCTGAAAGCAACACTGTGCAATCCCTTCCAGCTTGCTTGGTTAGCCCGCAGCCAGTTTTTCCAGAGTTCGTGCACGCGCGGCGACATCCCCACTATCGAACAATGCCGTTCCAAGAACGGCCAGCTCCACGCCGGCGGATCTGCAGACGTCAAAGTGGCCCGGTTCGATGCGGCCGTCGACAATCTTGCGAACATCCCTGGGCAAGTGCTGGAGCCTCGCCAGTGCAGCGGCATCGAACGCACCGCCGCCTGGCGGCGCGGTCAGCAGCAGGATGCCGTCCACCTCAAGGAGCAGTGGTGAAATTCGTATCACCGGAGTTTGTGGCAGGAATGCGAGGTAGGCCAACGTGCCTGCACTGCGAATTGCGGCTACGACACGGCGTATGTCGCGAACGGCTTCTGCGTGGAAAGCGACCGAACGCACACCAAGCGTGGCGAAACGCCGAGCCCAGGGCTCGGGATCGTCGAGCATGAGGTGGACATCGAGGGGCGGGGCCTGCGATGCGGCCAGCGCGCTGACGAGCCGTTCGCCGAAGCCGAAGGCCGAAGCGAAGCGGCCATCCATGATATCGATGTGGAGCGAGCCGACATGCGGGGCGACAGCAGCAACCGCATCCGACAGGCGCAAAGGGTCAGCGGCATGGAGGCTGGCGGAAATCTTCATGCCGCCGCCGCGGTCCAGGCTTCACGACGCAGATTGGCGATCGTCAGTTGGTCTGCGGCTATCGCATGGCCGTCACAGGTGCCGTGCCGGAAGACGACGATGCGATCGGCGAGTTCCAGCAATTCCTCTTCCTCGCTTGACACCACGACGACACAGCGTCCCTGCTGCGAAAGTCTGCGGATGATGTCGTAGATGTCGGCCTTCGCGCCGATATCGACGCCCTTGGTCGGCTCGTCGAGCAGGATCAACCTGGCATCCTGTTCGATGATGCGGCCGAACAGCACCTTCTGCTGGTTACCGCCGGACAGGGCGGTGATCTGATTGCCCAACTCACCGCGGGTTCCTATTCGTGCCAGGATCTGGCGGGCCGAGTTCGAGGCGAGAGCGTGATAGACGAGGCCCGCCTTGCGGTATCGGGACAAGGTCGGCAGCACGACATTACCCAGGGCCGACATCAGCGGGATAAAGCCGTCGCGCTTGCGTTCCTCGGTCAGCATGGCAATGCCCGACGCCATCGCCTCGGGTGGGCCAACAGGCTGATAGGGCTCGCCGCCGATACGGATTTCGCCGCCAGTCATCGGCTCGGTCCCATAAAGGGTTCGCAAGAGACGGCTGCGGCCGGATCCGACCAGGCCAAAGATGCCGAGAATCTCGCCCTTGTTGGCGTTGAGCGTGATGCTGCTCAGCCGAGGGCCGCTCAGAGCGGCAATCTCAAGGAACGTTTCGCCGCTGGCCGATTTGCGCCTGGGCGGTGCCGTGGTGGTGTGCGTGGCGTGGCCGACAATCGAGGCAACGATCGCCTCTTTGCTGACGCCGTCGCCCTGCGCGTGAAGAACGACGACGCCGCCCGACAGAACCGTCACTTCGTCGCAGACCGACAGTACTTCATCGAGCTTGTGCGAGACGAGTACGACGCCGATCTGGCGGGCTGTGGCGATGCGCTTCACGGCGTCGAGCATGTCGCGCGCTTGGTTGCCGTCGAGCGCGGTTGTCGGTTCGTCGAGGAACAGGAAGCGCGCCTTGCGATCCAGATTGGCGATGACTTCCACCATCTGCTTTTCGGGATGGGAGAGCGCGCTGACGGGATCGTTGGCATCGACCCGCAAGTGATAGTCGGCGAGCAATTTGCGGGCATAGCCCACCATTGTGGCATCGTCCTTGATGCCATGCTTCGTCAGTTCGCGGCCGAGGAAGAGGTTCTGCGCCACCGTCAGATTGGGGATCAGCCTCAGTTCCTGGTAGACGCAGGCGACTCCCTTTTTCAGGGCGTCGCGCGGGGATGAGAACGAGACTGCCTCGTCTGCCATCATCAGGACACCGGCATCCTGCTGCTGGGCCCCGGCCAGGATCTTCAGCAGCGTGGACTTGCCAGCGCCATTGTGGCCAAGCAGCGCATGGATTGTTCCGGGGCGTACCTCGAAATCGACGCCATGCAGCACCTGGATCGCTCCAAAGCCCTTCTTGATGCCGGTGGCACGATAGGGATCATCACTCATCGACATCGAACCCGATCTGGAACGGGCGGCCGGTGTCCCGAGGGACCCGGCCGTCCTGTCGGCTCAATAGGCCTTGTCGGCTGTCGCGGCGGCGTTGTCCTTGTTGACCAGCAGCGGCGGGCTGTCGATCACAGGTTCAAGCTTCGTGCCGGCGAGATACTTCTTGATGTTCTCGACCTGGATCTGCGCCAGCCTGGCCGGTTCCTGGATGGCGCCGGCCTTCATGATGGTGTTCTCCGCGATATGCTGCACGCCGAGCTTGTCGACGAAGGCATAGAGCTTGACGTCGTCCCGGCCGAGCTGCTCGATGGCCGCGATCGCGCCCAGCGCCGACGGTTCGGTGTCGGAATAGACGATGGTCATCTCAGGGTTGCCCTGCAGCATTTCCGTCGTCACCTTCAGCGACGTCGTTTCCTCGACCTTGCCGTTGACCAGGGCGACCACCTTGAGATTGGGATTGACGGCGATGGCTTCCTTGAAGCCGGCATCGCGCGCATTGGCCGCTGCGGCGGTGGGTTCGCCGACAATGCCGATAACCGCCGAGGCATTGGCGCCGAGATCCTTCATCAGTTGTTCGCCGATGTATTTGCCGCCCATCTTCTGGTCGGTCTGCACAGCCTGAACGACGGTCGCGCCGACCTGCTTCAAGCCGTCCGCATCAGGAAGAAGATTGATGGTGAAGACGGGGATGTTCGCGGTGTTGAGTTCCTGCACCGAGGACACGCAAGGACCCGAAGAGACGCAATTCAGGGCGACGGCGTTGACCTTGTCCTGAACGAAGGTCTGGACCTGCGAGAGCTGCTTGGCGTCGTCATTGTCGGCGATCAGCACCTTGACATCAAAGCCCTGGGTTGCGGCATTCTCCTCAAAACTCTTCTTCATCGCCACATAGTAGGGGTTGGTCAGGTTCGGCAGCGCCACGCCGAGCACCGGCTTGTCCTGGGCCTGAGCAATGCCGGCAAGGGCAAGCAGGGGTCGGAACAAGAACTGCTCAAAATTGTACGCTAAGGTCGAACGGAGCAGGAACGTTATGCGGCACGCCTTAGTCCAACCGGGAGGCGGAGCGACCTGAAGCCTTCCGGGAGATGTTGCTCGCTATCCCAGGTGTAGATGCCCGTCAGGTTGATATGCTCCCAACTCAGCGGCGAGATATGCTTCAACAGCGGATCTGGAATATTTCTTCCCGCTCGTTTGAGCTGTGTGACCGCGCGGTCGAGATAGACAGTGTTCCAGTGTACGATTGCACTGACGACGAGGTTGAGGCCGGAGGCGCGGAACGCCTGGCTTTCGAACGATCGGTCCCGAATCTCTCCGCGCTCGTGGAAGAAGACGGCGCGCTTCAGCTTATGCGCCGCCTCTCCCTTGTTTAGGCCGGCCTGGCAACGCCGCCGTAGCGCCGGACTTGAGTACCATTCGATCATGAACAAGGATCGCTCGATCCGACCCAGTTCGCGCAATGCTCTGGCAAGCTGGCTTTCCTTCGGAGATGCGGATAGCTTCTTCAGGATCGTCGACGGCACCACGGATCGCGTCGTGATTGACGCCGCCAGATGGAGTAGGTCGTCCCAATGATCGAGGATCAGCGTGGCGTTGATCGGCGCCCCGATGTGATTTGACAGCGCTGGATATGCATCGCCCTTCTCGAACGTATGGAACTTCCGATCTTTGAGATTACGCAGCCGCGGTGCGAACCGCTTGCCGATCAGGGCGAACAGTCCGAAGACGTGATCGCTAGCACCGCCCGTATCGGTGAAGTGTTCCTGGATGTCGAGGATCGTGTCCTGATCGAATAGCCCATCAAGTACATAAGCTGCCTCGCTTTCTGTTGGGCTGATCGGCAAGATGCTGAAATAGCCGTACTGATCGGACAGATGACTGTAGAATTTCGAACCGGGTTCGCTTCCGTAGTGCAAATTGACGTCGCCGCGCTTGGCGGCTCGGTCGCTCGCGCGGAAGAATTGCCCATCTGACGAAGATGTCGTGCCGTTGCCCCACAGGCGAGAATGCGGGTGACGGGCATGCGTATCTGTAATGCAAGCTTGCGCCGCACGATAGGTTTCGGATCGCGCATGGAATGTACGCATCCAGCCAATCTGATGCGCGCTGATCCCCTTGGATGCGCTCGCCATTCGCTTCGGACCGAGGTTGGTCGCATCGGCCAGCACGCCGGCCAGCATAGCGGAGATATTTCTCGGCACGTCGCCGGTGCGGACATGCGTAAAGTGGTCGGCAAAGCCGGTCCAATCGTGCACTTCCTTCAACAGGTCCGGTACCTCAACCATTGGATACATATCGCTGATCTCAGCATTCAGTTCTTCGGCCGCCGCCGGGACCTCGCCAGCCGTTGGCGTCACGATCAACGTCCCGGCCTCAAGACGAACACCGTCGAGCTTTCCTGACCGTGCTCTGTGCGCGAGGCGCTTCAGGTTGAAGTCGAGCATCTGACGCGCTTCGGCAAGCCAAGCCGCGCCATCACCCTGGACGCCCAGCCCAAGGCGATCCTCCTCCTGCATTTTGGTGAATGTCGACCGCGGCATTAGATGCTCGTCGATCGGCCGGAAGGATCGACTGCCGTCGACCCAAATGTCGGCAGAGCGCAGCCGGTCTCGCAAGGCGGCGAGCGTGGCGATCTCATAGAGACGACGATCGGGCTTTTCCTGTTCGAAGATGAGCCGTCGATCGGTTTTGCTTAGGTGGGTGACCGGGACGCGATCCGGGAGGGTCCTCCGCTTCTCGATATAGAGCCGCTTCAGCAGCGCGATAGCCGCAAGAAGCGGATCGTGGCGACGCGCCGATTGGAACGTGAACGCCTGCAGGAACGCACCGGCATATTTGTTGACGGTCGCATATTGCTCGGCCGCTAAGGTCAATGGCGCCGCCTCGTTGTCCTCGACCATCGACTCGAGCTCAGGCTTCATGCGAAGCAACCGGTGCCATCCAATTTCCTGATCGAGAACCTCCAATGCGTTCCGGCCATAATCGTTCGCGGACTGCAGGGCTGTGATCGTGTCCAGGAACATGCGCAGCGCTTTGGCGGTATCCGGCCTGCAGTCCATGTGCCGCTGCTTCTTGCGATTATTGGCTTGCGAGAACAGCCGACCCATCAGCTTGATGAACATCGTCACCGCATCATCGGTGAGCTTCTGGCCGAGCTTGATGACCTGCGCCACAATCAGGGCGCGCCGGCGGCTGGCATTGAAGTCGTTGGCCAGCCATGCCGGTGTGGCATTGCCCTCACGGATCATCTGATCCCACCGTCCTGACGATATGCGGACCTGCAATTTCGGATCGATTTCTAGCTTGCGCAGGAAGGCAATCCGTTCGGTCAGCCCGACCAGGTTCGATGCACTTGGCGCTTCCGGAGCCGAGCGCAGCCAATGAAAGCGCGTCTGGGCGATCGATGGGTCAACCTCCAACAGCCTATCCAATAATTGGAGCGTATCGAGCGGAATTTCTTCGATGAGCGCTCTCTCTGCCCGCCGACGAGCAATCGAGCGGCCCGCGAGCCCTATTCGCTCGATCGTCTCGGTCACCGGAAGCAGGGAACCGCGTTCACGAAATGCGGCGACAATGGAACTGGCTATTGCAGCACCGTCGTCGGACATCGCCGCCGTCTGAATTGCAGCCAATAACGCCGCTCGACGATCTTGCGCCGTTGCGCTTCTCGTATCCAGGTACACCATGAGGCGCGCCGTGTGATCGCGGCGGGTTTCTTCACGGCGCGCATAGAGCGCGAACGTTCCGAGGTCGGCGCCGACCTGATCGGCAACATACTTTAGCATTGCGCGAGGCGGAGTCTCTCCAGCGGCAAGCACTCTACCCGGGTGGCGCATTAGGCAGAGCTGAACAGCAAAGCCGAGCCGATTGTGTTCTCGCCTGCGGAGGTCAATCTCAAGCCTGTCAGCCGACGTCAGCGAATAGTGTCGGATCAGGCTTTCCTCATCGGTCGGCACCCTGAAGAGCTTTTGCCGATCTTGATCTTTGAGAAGCTTCCGTCTGCGCATCGCCCGACTCCATCACAATACTCGATGGAACGATGTCAAACTGGGCGACGCGTAAGTCAGCCTTGGCTACGCTATCCACAGACATCAAGTGCAATACGGCCGATATCACACTCGGGTTCTCGCTACGTTCGCCCTTAGCGTACGATTTTGGGCAGTTCTTGTTCCGACCCCTATTGGGATAGGACCAAGGGCGAGATGGTTGCGGCCTGCGCCAAGGGCGCGTTGTTACGCCGCCTCGTACCCTCATCGCTATCCTGCGCGTCCCCAACCAAGGGGCGCTGGCAGGGTCTCGGCACGCAGCATTGCGGCTATTGCCTGCCTTGTCTCATCAGACGGGCAGCACTCGTTGCCGGCCTACACCCCGATCCAGATCCCACCCTCTACACGGTCGACGACCTCACCGCCCGCGCGCTCGACACACGCCAATCGGAAGGTGTCCAGATCCGCTCTTTCCAGCTTGCGATCGAGCGGCTTCGCGCCCGGCCGGCACTGGCGCCGATCCTCATCCACAAGCCAGGACCGCTTTTCGATGAATCGCCGGCCCGGCAAGCAGCCCTCGCCGGCGTCTATCGGCGCGGCCTTGAGGAGGTCGGCGCGTTACTGGCGGGCGTCAGGACGCGCCCAGGATGACCGAAACCGCTCAAGCTGCCGGCGTAGATTTCCACTGCCATCTCGACCTCTATCCCGACCCTGAGGCCGCGATCGCAAGAGCAGAAGCCGCGCGGATCTACACACTGACCGTCACGACGACGCCGAAGGCCTGGTCGCGCAATTACGAACTAACGCGTCGTACCCGCTTCGTGCGCGCCGCGCTCGGCCTGCACCCGCAGCTTGTCGCGGAGCGCGCCGGCGAGCTGCCAATATGGGAGCGTCACCTGCCTGAGACACGCTATGTCGGCGAAGTCGGCCTCGACGCCGGTCCGCGCTTCTACAAGTCGCTAGACACCCAAAAACATGTGTTCCGCACTGTCCTTGAGGGATGCGCAGAAGCCGGAGGCAAGATTCTCACGGTCCACAGCGTGAGGAGCGCACCGGCGGTGCTCGAGATGATCGAGCAATATCTCCCGCGGGATCGCGGCACCGTCGTGCTGCATTGGTTTACCGGAAGCAAGAGTGAGGCTCGACGTGCGGCGACGCTTGGTTGCTATTTCTCCGTTAACACTGAAATGACCCGTTCGGATCGAGGCCGTGCTCTGGTCGCCGGGTTGCCGATTGATCGAATCCTGACG
Source organism: Mesorhizobium denitrificans (assembly GCF_003403035.1). Lineage (GTDB taxonomy): Bacteria > Pseudomonadota > Alphaproteobacteria > Rhizobiales > Rhizobiaceae > Mesorhizobium_G > Mesorhizobium_G denitrificans. Next base: position 108,990 of record NZ_QURN01000013.1, on the reverse strand, counting down.
GAGACAGATGGCCCCTTCACTCAGATTGATGGACGCCCCAGCGAGCCTGCCGACGTGAAAGCCACGGTTGCCGCTATTGCCGAGGTCCGGAGTGTCCCGGTCGATGCCGTCAGGACGGCGGTAAAATCGAACCTTCGTCCTATGCTGACGTGATGCAACCGTACGAGAACTGGTTGCCTAGTCGACGGATGTCAGCTGTTCCGCCCAGTGGCCACTTTACTAGGTTGGCGGCAGAATGCAGCCATTCCGCTTCCGGCCCCCTTGCGGCGGACAGCAGTGCACGTCAAACTGACTGTTCAAGTTCGCCACTGTTTGCAGCCGAAAATAGACAGCGTTCTACGTCCTATCCAAGTCTATGGCTTTGCTTGCAAGCTGCAAGGATTGGACTTCGAGCATGCGGTTGGAGCATCTAGCCAGTGGAGCTTCACAAAGCTGAAGAAACTACGCGTTATCGACGTGCACAATCTAAGGAGCTTGCCAGTGAATCAATAATCCAATTCGCTTCGGTCGGAAGAGACTCCGCAAAGATTGATCCGTTGGTTTCGAGCAGGAGCCGTGCTGCCAAATACATATTCTGAGAGATGGCAGGCGATTCAGCCAAGGACAGTTCAGCGATCAGCCGCTCCAACCTATGGATTTCGAGTTGTTCTGCACGAAGCTCAATCGCCTTGATGTTTTCGCGCAGTTCCCAAGCCCCCATCTTATCGGTCAACTGCGATTGAGCCTTCATCGCTGTGCGAACAGAGCGCAGAGGCTGAATGACGGTTTCGCGCCAATTTGCGCACTGCACATCCAACGCCCGTATCTGATCTGAACTGACCGCGCGGCCCTCTGCAACAGCCCGAAGCACAGCCAGAAAAAGCGGCACATCGACTTTGTATTTTTCCTGAAGTTGAAGGCAGGCATTCGCGACGCCGGGTCGCGCATAGAATTCAACCATGAAGTTCCAAAGGTTGGATTCCTCTTGGGACATCTCCACCGTATTCCTCAATCGCGATGAATAGCGACGCAGTTTGAATCAGCTTTCTTTCATTCCACCCCAGCGCTTCACCTGCCCGGTATCTATACCGAAGAGATCGAGTGCCCGTCCTACTGAATGCGTAACCATTTCCTCGAGACTCTGCGGTTGTGCATAGAATGCGGGAACGGGCGGCATCATGATTGCTCCCATTTGGGTCAGCGTGACCATTGTCTGAAGATGACCGAGATGGAGCGGCGTCTCGCGAAACATCAGGACGAGGCGTCGACGCTCCTTCAGCACGACATCGGCGGCGCGGCTCAACAAGGTGGAGGTCACGCCTGAGGCGATCTCCGACATGGTCTTGACCGAGCACGGTGCGATCAGCATGCCCATGGTCTGGAATGAACCGGAGGCGATGGTCGCGCCAATATCCGACGCTGCATGAATGAAGTCCGCACGGCCATCGAGATCGGCTTTCTGCAATCCGAGTTCCTGATTCAGTGTGAGCAGCGCAGCGCGCGAGACGACGAGATGGGTCTCGACTTTCGCAGCGCGGGAAAGTTCAAGCGCCTTGAGCCCATAGATCGCGCCGGATGCGCCCGTGATCCCGACAACCAGCCGCTGCGATGCCGTGCTCATATGCCCGGGAACCAGTCTTCGGCGCGCACCACATCACCCAGGCGCAAACGCTTGCGCTCGAATTCCGCCTCGCGACCCCACGGTTTCGTTGCATCGACGAGCAGCCGGCCCCAATGGTCCTTCTGTTCGTCGCGGTAGAAAGAAGGCGTATCGGCGATGATCATCATGTTCTTGTCAGGCCTGCACCGCGTCAGAATCGCCCATTGAACATCATCCATGTCGTAGATGTTCACGTCGGTATCGACGACCGTAACCTGCTTGGCCCAGATCGGCTCCGCGCCAATTGTCGCCAGCATCACCTGTCGCGCGTGGCCCTCGAACTGGGGCTCTATCTGGACAATCGCATGATTGACGAAGGGCTGACAGGTAACGTTGACGATGCCCGGAAGTGCAGCGCTCAGCCGCTGGTAGATGTTGGCCGAAACAGACAGTTCCAACGTCAGCACTTCCTCTGGCGATCCGCACAGAATGGAATGGAACATGGCATCCTTGCGCACGGTAACGCCGAGAACTTCAAACACGGCGTTGGGGCCGACAGCGACGTAGTATCCCATGAACTCGCCGAATGGTCCTTCAGGTCGCCGCTCGTTCGGCAAGAAACGTCCTTCGATCACGACCTCGGTTTCCGCGGGCACCTCCAGATCTATGTGATTGCATCTGCGCATCGCGATGGGACGGCCGCGGAGGCGGGCTGCGACTTCGAGTTCGTCCACGTCATAGGGCAGTGGGGCGGCGGCGGTCAGAAATGCATGGGCGGGCGGTCCTATGAGCATCGCCGCTTCAAGCGCCTGGCCCTTCCTTTCTGCTTTTTCGTGGTAGATCGTCAGATGATGGCGCGGCGCAAGGCGGCATCTCAATTCGTTATCGCTGATGTACATCGAACGATGATAAGAGAGATTGCCGACTCCGGTATCGGGATCTTTGGCGATGAACATCGCGGAGGTGAAATAGGGCGCGCCGTCGCGGTCGGAATAGGTGATCAAAGGCAAGTCGGAAAGTTTGACTTCCTCATATTCAGGCAGTTCGCCTGCCTGCGCAGGGACGAGCGGTTCCTTCATTTCGGATCCGCCGAGCGAGGCAAGCTTGCTCCACTGCGTGCAGAAATCCAGCGGATTGATGCCGATCACTTCTGCCAGACGATCCCGCGTGCTGTACACATTGCTGACGACAGGGAAACGCGTGCCTTTGACGTTCGTGAACATTACCGGTTTCGCCCATTTCGTCTGGGCGAGCTGGGTGACCGCAGCGAGTTCATGTGCAGGGTCGATCTCACGATCGACAATCAGCAGGTCACCGCGCGTTTCGAGTTTGCGGACAAAATCTCTCATACGTCTTTCTCTCCCGAGGCGTTCGACGTTCAGCGGCCGGCGCCGGAACCCGAAGTGGTGACAATGCGGCTGGTGCGGGCTTCGTGCGTCGAGCGTAGCCGGTAGCGGTCACCCGGATAAATAAAACGGCTGCGCGTGACCGGAATTCCGTCCCGCCACGTCGAGCGGTCCAGCAGAAGACATGGCTGATTGCCTTCAATCTGCAGATGCTGGCGCGTCTCCTCGTCGGCGCGGATTGCACGGATCGTGTTATCAACCGTGGTCACTGTTGTCTCGCGGAGCAGCCAGACATGAGGACTTATCTTGGAGAAATCCTGCGCAATGTAATCGGGCGCCTCGGACGCGTTGACGTAGCGGTCCTCTAGCTGGATCGGTGTGCCGTCCTCTAGGTGCAGAAAGCGGGAATGGAAAATCACCTCGTCCGCAGGCAATTGCAGCATGTTGCGTCCAGGGTTTTCCTTGGCGAGAATGGAATGGGCAAGCACGCGGCAACTGTGCGCCCCGCCTGACGCGGCGATCTCCTCGGTGATGTCGGGCAAGTTGAATACCGCGCATTGCATACGAGGGCCGATCACGAAGGTGCCGCGTCCCTGTATGCGAATGAGTACGCCATCGGCCTGAAGCTCCCGCAACGCGCGCCGCACAGTGAGCCGCGAGGCGCCGAATTCTCCCGCCAGGTCACCTTCGGAGGGTACCTGAAAGTTCGCGGGCCATTCTTCCGTTTCGATGCGGCGATCAATGGCCGTCTTGATTTGCTCGTAAAGGGGCTGGTCGGTGGTCACGATCTCACTCATACTGATATCACTATCTGTACAAACTGTCATAGAAATCCGCCCGACTTCAAGCGCAAACTTCGGAAAATCGGCGATTGCTTAGGCCTTCTGCATTGAGTTTGCCATTTTCGGGGCGATTTGCGTAATTTTCATGCGTAATTCCGCTATTTTTTGAAGCAAATAATATTACCTGTTGACAGCTAAAAAAATATCAGTTTGCCTATTAATAGATATCGCTTTTGAGATGCAACACTCTCGAAAGTGCTGCGTCCACCGCAAGAATGACCTGCCGAGGAGTGATCATGCCGACCGAAAGCCTGCCGAAACTGTCCATGTATGTTGGCGGTGAGTGGGTGCCTCCGGCGGCCGGTGAATATATCGAGACGGTCGATCCGTTCACGGCGAAGCCCTGGGCGCTGGTGCCGCGCGGCAATGCGCAAGATGCCGACCGGGCGGTGCGTGCTGCGCATAAGGCGTTTACGGAAGGCCCGTGGCGCACGATGCACCCGAGCCTGCGCGGACGGATCATCCAGCGTTTTGCGGAACTGATCGAGGAAAACGCGGATGCACTCGCCGAAATCGAGGTGCGCGACAATGGCCGCCTGCTTGCCGAGATGCGGCATCAAATTCGCTACATCCCGCGCTGGTACCACTACTATGCGGGTCTGGCGGACAAGATCGAAGGCGCCGTCCATCCCTGCGACAAGAACGCATTGAGTTTTTCTCGTCACGAACCGCTCGGTGTCTGCGTCGGGATTGTGCCGTGGAACGCACCGCTGTTCCTCTTTTCCCTCAAAGCCGCGCCAGCATTGGCCGCAGGCTGCACGCTGGTAATGAAGCCGGCTGAATACACGTCGGCCACAGCGATCAAATTGATGGAGCTGGTGGAAAAGGCGGGCTTCCCGTCAGGCGTGATAAACGTGGTGACCGGCTTCGGACCGGAGGTCGGTGAGCCGCTGGTGACACACCCGCTCACTCGCCACGTCGGGTTCACCGGTTCCACGCGGACAGGCGCTCACCTCTATTCGCTGGCCGCGAAAGATATAAAGCGGGTCAGCCTCGAACTTGGCGGCAAATCGCCGAACATCGTCTTTGACGACGCCAATCTCGACAACGCTGTTCGCGGTGTCGTGGGCGGCATTTTTGGCGCGGTGGGTCAGACCTGCATCGCGGGCTCTCGCCTTCTCCTGCACCGCAAGGTCCATAACGAATTCCTTGAGAAACTGACGATCTTTACCAAAACAGCCCGGATCGGCGATCCCAGACATGCAGATACCCGGATCGGCCCCATCGCCAACTCGATGCAGTTCGAGAAGGTGCTGGGCTACATCGACGTAGCGCGCCAGGAAGGCGCCGATCTGGTCCTTGGTGGCAAGCGACCCGATATCGCGGAATGCAGGGACGGGTTTTTCATCGAGCCGACGATCTTCGCAGGCGTCAACAATGAAATGCGCATCGCTCGTGAAGAAGTTTTTGGCCCGGTTCTCGTAGCCATCCCGTTCGATGAGCCGGAAGAAGCCATCGCAATCGCGAATGATAGCGAATTCGGGTTGGCGGCCGGCGTATGGACCAGCGACATGCGCCGCGCAATCCTGATGTCGGAGCGGCTTGAGGCGGGCAGCGTGTGGGTGAACACCTATCGCGACGTGTCCTACACGACACCCTTCGGGGGCTACAAGAAAAGCGGAATCGGACGCGAGAACGGCATCGAAGGCATTCGGGAATTCTTGCAGACCAAAGCCGTCTGGCTTTCGACGGCAGAGGAAATAGCCAACCCCTTCGTCATCGGCTGAGGGCGAATGACCGGCGGCAAAGGCCGGGCTGGAATCAAGCGGGTCCGCATGCAAGCCGACAGGCGGGCCGACCACCAATGGGAGACTTGCAATGATGAAATTTGAAAGACAAAGGCGCGGCTCCGGCAGCGCCAGAATCGCGGTGGCGCTGGCGAGCGTGATGCTCGCAGGCGGCTCGGCAAATGCGGAAGGCGCGGCGGACCTGCTGCCCAAGAAATACAAGGATGCGGGTGTCATCAATCTGGTGACGGACGCCAAATACCCGCCCTTCCAGTATATCGACGATTCCGGCAAGATGGTCGGCTTCGAGGTTGATCTGTGGGACGCCATTGCACAGAAGTTGGGGGTAAAAGTCGAAGTGACCTCCGTGGCCTTCGACTCGATGATCCCCGGGGTTCAGTCGGGACGTTGGGACATTGCCATGGAAGGCATCACCGACAATCTCGAGCGTCAACAGGTCGTGAGCTTTGTAGATTATGGATACACCACTTCATCGGCATATGTGCTTGAGGAAAAGGGTGCCGAGATCAGCGACCACCTTCCCCTTTGCGGCCTCAAGGGCGCAGCGCAGAGCGGAACCGAATGGGTCGGAATGATCACGGCTGAAATGGCGGCAGCCTGCAAGGAAGCAGGCAAGCCTGAGCCGACCGTATCCGAGTTCGGAACATCGGACGCGACCCTGCTCTCCGTCTATTCGGGCCGAACCGATTTCGTGCTGACCTCCGCTGCCTCCGCGCAGGAGATCCAGAAGGCCGCTCCGCGTCCGGTCAAGGTGGTGCCGATGCCAATCCTGCCGCGCAAGCCAAGCGGGATCGCCTTCCGCAAGGACGAAAGCGATCTTGGCGAGGCGTTGCTTGCGGCGCTCAAGGAAGTCCGTGCGGACGGCACGTACGACAAGATCTATGCTGACTGGAGCGTCGAGCCCATGAAGATGGATCACGAGCCGGGCATCAATCTCGCGACTGTTCCGGCCGAGTAAGAATATATCGGGCCGGCGGCATGTCCGCCGGCCATTCAATGTGCGATTATCCGAGTGACCATGGCCAAGACCACGACCGCCGACCCGACAGACGTCGCTTCCGAGGCGACGGAACCTATGCTCACCTATGTACCGGCAAGTCCATGGGGTACTCGCATCGCTGCTGCGTTGCTGTCGGTGATCGTCGGTGGCTTCCTGATTTCCATAGCAGGCAACGCAAATTTCGGATGGGCAGTGGTCGGCGAATATTTGTTCGATGCCCGCATTTTATCCGGTCTCTATCTGACGATCTGGCTAACTGTTGTCACAATGATTATCGGCGTCGTGCTGGGCACGATCTTCGCGATCATGGCGATGTCGAACAATATCGTCATCTCTACCGTGGCAAACGCATATATCTGGTTTTTCCGTGGCACCCCCGTGCTGGTGCAGCTCATTTTCTGGTATAATCTTGGCGCCCTGTTTCCCGAACTTTTCATCGGCGTTCCGTTCACTCCCTGGGGTATGAGCGTGCCGACTAATACGCTGATTTCGCCGGTCACGGCTGCTGTCCTGGGGCTCGGCCTGAACGAAGGCGCATACATGTCCGAGATCATCCGCAGCGGCCTCCTTTCGGTCGATCCGGGGCAGCGGCAGGCAGCGACGTCGCTTGGCATGACCCGGGGCAAGGCGCTGTGGCGTATCGTTCTGCCGCAGGCGATGCCGGTGATCGTTCCACCCACTGGAAACCAGACGATCGGCATGCTGAAAACATCTTCGCTGGTCAGCGTGATATCGCTCTCCGACCTGCTCTATTCCGCGCAGACGATCTATTCGCGGAACTTCCAGACCATTCCGCTGCTAATCGTGGCTTGTCTCTGGTACCTGCTGGCGACCACGCTATTGAGCCTGTTGCAAGCCCGAATCGAACGCCATTTTGCCCGCTCTCGCCAAGAAATTGGCGCAGTCCCGCGGCGACGCATTTTCCGTTAATGCAGGGGTCGGGAATGTCTGCTCCGATGATCGTTTTCGATCGAGTCTCCAAGAATTACGGCGATCTCGCCGTGTTGCGCGATATCAACCTCACCGTGGCGGCGGGCGAAGTCATCAGCCTGATTGGCCCGTCCGGGTCGGGTAAATCCACGCTTCTTCGCTGCGTAAACCATCTGGAACGTATCGAGCGCGGCAGCATAACTGTCGATGGAGAATTGATCGGCTACCGCCGCAATGGAAACCATGCCTACGAGTTGCCCGAAAAGTTGATTGCAAGGCAGCGTGCTCGCATCGGTATGGTGTTTCAGAGTTTCAATCTCTTTGGGCACATGACCGCGCTGGAGAATGTCATCGAAGCGCCGGTTCACGTGCTGGGCATTCCCCGGCGCGAAGCAGAAAACCTCGGCGCAGAACTGCTCGTACGGGTCGGGCTGGCTGATAAACTCAAGAGCTATCCGCGCATGCTTTCCGGTGGCCAGCAACAGCGCGTGGCAATTGCCCGTGCACTGGCAATGAAGCCGAAAGTGATCCTGTTCGATGAGCCCACCAGCGCACTAGACCCGGAACTGGTTGGCGAGGTGCTCGATGTTATGCGCTCGCTGGCGGCGGACGGAATGACTATGATGGTTGTCACGCACGAAATGTCGTTTGCGCGCGAAGTCTGCCACCGCATCGCTTTTATGGAATCGGGCAGGATCGTCGAGTGCAGCACCCCGACAGAGGTGCTCGACAATCCCGCTTTCGAAAGGACGCGGACGTTTCTTTCTAAAGTTCAGTGATGCGCAATCATGACGTCCGATGAATGGGACCTGATCATTATCGGCGCGGGCATCGTGGGATGCTCGGCTGCCTTTTACGCGGCCAAAAATGGAATGCGCGTTCTGGTCTTTGAACGGGAGACGCCCGGTTCGGCGCAATCAGGGCGTAACCTCGGATTCGTCAGGCAACAGGGTCGTGACTTTCGCGAGCTCAGTCTTGCAATCGCTGCCATGAAGCTCTGGGAAGGCGTGGAAACGGAACTTGGCCGGAAAGTCGGCTGGTTTCGTGGGGGCAATCTCGCACTTGCGACTAGCGATGCTGACATGGCGCGGCACGAGGAATGGCAAGTCCGGGCGATGGACTTCGGCCTCGACACGCTGCTTCTGACAACGGAACAGGTCATTACGAAGCTGCCGCTGCTGTCGCGGAACGCCAATATCAAAGGCGCCATGTATACCGCCTCGGACGGAAAAGCAGAACCCGGCCGCGCCACCCGTGCCTATTTTGAGGCAGCGCTGGAACTTGGAGTTTCCTTCAGCCTTGGAGCATCGGTATCGCGTATCGACGTGAGCGCGGGACGTGTTACAGGCGTCTGGTCAGGCGGACGGCTTCATCGTTCCCGTATGGTTCTTTGCGCGGCCGGCGCGGGAAGCGGACGCCTTCTACGAGCAATCGGGCTCGATTTGCCGCAGGAGCAGATCCGGGCAACTGTCGTGCGCACACTGCCCAGACCGGAACTAAAACTGGAGCCGTGCGTATCGGGGCCGCTGACCGGTATCCGGCAGGATGTCAGAGGCGCCTATGTGGTTTCGGTGGCGGGCGGCGAATATGATGTACGTTGGGACTCCTGGCGATACGCACGTTCCTATGCGCCGGTTCGAAAATCCAATCCCGATATTGCCCGCATCAATGTCTGGGCGCCGTTGCAGCGGATATTCGGACGCGGATATGACAGGCCGTTGGCAGACATTCCCCCCACCCGCGATCATGTGGCTCCTGATGCATGGCGGACCAAAGAAGCCATTACGGAGTTTCGACACCTGTTTCCTGCTCTCGAGGACACGCAGGTTGAAACCTCCTGGGCAGGTATCATCGACACGCTGCCCGATGTCGTACCAGCCATGGGCGCAGTCGACGCGTTGGAGGGGCTTCTCGTTGCAACAGGCTTCAGCGGTCACGGTTTCGGACCCGGACCGATGGCAGGAAAGATCATGGCAGATCTCGCCACCGGACAGCAACCGCACATAGATATATCAGAGTTGTCACCAGCGCGTTTCAAGAATTCTCTCCAAGCCTGATGGAGAATCATCGAAACGCAATTCGACCGCTGTGAAGGTAAGTCATCGACTCGATTGGGCGGAGTTCAGCATAACAACTAACAAGTAGCGGAGCGACCAGTTATCGATCTTTTCAATCGGAAAGCAGCCGGTCCGCAGTCGGCCCCTTTTCTGCCGTCAGATGACGCGTCCCTGCACTATTTTGGAACCTTCCGCCGCAACGGAGTGTCCGAAATCGTGCTACAAATTTCGGACACACGTCGCCCTAAGCGGTCGTGCTCAAAAAGTCACATAGGCACCACCTCACATTGGGGAGGGCGCCGGACATACCCGATTCCTCCCCCGAGTAACCGGCCAACGTTTCAGTTATTGCAGTTAGAGCGCCGAACTCTTATATTGGCGGCAAGGAGAGCAGTCATGGCCAGCCAAGTCGTCAAATTTGCCGGTCTCTCGGATCGCGACCTCAAGAAGGTTGCCGCGATGCCAAGGCTCGCTGCAGGCGATCGGATGGAACTTCATGTGCGCCGCAAAGACGGGAAGGAGCAGACCCTGGCTCTTCCGGCCGTTGCCGTTGATGCTGTCGAGACTCTGATCGACCGATTGCTGAGCGGCGATCGCGTTGCGGTCCTCGCTGAAGACCAGGAACTCAGCCCGACGGAGATTTCTCCGATCCTCGGAATATCCCGGCCGCTCGTCGTGTTGCGGATGGATCGGGGTGACCTTCCGTTCCGATATGTCGGCAAGCACCGCCGTGCCTTGCTCAAGGATGTGCTGGCACTGAAAGCCCGTCTGGAAGCGCAGCGTGGTGCTATGGAGGCACTTGCTGAGGACGCTGAGGATCTGCACGTGCGCTATGGCGTTTAATCCTCCAACGGCGGTCTGTGATGCCTGCGTCCTTTACCCCTTCCATCAGCGCAACATCCTGATCCAGGCCTCCGCCGACGGGCTTTATGATGCACGCTGGACGGAAGAGATCCACGACGAGTGGATGCGCAATCTCATCGCGAACGTGCCGACGCTTTCGATTGAGCGCCTTCACGCAACACGGCGCCTGATGGAACAGGCTCTCCCTGAAGCACTGGTCGGGAAGTTTCATCACCATATCGAGGCCATCAGTCTGCCCGACCCTGATGACAGGCACGTCGTGGCTGCTGCGATCGAAACAAAAGCGTCCCATATCATGACCTGGAACCTGCGCGACTTCCCCGCAACGGAACTGAGGAAACACCGGCTGATCCGCGAGACACCCGATGGGTTCCTGGTCGGGATTTATGACGAGGCACCCGAACTCGTTATTGGGTCGCTGTCAAACGCTCGTCGCAATCTGAGCAAGACAGGCACCTCGGCGCAGGATTTCCTCGAACTTCTCCTCAAACAAGGGTTCACAAAACTGGCGCGGCGGCTGCGTTCGCACACTGCAGCGCTATAGCCGCTCCTGAGGCCATGTTCACGCTCCGTGCTCAAAAAGTCGCATAAGATTGCAAAGTGGATGTGATGTCCGGAAATATCTGGCATCTGGCGGGGTTTACGCGCCCGGAATTATGGGAGGCTGGTGGATCGCTTATGCGTCTGAAAACAGAACAGTTTTTTGGCTGAGCGCAGGGGATTCCGATTCCAAACCGGGTTTACCAATGGCCTCGTTGACAGTTAATTTTGGACCGGCGTTAGGGGATTGAATTTGAATGGAATGTTGGCTCGACTGTTGGTCAACCTGCTCATGGACGGTACCAGATTGGTCAACCTTGGACGGATACGATTGGTAAACCGGGGCAGGGGTCGCAACTCTTATTCCCAGCCTCGTCACGATGCGCGATGAGGCTGTCACACCAAGTATAATCCAGTCTGCTATTCGATGGTCACGTTCTCCCTATAGGGGCCAAGCACGATGACCATCGAAGAGTTCGTGCCTCTGACCTTGATCGCTCAGTTGGCGGGAGTCTCCCGGCAGGCAATTTGGAAGGCCTGCCAGCGTGGAAGCTGGCGAGGGTACCGCCTGGAGATCCGCGTTGCGCAAGGCAAAGGTGGCAACGCGGGCAAGCAATATCTCGTTAGTTTGGCTTCCCTTCCAGCCGAGCTGCAGCTGAGGTTGGAGGCCACTGGAACGCTGGTTCATCCGTCGCGGCCGATCGCAAGCCGAGGTCGGCGCCGCCGAGCGGATAGAGGCAAGAAGCGCGTGGTGATCAGTCGGCGGTGGGACGGACTGGTACTTTTCGACCCTGTCACCAAGGCCAAGATTGCGGAAGATCGCCTACGAAGCGATTGTTCTCTATGGTGAGAACACCTCGCTTCGCGCTCTTTGCTACCTCCTCCAGAACTGTGCTGCAGCTACCAACGGCATTGGCAACATTCGTCTTCCCCGCATCGAGACCATGCTCCGTATCATGTCGTGCGGCAGCGATGCTCTGAAGCTATTGTACGAACGCGGACACGACCTTCAAAGATCGGCTTAATTCCGGACGGCGACAGTTAATTTTGAACGGCACATGGAACCACCGATTCCGAACCCTTCCGAGACACTCATTGGCGCGGTCAATTGATTGCAAACCGAACAAGATCAGGGCAGTAAATATCGCGGGCTTCCGGGAGGTTCGCGACGTTTCGCCAGGACGGTCATCAATTTAGGTCGAGGAAGAAAGGCGCAACGCGCGTGCGTATGAAGGTTATCAGCTGCATTTGCGCTGCGTTCTTGAACATTGGATCTGCCACAGCGATGCCGGTGGACATGACGACAGACCGCTTTCTCGATATCTGCGACGCGCCCAATGTGCAGGCGGCCGCTTTGAAAGGCGACCAACTTGGCTGGCAGCGCCTGACCAAAGCGGAAACGGAGGAATGGCGAAGCAATTTTCTCAACTACAATGGCGGTTCAGTGGACGTTGTAGGTTGGCCGCGGGAGAGGAAAGCTCGATCCGATTCAATGTCATTCTGGGTTGCAGTCGGTCCAAATGCTCACAAAGCATGTGCATACTCGACAGCAAGACCTGGCGGGTGGCTTGATGCCTTGTCGGCTCGTCTAGGCGAGCCCGACACTCTCGACAAGGATGACACTGTAGAAGTTATTTCGGCGTCGTGGACGCGAGGTACGGTCGAGTATTCATTTGCTCAGGCAGGATCGTCCGCCAGCATCACAATCGCAGCAAAGCGATGATGTGGCGGCGAATGCGTCGATAGTTTATCGCCCCAATTCTGAGAGATGAGAGGCGCCTCAGCTTTGAGGGCGCTCTTTGAAGCGCCAGGACTCGCTGCCGGTCTCGATGATCTCGCGGTGATGGGTAAGCTGGTCCAGCAGCGTCGTGGTCATCTTGGCGTCGCCGACGACGGCCGGCCATTCTTCCGAAGTGAGGTCGATGGTGCCGATGTTCGAGGTCTGCTTGTAGAGCCGGCTGACTAGGTAGAAGAGGAGTTGTCCGCCGGCCTGGGCAAAGGGGTATAGCCAAGTTCGTCGGGCACGACGAAGTCGAGCCGGGTCAGGTAGTCTGCGATGCATCCCTGCATGCCACGCCGCTCTGTCTCAAGCCGGTTGACCAGATCGACAACTTTGAATAAGCGGCCGCAGGCGCCACTGCGGACAAACGCGCGGGCGATCGCGATGCTTACGCCCCATCCGTCCAGAGATCACCGGCACCGCTCCGGCTCTTCGCCACGTTCACGAGCACGCTCGGCCGCGCGGTTGCAGCGGATCCGTCTAACCGTCTCGAGGTTCTCGCGCGCCGCCGCGGCATTGCTCCGGCCAGCCTCGGCAAGATTGCGAATCTGCTCCGATTGATTCACTGCCGCGTCGTCGCGACGCTGCTGCTGATCGCGCATGCACTGCGTAAATGCCCGGCCGCGATCCGCGCCGAACCGTTCGCACGTCTGGCTGTCTTCCCGGTAGGCACTGCGATCAGAATTTTGCGCGAGGCCCGGCGAAGACGCGCATCCTCCGAGCGCTGCTGCCAGAACAAGAAGGGCGCTGAGCCGCACATTCGTCGTGCGGGCCGAAATGCTGTTATTCGTCATGATATCTTCTCCAAACGGCCGATTTCGGCCGATTTTCAAGTCGAGGTTGATTTCCGTTGCCGCTCTCAAGCGCTGCGGCACTTGTAGCGGGCGGTGGTCTGGTAGAGCTTGTTCGCCGCCAGAAAGGTGCTGGCGAGCGCACCGAGCAGCTTGGCTCCCCGGCCCTTGCAGCGACCGATCGCAAGCGTCGTGCACGGGCCGATGTCCCAGGCGAGAGCGCTGGTGCAGGTCACGATGAACTCGGACTTGTGAATTTCGCGCGCAAGGGTGCCGGTCGGCAAGACTGCGGCGCTCAGCACGAGCGCTATGCCGGCACAGGTTGGCGTCACGACACGAAAGTGGTGAATCTGTCCGACATTTGAGAACATAGGGTGATCAAGCGGCGAGGATGGACGTCTCGCGCCGGAGCGGCCTGAGATCGAAGCTGTCAGTCGGGGTCCAGATGTAGTCGCCGGTAAGGCTGATATGCTGCCATCCGAGCGGGGTGATGTGTTTGATCACGTCGGGCGGCGTGGCGACACCTTCCTGGTTGAGTTCGGTGAAAGCCGGATCGAGATAGAGCGTGTTCCAGTAGACGATGGCGTTGATCAGCAGGTTCAGCCCGGATGCCCGATAGAACTGGCTCTCGAAGGTTCTGTCCCGTAATTCTCCGAGCCGGTTGAAGAACAGCGCGCGAGCCAAGGTATTCTGGGCTTCGCTCTTGTTGAGACCGGCGGTCGCGTTCCTGCGCATTTCGGGGTTCTGCCACCACTGGGGCAGGAAGATGGATCGGTTGATGCGTCCGATGTCGCGCAACGCCAGTGCCAGTCCGTTTTGGCGTGGGAATGCGGACAACTTCGCCAACAAGGTCGAGGGGCGTATCTGGCCGGAACGGATGGTCGTGACGAGGCGCAGGATATCGTTCCAGTTTGCCTTGATCCGCTCGACGTTGATGGACTCGCCAACGAGCGGTACCAGGTTCTCGGGAGGCGTGTCGCCCGGGAAGAGATAGAGCTTGCGATCCTTGAGACCGCGCAATCGAGGTACAAGCTGGAAACCGATAAGGTGGCAGAGGGCGAAACTCATGTCGCTGACCCCGCCGGTATCGACATAATGGGTTTCGATGGCGAGATCGCTACCATGATAGAGTAAACCGTCCAGAACATAGATGGCCTCGCTCGCGTTGGCGTTCATGGCGATGATGTGGAAGGCGCCATACTGGTCGGAGGTGAAGCGATAAAATTTTGCGCCGGGGTTCGGGCCGTAGCGGGCGTTGAGGTCGCCGATCGCCTCGGCGTGCCCACCCGCCGGAAAATACTGCCCGTCCGAGGATGAGGTGGTTCCGTCGCCCCACAGTTTCGCGAGAGGCAATTGTCTCTGGGCATTGACAAGGATGGCATGCGCGGCGGTGTAACCCTCCTCCCGGATATGCCAGTCGTGCGCCCAGGCGAGCTGGCGCATCGTCAGGCCGGGAGACACATCCGCCATTCTGGTGAGGCCGAGATTGATGCCGTCCGCCAAAACGGCGGTAAGCAGGGCAAGCTTGTTGTCGGCCGTCCGCCCGGTCCGCAGATGCGTGAAGGCGCTGGAAAATCCGGTACGGGCGTCCATCTCAAGCAAAAGGTCGGTGATGCGGATTGCCGGCAGGCGGCCTTCCACCTTCGGTTTCAGCGCCTTTGCGATATCCGGAAACAGGGCCTTGTGCGGCGTGACGCTGAAACCCGCTCCGGTCAATTCGACATCGTCGAGCTCACCGGCTTCCGCCAGACGGGAAAGATCGCGCAGCCCGTCGTTCAAGATCTGGCGCTGTTGTTTCAGATAGGTTTCTACATCGGTATCGACGGCGATCGGAAGCGGGCCTTCCTCGCGCATCAACTCGAATGTCGGCGCGGGAATGAGGAAGCTCTCGAAGGACTGGAAGCGCTTGGCTCCGTCCACCCAGACATCACCGGCATCGAGGCGGCGTTTCAATTCGCTGAAGAGGCAGAGTTCATAGGCCCTGCGATCGATCTTGCCATCCTTCAAGATGAGAGGCATCCAGCCTCTCGGCGCAAATGATATGGGCACCCTGTCTGGTATCGCTCTTTTTCCTTTGCGGTACAGATCGGCGACCGCGGATAGCGCCCGCAGGAGGTTGGTCGCAACGGCGTGGCCACGAAACACGAACGTCGAGAGGAATTTCGGCGCCATCTTCCGGATCGTCGGATAGCGCTGAAGCATTTCGATCTTCCCGTCGATGCTGTCCGGAGCAATCAGCGTGTCGACCGCCTGAACACTGGTAGTGAAGATCGGCCATTGAATGATCCGTTCGAGCGCTCTACCGATATCCTCGCCCTTCTCCTTCGCCTCGATGATCGCGTGGCAAATTTTCGAAACGTCCTTCAGCGGCTTTTGAACCTCCCGGACGGAACGGGTTATGCGGGCCGTCGCCTGATTGTCGGCTCGCCGCGTCAAGGCGCCAATCAATTTCTTGAAGACGTCGATTGCGCAGTCGGTCAGATGGCGGGAAAGATGCAGGGCCGTTGCAGCCAGCACGGCGTACCGGCGTTCGGGGTTGAGGTCGCGCAGGTGCTGCGCGCTCATCCGTGTCCCTTCTGCGGCGAGTTCGTCAAAAATCTTGGCAGGAATGCGCTCCATCAGTTCCACTGGCAGATTCAGAGATCGGAGGAACTGAACGCGTTCCGCTATCCTGTCGAGATTAATCGCGGTGGGCGACATTGCTGGTGTTCTCGCCCATGCGAGGACGGTCACGCTCATCCCCTCGCGCGGATCGAGAAGCTCGTTGAGGTCACGCTTCTGGTCTTCCGAAAGCCCACCAGCCAAGGCCCGGTGAGCGATGCGAATTCCACGCCGGATTGCAACATGGATGATGGCTTCGAGCGCCCCGCGCGCCGGCAGGAGAATTCGCCGCCGGCGCAATTCCTCCACAACCATATCCGCCAATGCATCGGCCCGGCGCAGCGCTTGCGCCGCAGGCGTCAGCCAGCCGGTCAGCGCTCGCACGTCCGAAGGTACAAACGGGCGTATCTTCATCCTCTCGAAAAGCAGGGCCAAGTGCTCGCGGCGTGTCTGCGGGCGCTCGAAATATCGATCGATCTCGCGATGATCGACGCCGATCTGCCGCGCCAGGAACCGCAAGACGCCTGGAGGTAGGATCTCACCCTCCGCTAGCGGTCGGCCTGGAAATCGCAGCATCGCCAAAACGCAGGTCAGGCCCAGCCGGTTCGGTGCACGGTTCTGCCGCATGATCAGATCGAGATCCGATTGGTCCAGCGTGTAGTGCTTGGCGATCTCCCTTTCGTCATCCGGGATTGCCGTCGCCTGGCTCCACCATGTTTCGCTCAGCATTGCTCTTCGCGCCATTCACCACCATCCATCTCGCCACCGAGGTTGCAGTGAAATGGAAAATGCGTGTCCGGCAAACGGAGGTTTGGCGGCGTCCACAGTTTTTGTCCGCAAACCTTGCCATATAACGGCAAATCGGACATTGTCCGAATTCGACGCCAAAACGGACAAGCCGCAACTCATGACCGCAATAGGCTATGCAAGGGTTTCCACCAGCGACCAGGATACCTCCCTGCAACTTGACGCCTTACGCAAGGTCGGCTGCGAGAAGCTGTTCGAAGACAGGGCTTCGGGCGTCAGTGCCGATCGGCCCGGCCTGGCGGAAGCCATTCGCTATGTCCGGGAAGGTGACACGCTCACGGTTTGGAAGCTCGACCGTCTCGGCCGATCGATGAAGCATCTTATCGAAATCATCACCGAACTGGAGGCCAAGGGTGTCGGCTTTCGGTCCATCACCGAGAATATCGACACCACCACATCCGGCGGCCGTTTGGTCTTTCACGTATTCGGGGCGCTGGCGCAGTTCGAGCGTGATTTGATCCGGGAAAGAACCCGAGCAGGCCTGCAAGCGGCAGAGGAGCGGGGGCGACGCGGCGGCCGGCAAGCTGTCGTCACGCCGGAAAAGCTCGCCAAGGCTCGTCAGCATCTTGCTGCCGGCCTCAATGTTCGCGAAGCCGCCGCGCGTGTGAAAATCGGAAAAACCGCCCTCTACGAAGCTCTCAAAGCCGAAAACTCGATGACGCCCACGGTTAAGCTAAGCTAAGTTCTTGATACGTTCTCAAAAGTCGGACAGATTCACCACTTTCGTGTCGTGATGCCTTGATGGCCGACCCGAAGGTTTTGCTACTCGACGAACCATCGATGGGCCTAGCGCCGCAGATGATCCGCGAGGTTATGAACATCGTGCAGCGGCTGAACCGCGAGGGCGTTACGATTCTGTTGGTGGAGCAGAACAGCAAGGTTGCGCTTAAGTTCGCGGACTATGGCTACGTACTAGAAGGCGGACGAATAGTTTTGGAAGGTCCAGGCGCTGAACTTGCCGGCAATGATGCAGTTATCAGCGCCTACCTTGGGGACGCGGCCGGATAGATAGCGACAAAGTTGCACGCGAAGCCCAGCTTGTTCTGCGGACGGCGGTGGAGTTCGCATTCCAAACGATCTGCCGGACCCAGCGCAAAGTGACGGATCGGGATCCTCGTCCGTCGCTATACCCAAAAAAAGTATTGCCGCTTATTCGAGCTGATAAGCTTTATTTTCTCTACTGGCGTTCTCCCTTGGCACAAACAGACTCAAGGTGAAATTGGTCGCCATCAGCAGAATGCTTTCAACCAGCAGGCGACTCCAAACCAGATTATCTGGCGTTATTTGTTGTTTTTTGAGTGATTTATAGCGTTGATTTCCTACTAAGCCACAAATTCCAACGAAAAAACCAACGCTCGTTCAAACGCTATCAGTCCAAAGAGATCACGCCAGGCCAATCTCGGTCGGGAACGTCTCTAAGGAAACGACATGCAAAACCAGCGCAGGCTACCACCCGAGCCACTCAACGGCGTGGACATACCCGGCCTCCTTGCCACGATTCGCTTGGTCGCGGATCAACCGGAACTAGCCCAGTTTCAGTTCAGAACCTGCAACGAGTGGGTTCACGGCACTCACAGCAGAAGTGCGTTTGTTGGATTTGCCGGTGCGGGCAGGGAACTCAAGCATGAGAGATTCTATTTCGCCGATACTGACCATCCCGCAGTCCTGTGCGGGAAGGGCAGTGCTCCCACACCGGTTGAATGGATATTGCACGGCTTGGCGGGCTGCCTCATGGCGGGCATTGCAAACGATGCAGCCGCCCGAGGCATCAGGCTCACGAAAGTGAAGTGTTCCGTATCAGGCGATATCGACCTGCGCGGGATATTCGGAGCACCCTGTGCGATTCGCAATGGCTTTAGCGACATTACGGTAACGTTCGACATCTCCGGCGAGGCAACCGGCGAAATGCTCGAAGCCCTCGTTGCTAATTCTCGCGCCCGCTCAGCTGTATTCGACATTCTGACAGCCGGCGTTCCGATCTCAGTGAACGTGCGAGCGCAGCACTGAATACAAATCAACCAATCCAAAACCAAACCAATGGAGACTAAAATGTTCCACACCATAAGCCGTGTTGCGCGGTCCATCAGGCTTCGCAGGGCCGAAAACGACCTGCGTCAACTGCCCGATCATATGCTTAAGGATATCGGGATATCGCGGAGCGAAATCTCATTCGCAGTTCGCGAGCGCAACTACCGCCGGACCTGATGAACCTGGGACGGGCGAAGACGAATTTCCGCCGCAAGCTCATCGGAGGTCGAAGCAATAAAAGCGTTCAAATGATTGATGAACTCGGCGAAGGCTGGCTCGTCCTTCAACAGGATGTGGTTCTGGCTTGTTGATTTCCACTCAGAAGTGAGCCGGATAGGCGCATAATTTTCATTGAGAACTGAGCCATGTGACCACTCCCCGAAGCGACATGCAGAACGGGGACAATGGAGTGATCCACATGGGACTATTAAACGTCATTCGGCGGATGGCCTTGCGCGACGAGTTATCGATACGCGAGATCTCGCGCCGCACTGGCCTGTCGCGCAACACGGTGACGAAGCATCTGGCTTCCGGGACGATAGAGCCGAAGTTCGCAACGCCTGTGCGACCAAGCAAACTTGATCCTTTTGCCGGGAAGCTTTCAGCCTGGCTGAAGACGGAGGCCGGAAAGCCACGTAAACAACGACGCAACCTGAAGCAGTTGCATACGGATCTGGTGGCGCTTGGCTTCACCGGGTCTTACGGCAGGGTTGCGGCCTTCGCTCGAGTCTGGCGTGCGCAGCGGCAATTCGAACAACAGACCACCGGACGGGGTACATTCGTCCCACTGGCGTTTCGCCCTGGCGAGGCTTTCCAGTTCGACTGGAGCGAGGATTATGCCATCCTTGGCGGCGAACGCACAAAGTTGCAGGTTGCCCACATCAAGCTATCGCACAGCCGGGCGTTTCTGGTCCGCGCCTATCTTCTTCAGACCCATGAGATGTTGTTCGACGCCCATTGGCACGGGTTCCGAGTTCTCGGAGGCGTTCCGGCCCGCGGCATTTACGACAACATGAAGACGGCGGTCGATCGCGTGGGCCGTGGTAAGGAGCGACAGGTCAACATGCGTTTCCTCGCCATGACGAACCACTACGTCTACGAAGCTGAGTTCTGCAATCCAGCGGCGGGATGGGAGAAGGGACAGGTTGAGAAGAATGTCCAGGACGCCCGGCCGCGTCTGTGGCAGCCGATGCCGGACTTTCCTGATCTTGCCACGCTCAACATATGGCTGGAACTGCGCTGCCTGGAACTGTGGAGCGAGATCCCGCACGGCACTCTTGCCGGCATGATCGCTGACGTCTGGGCCGCCGAGCAGGCGGCGCTCATGCCCTTGCCGGTCGCGTTCGATGGTTTTGTCGAGCAGAGCAAGCGTGTCTCACCCACCTGCCTGATCAACTTCGAGCGGCATCGCTACAGCGTTCCGGCGTCCTTCGCCAATCGCCGCATCAGCTTGCGGATTTATCCTGAGCGGCTTGTCGTCGTCGCCGAGGGACAGATCGTGTGTGAGCACACACGCTTCATCGAGCGGACACATAAGCATCCACCGCGCACGATCTATGATTGGCGTCATTATCTGGCTGTCATCCAACGTAAGCCCGGAGCGCTACGTAATGGTGCGCCGTTCTCGGAACTGCCGCCAGCCTTCAGGCAGCTACAGGATCAGTTGCTTCGTCGCCCCGGTGGTGATCGCGAGATGGTCGATATCCTCGCATTGGTGCTGCAGCACGATGAGCAGGCTGTACTCACGGCTGTGGAGCTTGCTCTTGTCGAGGGAGTAGCAACCAAGACCCATGTGCTGAACCTGTTGCACCGACTGGTCGACGGCAAGACGACAGGCGGTCCGGAACTCGATACGCCGCAGGCACTGACATTGCGGCGTGAGCCCAAGGCCAATGTCGAGCGTTATGATGGCCTGCGCAATCATCTTGCGGGAGGCCGCCATGCGTCATGATCCCGCCAGCGGCGCAATCGTCATCATGCTGCGCAGCCTGAAGATGCACGGCATGGCGCAGGCAGTCACCGATCTCGTCGAACAAGGGGCGCCGGCTTTCGACGCCGCAGTGCCGATCCTCTCCCAATTGCTGAAGGCCGAATTGGCAGAACGCGAGGTTCGCTCCATCGCTTACCACATGAAGGCGGCGCGCTTCCCGGCATACAAGGACTTATCTGGATTCGATTTCGCTGCCAGCGAGATCAACGAAGCCACATTGCGACAACTCCATCGTTGTGAGTTCCTCAACGAGGCTCACAACGTCGTGCTGATTGGCGGGCCAGGGACCGGTAAGACGCATGCCGTTACCGCTCTTGGCGTCCAGGCCATAGAGCATCATCGACGCAAGGTCCGCTTCCTCTCCACCATCGAACTCGTCAATGCGCTCGAGTTGGAAAAGGCAAAAGGCAAATCCGGACAGATCGCCGAAAGCCTCACACGGCTCGACCTCGTTATCCTGGACGAACTGGGATACCTGCCATTCAGCGCGTCCGGCGGAGCGCTGCTCTTCCATCTGCTCAGTAAGCTATACGAACGCACCAGCGTCGCCATCACAACCAATCTGAGCTTTAGCGAGTGGGCCAGCGTCTTCGGGGACGCCAAGATGACGACAGCTCTTCTCGATCGTCTCACTCACCGATGCCATATCCTCGAAACGGGAAATGACAGCTTCCGATTTAAAGCGAGCTCAGCAGCAGCGGCACGAAAGAACAAGGAGACCAACCGTGACTTGACCCAGGCATGAAGCCAAAACGATAATCAAAACCGGCTCAGTTCTCGGTGAAAATCCCGGCTCACTTCTGGGTGGAAATCAACAGACTGGGACGTCAGAGAGATAGAGGCTCGCATCCCCGCCAGGGGATGCGCCCATATCCGGCGACCAGCCGGCGGGGTGCGCGAGGGGTTGCCCCTCGTGACGTCAGGGGCCGGTCGACCCGGTCCCTGAGGTCCCGCGAGAGGCGATCGTTACCTTTGGCGGAGACTGCTTCAGCAGGCTCCGTGAGCGGCGGCGCACCGCGAATAGAGCGCGGTCGGCCGCAGGCCGGCTCGCCCAAACACCGTTCATTCAGCCGATGCATAAACAGCCTGAATCGATCCGGTCGGACCGATTCACGGAACTCGTTGGACGGCATGCATTGCGCGCGCGACATTCCCGTCATGCAGAACGAAGATGTGATCCACCTCCATCGTATCGATCCCGCCCGGAACATGGCCAGGTTCTATCGGCTGTCGTCAGCACCCAGCCTGTTCGGCGACATCTGTGTGGTGCGCGAGTGGGGACGGATTGGCCGGCCGGGTCGGATGCGGATCGACCTCTATGAAAAGGGCGAGGAGGCCATCGCGGCGCGCAAGGTCCTTTTGCGTCTCAAGCGCCAACGCGGCTATCAGGATGCGGTCGGGGAAAGCTGACGGTCGAGAGTGGTAGTCAGGCGGGCAAAATAAAGAGGCCCGCGCCGGATGATCGTCCGGCGCGGGCCTCTTCTCTGCGGGTTACTTCGACTGGAGATGTCGCAGCAGTGCGGCGAGCGTTTCGTATTCGCGGTCGTTGGTGCCGAGCCAGAGGGCGAGATCGTCGCCGCTTTCGTCAGGGAATGCCTGCAGGAAGAAGGTGCGCAGCGGTGGATCGTAGCCGATGACGGCATCCGGATCGAAGCGGCTATCGCTGCTGGTGACGGTGTAGCGGCTCATCGAAGCCTCCTGATCGGGTGGTGCAAAAAAGAGAGCCGGCCCCTTGCGGGGCCGGCTCGCTGCGGTTCACTGCGGGTTGTTCCACAGGATCACCTTCTTGTTCTCGTCGCCGCCGGGGGCGGGAGCGAGGTTGCCGAAGATCACGCCGATCTCGGGAGCTTCCAGCTTGACCGAGGTGTATTCCTCGCCCGAACGCTGGGAGATGCGGTTCCAGCCGGCTCCGATCTCGAAGCCTGTGCGCTTGTTGACGATGCGGTAGTCGGGGGCATCCTCGCGGGTCTTGTTGGCGTTCGGGATCAGCGTGATCGGGGCGTTGACCCGCAGCGTGGCGAACACGCCTTCCATCGAGCCGTCGGCCTTGGCGGTGAGGTTTGCGATCGTGGTGGCCATGGTAGTTCTCCTTCGGTTGCATCGGGACCATTCCCAATGGCGCCAAAGGAGGGGGCCGTCCTGCTGCGGTCACTAGGCAACAAATTCTGGAAAATTCTATTTGCCGCAGACAGCGGGCCGCACTTTCAAAGGGCCCCGCTTGCGGGAAGGAAAGTGCCCTGGCCCGCAAAAAAGAACCGAAATCGAATTTTCCTGAATTTTTGCCGAGCGTACCCCCAACGGGGGTTGACCGCAAAAGCAGGCGGTCCACTACAAAGGCGACATAACCACGGGAATGGTCCGGATGTGAACGAAGGCGATGCCTCCGGCCGCCATCGCAGATCCTTCACGCCCACGCACGCCGCTCGCAGGCACGGGTTTGCCTCGGCTGCGGATCCGCCTCTCCGTCACCTTGCCACACCCAACGACCGCCGCGCGTGAGGTGTCCCCTGCCCCGTATTCCGTCACGCGTCAGGCTTTGCGGGTCGGAGCCGGCTGGTGATGCTCGATTCCAACATGGGGCGAAGGATTCGCCCGCCAAGCGTGCAGCCGAGACTGCGCTGCCTGATCCGCAACCGCCCTGGCCTTGGCGCGACGGACAGTTGGGATTTCTAGGGGAATGCCTGCGGACCGCGCGGGTTGGCCTCGTCAGGGATCGGCTTCGAAGCTCGCAGACGATCGCCGCGGCGGCATAGGCGGCCGGATCCGAGGCCGCCCGATCGGTAGCCGGTCGACCTGGCTTGGGATCAGATTTCGAGGGCAAGGCGCTCGTCCGCCGTCATGCGGGCTTCGACGTCGCGCTGCGTGTCGGGGCCGGCATGCCGCATCATGGCGCGCCAGTCCGCGACGGTATGGACGGTTCCTACCGTGCCGCGCATCGTGTCGTATACGACGCAGGGACTGCCGATGATGGCCAGGCGCAGCACGTTGAGGCAGGTACCTGGCGAAATGCCGTCCCACACCATCAGGCCGAAATCGGCGCGGTTAGCCATCTCGCGGTCTTTTTCGGCGTGGACAGCAAAACCCTTCGCGCCGGCCGGCGGCGGAACGTGGTAGGCGGCCCAGTCACCGAGATTGTTGCGGGGTTCCGCGCGAGCATGGAAGACGCCGACATGCTCGTAGTTGTAGCCTGCCAGCAGTCCCTGCATCTCGGAATCCGCGCCCGGTGCATCGCCGATCAGCACGCCATGTTCGGCCGCGACGATCGTGCCGACCCGTTCGATTGCGGGGACAGGCAGTTCGAAGATGTCGCGTGAACCGCCGAGGAATATCATCGCCATGGTCGCTTTCCTTTCTCTCAGATCAACCGCCTCGCCCCCGGCTCTCCTCTCGCTCTCGTGCGCGAGGGATCGTCACCGTAGGCCGAGACGGCGGAGCCGGCTCGGGGAGCGGCGGCACGCCGCGAGTAGACCCCGGCCGGCCGTAGGCCGGCGCGCCCGAACCCGTGACGGACGACATTGGCAACGCTCCATCTGCGCTGTTTCCACGACGTCCCCGGACTTGCTGACGGGAACGGATGTGCACGCACGAAGAATCCGGCCGCAAACGGCCGGGTTCTTCGACGCGGAAAATGAAGGCGGCGCTCACGCGCCACCCTCCGTGAACCGCCAGACGGAAATGCCGAGCCGGCGAGCCTTGTCGGCCAGGTTCTCGGTGATGCCGGAGCCGGGGAAGACGATTAGTCCGTAGGGCATAACCGAGAGCAGCTGGTCGTTGCGGCGGAACGGAGCCGCTTTCGCGTGCCGGTTCCAGTCGGGCTTGAAGGCGATCTGCGTGACCTTGCGGTTCTCGGCCCAGCAGGCTGCGATGCACTCGGCGCCGCGCGGGCTGCCGCCGTGCAGCAGGACCATGTCGGCGTGCTTTTCGCGGGCCTTGTCGAGCGCGTCCCAGATCCGGTCGTGATCGTTGCAGTCGAGGCCGCCGGCGAAGGCGATCTTGGTGCCGGCGGGAACCAGCACCTCGGTCTCGGCACGGCGGCGAGCGGCTAGGAAATCGCGGCTGTCGATCACCGCTGCCGTCATCGCCTGGTGGGAGACCTTGGAGCCGGTGCGCGGCCGCCACGCCGATCCGGTCTGAGCCTCGTAGAGGTCGGCGGCCTCGTCGCGCATGATTTCGAGCACGTTGCGGCGTTCAACATAGGTGATGCCTTCGGCGGTGAGCCGTTCCAGCTCGACTGACTTCACCTCGGAACCGTCCTGTTCGTTCTGGCTCGAGCGCTGCGCTTCCTCGTTGCGGTCAAGGCTGCGGGCGACGCGCTCGGCGGCACGATGGAAGACGTTGGTGAAGGACCAGAGCAGGTCGTCGAGGTCGGGTTCTAGCCTGGTGTCGCCGAGCATCCCGGCGAAGGTCTCGACGATCCCGGCGAGGCCGGCCCGGATCACCTCGTCGTCGGGCAGCGGCCGAGGATCGGGCTCGTCCTGATGCGGACGATGGCCGTAAATCTGCAGCTCGAGGATGACGCGGTCGGTCGGCGACGAGGCGTGGTAGGGCTCGTAGGCGTCGTCGAAAGGAAGTTCGTAGGTCATGGTGTGTCTCCGTCGGTTGTGGCCGGGCGCAATAGCGGCCTGACAGCGACGCCCGGCCGCGCCCCGGGCGCGGCCGCACCGAAGGCCGGAGCGAAGCGGAGGACGGCGCAGCCGTTGCGGCCGCGCCCGGGGGGTGGCAGGGATCGCCTCTCAGGCAGGCCGCGGGCGCGGCCTTTCCGAGGGACCGCCGCCATGGCTGCGAGATTTTCTGTGACGCCGCCCCTGCCCACCTGCCGGCCACTCGCCGACCCTTGGGCCGTTCATCCGGACGGAGGCAAGAGACCGGCATCGTCCGGGAGGAGCTGATCGCGCAGGCACGCCGCGAGTGACGCCGGGCCGAGGTAGCGCAGATCGTCGTTGAAGTCGCCGAGCTGCGGGCGAAGCACCATGGCGAGAATGCCAGCCTCGCCTGCACGCTGGCTGAGGCGTCGGATGCCGTGCCGGCCGGCGGCGTCCGCATCGGCGGCAATGTACAGGCGACGGCAGCCAGGCGGGAAGGTCAGGCCGGAGAGGTGATTGGCCGAGGTGGCGGCGGCGACCGGCAGTCCTGCCGACACCGTGCGCAGCGACGCCATAGTCTCGAAACCCTCGCCGGCGGCCATGGCCGGAA
This sequence comes from Mesorhizobium denitrificans, assembly GCF_003403035.1. GTDB lineage: Bacteria > Pseudomonadota > Alphaproteobacteria > Rhizobiales > Rhizobiaceae > Mesorhizobium_G > Mesorhizobium_G denitrificans. The sequence continues at coordinate 82,894 of NZ_QURN01000013.1, read as the reverse complement.
CGGGTGCGCCAGGTTCGCGGCCGAGCCAGATGGCGTTGCCGAGAAGATTGCCGAGCGAGCGGCGCGGATCAGCAAGCTGCGCCTTGCCGTTGCCGGCCGGGTCCAGCCACGTGCGCTGCAGGCCGGTGATACGTCCGTCGAGCGAAGTGACGGCTGCGATCAGGGCGGGCAAGGTCAACGTCTCGCCGGTGACGAGATCGCGGTAGTAGCAGCCGGGGTGGAAGCGCAGGGCGCGCTCGCGCGCGGCAAGGAGGATGCCGCGCCCAGCAAGATAGGGGTCAGAACAAGAACTGTTCCCCCAGACACGCTAATATCGAACGAAGCGCGAACACGCGTGATTGATCTGTAGATGAAGCTGCTGGAAGGTTGAAAGAGACAGCCTGATGGCGGCCAATTCTCCCTTGAAGCTGTGTGCCAAGGGAGAGCGCGAGTGGGTAGAAGAAGGCTTGTCAGCTCGAAGGAAGCGGCGATACTTCTGGGTATAGCGACGGATGAGGATAGCCTGATCCGTCACTTTACACTGGATCCGGCAGATCGTTTGGAATGCGAGCTCCGCCGCCGACCGCAGAACAAGCTGGGCTTCGCGGTTCAGCTTTGCACAATGCGTCAGACGGGGCGGCTCTTGTGGGATATCGAGCAGCCGCCCGCGGCTGTGATCAACTATCTTGCGGATCAGCTCGGTATCGACGCCCGCCTCTACGCCTTCTATGCACATCGAGCACAGACGCGTTTCGATCACAGCCGGTCTTTGATGGGTTACCTTGGTCTCCGGACTGCCTCTAAAGACGACCGCCGCGCTGCCCTCGTAGCTGCAATCGATGCAGCGGCCAGTGGCGATCACGGGTTCCCGATCGCGACAGCAGTCATTGCCGAATTCCGGAAACGAAACGCGCTCCTTCCTTCGCTACATTCGATCGAGAAAATCGGCCTCGGCGGTCGCGCGATAGCTCGCAGACGTGCTGAGAAAGAACTCGTCGAAGGTATCCCGCCTGATCGGCTTGAATCGATGGACGGGTTGTTGGAGGTTGACCCGGCGATCGGCCAAACTCGCTTTCATTGGCTGCGATCGGCGCCAGAAGCGCCGGGTGCGTCAAACCTGGTCGGGCTGACAGAGCGGATTGCCTTCCTGCGCAAGCTGGAAATCAATCCAAAATTGCAGATGCGCATATCGTCTGGACGGTGGGACCAAATAATCCGTGAGGGTACCGCCACGCCGGCATGGCTGGCCAACGACTTCAATGCGAGCCGACGGCATGCTTTGATCGTGGCGCAGGTCATCAAGCTCGGCCAGAAGCTCACCGACGACGCAGTGTCGATGTTCATCAAGCTGATGGCTCGGTTGTTCTCGCAGGCGAACAACCGCAAAAAGCAGCGGCAGATGGATTCCAGGCGGGATGCGGCCAAGGCGCTGCGCATGTTCCTCGATACGATCACTGCACTACAGTCAGCCAATGACAATGGTCGTAACGCTTTGGATGTTCTCGATGAAAAAGTTGGTTGGGATAGACTGGTCCGTATGAAGCCGGAGCTCGAATTGATGGTCAAAGATAGCGAGGCGCCATCCCTGGTTTTGGCGGCCGAACAGCACACTAATGTGAACAAATATGCAGGGGCGTTCCTGCAGACGTTCACGTTCCAGTCGGCGCGGCGCGGTGATCCGCTTCTGGCGGCAATCTCGCTGTTGAAGCGCATGTATGCCGAGCGGCGTCGGACACTCCCGGATCGTGTTCCGGTCACCCACCTCAGCCAAGCCGATCGACGGCTCATCTTCGAACAGGAAAAGCCCGATCGTCGTCTCTACGAGATCGCCACGCTCGCCGCTTTGCGAGACAGACTTCGATCTGCAGACATCTGGGTCGACGGCAGCCGGTCGTTCCGGCCGATTGACGAGCATCTCATGCCGCGCGCGACATTCACCACAATGAAGGAGGAAGATCGCCTCGGACTCGGCGTCCATGGTGATGGCGCGGCTTGGCTTGCCGAAGCGAGTCAGATGCTCGACTTCAATCTGAAGCGATTGGCGCACAGAGCAAGGTCCGGAAAGCTCGAAGGTGTTCGTCTTGAGGCCGGGACGTTGATCGTCACGCCGACCGCCGGCGAAGTCCCCGCTGCAGCCGAGGAACTCAATGCCGAAATCAGCGATATGTATCCGATGGTCGAGGTGCCGGACCTTTTGAGGGAAGTGCACGATTGGACGGGCTTTGCCGACCACTTCACGCATGTCCGCACCGGCGATGTCCCAAGAAATGTCTCGGCCATGCTGGCCGGCGTGCTGGCCGATGCGACCAACCTGGGTCCGAAGCGGATGGCCAGCGCATCAAAAGGAATCAGCGCTCACCAGATAGGCTGGATGAGAACCTTCCACGCCCGATCGGAGACATATCGTGCTGCGCAAGCATGCATCACCGATGCGCACACCCGGCATCCGCATTCTCGGCTTTGGGGCAATGGAACGACCGCGTCATCCGACGGGCAGTTCTTTCGCGCCAGTGATCGCGCCGCCAAGCGCGGCGACGTCAATCTACACTATGGCAGCGAGCCGGGCTCGAAGTTCTATAGCCATCTGTCAGATCAATATGGTTACTTCAGCATTCTGCCCATCAGCCCGACCGAAAGCGAGGCGGCCTATGTGCTCGATGGGCTATTCGATCAGGACACGATCCTCGACATCCAGGAACATTTTACCGATACAGGCGGCGCAAGCGATCACGTCTTCGGGCTGTTCGCCCTGATCGGCAAGCGGTTCGCACCGCGGTTGCGGAACCTCAAGGACCGGAAGTTCCACACGTTCGAGAAAGGCGATGCATATCCGGCGCTGTCGAACCATATCGGGGCACCGATCAATGCCACCCTGATCCTCGATCATTGGAATGATCTGCTCCATCTGGCGGCGTCGATCACGACTCGATCCGTGGTGCCGTCCACGATCCTGAAGAAGCTGTCGGCGTCACCGAAGGAAAGCCAGCTCGCAAGGGCGCTACGGGAGCTTGGTCGGATCGAGCGATCGCTGTTCATGATCGAGTGGTACTCGAGTCCGGTATTGCGCAGACGCTGCCAGGCCGGCCTCAACAAGGGCGAGGCCGCTCATAAGCTGAAGCGCGCTGTCTTTTTCCACGAGCGTGGAGAGATACGCGACCGATCATTCGAAAGTCAGGCATTCCGCGCGTCCGGTCTCAATCTCGTCGTCAGCGCAATCGTCCATTGGAATACGGTCTATATCGAACGGGCCATCACCCATTTACGCAATGTGGGTCGCGCAATCTCCGACCATCTGCTCAAGCACATCTCGCCGCTAAGCTGGGAGCACATCAATCTGACAGGCATCTACACATGGGATGCGGAACATCAGATGCCTGAAGGTTTCCGGTCGCTCAGACTTCCGGTTCGGTTACGCCGCGCCGCCTGATGTTCCTGCTCTGTACGGCCTTAGCGTGTCACCGGGAACAGTTCTTGTTCCGACCCCTTTTTTTGGCATCCCTCAAGCCTCCACCGGCCGTCTGCTGCGTAACGTAATTTGATAGACCAGGATACGAATGATGCATTATTCTGTATCGGGACGTCACCACGATCATTGTTCTATATCATAGGCGTTGACCGAGGCCGCGCAACGCGTTAGATATAGCATCCTGATCGCTGCCATCATTTGATCTGGATTCTACATCATGGCATACCAGAGTGAAAGCCTGATCGCGCAAGCACGCGAGATCCGCGAGGCCTCCGGCGTTAGTCAGCGCGCGCTCAGTGAGCGGGCCGGGCTGACGCAGAGCCACATTTCCCAAATTGAGAGCGGCAAGTTGGAACCCGGGCTGTCGAGCTTCATCGATATGACCCGCGCGCTCGATCTCGAGCTCATGCTGGTGCCGAAGAAGCTCGTGCCCGCGGTGTTGGGCTTGGTGAAGGCCCAGGCGATGCCGGACATGCATATCCATGCCGGTCAGCCAAACGACAAGCGCTTCGCCCGCGCAGAGCGCTTGGTCAAGAAAATGAAGCACCTCTACGGGAGCTCGGCCGATCTCGATCGCATCGAAGATACAATTCGTTTTCTGCGGCGGGTGAACCTAAGCGACCAAGAGATGCAGCTGGTGCGCGAACTGATCGCGCGACTCGAGCGATACCAGGCGAGCGCACAGGCGGCACCCGTCGTCCATGACATCGCGCAGAACCTGCAGCGACTGCGCAATTCCCTCGCCCATGCCGCTCCGTCGGAGCCGCGACCAGCATATTCGCTGGACGATGGAGATGCCGATGCCTGACGTCTCGGTTCTCGACGTGCGGCTCTACGACCAGCCTATCGGCACGCTGACCCATTTGCAGGGTGAGCGGACGATCTTTGCCTTCAACGAAGACTACGTGGGGGACCCGGATCGACCTACCCTCAGCCTGTCGTTCAAGGACGATCTGGGTGGCCTCATCACCAAAATCCGCCCGACGCAACGGCTTGTACCGCCATTCTTCTCGAACCTGTTGCCGGAGGGCGGCCTGCGCCGCTATCTCGCTGAGCGGGCCGGGGTCAATCAGCAGCGCGAGTTCTTCCTGCTTTGGGTGCTGGGCCTCGACCTGCCGGGAGCACTCTCGATCCATCCAGCGGTTGGCGGCTCCCTTCCGCCGGGCGACGACGAGGAATTGCCGGCGAACGCTAAACCCAATGCGCTGCGCTTTTCGCTCGCCGGTGTGCAGCTCAAGTTCTCCGCCTTCGAGAACGCAGGGAAGGGCGGGGGCCTGACCATTCCCGCTGAAGGCGTCGGCGGCTCGTGGATCGTGAAGCTCCCGTCCCAGCAGTTCACCGGCGTCCCTGAAAACGAGTTCTCGATGATGACGATCGCTGGCATGATCGGCATGGAGGTGCCGGTCATCAACCTCGTCGACCTCGATGCGATCTCCGGCATTCCCGAAGGCGTTGGCGAGCTGAAGGGCCAGGCGCTTGCTGTCAGCCGCTTCGACCGAACCGGCGACGGCCCCATCCACACCGAGGATTTCGCGCAGGTGTTCGGGGTCTTCCCGGACGACAAATACAAGCGTGCAAGTTACGCCAACATCGCGCGAGTCATCGGCAACGAGGCCGGAGATGCCGGCGCCGCCGAGTTCATTCGCCGCCTTGTGTTCAGTGCTCTGATCGGCAATGGCGACATGCACCTCAAGAACTGGTCGCTGATCTATCCCAACCGGCGTACTGCCGCGCTATCGCCTGCCTACGATCTGGTGTCGACCATCCCCTATATCGAGGGCGAGGACACGGCCGCACTCAATTTCTCTCGGACCAAGAAAATGGCCGAGTTCGATGCCGATGAGCTTCGGCATCTGGCGGCCAAGGCACTTCTGCCCGAAAAGCTCGTCATCGACACCGCGGCAGAAACCGTCCGACGTTTCCGGCAGGTCTGGGAGGCCGAAAAGGGGAATCTTCCTCTGGCCGCCGACGTCGTGAAGGCGATTGACGGCCACGCTCCGACCGTGCCGCTCTACAATGAACTTGCATGACGGAGGTCCCGGTCACGAACACCCGTCACCGACTATCTTCGGATCAAAAAAGAGGGCGGGCCATGTCGCCTCGGGAACCATCGCTCGAGTTTGTATGCCCCCGATGCGGGGCGACGATCACCGAAACCATTGACGAAGTTCCGAGCTACGATGTTCAGGCAGACCGCGAATCCGACGCACAGGGCTACGCCGAACAGACGGTTGCCTGCCACGGATGCGAGCAGCAATTCGCTGTCGGTATCCGGAATACTGGGGCCTGCCTCGTGGCGAACCTGATGAATGAAAATATCCATGTGAGCGTGATCGATGATCCGGTCAATACTTCCGACGACCCATGGGAGGTCGAAGCGTATCAGCGCGAGAACCTACCGAGCGACCCGGCACAGATCTTCAAATTTGCGACCTACGACATCGGTCATATCGCCGCCGAGATGGAGGGGCGGGGGCTCATTGACGCGCTGAACCGCATGCTGCTCGTCCAGTATTTTTCCGCCATCGAAGCATACCTCAGCGATCGTCTTATCAGACTGGTGCTCGATGATCCGAAGGCAATGTCAGCTTTGGTGAAGGGGAACAAGGAGTGGGTTGCCGACAAGATCGAAGTCGTTGAACTCGCGTCCAATCCAAACGCTTTTCGCGATTGGGTACACATGCGGCTGCGCGAGTTGATGTACCATAACTTCGTGAAGATCGATCACTACTACCGGAGCGCCCTCGGTTCGACCATGTTTCCAGACGATGCGACCAAGAAAACGCTTATGGAGTTCGTGCCGGTGCGGCACGATTGCGTCCATCGCTACGGTCGCGATCACGATGGTCGGGAGCGATCCATAAGCAAGCCTGACCTGGAGAGGCTGAGCGAAGCCCTCGAAGGCATGGTCACGCACGTCGAGGCCGCATTCGCTCGGCGGGGAGAGGCTGGCTGAGGCGGGGACCATGTCTATTCATTCTGTGGTTGTCGACGGACCGCTGGCGTTGCGGATGCAACGGCTCGATGCCGCTCGTGAAGGAGCCACCGGGCGCCAGATACTGACCCTTCCCCTTCTTGCCGCACGCCTCGCCGGCGGCTTTGTCGCGCCGGCGTCACAGGAGGTCTTGTATCCCGCAATAAGACAGGCTCTCGACGCTGGCGGATATGAAGACATCGGCAAGGTTTCCGGCTTGCCCGGAATGCCATCAGCCGTGCTCTCCGCTCTCCGGAGCTGGTGGGACGCCGGCACCCCAAAGAGCATACCGGACAACGCCCGCCTTTGGGACTTCACCTTGCTGGAACGACGGGTGCGAGAGACATTGCCTCCGGGGACAATGGTGCCACCCGATCTTATCGATGCGGCGGTGAGGCGCCTGCATCTCGCGCCGAAATTGCTCGGTCAAGTCACCATTCACGAAGTTCCCGATATCAGGCCCGTCTGGCGCCAGTTCCTCGTCCAACTTTGTGACGTTGTTCCAGTCCGATGGGTTGCGTCGTCCCATAGTCGACGGAGCTGGTTTCCCGGAAGGACGGAAACCGCGCCCGTGGGATTGAGTCTTCTCGTTGCGGCCGATGTCTGCGCCGATCCGCGAAGTGAGGTGCGCGAAGCGCTCCGGTGGGCCCGCGCGCGGATAGCCGAGGACGGCATCCCTCCAGAAGAGATCGCGATCACGGCAGCCTCGCCGACAACCTGGGACGACACGTTCCTGGTGCTCACGCGCGAGGCCGGACTTCCAGTACACTTTACTCACGGCATTCCAGCCCTCGCGACCCGCGAAGGGCAGACCTGCGCGGCACTCGCCGACATCCTGTTGAGGGGGCTGTCCCAGGAGCGCGTTCGCCTTCTCTTTGCCCGTATCGCTCCGGTGCGAGAACAGATCCCACTTGATTGGGCCAAGGGTTTGAAGCGGAGCGCTGCGCTGACCACTCGGCAGCTTTGGCGGCACGCCCTCGAGCAGGCGCGGGCCGAGCGGGCTGACGGGGATCTTGCCGAGCGTACATTGCTGCCGGTTCTCGAACTGCTCTCTCGCGGTATCCCGGAGGCGGATCGCGCGGGACGCCGCCTCTTGCGCGGACCGGCGCTCACCTTGTGGCAGGACGCCTTGCGCATGGCACCGCCACAAGCGATCGAGCTGTCGCTGCAGGCGCTGCGTGTTGATGATGGACACGAGCCCGGCAATACCATCGTGTGGGGGCCTGCCCATCACGTTGCAGCGGCCCCCCGCAAGCATGTCCGCCTTATTGGCCTCGCAGCGAATGCTTGGCCACGACGGCCGAGCGAAAACCCGCTGCTTCCTGAACATCTGCTCGAGCCTCTTCGGCTGCCGTCAGCCGATATCGCCAACGACGATCGAATGACGCACGACATCATCGTCAGCCAATCGGCCGACCACAGCCTCTCGCGTGGACACAGAAGCGCTACGGGCGCGCTGCAGGCGGCGAGCACATTATGGAGACGCGATCGGGAACGAATTGTGGGTCGGAGCGCCATCCCGCGGCACGCGTTCAGCGAAAGCGACCGCCTCTACGCCAGGCCGGCCGATGCGGGCAAGCAACCGCAGGTTCGGGCCAGCCGCGCCTGCTGGCGCGCCTGGCAGGACAGCGACTGGCATACCGCCCATGACGGGCTCGTTCGGGCAAACCATCCCCTCATTCTGGGCGCACTCGGCGAAGTGCAATCAACAACCTCGCTGCATCGCCTTCTTTGCGATCCACTCGGATTTGTCTGGGAGTACGCACTCCATTGGCGCGAACCGAACCTCGATCCCCAGCCACTCGCGCTCGATCATCGTGCGTTCGGCGAACTCGTCCATGCGCTCATCGCGGGTGTGCTGCGACACGGAGCACCGCGAAATGTCGATGAGATCGAGATCGGCCTTACGGATGAAGCCAAGCGTCTGGATGACGCCTGGCCGATCGCACGGGCCGTCCCGCCAGGCCTGCTCTGGCGCCACACCATGCGGCTTGCCTGCGAACGTGCCTCGCGCGGGCTGAGAGATGCGCTCGGCGAAGCCCGCGGCACGGCCTGGACCGAACTCGCTTTCGGCGAGCCCATGGATGGACCTCACCCGTGGATCACACTTTCGCCGGTCCCCATCGGGACAACCGGCATTGCGTTTCGCGGCCGCATAGACCGGCTCGACGAGGACGGCTCGAGGGGCGCGGCCATCATCACCGACTACAAGGCGGGTGCGGCGCCGGAGCGGAAGAAGTCCGTCGTCTTCGACCGCGGCGCCGAACTCCAGCGTGTCTTCTATGCCCTAGCCGCCAGATCGCTGCTGGCAGGCGTTCGCAACCTCGAATCGCGGCTGACCTATCTAAGGAACGAGCCCGCCCGCACGTTGAGCCTGGTCCATGACGAACTGGCAGCCGCGATCGACCAGGCCATCTCATTCAGTGGAGCTGGCGCCGACCTTCAGCGGGGCGGTCAGATCGCACCGGGTCCGCAGCCGGAGTTCTTCGATCCCATATCGATCGCGCTTCCGGCGGACCCGGAGGCCTACCGTCGGACCAAGCAACGGCCGTTCGCGCAGGTAAACAGCCCGCTTGGCAAGCTTTGGAGCAGCCCGTGACCCTGCCTGACCTGGATGCTCGCAGGCGCGCCCTGACCGATTTCATCTCCAACATACTGGTCGAGGCGGCGGCCGGCACCGGCAAGACGTCCTTGATGGCCGCCCGCGTCGCGATGATGATAGCGAGCGGGATTGAACCGTCCAAAATCGCCGCGATCACCTTTACCGAGCCTGCCGCGAGCGAACTCGAAGCGCGGATTCGCTGGACGATCGGTGAGCTTCGCGCGGGACGAGTTCCACCAGCGCTTTCCAATATTGTCACCCAGCCTTTGGATGCCGACGCGGTCGCACATCTCGAGGCCGCGGCCCCGCGTCTCGATGAGATTACGGCGACGACAATCCACGGTTTTTGCCAGGCCATCCTTCGCTCCCACGGGCTGGCCGCAGGTCTGGATCCCGGGTCGCGCGTCGTCGACGGGACGGTCGCCGAGGCCCTTTTCGATGAAGTCCTCTCCGAATGGCTGACGGCGAAGCTGGCGGACGGCGCGGAAGATGGGGCGATTGCCACCCTGGCCAAAGACGATCCGCTGGGCGTTGTCGAGCGTGTTCGCGAACTTGCCATTCTGCGACGGGATCACCGCACCGCGACCACGCCTCCACCCGATCTTTCGTCTCGGCCAGATCGCACCTTTGCCGACGCCGTCGCAGCGATTTCCCGGTGGCACGCAGCCGGGCCTGGAGAGCCGGGGACGGCGGACTTGATCCACGACCTCGAGCGTCTTGCTGCATTCTACGAGGGCTCCCTGGAAAATCCCGACTTTCAGTCCCTTTGGCGCTTGACCCAGCCGCCACACTTGAGCGCGATGCGGCCGAAGTCCATCGACCTGCAGCCGTACAACAAAGCGACAGCCTGGAAAGGCATCCTTGGCGAAGCCGAGGGCCAACGTCGCGGCGGCGAGGCGGCCGCCCGCTTCGAGCAGGTCGGTAAGACCTATCGCATCTTGATAGGGTCGATCGCGCAGAGGCTCGTACACGAGCTTGCCGCGCTGTTGAGCGAAGTGATTGACGCCTACGACCGACGCAAGCGCGAAGCTGCGGTCCTGGATTTCGACGATCTGCTGCTGCAGGCCCGTATTCTTGTCTGCGAGCATCCGGAGATCCGCGACTGGCTCGCCGGCCGCTACCCGCATCTTCTCGTCGACGAATTCCAGGACACCGACCCGGTCCAGGCTGAAATCGTGTTCTGCATCGCCGCCAGCACGCTGCCAACACGATGGGATCAGGCACGCCTTCGGCCGGGCGCTTTGTTTCTGGTTGGCGATCCAAAGCAGGCGATCTATCGCTTCCGTGGCGCCGACATCGAGGCTTACGCGCTCGCCAAATCGGTGATCTCCAAGGCGGCCAACGGCCGTTTACTTGCCGTCACCGCCAATTTCAGATCCCGCCAGGAGGTGATCGAGCACGTCAACCAGGTCTTCCAGCAGGTTCTCGGCAAGGCCGGGCAACCCGGTTTCGTGCCCCTGGCGGCGACCCTGAACCTGCCGCCACTGTCTTTCCCCGCCGCGGTCAAGCTGACGATCGACGTCCCGCGCGATGCCCGCGCCGAGGAACAGCGCGAGGCGGAAGCAGCCGCGGTGGCCGGGCTATGCGCGCGCCTGATCGGGACGCTCACAATCACCGAGACGGATGGCAGCGAGCGGCTCCTGCGCGCCGGTGACATTGCGTTGCTTGCGCCCACGCATACCGATCTCTGGCGCTATGAGCGCGCCCTTGAAGGACAACGGATCGCTGTCGCATCGCAGGCAGGCAACGCGCTGTTCCGCCGGCAGGAGTTGCAGGATCTTCTCGCCCTCGTTCGTGCCCTGGCTGACCCGTTGGACACGCTCGCGTTCGGCGCGCTCATGCGCGGTCCCCTCGTGGGGCTGAGCGACGAAGAATTGCTCGATGTAACGGCCGCACTCCAGTCCGATGCCGATGGGCGCCGGCGATTCCAGCTTCGGACGTCGCCTGACGAGGTTGTCCATCCCCTTGCGCGGGATATCCTGGTGAAGCTCCAAAAGCTGCATCGCCTCGCGGCGGAGCTCACGCCCATGCAACTCCTGGCCTATGCGATCGAGCGCATGAACTTGCGGGTGGTGATGGCCGCGCGTCACGGCCAACGCAATGCCCGCGCCCTGGCGAACCTCGATGCGATCGTCGAACTCGCCCGGCCCTATGGCGTTGCCGGTCTCCGCGCGTTTGCCCTCGACCTCCAGCGCGGATGGGAACGCAAGCGCCGCCACCCGGAAGGAAGGGTGGACGTTTCCCAGGACTCTGTCGAAATCGTCACCATGCACAGCGCCAAGGGCTTGGAATGGCCTGTCGTTATCACAGTCAACTCGTCCACGCGCTTCAAGCCTCAGGACCAGTTCGTGTATCGGCAATCGGACGATACGATTCACTGGATCGTCGGAGGTCTCGAACCGCCAGAGCTTGCGGCCGCCCGCGAAGAGGAGGAGTTCCGGGAAGCGAGGCAGCGCGAGCGGCTGTGGTATGTCGCGACCACGCGTGCCCGCGACTTGCTGGTCATTCCCGACCTGCCAGGAGCCGCCTCGCGCTCATGGTCGCGGGTGATGGATCTTGGCCAGAAACGCCTGACCGAACTTCGAACGGACTCATTGCCCGCCCCCGTGGCCAGCCCTGCCCATACCCCCACGAACGAGCAGACGGAGGCGGTCTTCGCGGCTGAGGCCGAGCGGATCGTCGCGGCCTCAGCCCCCATCGTCTGGGATCGTCCGAGCGAGCGTGATGCCGATCGCAGCGCAGACAGCATTGACAGCTTCGTCGTTGACACCACATCGGATGGCCAGCGAATAGTCGGAGCCGGCGCGCTGCGCGGCAACGTGCTGCACAAGCTCATGGAAGAGCTTCTCAACGGTGAGCTGCCATCCATCCGAGAGGAGGGCATCCAGCGGGCGGCCGAATTGCTGCAGCAGCTGCAACCCATTGTCGATGACGAGGCCGACATGGGGCGGCCGGATCCAGCCGAGATGGCTACAACGGCGCTGCGCACACTCGGCCTGCCCGAGCTCACCCCCTATATCGCGCAACTGGTGCCTGAGATCCCGCTCTGGGCCGCCACCCCGCCACGCTTCCTCGCTGGCCGAGCGGATGCGGCCGTAATCGAGGGCGATCGGATCGTTCTGGTCGTCGACTGGAAATCCGACGTCAATCCGGACCCGGCCGCGCAAGGCGCGCACGCGGCACAGCTGCGCGACTATCTGAGCGTGACCGGCGCTCAGCGTGGCGCGATCGTCTACATGTCAGCTGGGCACGTCTCCTGGATCGAGCCTTAATAGGGAATTCACCAGGCCGGATTGAGGATCGCCGACGCGGAACAGACCAGCACGTGGCGAGATCCACGCGTCATCGCGACATAAAGGTTGCGGGCATTGAGAGCGCCGGCGTTGAGAACAACGCAGATGTCGGCCTCGAGCCCCTTGAGGAGCAGAGTGCTGCCGACGGAGCGCCTGGCCAGTGGTCGTCCGACGAGCCGCGACTGTTCGCGGATCGCGACCGTGGCCTCACGGAACGACGGTCCTTCGGGTGAAGCCGCAAGCTGCAAGGCTCTTTGTGCCGCTGCAAGGACCGCCGGTCGATAGCATCGCACTCCACCGGCCCGGTTGATCGCAACGAGCAGGTCCGAGACGGCGCCTGGCGTTCGCTCTTCCTCGAAAATTACGGCAGCCCGTTCCATGTCCGACAAGGCGCGGCCGAGCGTGCCCGCCCTAGCCGATGCGGTCGAACGCACAAGGTCGTCCGCGGAAAAGTTGCTCATCAGATTCTCAGCAAAGTCGGCCACCACGGATAATGCTTCCGGTCGGCCAAGATCGAGCGACGCACCAAAATCGGTGAGGTCACGCAGGTCCACCGCCTCGACCGTCACCGCGCCATCGACCTGGCGCGCGAACCGACGCTGGCCGCGGGGATCGATGCTATCGCCGATAATCAGAACCTTCGTGTCGCCAGGAGCTGCGACAGCGGCGGCCGCGAGACGAAGCGCGTCATCCCGCCGGCCGTCGAGCTGGATCCATGTGACACCAGCAGGCGCTGCGCGCAGATCGATCGGCGCGCCTCTTGCGAGCTCGGGTCGTATCGACAGCAACCACTGCCCCAGTTCGGGAGCCCCTGCATTGATCCATCTCCAAGGGGTCTTGAGTTCCCCGACCACGGGGAAGAACGCGACAACCTCCTTCTGCCAGTCCGCCAACGGGTCCCCGCCGAAGCCGAAAATGGATTGAAAGGGGTCTCCCACGATTGCTGTCGGCAGGCTTTGGGCGAGCCAGGTCACCAGCGCATGCTGGCGGATCGAACAATCCTGATACTCGTCCACGAACAGTTGCTCATAGCTGGCGGCCAGGACGTCGTGCAGGTGCCCGGCCGCTACCAGGCTCGCTGCGGCATTCCGGATGGCGTCGTAGTTTGGGCGTGCGCCGCTGACGATCCTAGGATCGTGTCCCGCCCGCTGCGGAAATGTCGATATGAGCCGGATCGCAAAGCCGTCGAGCGTCGCGGCGCGATATGCAGCCGGCTTCACCCCGATCTTTTCCAGGCGACCGCGCAGCGCGGCCACTCCGGCATTGGTATGGGTCAGCACCAGAATTGGCTTCGCCGTGTCGTGCCGAGCCAAGGCATCGACAATAAGCTGCGTCTTGCCGCAGCCGGCCGGTGCGATCACCAGCCCGCGGGTTATCGTTCGGAGATCGATTTCAGCGGGCGCCATCTGCAACCCAGTCCAAGACGCCGTCCATCACGCCTGTCAGGCTGATGTCGGTGTCGTCGTAGGCCGGCCCGACAATGGTTCGCCCCGCTGTTTCCATGGTCGTGATGGTTTTCAGCCAGCCGAAGCGTGCGGCCGCATTGCCGAGAAGCGTGCGGCTATCGGGGCTGAGGCCGTCAAGCAGCACTTCGATTTCAAGATCGCTCAGCGACGTCGCTCCGTTCGAGATGGTCTTGACATGCGCCTCCACCAGTGCGCGGTCCTTAACCTCGATGGCGAGTTCCAACAGCTTGCCAGCCGGTCCGTCCGGAAGCGCGGCGAAGAGTTCCTGCTCCAGCGCCCGCCCGCCGCCCCAGTCGAAGACGTGCCCGCCGCCCGCCAGGAAAGTCGCTTCCGCAGCCGCCGGCGCGGGCTTGTCGCTGTCCCGTAGAATTGCCACCCGATATCCGAGAGACTGAAGTGCATTGGCGCGGCTGAAGGTTTCGTCGCCATTGCCGTTGACGAGAGTGGCGCCGCAAGCCGCCAGCGACCTGTTGCCCGCTGCGGTAAAGTGCTGATCCAGGCCGCGCATGAGGCCGATCTCACTGCCGCCTTCACACACAACGATCGAGGTGGCAAGCAGGGCATGGGCGTGAGCACGGACTGTGCCCTGCACGTCGCCGGCGTCGCTGGCGCGCGTGACAATGTGCTCTCCGCCCTTTTCTCGGACGATATGCAGTTGATGAGCGCTCAATTCCGTGACGGTCGTCGGAGAGTGAGTTGTTGCAAAGACCTGCAACGGCGGCACCTGTTCCTTTGCACCGAGCGCTCCCAGCAACCGGATGATACGGTGCGGCTCCAGACCGTATTCGAGTTCATCGATCAGGAAGGTCGTTGCCTTGTCCGCGGCTTTCCGCTGCAAGGCCGCAATCAGCAGACGCGACGAGCCCAGGCCGAGTGACCTCAGCGGTATGCCGTTCTCATCGTGCAGCGAGATCGTCCCGCCCGTGAAGCTTATCGAGCCGGCATCGATAAGGGCCTGTACGGCCGCGCCGACCGGCACGCCCATTTCGCCAGCGGCGGCGGTGACGAGCTTCAGAGAATCGTCGAGTTCCTTGAGTCCCGCCTGGTCGAACGCATCCCGCATCTCGCGGGCCAAACGGGTCAGTTCGCTCGACGTATCCGCCTTGCCTCCGGTGAGCTTGCTCAGCACGGAGCCGCGGCGCCACGTCAGATGAGTATCCCCGGTAACGCCGAGGCGCGCCGGCGCAGTTCGCGTGCGATCAGCCCAGTTGAGGTTGCGCGTGCGTCCCGCGGCCTGGGCGCGAGGCGATATCAACGACCATTCCGGCTCGAGATCACTCCGCACCGTGAGTTGCAGGGTCAGCGCCGTTTCGATCCCCGCTCCCGGTTCGGGCTCGATGATGCCGGTGCCGGCGTTGAATCCCACGAGGAAATCGCCATACGCGTCTATGTTCTTAAGCGGCTCATCAAGGGCACCAAAGGTCACGGAAATGCGGATGGGCTGATCAAAATCGATCCCGTGAAAATCCACATCCGTAAAGGACAGCGATCGCCGTGCGCCGAGGCACAGGTCGATGGCGTCGAGGATAGTGGATTTTCCGCTGTCGCCCGGCCCAATCAGACAATT
Organism: Mesorhizobium denitrificans; assembly: GCF_003403035.1. Lineage (GTDB taxonomy): Bacteria > Pseudomonadota > Alphaproteobacteria > Rhizobiales > Rhizobiaceae > Mesorhizobium_G > Mesorhizobium_G denitrificans. The sequence goes on along the minus strand of NZ_QURN01000013.1, from coordinate 67,547 downwards.
TACGCCCGGACCCGGCAACCAACGAAGCTTCCTGATCGCGCGAAAGTTCTCGATTTCGAGCACTCGGATCAATGTCATGCCGTTCCACTCCCCCAGGACATGGCCGTGTCGGCTTTCCCCTATGCCGTCCTCTCACCGACATGTTCGGTGATTGAGGCATCTTTCTGCTCGACATGGCGCAGGAGGTTCGACGCTGGCAAAGGGCGCGACGCTCATGATGCCCCGACATTGGCCGGCGCGACGTTGAGATATTGCTCGAGCGCCTCGATGCTCGCCATGACCTCCGCGAAAGCGGGCGGCGTTCCGAAAATCATCGCCGACATCCGCTGGTAGTCCGCTGCGAGCTTGGCTCGCATGTCTTCCGTCGGGACCAGGCGATAGCTGCCCGGCACCGCGTGGTCGTAGCGATGATCGGGCGCGCGAAACATCAGCTGCTTGTGCTGTCGGCAGGCCTCGGCAAGCTCGCGCATGGATGCAGTTGCGACACCGTAGTCGGGATGGGTCCAGATCTGATGGACGTCGTAGTAATGACGTGAGTACCGATTGAGGTCGGGCACGGGTCGCTCCGGATTGGCATCCTGACGCCGCTTCTCTGTCATCTCCGTCATCGCATGCAGGATCAGCACCTTCTCCCAGAAGGTCCGCTCCGGCTTCACCGTCGTCACGTTCCGAACAGTCAGGCTCGGCCCGTCCGGCATTTCGCCAGCTAAATAGGGCACGATCTCCCGCGGCTCAGCCGGCTCGGGGTCGGGGCGCGCGCCGCCCTCTATGCGGACTGCCGCCTGTACATAGCCGCCCGCGGACTCGAAAACGCTCTTGTAGCCCAGCACCAGAATGTCGAGCGCTTCCTTGTTGCGATAAAGATCAAAGCCGAAACCCAGCGAAAAATGACCTGGCCGCTCGGCTGCCTCTTCGACGGCCGTGAGCTCCTTGGCCAGCAGCTCCCTCAGCGGTCCGGAGATATATTGCCGCGCGGCCTCATCGACTTTGTCAGCGAGCGCGCGTTGCTGCTGATTGACGGAGGGCAGGGCGGCAATGTCGGCTTCGAGCGGGACGTGGAGATCGGCTTTGTAGATGCCGATGTCGATGTCCTCGGAGAATCGGCGGATCAATCCATACGCTTTGCTGAGGCTGGTGCCGCCCTTGAAGTAAAGACCAATCGGATCGCCTCCGCGGCGGTTGAACAGGAAGTCGAGCACCCAGCAGACGTAGAGATCCTTTTCGACGTTCGCCGCTTGTGTTTCCAGATGGGCCGCGACCGTCTCGAAGAGAGCACGGCGTTCACCGACGCTCGAGCGCAGGATCTCAATGAACGTCTTCTGCATGATCGCCCTTCTGCGTGTCTGTTTCGGTTCGATCCTCGGCGATTCTGCGCGTAATTGTCTCTGCCAGCGGATACATCCACGCGGGGACCGCATGAATGTTGTCGCGCAGATCGTCCACGACCTTCTCGCGGTTCGGGTCCCGCGCGAGGTGCCGTACGATGCCGTTCACGGCGGCATCAAAGCTCGACCTCTCGTCGCGAAACCATGTGAGCGCCTGAACCACCCGCATGGCCGGCCGCCCAGCCCAAAATGCCGTCTTGGCCGCGATGCGCTTGAAATCGAGCTTGTAAATGACCGGCATGGCCGCCTTCGGATCGCCGGCGTTGGCTTCGATCTCGATCGTTCGGGGATAGGTATCGGCATAGATCGTCGAGCGCGCCGGGACGGCCGTCGTCAAGCCGAGATCGTTTGCGGCGGTCATCCCGTCGACAAGGACGCGCAGTTTGTCGCGCCGCGCGATCGCGTCGATGAAGGAGGAGCGAGGTGGAAACACCATCTTGCCGGTCAGCGTGCTGACGCTGGGCTTGTCATAGAGACCGCGATAGGGCCGGCGGATATCGCCTCGCAGGGTCAGCCGTTGCAGCGCCTTCTCGACGGCATTCGGTGTCCCGATGTCGAGGAAGTCCGCCCGCGACCAAACCCCGGCCGGCGCGGCCTGGGCCATCCGGTCGTGAATGCGATCGAGCGTGTCGGACGTCGGGTCGGGCATTTGGGTACCATTTCTGACCGAAGATTATATATAAAAATTGGTCAGTAGCAACCAGCATAGGATGACTGACCAGAATTTGTATTCAAACTTTGGTCAGCACCACGCCATATTTGCCATCGCAGCTTTGCGCAATCAGCTCGATTGACTCTTGCGGCTGTTGAGAACAAAAATAGAACAAATCGAAAAACGGAGACGAATGCGACGGGCATGGCCATGTCCTCGAACAGGTTTGCATTGTCCGAACTTCGGGAACGCATCGCGCGCCTCGAGGGCGGTTCTGCACGCCGGCGCGAGGTCCTTTCCTTCGGCGTTCCGGCGATCGACAGGGTTCTACCGGGAGGAGGGCTGGCGTTAGGGGCGCTGCATGAGGTTGCCGGTGGCGGCAACGGCGCGCTGGATGGCGCCGCGGCAGCACTCTTTGCCGCCGGAATTGCGGCGCGCACAGCTGGCAAGGTGCTGTGGTGCGTTACCCGGCCGGACCTGTTTGCGCCGGCGATTGAACAGGCCGGCCTGCCACCGGGAAGGGTGATCTATGTTGAGGCCGGGGACGAAAAATCTGTTCTCGCCTGCTTCGAAGAGGGTCTTCGTGGTGGCTTTGGCGCTGTCGTTGCCGAGATTGCCCGGCTTTCGATGACCGCGTCACGGCGGCTTCAGCTCGCCGCCGAAAGCTCCGGCGCCATCGGCATCGCCATTCGCCGCTGGCGGCGTCAGACGGAGGCCACGGATTTCGGCCAGCCGACAGCCGCCGCAACCCGCTGGCGGGTTTCGGTCCTGCCGTCGACGCCGTTGCCCGTGCAGGGGGTGGGACGCGCGCGCTGGCAGCTTGAGTTGATCCGATGCAGGGCAGGGGAGAGTGCGGATTTTACAGTGGAGGCATGCGATGCCAAGGGTCGTATCGCTCTTCCTTCCGAGGTGGCCGACAGACCGCTTCAGAAGGAGAAGGAAATCGGGCGACGCCGCGCCTCCGCCTGAGACGCCGCTCGTCCTTATCGGCCGTGACGGTCGTCGCCGTGTCGTGCTCGCCGCCGACGCGGCAGCGTACGCAGCCGGCCTGCGCATCGGCATGCCGGCGAGCAAGGCGCAGGCGCTGGTCCCGGGTCTGGTCGTTCATGATGCTGAGCCCGATGCCGACGAAATGGCGCTCGAGCGATTGGCGCTTTGGGCGCTTCGCCGCTATTCGCCGATCGCTGCGGCCGATCCGCCGAACGGCCTCGTGATCGACACGACTGGCGCCGATCATCTGCATGGCGGCGAAGCTGCAATGCTCGCCCAAATGGCGGATCGTCTTGGCGCGTCTGGCCTCACCGCGCGTGCTGCGGTTGCCGACACCTGGGGCGCAGCTCACGCACTGGCCCGCTTCGGTAGACAGCAGACCCTTGTGGTACCGTCCGGCGAAACCGCCGAAGCGATCCTGCCTTTGCCGGTCGCTGCCCTTCGTCTGCCCGCCGTTACGATCGATAGCCTGCGGCGGCTCGGCTTCGAGACAATCGCGGATCTTGCAGGCACGCCGCGGGCTTCGCTCGCCCTGCGTTTTGGACCAGAACCCGGTCGCCGTCTCGACCAGGCGTTCGGACGGGTGAGCGAACCGATCGAGCCGATCCGGGCGGAGGAGATCGTCGAGGTACGCCGCAATTTTGCCGAACCGATCGGCGCGGCTGAAACGATTGCCCGCTATACCGGCAAGCTGGTAGCCGAGCTCTGCGCTGAACTGGAGACGCTAGGGCTTGGCGCACGCCGGCTCGATTTTTTGTTCTTCCTGGTCGACAATCGCATCGAGGCGATCCGTGTCAGCACAGCAACGCCGGTTCGCGACACGAAGCGCTTGACCCGGCTCCTCACCGATAAGATCGAGACGATCGATCCGGGCTTCGGCATCGAACTGATGCGGCTTGCCGCGACCGTCGCCGAACCGCTGCACGCGAAACAGACGATCTCTTCGCTTGCCGAGGCGCCGGAAGCTGATGTCTCGGATGTGATCGACATCCTTGCCAACCGTGTCGGCGAGGACCGGCTCTATCGTTTCGCCCCGGTGCAGAGCGACGTTCCCGAACGCTCCGTTCAGCGCATTGCGCCGATGGCGCCCGACACCGGCGAAGGCTGGCCCGGCCATTGGCCGCGACCGTCACGGTTGCTGCCTCGACCCGAGCAGATCGAGACAGTGGCGCTTCTCCCCGACCATCCGCCCGTGACCTTCACCTGGCGCGGCGTTCGCCGGCGCGTGAAGCGGGCGGACGGGCCGGAGCGCGTGTTCGGGGAATGGTGGAAGCGCGACGCCGAGCTCGTGGCGGTGAGAGACTATTTCCAGGTCGAGGACGAGAACGGAGAGCGCTACTGGGTCTATCGCGCCGGCGATGGTGAGGACGCCGCGACCGGATCGCACAAATGGTTCCTGCACGGGATCTTCGGATGACTGGCAGAGCCCGGTATGCCGAGCTGCAGGTCACCTCGCATTTCAGTTTCCTGCGCGGGGCGAGCAGCTGTGAGGAACTGTTCGCGCAGGCAGCGTTGCTTGGCATCAAGGCACTGGCTGTCGTCGATCGCAATTCGCTGGCCGGCATCGTGCGCGCCCACGAAGCGGCGAAGGCGACAGGTGTCCGGCTGATCGTCGGCTGCCGTCTCGATCTCGCCGACGGCATGTCGATGCTGGTCTATCCGACCGACCGGCCGGCCTATTCGCGTCTCTGCCGCCTGCTTTCGCTCGGCAAGGGCAGGGCGGGTAAAGCCAAGTGTCATCTGGAATGGGATGACGTCGTCGCCTACGGCGAAGGGCTGATTGGGGCGCTCGTTCCCGACGAGGCCGATGACGTCTGCGGCTTGCGTCTACGACGCCTGCGCGAAGCCTTCAGTGATCGCGCCTATCTGGCGCTCACCTTGCGCCGGCGCCCGAACGACCAGCTCCGACTTTACGAGCTGGCAAACCTGGCGACCGCAATGCACGTGCCAACGGTCGTCACCAATGACGTCCTTTTCCACGAGCCCGGCCGCCGCATGATGCAGGATGTTGTCACCTGCATCCGCCACAACGTCACTATCGACGACGCCGGCTTCCGTCGTGAACGTCATGCCGATCGCTACCTTAAGCCGGGCGACGAGATGGCGCGGCTCTTCAGCCGCTATCCCGAGGCTCTGGCGCGCACGATCGAAATCGCCGACCGCTGCCGTTTCTCAATGGACGAGCTCGCCTACCAATACCCTCAGGAGAAGACCATGCCGGGCCTCACCGCCCAGCAGGCGCTCGAAAAGCTCACCTGGGAAGGTGCTGCCCAACGTTACCCCGAGGGTCTGCCTGACAAGGTCGTTGGCATTCTTAAACACGAGCTGCGGCTGATCGAGACGCTCGAATACGCGCCCTACTTTCTCACTGTGAACTCGATCGTCCGCTTCGCCCGCAGCCAGGACATCCTTTGCCAGGGCCGCGGCTCGGCCGCCAATTCAGCTGTCTGCTACGTGCTTGGCATCACTTCAATTGATCCCGAACGCAACAACCTCCTGTTCGAGAGGTTCGTGAGCCAGGAACGGCGCGAACCGCCCGACATCGATGTCGACTTCGAGCATGAACGGCGCGAGATCGTCATGCAGTGGGTCTACGAGACCTACGGTCGCGACCATGCCGCACTCTGCTCGACTGTCATCCGCTACAGGACGAAAGGCGCCGTTCGTGATGTTGGCAAGGCGCTCGGCCTGCCTGAGGATATGACGAAACTGCTCTCCTCGCAGATCTGGGGCCATGGCGAAGCCGTCGATGAGCAGCGCGCCCGTGAGCTCAACCTCAATCTCGGCGATCGGCGCCTGCGCCTGACCCTCGAACTCGCAGCGCAACTTGCCGGCACCCCGCGCCATCTCTCGCAGCATCCGGGCGGCTTTGTCCTGACTCACGATAGGCTCGACGATCTCGTGCCGATCGAGCCGGCGGCGATGAAGGATCGGCAGGTCGTGGAATGGGACAAGGACGATATCGATGCCCTCAAATTCATGAAGGTCGACGTGTTGGCGCTCGGAATGCTGACGGCGATGAAGCGGTCATTCGATCTCCTGTCAGAGCACAAGAGTGTCACACTCGACCTGGCAACAATCCCGGCGGAGGATCCGCGCACCTATGCGATGATCAGGAAGGCCGACACGCTTGGCACCTTCCAGATCGAATCCCGCGCGCAGATGTCCATGCTGCCGCGCATGAAACCCCGGACATTCTACGACCTGGTCATCGAGGTGGCGATCGTCCGTCCGGGGCCGATCCAGGGTGACATGGTGCATCCCTATCTTCGCCGGCGCGACGGCAAGGAAGCGGTGACGTTTCCAACACCGGAGCTCGAGCGCGTACTCGGCAAGACGCTCGGCGTGCCGCTGTTTCAGGAGCAGGCGATGCAGGTGTCCATGGTCTGCGCCGGTTTTTCCGCCGGCGAGGCCGACCAGCTGCGGCGCGCCATGGCCACCTTCAAGTACACCGGCGGCGTCTCGAAGTTCCGCGACAAGCTGGTCAACGGCATGATCGCCAACGGCTACACGCGGGAATTTGCCGAAAAGACGTTTTCGCAACTGGAGGGTTTTGGCAGCTACGGTTTTCCGGAAAGCCACGCCGCCAGCTTTGCATTGATCGCTTATGCCTCGTCCTGGATGAAATGCTGGCATCCGGATGTGTTTTGCGCAGCACTTCTGAATTCGCAGCCGATTGGTTTTTACCTGCCAGCCCAGATCGTGCGCGACGCACGCGATCACGACGTCGAGGTGCGCCCGGTCTGTGTCAATGCCAGTCGCTGGGATTGCACACTCGAGCCGACGGATGTCGAAGACCGCTTTGCTGTCCGCCTCGGCCTGCGCATGGTGAAGGGGCTCGCCAATGACGACGCGGCCGCGATCGTTGCTGCGCGAGCCGATGAGCCCTTCCTCTCAGTCGACGATCTCTGGCGCCGCGCCGGCGTGCCGGGGTCATCGCTGGTCCAGCTTGCCGAAGCCGACGCTTTTCTGCCGGATCTCAACCTCGCCCGCCGCGACGCACTCTGGGCGATCAAGGCGCTGCGCGATGAACCCTTGCAGCTGTTTGCAGCGGCCACCTCCCGTGAACAGCAGACTGTGCCGGAGATCCACGAACCTGCCATTGCGCTGCGGCCAATGACGGCCGGCCGCGAAGTGGTCGAGGATTATGGCCATGTCGGGCTGACCTTGCGCAGCCATCCCGTGTCGTTTCTGCGTGCGGACCTTCGCCGGCGGCGCATCGTGACCTGTCAGGAGGCCATGCAGGCGCGGGACAGACGATGGCTCGAGGCCGCCGGTCTGGTGCTGGTCAGGCAAAGGCCTGGCTCGGCCAAGGGCGTCATGTTCCTCACCATGGAGGATGAGACGGGCGCCGCCAACGTCGTCGTCTGGGTCAAGGTGTTCGAGAAATTCCGGCGCGTGCTTCTATCGTCCGCCATGCTCGGCGTGCGCGGCCGCATCCAGCGGGAAGGAGAGGTTGTGCATCTCGTCGCTCACGAGCTGACAGACCTCTCTGGCGAGCTGGCAAGCGTGGGAAATCGCGAGGCGCCGTTTCCCCTGCCGCATGGCCGCGGTGACGAAGCCTATCACGGCGCGCCGGGTGTCGATCCGCGGAGCCTGCCGAAAGGTCGCAACATCGTCGACCCCTACGATCATATCGACCGCATCAAGGTGAAGACACGGGATTTCCGGTAGCAGGGATGGACAGCGCCGCGACTACTCGGACGCGTCGCTGATCGGAACAATGCAGGCTGCGAAAGTCTGGTTTCCAAAACGGGTCTTCGAAATGTGTTTCTGGTCGGACCGATATGATCAGGAGATCACACTCTCCACTTCGAAGGCTGACACTGGCGCGACAGTTCTGGTCACCGCCAACGCGATGCGATTACTTGGATGGAAAGCCGGAGGAAGAAATTAGGAGGAGCAGGGACGGCGCATTCATCACATTCCGATGAGTGGGTGGCCATACTGGCGAAGCTATGCCATGTTTGGGTCGATGAAACCTCGCGCGTTCACCAGACGCCTTCTCGTTGTGCTGGCCCTTTTTGGGCTGGTGCTCGCGCCTTTGACCGCCTCGTCGGCGTCGCTGACGATGTCCGCGCAGGCGATGGCATCGATGCCAGATGGCATGCCCTGCTGCCCGGACGACCAGCCCGCAGTTCCGGACTGCGGCAAGGATTGCCCGCTCGCAGTCCTCTGCCTGTCAGGACTCGTCAGTGTTCCGGTTCCGGAAACGCTGAGGTTGCTCACCCATCTCCCGATCGGCGACAAATTCCTAGTTGGCAGAGAAGCCGTCCTTTCGTCGTTAGGCGGCGAGCCGCCGCCGAGACCCCCCAAAGCCTGACTGTCATAGGCGCTTCCAGCGCTTGAAACCCGTGCTGCCGACCGCTGCGCGGGTGGGGTCGCGTGGTGTTTGCCACGCCCAATGCCGTGCGCAAGCGCGGATCAATGACAGTTGGAACTTTCAAATCATGAAATCGAAACTCGTACTTCGCGCCGCAATGCTGGCGCTCGCATCCGTCATCGTGTCTTCTCACGCGGCCGTGGCCGCGCCCGAGGATTACGAATTCCAGCTCGTTGACAACGAGGTCAAGCAAGGCGAAGCCGTCGTTGCAGTAAGGCTCGTCGACAAGCGGACAGGCGCGCCCGTCGGGGACGCCGTCGTCTTCACCACCCGCATGGACATGGCTCCGGACGGGATGGAAACGATGACCACGCCCGTCGAGGCAATGCCATCCGAGGAAGCCGGCGTGTACCGTTTCAAGACCGATCTCCCCATGGCGGGAGGCTGGCGCTTCTCGATAGCGGCCAAGGTCCAGGGCGAGACCGAAGCGGTCGAGAGCCGCCTGGAATTCAAGGCCGTCCAATGAGCAGGTTCGGCTCATTCCTGGCCCTCGCCGTCGTGGCGGCGGGGGCCGGGGCGGGTGGATACTGGGCCGGGCAGCGCGATCTGTCTGCTCCAGCCGCTCTGCAAATGATCGAGGCGATTGCGATGCGGGCGTTCGGGGCCGAGCCGGAAGCAATGCCGGCAGCCTCCGCTCCCTACGGTCCCGTCATCTACTATCGCCATCCAGACGATCCCGCCTATTCGACGACGCCGAAAAAGACCGATGACGGCCGCGACTTCGTGGCCGTGCTCGCCAGCGAGGACGTGAGCTTCGATAGGCCGGTGGAAGCCGAGCCGGACGAAGCGGCCGAAGTGGCGACGGATGGAGGCGGACGGCGGATTCTCTACTATCGGAATCCGATGGGCCTGCCGGACACGTCGCCAACGCCGAAGAAGGATTCGATGGGCATGGACTACCTCCCCGTCTACGAAGGCGAGGACGAAGACGGCTCGACCGTCACGGTTTCGCCAGGGAAGGTCCAGCGGACCGGGGTCAAGACTATTTTGGCCACGAAGGGCGCGATCGTTCGCCGGGTCCGGATACCCGGCACTGTCACGCTCGACGAGCGTCGCGTCAGCGTCATTTCGACCCGCACCGAGGCCTTCATCGAGGAGGTCGCACAAGTCACCACCGGCTCCGTGATCGGTGAGGGAGAACCTCTTGTCCGCTTCTACGCCAAGGAGATCGCGGCGGCGGGCGCGCTCTATGCGGCCGACTTGAAGAGCGGGGCCGGTAAGATAGCAGCGGCAGGCAGTCTGCAGCGGTTGACGAATCTCGGCGTGCCTGCAGAAGCGATCGCCGAAATCGAGAAGACCAACAAAGTCCCGATCTCGGTGACGTTGATGGCTCCGCGAAGCGGCGTCGTCCTGGAGCGCATGGCGGTCGACGGAATGATGGCCGAAGCGGGCCAGACGCTGTTCCGGATCGCGGACATCTCGACGGTGTGGATCATGGCGGACGTGCCGGAATACGACCTGAGAGCCGTGCGCGTGGGGGACAAGGCGTCCGTCCGCGTCCGCGGCCTGCCGGGCAAAGAGTTCGAGGGCAAGGTCGGCCTGATCTATCCCGAAATCCAGGGCCAGACCCGCACCGCGAAGGTCCGCATCGAACTGCCAAATCCAGACGTGCTGCTGCTCGCCAACATGTATGCCGAGGTGGAGATAGCGACTGGCGGCGGCGATCCCGTCGTGACGGTTCCGGACAGCGCGGTCATCGACACGGGCGACCGCCAGGTCGTAATCATCGACAGGGGCGAAGGCAGCTTCGAGCCGCGCGACGTGAAGATCGGCGCGCGCGGCGAGGGCATGACGGAGATCACGGAGGGGATCGCGGAAGGCGACCGGGTCGTGGTCTCGGCGAACTTCCTGATCGACGCTGAAAGCAACCTCAAGGCGGCGCTTTCCGCGCTCACGCCATCGGAGCCGAAGCCATGATCGCCAACCTCATCGCATGGTCCGCGCGCAACCTCGTCCTCGTCTTCTTCGCCACGGCGCTCGCCGTCGGCGCAGGGGTTTACGCGGTCAAGACCTTGCCGCTCGACGCGATACCCGACCTTTCGGATGTCCAGGTCATCGTATTCACCGACTATCCGGGGCAAGCCCCGCAGGTGGTCGAGGACCAGGTCACCTATCCGCTGACGACCGCCATGCTGACCGTGCCACGGTCGAAGGTGGTCCGGGGCTTCTCCTTCTTCGGCGTGTCCTTCGTTTATGTGATCTTCGAGGACGGCGTCGATCCCTACTGGGCGCGCAGCCGCGTGTTCGAATATTTGAACGCCGCCGCCAGCCGGCTGCCAGACGGAGTGTCCCCGGCGCTCGGTCCCGACGCGACGGGAGTCGGCTGGGTTTACCAGTACGCGGTCGTCGCCAAGGAACTTTCGCTGGCCGAACTCAGGTCGCTGCAGGACTGGGTCGTGCGTTTCGCGGCCTCCAAGGCGGAAGGCGTGTCCGAAGTCGCGAGCGTCGGGGGTTTCGTCAAGCAGTATTCGATCGTCGTCGACCCTGATCGGATGCGCGCCCAAGGCGTGACGCTGTCGGAGATCGGCGAAGCCGTTCGGGCGAGCAACATGGACACCGGCGGCCGCACGGTCGAAATCTCCGAGTTCGAGTTCATGGTGCGCGGCCGCGGCTATCTGAAGAGCGTCGCCGACATCGAGAGCATCGCGCTCAAGACCGTCGGCGGCGTGCCGCTCAGGCTAAGCGACGTCGCCCGGGTCGAGATCGTCCCGGACGAGCGGCGCGGCATCACGGAACTGAACGGGGAAGGCGAAGTCGCGAGCGGCATCGTGCTGCAGCGCGTCGGCGCTAACGCCCTGACCGTCATCGAGAACGCCAAGGAAAGCCTTGCCGAGATCGAGAAGAGCCTGCCGGGCGGGGCGAAGATCGTTCCGGTCTACGACCGCTCGGTACTGATCGACGCCGCGATCGAGACGCTGAAGTCGACGCTGGTCGAGGAGAGCATCGTCGTGGCTCTCGTCACCATCGTGTTCTTGCTTCACGTCAGGAGCGCGCTGGTCGCCATCATCATGCTCCCCGTTGGCATCCTGATGGCCTTCACGGCGATGAAGCTGCTCGGACTCGGCTCCAACATCATGAGCCTCGGCGGCATCGCCATCGCCATCGGCGCGATGATCGACGCGGCGATCGTGATGATCGAGAACGCGCACAAGCACCTGGAGCGCGCTTCGCCGGACAAGCCGCGTATCGAGGTGCTGGTCGAGGCGGCGAGCGAGGTCGGGCCAGCGCTGTTCTTCAGCCTGCTCGTCATCACCGTCTCGTTCCTGCCGATCTTCACTCTCGAAAGTCAGGAAGGGCGACTGTTCGGCCCGCTCGCCTTCACCAAGACCTTCGCAATGGCTGCGGCCGCGCTGCTGTCGGTGACGCTGGTGCCCGCGCTGATGGTGATCTTCGTGCGGGGCAGGATCGTTCCCGAGCACAGGAATCCCGTCAACAGGATCCTGATCGGGCTCTACCGTCCGGTCATTGCCGGAGTGCTTAAAGCGAAGACTTTCACCATCCTGCTCGCGGTCGTCGCGCTCGCCGCGACCGTCTGGCCGGCCCGCCAGCTCGGCAGCGAGTTCATGCCCGCCCTGGACGAGGGCACGCTTATGTACATGCCGACGACACTGCCGGGGATCTCGGTCACCAAGGCCGCCGAGCTCATGCAGATGCAGGACCGGATCATCAAATCCTTTGCCGAGGTGGAATCCGTTTTCGGCAAGGCGGGACGGGCGCAGACCGCAACCGATCCCGCCCCCCTGGAGATGTTCGAGACGATCATCAACCTGAAGCCGAAAGCGGAATGGCGGCCGGGCGTGACCGTGGAAAGCCTCAAGGCGGAGATGGACGCGGCGCTGCAGTTCCCAGGGGTGTCCAATGCCTGGACGATGCCGATCCGCGCCCGCATCGACATGCTGTCGACGGGCATCCGCACGCCCGTCGGCGTGAAGGTCTACGGGACCGATCTTGCCGAGTTGGAGACGGTCGCGCGCCAGATCGAGGCGGTCCTGCGGGCGGTTCCAGGCACATCCAGCGCCTATGCCGAGCGGGTGATCGGCGGCTACTATCTCGACATCGTCCCAGACCGCATCGCGCTCGGCCGTTACGGCCTGTCCGTCGGCGACGTGCAGGAAGTCATATCGATGGCCCTGGGTGCGGAGGTGATCACCTCCACCGTGGAGGGCCGCGAGCGCTACGGCGTGTCCATTCGCTATCCGCGGGCCATGCGCAGCAACCCGCAGGCCATCGCCCGGGACGTGCAGGTCGCGCTCCCCGGCGGCGGCTTCGTGCCGCTCGGCGAGGTGGCGACGGTGGAGCTTACGCGCGGCGCTACTTCGATCCGCACCGAGAACGGGCAGCTCGCCGTCTACATCTTCGTCGACATTGCCGGCCGAGACCTCGGCGGCTATGTCGCCGACGCGCAAGCCGCGGTCGCGAGCGAGGTCGATCTCCCTTCCGGCTACTCCGTCGCCTGGAGCGGACAGTTCGAATACCTGGAACGGGCGGTGGAACGCCTGAAGATCGTGGTGCCGCTGACGCTGGCGCTGATTTTTCTGCTCCTGTACCTCAATTTCCGGGCGCTCACCGAGACGCTGATCGTCATGCTGTCGCTCCCATTCGCGCTGGTCGGCGGCATCTGGCTGATGTGGTGGCTGGGCTTCAACATGTCGGTCGCGGTCGCAGTCGGCTTCATCGCGCTCGCAGGCGTGGCCGCCGAGACAGGCGTGATCATGCTGATCTATCTTGACCATGCATGGACAGAGGCGAAGGCACGAAGCACCGCCAAAAATCGCCTGATGACTAGAGACGACCTCCGCGCCGCGATTATGGTCGGCGCGGTCGAGCGTGTCCGCCCGAAGATGATGACGGTGGTCGCCATCATGGCGGGGCTGCTTCCGATCCTGTGGAGCACCGGGGCCGGATCGGAAGTCATGCAGCGCATCGCGGTCCCGATGATCGGCGGCATGATCTCGTCGACCATCCTGACGCTCGTTGTGATCCCCGCCGTCTACGGGATCGTCAAAGGCTGGCGGCTGCCGAAGCTGTCTACCGCCGAAACACCGTCGCTCCCGGCACCCGCGTTGAAATTGGCAGCGGAATAGAAAGAAGAGAACTGTTGCGGAAGCTCATAGGTTGCGAACCATGGCACAGCGGTTCGATCTCGTCGTCATCGTAGATGCGGCAGCGCGCGGGACGGCCCACGGATTGTTCAGGTCGCCGCCCTTGACCTTCCACCCGCTGGAAGGAGCACGATGCTTGCACATCAAAGGAGACTGAACAATGCTGTGTCAGTCCAATCCGCCTCTCGACCGTGCGATTCTTGCGGCCTTCAAATCCGCGCATGACGCGGGAAGGCTCGACGTCGCGGAGCACCTCCTGTGCGCCCTGGAGTGCCTCTGTGACAAGGGAATCGAGGCAAGCGCGGCCGATGAGGCTTACCTAGTTATCTCCCGCGCTTGCGGAAACAAACGGCGGAAGCATCGAGACTCTGGTTAGAAGATATAGCGTTACCATAGTGTCGAGCGCCGCTTTCACGCTCTCGCCGGAAGTGAAGTCGATCTCCAACGGGTACGCCTCCGAACCGCCGCTCAAGGCCTTCGGAGGTGTTCCGGCGACCTGAGGGTTCCCGGGTGGCGTCAACCTTGTCGCGGTCACTTCACGTTGTTCGTCAGGCCGTTGAGGTACATGACCAGGTTAAGAGGATCGAATCTGAGGCCGTGATACTTTGCGGCGAAGCGCCCGCCACGGTCGATGATGTGGGTGACCACCCCGTGCATCTGCTGACCGTCGTCGAGCGGGTCGAAGCGCTGGTTGTATTCCTCGGCGAGCTTCCGTGTCGCATCCTCGGCCTGCCCGTCGCGCGCGGTCAGGAATAGCCAGTTGCGCGGGTCAAGTCCGTGCGAGGGGCCGTGGGCCTTCAGGATCTCCGGCGTGTCCGCCGCCGGATCCGTGGTGACCGTCAGGAACTGCACCATGTCCTTCATCGGCGTGGCGTTCACCATCTCCTGCACCCGCGCGATCAGGTCGGAGTGGAGCGGGCAGACATCGATGCAACTGGCGAAGACGAAATTGAGCACGACGATCTTGTCGGAGAAGTCTGACAGGCGGACGGGATCGCCGTCGGCGTCGGCCAGTTCGAATCCGGGCGCGGCGGGAGCGTCGATCGCCTGGAAATACTTCTCCTCGCTGCCCATCAGCCTGTCGAGATCGGCCCCTGGGTGATGGGCATGTGCCGGAAGCGCGAGCGCCGGGATGGCGGCCGTCGAGAGGAGAAGCGCTCTTCTGTTCATTTCCGGTCTCCGGCTCTATCGGTGAGTTCGGACGGTGTCCGGCACGAACCCGCCTTCGCGTGGGGCATGAGGCGGTGCATGCAGACGCCGAGCGCGCACATGACGGCGCAGGGAAGCACCGCCAGTATGATGGGAGCGAGGCCGACCGCAGCAAGCCAGTCCCATCTCGACCAGAGGGCGATGGCGAGCGCCGAGAGGCCGACGAGCAGCCAGGCCCGCGTTCGCAAAGCGCGAAGCAGCCTTGCCGCGGTTTCGGGTGAGTAGATTCCGGATTGCACCGTCATGGCGTCTGATTCCTTTGCGGATGTCGTTCGATCGCACTTGTCAGGAAGGCAATCATCTCTGGCGAGTCCCACTCGGCGGGTCCGGCGAGGCGCGCAAGCTCGTTTCCGTCCGGACCGATCAGCAGCGTGGCTGGCAGCCCGAAGAGCGAAAGCGAACGGAGAGCGGCCCCGTCCTGGTCGATGAAGACCGGGAGGCCGACCCCGATCTCGTCGAAGAACTTCCGGACCGCACCCGCACCCGCTCGGTCCACCGAAAGGGCGACGACCTCGAATCCTTCGCCGCCGAGCCGCTCCTGCAGGCGGGCGAGCGTCGGCATTTCGGCGCGGCAGGGCGCGCACCACGTTGCCCAGATATTGAGCAGCACCACCTTGTTGCGCCAGGACTCCAGCGTTCGTGGCTTGCCTGACTCGTCGGCGAAGACGAGTACGGGCACGGATTGCGGCTCCTCGTGCAGAGCCATGGCCGCCGGCTCCTCGGCCCACGCGCTAGCGGTCGCGAGGACGGCAAATACCAGCGCCGACAGGATCGCCCTCACTGTGTCTTCTCCTTTGTCTTCTCCTTCTCGCGTTGGCTCATCTCCGCCTGGTAGGCGCGCTCACGCTCGGGCCATGTGCTCTTGATGAAGGCGAGGACGGCACCGATCTCCTCGTCGCTCAGCACCTCCCCGAATCCCTGCATGTCGCTCTCGTAACCGCCGCCCACCACGGCGGCGGGACCTTCCTTGGTGATCCGGAACAGAACCTCGTCCGGATGGTGCCAGGTGTGCCCTGACGCGTCGTGCGGCGGGGCGGGCATGCGTCTCGACGGCAGCGGCCTCTTCCAGTCCGGCTGGCCTTCGAGGTTGGCTCCGTGACAGGAGGCGCAGTTCGCGGCATAGAGCTGCCGTCCCTGCGCGATCGCCGCGGCTTCGCCGGGGTTGGCTCCGAACTGCCAGATCACGGCGAGGGCCGCGGCTCCGGAGAGCGCCGCCACGATGCCGAGGGCAACGACCTTCCTGCTCATTTGCGGCCGCTGAAGAACAGGTACTTCACCAAGGCCGCGGCCGCGAGGACAAGCACCGCCAGGAGCAGGAGCCAGACGAGCCCCATGCCCACCATCATGCCGCCCATGCCGTCCATCATTCCGCTGTCCATCATCGTCGGCTCCTTCCGGGTTTGGGTTCAGGCGACGCTATTCCCGCGCGTAGACTCCGCCCACGGTGCCCGACTTGGTAACCTCCAGCATCTCGAACGGCGCTTCCTTGGTGCCGCTCATTCCCGGCGAACCCATGGGCATGCCAGGCAGCGTCACGCCCTTGATGTCAGGGCGCTCGGTAAGCAGCTTTTTGACGGTCCCGACGGGCACGTGGCCGCTGACGACGTAGCCATCCACGAATGACAGGTGGCAACCCTGGAACTCGTCAGAAATGCCAGCCTCGCGGCTCATCTCCGCCAGGTCGTGCGTCGCCTTGACCGTGACGTCGAAGCCGTTCTCCCGCAGGTAGTCGGCATAGCCCTCGCAGCAGTCGCATTGCGGATTCTTGTAGAGGGTGACGTCCTTCTCGCCTGCGAGCGCCGGGACGGCAGCCCAGACGAAGGGAGCGAGGGCGACGGCATTCAGGAACTTTCGCATTTCGGTTCTCCTTTGGAGTGGATTGGTCAGGCGACGCCGAAGACGCCCATCATGCCTGCGGCCTGGTGTTCGAGGATGTGGCAGTGGAGCATCCATTCGCCGGGATTGTCGGCGACGAAGGCAATCTCCACCCGCTCGCGCGGCGACATGAGCACCGTGTCCTGCCACTCGCGGTGGCGGGTCGGCTTGCCGTCCCGGGAGATCACCCGGAACGAATGGCCGTGCAAGTGGATCGGATGATGCCAGGCAGTCGCGTTGGTCATCGCGATGACATGGCTTTTGTCCCGCGCCAGCGTCAGCATCGGGTCCATGATGTGGCCCTCGGCAGCAACCCCGTTGATGAACCAGATGCCGCCGGAATGCATCATGTTCATCATGCCGCCCATGTTGCCCATCATTCCGCCCATCTCGCCGGAGGAATCCTTGCCCATGTCTCCCATGCTGCCGCCCATCTCCTGCATGACCATGGCTCCCATCATGCCGCCGTTGAACGTCACCTCGTGGCGGATGGCGGTCGCGAGTTCCGGCTCCGGCAGCGGGTTCGGCGGCAGGACGACCGGCCAGTCGGGAGCCGTCTCCCTGAGCGGAGTGTCATCGTAAGCGAGATCGACCAGGCGGTACTCTAGCCCCTTGTAGAAGCGGTCGGTTACTGAAATCCGGCTCCCGGCATCAGCCGTCATGTCGAGGATGACGTCCACGCGCATCGCAGGTCCCAGCACGACGACCCCGCCCTCCGGGGCATGCGGCTCGACTGGCTGCCCGTCCAGCGCAATGACGACGGGTTCGTGGCTTCCGAAGTCGAGGCCGAAGATGCGGGCGTTGGCGGCGTTGATCAGCCGTAGCCGGATCCGTTCGCCCTTCCGCACCGGGAAAGCGTCCGGCACGCGCCCGTTGATCGTGACAGTGTTGCCGACCCGGCCGTTGTGCATCATGTCGTGGCGGTTGCCGAAGTCTTCCCGAATCTCGGCGGTCTTGGTCAGCCGCCAGTCGGACAGCACCCAGGTCAGGTCGCGGTCAACCCGGATTGGATCGGCTTCCTCCACGATCAGCGGGCCGTAGAGGCCTCGGCCGACCTGCTCGAAGCTGCGCTGGTGCGGGTGGTACCAGAAGGTCCCCGCATCGACGGCATCGAACTCGTAGGTGAAGGTCTCGCCGGGCGCGATCGGCGCCTGAGTCAGGTGCGGCACCCCGTCCATGGCGTTCGGCACGCGCACGCCGTGCCAATGAACGGTCGTCTCTTCGTCGAGCGCGTTCTCGACCGCGATCCGCAGGCGTTCACCCTGGCGGACGCGGATTTCCGGACCGGGCAGGCTGCCGTCATAGCACCAGACGGCGGTATCGCCATGCGGCTCCGGCGTGATCTGTGCGCGGCCCAGTCCGGGGCGGAGCCGGAACTCGGGGGTTCCCGCGGTGGCTTTGGATTGCGGTGGAAGCATCGCGCCCGCCGAGACGGCGGCGGCGGATGCGAGGAAGGCTCGACGCGTAAGCGTCGGCACGCGGAAATCGGACATGGATCAACCATCCTGGAATAGCCTTATGTGACGCGCGGACGTAGCCAGCGCGTCGACGGGTTGGCCGTAGGCGAATGCCGCCGCGGCCGGTCAGCTCAGAGGATGGATCGGGGAGGGTAGGGGTCAGGCGGACCCGCCCGGTCGCTAGGTGTTACTGCGGTACGGGTTGCCACGACATTCGGGATATTGGGAAGATCGGTGCTCGCCGGCGGGCAGATAGCGGCAAGCGTGGTCATGCAGAACTGGTCGCATGACGACGCTTGCGCGTCATCGCCAGGACAGTCTTGGCAGTCTGTCATTCCGCCATCGTCCATGGTCGCCATGGACATCTTCAGGGACATGTCGGTGGCAGCCGCCGCGTGCGCTGCCGACCCTGCGGCGAAGGCCGCGAGGAAGACGACTGCGAGGACGCGGACGAGCTTGCTCATTGGACTGACAGTAGTCCTGCCTCTGCACCGTGTCCAGAATCGGATGGTCGCAGGCTAGCCATGACCGCTGCGATGGGTTTCGCTCGCGAGGCGATAGTTGCAGGCCTCGGAATGCGTGGCTAGGCTTGGGAAATGGCCGATTTCGCTCCTTCTCTTTACGAGCCCATCAACGTCTACAAGCCACTGGCGGCCAATATCGGGATTGTCGACGGGCCTTTCGAGTATTTGACGGTTGCCGGAATGCAGCTCCCGCTCCCGTTCACCACACGTATGACGGTCGTGACGCTTCCAGGCGACGACCTGTTCCTCCACTCGCCGATCGCATTTGATGAAGAATTGGCGGATGACCTGCGATCAAGAGGAACGGTTCGTCACCTCGTCTCGCCCAATCAGTTTCATTACGCGCATATTGGAGAGTGGGCCCGGGCTTTTCCGGGCGCTTTGACGTGGGCTTCGCCGCATGTGCGCGCCCGCGCCCGCGCCCGACGCGTCGACGTCCACTTCACTAGGGATCTTGCCGCAAACGCATCCGAAGATTGGGTCGATGAAATCGACCAAACGCTGATCCCAGGCGGCTATTTCAAGGAGTATGTGTTCTTCCACAAGAGTTCCAGGACCTTGATCCTCGCCGACACCATCATCAACCTTGAACTCGACAGGATCGCTCAGCCCTGGCGTTTTGCGACGTGGCTTACGGGGATGTATCACCCGTTCGGACAGGTGTTCTTCGGAATGCGCCTGCCTCTCCTTTTGCAGAGAAAAAGGGCGAGGGCGGCGATAAGGACAATCCAATTATGGCGCCCAGAGCGGATTGTGCTCAGCCATGGACGCTGCTTCGATGAGAATGCCGAGGGCGTAGTGCGCCGGATTTTCGGCGAACCCTAGCCGTCAGTGCGCAGCCGTTTCATCGAGAGCTGAAATCTCGTTTCAGTCAGCTTGCAAAGCCATGACTCACCGCGTTCCAACCCTTGCCGAACTGCTGTCCCATACGCCTGACGGGAAGCGAATCGTCGCCGAGTCAATCGATACGGGCGAGCCCGTTCACATCGAGGATGCCGAGAAGGAATTTGCCTGCCGATACGTATGCCCGGGTTGCGGCAGGCCGATCGTCGCGCACCTGGGGTCCGCAGGCGATCCGTGGGCTTCGCCCGGAGACTGATACGAAAGCTCTTGAGCTTCCACCTGCTGGAAGGTCTATGTTCCGGCCAGTTTGTTCATCGGAGGCTTCAATGAACATAGGCGACGCAGCAGAAAGATCAGGCCTGCCTGCCAAGACGATCCGGTACTATGAGGATATCGGTCTCCTGAAGCCTGACCGGGCTGGCAATGGCTACCGGGACTACTCGACGGCGGACCTGCACCGCCTGCGTTTCCTGCAGCGGGCGCGCAGCCTCGGATTCTCAGTCGAGGAGTGCAGGCAGCTTCTCTCCCTGTACGGTGACACGCGACGGGAGAGCGCCGACGTAAAGGCAATCGCGACCGCCAAGCTCGATGACATCGACCGCAAGATCAGGGAACTCACAGGCCTCCAGGTAATGCTTCGCCAGCTGGTCGACAGCTGCCACGGCGACCACAGGCCCGACTGCCCGATCATCGACGGCCTTTCGGGCCGTCATGACCTGCACTGAAGAAGTCACAAGGCATTATGCGCAGTCTCGCCCCGCCCGTCGCCCTGACGATGGGGGAACCCGCAGGAATAGCGGCCGAAATCACGCTGAAGGCGTGGCTGGCTCTCCGGAACACGGGAAGCCCGTTCTTCGTCCTGCAGGATTTCGACCACCTGTCCGACGCGGCCGGGGCGTTGTCCCTGTCCGTTCCCGTGATCTCGATCTCACGTTCGGACGAGGCGTCAGAGGCTTTCAACGAAGGGCTCCCGGTGATGTCAGTTCCCCTGAAAGCGCCGGTGGCGGTCGGGCGGCCCGATCCCCGCAACGCTTCTTCGGTGGTCGATGCTATCCGCCTGGCCACCGAAATGGCGGCAAGCGGCCCGGCCGCGGCCCTCGTGACCAATCCGATCCAGAAGTCGGCCCTCTATGAAATCGGCTTCTGTTTCCCGGGGCACACGGAGTTCCTCGAGCATCTCGCCGGACCCGGACACCGCGCGACGATGATGCTCGCGAGCGAGCAGCTGAAGGTAATTCCCGTATCGATACATGAGCCGCTCTCGGCTGCCGTCAGCGGTATATCGACCGCGAAGATCGTGGAAGTCGCCAGGGCAGCCGACGCGGGGCTTCGCCGCGACTTCGGCATGGAGCGCCCAAGGCTTGCGATAGCCGGGCTCAACCCGCATGCAGGGGAACAAGGCAGCATGGGCCGCGAGGAGATCGACGTCATCATGCCCGCCATCGAAACCCTCGGGCGGGAGGGCATCGACGCCCATGGGCCGTTTCCGCCCGACACCATGTTCACGGCGCGG
Organism: Mesorhizobium denitrificans; assembly: GCF_003403035.1. Classification (GTDB taxonomy): domain Bacteria; phylum Pseudomonadota; class Alphaproteobacteria; order Rhizobiales; family Rhizobiaceae; genus Mesorhizobium_G; species Mesorhizobium_G denitrificans. Next base: position 46,614 of record NZ_QURN01000013.1, on the reverse strand, counting down.
TCGCGGGCTGGCTACGACGCCGCGATCTGCATGTACCACGACCAGGCCCTGATCCCGATCAAGACGCTCGACGTCGACGGCGGGGTCAACGTGACGCTGGGCCTTCCCTTCGTGCGCACGTCGCCTGACCACGGCACCGCGCTGGACATAGCCGGGAAAGGAATCGCCGATCCCGGTAGCCTGGTCGCCGCCATGAGGATGGCCATTCGGATCGCCGGCCATCGCGGAAAAGGATTCGGCGAATGAGAAACATTCGTCTCGGCGTCAACATCGACCACGTCGCCACGGTACGCAACGCCCGCGGCGGCATTCATCCCGATCCCGTGCGCGCGTCGCTGCTCGCGCTGGATGCGGGGGCGGACGGGATCACGCTGCACCTCAGGGAGGACAGGAGGCACATTCGGGAAGACGATTTGAGGCGGCTGCAGGAAGCGGTCAGGGCCCCGGTGAATCTGGAGATGGCGGCCACCGAAGAGATGGTCCGCATCGCGCTGGCTGCACGGCCCCACGCGGTGTGCCTCGTGCCCGAACGGCGCGAGGAGGTGACCACCGAAGGCGGGCTGGACGCCGCGGGCAATCTGGAGGCCCTGCGCCCTGTCGTAGCCCGCCTGGTCGAAGCCGGAATACGCGTGTCCCTGTTCATCGATCCCGACGAGCGTCAGGTTCGCGCGGCGGCAGAACTGGGGGCTCCCGTGGTCGAACTGCACACGGGCCGATATGCTGAGACGGTGGGAAGCAGCCGCTCCGGCGAACTCGACAGGCTGACAAGGGCCGCCGCTGTCACGGCGCAATGCGGCCTCGAGTGCCATGCAGGCCATGGCCTGACGTTCGACAACGTGGAGGCCGTCGCGGCGCTGCCGGAAGTGGTCGAGCTGAACATCGGCCATTTCCTGATCGGCGAAGCGATCTTCGTCGGGCTGAAGGCGAGCATTTCTGAGATGAAGGGGCTTATCGCAGGAAGCCGGTGGAGGGAGCGCTGATTTTGGCTCTCCCTGCCGTCGCCTTCATCGCACAGGGGGCTTCGCCCTGAAAGCCGATCAGTTGGCGTTCGTCTCCAGCCAGCCCTTCAGGAAAGAGATCTCTTTCTCCTGGGCGGCGATGATCTCGTTCGAGAGCTTCGTAAGCTCAGGGTCGTTCTCGCCGCTCACCAGGTAGGCCTGCGCCATGTCGATGGCGCTCTGGTGATGGGGGATCATCATCATGGCGAAGTCGACGCCGGGCTTGCCCGACATCTTCGTCGCGCCCATCTCCCCGTCCATCTTCTTCATCGCCTCCATGTAACCCTTGGAGGTGTCGCTCATGCTTCCAGTTGCCGAATGGTCCGTCGAGCCGTGGGATTCCTGTCCGGTGGCTTGGAAGGCGAAAGCCGCGGCGATCATTGCGGCACCCGCCGCTGCCGCCAGAAGATACCTGTTCATTTCGAACTCCTTTGTCCTATGTCAGTCTTTGCGAACGGCCGCGTAAGGTTGCGGTTCCGGGGACAACCTCAACCATGCATGCCGCATGGGAAGCCGTGATGACCCTGCGGGTTCCACCTGCTGGAAGGTCAAGCGGGAAAATCGATGTTGACCTTCCAGCAGGTGGAAGGCGTACGGGGAGGTTCCTCGGGAGAGACGTCCATGGAACATGATCACGGAACGCATCACGGCCACGACAAGCGTCATTCCGACACGCAAGCGACGGACATCGTTGTCCGGGATCCGGTCTGCGGCATGACCGTCGATCCGCAGGCAGGCAAGCCCAGGGCGGAGCACGCCGGGCATGTCTATCATTTCTGCAGCCAGTCCTGCCACGACAGGTTCGTGAGGGAGCCCGAGGCCTATCTCGAGGCCACCGACCCGGTCTGCGGCATGAAGGTCGACCGCTCGACGGCGAAGCACTTCACCCGCCACGAAGGCGCGGGGCTCTACTTCTGCTCCTCAGGCTGCCAAGACAAGTTCGAGGCGAGTCCGGCGCGCTATCTCGGCGCGCGTCCAGCGGTCGAGCCGATGGCGACAGGCACCAAGTACACCTGCCCGATGCATCCGGAGGTCATCCGCTACAAGCCTGGATCATGTCCGATCTGCGGCATGGCGCTGGAACCGATGGGCGTGCCGACGGGCGACGAGGGCCCGAACCCAGAGCTGGTCGACTTCACGCGCCGCTTCTGGGTGAGCGCCGTCCTTTCCGTCCCGCTGCTCGCTTTGGCCATGGGACCGATGTTCGGCCTGCCGTTCAGGGAGTGGATCGGAGAGCGGCTCGCGGTCTGGATCGAACTCGTGCTAGCCACGCCCGTGGTGCTCTGGGCGGCGATCCCGTTCTTCCGTCGCGGCTACGATTCCTTCGTGAACAGAAGTCCGAACATGTGGACGCTGATCTCAATCGGCGTCGGGGCCGCCTACATCTACAGCGTCGTGGCGACACTTTTCCCCGGCATCTTCCCGCATCAGTTTCGCGGCCACGGCGGCACGGTGCCCGTCTATTTCGAGGCGGCGGCGGTGATCGTCGCCCTGGTGTTCCTCGGCCAGGTGCTTGAGTTACGGGCGCGCGAACGTACGGGCTCTGCCATCCGCGCGCTGCTCGACCTCGCCCCGAAGACGGCGCGGCGGATTGCCGAAGACGGCACCGATGCCGACGTGCCTCTGGAGGAGGTCCAGTCGGGCGATCGGCTGCGCGTACGGCCCGGCGACAGCGTGCCGGTGGACGGCACCGTGCTGGAAGGGCGCTCCGCGGTCGACGAATCCATGATTTCGGGCGAGCCCCTCCCGGTCGAGAAGACCGAAGGGGACGCCCTGACGGGCGGCACGCTCAACAAGAACGGGGCGCTGGTCATGCGCGCCGATAAGGTCGGTAAGGACACGATGCTGTCGCAGATCGTCGAGATGGTGGCCAAGGCGCAGCGCTCGCGTGCGCCGATCCAGGGTCTTGTGGATCGTGTCTCTTACTATTTCGTGCCGACCGTCGTGCTCGTTGCCATCCTTGCCTTCGTCGTCTGGGCGATCTTCGGACCCGAGCCGAGCATGACCTTCGCCATCGTCTCGGCGGTCTCGGTCCTGATCATCGCCTGCCCCTGCGCGCTCGGGCTCGCAACCCCGATGTCGATCATGACTGCGACCGGACGTGGCGCGCAGGCCGGCGTGCTAATCAAAGACGCCGAAGCGCTCGAGCGCTTCGCGAAGGTCGACACGCTGATCGTCGACAAGACCGGGACGCTGACTGAGGGCAGGCCAAAGCTGACCGACATCGTTGCGGCCGAAGGTTTCGACGAGGGCGAATTGCTGGCGATGGCCGCCAGCCTCGAGCGCGGTTCCGAGCATCCTCTGGCCGAAGCGATCGTCGAAGGCGTGCAGGCGAGAGGAACCGCCATGGCCGACGCCGAGGATTTCGAAGCCGTCACCGGGAAGGGCGTTCAGGGCAAGGTGTCCGGCCGTTCCGTCGCGCTGGGGAACGCTGCGATGATGGACGACCTCGGAGTCGCCACCGAATCGATGAAGCCGCGGGCCGACGCGCTCAGGTCAAACGGCAAGACAGCGATGTTCGTCTCCGTGGATGGCAAGCTGGCCGGCATGGTGGCGGTCGCCGATCCGATCAAGGCGACGACTGAAGCCGCGATCCGCGCGCTCCAGGAGAGTGGGCTGACGATCATCATGGCGACGGGCGACAACGAGCGGACCGCGAAGGCCGTGGCGGCCAGGCTCGGGATCGACGAGGTGCGCGCCGAGATGCTGCCCGAAAGCAAGAAGGCGCTGATCGACGAGCTTCACGCGAAGGGCGCCAGCGTTGCGATGGCGGGTGATGGCGTCAACGACGCGCCCGCGCTTGCCGCGGCCGATGTCGGCATTGCCATGGGAACCGGAGCGGACGTGGCGGTGGAAAGCGCGGGTATCACGCTGGTGAAGGGCGATCTCAACGGCATCGTCAGGGCGCGCACGCTTGCAAGGGCGACGATCCGCAACATCAAGCAGAACCTGTTCTTCGCCTTCGTCTACAACGCGCTCGGCGTACCCGTTGCCGCCGGAGTGCTTTATCCGGTGTTCGGGATTCTTTTGTCGCCTATGGTCGCTGCCGCGGCGATGAGCCTGTCGTCGGTATCCGTGATCGGCAATTCGCTCAGGCTGCGAGGCTTGCGGCTTGGCCTCCCGAACGAATGACGAACGGACGGCAGGGCGTGAATGCCAGAGTATCGGGTATCCCTGCTGCCAGACAGATAGTTTGATCGAGCCTCGTACAGCGCCGAGAGCGCCTGAAGAACGGAGAAAGCACGGATGGAAAAAGGTCGTGGTCACGAAGGCCATTCAGGCAGCGGAATGTACGGCCGTTTTGCGGTCGAGCTCGCGGTCGACTTCGTCATCATGTACCTCGTCATGTACACGATGATCGCCACGCTCGATGATTTCTATCCCAACCTCAACAACGTCTACATGACGCTTATGATGGTGGCGCCGATGGCGATCGTCATGCTGGTCTCCATGCGTTCGATGTTCCCGTCGCGCAATGCAAACCTGGCGATCATCGCAGTGGCGGCCGCGGTGCTCGCGGGCAGCTTCTACGGCATGCGGGCGCAGGCAGCGATCGATGACGAGGAGTTCCTACGGGCTATGATCCCGCATCACTCCGGTGCGGTGCTTATGTGCGAACAGGCCAGCCTCAAGGATCCAGAAATCATCGAGCTGTGCGGGCAGATCGTTCCCGCCCAACAGGAAGAAATCGCCGTGATGAAAGCTATTCTCGAGCGAATTTAGAACAGACGTCGGCGCTAGAGCCTTTCGCATTTAGGTTGACTTATAGCCTGCGTTTTCGATGTAGTTTTGGCATTCCGTCGCTGTGACGGCCTCGAGGGTTTGGGCGATTGCGTTGTGAACGGCTTCGACAGTTCGTGTGGCGGCGCGGCGCATGAAGTGCTTGAACTTGGCGAACAGTTGCTCGATCGGATTGAGGTCGGGGCTGTAGGGCGGCAGGAAGAAGAGCCTTGCGCCGGCGGCCCTGACGATGTCGCGGACGGCAACGCCCTTGTGGGAGCCGAGATTGTCGAGCACGACGATGTCGCCCGGCTTCAAGGTTTTGATGAGTTGGGTTTCGACATAGAGGCGGAAGGCCTCGCCGTTGATGGGTCCATTGAGGACCCAAGGCGCATCAACGCGATCATGCCGGAGCGCGGCGATGAAGGTCATGGTCTTCCAATGGCCATAGGGCGCGTGGGCGACAAGGCGCTTGCCGCGCGCGCTCCAGCCACGCAGCGGCGTCATGTTGGTCTTCACCCAGGTCTCGTCGATGAAGACCAGGCGTGTTGGATCAATGCGGGTCTGATAGCGGGTCCACTGCGCGCGTCGGCGCTTAAGCTTCGGCCTGAGCTGCTCGGCCGGCAGAACGGTTTTTTTTGAAGCTCTTGCCCTCGCGATGCAGGAAGCGGCCGACGCTGGCAGGGTGGATGTGCAGACCGCGGGCGGCCAGCGCCGCCGTCAGCTGGTGAAGCGTAACATTCGGATCGCGCTCGACTTCGCCCAGGACGAATAAACGATGCTCCCCGCTGATCAGATAGGGCCGGTGGCCGCCCATCTTGCCGGGCGCCGCGCTGCCCAGACGGCGCTTGCGCGCCGCCCACTTGATCACGCTCGATACGGCAATCTGAATAGCCCCTAGATTTTTGGACACCTTCTTCCCTAATTTTGAGGCAAGGAGGCCCGGATGCGGTCTGGCAATTTCACTGAAGATTTCAAGCGCGATGCGGTCGCACAGATCACCGAGCGTGGTTATCCGGTTGCTGAGGTGTCGCAGCGGCTGGGCGTGAGCCCACACTCGCTCTACGCGTGGAAGAAGAAGTTCTCGAAGCCATCAGGAGGCGATGAGGATCAGGCGGCAGAGATACGTCGTCTGAAGAAGGAACTGGCGCGCGTCACCGAGGAGCGCGACATCCTAAAAAAAGCCACCGCGTATTTCGCCAAGGATGCAAAGTGAGATACGCGTTTGTTGCCGAGCATCGCCACCAGTTCACGGTGCGTGCGATGTGCCGCTGCCTGCGCATCCGACCCAGCGGGTTTTACGCCTGGCTGAAGAACCCGCTGAGCAAACGGGCTCGGGAAGATGCCCGTCAGACCGAGCTTCTGAGCAAGGCCTGGAAGGAAAGCGGCAGGGTCTACGGCTATCGCAAACTGCATGACGATCTCCTTGATCAGGGCGAGACCAGTTGCGCCAACCGCATCGCTCGTCTCGCCAGGATGGCCGGGATCAAGGCGCAGATCGGCTACAAGCGTCGGCCTGGCTCCTATGGTGGCAAGCCGTCGGTCGTGGTCGACAACACCCTTGCCCGGCAGTTCGATGTCGATGCGCCGGACAGGGCGTGGGTGACAGACATCACCTACATCCGGACCGAGGAGGGCTTTGCCTATCTGGCCGTGGTGATCGACCTGTTCTCGCGCCGCGTCATCGGCTGGTCATTGCAGAGCCGGCAGACCACCGACGTCGTGCTGCAGGCATTGCTTATGGCGGTGTGGCGTCGAAGGCCGAAGAGCAGCGTCCTGGTCCATTCGGATCAGGGCTCGCAATTCACCAGCATGGACTGGGCGGCCTTCCTGAAGCACCACAAACTGGAGCATTCGATGAGCCGACGCGGAAACTGCCACGACAACGCTGTGGCAGAGAGCTTCTTCAATCTCCTCAAGCGCGAGAGGATCAGGCGCAGGACCTACCGAACACGCGACGAGGCAAGGCAGGACGTGTTCGACTACATCGAGATGTTCTACAACCCAAGGCGCAAGCACGTCAGGAACGGGATGCTGTCACCCGTCGAGTTCGAACGGCAGCAGGAAATGTAACCCAAGGGTGTCCACGAAACTCGGGGCTATTCAACCTTCAATGCCGCCGCCACCTCGTAGCTCGTCTCGCCTGCTTCAAGGCGGGCCAACGCCCGCTCCCGCAGATCCATCGAATAAGTCGTCGCCATCCGTCCCGACCTCCAACGGTCGGAACATCGAATCTGATTTGCGCCTTCTTGGGAATCCGGATTCCGTCAAAATGCAAACCGCTCTAGGGCGGACAGACTCCGCCGGCTTCCTGGTTACCCCAAGAGCCACCATGACAAAGGCAGGATGATTGCGAGCAGGATCGGTTGGTGCACCAGATAGATTGGAAGGCTCCTTCTGCCCATCCACGCGAATGTCCGGGCAAACCTGCTGGGATGGGCCTGCTGCACAAGACGGGTTTTGACAGGCCAAGCGGAGGTCCATTTCATAGCGGCCATTCCAAGCAGCGTCAGGCCGACCCAAGGGAAAACCGGCACAAAGTCGTTACTGGGCGGGGGCTGCGCGGCAAAGCCAATCCAGGCCAGCCACCTCATGTCGAAGGTCGAGGATTCCAGCACGAGGGGCAGGATGAGAACCAGAGTGCCAACGGCTAGACAGATCAGTGCCGAGGCTCCGAGGAAGAGTGCCCCGATGAGCGTCGCAACCGCGATGGCGTGGAGAATCCCGAAATAGACAAAGTTGGCCGGGAATGCGAGACGGGTGACGACTGTAATCGCCGCCGCCGCCAGGAGAATCGTCCCGAGACGCCGGGAAAACGAGCCCCAACGGATCTCGCCACGGTGCGCCAGGACAAGACTCACCCCCACGAGGACCATGAATGTCCCTGCTAGGCTGCGGCCAAACACTAGCCATGCCGGGTGCCTTGCCACACCGTCGATGAGGCCGGCGAATTCGAGATCCCAGACGACGTGAAACAATACGACACCGCCGATGGCGATGCCGCGGATGATGTCTATCGTGGGAATGCGTTGCAATCGATCCAATCCGACGTCCCTCAAGCCAACCGGCAATCTACAAGCTCATCCCGGTTGAGGTTCGATCCCCTGGGCGAAATCAGGTCGGCGCCGTCACTGGAACGCGCTGTCTTCAGACCGCTGTCGCTGCGCAGCAGCCAGCCGCCGCATGCCCCACCACGCGACCGGAGCGAGCAGAACGACGCTCGCCATGCCGGGGAAATAGGCAAGTGGCGAGGGCGCGAACCATGGGAACACGACGAAGTGTGCGAGTTCGGTGATGCCCATGGCAGCGAAGAAGGTCCACGCGAGATAGGTTCCGAACCGATATCCGCGCCCCATCGCCCATGGAATGAGTAACCAGGCTCCGACCGAGAGCAGAAGCAGCAACACGACCTCCCAGGAAGCAACCTCGGGTTTCTGGACTCCGGTTATCGCTGACAGCCTGTCGAAGAAGCCGGACAGATATTCTTCGATACGGTGGAGAATGAAGAGCACCAGGGTGAGAAAATACGGGATCTTGATCGCGCTGAAAGCCACCGTCGCCGGGAAGAGCAGCCAGAGAAGAAAGCCGCCCAAAAAGCCCGAAGTGAAAATCAGCATGGTCCAAAAGCCGAAGGCAGCATAACCCAGAGCGAGAACGGCCAGGGTGAACAGCAAGGCTGTGAGCACGGTTGCGGGATGCTTGCTCACAGGATTTCGCAGTCCTCTTGTGATTCCCAATCAGGGTTGCCCCACATGCCGGCCTCCGTGGTCAGCCGCCTTGACCGGTCCGGGTCACTTCGCTCTCGACAAGATTGAGAAGTTGTTGCGGACCGAAGGACTCCATGCTCTTGCCGTTGACGAAGAAGGTCGGCGTCTGCTCCACTCCAAGCGTCTTCACATCCTTTGTGTCCTGGTCGAGCACCGCCGCGATCTCGACAGACGACAGATCGCCGCGGGCGCGCTCCACATCCAGGCCAGCCGAAGCCGCCGCTTGCCAGGCACGGTCGAGATTGGGGCTACCGTGCAGCGCCCATTCGGGCTGAGCGGCGAGCAGGGCTTCCAGCACGGGCTCGAAGAGATCTTGCCGGCGGGCAGCTTCGAGGATGCCGACCGCCTGATCCGACCCCTCGTGGAAAGCCGCATAGCGCAGCACGAGCCTGACATCCTCGGGGTACTGCGCAAGGATGTTCTTGACGATTGGGTAGAAGGCCCGACAAGCTTCACAGGACGGATCGAAGAATTCGACGATGGTGACCGAAGCATCCGCCTTCCCGATCACGGGCGAGTGCGGGCGCATATAGACGTCGCTACCGTCCGGGCCGGCGCCCTCCTGAGCGTTGCGACCACTTCTGTCGTAGTAGAATGCTGACGCTCCGAAAATGGCAGCAGCGGCGGCAGCGGCGGAAATGACGATAGTCTGTCGACGGTTCATCGGAAAACTCCAGGGCGGCACAAGGTGAGAAGCCCGGCTATGGCCGTGAAGCAGAGCAGCGAGATCAGAGGCAGCGGCATACCGCCCATGATCGTCATCGCATCGCCCGAGCAGGACGGGCCGTTGCGGGCGCAGGGGACTATGGCCTCCTCGATGAGGCCGAAATAGAGCAGGGTATGGAAGCCGGCGACCGCCATGCCGAAGCCTGCAAGCGGCAGGGCGTAGAGCTTGATCGCGGGATCGAGCCTGAACACCGCGATTCCGAGGATGATGGCAAGCGGGAACATGAACACGCGCTGGAACCAGCAGAGGTTGCAGGGCGGCTGGCCCAGAATCTCTCCGATGAACAGCGCGGCAAATGTGGCCGCGACCGCAATCAGCCATGCCAGGAACAGGCACCAGGTATTGCGCTGGTCGACCGTCTGATTCGAGACCTTGTTCAGCATCTGCACAGCGTCAGACCTCGCTACGAGCTGACAAGCCGGCGCAGCTTCTGCAGCCTGGTTTCGCGCGGCTCATGCATGTCGAGAATGCCACCGAAGCTCCCGTCGCCTTTGATGAGATAGACGCCGGTGGTGTGATCCATCGTGTACTGCCCACCCTCCAGGGGGACCTTCTTCGCATAGGCGGAGAAAGCCTTTAGCGCTGTCTCCGTCTCCTCAGACGATCCTCGCAACGCGGTGATGCGGCTGTCGAACGAGGTCATGTAGCTCGCCAGAAGCTCCTGCGTGTCGCGTTCCGAATCCACGGTAATGAACAGCACCTCGAACTTATCAGCGTCCGCACCCAGTTCCGACATCAGGTCGGTCAGTTCGAACAATGTCGTCGGGCAGATTTCGGGACAGTGAGTGAACCCGAAGAAGACGAGGTAGGGCCGTCCGGCCAGCGATCGATTGTCGAGCCGCTCTCCCTCGTGCGACGTCAGCGAGAATGGCCCGCCGACCCGAGCTGTTCCGGTCGAGGCTTCGGCAGGAGCTTGCTGTTCCGACAGCTGTGTCGATACCAGCAGGAAGCCGGCAAGTACGATGACTACTCCCCACACACAGATGCGGAAGAGCCTAACCCGGTTCATGGCGTGTGACCGCCATGATCGTCAGCTCGGTCCGGCTCCTTCGCTGCGTTCCTTTGAACCACGAATTCGACCCTGACAGAGCCGGCACGCGCAAACTCCAGCGTCGCCTCGATGCGGTCACCTTCGGCAAAGGGCCGAGCAGGTTTGATGAACATCAGATGCGCGCCACCTGGCGCAAGATCGACGGACGCGCCGGGCGCGATTTCGATACCATCGGGAAGCGACCGCATGCGCGCCACGCCACCCTCGATGCTCATTTGATGAATCTCGATCCGTTCGGCCAGAGGCGTCGATCCACCGACCAGGGTGTCGGCTTCCGGTCCCGCATTGGTCAAAGTAAGGTATGCACCCATGACCGGAGCGGCGGCCGGAGCGATGCGCGACCACGGATGGCCGATCCTGATATCGCCCGCCGAGAAGTCGTGCGCCGATGCGGCCGAGGAAGACAGTATCGTGATCGACGCAAGGCCTAATGCGATGGCGACTTTGTTGAAACAGGACAAGCCGCTTCCTCCATATGTTCTCTTTGCTGGTGGGTCTTGTGCATCCAGAACGCCTCCCGGCACAGTCCGCACATCGCCGCACATCTTCCCGATCAGGTCTCGCGAATGCCCTTCCATGCGAGCAGCCGCATCGCATTTGCCGTCACCAGAACCGTGGCGCCGGTGTCGGCCAGGATCGCCGGCCAGAGCCCGGTCACGCCGAGCACCGTGGTGACGAGGAACACCGCCTTGAGCCCGAGCGAGATGGTGATGTTCTGGAGGATGTTGCGCATCGTGGCGCGCGAGAGAGCGACCATGTTCGCCACGTCCTTCACGCGGCCATGCAGCACGGCCGCGTCCGCTGTTTCCAACGCCACATCGGTCCCACTGCCCATGGCGATACCGATGTCGGCGGCGGCGAGGGCTGGGGCGTCATTGATGCCGTCGCCGACCTTGGCGACGAACTTGCCGGATGCGCGCATCTCGCCGACGATGCGCTGCTTGTCCTGCGGCATGAGTTCTGCCTTAGCCTCCATCCCGAGCGAGGCGGCGATGGCGTTGGCGGTGCGGGTATTGTCGCCGGTCAGCATGACGGCATCCGCTCCGAGCCTGGCCAACGCGGCGATGCCCTCCTTCGCATCCTCGCGTGGCTCATCCCGCATGGCGATCAACCCGGTTATCTCGTCGCCCGCAAGCAGCACCGACACCGTCTTGCCCTCGTCGTTGAGGGCGGCGATCCGTGCCGAGAGCGTGTCGTCGAGGGCTATCTTTTCCGCCGCCGCACGCGGCGATGCCAGGAAGAGTTCGATACCGTCGACCTTGCCGACGACACCCTTGCCGCCGACAGCTCCTGCATCGGTGGCGCTCCCGACCAGTACGTTGTCGGTCGCCGCCCTCGCCAGGATGGCGACGGCAAGCGGGTGGCTCGAACCGGCCTCGAGCGCCGCGGCAAGCCGCAGGACCTCTTTCTCGTCACGCGCTACGCCGATTATGTCCGTGACCTTCGGCTTGCCCTCGGTGAGCGTGCCCGTCTTGTCGAAAGCGACGCGGTCGACCTTGCCCAGGTTTTCCAGAACCGCGCCGCCCTTCATCAACAGCCCGCGGCGCGCGCCGGCCGAGAGTGCCGCAGCGATCGCCGCCGGCGTCGAGATGACAAGCGCGCACGGGCAACCGATCAGCAGCACTGCGAGTCCGCGGTAGATCCAGGTATTCCATTCCGCGCCGCCAAGCAGCGGCGGAAGGATCGCGATCAGCGCGGCGACGACCATGACGCCGGGCGTGTAGTATTTGGAGAAACGGTCAATGAACCGCTCGGTCGGGGCCTTCGATTCCTGCGCCTCCTCAACCAACGCGATGATGCGAGAAATGGTGTTGTCAGCCGCTGCTGCAGTGACACGAACCCGAAGCACGCCTTCCTGGTTCACCGTTCCCGCAAATACCTTGTCTCCGACTTCCTTCCGCTTCGGGATGGACTCGCCTGTCACCGGCGCTTCATCGACCGCGCTCTCTCCGGATTCGACGATGCCGTCCGCCGGCACGCGGTCTCCTGGGCGGACAAGCACGAGCGAATCGACGCTCAGGCTGTCTGCCGGAACGGTCTGCGTCGTCCCGTCTAGTTCCAGAAGAGCAGTCCTGGGCATCAGCGTCGCCAAGGCACGGATGCTGGCGCGCGCGCGTCCGGTCGCGATGCCTTCGAGCAGTTCGCCGATCAGGAACAGGACAACGACAACCGCGGCCTCCTCGGCCGCATTGATGATGACGGCGCCCACCGCCGCGACCGTCATTAGGGTCTCGATGGAGAACGGGCTTCCGTTCATAGCTCCGGATAACGCACGCCGCGCGATGGGAATGAGGCCCACGGCCATGGCCACGATGAAACCCCAGGGCTGCGTCTGCGGATAAAGCTGGCCAATTCCAAAGGCGACCGCCAGCGCGAGGAAGCAGACAATGGTCAGCCTTGCCTTTGACGTGCTCCACCAGGGGCCGTCTTGGGGACCGTGATCGTGACCGTGCATGCCCTCCAGCGCGTCCGATGTCTTTTTCGGCGCTGTTTCGTGCGCACCAGGTTGAGCATCTTTTCCGTGATCGTCTTTTTGGCCGTGTTTGTGGTCATGTGCGGCATGATCATGGCTACAGCCTGGCCTATGCGCGCCGTCGCCGTGCTCGGTCTCGCCGACCGACCCAGTCTTTGCCGTGACGGGCGCAATCAGCGCTGCCCTGTATCCTAAGCTGCCGACCTTGCGCGCGAGCGCTTCGAGGTCGACCGTATCGCCATGCTTCACCGTCATCGTGCCTGCGACGACGGAAACACTGACATCGGCGACATCGGGAATGCGTCGGACCGCCTTGTCGATCTTGGAGGCGCAACTCGCGCAATCCATGCCCTCCACCCTGAAGCGGGTCTGGCGTTCTGCAACGGTCATCCGTTCTACTCCATCTCTCTCAGGAGCAGACGCATACGACCTCTAGCAGCTAGAGGGTCAAGACTTTTGTTCATGAATCTCGCCCAAATCGTGCGCCAGATTGGCTCATTGGCAAACCAAGGCTTCTCCAGAATAGTCCCGGTCCCGAGGAGCTATCGTCAGAGATGGAAAATTGCTCTCATTCTCGTTTGGCCGTCAGATTTTCAGGCTTTGCGTCATTGTTGTCGTTACCGCTCAACTCGGGTTTTCTGGCGCGTTGCTGAGTTCGATGGGCCTTTCCCGATACCTGTGGCTCGCGGATCTCGCCTATTCATACGACCCCACCTCCTGGTGGCCGGCATAGTGCTCTCGTGGTCGGCCTGGCGCTGCCGCGACGGTCGACGAAGGTCGCTGGAACAATCGCGCTCGTGTTGGCTGCCATTCCCTTTCTTTTCTTGCCGCCGCCGGCGCCGTCTACTGCGGGAACGCCCGTCAGCGTCGTCGCCGCCAACGTTTATGTCCACAATCCCGACCCGGCGGATTTCCTGGCAATCCCCGCTGTGGCGAGTGCCGACATCCTCGTACTGCAGGAAGTGACCTCGACCTGGCAGGGTGCGTTGCTGGCCAGCGGTCGGTGGGCCTTCGAGAGCAGCCGCGACCTTGAGAGCAACACCGACATGAATCTCCTCAGCCGGTTCCCCATTCTGGACGCGCGGACCGTTTTCTCCCGAGAGCACGGATACCGGCGGCAGATATGCTGTTCGGTTCGAGCTGCTCGTGAACGAACGCACGGTCATTGTCTATGCGGTCCATCCACAGACGCCGCGAAGCACGCGCATGTGGCGGCAACGAGCGGCGTATCTCCGCGACCTGGAACGGGCACTGAGAGCCGAGCCGACCGACGCGCGGGTCATCGTCGCCGGGGACTGGAACACGCCGCCCTGGTCGCCTTTTTTCAGGGATTTTCTGTCCTCGACCGGATACCGAACGACAGAGGCGCGCTGGTGGCCGGCACCGACACGATTCAGCATCCGCCTGTGGTCACTGACTCAAATCGGTACGCCGATCGACCGCATCGTCGTGTCGCCGAATGTGGGACTTAGCGAATTGCTCATGGGTCCGACGTTCGGTTCGAACCATCTGCCGGTCATCGCGCGCCTGTCGATCCTGCGGTGAAATTCCGATAGTCTGTCGCTGGCCAAGCCGAGACGAGCCCGTCTTCTTTTGGCCCGCATGGAGTTAGGTAGACGATGGGGCTCAAGAAAGCAGCATGTGCTCTTTTCGTAGCGGTCGGGATATCCGCAGCAGATGATGCGGCAGCGAGCTCTCCGACCGGCGTTTTCCTGTGGTATCCCGATCAGGCGGAGCTGCCGTCTCCGGAGGACTGTAAAGCACTGGTCAGCCGCGTGAGACCGTCACGAGAAAAAGCTGAAGCATGGCTCTGGGGACGTGTCCCGCAAGACTCGGAGCTGGAATTCTATCTCTTTCTCTCGCAAGACAGAATGGAGCCCACCTTTTCGGCGGAAGGGGACTACGACTCGGGCAAGTTGCGCCTGGGCCGGACGGTCGGCGCCGAGACCGCCTTCGAGTTGATCCCCGACGATCACCCGACGATCACAATAAAAGGGTCCATCACTGCGCCGACGGGAAGCCCCGTTCTGACCGTGCTGCTGCGTGACGTGCCGTCGACCGATTCGCCGGCCGACAGAGTGACCTATTACTGCCGGTTCACGGACGAAGAAACGGAGGCTTAAGACGACATTGTGTTGGAACGAGCGCGATGCGGGCTACCAGCATGGTCTTTCCCTGTTATCATAGGCCACAAAGACCCAGCTTGTTAGTCGTCACCAATTCGCCAAGGTGTATCAGATCTTCACGAGCATTGCCGTCAGGTACATGAACCCTACGCCAACGGCGAGCCCCGCCAACACGGGCATAGATCCGAGAGCGGCGCTGGCGCCTCCGCGGCTGCGCACCAGCAGCGCACCGACCTCTAAGATGACCTGGAGGATCGCACCGGCGCCGATCGCCAGCGCCAGCGCCGACCATTGCGGTGCATAGGCAAGGCTGCCGATCCAGATGCCCACGACAGCCGGCCCGCCTGCCAGCAGCGCAAGAGCCGCGAACGCCCACAGCGGCGGTCTCACCTTCAGGATTGGGGCAGCGATGCCGATGCCCTCGGTGATGTTGTGGAGCGTGAAGCCGATCACAAGGAACGTTCCGAGCCCTGCGGCGCCTGCCGCGAAGGCGGCGCCAATGGCCAGCCCTTCGCCAAGGTTGTGGAGGCCGATGCCGAGCGCGATGTAAGTCGCGAGCGCCACTCCCGTCGGACTGCCTTGCCGCCGCGAGACCGCCATCAGGATGAGGAAGCTCGCCGCCGCCGTCAGCACGACCATGGCCTGGCCCTGGAAGATCGCAGCCGCCTGCGATGCGAACTCAAGCGAATCCTCCAAGGTATCGACGATCAGGAAGCCGAGCAGGCCGACAGTCATGGCCAGCAGGAAATCCATGGTCGCGGGTCCCGCGCCGCGAAGCGCCGGGTAGAACATTAGCCCGATGGCGACTGGCAGGATGCCGACGAACGCGCCGAGAATGGCCTGCGATACGAGGTTGCCTGAGGTGACGGATGGAGTCGCCACGGCTACTGGTATGGGGTGATCGAACGTCGCGCCGGTGTTGGTTACGAAGGTGACGAGATGGGCCTCTCCCGTCACCCACGGAAACGGCAGGCTAAGCCATGCCGTCTCGCCTCTGGCGATCTGTCCGGACGGTTCCTGCACGAATTCCCAATAGGCCGCATCGACCTGCACCTGCGCGATCGTCATCGGCTCGGAGCCGCCGGCGCGGACCAGCAAACGTAACCCGTTGTGGTCGAGGATCGTCCGCTCGACGGTCAGGGATTCCACCGGCGGCGCGCCATTGTCGAATCGGGAGAGGGGATTGGTGGCGGTCAGCCACCAGATCGCGGCAGCCAGCACAGCGAGCGGCAGGATCACCCAGATCGCCGGCTGCCAGCGTGAGCCTTTCGGCAGGGCCACCGTGACGGCACTCGGGTCAGTCGTGAAGTTCTCGTTCATGACACCGCCTCGACGACGTCGAACATCCCCATCCAGCCGAGCTCGGTGAACTCCGACTGGTGGGCGTGGAACATGTAAAGGCCTGGCTCGTGGTCGGCGAAGGTGAACTCCAGGATGCCCCGCTGCGCCTGGCACTGCATGATGACGTCGACGGTTTTCAGCGTCGGCGTCAGCGTGGTGCCTTGGTCGTAATAGTCGAAGAAGTTTGCATGCAAGTGAAACGAATTGATCGGGTCGAACTCGGTGATGTTCACGAGGTAGACGCGCACCGGACGGTGCTTCTCGATCCTGATCGGTTTCTCGGCGTAGCAGTGTGCGATCGTGTTGCAGGCGTAGAACTCGTTCTCGCCGTCGAAGGTGGTGTCGAAGGCGTTCATCACCATGGCAAGCTCCTGCCAGCGGGCGTTTTCCGGCGTGCCGAGCAGCCGGGATCGCGCCACATCTGCAAGGTCAGGATGACGGTCGGGGTCCGGGTCGACGACGAACAGCCCGTACATGCCCTTGTGGATATGCCGCGCCAACGGCAGTGCATGGCAATGATAGAGGTGGCAGCCGAAGGGCTTCGCCTCGAACTCGTAGATGAACTCCTCACCGGGCCCGATCAACCCCGCGCCGGGAACGCCGTCCATGCGCGCGGCATGAATCCCATGGAAGTGCATCGAGTGGGGGTGAGAACCATCGTTGCGGAAGACGATGCGCAACTGCTCGCCTTCAATCGCCCTTAGTGCTGGTCCGGGAACCCGACCATTGAACGTCCAGGCCGGGAACATGACGCCCGGCGCGATCTCGATTTCCTTGTCTTCCGCCGTGACCTCGAAGGTCCGCAGCCGCCGGCCGTCGGGCAAGGTGGAAACGGTGCCCGTGTCCCAGTCGGTCAGCATGGCGGTCGGATCGAAGCCGTTTCGGACATCGTCGACGTCGCCGACCGTGATCATTGCGCCATGAGCGACACGATGCGCCGGGACGACCGAGTTGGCGTCGGCCTGCGCTGTACCGCCGCCATGTCCGGCCGGGTGGGCAGTTTGGCCAAGGGCAGTGCGCGCGGTGAAAGCGGCCCCGCCGGCGGCCAAAAGACCGGCGCCCAGGAACCCTCTACGTCTGAGATCGAACGGTAGCCAGCTTCTCATCAGAATCCCTCTTAGCTATTGCAATTAAGAGAAGCACGACATCTGAAAGATAGCAATGGCTATGTTTATCCGCCTGTCTCTGCGATTTGAGAGCAGCGCGCTAGGAATGACCTATAGCCTCGGCTAAGATATTTTCCGATTTGCGGAATGCGCAGGACGAGGGAAGCCGGATGAATGATCGGACGACAGCCGATGAGACCCATGTTGGGCTGGTGGACGCCGGCACGCATGTCGAGAGCTTCCGACAGACCCGCAGCAACCGGCGAACCGAACTTGTAGAGGATTATGTGGAGCTCATCGCCGATCTGATCGATCATGACGGCGAGGCCCGCCAGGTCGATATTGCCCAGAGGCTCGGCGTCGCGCAGCCCACGGTCGCCAAGATGCTGAAGCGTCTTGCGACAGAGGGATTGATCCAGCAGCGGCGCTATCGTGGAGTATTTCTGACGGAGGAGGGTAAGGAACTCGCACGCGTGAGCCGCGAGCGGCATCAGGTCGTTGAATCCTTCTTGTGCGCGCTCGGGATCAGTCCCGAGACCGCGAGGATCGACGCGGAAGGCATCGAACACCATGTTAGCGCCGAGACGCTCGAAGCGTTCCGGGTGTACCTGAAGCGGTAGAGACCATGCTCATACTCGCCAAACGCGGTAGCGGCGGGAAAAGCATGTGGTGGCGTTTTCCTCCGTGTCCCCTCCGCTATCGATGACCGTTATGTCACCTGGCCGCTCGCACGTGCATGTGGCGACGCATCCCAGTTGCATCTGCGATGGATGATATCGCCATTCTTGGCGGGCTATTCACCGTCGCGTTCATCGCGGCCACGATTCTCCCGGCTCAGTCGGAAACCGCGCTCGTGGGGCTGCTGGTCGCCGGAATGCAATCACCGGTCCTCCTCGTCGCTGTAGCAAGCCTCGGCAATGTGCTCGGCGCAGTGGTCAATTGGTCGCTCGGTCGGGGGGTTGAGCGCTTTCGTGACAAGCGCTGGTTTCCGGTAAGCCCGGCAGCACTCGACCGTGCCACCGGCTGGTATCGTCGCTGGGGACGTTGGAGCCTTCTGCTGAGCTGGGCGCCGATCGGTGGCGATGCGCTGACGGTGGCAGCCGGCATTCTTCGTGAACCGCTATGGAGCTTTCTGGTGCTCGTTACGATCGCCAAGACGGGTCGATATATCTTGCTGGCACTGGCGACCTTCGGACTGATCGGGTCGTAGTGGCTCAATGTTCCGTCTTGCACAACTCGTGGTTCGCCAGGGACTGGATCACGTAACAATCCTTGACCTGGTCTCCATGGCAGCGTGTCGCGATGCGACTCAGCTCCTGCTCGAGCAGCCGAAGCTTTGCGATCTTGTCGCGGACGGCCTCTAATTGGCGAACGGCGATGTTATCCGCATCGGCGCATGGAAGTTCCGGATGGGCACTCAGGTCGAGCAACTCGCGAATGGCCTCGATCGTAAAACCCAGATCGCGGGCATGCTTGATGAAGGACAAGCGATCGCGATCACGAGCTTCGTAACGCCGTTGATTGCCTTCCGATCGCTCAGCGGCCGCCATTAGGCCCATCTGTTCGTAGTAGCGGATGGTTGGAACCTTCACCCCTGTCCGACGCGATAATTCTCCAATGGTCAGCATTGTAGACCTCCAGTTCCTATAGATTGTCACAAGGACGCTGATTTGCAATCGCGTTCATTTGCCGCATTCTTGATCGGGCACCGTTCATCGATCGGCCCAAATTCTGGCAAAGGCTGATGTTCTCGGCGAAATTGGGGGAAGAGCAACGATGAACTGGGCGTGTCGGAGAGCAATTTCGAGTCTGATCGTACCAGTCGTTGTCGCTAGCGCTTCTGCAACGGCTTCTGCCGGCCCGATCGATCACATCAATCCGCCAGCAGAGTTGGTCGTGGAGCACGCCGAACTGGCACTGGCAGGCTTAGATGGTGGCAAGGTGGAAGGTTATGTGACCATCTGGAATGGGACGGCCGTTCAGGCGAGCCTAGCTTCGATTGAGAGTGAAGCGTTCGGCACCATCGTGATTCTGCAAACGGACTTTCGTACGGGCGAAACCAGCGTAGCCCCCGGAATCGTGCAGATCCCCGGACACGCAGAACTATCGATGCGGCGCGGTGGCATTCGCCTTGCGCTGAAGGCACCGGTACATTATTGGGACACGGATATACGGTAGGCATGGCAATCAAGCCTGATTGCTGCGCAGCGGCAGATACCCATCGGTGTCGAGCGGCAAGGTTTCGGACCAGATGTAGTCGCCGGTGATGTTGATGTGGTCCCAGCCGAGCGGAGAAAGGCGGGCCGTGATTGTGTCTTCGATCTTCGCTCCTCGTGACTTCGTTTCCTTCAGTATCCGTCCAAGGTAGCGGCAGTTGAACAGGACAATGGCGGCCGTGACGAGGTTGAGTGCGGCTGCTCTGCTTGACTGGTTTTCTTGGCCGCGATCCCGGAAACGCCCCAGACGATGGAAAGCGATCGCCCTGGAGAGGGAGTTCCGCGCCTCCCCCTTGTTGAGTTCCGTCGTGACGAGTCTACGCAGGCCAGGATCTTCGAACCAGCGCAAGGTGAACAGCGTGCGCTCGATCCGGCCGATCTCGCGCAGCGCGGCGGCAAGACTGTTCTGCTGCCGATACGCCGAGAGCTTCCTCAGGATCAATGAAGGCGTGACGGCCTTGTGCCGCAGCGCATGGATCACTCTCTGGATTTCGTCCCAGTGCGCGCGGATCAACTGCGGGTTCAGCCGATTCCCGAATAAGGGCGCGAGAGCACCGTATTTTGACTTGGGTTCGAATGCATAGAGCTTGCGGTCCGAGAGGCGCGGGATGCGGGGCTCGAACGACAGGCCGAGCAGATGCATGACGGCGAAGACGATATCCGAGACACCGCCGCCATCGACATGAAAGGCGGCAATATCGACGCCGCTCTCGTGACCCAGGATGCCGTCAAGGGAATGCACGGCCTCGCTTGCGGTGCCGGCGATCACCTTCTGGTGGAGCGGGGCATACCTGTCGGTGATCGTGGTGTAGATCTTGACGATCGGATCCCGCCCGTAGTGGGCGTTGACGGCGCCACCTGCTTCACCCGGCCCGCCGAGATAGAATGCTTGTCCATCTGCCGATGCGCGCCAGCCTTCGCCGAACCAGGCGGCGATCGGCTCCGCGTGAATGGCGTCCGTCAAGTTGGCAAGAGCCGCGCGGAAGGTTTCTTCGCGCATGTGCCACATCTGCATGCGCAGGAGAGCACGCCGTGATCCCGCGCCGCTGACTTCAGCCATTCGGGACAGGCCGAGATTCGTCGCTTCCGCGATCAGGGTCGCCATGAACGCCCGCATGTCGGTTGGCGGCAGGCCCGTCGAGACATGCGTAAAATGCTCCGCAAAACCTGTCCACAGATTGATCTGATCGAGAAGATCGGTGATGCGGACGTGGGGCATCATGCGGTAAAGGGCGCCGATGGCGGCCGCGCTATCGTCGTGCTCGCCGTCACCCTGATCCTTCGGGAAGCGCAGCCGCCCGCCCGCGAACAGCATCGGTTCCCTGGCCGCGAAGCCCTCGGCCACTGACAGCAAGGCGGTATCCAGTATCGAAGCACGCGCGTGCAGGTATGTGTCCGCGTCGACGTCTGGATGTGCCTGCAACGCGTTGCTGTCCGCCTTGTCATTAGCCAGAAGGTCATCCAGCGACCGATGGATACGTGAGGTCGGAACCCATACGATTCCGCTCGCCAATGCGTTTGCTAGGCCGAAGTATGTCGCAAGCTCGTAGCATGTGCGGTCAATCGAACCGTTTGTGAAGACATGACGTCGCCAGCGCCGCTCGATATGGGCGAGCGGTATTGTCTCTGGCAGTCGCCGGCGTTTGTCTCCGCCGATTTCCGCAAGAACAGCGACGGCATCCAGCAACGGTTTGGCGACGCGGCTGCCCTCGAACGCAGAAACAGCAGCCCCGGCAGGTCTATGCTGCAATCTTTGCCGACGATGAAACGCTTATCTCTGACGAAGCCGAGCTGGAGTTCGATTTCGCGTCCGAGAACCCGCGCGAGCGCGAGCTATCGCGCAACTTCCTGCTATCCCGGGCTGCAGACGCCTATAACAATCAGACCGTCTTCCTGAAGCTGCGTACGCGCATCGGCAAGACCAGCCATTTCGAAGATCACGCTTCACAGCCATTGTTGCTGAAACGCGGGATCAGCACAGATTTCGATTTCTGAGGTGCCGATGTCGACCCTTGATGACAAGATCAACGAGCATTTTGCCGGTTTCGTGGTTCGCAAGGACCTGGTGAAGGCCGTGAAGGGGAATGCCATTGTTCCCACCTATGTGCTCGAATACCTGCTCGGCCAATACTGCGCCACCGACGACGAGGCCTCGATTGCGACAGGCATCGAGACGGTCAAGGATATCCTGCGTAAACATTACGTCCATCGTTCCGAAGCGGGGCTGGTCCAGTCGACGATCAAGGAGCGCGGCCGCTACAAGGTCATCGATCAGGTCAGCGTAGCGCTGAATGAAAAGACCGATGCCTATGAGGCCGTGTTCGAGAACCTTGGGATCAAACGGGTTGCGATCGATAGCGCCACGGTCAAAGCGCATCCGAAACTACTGGTTACCGGTATCTGGTGCATCGCCGAGGTGCAGTACGAGTTCTCGGAAGAAAGCCGGATCTCTCCTTGGATCATCGACACGCTGAAACCGATCCAGATCGCCCGCGTCGACTATGACGGGTATCGCGAGACGCGTGGCAAGTTCACCACCGAGGAATGGATTGATCTTCTGATCCAGAGCATCGGCTTTGATCCGTCTATGTTTGGGCGCCGGTCGAAACTTTTGCAACTGTTGCGTCTGATCCCTTTCGTCGAACGCAACTACAACCTCATTGAGCTTGGCCCCAAAGGGACGGGAAAATCGCATATTTATTCTGAGTTTTCACCCCATGGTCAGTTGATCTCCGGCGGTGAAATCACGGTTCCCAAGCTCTTCGTGAACAACTCCAATGGGCGGATTGGGTTGGTTGGCTATTGGGATGTCGTCGCCTTTGACGAATTTGCCGGTCGTGAGAAGACTGCCAACAAGGCGCTTGTCGATATCATGAAGAACTACATGGCGAACAAGCAGTTCTCGCGCGGGGTAAATCCGATGGGCGCTGAGGCCAGTTTCGCCTTCGTCGGCAATACCGATCATAATGTCCCCTGGATGCTGAAGAATACTGACCTGTTCGAGGCTCTGCCGCCGCAGTTCCACGACAGCGCCTTTATCGATCGCCTGCATGCCTATCTCCCCGGATGGGAGGTCGACATCATTCGAGGCGAGATGTTCACATCTGGCTACGGGTTCATCGTCGACTATCTGGCCGAAATCCTGCGTCACCTGCGTGCCGAGGACTTCTCGCACCGGCCGGATCGCTACTTCACCGTACCCGTTCAGACCCATATCCGGGACCGTGCAGCCATCAGCAAAACCATGTCGGGCCTGTTGAAGCTGATCTTCCCGAATGGAGGCGAGACGGAAGCTGAGGTTGAAGAGCTGCTGCGGTTTGCGATTGAATGCCGCAAGCGGGTGAAGGACCAGCTCCTGCGGATCGACAGCACCTTTGAGAGCGCGGATTTCCATTACATCGCGTCGGATGGAGCAAAGCGCGCTGTCACCACGCTGGAGGAAGAAGAGTTTCCCCAGTTCTACCATCGGCGGTCCGCCGGCGATGTGGATGACAGCGCGGATCAATCTGAGATCGTGCCGATTTCGGCGGAGCCCGCGTCAACGGCGGCTGCCTCCGCAGCGCCTATTATTGCCGCTGCCCCTGCTTTTTTCCCGAAGCCCGGACATGTCGTTTTCACGGAAAACCGCAAGGGCATCAGTTTCGACAAGATCTTTGGTCCCTGGACGGATGGAGCGTCGCGGATCATCATCACCGATCCTTATATCCGGAAGTTCCATCAGGCACGCAACGTGATGGAACTGATCGAGATGCTGATTCGGCGCAAACAGCCCGAAGATCAAGTCGCAGTGCATCTTGTCACTGCTCCGGACGATGGGAACATTCAGGAGCAACGGGAATGCCTGGACGGGATTGCCGAGGCCTGCACTGGCACAGGCGTTGATTTCACGTGGGCCTTTGATGGAACCGGGACGCTTCATGCACGCGATATCACGACGGACACCGGCTGGAAGATGGTTCTGGACCGTGGCTTGGATATTTTTCAGCCGACACCCCGAAAGATGAATGGTTTTTCGCTGGGGGAACGAATGCAGGAACACCGTATGATCCGTGGATTTTATGTGACCTATGTCGAGAGGTCATGAAAGCTTGCAAATTGCGCGTAACACTATGAATAGTGCCTAACAGTGCCCGGGGCATCGAGGCACCTACGTGGCCATTGGTCCAGAATTGCCAAACACACACATGGGCGTGGCGTTGTAGTGGTCGTCTCGGTAGAAGAATATGAATGGCTCTCCGTGCAATCTGGACGCGCGGATATTCCAGCATCCAGTTGCGCAATGCCCTTGCGGATATCGGCCAGTTCGTCCTCGTCCCCGATCATCAAAATAACTAAAGTCCGACGCAAGTTATCTGAGGTGGTGACTACCGCCAGGCAGTCGCAGGTTTTGGCATTGGGGGTTGCGAAGACGAAGCACATTCCATCCTAATGCCCGTGCGAGACCAGTTCGTAGTCTATCAAAGATTTGCAGCAGAGCCAGCTTCGGGCAATCAGATCCAGAGCGGATTCCGACATCATGGTTGGGCAACGATCGATTTCAAATTTGACCCCGATCTGTATCTGAAGGTTCGACTTTTTCTTTGAAAATGCAGCAAACGCTGCCGTTAGCCATTCGGGCTGGTATTTGATGGGGTCCTTCCCGGGAAGGCCCGTACGCAGATCGAACTCCGCAATGCTGTCGATGAAAGGCACCGACCGTTGAGTAGGATATCTACGCTGGATTGCACGTAAGGCCGGGGTGGCCAAAGGTTCTATCGAGAGGACCTCAGATTCCATTTGGGCAAGTATGTCGCCTATCAGATCGCGAAAGCCACGTTCACCGAGATCGATCAGAGTCCGACGAAACTGACGATTTATAGAATTGGGGATGGTGATCATCGTGTCGACTACTGTGCCCAATCCTAGCGTAATATGGGGATGTTGGGTATGTAGTTCGGCACCCTTGGAGGTACGGAGCGACAGGTAATCCCATACCCGATCCTCGTCTCGTCCGGTTATCGCTCCTCGACCCGGGATGGTCGGATCCATACCCAGCTCGTTTACCAGCCGATTATCATTCCGGAGAGACGCCATCGCAAGCTTCAGAACGCGCCTGCCTTCAAGATATGAGTAATCGGATGTCTTCCTGAACGGAAATCCCGCGAACTCGGTCAACGTTCCGGATGAAAAGTTCTCATCGTTGATCATGCGCGCCTCCAACGCTTCGAAGTATTCGGCCGCTTCCTGTGCCCAGATACTGCCAGGGTGTGAGCGGAGCCATCGATATAGACGCGACCACGTGGTTGAGATTGCCCCTTCAGAGGTCTTCGCTGGCGTGGAATGAGCGGTAATAGCCAGGGCAGTGATCCTGGTGAAACCGAGTTTCTGGGCAATCCGGACATGACGCCGGATCTGATCTGCAGTCAGTGGCGCATTGATTTTAACCTCAACGACGACACACCAGTCTTCCCCATTGTGAATCCAGGCGTCAGGAATGCCGCGTCGGTCGTTCTCTTCCTGCTCGGGTTCTTCTGGCTTACCGGGAATCGTCTGCACGCTGACGGAAAGCTCGCTTGCCTTCTGGCTGCGTCCGGATTTCACGAATTGCTGCAGGAAGCTTGCCAGAAGAGTGCGATCCCGATCCAGTGCAGTGAAGAACGCATGCGTCAGACGATTTTCGGCGTGACGGTATTGATCAAAGATGTTCCGCAATAACCCTCAGGCCTCCCTGTGGGTAGGTGTGGCGCTTTCTACTGCGCTTGTAAACTACTGACTGAGTATCCGAGGTGCGTATTCAGCATTTGGTGCTTCTTGACGTCCACCCCGTCGCAATGGTCGCGACAGGTGCAAGACCGTTGGGGACGTTTACCTCGTGAAGCCCTGCAATCACATGATTTCGTTGACCTGATCGATTTACTGGAAACGCACTCCACTACGGCAAATTGGCGCGGTCCTTCTGGATGGCCTTTTCGAACCAACCCGGAACTGCGGTGACCTGTGTGTCGTAGATGTTTCCGGGAACATTCTGCCAGAACGAAACGATAGCGTCAGAGAAGGCCTGCAGCTGATCGTCGCTTACTTTTAGATGCGTGTGGTCACGATATTCCATGTTTGAGAGAGCCCGCTCGGAACCCTCGAACGGATCGGGCAGATATTCCGGATATCGGCTCTTCAGATCCTCGAGGGAATCGCCTTTGCCGTGTTTGTAGACATTGACCACACGGCGGCATGCATCGAGCTTGTTGAAATAATCCGTGGTTCGGACAGGCCAGCCCAGGCTCTCTAATAACTCGGCGACCTGATCAAAATTGACCGACCACATTTTCGCGGCGGCAACATCACCATGATGCCAGTGCCTAATCTCCCGAGCCAGCCACCCACGTAACTGCTTGTCCCACTCATGGAACATCCCAGCGACAACGCTCAGGCGAGTGTTCTCGCGCATATCACTCAGGAGACCGTAAAACTCGATCCCGACGTCGTTTGCCGCCTCATAGAAGCTACCCTCGTCATGTCGGTCCGGATCAAAGTATCGACCGCGCTCTTCAAGCCACTCCTCGCCTGCCTTGTCGGCTTCAGGTTCGATATTGCCGAACTGCGAAAGCAAGCGCTTCTGCGCCTGTTCGACATAGAATTCATGTCTCCTGATCAGGGATTGCCGAAAATCCTCCCACATCTGAAACAAGGTATATGTCATGCCGTTATCACCTCTTCGGGCTTCAACCCTTGGGCCGCGGTGCCGGTGATTTCTTCGCCGAGGCGTGGTTTCCTGTTGTCAGCTTCATGCGAATGCGCATGCTGCCGCCTTCGGGCTGCTCCAGGTCGAAAGCATTCGTCTTCCGCACCAGATCGCTCAACTTGCGAAAGCCAAACGTTCGCGGGTCGAAATCGGAAGCCATGTTGGCAAGCTGTTTACCGATGACACCAAGCGAAACCCAGCCGTCCTCACTCTCCATCTGGGCGATCACCTTCTTGATGGTCGGCGTCGCGGCACTTGGCGGTTTCAGGGCTTTGCTTTCCGGGGTTGTTTCCTGATTGGCGGCATGTTCCGCCACAGACAAGTTTTCCGTGTAAATGAATCGGCGGCAGGCCTGACGGAAGCTTTCAGGTGTTTTCTGCTCCCCGAAACCGAAGACGTCGACGCCTTGCTCGCGGATGCGGGCCGCAAGCCGGGTGAAATCGCTATCGGAGGAAACCAGGCAGAAGCCGTCAAATCGCCCGCTGTGCAGCAGGTCCATGGCGTCGATCACCAGCGTAATATCAGAAGCGTTCTTGCCCGTCGTGTACGCGAACTGCTGCTGAGGGATGATGGCATGTTTCGACAGGATGTCTGCCCATCCTTTCGAGCGTGCGCTGGAAAAATCGCCGTATATGCGACGGACGCTGGCCTCCCCGATCTTGGCGATCTCTTCAAACAAGCCGTCGGCAATCTTCGACGAGGCGTTGTCGGCGTCGATCAGGACGGCGAGGCGTGGGGATCGGGTTTCTGACGACATGGTGGTCTCCAACTGGCGACAGATTCTGTTCGGCTGTTCACCGTGTCAACTTGGCACTCACGGGCTAAGAATCCAGGATACGTAGCCCGTCTCGCCGCGCCGTCTGATCTCGGCCTTGTCGCAATAATCGCAACAGCCACGGAAATGCCGGGTTTTCGCTTTGGTGCCGAACGCCCAATCCAGAATCCTGACTGAGAGGCTGCGCCGCACCGTCGTCTTCGGCCCTTGAAAATACTCCGAGATAGCGGCCCGCATGCAGGACCGGGCCTTCATCAGTTCGGCGACCTGGTCAATCTGGTGATAGCGCTGCTCCAGCATCTTCTCCCGGTCGAACGTGGGAACCTTTGACGATTCAACCGTCTTCTCGGCCATGAAACGCAGTCTCGATATGTCGCGGCCGATGCTCGAGCCATTGTGGAACATCACCGCTACCGAAGGCTTTCCATCCCGCCCCGCGCGGCCGAATTCCTGCAACTGATCTTCAACGGAAGCGGACTGTTGCCAATGGATCACGAGGTGGACGTTTGGGACATCGAGACCCATGCCAAAGGCGTTCGTGCAAATAATTTGGTCGACGGGCGGCTTGCTCTGGCCCAGGAAGCGCTTGACGAGTTCCTGTCGCTCCCACGCGTTGCCTAACCTGGAGTGATAGAAGGGTACTTCCGGCCCAAGATTCCGAAGAGTGGCTTGCAGTTCCAAGCCGACCTTAGTGGACGGGACAAACACCATGGCCTTCTGCCTTTGGAGTTGCGGCAGCCGAAGAAGAGAGGCAATTTCCTCCGCTCGCTTTTCGGTCGCGCATCGCCACCGGAGCAACGCGATATTCGGTCTGTCTACATCTCGAACAAAGACGTCGGCGTCTTCGATGCCCAGCGATTTGAGGATGCGCTGCTGCATCTCGCGACCAGCGGTGGCCGTGAACGCCAATACGGGTGGCGAGCCCAGTTTCTCACGGACTTCCTTGAGGCGTCCGTATTCCCGCCGGAAATCCCGGCCCCATTGGTCAACGCAATGGGCTTCGTCGACGACAATAAATGATGGCTTCGTCTGTTTCAGGCGAGCGCGTTCATCCTCGCTCCGCACGAAAAAGCGCTCGGGAGCCAGATACAGCAATTTGATCGCGCCACGACCCAGAAGGGAAAACCGCGATTGCTTCTCGTCAGGGCTCAAATCACTGTTTACGAAAGTGGCCGGGATTTTCTTGGTGAGGAGATCGGAGACCTGTTCCGACATCAGGGTCTTGAGAGGGCTGACGACCATCGTCAGGCCGCGTCGGAGCACGGCAGGTAGTTGGAAGCAGAGCGTCTTGCCGGAACCAGTCGGGCTGACAACCAGGATCGATTTTCCGGACAACGCAGCCAGAACGATCGGCAACTGGCCCTGCCGGAAGCGATCCAGTCCGAACAGGCGGAGAGTAGGGCCGAAATTACCTACGCCCTCGGAAACCTGGCCATCCGTGTCCAGCCATCGAGCCAGCCTGACTGCCCATTTCTCGATAACCCGCCTTGCAAGACCGCCGGCGAGATTCGGATGATGGGCGGCATGGCAGCCGTCGCAAAGCGTGACCAGATTCGAGAGCTCGTCGGTTCCGCCCATCGATCTGGGCAGCAGGTGATGAACGTCGGCTTCCGACGACTTCAGCGGGGTCGAACAGGAGACGCAGCGGTAATCGTCACGCTTGAGAACATGGAGGCGTATTTCCCGCCACGGATCAGTGGCAACAGGTTGATCCATTTTCTGCTTGCGTCCAAGACCCCGAAGAATTCGAACAGTGACAGAAAGCAGTTATGAAAACCTGACTATCCCGTTGATCGGTCCATCCAATTTGATAAAGACTTCATTGGGGACGGGCTTGATCATGTTTCGATTTGTTCGGATTGGACGACGCACAATCGGCGGGGCCATGCTGGCCGCTTCGTTCATCGCCTTCTTTTCTTCCAATCAGTTTGCTCTCCTGAAACTAGCTTTCGGCTTCTACGACCCGTTTTCGATCACGCAATATCGTATGAGCCGACTTTCCGACGAGGAATACAAAACTGCCATCGAGCAGTCTCTTGAAGAAGGTGATATTTCGGACGCCCAATCCCTGGTCGATTTCGCCCGGGAAAACGGTCGCGAGTTGCCAACGGAACTGGTGGAACGCACGCAGGAAAACCCTTTTGAGTTTGGGCTGCGAAACACGTTGGATCTCGTAAATGGGGCGAGAACGGGAGAAATGACGAGCATGGCGTCGGCCGGTGGCGTCCTTGCTGCCGATTACGTTGGCGTAGGCGATGTCCGCGACATCCTGATCCAAGGGAACAATCTTGTTCAAGGAGAAAGTTACGACAAAATCACTCTGGGGTTTGCGCTGGTCGGGGCGGCAACCTCTGCGACGATTGCGGCGGCTTCTGCGGGTACCTTTATTACATCCGGGGCTGCGACGCCTGTTACCGGACCAGCATTAGCCTTGGCGACAACAATCGATAACGGGGCTTCGATTGTGAAAAACGCAAACAAGATGAGGAAGTTATCAAAGCCGTTGGTGAAGCAGATTACCCGGATTTCCACGAATCTTGTTAATGTGGAGCCACTAAAGAAAGCCCTCACGCGAGTTTCGCTGCCTTTGCCGAAATGGCCTTCACTTACGTCGGTTCGCAACTCCTTGGATAATCTCGACTGGCATGACCTCGCAAAAGGAGACTTCAGCCGATTGAAGAAGCCGCTTTCGGAAATGATGCCCACCAATATGGGAGATGTAGAAACGGCGTTAAAAGGGGTGGTCAGAACCGACGAATTGGAGAACGCCAAGATTCTTGCCAAGTCAGTGGGTGGGATCGTCGCGGCCGGAGATGTGAAGACTGCCTTCCGGGCAATGGAATATGCCGACGATGCCAAGGATCTCTCCAGATTTCAAAAACTGGCAGCCAGCATGAAGGGGAAAACGTCGGCAGCAATCAGGGTTCTGGGCAAGGGCGCTATCAAACTCGGCAAACTGTTCTATCGGGTCATCATCATCCTGATCGCTGTCTTGGGCTGGGTGCTCGGCGCGTTGTGGTTTCTGTATTCCATGGTCCGCTTCTCGTATCGTATGGTGAGGCGGGTGAGGGGGGTTACCTGATGTTCTCTGGCAAGCGGTCGAATCTCGCACTAATAGCAGCCGGGGTTGGTGGCGCAGCAGTTGCCGGATTCGGCCTCTCCTTCGGCAGGGACGTTTACAAAAAGTCGAAGAAGAATCTCGAAATCATTCTTTTGCTGTTGGCCGTCATCTTCTGTCCGTTCATCGGCGGACGAGGCTTGGTCAGGGGACATGATCGAGGTGTGGTCGGAACGATCTTTCTGACGGTTATCGGAAGTGTTGTTCTGATTGCCGTTGGCTTTTGCGCGGCTGCTTTCTTGGCTTTTGAGATCGTCGTCATGGGTAAGATCAACCCCGACAATCCGTTGCCGCTCGCCCTGCTTCGCGGCTTCGCAGCTACCGCAGTCATGACGGGAATCGGTCTCGTGGTTGGATTTATCCAGCGGCCCAAACGATTAAAAGCGATTGCTGTCGGGAAGGCCAACGAGAAATTTCTGGCCGACCAAGGCTTCAGGGAAACCGAGGGGAAGGATATCACCCATTATGACCCGGACGGTCTGGCTCTGCGTTTTCTGGAAGCCCACGCTGGCCGTCTGGTTTTCATGGTTGTGGGTCGCCGAGGGAAGCGGGCTTTCATCGATCTCGATCCGGATGGCCGGATGATTGGATATTCCGGTGTCCAGTGAGCGGAACTCTCCCGAATTGAAGGTTGTCCGATACCGGGTGGCGCATTTCGCGTTGCTGGGCCTGCTGATTACTCCGGCCACGGCACAGAGTCTTGGCGAACGCATAAAAGCCAATCCAAGTTGCCATCAATTCAATGACGGATGCAGTATCTGCGCCGTGTCAACCGACGGCGTAACGTGTTCAACGCCCGGAATCGCCTGCATTCGCACTTCATGGCGATGCGCCGACACAGGCGATACCGGACAAGCAGTGCCTGATCCTGATAAAAGTGGACACGAAATTACCCCGGACCAACAGGGGGCGCAGTGACGGTTGCAGGCGTCAGCCTGACGAAAGCTGGATTTCGTGCGTGCCAACCACGCGTCCCTGCACCGTGTCGCCTTCATTGAAGTTCTCCTGAAACCAATGGGCGATCTGCTGATTGTTGCCAACGACCCGAACGGCACCGGTACTGTTGGCCGTCCGGTTGATCTTCGAGATGACCATCGGGCTACCGTCGCTAAAACGAATCCGGATCGGATCTCCATCTTTGCCGAGATGACGGCTGGCCTCGACGCCGGGATTCAGGAAACCCTTGTTGTAGTAGGTCGGACCGAGAACGACTGAGAAGGTTGCCTTGGCCGGATCAGATGCCTTGGACTCCGGTGGGATATCGGACGCGGCTGCGGCATCTGGTTTCCCAACCTCGGTTTCGTCGGCTTCCTCGCGTTCGGCGTCTTCGGTAACAGGCTGACCCCTGTCCTTACCATTCCACGGCGGATCGAATTGTCGGATCAGGCCATCTTCGAGGCCTGCGGCCAAATTGATCTCGAAATCGGCGTAGCGAAGGTGGGAGATCGGCGTGAAAACGAAAATACGGATTTCGGTTTCTTCGGCGATAGCAGCCTTGATATTGCGATGGCAGCGCAGATTCGTCGCCTGCCTTTTCCCCGGGCGGCAATAGCCGACATAGCGCTTCCGAATCGAGCGGGCGGTTTTCCCGATGTAGAGAACCTCATCGCGTCTTACGAAAGCATAGAGGGCGTTCGGAGCATCCAGCAAGACTTCGTTCGCCTCGGCGTCATCGCCGTCCAGGTGGTAGACGATGAAATCTCCGGACGGCTGCCAACGGCCGACGTCGACGAAGCCAATGTTGAGCAGCACCTCTGCGGTCAATTCCGGATTTGCCATACACTGTTGCCCCTGTGCCGAGGACATGTCTGCGCACGGGCGTCCGCCATGTCAACAATGTCTTATCTCGGGAAATCAGGCTTTGTAGGCGACTCAGCCTCTGAAGGTGAACCCTATGTAGAACAGGGCTACGTCGCTCGGTACGCGGACGCACCGGTCCGTCCGCGTACCGAGCGACTGTCTGCCGTCAGCACCCATGGCGGGTTGAGTTGGTATCGGGCAATGGCTATCTGGTGCCAACCGCAAGCGGGTTCTCCGCAAACACAAGGCACATTCCGGCATGATCCCAGATTTCCTCGTCACCCATTCCGGTGGCTTCCATGCCGATGAACTGCTGTCCAGCGTCATCCTGACTGAGCTTTTCCCGAAGGCTCGTCTGATCCGCAGCAGGGCGCCGGAATGGATCACATCCGGCCTGGACCGTATCGTCTACGATGTTGGCGGCCTCTACGACGCTGCTGCACAGATATTCGATCACCACCAGCGTGGCGCGCCGTTGCGCCAGGATGGCCAACCCTTCAGTTCATTTGGATTGATCTGGAAGCATTATGGCCGTGACTATCTCGCCGCCTTGAGCCTTCCCGATGCCCATATTGAAGCGGCCCACGCCTCGTTTGATGCAAGTTTTGTGCTCCCGGTCGATCTGGTGGACAATGGTGCGCTCAGCCCTTCGGGGCCGCTGGCGGGGCTCACGCTGCCGGCACTGCTGGAAACCTTGAAGCCGGCTTTTGACGAGACCGACCCTGCAGCCGAAGATCGCGCGTTTCAGGCCGCGCTGACGATCGCCCGCAGTTTTGTCGAGGCAGGTATCTCCCGGATCGCCGCAAAATTGCGTGCTGAAGCTGTTGTGCATCGAGCCATCGAGAAGACAGGGCAGGGGCGGATTCTCGAGCTTCCCATGGGAATGCCCTTCCGGCCAGCCATCGTGAAGGCGGGTGCCGATCATCTGCTGTTCGTGGTCCACCCGCGCGCCAGGGACTGGTGCCTGACCACAATCCGCCGAGCGAACGAAGGGTTTGAGGTGAGGGCCGATCTTCCTGCGGCCTGGGCCGGGCTGAGCAATGGCGATCTGGAGGCGGCATGCGGCGTGAAGGGCGCAAGCTTTTGCCACAACGGCCGCTTCGTCGCCGCCGCCAAGACCCGCGATGCTGCTCTCGCCATGGCTGAATTGGCGGTGAAGGAGGCTATTCCCACCGAGGCCAGGTCAGTTGGCTGCAACTGACTGTCAATGACCGTGGAATCGGGACCCTGTATTTTCGCGCAAAAGGGACCCCGGTTTTGGGGTTGATGAAGGGCACGCCGGTTAGCGCCCGATCAGGCGAAGCTGGTCGGGGTTGCACAGCCTGATCGGGTGCGGTTCGTTGGCTTTTGGCTTTAGCTTTGAGAGCGGCTCTTGAAGCGCCAGGATTCGTTTCCGGTCTCGACGATCTCGCAGTGATGCGTCAGGCGATCGAGCAGCGCGGTGGTCATCTTGGCGTCGCCGAAGACGGTGGGCCATTCGCCGAACGCCAGATTGGTGGTGATGATGACGCTGGTGCGCTCGTAGAGTTTCGAGACGAGATGGAAGAGCAACTGCCCGCCGGCCTGGGCGAAGGGCAGATAGCCCAGTTCATCGAGCACGACGAAGTCGAGCCGGGTCAGGTGATCGGCAATGCGCCCCTGGCGGCCGGCACGGGTCTCGGTCTCCAGCCTGTTGACCAGGTCGACGACATTGAAGAAGCGGCCGCGCGCACCGTTGCGGATGAGCGCCCGGGCAATGGCGATGGCCAGATGGGATTTGCCCGTGCCGGTGCCGCCGACCAGGACGACGTTACGCTGATCGGCGACAAAGGCTCCTCCGGCGAGATCGCGGATCAGGCTCTCGTTGACGGGCGTGCCGGTGAAGTCGAAGTCCTCGATATCCTTCGCCAACGGCAGCTTGGCGACGGTGAGCTGGTATTTGATGGAGCGGGCCTGCTTCTCGGATATCTCGGCCTGCAGCAGATCGCCGACGATCTTCGGTGGTTCGTGCTGGCGCTTGATGGCGACGCCCATGATCTCGTCATAGGCTGATCGCATCCCGTAGAGCTTCAGCGTGCCCATCAGTTCCAGAACCTCGGTGCGTTCCATGGCTGTTTGTCCTCCTGAGACTGTCATAGCGGGCGCAGTCAGCGATCGGCTCGTGAGCCAGCTTCAGCGCTTGGGGAATGGAAAGGATCGTGCCCGGCGCCGGGTCGCGGCGGCGGGCCAGGATGTTGAGGATCACCGCCGCCGACGAGACGCCGTGATCGAGCGCCTCCTGACAGGCCGCCTCGACCGCGTGCAATCCGTCGCTCAGCACACAGGTGAGGATCGACACCATCTGCCGGTCGCCGTCATCGGCAGCCTTGAGCTTGCGGCGCACTTTCTCCATGGCCGACGGCAGAACCCAATTCTTGAACGGTGCGCCGTTGCGCAACCCGCCGGGTTTGCGGGCCAATACCGGGACGTAATGCCAAGGGTCGTAGATCACCTCGTTGCGGCCGAAGCAGCGGGCATGTTCGCCCACGACCACGCCGTCCTGGCGGATGACGATCCGATCGGCATAGGCATGGATCTCGATCGGCCGGCCGACGGCGCTCGACAGCACCGAGTATTTGTTGTTGTCGAAGCGCACCGTGCAGGTCTTCGACACCGAGGCCGGGACACAGTGGAAGCCGTCGAAGCGCCCGGCATAGGGAATGAAGCTGCCGCGCTCCTCCTCGAACACCTCCCAGATCGTGCGGCCGTCCTGTTCGGGGTGCCGGTGCACCTTGGCGTAGGAGACGCATTTGTCGGCCAGCCAGCCGTTCAGGTCCTCCAGCGTCTTGAAGCGCAGCCGCGGCGTGAAGAAGCGCTCGCGCACCAGCCCGACCTGGTTCTCGACCTGTCCCTTCTCCCAACCCGACGCCGGCGTGCAGGCTTCCGGTTCGACAAGGTAATGTCCGCACATCTGCGCGAAGCGGCGGTTGTAGCGGCGATCCCTGCCGATGAAGATCGCATCCACCGCAGTCTTCATGTTGTCGTAGATGCCGCGCGTGCAGGCCCCACGAAAGAAGGCGAACGCACGATCATGGGCGTCGAACACCATCTCCTGCGTCTCGCGTGGGTAGGCCCGAACAAAGAACATGCGGCTATGACAGAGCCGCATGTGCGCTACCTTCACCGTAACCGTCACGCCGTCCAGCAGGACGACCTCGTGGCTCCAGTCGAACTGATAGGCTTCACCGGGCGCAAAGCTCAGCGGGATATAGGCCTCGGCCGCGGCGCTGCCGCGTTGCTCCTCCCAGTTCTGCGCATGACGCCACACCGAGCTGTAGCTGCCGTCGTAGCCAAAGCCGCGAAGCTCCTCATAGATCCGGATCAGCGTCAAACGCTCACGCTGCGGCTTCGCCGAATTCGCCGACAACAACCCGTCCAACTTCTCGCGCCACGCCCCCATCCGTGGATAGGGCTGTTGCTTGCGTTCGTACCGGAACTCCGTCTCGTCCGAGCGCAGCACCTTGCGGACCACTTTCCGCGAAATCTTCAACTCCCGGCAGATCGCCTTGATCGACTTCCCCTGGACCAGCGACAGCCGGCGTATCTTTGCAATCGTCTCCACAACCAACATCCAAAACACAAATGCCTCCGATCAAACCGGAGGCACTTTGATGACCCCACGTTAAGGGGTCCCGTTTGGACGAAAATTACCCCTCAACTGGGGTCCTCATTCCATGAAAAATCACACCATTGCCAAGGTTGGGACCAGTAACAGTTAGAACTGTCTTGAACGTCATGGATCTACCCCTGTTTGAGAAACTGTCGTGTGGGAAATGCCCGAGCGTGGGGCGTTTCAGTTCGACTGGTGCATCTTCAGTTCTCCTTCGCCTCGCGCCCGGAGAGTTGCTCCACCAGGATGCGGAAGAAGACATGCTCGGAATGACCCGACTGCGGTGGCGCCACCGGCTTGAGGGCGCCGGGCTCCCACCAGTCGAAATGCCTGCTGAGCAGCGACCATGCGTGATCCCGCTCTGTCTTGTGGCCAATCCGGTCCGGCAGTTCCTCGAAACGGCCGTCGACGACGACGCTTTGCCATTCCCTGCCATGGCCGCCGCGCTCCTCTACGACGAGCGAGACGTGTGGATTGGCTCGCATGAAATCGATCTTCTTGCCGGGCATCGAGAACGCGTAGAGATGAATGTCCGCATAGGCAAAATAGAGGGGCACGACATAGGGCTTGCCGTCCTTCGCGCAGGCGAGATGGGCGAGCCGGCTCGCGGACAAAAGTTTGGTACATTCAAGCGTGCTCAATGAACGGACATGCATCGCATCTTCCTTTCGGATTCCACTTGCCGAGGGCTCCATTGGTGCGGCCTGCTCACACCCAGGCCGCGCAAGAGACACCTGGGCCACGGCTTCTATTGATTTTGATGAGATCAAACGGGAATGGGCGCGATATTTGGCTGGTCAAATCACGATAGACCATTGTGACGCGCCGACCGATTGTCTCCTGATCGCAGCCACAAATTTCCGCGGCTTGACCCATGGTGAAACCCCACACCTCGGTCAACGACAGAGCCTCACGCGCGGTCCGTGGCAGACGCATGAAGCGTGTCCGGAAAACGTCTTCGCCCTCTGGAACGCGTTGCCCTCCAAGCGTCGGCGAGATCGGATCCACAATCCCCTGTCGCAGAAATTGATGACGCACGACGCTGAATGCAGCGATCTTGAGCGCGTGACCTCGTTCGCCTTGATGCTTGGACCAGATCTCGACCAACGACGAATGAACAAGCGCATCGGCATGCCACCGGTCCAGTGTCAGGCAGAAGGCATATGCCCTCAGGGAGGGAAGGAGCGTAAGAAGAGCGCGTTTCAGCCCACAGCACATGATTTCATGCTCCCTAAATCAGGTTCTTGCCTGCGTCCGAG
The DNA here is from genome assembly GCF_003403035.1 of Mesorhizobium denitrificans. Taxonomy (GTDB): domain Bacteria; phylum Pseudomonadota; class Alphaproteobacteria; order Rhizobiales; family Rhizobiaceae; genus Mesorhizobium_G; species Mesorhizobium_G denitrificans. The sequence continues at coordinate 9,791 of NZ_QURN01000013.1, read as the reverse complement.
CGCATCATCGCGTGGTTTTGGCGACCCCGCTTTGAGCGGGATCAAAAAAGGCGGCCGTTGTCGGCCTGGCATTCTCAGGATCAGGGCATTTTCGGCGATGCTGTACGCCTACCGCAGAAACTGACGAAAACGCTGCAACGAGAATGCAAATAGCAGGAGGCCGATGACCGCGAGCGCGGCAAGCTGTGGCCAGACGACAGCGAGGCCGGCGCCGCGGAAGAGCACCGCTTGCGCCAGGATCACGAAATGTGTGTTGGGCGCTGCATACATGATGGTCTGGATGATTTCGGGCATGTTCTCGCGCGGCGTCACGCCGCCCGACAACAACTGAAGCGGCATCAACACCATCATCACGAGCAAGGCGAACTGGGGCATAGAACCGGTTACCGTCGCCAGGAACAGGCCGAGACAGGTCATGGCGAAAATGTCGAGGCCGGCCGCGACCATGAACAGCGTCACCGATCCTTGAATGGGTACCGCAAGCAGGCCCTGAATGACCACGACCAGGCAGAATGCCGTTGCCACCAGCACAACCAGGCCCATCGACCAAACTTTGCCCACCATGATTTCGAATGCGGTGACGGGCATGACAAGAAGGTGTTCAATCGTGCCGTGCTCGCGCTCGCGGATTAGGGCGGCGCCGGTGAGGATGACGGAGAGCATCGTGATGGATTCGATCATTTCGTTGATGGCGCCGAACCATCCCTTGTCCAGTTCAGGATTGAAGCGGGCACGCAGGTCGATCTCCACTGGCAATCGTGTTTCGGTCCTGTGATGCGCAAGAAATTCCTCGATTTCACCGTTTACAATGGACTGGACGTAGCCACCCCCGGTGAAGGCCTGCGACATGCGCGTGGCGTCTATGTTGAGCTGAATGGTCGGCGAGCGCCCAGCCAGCAGGTCGCGCTGGAAGTCAGGGGGAATGTCGCGAGCGAAGGTATCGAGCCCGGCATCCATTCTGAGGTCCATCTCCGGCTGCGCGATAGGCTTCGGCGGCATGAAATAGGGAAGGTAGAAGGCGTCCTGGATGGGGTCGGAACAAGAACTGTTCCCAGCGACACGCTAAGGTCGAACGGAGCATGAACGTCATGCGGCGTGGCGTAACCGAGCCGGAAGTCTGAGCGACCGGAAGCCTTCAGGCATCTGATGTTCTGCATCCCAGGTGTAGATCCCGGTCAGATTGATGTGTTCCCAGCTCAGCGGCGAGACGTGCTTGAGCAGATGATCCGGAATCTCGCGGTGCATTTTGCGCAAGTGGGTGACGGCCCGTTCGATATAGACCGTATTCCAATGCACGATCGCGCCAACGACGAGATTGAGGCCGGAGGCGCGGAACGCCTGGCTTTCGAATGATCGGTCGCGGATTTCGCCGCGCTCGTGGAAGAAGACAGCGCGCTTCAGTTTATGCGCGGCTTCGCCCTTGTTGAGGCCGGCTTGGCAGCGCCGACGCAATATCGGACTTGAGTACCATTCGATCATGAACAGCGATCGCTCGATCCGACCGAGTTCCCGTAGCGCCCTTGCGAGCTGGCTTTCCTTCGGAGATGCGGACAGCTTCTTCAGGATCGTAGACGGCACCACGGATCGCGTCGTGATCGACGCCGCCAGATGGAGCAGATCGTCCCAATGGTCGAGAATCAAAGTGGTGTTGATCGGCGCCCCGATGTGGTTCGACAGCGCCGGATATGCGTCGCCTTTCTCGAATGTGTGGAACTTCCGATCTTTGAGATTGCGCAGTCGCGGTGCGAACCGCTTGCCGATCAGGGCGAACAGCCCGAATACGTGATCACTCGCGCCGCCCGTATCGGTAAAGTGTTCCTGGATCTCGAGGACCGTGTCCTGATCGAATAGCCCATCGAGCACGTAGGCCGCCTCGCTTTCGGTCGGACTGATGGGCAGAATGCTGAAGTAGCCATACTGATCGGAAAGATGGCTGTAGAATTTCGATCCGGGTTCGCTGCCGTAATGCAAATTGATGTCGCCGCGCTTTGCGGCTCGATCGCTCGCGCGGAAGAATTGGCCATCGGACGATGAGGTTGTTCCGTTGCCCCACAGTCGAGAATGCGGATGGCGGGTGTGTGCATCGGTGATACATGCTTGCGCCGCGCGATAGGTCTCCGACCGAGCGTGGAAGGTGCGCATCCAGCCGATCTGGTGAGCGCTGATTCCTTTGGACGCGCTCGCCATTCGCTTCGGACCGAGGTTGGTCGCATCGGCCAGCACGCCGGCCAGCATGGCCGAGACATTCCTCGGAGTGTCACCCGTGCGAACATGCGTGAAGCAGTCCGCAAAGCCGGTCCATTCGTGCACATCCCGCAGAAGGTCCGGCACCTCGACCAACGGATAAAGCTCGCTGATCTCGGCGTTCAGTTCCTCGGCCGCCGCCGGAACCTCGCCAGCCGTTGGCGTCACGATCAACATGCCGGCTTCAAGACGAACACCTTCGAGCTTTCCGGACCGTGCTCTGTGCGCGAGGCGCTTCAGGTTGAAGTCGAGCATCTGACGCGCTTCGGCAAGCCACTGCGCGCCGTCACCTTGGACGCCCAGCCCGAGGCGGTCCTCCTCCTTCATGGTGGTGAATGTTGACCGCGGCATAAGATGCTCGTCGATCGGCCGGAAGGATCGGCTGCCATCGACCCAGATGTCCGCAGATCTAAGTCGGTCCCGCAAAGCCGCGAGCGTTGCAATCTCATAGAGACGGCGATCGGGCTTCTCCTGCCCGAGGATTAGCCGTCGATCAGCTTGGCTGAGGTGGGTGACCGGGACGCGATCCGGAAGGATCCGCCGCTTCTCGGCATAGAGCCGTTTCAGCAGCGAAATCGCCGCAAGAAGGGGATCGTGGCGGCGCGCTGAGCGGAACGTGAACGCCTGCAGGAACGCACCGGCATATTTGTTGACGGTCGCATATTGCTCGGCCGCCAAGGTCAATGGCGACGCCTCATTGTCTTCGACCATCGACTCAAGCTCAGGCTTCATCCGAAGCAACCGATGCCACCCAACTTCCTGATCGAGAACCTCCAATGCGTTCCGGCCATAATCGTTCGCGGACTGCAGGGCTGTGATCGTGTCCAGGAACATGCGCAGTGCCTTGGCGGTATCCGGCCTGCAGTCCATGTGCCGCTGCTTCTTGCGGTTATTGGCTTGCGAGAACAGCCGACCTATCAACTTGATGAACATCGACACTGCATCGTCGGTGAGCTTCTGGCCGAGCTTGATAATCTGCGCCACGATCAGCGCGTGTCGACGGCTGGCATTGAAGTCGTTGGCCAACCATGCCGGTGTGGCGTTGCCCTCACGGATCATCTGATCCCATCGTCCAGATGGTATGCGCACCTGCAATTTCGCGTCGATTTCCAGGTTGCGCAGGAAGGCAATGCGTTCTGTCAGCCCGACTAGGTTTGACGCACCTGGCGCTTCTGGCGCCGAGCGCAGCCAATGAAAGCGCGTCTGGCCGAGGGCCGGGTCAACCTCCAACAGCCTGTCCAATGACGCAAGCTGATCAGGCGAGATACCCTCGATAAGTTCTTTCTCCGCCCGTCGGCGAGCTATCGCGCGACCGCCGAGGCCGATCTTCTCGATGGAATGCAGCGAAGGCAGGAGTGCGTTTCGTTTCCGGAACTCGGCAACGACTGCTGTCGCGATCGGCAACCCGTGATCGCCGTTAGCCGCCGCATCGATTGCAGCCACAAGAGCGGCGCGGCGATCGTCTCTAGATGCAGTCCGGAGACCGAGGTAAGCCATCAACGATCGGCTGTGATCGAAACGCGTCTGCACTCGATGCGCATAGAAGGCGTAGAGGCGCGCGTCGATACCGAGCTGATCCGCAAGATAGGTGATCACAGCCGGAGGTGGCGGCTCGTTGTCCCACAAGAGCCGCCCTGTTTGTCGCATCGTGCAGAGTTGAACGGCGAAGCCCAGCTTGTTCTGCGGTCGCCGGCGGAGTTCGCATTCCAATCTATCTGCCGGGTCCAGAGTAAAGTGACGGATCAGATTATCCTCGTCCGTCGCTATGCCCAGCAGTACCGCCGCTTCCTTTGAACTGACAAGCCGTCTTCTACCCACTCGCCTTCTCCCTCGGCACTCTAAATTCCAAGGGGAAGTGGTTGGCCATCGGCCGGAAGCTTTCAACCAGCCCGGTGGCTTCATCTACAGATCTATGCGCGTGTTCGCGCTTCGTTCGATCTTAGCGTGTCTGCGGGAACGGTTCTTGTTCCGACCCCTTCCTGGTGAAGCCGTTCGGTCTGGCACGGCCAAAGTAAATCGTTACTTCCACGATCTCTATCATCACATTGCTGCTGACCTGAAAGCCGGCGGAAGCAAATTTTGGGGACTTGAGGGCCGTGAACATACGGCGCAGGTCTCCCAAAGACAGCGCGAATGGCGCGAGTGGCGCTTCAGGTACGAGAAGGAAGACCGGGAAAACCTCGCCCAAAACGCTGTCGAACTTAATGCGGTGGGAGAGTCGGAACAGTTTCTACCGGCTCTCTTTTGCTCTCCGACCATGGAGCTTGGTGTCGACATCTCGGCGCTCAATGCCGTTTATCTGCGCAACGTGCCTCCGACGCCGGCGAACTATGCGCAGCGCGCCGGTCGTGCTGGCCGTTCCGGGCAGGCTGCCGTCATCGTAACCTATTGCGCCGCTCAATCGCCGCATGACCAATATTTCTTTGAGCGGCGCAATGAAATGGTGGCCGGCGTCGTCCGTCCGCCCGCGCTCGACATCACCAACGAAGAGCTTGTGCGTTCGCACTTGCACGCTATCTGGCTCGCTGAAGCGAAACTTGCCCTCTCGCCGGACATCCCCGAAATCCTCAATCTAACGGGGACGGGCTATCCGTTGAAGAAAGAAATTCACGACATCATCGATCCGCCCGCACTCGCTGGGATGGCACATGCCCCAATGAAGCGAGTGCTCGATCAGATTCTTGCATCCGTCGATGGCCGAATGCCGGCGTGGATGAGTGATCCCGACGATTTCGTGTCTGCCGTCGCTCAACGTGCGCCCGAGGACTTTGATCGTGCCTTCGATCGCTGGCGCGAACTCTACAATTCAGCCCGAACGCAATTGATGGAAGCCAATGCGCGCTCCGAGATCACGGGGCTTTCCGGCGCGGATCGCCGTCGCATCAAAGCGGCGCAGATGCAGGCGAGCGACCAGATCACCATTCTGGAACAAGGCAAAGCCTCGAACGGATCGGACTTCTATTCGTATCGCTATCTTGCGACCGAAGGCTTCTTGCCGGGCTACAATTTCCCGCGCCTGCCCCTCTCTTACAGCTGCGACAGTGCCTTGTCGGTCCGCTCGCGCGCCTTCTTCGGCAATTTCGCATCCTTAATCACCTGTACATTGGCGGGGTTCTCTCCCACCACGATCACCGCCACCATACCCATGCTATAATGCGGCGTGCACTTTATGACATAGACTCCGGGCGTATTGAACGTCTGCTTTACTGTCTCATTGACCTTTCCCTTGAACAGCTCTGCGCCGTCAGGAATCATGTTTTTTATGGCTTCAGCGTTGTGGCCCTTGTCCTTTGGCACAAAGGTGACAGTGTCGCCGACAGCGATTTTTGACAGAAGCGGCTCGAACACCATCACCCCATCGGAGCCCTTGTTGAGCATATCAACTTCGAAGTCCGCAGCGATTGCACTACTGCCTATCAGCACTGAGACCACGCCTCCGATGAGAGTCGTTGCAATAAAATTCATCATTTTTCTCCTCGATATTTATTCAGCCGCACGACGGCAGCGTGGGTGATGGACCAAGGGCCGTGAGTCAACCCTTATCTGAACATAGCAACCATGGATGCCCGTTCAACCCAAAGGAAAACGTAAAGTTCTGCTTTGATGCCGATTTTGGCCAAGACGGAGAATACGAAATCTACGGGTCCGCATGGGTAGGGCGATCGACCCTCGCGGTGATAGTCCACAGATCTCCCACCAGCTGAGGTGAAGGCTTCCTCCCATCGTTGACGTGAAGCTGTCGGACAACCAGAACTTAGGCGTTTAGGTCTTGGGGAAAAAGGCTGCGAAATGTCGATCTCGCCACCAGTGGCAGGCGATGCGTCGGTGACCGGAAGACAATATAAGCGTAAAAGCACTTCGACCAGGTCCGCTCGACGCCGTGCGGGACGTTCAACTCCCGTATCGTCTGTGTTCGCCTGACGCCAGAACAAGATCCACCATGATATCAGGTTTTCCAGCAAGGCTTGAACGGATGCTCTCCGGATCCGTCAGGCTGAAGACGGTCGAGAGAGCGTCTGCAGTCGTGGCGTCCGGCGCAACGACCGTCAGGCGCCGGTAGGCTGCGCTGGCACCGCCGTTGCGCGGGTCGAGTATATGGCCGAATCGGCGGGCGGTATCGAAATGGAAGCCTGCTGGACTGGATGTCGCGACCGCCCGGTCGATGAGATCGAGGACGCTGTCGGGCCGCTCGGCATCCTGAAGGTCGGCAAGGCCGACGCGCCACGGGGTGCCATCGGCCTGCCCGCCGATCGCCCGACCTTCGCCCATGTCCACCATGCTGCTGGTGATACCCGCATCCCGCAGTATGGAAACCACGCGGTCGGTGACATACCCCTGGGCGATGCCGTTCAGTGTCAGCGCCATGTCCGGCCGCGCAAACACGATGCGGTCGCGGTTGAAGCGGACCGCGTCGAAGCCGACCTGCCCGACCGCCCGGGCGATCGCGTCAGCCGGCGGGCCGTCGGGATCGGCGTCCGGCGCCGAGAAGTGATCGCGATAGAGCGCCCAGAGCGGCTGTATGGTCGGGTCGAAAGCGCCGCCGCTCTCATGCCAGTGGTGGCGACAGGCTTCGAGCAGAACCACCAGCTCGGCGGGTGGTGCAACAAGGCCGCCGACCCGGTTCAGTTCGCTGATCGCGGATGTGCTCCTGTAGAGGCTGAAAACCTCTTCCAGTCGCGAGACTTCCGTCACGACACGGTCGATCAGACGCTGCGCCTTGTCCCTGTTCTCGTGATGCAGGATCAGCGTCGCCGGCGCACCCAGCGCCTGCCCTTTCCAGGTGACCGCATGGGTTGCCGCCCGCGCGGGCCGTATCAGGGGTAGGCCGGCGGCCGCGGCGAATATCGCAATGGCGCGGCGGCGGGTGACGATACTAGCCATTTGTCTGTCCTTTCCCGGGTTCTTCCAAATTTTCCGGCGTACTCTGTATCTCAGCATCGTCCGTCGTCGAACCCAGCACATAATCGCGGGGAATCTCTTCGAAGCTGACAACGCGGCCGCCGTGTTCTCCGGCGAATATATCGGCAGCCTCGCGCGTCGAGAATGGCACCGCCTCGTCTGTGCCCATGCCGCCGCGTAGCCCACTACCGATCACGAAGAAAGCTATGCGCGCATCGATCCAGTTGTCGGCTCCGGGATCTTCCCATGTAGTTGCCTTGGCCATGTCGGACACATAGATGGCCGCGATGTCCTTGGGTTCTTCCGGCAGCATCGTGAAGGCGAGCGTATCTCGCGCCGAACTGAACCAAATGGGCTCTGGGATTTGGGACATGATGACCTGGCCTTTGGGGCCGGGATGTTCCAGAACATTCATGCCACAATAACGGCCCATCGCGTCCTCGGTGAGTGCGTAGGGCGCTGGTGGCGCTGCTTCCTTCTCCTCACTACAGCCGGTTAGGAGAAGGCCGGAGAACAAGAGTGCGATGACGGGAGCGATCTTCATAGCTCTCTCCTTGAGAATATCCTGAGCGCCAGCGTCAGCGGCGCGGCGATCCAGGCGACGAGAGCGGCAACGAGCATCGGCCCATTGAGCCCCGTATGTCCGGCAATACCGCCGAGCCCCGAAAGAGCCCCGGCCTCTCCGGAACCCAGGTTGAGCAGTCGGTAGGCATCGGTCGGGTTGAGGACGAGCAGGATATCGAGAAGCCCGGACGGTAGTGGCCGGCCTTCGGCCGCCACTAGGACCCCAAGCAGAGCCATGTCGTATATCAACACGAAGAACAGCCAAACGCCTATCGCGATGCCGCCGGCCGTGCTCCGCTCGCTGGAAAGCGCGCTCGTTACATAACCTATGGCTATGAATACCATACCGAGTAGGATTGATGAAGTGATCATCGCCAGGAAGGCCCACCAACTGGCCAAGCCGATCTCGGTCCCGGTCAGCGCCAGTGCCGCAGCCGCCGTGCCATAGCCGAACAGGGTGGCGAAGGCGAGGATCGCCAGATGGCCGAGGAACTTGCCGAAGATGATCTGCCGCCGGCCGATCGGGTAGCTAATCAGCAGCAGCATCGTGCCGCGTTCTATTTCGCCGACGATCGCATCGTGCGCAAGCAGCAGCGCAATCAGCGGCACCAGGAATATGGTCAGGCTCGACAGGCTGACGATGACGACGTCGAGCTGGTTGACGCCGACATTGCCGGTCGGCGCACTGCCGAGGAAGGACAGGGTGAGCGCAAGCGCCGCCAGCAGCAGCGTGGTGGCCAGCACCCAGCGGTTCCGCAGGCCCTCCTGGATTTCCTTGCGCGCCACGATCAATATATTGTTCATCGCATCATCCCCCGCCCGCCGAGGAAATGGGCGTAGAGTTCATCGAGCGTCGGCTCCACCACATGCAGCGCCGCAACCGCGGCGGGATCGGTCGTGACGTCCCTGAGGATCGAGATTTTGTTTTCGGGCGCGACCTCCGCCTCGAAGGTGCGGTCCCTGACAGCCTTCCAGGCGACCTGCCCACCGCTCGGGGCGGTTATTCCCGCGCCGTCCGCCAGCGTGACGCTGATCCGGGTCGGCAGGCGAGCGATGCCCCGCAGCTTCTCCAGAGTGCCGTCGGCGATCGTCACGCCCTCGTTGACGATGATCACCCGGTCGGTGCGATCTTCGAGTTCCGTCAGCGCATGCGAGGACAGCAGGATCGTCGTACCTGCCGAGCGCAGGCCGGACACCAGTTCATAAAAATTTCGTCTCAACGCCGGATCAAGTCCGCTGGTAGGCTCGTCGAGCAGCAGCACGCGTGGTGCGCCGAGCAGCGCCTGGGCTAGTCCGAGCCGTTGCCGCATGCCCTTGGAATAGGTCCGGACGGGGCGGTCGGCTGCAGCTGGCGCAAGCCCGACGCGCTCGAACAGGCCCGCCATGTCCGACACATCCACACGTTTCAGCCGCGCATAGAAGGCAAGCGTCTCCCGCCCGGTCAGCGCCATGTGGAAGGATACGCTCTCCGGCAGGTAGCCAAGCCGCTGGCGCACGGCGAAGTCGCCGCGGGCCGGGTCTTTACCCAGCACCTGCACAGTGCCCTGCGTCGGCCGGATAAGGCCGAGCATCAACTTGATAAGCGTCGTCTTGCCTGCGCCGTTATGGCCGACGAGGGCCACCGTCTGTCCCTGTTCAAGCTCGAAGGAGACATCCTTGACCGCCTCGATCCGACCGTAGCGTTTCGCCACGCTTGATAATGTGACCGTGGGGGCCGTCACTGTAAACCGTCCTTCTGTCTTGCAGGTGCCATCAACGGATGGCTGTCCACTACGCCGCCCGGCAACAGCGCCGGAAACTGGACCTGCGCCCAGCGGATGATCTGCACCGCCGGGCTCGATGTGAGTATCTTGGCCTGCGGTGACGTCCACAGGACTTTGTCCATCAGGTCGTTCGGGCGATAGGCGTTGTCGCCGATTCCATCGCCATCAAGGTCAAAGGCGGGGTTGTCGCTCCAGTAGTTGCCGCGCCCATTTACCGACCAGTCGAGATAGCGGGTGCCGACATATTTCACCTGGTTGCGATTGTCGATGAAGGCATTGCCGGTCATCGTATTGCCTTCCGACCCGGCGGTGAAATGGATG